>NZ_JAFLNM010000001.1 GCF_017313275.1 Flagellimonas profundi | reverse complement strand
GGCCTTCAACAGGAGCAGAAGAATTGGTGGAAGCACCAAAGATCACCTATCCGGGCAGGGTGCCGTTGGAAACCGAACTGATCAATGAACTGCAGGACGAGCAATTTTTGAATCCGCATGAGATGGAGACCCTTACCGTACTTTGCGACCTTATTTTGCCGCCCTCCGAAGAATTTAAGGCCGCTTCCGATGCCGATGTGGTCGGTTTCATAGAATTTATGTGCAAGGACAATGAGGCCTTCCAGCCCGACATCCGCGGTGGGATCATGTGGTTGGACCACAAAAGCAATACGGAGTTTGGTGTGGAGTTTAAAACAGCCACCGAAGAGCAACAAAAAGCCATTTTGGACGGGATTGCCTTTTACGACCCCGAAACGCCCGGTAATGAACGGCCGTTCGAGGTGAATTTCTTCTCATTGGTCCGTAACCTGACCATGACCGGTTTTTATACCAGTAAAATTGGGATAGAGGAAATAGGATATAAAGGTAACCAGCCCAATGTTTGGGACGGTGTGCCGGATGACGTACTGGAACAGCACGGCGTATCTTATGACGAGGAATGGTTGGCCAAATGTGTGGATCAGAGTAAGCGCGGTATTATTGCCGAGTGGGACGAGGATGGCAATCTCTTGACCTAAATCAAAATAATTATTGTTTGCTAAAGAGAGGGCGCGCTTTTTTAATGTTTTAAGAGTCTACTCATTAAAAGAATAAAAATAGAGCTATGTTTTTATAAAATTCATGAATTTGAAGGCTTATAATCACATATTTATCAATAAGTGAGGTCTTTAAAATTAAGTTTAACCAACAAAACCATTTTTTTTCTTACAGAAGATGAAAATAAAATCTCAATTGATTAACTAACACAAACCTAAAATTGAACTTATGAAAAAACCATTTTTCAAGAGAATTATTTTTTTGGTTGCTGTACTTTGCGCGGGTTTTGCACAGGCCCAGACCGTAACAGGTACGGTTTCCGATGAAACAGGACCCTTGCCGGGTGCCAATGTTTTGGTCAAGGGGACAACCAATGGAACCCAGACTGATTTCGACGGTAACTTTAGTATTGAAGCTGCAAATGATGCCACTTTGATCATCAGTTATATCGGATACAGGAGCATAGAAGTCCCTGTCAATGGACAAAGTACCATCAATGTAACCATGGAGCAAGATGCAAATAAATTGGATGAAATCGTGGTTACGGGTTATGGTTCACAGGCCAAAAAAGATTTGACAGGTGCAGTAACCGTTGTTGATACCGATGAGTTGAAATCTGTTCCAGCCACTACTTTTTCACAGCAATTGCAAGGTAGAGCTGCCGGGGTTACAATCATAAACGATGCCCGTCCCGGCGGTGAGGCCACCGTACGGATTCGCGGGTTTGGAACTTTGGGAAACAATGACCCACTCTACATTATTGACGGGGTTCCTTCTCAAAGACAATCCAATCTTAACCCAAATGATATTGAATCGTTGCAGGTATTGAAAGATGCGTCATCAGCCTCGATTTATGGATCAAGGGCGGCAAATGGTGTTATCATTATAACCACTAAAAAAGGTAAAATGGGGAAACCCAAAATTGATTACAATATGTATTATGGTATTCAATCCCCAGCTAATGATGTAGAGGCATTGAATGCACGGGAATTGGGACAGTATCTATACCTTGCTGACATATATGCTGGTAAAACCCCAAGCCATGGACAGTATACCTTTGGACCAAATGGCGAGGTTACTATCCCGGATTATGTTTTCCCTAGTGGTGCCATGGAGGGCGACCCTGGAACCGACCCCAGTCTCTATTCTTTGGAACCTGGTAACATATATGCAATAACGCGTGCAGCTGATACCAACTGGTGGCAGGAAGTTTCAAGGTCTGCACCAATTCAAAGCCATAATATTTCAGCGTCAGGCGCAACTGAAATGGCTAGATATGCTTTTAGTCTTGGCTACTTTTCACAAGAGAGTATTGTTAAGTTTTTCAGCTACGATAGGGTTTCCCTTAGGGCCAATACAGAGTTTAGAGCATTGGACAAAAAGTTGACAATAGGTGAGAATTTCACTGCATCGTTCGATAATCTGAAAGGTTTCGTTTCCAATGATGATGAACAGAGTCCAGTTGCAGGATCGTATAAGCATCACCCACTACTTCCAATTTATGATATTGCAGGTAATTTTGCAGGAAGTAGGGGAGCTAACCTGGGTAATAACTTCAATCCATATGCAGTATTATATAGAGATAGGGACGATAGAAGATATAGCCTTCGACTTTTGGGTAACGCCTATGCCAATTACGAGCTGATTCCCGGACTTGAATTACGTACCAGTTTTGGCGTGGATGCCCGAGTGCAAAGACAAAGAGATTTGGGACGCCCGCAACCGGAGTATGTTGAGGGTAACTTTATCAACAGTTCTACTGCCAGGGAACAATATGAGTACCAGTGGACATGGACGAATACATTGACCTATGCCAAGACCTTCAATGAAATACACAACTTTAAAGCTTATGTTGGTGTGGAATCCATACAGCAATTTGAGGAACGCTTGGAAGCCAGTAGACAGAGGTTTGCATTTGAAACCACAAATATTTTAAGTTATTTGGATCTGGGTGATGCCACTACGGCAACCAACCGAGGATTTGTTTGGCAGGATTATACACTATGGTCACAATTTGGTCAGTTGAACTATGATTATGATGGAAAATATTTGGCTCAGGTCATTTTGAGAAACGATTCTTCGTCGAGGTTTCAACAAGCATCCAGAAGTGCATTCTTCCCTGCCTTTAGTTTGGGTTGGAGAATGTCTGATGAAAAATTCATGGAGAACGTAACATGGATCGATAACTTAAAGCTTAGGTATGGATGGGGTAAAACAGGTAACCAACAAATCGGTGATTACAATGCGTATACTACCTACCGTTCAGATATCCTGACAGCTGGTTATCCAATTGATGGTTCCACGGGTACTCCGCAGATTGGATTTGCTCCTCGGGCCTTTGGTAATCCGAATGCCAAATGGGAGGCGACAACCTCTAATAACATAGGTTTGGATGTGGTGATGCTCGATAACAAGGTATCCCTCAACGTTGATGTTTGGAAAAGGGTGACCACAGACATGTTAATTAACGTACCTGTAACCTACACTGCTGGTCAGGCCGATGAGCCTGCCTTTAATGTTGGGCAAATGACCAATAAAGGTTTTGATATCGGAATCAGTTACGGTGATCAAAAAGGAGATTTTTCTTATGAGATTGGCGGTAACCTTTCGGCATATAAGAACAATGTTGATGCATTGGAAGGTGAAAGCACTAGAATTTTTGGACAAAGTAGAAGAATCCCGGCACTTTCAATCACGGAGCCAGGTACACCCTTGTCTTCTTTTTATGGATTCAAAAATTTGGGTATTTTCCAATCACAGGCTGAAGCCGATGCGTGGGCACCCTATGGCGACTATAACGCACCTGGTAAGTTCAGGGTGGCCGATGTAAATGATGATGGAGTAATCAATGATGATGACCGTACAGTTATAGGTAGTCCCCATCCGGATTTTACGTATGGAATCAATATTAATTTGAGCTACAAAAACTTGGATTTAAATATCTTTGGTAATGGTTCACAGGGAAATGATGTGTTCAACTATGTTCGTTACTTTGCGGACTTTAACACGTTTCAGGGTAACAGGAGTACAAGGGCATTGTACAATGCTTGGCAACCGACCGACCCCACAGCAGATCCAAGCACTTGGGTAGCGGCAAATCCAAATGCCACTTCGCCAATTATGGATGCCAACGACCAGATTAGTAGTAGACCTTCCTCCTATTTGATCGAGGATGGTAGTTTCTTTAGATTAAAGAACATTCAGTTGACCTATAACTTTACCGAAAAGATTTTGTCAACGGTTGGCCTGGCTAGGGCGCAAGTTTATATCCAGGCGCAGAATTTGGCCACATTTACCAAATATTCAGGTCTGAATCCCGAAGTTCAATTGAGCAATGCGGATGACTCAAGAAGAAACCTTACTTTAGGTTATGACGGTGGGGCACAACCCGTAGCCAAAACCATAAGCCTGGGGTTAAATGTTACACTTAAATAATGAAAATAAAATGTTTACAGAAATGAAAAAGATAATATCGACATTACTCGGAACTATCGGCTTGATTGCTTTGATACTGAGTTGTAACAATGATTATTTGGATAGAAAGCCACAAGGCCAGTTCAGTGAAGGCGACGTTGCTACATTGGATGGTGTCAAAGGTTTATTGCTCGGTGCATACACTATGTTGCCCGGAGGTGGTTTGGAAGGTCAAACTTGGCATAACGACATTCACAATTGGGTCTTCAATTTAGCTTCCGATGATGCATTGAAGGGAACGGATGCCGGTGACCAACCTGAACAGTCTTTTATAGAAGCCTATGATTTTCAATCTTTCAATGTCCATATCCGTGATAAGTGGAGGGGACTTTATAAAGGTGTTGCGGCAACCAACAATGTAATCAATACATTAGAAAAAGTTGAGGACGCCACAGATGCACAGAAACAACAAATCATAGCGGAGGCAAGGTTCTTGAGAGGCTTGTTCCATTTTGAAGCTAGGAAAATGTGGAGAATGCCCACTTATATAAGTGATGAGGATTTTGAACTTAACGATTTGGAGAGTACCAAGGTGCCAAATGACCGTGAAATTTGGCCGCTCATTGAAGCTGATTTTGAAGCTGCTGCAGCTGTCTTGCCCGAATCTCAGAGTGATGTGGGAAGACCTACTAGTTGGGCTGCCAAAGCCTTCTTGGCCAAAGCTAAAATGTATCAAGGATGGAACTCTGATGGAACTGCCAATACAACTAAACTACAGGAAGCAAAGCCTATTTTGGAAGATATTTTGAACAATGGTCCATTTTCTTTGGTAGATAAGTACCAGGATAACTTTTTGGTGGCTACACGAAACAATTCAGAATCCATTTTTGAGGTTCAGTATGCCATAAGTAGTGCTACTGGTGATGCCGCAAACAGAGGAATCGGATTGGCTCACCCATATACTGACCCTTGGGGTTGTTGTGGTTTTTATCAAGTTTCCCAAAATCTTGTAAATGCATTCAAGACCGAAGGAGGACTGCCCATGTTGGATACTTTTGATAATACTGATGTACCTTCAACTGTTGACCCAACAACTACATTATCAACCTATGATGGGCCTTTGGACCCAAGAATTGATCATTCCGTGGGTAGACCAGGTGTTTTGTACAAAGGATTTAAAATTTATCAAACAGATTTTGTTCGGGACCTGACCTATGCTGGACCATTTTTTAGCATGAAACATGTTGCGGAACCTGAAGCTTTTGGACAAGGGGGCTGGGGTAACCTTTCGGCCAATAATTACAGAATTATGAGATTGGACATGATTATTCTTTGGCTTGCCGAAGTAGAGGTTGAAATCGGTGACTTGGAGGTGGCCAGAAGTTTGGTGAATCAGATCAGGGCCAGGGCTGCAAATCCCGAAGGCTTCGTTCCATTGGCCACTCAAGGCGAAGAACGTAACGATTTTACCATTGTTGACGGGGAATATGCTGCCAATTATGATATAGCTACATATGATACGGCTTGGACCGATAAAAATCTGGCCAGGCAGGCTGTACGTTTTGAAACACGTTTGGAGTTCTCAATGGAAGGCCATCGTTTTTTTGATCTTCAACGTTGGGGTGTTGCTGCAGATGTGTTGAACCAATATATCCAAAGTGAATCTGAGCACAGAACCTATTTGGAAGGAAGGTCCTTCGAAGAAAATAAAAATGAGTTTTTCCCAATTCCTATTGAAGCAATCGATAGGTCTGTAAAAGACGGAGCACCTACCTTAACCCAAGACCCGGCGTACTAGAAAAATAGTTGTTTTTTTTAGAATAAAATGCCTAACATTCAAAAGGCCGTGATAGTCAAAACTAACATGGCCTTTTGAAATTATTGGAAACAGGTAATTTTACTAGGCTCAAGACTTTTACATAATGTTAAATAATCGAACATGAAAAAGTATATTCCTTTTTTATTGCTTACTATTTGTTTTGCTTCATGCCAACAAAACACTTTGGATGTATTGTACAAGCAAAGACATGCCGATAATACCGGTATACACTTTAACAATAAAATTATAGAAACGGATAGTTTCAATATTCTTACCAATGAGTACATTTTTAATGGAGGAGGGGTGGCCGTTGGGGATTTCAACAACAATGGAAAAAGCGACTTGATATTTACAGGTAACCAAGTGGACAATCAGCTGTACTTGAACCAAGGGAATTTTAACTTTTTGGAAGTAGGCAAGGAGTCTGGTATTCTTGCAGAGGGCAAATGGTGCACGGGCGTTGCAGTTGTCGATATTAACTTGGATGGTTGGCTGGATGTTTACATCTGTACGGCCATGAACAAAGAAGGTAAGCAAAGAAAAAACATGCTCTTTGTAAATCAGGGCCTTGATAAAAATGGGGTTCCAATTTTTAATGAATCAGCTTCGGAATATGGCATTGATGATTCTGGCAACAGCATGAATGCGACCTTTTTTGATTATGATAAAGATGGATATTTAGACCTTTATGTACTGAATAATCAACAGGTTCATACGCTACCTACCAATTATCGCCCAAAAATTAATGATGGTTCCGCCCTTAGCAATGATAAGCTCTATCATAACAATGGAGACGGTACATTTACTGATGTTACTATTAAAGCCGGGATAGTTTATGAAGGGTTTGGATTGGGGCTTGCAATTTCAGACCTGAATTATGACGGTTGGCCCGATATCCATGTTAGCAACGACTATTTAACAAATGATGTGCTTTACATTAATAATGGTGATGGGACTTTTACCAATAAAATAGAGGATTACATTAAACATCAGAGCAAATTTTCTATGGGATCCGACATTGCTGATTATGACAACGATGGTAACTTGGATATCATTACGTTGGATATGTTGGGTGAAACTAATCAACGTATGAAAACCACCATTGGTAGGACCAATTATCTGGAATACATTTTAAATGAAAGATTTGACTATCAATACCAGTATATGCGGAACATGTTGCATAAAGGTTCCAGTGTTGGAGTTAAATTCAGTGAAATTGGTCTTATGGCCGGGATTTCCAAAACGGATTGGAGTTGGGCACCTCTTTTTATGGATGTTGACAATGATGGTTTTCGGGATTTATTGATTACCAATGGTTTCCCAAGGGATATTACAGATAGGGATTTTAGTGATTTTAGACTGGGGGCATCTTCTTTTATGGGGACAAAACAGCTCTTGGATTCCATACCAGTGGTTAAAATTCCCAATTATTCTTACAGAAATAAGGGGGATTGGACCTTCGAAGAAAAGGGAGATTCATGGGGATTGAATGTCCCATCTTTTTCCAATGGAGCTGCTTTCGCCGACTTGGATGGAGATGGTGATTTGGATTATGTGGTGAACAACATCAATGATGATGCTTTTGTTTTTGAAAACCAATCAGAATCCATTTACTCAAATGATAATAACTTCATACGAATTCAACTTGAAGGTAACCATGAGAATCCTTTGGCCATTGGAACTAAAATTTTGATTCGATATAATGGGGAACAGTCCCAGTATTATCAACATTACCTTACCAGGGGTTACATGTCCTCCATGGACCCTGTTGTTCATTTTGGATTGGGTCCAAACAAAACTATCGATGAATTAGAAATAAAATGGCCTGATGGAAATTTCGAAAGATTGACCAACATCCGATCTAATCAATTGATAACCCTTGACTATAAAAACAGTAAAAAGGGAGGGAAATCTTCACCAATTCAAACAGATTTAATGATAGATCCCTCAGGAGAGACTTTGATGTCTGAAATATCCGGTCAATTGGGTGTATATTTTCAACATAAGGAACAAGACTTTGTGGATTTTAGTAGTCAACAGCGTACACTCCCACATAAATTAACACAAAATGGACCTTGCCTAACTGTTGGGGACATCAATGGTGACTCTTATGAAGATGTGATTATTGGTAGTTCGGCAGGTTTTTCCCCAATTATTCTGATTCAAAATGCCGATGGTAGTTTTGAAGAGCGCGCGATGTTTGCCAATACGACGGATATGAGTTATGAAGAAGCGGATATGGTATTATTCGATATTGATAATGATGGGGATTTGGATCTGTACATGGTCTCTGGAAGTAATGAATTCGATGCGGACAGCGAATTATATAATGACCGAATATTTGTGAATGATGGTATGGGTAATTTTGTTCAAGATGAAGATAGGATTCCAAAAATACATGCTAGCGGCTCTGTTGTGAAAAAGGCGGATTTTGATAGTGATGGCTTTGTTGACTTATTTATTGGCGGCAGGACACCTATGGGGAAATATCCTTTAGCAGAAAGAAGTTATTTGTTGAAAAATGATAATGGGGTACTTAGGGATATTACGGATAAGTACGTTCCCGAGTTGAGAAATATGGGTATGGTAACCGATGCTATTTGGGCGGATTTTGATGGTGACAACAAACAAGATTTGATAGTGTTAGGGGAATTCATGCCTATTACATTTTTTAAAAATGAAGGGGCCTCTTTCTTAAAAATTGACAAAACTGGAATTGAAAATGATTTAGGTTGGTGGGAGTCTGTTAAGTCTATTGACATAGATGGAGATGGCGATCTTGATTTTGTTGCAGGGAATCTAGGTATGAATAATTTTTATCAACCAACTAAGGAAAGACCGGTTTATATGGTGGCGAAGGATTTTGATAATAATGGTAGCCAAGACCCTATTTGCTTTGCCCATTTCAAGAATGAGGAAGGAAAATATAAGCCTTATCCTGTTAATTTCTGGGGTGATCTAAATGTGCAAAGTCCCATATTTAGGGGGAAATTTGACTATTTTAGAGAATATGCGGATGCCACCCTGAATACCTTATTTGATGAAGATGAGTTTCAAGATGCAACTGTATTAAAAGGAAATTTTGATCGGAGTATTTATTTAGAAAATTTAGGTGATGGAAAGTTTACTAGCCATCCGTTGCCCATGGGGGGGCAAACTGCTCCTTTAAATGACATAATGCTTGATGATATGGATGGAGATGGTAATACCGATATACTTGGAGTGGGGAACGATTTTGGGAATGAAATCTTTATTGGAAGGTACGATGCTTTAAATGGAATCCTATTAAAGGGAAATGGAAAAGGTGATTTTGTATCAATAGATGCTGCAAAAAGTGGATTTAATGTTCCTGGAGATGCCAAAGCCATGGAACCGGTAAAACATGCAGTGGGTGGCAAACTGATTTTTGTAACTCAGAATAAAGGTAAATTGTTGATTTTTAAAGCAAACCCTTCAAATTAATAATAGTAAATAACAAAAATCAATACATATTTATCCTTAAAATCACTTAGTATTCAATAATTAAAGAAACAAGGCTGAAAATTCTTGAATTTGAGTTTTCTTTTTATAAATATTCAAGCCTAAAAGTAAGTGATAAGTTAAATTTATAGTAGTTAGTTTATACTAAGATTTTAACTGTTCTCATTGTTTGTGTTATTGGATTAAAACCATAATATTTTGAGTTAGTTGAATTTTAATTCATTCAAGATTAAAAGCAATGTTGGCTTCACCCAACATTGCTTTTTTATTTGTCAACAATTTTCAGATGATTTAAAGGAGTGATACGACAAATAACCCATGTTCGAATGGACTTTTACGGTAGGGCTGATTGTTTGAATTCAAAAAAACACTCAATTGTTTTTTTGAATTTATCAATTTGGGCATCTAATTAATAAAGAAATGTTAAATTATGGGTTTTAAAAGTTATGGAGATATGATAAAAAAACCTCAATGAACGATAGTAGCTAGTTTATTCACGGAAAATATAGGATTTAAACTTTAGGAGTAATAAACAAACGCACATAATGTTAATTAAACGAACTTGGGTAATACTATTTTTTTTAAGCTTAGTATCGGTATATGGACAAGATAAAACATCAAACAGAATTCAACCTTATTTGAATGAAATAAAGAATTTGGTTGAAAATTCTTCCATTCCCAATTTAGAAGAATTGATTGAGGAAAGGGCAAATTCTTTTGGGAAGAACCGGGTTGACGCAAGCTTGGAGCTTTACACATATTATATTTTCAAGTCAACTGAATTAGCCAAAAAATTTAATGATGAAGCATATGGGCTTTCGAAAGATTTAAATTATGATAAAGGTTATTTTAGGAGCTCTTTAAATCAAGCTTTTATTTATTTTGTAGAAGGTGAGTTTGATGCTGCCATGGAATTGATTTGCCAATTGGATTCAAGTCAAAAATTTCAGGTTTTCAGTGAAGTGAGAGCGGATTGCGAAACTCTCAAATCCTATATTTATACTGAAAGAGGTGAATATGATTTAGCATATGCAACTGCGGTTAACCTTTTGGAAGAAGGGGATGATAATGAAGATTCCTATATCAGAATGCGAGCATATTCCGCAATTTCACATTTCTATTTAAGATTGGAAGAATATGATAAAGCGTTGGACAATTGTCTACACGGTCTTGATTATATACTGGAGTTAAAGGAAGTTCGGTTTATTTTTCCAAAAATTGATGAAATCGCTAGAATGACCCATAAATTGGAAGGCAGTAAAAAAGCTCTAGAGATTTATGATTTTTATTTAGAACTTGAAAACTTAATAGAGGCTCCTGGTGATTACGTCCAAAGTGCTGTATACATGAACATTGCCGCTATTTACATAGAAAAATCAGAGTTGGATAAAGCTGAAGATTTTCTAAATAGGGCACTTGGAATTATTGATGAAAACAATTATCGATTTAGAAAACCAAGAGCTTATGTTTTAATGGCTTTACTTCATTTAAAGCAAGGTGATACTATAAGTGCTCGAAAGGATTACAATAGAGCTTATCGTTCAGCAGAAGTAATCAACGCTTTTGATGTCATCAGAGACGTGAGTAAAGAATTGTCTTTATTGAACAAGGAAATGGGACATTCGGATGAGGCAGAGTTTTTTACAAGTATATATTTGTCGGTAAGTGATTCGCTTTTCTCACTTGAATCCGAGCAGCGACTTAAAATACTTGAGGCTAGAAGAAGAATTTCGGAAATATCAAGACAGAAGGAAATTTTGGAAATTAAATCCAAATCCCAGGAGGAACGTTACCGCTTATTAACTATCATATTGGCTATTACTCTGGTATCCGGTTTTTTCGCCACACTCTCATATTTTAAAGTAAAGAGGAAGAACAAACTGATTTTTGATAGAACAAAGGAGTTGGCCATAGAAAAGCTCAATCAGAAGAAAAGAGCTGAGCATGTCGAAGGAAAGGATTCTAAAAACCAGGTTAAAAAGTCAAGTTCCAATAATAATTATCTTGATGAGGATGTGAAGGAAATAATTCTAACCAAACTGAATAAGTTAGAGGAAGAGACCTTTTTTCTTAATTCCAAATGCAGTCTGCATAGCGTGGCAGAGCAATTACAGACTAATCAAAAATACCTGTCGCAGGTCATTAACCACGAAAAAAATACAAATTTCAGTAACTATATAAATGATCTAAGAATCAATTTCTTGTTGAACCGATTGTTAGAAGATAAAGAATATAGAAATAGTAAGCTTGCCTATATTGCCAACACAAGTGGGTTCAACAATCTCAATACATTTTATTCTGCATTCAGAAAACGTTTGGGAATACTGCCTTCATATTTCATACAAAAGCTAAATGAGGATGAATCATAGTTTATATTCATAAAGATTCGAAAACTTTATGATGATTAATTTATAGTCTCTAACTGTTTGTCGGAGCTACTGTTTGGCTTCAAGCTTTATTTGTAAGGCCATCATATCCTCGGATAACTTTTTATCTAACACACGAGCATAAATCTGAGTGGTTGCTAACTTCGTATGGCCCAGCATTTTTGAAACAGTTTCAATTGGGACACCATTAGATAGGGTGACTGTCGTTGCGAATGTATGACGTGCCATATGAAAGGTTAAATTCTTTTTGATTCCCACAGCATCAGCAATTTCTTTTAGGTATAAATTTATTTTTTCATTGGTGAGTTTTGGTAGAAGAGTGCCAGAATGAACTGTAACAGGATGTTCTTTATATTTTGCAAGTATCTTTTTTGCGGGTTTTAAAAGAGGTACTCTGACAGAAGTTTTCGTTTTTAGTCTTTTGGTTACAATCCAGTTATTACCATCTGCACCAACAATAAGATTGTTGTTTGTCAACTCCATTATGTCTGAGTAACTGATTCCAGTATAACAGCTGAAAACGAAAAGATCCCTAACTCGATCTAATCGCTCCATTAAGAAGTTATAGGTTTCTACATTGTTTAGTTCATTTGCATTTAAGAATTCTCTTTGTTTTTGTTCAAATGTTGGCTTCCAACGCAAAAATGGGTCTCTATCAATCCATTCCAATTGATAGGCAAGATTGATGATTTTTCTAAGTCTTTGAAGATGTTTCATTACCGTATTATGTCCCATTGCCTTGGGATGACCCTTTGGATAATAATTAACCAAAAACATTTCAAGGTCTGAAATGAACTTGTAGTTAAGCTGACGTAGGTAAACATCTGTAGTTTTTAGATTTTTTTTCAGAAATCTGTTTATGTAATTCTCAGTGATTCCAAAATTTCGAATGGTGCCTGGAGCCAGAGTATTTTCGATTTTTCTGTTATGGTATTCCAGTAATTCCAAAAGGGTTTTGGAGTTGATATTTTCTCCGTTGTAAAGTGATTTGACCAACTGCGGAGTTATCAGTTCCCCCTTGTATTTTAAATCTTGATAAATACTCAATAATCTAGCTTGAACTAGATTTAAATATCGATTGATTTCTTGTGACTCTTTTGTTTTTCCTTTGACTTTTTTGTTTTGGTTGTCCCAAAGATCGATATCAATCTTTCTCTTAATACCAATATTGGCTCTTTTACCATTTGCGGTTACCCTTACAAAGATTTCCGCTTTATTTTTAATTGCTCTTGATTTGTTGATCCAGAATAGGATTGAAAAGGTGTGTGATGTTTTCATAGTTGTCATCTTAGGTTTTAATGTTAAGATGAAAGTCAAATCAACTATGTGTCAGTCTTTTAGGGTAGTATTCGGTCAACAGTGTTGACGATTGGATTTTGTTGACCGATTTGTTACCGATTGATATGAAATCAAAACAAATTAAATGACACCCTAAAAACGCTGAAAACCTTACAGTTATAGATTCTGTAAGGTTTTCCTTTTGTTTGGCATTGCTGCCCAGTGACCGCGGCAGGATTCAAACCTGCAACCTTCTGAGCCGTAATCAGATGCGCTATTCAGTTGCGCCACGCGGCCTTATTTAAGGGCTGCAAATATATTTCTTTTTAACTTTACCACAAAACCCTAGCATACAAAAATAATGGATTTTGCACCCTACATTCGTGATATTGAAGACTTCCCCAAGCCTGGTGTTGTTTTTAAGGACATTACCCCTTTGTTAAAAGACCCAAAAGCTTTCCAAAAAGCAGGCGATGCGCTGTTAGGTTTTACACACAATATGCAAATTGATAAGGTGGTGGGAGTGGATAGCAGAGGTTTTATTTTTGCTCCTATGTTAGCCGAAAAGTTGGGAGCTGGTTTTATAACTGTCCGTAAATCTGGAAAACTCCCCTATAGTACCATCTCTGAATCTTATGATTTGGAATATGGCACGGGAATTCTTGAAATGCATTCAGATGCCATTGAAAAAGGGGACAGGGTATTGGTGCACGACGATGTTCTGGCTACAGGAGGTACTGCCCAAGCTGTATGTAAACTTGTAGAAAAATTAGGTGGTGAAGTAGTCCAATGTAACTTTTTGATTGAACTTACCTTTTTAAACGGAGCGGAAAAAATACGGCGATACCCTAAAGAGGTACTGCTGAAATACTAATCCAACGCCTTTTTGGTGATATAATATCTCCATCCTATAATGGCCATTTGTAATTTGGATGCCTTGGCAAGGTCCAAACCTTTTTTGCTGTAAGATGGGAGCAGAGCTTTGTTGATTTTTGCCAAAATCTTATAAAACATATCAATGTGTTGGTTTTGACAAATATAGGTAAAGCCGTTTACAAGCTATTAAGGTCAACAGCAATGCGGCAACCCTTTACGGTTTTAAATAAATATAACCGTTAAGAGTTGCACAAGAAGTGTGATGAATAACTTTACAATTGCTATCATTTTTTGATTGATTTTAGATTTTACAAAAACAATTATCTTACTATTGTTTCCTCGAATATAGAATGATAAAAGTCATGCTTCCAAGTGTTTAGGTAAAAATCTATGCAATTGCATACGAGATTGTATCTTTAAAAACGTATTACTTCTGCAACTGTAATGTGGTCCCTTGTAAAAAGTGACAGTTTTATACATAAAATATTGATTATGGTATTAAAATGTTAGAATTGTAGGGGTGTTTTGAGGTGTTATTTAAAAACCTAGGGAGGTTTCGTTCAAAAACGAGGCTATTTTAGTGTTTTCGTTTGGGTGCAAAAAAAGAACCGCCCCATAAGACGGTCCCTTTACCTTGTTAAAAAAGGATGGTTTTTAAAATTAGTTACCTTTTTTAGTGGTGATTTCCACAACTCCGTTTTTAGCCTTTTTACCGTATTTCTCGATGGCTTTGTCTCCTTTGAAAACATTTACGTTCTCAATATCCTCTGGCGATATTTTTTCAAGGTCTTTGGATTTCACTTTTTTGCCATCGATAATGTATAACGGAGCCTGTTTCCCATCACTTTTTATGTAAAAGAAACGCCCGTCATCATCACCACTGATTACCTCATCATCGTCAGAATCTTTGATGATCATCACATTGGTACTTTTCTTTACTTCTACCTCATCATCATCGGAGTCTATAATTTTCATTACATGTACTCCATCTTTTTTGTTCCCGAGCTTTTCGATCTTTACATTTTTATCGTCCCCATTTCTTTTGACAATGAAAACACTTTCTTTTCCATCCTCGCTATCCAGATGGACATCCATGCTATGGAGCTTATCTTCGCTTACTTCTTCCCCATTGATGATTACTTTCCTTTTACCATCAACCTTTTTTACAATGATTTCTTTTTCATCTGAAGTGCTCCAAGAGACATTGCCTTTTCCCATTTTGTGAATTCGAACTTCAGTTTCCTTATGGGCATTCCAAAAAGAGACAGCATTGTTCTCATCATCGTACAAGACTGTTATGGGGTTAATGGGGCCATCTGAATTACTGTTGTAATTGCCGCTAAAAGTTTTTCCCTCGGAGTTTTTTCCGCTTAAATTCAAGGTAATTGAAATGATTTCCCTGTCATCGTTCCGAACAGTGGTATAACTAAAATCGATTCCATCCTTGGCCAAATCTTTTTTAATGTTGTCCAATTCGGCATCGGAGGTGTTTTTATCGATGGTCAATTCCACAGTTTTGTTGTCCTTTACGGTTTCACCCTTCATTAGGTTCTCCACACTGTCAGGCTCTTTGTAAAGGTAAGTTTCCTCGATACTGAAACTCACCAAGAACAAGCCCAATAAAGGAGTTACTACCAAGGTCTTGAGGATGTTGATTTTTTTGGATTGATTTTGATTTAACATGACTATTCGTTTTTTGATTAATGAATTATAAAATGAATTGGCTAAAGCATATTCTTGTGTGTCTACCGCCTGCTTTAGCATGAGGTATTGGTAGGATTTTTTATCGCCCGTTTGGGCTATGGCAAAATGGTCGGCCAGGTATTCCAGATTTTCCCTTACCGCACTCTTGTACACCCAAAGCACCGGATTGAACCAGAAAAGTATCTTTAAAATTTCTAAAAGCAGGATGTCCACAGTGTGATATTGGCGTGCATGAACTTTCTCGTGTTCCAAGACCGAATGGAGTTCGTTGGCTTCAAAAAGTCTGGGGTTGTAAAATAGGTAGTTAAAAAAGGAGAAAGGGGAGATGTTCTTTTCCGTTTCTAAATGCATAAACGGAGTTTCCCTTCTCTTTTGGGCATCTTTGGCCAAGTGTTTCAAAGAAATCAGTTTGAACAAAAATTTCACGAACAAAAAAGCACTTATCGTAATATATACTGTAAAGAGTACGTTCTGCGGCGTAAACAAATTGCTTTCGGCTATGGTCGAGATAGTTCGAGTGCCTGTGTCGGTTGCCTGAACAAGCACTGGCTTGGAAACCACAATCGTTTTCTGGATCTTGATCAGTGGAAAAACAAAAGAGAGCACCAATCCCGATAAAAGAAACAACCTGTTTTCCTTAAAGAAGGTTTCCTGCTTCAAGAAAATATGATATACAGCCAAAAAACCTCCGGATATAAGGGCGGATTGTAAAAAGTACATATATATCGATTCCATTATTTCTTCTTTTCTATTAGGTCAATAATTTCTTTTAGCTCAGTTATCGAAATTTTTTCTTCCTGCGCAAAGTGGGATACCAAACTTTTAAAGGAATCATTATAATAATCCGCAATGGCAGCGTTCACATACTTTTTGCGATACTCTTCTTTACTTACAATAGGGAAATATCGGTGGGTGTTGCCAAAGGTTTCATGATCCACAAATCCTTTTTCCTGCAGATTCCTAACAATAGTGGATAAGGTATTGTAGTGTGGTTTCTCGCCCTTTATTTCCTCAAGGATTTCCTTTACAAAAGCCTTTTTCAGCTCCCAAAGGATTTTCATGATCTCTTCTTCCTTATTGGTCAATTTTTGCATGATGTAATTTGTATATGATCAAACGTAATACTAATAGTTTAGTTAAACAACTATTTTTATAGTTTATTAACTATTTTTATAGTTTTTATTTTTGAAGGAACCTTCTTTGTTGAGTAAATCTTGCAGTATCTTTACACGAAAACTTACTTTTTTGGGAAATCTACTTTTTATTGTTTTGGGATTGGTTCTGTTGATTGCAGGGGGGAATTGGTTATTGAAGTCTGCCGTTGCTTTGTCCTTGCGCTTGTTTATTCCCAAAATTGTTATTGGGATGACGATAGTGTCTTTCGCTACCTCCGCCCCAGAACTCATTGTGAGCATAAAAGCTGCCTTAGATGGTTTTCCGGACCTTTCTTTGGGTAATGTAGTGGGGTCCAATATCGCCAATTTGGGATTGGTTTTGGCCATTACCGTTATCATGGGCAGTATAGATGTCAGGAAAAGTTTTTATACTACGGATTGGCCTGTTATGATCGTTGCTTCACTTCTTTTCTGTGGATTCATTTATTTTGATGGGGTGTTGGAACAGTATGAAGGAATAATTCTAGTCTCCCTCTTATTTGTCTTCCTAGTGTATTTATTAAGATTTCAGAAAACAGCAGTTGTAGATGAAATGCCGGAAGATGATGTTCCCTTGCCTTTGTACAAGATTGTCCTCTTTTTGGGGATTGGGGGAACGGCACTTTGGGGAGGTTCCGAATTGCTTATTGATGGGGCAGTGGGTCTGGCATCATCATTTGGTGTAAGTGACCGTGTTATAGGTATTACCATTGTATCGGTGGGAACCAGTATTCCGGAATTGGCCGCATCGGTAGTGGCGGTCATCAAGCAGGAAAAGGCAATTTCCTTGGGAAACCTCATAGGATCCAACATTTTCAATTTATTGGCTGTATTGGGTATAACTTCAATAATTACTCCCATAACTGTTATGGACGAGGGCCTTTTATCCAGTGATATTTTTTGGATGCTGGGTATATCCTTTCTTGTTTTTCCATTGGTGTTTTTCCCAAAAGGATTGCGCTTGGGTTGGAGAGATGGGTTGGTGCTTTTGGCCTTTTATGGCACCTTTATCTATATGACCATAAAATAAAAACCGCCCCATAAAGCGGGACGGTTTTTAATCTATAATCAACAACTAATTTATAAACGTGTTTTAAACCTTTGCGGATTTAACCGTTTTAACGATCACAGCTGCAACTTTGTATGGATCGGCATTGGAGGCAGGTCTTCTGTCTTCCAACCATCCTTTCCAACCTTTTTCAACAGTCATAATAGGAATTCTGATAGAAGCACCTCTATCGGAAACACCGTAGCTGAAATCGGTAATAGAAGCAGTTTCATGCTTACCGGTCAATCGCTCATCATTGTACTCACCGTAAACTGCGATGTGTTCTTTGGTTACCGGACGGAAAGCTTCACATACTTTTTCATAAGTTTCTTTGGACCCGCAAGTTCTCAACAAGGTGTTGGAGAAGTTGGCGTGCATACCGGAACCGTTCCAGTCACCTTTAATAGGTTTTGGGTGGTACTCAATGTAGTATCCGTAGCTTTCGGTCAATCTTTGCAGCATATAACGCGCCACCCAGATTTCATCACCTGCTTTTTTGGCACCTTTGGCGAACAATTGGAATTCCCACTGTCCGGCGGCAACTTCTTGATTGATACCCTCAAATTGAAGTCCAGCATCCAAACAAAGATCTGCATGCTCCTCAACAAGGTCTCTTCCCCAAGTGTTTCTTCCACCAACGGAACAGTAATATAGACCTTGAGGTCCTGGATAGCCACCAACAGGGAATCCTAAAGGTAGGCCCGTAGAAGTATCCATGATAAAGTACTCCTGCTCAAATCCAAACCAGAAATCATCGTCTTCATCATCAATGGTAGCTCTGGAGTTGCTCACGTGAGGAGTTCCGTCAGGATTCAATACCTCGGTCATTACCAAATAACCATCTCTTCTTGCCGGATCAGGGTAAATGGCAACTGGCTTCAATAAACAGTCAGAGGAACCTCCTTCGGCCTGTTTTGTAGATGAACCATCGAAAGACCACATTGGGCAATCTTCCAGTTTACCACTAAAACCTTCTTCTATTCTAGTCTTACTTCTGATGTTGGCTGTTGGCTCGTAACCATCCAACCATAGATACTCTAATTTAGATTTGCTCATAATTCTGGTAGTTAATCGTTCTCAATTTTATGATTAACAAAAATAGTTTTTTCATTTAATTATCAATGTTTTATGGGGGTAAAATCACAAACTTGTGTTTATTATTTATATTACCCCTGTTTTAAGAAGGGTTGACTGAAAAAAAAGTAATTTTTGCAGTATATATTATTAAATTCTTAATTGTAGATTTGAAAAATAAAGATTGTTGAAAATGCCTAATACAAGATTCCAGGCCCTGCTCGAAAGCCGTAACAGGGAACATGCCAATATTAATGAAACAGGGAAACGTTCCGACCTTTTTGGTAAGAATGTTTTCAATGAAGAGAAAATGCTTCAATTTCTTACAGCTGAAGCATTGGATAAAGTAAAATCAGCCATTTTTCAAGGCACAAAAATTGACCGTAAAATAGCTGACCAAGTGGCCGAAGGAATGAAGGCATGGGCGCTATCTATGGGAGCTACGCATTATACCCACTGGTTTCAACCATTAACGGGAGCTACGGCAGAAAAACATGATGCATTCTTCGATATTCTTCCCAACGGAAGGGCCATGGAGAAATTCGGGGGAGCACAGTTGGTGCAGCAAGAACCCGATGCATCCAGTTTTCCGAGTGGAGGAATCAGAAATACGTTTGAGGCAAGGGGCTATACGGCCTGGGACCCAACTTCGCCGGCATTTATTTATAAGACTACCCTCTGTATTCCAACCATTTTTGTAGCCTATACCGGTGAAGCCCTGGATAACAAAGCTCCATTGCTAAGGGCATTACATGCTGTCGATCAGGCCGCAACGGGCGTAGCACAATATTTTGATAAAAACGTAAAAAAGGTACATGCCACCCTGGGTTGGGAGCAAGAGTACTTTTTAATAGATAAATCTCTGGTGAACTCTCGATTGGACCTTTCCGTGACAGGAAGGACCTTGGTAGGCAGTTTTTCGGCCAAGGGGCAACAATTGGACGATCATTACTTTGGTGTGATTCCACCACGCGTTCTTGGTTTTATGAGTGAACTGGAAAAGGAATGTACCAAATTGGGTATTCCGGTTAAAACCCGTCACAATGAGGTAGCACCCAATCAGTTTGAGTTGGCTCCCGTCTTTGAAGAAGCCAATCTCTCCGTGGATCATAACCTGTTGTTGATGGATGTGATGGAAGAAATAGCCGATAAATACAACTTTTCGGTCTTGTTCCACGAAAAGCCCTTTTCTGGAATCAATGGGTCGGGCAAACACAACAACTGGTCTTTGGGAACCGATACGGGCGTTAATCTATTGAGCCCTGGTACCACACCCATGAAGAACCTACAGTTTTTGACCTTCTTCGTGAACACCATCAAAGCAGTGGATACTTACGAGGAATTGTTGAGGGCATCGATTGCCTCCGCAAGCAACGATCACCGGTTGGGAGCCAATGAGGCACCGCCACCGATCATATCCATATTTATAGGTCAACAATTGAGTGATGTGCTCGATGAACTGGAAGGTGTTTCCAAAGGAAAATTGTCCCCTCAGGAAAAAACAGAGCTCAAACTCAATGTTGTGGGTAAGATTCCAGAGATATTATTGGACAACACCGACAGGAACCGGACCTCGCCTTTTGCCTTTACAGGGAATAAGTTTGAAATGCGGGGCGTTGGGGCCAAAATGAACTGTGCCAAGCCAATGACCATGCTCAACACCATTGTGGCCAAGCAGTTGACCGATTTCAAAAAAGAGGTCGATGCCCTGATTGACAAGAAAAACTTAAAAAAGGATGAGGCCGTATTCAATGTACTTCGGGAATATATCAAAACGTCCAAGCGCATCCGTTTTGAAGGTGATGGTTACGGTATAGAATGGCAAGAAGAAGCCAGAAGGAGAAAACTGAGCTTTAACAAAAATACTCCAGAAGCTCTTCAGGTAATTACATCAAAGGAAAGCTACGAGCTCTTCAAACAGATGGATGTTATGAACGAAGTGGAACTCAAGGCGCACAAGGAAGTGGAATTGGGCGCGTACATTTTCCATATTCAGATAGAAGGTCGTGTGTTGGGTGAAATGGTCTATAACCACATTATTCCCGCCGCAGTGAAGTACCAAAATATGCTGTTGGAAAATATTCATGGGCTAAAAGAAGTCTATGGGGCAGTACATAAAAAGGTAGCCGAGGGCCAATTGAACATCTTGGAACAGATCGGGGAGCACATTATGGAAATCAAAAAGCTTACCGATGAAATGGGGGATGCCCGCAAACGTGCCAACGGCATGTCCGCAGTGGACAAAAAGGCCCAAGCCTATTGTAACAATGTGAGACCTTATTTTGAGAAAATCCGTGAGCATTCCGATACCTTGGAGAAACTGATCGCCGACGAATTCTGGCCCTTTACCAAGTACCGCGAAATGCTGTTTTCCAAATAGAACAGTACATAAAAAGGAAAAGACGGAAAGCATATCAATAATTTGATGGCTTTCCGTTATTTTTGCCCAAATCTTTCATATGTCATCGGATACCAGTAAAAGATATGCACAACGAGGTGTTTCTGCCTCCAAGGAAGATGTGCACAACGCCATAAAAAACATTGATAAAGGACTTTTCCCGAAAGCGTTCTGTAAAATTGTGCCCGATTATTTAACAGGTAGCGAAGACCATTGTTTGGTAATGCACGCCGACGGTGCAGGGACCAAATCCTCTTTGGCCTATATGTATTGGAAGGAAACTGGGGATGTTTCCGTTTGGAAAGGGATTGCACAAGATGCACTCATTATGAACGTGGATGACCTGATCTGCGTGGGTGCCACCGATAATATAATGCTGTCGTCCACCATTGGGCGAAACAAAAACCTGATTCCCGGCGAGGTAATTTCAGCTATCATCAATGGAACCGAGGAACTGATATCCGATTTGGACAAGCATGGGATTACCATCCGTTCCACGGGAGGTGAAACTGCCGATGTAGGGGATTTGGTACGTACCATAATCGTGGATTCCACGGTAACCGCAAGAATGGAGCGAAAAAATGTCATCGACAATGCCAATATTAAGGCGGGAGATGTAATTGTTGGTTTGGCTTCCTTCGGAAAAGCGAGTTACGAAACCGAGTATAATGGGGGAATGGGCAGTAACGGTTTGACCTCTGCCCGACACGATGTATTTTCTAAATACTTGGCAGAAAAATATCCAGAAAGTTTTGATGCATCGGTTCCTGGGGAATTGGTGTATTCGGGCAATACCAAACTAACGGACGAAGTTCCGGATTCACCGCTTGATGCGGGCAAATTGGTGTTGTCACCCACACGAACGTATGCGCCCATCATAAAAAAAGTGCTGCAAAAATATACTTCTGACGAAATTCATGGAATGGTGCATTGCAGTGGCGGTGCGCAAACCAAAATCCTTCACTTTGTGGAGGACCTTCACATTATCAAGGACAACCTGTTTTCCATTCCACCTTTGTTCAAACTCATTCAAGAGCAATCTGGAACGGATTGGAAAGAAATGTATCAAGTGTTTAATTGTGGCCATCGCATGGAGCTGTATGTTGATGGGAAGATTGCCGAAGAAATCATTGCCATCTCCCAAAGTTTTAATGTGGATGCCCAGATTATTGGAAGGGTCGAATCATCCGAAGGTAAAAAATTGACCATCCAGAGCCAGTATGGCAAGTTTGAATACTAGCATACGATTTCTCTCGAAATAGCGTTTGATAATATAAACCTCACGCTATGGAAAGAAAAGAGTTTCTGCGAAGTTTGGGAGCAGGCGCAGCCTTTGCCCTAACATTTCCCTGTTTGCAAGGATGTTCTAAGGATGAAGTTGATGGTAACTTAGTGGATGAACCCACAGGAGTTGATTTTACTGTCGACCTTACTTCAGCTGAAGCATCCAATCTTTCCGAAAATGGCGGTTTTATTTTGAAGAACTTAGTGGTTATAGCCAGAAACCTACAAGGTGAGTATGTGGCGGCAAGCCAGGTTTGTAGCCATCAATCCTACGATCAGGTGCGTTTTGTGGATCAGAGCGGTGGTATTTTCTATTGCGATGTCCACGGTTCACGATTTGATCAAGATGGGACCCCGCTCAATCAAGTGGATGGAAACCCAGCTAGAGCTTTGAAGGTGTACAATACGGAACTAAATGGTTCCATATTACGGGTTTATGAATAGTTTTTGAATCCCAAATTGAATGAAAAAAATAATCTACATATTGCTATTTGCCAGTTTTGGTATGCTTCAGGCGCAACAATGGCAAGAAAATTTTGATGATGCACTGGCCAAGGCCTCCGCTGAGGACAAACCCATTGTTTTGGTGTTTTCGGGCTCCGATTGGTGTGCTCCCTGCATCCGCTTAAAACGACATATTTTTGATAGCGATGAGTTCAAGGCATATGCTTTGGAACATTATGTTATGTATGATGCGGACTTCCCACGTAAAAAGAAGAACCAATTGTCGGAGGAAAAACTGAATGTAAATAAGTCCTTGGTAGAAAAATATAACCCAAGAGGTTATTTTCCATTGGTGGTGGTTATGGACAAAGACCAAAATGTTTTGGGCACCACAGGTTTTGTGGCCCGAACCAGTCCTGAAAAATATATCAAGACCCTGAATAAATTCCTCAAATGAAAACCTTTGGTGCCTTGGCCTGCAGTCTTTGTTGCCTGCTGTCGTTCGGGCAGTCGAGGCAAACGGATGTTACGGTAAAAAAGACCCTGAAATTGATGGGTACCCGGTTCGAGATTACTGTGGTGGCACCGAACGAGGAAATTGGATATATCAACATAGATGTAGCGGTTTCCGAAATTGAGCGAATAGAAAGTGTCATTTCATCTTGGAACGAAAATTCGGAAACGTCCCTGATCAACAAAAATGCGGGAATAAAGCCCGTTAAGGTAAGTCGGGAGCTGTTTAACCTGATTGAGCGGGCCATTAAAATATCCGAACTAACCGATGGGGCCTTTGATATTACCTACGCCTCTATGGACCATATCTGGAAGTTCGATGGTACCATGGATAAAGTTCCGACCGAAGCGGAAATTCGTAATTCGGTTTCAAAAGTAGGGTTTAAAAAGATTCAATTGGATGTGGAAAACCAAACCGTATTCCTTCCCGAAAAAGGGATGCGCATTGGATTTGGTGCCATTGGTAAGGGCTATGCCGCCGATAGGGCAAAGGATCTTCTCGTTTCCAAGGATGTAAAAGGTGGCATCATCAATGCTTCTGGCGACTTGACAACTTGGGGAACCAAGGTGACGGGAGAAAAATGGTTGGTGGGTATCGCCAATCCACTCAGTAAGGACAAGGTGTTTAGTTGGTTGCCCATAGTGGAGTCCTCTGTGGCCACTTCGGGAAACTACGAAAAATATATTATGTTAAATGGAGAGAAATATTCGCATATCATAGATCCCAGAACGGGTTACCCGACCAAAGGCATCAATAGTGTCTCCATTTTCGCCAAACAAGCAGAATTGTGCGATGCTTTGGCAACTGCCGTTTTTACAATGGGCCGAGATGTAGGTTTGCATATGATCAATCAGATTGATGGGGTAGAGGCCGTTGTGGTGGATTCCGAGAATAAAGTTCATAAAAGTTCAGGTATCATGTTCGATACGAATTAGTACATTTAATATATGGGAAAACCGTTTTTTTTATTGTTGCTTTTGATTTTTTCCAGTTCCTGCGTAGCCGTCCGGGAATACGATAAGGTATACGTGAACGACGAAGAAATGCAGTTGAGTGCAAGACCGTGCGAACGGTTCGAGACCAATTTCCATATTTACAGGGAAGCTTCCTCTGGTGCCAATGGCGGTAAAACAGGAGGTGGATGCGGATGTAATTGATAATGAATCTGTCCAATCGATTTAAAAACTTATGATCCAGTTGTCCAAATCATCAAAACCCGTTTCCGCAGTCCTGTTCTTTTTTGTGACGTTCATGGGGTGGGCACAGCAAGGTGATACCTCTTACAAGCGAAGGGTTTTGGAGGCAAGTGAGGTCGATTTGTTGTTCAGTTATTACAACCAAGATGGTCAAAATGCTGCCGTAACTGGAGGTGAGGGCACCGAGGAATTAACGGATGCCACTTCCAGCATTGTCCTTCGAATGCCCATGAACGAAGATGATATTTTAACGGTGGATGTTGGGCTGTCGGCCTATACTTCGGCATCTTCCAGTAACGTGAATCCGTTGGATGGGGGTCTCAATGTTACTCCTTTTGATGCCTCTTCGGGTGAATCACGGAAGGATGTGTTGGCCTATATCAATCCAACCTATCAGCATAGCTCGGACGACCGGAACACCATTTGGAGTGCCAATGCCTATTTTTCATCGGAATACGATTATTTTTCGATAGGGTTTGGTGGTAGCTTTACTAAATTGTTCAATGAAAAAAACACTGAAATTACCCTTAGCGGTCGTGTGTTTTTGGATAAGTGGAATTCACAATACCCGATAGAGTTACGCGATGGTTTTTTTGATGATCGCATCACGGGAAACGGCACTTACAATCCACTTTTTACAGCGTTTGATAACGAGAACAGGAATTCTTACTCACTTTCCCTAAGCTTCTCCCAGATTTTGAGCCAAAAATTGCAGGGAGCGTTGTTTATGGATTTGGTTTCCCAGAACGGATTATTGAGTACGCCATTCCAACGGGTCTACTTTGCCGATTTTGAGGATTTTTATATTGATGAGTTCCAATTGGCGGATAATGTGGAGCAATTGCCCGATAACCGATTTAAAATACCTCTGGGCGGTCGGTTGAATTATTATTTGAACGATTTGGTGATTCTGCGTTCCTACTACCGTTTTTATTGGGATGATTGGGGCGTGAGTTCGCACACGGCAAGTCTGGAAGTTCCCTTTAAGCTTACGGATAAATTTACCTTGTATCCGACCTACCGCTACTATACCCAAACCGCTGCGGATTATTTTTATCCCAAAGAACAGGCGTTGTCCACCTACGAGTTTTATACTTCGGATTATGATTTGTCGAACTACGATGCCCATCAATATGGGATTGGGGTGCAGTACAAGGATATTTTTACAAGTGCTCGAGTCCTTAATTTTGGATTGAAAACCATTAACCTGCGATTTAGCCAATACGATAGGAGTGATGGCCTTAATGCGTTCATCGTTACCCTGGGGACTACTTTTGTTGGGAATTGATAGGTAAATACCCTTCGCTTTCGAGGTCTTCCATATTGTAGATCAATTTAGAGCACCCATTTTTCAGGAAATATAGATCATCACTTAACGACACTATTTCTTCATACAAATGATCTGTAAGTAGTATAATTTTATCCACTTTTTTATGCGCAATGATATCCTTGATTTTCGAAACGTACAGGGGTGCTAAATTAGAAAAGGGTTCATCAAGAAGGATAATATTTTTGTCGCTGTTCAATATGAGGTAGGTTTCCAACAATCTGAGTTCACCACCGGACAGATTGGAGGTATAGTGATTTTTAAAGGGTTTGAAGTGTTCAAAATCATTTATAAAGGTCCCCCAATCAACATTGAACAATTTGAGGCTGCTGCCAACTTTCATATTTCTGGTAAGCAACCTTTGTTGAGGTAAATAAGCCACTTGATTTTTTTGGAACAATGGCGATTTTATCAATTTGCCATCAATCCGGATGGATTTGTATTTTGGACTTAAACTTCCGAATAAAATGTTGAGCAAAGAAGTTTTTCCAGAGCCGTTTCTTCCCAAAATTCCAGTGACTTTTCCCTTCTCGGCTTTTAAATACACACCTCTCAAAATGGTTTTGCCATCAAAGGAAAGTTCTATGTTGTCGATTTCAAGAATCAAAAGAAAAAGATGATATAAACAATTACGGATATCAGTAAATCAAATGCAAAGGAAAGAGACAATAAACCGACCTTGGAAATCCCGAAGTTTTGATATAAAACCAAATCTTTTGAATATCTTGAATCTGAAAACCTTAGGATGAATAATCCGATAAAAATCAGTTTCAAAACAATTATTGAAGAAAAAGGTGCTTTAAAAAGCATGAACAGAATTGCTATCAATGTGGAAGCCAAGAGAATGGTTTTATAGAAAAGAAAAACCAGTAGGTATGTTTTAAGACGGAATAATGGAACCATGGTATTTATTAAATGTACAAATTAATCGTAAATTCGCATTCCTATAGGAGGATTGATTTATGCTAGACAAACTCAACATTGTAAAACAGCGTTTTGATGAGGTTTCGGACCTGATCATACAACCCGAAATTATTGCTGACCAAAAAAGGTACGTAAAGCTCAATAAGGAGTATAAGGACCTTAAAGTGCTCTGCGATAAGCGTGACGAATACATTACCCTTACCAAGAATATTGAGGAGGCCGAGGAAATCATCGCAGATGGAAGTGATGAGGAAATGGTGGAAATGGCCAAAATGCAGTTGGATGAGGCCAAAAGTGCCATGCCCAAATTGGAAGAGGAAATCAAATACTTACTTATTCCCAAAGACCCTGAGGACGAGAAAAACGTGGTAATGGAGATCCGTGCGGGAACGGGAGGTGATGAGGCCAGTATTTTTGCGGGCGATTTGTTCCGTATGTATACCAAATATTGCGAATCCAAGGGTTGGAAGACCAATGTTATCGACTTGAGCGAGGGAACTAGCGGCGGATACAAGGAAATCCACTTTGAGGTAAACGGCGAAGATGTTTACGGAACGCTTAAGTTTGAGGCAGGGGTGCACCGTGTGCAGCGTGTTCCACAGACCGAGACCCAAGGTAGGGTGCATACCAGTGCAGCTACCGTAATGGTGATTCCCGAAGCAGAGGAGTTTGATGTTCAGATAGACCCAAAAGATGTTCGGATCGATTATTTCTGCTCGTCCGGACCAGGCGGACAGTCGGTAAACACCACCTATTCTGCAGTGCGTTTAACGCACGAACCTACGGGTATCGTGGCGCAATGTCAGGATGAAAAATCCCAGCACAAAAACAAGGACAAAGCGTTTAAAGTGCTTCGTTCCCGTTTGTACGATATGGAATTGGCCAAAAAACAAGCTGAAGATGCCGCCAAACGTAACTCTCAGGTAAGTAGTGGTGACCGTTCGGCCAAAATCCGTACCTACAATTATCCGCAGGGCAGGGTGACCGATCACAGAATTGGGCTGACCCTTTACGATCTGCAGAATATTATGAACGGTGATATCCAAAAAATAATCGATGAGTTGATGCTGGTGGAAAACACCGAGAAACTCAAAGAAGCTTCGGAGATATTTTAATCTGTTAAATTCAACTCCCGTACGATCGAGACCCTATCAAAATGAAGATTGAAGACTTAATTGCCCAAATACATCAAAAGAAATCGTTCCTCTGTGTTGGTCTCGACACCGATTTGGATAAAATACCGAAGCATCTCCTAAAAGAAGATGATCCCATTTTTGCTTTTAATAAAGCTATTATAGATGCTACACATGCTTATTGTGTGGCCTATAAACCTAATATCGCTTTTTATGAAGCCTATGGCCTACAAGGGTGGAGGTCCTTGGAGCGAACCATGGAGTATTTGAATGCAAACCATCCCGAAATATTCACCATTGCGGATGCCAAGCGTGGGGATATAGGGAATACTTCCACACGCTATGCCAAGGCTTTTTTTGAGACCATGGACTTTGACTCCATAACCATTGCGCCCTATATGGGCAAGGATTCTGTGGAACCCTTTTTGGAGTTCGAGGATAGGCATACCATTTTATTGGCCCTTACATCCAACCAAGGTGCTTTTGATTTTCAGACCAAAAAGGTGGATGGGCAGGAACTGTACAAAGAAGTGTTGTCCGTTTCCAAAATGTACAAAGGCTCAGAACGGTTGATGTATGTGGTAGGGGCAACGAAGGCCACGTATTTGGAAGATATCCGAAAGATTGTTCCAGAAAACTTTTTATTGGTGCCCGGGGTCGGTGCGCAAGGTGGAAGTTTACAGGAAGTGTGCAAATACGGAATTACCAAGGATGTAGGTTTGTTGGTGAATTCTTCCCGTGGCATTTTATATGCTTCCAACGAGTTGGATTTTGCAGAAATTGCTGCAAAAAAGGCAAAGGAAATCCAGCAAGAAATGGAAATTGAACTGGCTAAACTGAAATAGGCCTCACCTACAAGCTTTCCAAAACCTTTTTGATACTCTGTGCCTTGCTTTTAAAGAATTCGCCCAACTGATTGTCCTTTCCGGAAACACTTGCAGCTTTTTCCATAAAATTTTTGTGCATTACCTCCAAAACCGAAGCGGCTTGGCTTAGTCCAGTAATGGGGGTAACCGATCCAACTTTGCAATATTGATTATTCATAGCCCTCAAGATTTGTTAATAACAAAGATACGTTCAAAACAGGCATATAGATTATGATAAATGTTGGTATACACCTAGAAATCAGGTTATTTATCTAAAATTTAACGTAACCCCAACCATTTTGGTGGATTTGCTTACATTTTGTTAGAATAAAATTAACGTACCTTTAAAAGGTACTGGTAGGCAAGTAAATAAATCTCTTATGCGAAGGTTGGTATGTGTTTTCACTTTGTTTTTTTGTCTTGGTTTACAGGCACAGGAACCGGTAAATTGTAATTGTTGCTCCAAGGACCATAAAGCGTTTGATTTTTGGATCGGCGAATGGGAAGTGGTCAATTCCAAAGATGGTTCTCCCGCAGGTTCCAGTGTAATCCAAAAGGAGGAAGATGGTTGCGTAATCAGGGAAAATTGGACCAGTGTCAAAGCAGGTTATACTGGAACGAGCCTTAATTTTTTCAACGCCCAGAGTAATCAGTGGGAACAATTGTGGATAGATAATAGCGGTTCTTTTTTAAAATTGAAAGGAAATCGGAAAGGGAACCAAATGGTTTTGATGTCCGACGAGTTCACAAAAGCTGACGGTAAAAAATATTGGAACCGCATTACTTGGACCAAAAACAACAATGGAACGGTAAGGCAACTTTGGGAGGTTCTTGATGAGTCTGGGAATGCCTCTATTTTATTTGATGGGCTTTACAGAAAGCATACAAAATAAAAAACCGGTGAGAAACACCGGTTTTTAAACTAACTAACTCAAAAAAATGCTAACTCAGATAACTTGTACAAAATTCAAGTTTAACCTTCAGGTCAAGGTTAATTTAACTTTAGGATTTTGTTATAATTATACTTAATTATTACAGTTATAACGCATTACCTATAAAGTTATTACATTTTTCTTAAAAAATTGTGATTAATCTTGTAGAGCGAATACTTTTTTTAACAAATTTGTTGTGCGAGAGGAAACTTTTGTCCTAATTTCCTTTTCTTCAACGGCAATCATGGTGTAGACTCCCTCCAAGGCTTCATTGGTAGTATAATCGGTTAAATCTGGATTGACATTGTTGGTCAAGGGTAAGCTGTTATACTTTGTGATAATGTTGCTCCATATTTGGTCTGCACCTACTTTTTGAAAGGAGTTTTTAATAATAGGATTGAATTTATTGTATAACTGGCTCTTTGTAGCTTGCTGTAAATATTGGGTCGCTGCATTATCGTTCCCCAACAAAATCTGTTTGGCATCATTAAAAGTGATACCCTTTACGGCATCTACAAAAATAGGCGTGGCTTCACCAACGGCATCTTCTGCAGCGCGGTTGATAATTCTCAACCCCTCATCTGCCAAGCTGGACAAACCGATATCTCGAAGCGTTTTGTCCACTTTCTGTAATTCCTCTGGAAGCAGAATTTTGACCAATTCGTTTTTGTAAAATCCATTTTCACTGGTCAGTTTGTTCACTTGTTTTTCAATGCCCATGTTAAGGGCTTCCCGCAATCCTTGTGCGATTTCGGCATTTCCAATTCCATTTGTTCCTTGGGGCAGTTGGTTTACAACTTGTTGCAGTTCGGCACATCCTACAAGTTGGAAAGCTAAAAAGCATAGCAATAATCTTTTCATGGTTAAATATTTAAATGGATATGAAAATACTTCGAATCACCTTAAAACCGACTGATTTCGAGATTTTTTAGGTGAAATCACCTCAATTCAAAAATCAATCCGCTTTTGGCACCAATTTCTATGGTTTGATTCAGCTCGTATGCAGCGCCTGAATTTATTTCCCATCCTTTATTGAATCCTTGCATACCTTCGGAAAATCGCTCAAGGTTAATTTTTTGGTCTTTGTCGGAACTGTTCAAAACCACCATTACGGTTTCATCAGGATCATTGGGCAAGTATCTAAAGTATACGTAGATGTTATTTACAGGGGAAAAATGAAGTGTTTTCCCGAAATGGACAGCTGGTTTGCCTTTTCGCCAGTTCAATAGTTTTTTGGTGAAATCAAAATACTTGTTTTGTGCAACAGTTCTTCCATCGCTGGTATAGGCATTATGTTCATCTCCTGGCCATCCACCTGGAAAATCCCGGCGAATATCACCATCGCCCTTACTTTTGTCTCCCAACATTCCTATTTCATCACCATAATAAATTTGGGGTATTCCACGCAATGTCAGTATTAAGGTGAGAGCCAGTTTGTATTTGTCCAAGTCGCTCTCAAATTCCTGATTGATACGATTAACATCATGGTTGCCCATTTTTATCAGTAGATTATTGATGTTGGGATATAGGAAATCCTTGGTCAAATGGTTATAAACCCTATAAACACCACCACTCCAATTCTGCTCATCCTCATTGAAAACTTGTAATAGAATATCGTGCAATGGGAAATCCATCACTGTGGGCAAATTGGAATTAAACCCTTGTATGGCACCAACTTTACTGTCTTTTTGCCAATAGGCGATATGGGCCGTGTCATGCATAAAAGTTTCCCCCATAATATTGAAGTTGGGGTATTCTTCCATCACACGGGTCACCCACTCGGTAATTCCCTGCTTGTCATTGTAAGGATAAGTGTCTACCCGGATGCCATCCAAATCCCCGCTTTCTATCCACCAAATGGCATTTTGCACCAAGTAGTTGATCACCATGGGGTTGCTTTCGTTCATGTCGGGCATGGTGTAATCAAACCATCCATCCATGCAGCCCTTGGCATCAAGCTGTGATGCATTGGGGTCAAATTGAGTGGTTTGTATGTAATTGCTTCTTTTAAAACCATTTTCTCCACCTTCCCAATAATGAATCCAATCTTTGGATGGTAGATCTTGAATGAGCCAATGGCTTATGCCCCAATGGTTGGGAACAAAATCCATGATATGTTTCATGTCTCGTTTATGGAGTTCGGCGGAAAGCTTGGCAAAATCTTCATTGGAACCATAACGTGGGTCAATTTTATAAAGATCGCTACAAGCATAGCCATGGTACGAATACACTTTTTCGTTATCCAAAGTGAGCGGTGTGCTCCACAGCGTGGTCGCTCCCAGTTCGTGGATGTAGTCCAAATGATCTATGATGCCTTGAATATCGCCGCCATGCCGCCCACCTTGATGGTCTCGGTTGGCTTTTTCTATAGTCTCCGGTGTACTGTCGTTTGATGGGTTTCCATTGGCAAATCGGTCCGGCATTATAAGATATATGACATCTGATGAGTCAAACCCTTTTCTTTGATCTGAATTTTCTCTTCTTGCTTTGAACTCATAATCAAAAGAATCAATCGTTCTTCGACCCTTTTTAAGGAATAACGTTTGAATTCCAGGCGATAACTCCTCCGTGTCGACCGTTACAAATAAATAATTGGGATTTTCCGTTTTCACTACCTTTTTGATGGTAATGTTCCCAGAAAATTCAGGGACTAGGTCGCTTATGTTGTCCCCATAGACCAAAATTTCCAATGCTGTCTGTTGCATCCCGACCCACCAGTTAGGTGGTTCCACACGTTCTATTTGACCAGATGCCACTCCACAAATGGTGAATAGAACAAGAGTTATAAGATTTCTCATGAATATAAGTTCAGTTGGAAGTTCCTCCTTTTAGGATTGATGGGAAACACGCAACGGTTGCTCGTTAACGATTACCTCAAGGGCGTCACCTTCGTCAATATTAAATACCGCTCCATCCTGCGTAACGGTTACTTTCAAAATTCGATTCCTAAAGTTGATTTTAAAGGAATACATTTCCCATTGTTCTGGTATTTTGGGAGAAAAACAAAGTGTACCACCCTTGATTCGCATCCCACCAAAACCTTCTACAATACTCATCCAGGTTCCGGCCATGGAGGTAATGTGCAATCCCTCTTCTACCTCTTTGTTGTAATCGTCCAAATCCAATCTTGACGTACGGAGATAAAAAGTGTAGGCTTGCTCCATTCGGTCCAATTTTGCGGCTTGAACAGAGTGTACACATGGGGATAGCGAAGACTCGTGAACGGTGAACGGCTCATAAAAATCGAAATGTTTTTCCAGTTCCTCGTCAGTAAAGTGGTCTTCAAAGAAATAAAATCCTTGAAGTGTATCCGCCTGTTTGATATATGGGGAGCGTAAAATCCTGTCCCAGCTCCAATGTTGGTTGATCGGGCGTTCTTTTTTATCCAGATCTGCCACGCGGATCAAATCCTTATCCAAAAATCCATCTTGCTGGAGGTAAACCCCATGCTCTTCTGAACGAGGGAAGTACATATGCGCAGCTACTTTTTTCCAAAGCCCCGTCTCCTCGTTGTTCAACTGGGTCTTCTCAATTACCCTTTTATAATCCTCTGGATAATTCTGTTGCACGTGTTCCAATTGCTCCAAGGCATATTCCAAACACCATTTGGCCAAGTAATTTGTGTACCAATTGTTGTTTACGTTATTTTCATACTCGTTTGGACCGGTTACACCAAGCATTACATATTTGTTGCGATGTGCGGACCAATTTACCCGTTGCTGCCAAAAACGGGCTATTCCGATCAGAACTTCCAATCCCATTTCTGGAACGTAGCTGTAATCTTCGGTATATCTTGTGTAGTTGTAAATGGCGTATGCTATGGCTCCGTTCCTGTGGATCTCTTCAAATGTGATTTCCCATTCGTTATGGCATTCTTCACCGTTCATGGTGACCATGGGATAGAGGGCCGCACCATTTTTAAAACCGAGCTTTTCAGCGTTTTCGATGGCTTTCTCTAGATGGTTGTACCTGTATTTGAGCAGTTTTCGGGCTACTTCCTGATTTTTGGTCGCCATATAAAATGGAAGACAGTACGCTTCCGTGTCCCAATAGGTACTTCCACCATATTTTTCACCGGTAAATCCTTTGGGGCCAATATTAAGCTTGGAATCGGTTCCAGTATAGGTCTGGTTCAGTTGAAAAATATTGAAGCGAATGCCTTGCTGAGCTTTAACATCTCCGTCGATGTTGATGTCGCTCATTTCCCAAATTTGCCCCCAAGCTTTTTTCTGTTCTTCCAAAAGACCATCAAAGCCAAGAGATGAGACTTGGTCCAATGTTTTATTGGCAGCTTCGGTTAATTTGTTGGCCTTGTGATTGCGGTCCACCGTGTATCCGCCAAATTTTACCAAGCTTACTTTTTCTCCTTTTTTTATGTTTTGCGCGAATTGAAAGCCAACGGAAAGTTCTTCTTTGGTTTCGGAATCAGGAGTTGTTGATAAGGTGTCGTTATAAATCAAATGGGCTTGCATAAAGGTGCATACATTAAAATGGGTTTTCATGGTATGCGACTCGATAAAGGCCCTGTTCTTTTCTGTTTTGATGCTTGTGGTATTCCAAAATTTATCGTCCCAGTTACTGTCTTCATTGGTGATGCCCGAATCGATATAAGGTTTAAAAACCACCTCTGCATCCGAATTAAGAGGGGCGATTTCAAACTTGATGGCTCCAACTTCATCATGGGACAGACTCAGAAATCGTGTGGCAACTACTTCAATTTCTATATTGTTGGATGTGGTAGCTAAGAAATTTCTTCGATACCACCCTTCTTTCATGTTCAGTTCCCTCTTAAAGTTTTTAATGTTGGTACAAGTGGCCAAATCCAAGGGTGTGCCATTTATCTCTATATCAATTCCAATCCAATTCGGGGCATTCAATACTTTGGCAAAGTATTCAGGATAACCGTTTTTCCACCACCCCACACGGGTTTTGTCGGGATAATAGACTCCTCCAATATAGCTTCCTTGAAAAGTAGGGCCAGAATATGATTCTTCAAAATTGGCACGTTGCCCCATGGCACCATTACCAATACTGAAAAGGCTTTCTGAAGATTTGACTCGATCTTGGTCAAAACCTTCTTCAATAATGCTCCATGGGTTGGGTTGTATGTAGTCTTGATTCATTGTAAAAATGATTGATGTTGTGTTTATTTAATGTTTACTTGCTGATTAGAAGATACGTAATCTTTCCCCTAAGAAAAAATCACGGTTTTATTGTTGTATACCATGGTTTTCCGTGCTACGTGAAGCTGCACCGCACGGGAAAGAACAATACGCTCCAAGTCCCTTCCTTTGGCTATAAAATCCTTTACGGAATGGGTATGTGAAACTGTGGTCACATCCTGTTCAATGATAGGCCCGGCATCCAAATCCGCTGTAACGTAATGGCTTGTTGCACCAATAATCTTAACGCCCCTTTTAAAAGCGGCGTGGTAAGGTTTTGCCCCTGCAAAGGCAGGTAAAAAAGAATGGTGGATATTGATGATTTTCTGTGGGAACACATCAATCACCTTTGGTGATACTATTTGCATGTACCTCGCCAAAACAATAAAATCAACCCCATATTGTTCCAAAAGCTCCAGTTGCCTGTCCTCGGCTTCGGATTTATTTTCTTTGGTCACGGGAATATAAAAATAGGGGATGTCAAACTGTTCCGCTACATATTCCAAATCCTTATGGTTGCTTAAGATAAAGGGGATATCCACCGACAACTCACCAGAATTGTAACGGCTCAGCAAATCATAAAGGCAATGATTGTATTTGGAAACAAAAATGGCCATTTTGGGTCGGTACACATCGGTATAGGCGTCCCATTCCATATGAAACTCAGTAGCCAATTCCTGTTTAAAATCCTCTTTAAACTTGGATAGGTCCAATTCCTGTTCAAACTCACTTTTTAAACGCATAAAAAAAACGCCAGCTTGTTTGTCCACATGTTGGTCCAAATAAACCACGTTCCCTTTTTGTTGATGGATAAAAGTGGTTACCGAGCGGATGATTCCCGATTGGTCTGGACAATTGATAAGGATGGTCAGTTTCATTGGACACATTTAGGCGGATAAAATTATGGTATTCAAAAAAGGAAGCCCAAAGATTTAATATTTTTTATACAATCTTAATCAAAATCAATTTTCAATTGCATTTTCTGTAAATTGCAGAGCAAAATCAGACCTTTTATTGCAGATGGAACAAATTAAACCCTACAAGCCTAACCATAAAATAAGAATTGTTACCGCAGCATCCCTGTTCGATGGGCATGATGCAGCAATTAATATTATGCGAAGAATCATCCAAGCTACTGGGGTCGAGGTGATTCATTTAGGACACGATAGGAGTGTGGCAGAAGTGGTGGATTGTGCGATCCAAGAGGATGCCAATGCCATTGCAATGACATCATACCAAGGTGGGCACAACGAATACTTCCGATATATGTTCGATTTGTTGAAAGAAAGAGGTGCGAGCCATATCAAAATTTTTGGTGGCGGTGGCGGTGTTATCCTACCTGAAGAGATAAAGGAACTGATGGATTACGGCATTGAACGGATTTATTCTCCCGATGACGGTCGGGAAATGGGTCTTCAGGGTATGATCAATGATTTGGTGGAACGATGTGATAATGCAGTTCCCGATTTGGACCTTCCCAAAGAAAAAACTCTTGAAGATGAACTCAAGGCTAAACATCCCAACACCTTGGCACGGTTGATTTCTTTGGCTGAAAACCGCCACGAAGCGTTTGAAAAATATCAACCAGTCATTGAAAAAGCCGAAAATAATGTTCCCGTTTTAGGAATTACGGGAACTGGAGGAGCTGGTAAATCCAGTTTGGTAGATGAATTGGTACGCCGATTTTTAATAGATTTTCCTGATAAACACATTGGGATTGTTTCCGTGGACCCATCCAAACGAAAAACAGGTGGCGCCCTTTTGGGAGATAGAATACGAATGAACGCAATCAATAACGATAGGGTATACATGCGTTCGTTGGCCACCCGGCAGTCTAATTTGGCTTTGTCCAAATATGTAGCGGAGGCGGTACAAGTTCTAAAAGCAGCAAAATATGACCTGATCATCCTGGAAACCTCAGGGATAGGTCAATCCGATACAGAAATATTGGAACACAGCGATATATCGCTTTATGTGATGACACCGGAATTTGGTGCGGCCACACAATTGGAGAAAATCGATATGCTGGACTTCGCCGATATTGTTGCTATCAACAAATTTGATAAACGGGGGGCTTTGGATGCGATTCGCGATGTGAAAAAGCAATATGCCCGAAACCATGGATTATGGCATACCAATGAAGACGAACTCCCAATTTTTGGTACCATTGCTTCGCAGTTCAATGATCCTGGAATGAACAACCTTTATAAAAAGGTGATGGAAACCTTGGTGGAGAAAGCAGGTTCCACTTTGAACTCCACTCTGGAGATCACCCAGGAAATGTCGGAGAAAATCTATGTGATTCCACCATCCCGAACACGATATTTATCAGAGATAGCCGAAAACAACAGGGGTTATGATGCCAAGGCAAAGGAAGAGGCCAAAATAGCCCAAAAACTTTACGGTATCTTTTTGACAATGGCATCCACATTGGAAATGGACCAAGAACAGGCAGAAGCATTGTTCTTGGATAAATCGGGCTTGAATGAAGAGAAAATCGAATCCCACATCAAAAATGGGGCATCCAAGGAATTGATAAACCTGCTCATCAAGGAATTTGATCGGGTAAAAATGCACTTGAACCCACACCATTGGGAGGCCCTTTTAAAATGGAAAGAAAAAGTTGACCGCTACAAAGCAGAAATCTACTCCTTTAAAGTGAGGGACAAGGAAGTCAACATTAAAACACATACCGAATCCTTATCGCACAGTCAGATTCCAAAAGTGTCCTTGCCCAAGTACAAAGCGTGGGGGGATATCTTACAATGGATCTTGCAGGAAAATGTTCCAGGCGAATTCCCATACACTGCGGGACTGTATCCTTTTAAAAGGGAAGGGGAAGATCCTACCCGAATGTTTGCAGGTGAAGGCGGCCCAGAGCGGACCAACCGTCGATTCCATTATGTGAGTATGGATATGCCCGCCAAACGATTGTCCACCGCATTTGATTCGGTGACCTTATACGGGAACGATCCAGACCATAGACCGGATATCTACGGAAAAATTGGTAATGCAGGAGTGTCCATCTGCTGTTTGGACGACGCCAAAAAACTGTATTCCGGTTTTGACCTGAGCAGCCCAATGACCTCAGTAAGTATGACTATTAATGGTCCCGCGCCCATGCTTTTGGCCTTTTTTATGAACGCAGCCATTGATCAAAACTGCGAGAAGTATATCAAGGAGAATGGTTTGGAAAAAGAGACCGAAGATAAGATCAAGACTATTTTTAAAGAGAAAGGGATGGCACAGCCCAACTATTACGGCGAACTTCCCGAAGGGAACAATGGCCTTGGGTTGATGCTCTTGGGCGTAACGGGAGACCAAGTGCTTCCCGAAAGTGTATACCAAGAAATAAGGACCAAGACCCTGAACCAGGTTCGTGGTACGGTGCAGGCTGATATTTTAAAAGAAGACCAAGCACAGAACACCTGTATTTTTTCGACCGAATTTGCACTGCGATTGATGGGCGATGTACAGGAGTATTTTATTGAGCAAAAGGTGCGCAATTTCTACTCGGTTTCCATTTCGGGCTATCATATTGCCGAGGCGGGGGCCAATCCTATCACCCAGTTGGCCTTTACACTTTCCAATGGTTTTACCTATGTGGAATACTACTTGAGCCGTGGAATGGACATCAACAAGTTTGGTCCAAACCTTTCGTTCTTCTTTTCCAACGGAGTGGACCCGGAATATGCGGTCATTGGGCGTGTGGCTCGACGCATTTGGTCTAAGGCCCTAAAGGAAAAATATGGGGCCAATCCAAGGGCTCAGATGTTGAAATACCACATCCAAACCTCAGGAAGAAGCCTGCACGCACAGGAAATCGATTTTAACGATATCCGTACCACACTTCAGGCATTATATGCGATTTATGACAATTGCAATTCTTTGCATACCAATGCTTATGATGAGGCGATCACTACGCCTACAGAGGAGTCTGTCCGAAGGGCAATGGCCATACAGCTGATTATCAATAAAGAACTGGGATTGGCTAAAAATGAAAATCCAATACAAGGATCTTTCATTATTGAAGAGCTGACCGATTTGGTAGAAGAGGCCGTTTTAATGGAGTTTGACAGGATTACGGAACGTGGTGGTGTACTCGGAGCAATGGAAACAATGTATCAGCGCTCCAAGATTCAAGAGGAAAGCCTTCACTATGAAACCTTGAAGCACTCGGGAGAATATCCGATTATTGGGGTAAATACATTTTTGAGTTCCAAAGGTTCGCCGACCATTTTACCGGCAGAGGTGATTCGTGCTACAGAAACTGAAAAGGAAAATCAGATAAAGACCCTGCAAAACCTTCACAAACGGGAGGCTTACGAAGCTGAAAAACAGTTGAACGAATTACAGGAAGTGGCCATCAACAATGAAAACATTTTTGAAAAATTGATGGAGGCCGCCAAATATTGCTCTTTAGGCCAGATAACCGAAGCGCTGTTCCAAGTAGGGGGGCAGTACCGAAGAAATATGTAAGGGAAATTAGTCGTTCTTGTTGATCAAGGACTTTCTCCATTTTTTAAAGGAAACCCGGAATATGCGAATCTCTTTTCTAAGAAGGTTCAGGTATTCCTTTTCTTTAACCCCGTCGCGTTCCAATCCATTGCAATAGGCCAAAATGTTACGGGTCATAATGTTTACGTAGGAAAGGCTCCTCATACGAACGGATGGACAATTGCTCAACGCGGCTTGTTCGACTTCTTTGGTTATAAGGTCAGCATCTGCCAACAAAGATTTGGAAATGTCATCTCGGAAAGAATCTATTTTGCGCAGGGACAAAATCTCTCTGTTTTGGGCAAAATAAGCCGCAACCGCTTCGCTCATGTCGCGAAGGGCCAAAGATCTACGGTATACACCAAGGGAATTAAGAGAATGTCTCTCCATGTTTTTCTAGCAATTTTGTCTTATAAAATTAAGCACGATTCAATTTTTTTTACTTTTGTTAACAAAGCTATTATTTGATTTTACTTTCGATTACAAAAAAATAGTGGTATATTTCTTTATATATGAAGATAGATGACTTGAATTGGCAAATATTGAACCATTTGCAGCAAAATGCGAGGGAATCATTCGCCCATATTGGGAGGAAAATCGGCTTGACACCACCCGCTGTGGCGGAGCGCGTGAAAAAGATGGAAGACCTTGGGATTATTGAGCGTTATGGGGCCAATATTTCTTATGTTGAAGCTGGTTATCAGCTTAAGGCCATAATTATGTTGCGGGCTTTTATGGGAAAGTTGAAGCCTTTTTTGGATAAGGTAAAAACCTTTCAGGAGGTGGTCAATTGTTATCGAATAACGGGTAATGAAAACATTATTATGGAAGTAGTGCTCAGAGATCAATCACATTTAGAAAAATTTATTGATGAACTTATCGTTTATGGAGAATGTAGGACGCACATTGTATTGTCCAATGTTGTAGCTAACTCGCCCATCAAAAAAAGTAAGGTGAGTAAATAACTTTCTTGTTAAGTTGATTATTTGGAACAGACTTTGGCTGGATTTTTGTGAACTTAGAATTATGAAAAAAACATACTTGCTAACCTTTCTGACTTTTTTTTGTGCAATTTCTGTCTTTTCGCAACTAATGGTATTGAAAAAAGGAGAGATTCTTGAAAATATCTCGGTCAAAGATTCTACCAACAGTAATTACTCCATATATCTTCCCAAAGAATTCTCCATGGATAAGGAATGGCCGTTACTTATGGTGATAGATAATGAGGGAGAGGACGAAAAAGCACTTTCCATGTTTGTGTTGGCCGCCGAAAAAGAAGGATATGTTTTGGCTGCTCCTAAATTGGTCGATAGTATTTCGTTGTCCAAGAACATGGTGGTCACAAGTCGGGTGATCCAAGAAATTGTCGGTATGTTGCCCATAAAGGCAAATCGAATTTATGCTGCAGGAGCAGCATCTGGAGGGCAATTTGCAAGTTTGGTCCCTGTTCTTATTAACAATGTGAGCGGTGCCATGTCGATTGGTGCATCTTTGGCCAATAGGGAAATTATCAATATCAAGGATTCTTTTCATTTTGTTGGTATTGTTAGTAAAGAGAATTTTAGTTATCCCTTTATGCTCACTGATACCAAATTGTTGGACAAGTATAAGTTTCCCAATCAAATGTTACTTTTTGATGGTGATGGACAATGGCCAGGGGTTTCTTATATAGAAAAAGGGATGCAACTCTTTACTTTGGATGCGATGGGCAGAAAATGGATTTCCATGGATTCTGCCTATGTGGAGCAAGCCTATATAAAGGATTTGGAGAAGGTAAATCAATTAAAAAGTATAGGTGATTTATTGTGGGCTGAGCAGTATATGACCGAAATGATGTCCATTTACGGAGCTTTTAAAAATATGGACTCCCTTAGATCGGTGCAAAAAGACCTAAGAAGAAACAAGGACTTCAAGTTGATGAAAAGGGCGGAAAATGCTGCTTTTTTAAAGGAATCAATGCTTAAGGAAGATTACCAATACTATATGGAAGATGATCTCTACACCCATAATTTCAATAATTTAGGATGGTGGAACTTTCAAATGGGAGAGATACATAAGTTCATCTCAGGCTCAAAACTATTCGAAAAACAAATGGGACATCGATTGTTGGGTTTTGTGAACGCCTTGGCGGAGGATAATATTGAAATTATTTCGTCTGAAGCTGTGGTGGATGAAGATGCTTTGGCATTTTTATATATGTTAAAAACTATTTTGGAGCCCGATAATTTCGATTTCTACTTTAAGATCATTTCTCTAAGTGCCAAGAACGATGATTTTGGTACCTCACTGTTCTATTTGGAAGAGTTGTTGAAAAAAGGTTTTAAGGATAAGGAAAAACTCTATAGCCTGGAAAATACCGCTTTGTTTCGTATTACACCCGAATTCAACCAACTTGTCTCAAAATATTTGGAAGATGCTCGGTATGATATCGAAGTTGAGGAAAACCGACCATAGCTCAAAATTTGAAGCCTTCCGAGTTTAAGCTGTACTTTTGCATAAATATCTTCTGAATGAAATATGCAGTCTTACTTTCGATAGTTTTTTTAATGTCCTGCGGACAAGGTAAAAAGTACCACGACGACGAAGAAACAGTAACTTCCACATCCGATTTGATTGCGGATATCCTCGAATATCAGAAGGAGCAAAATGAAAGTTTTAAAGATCCTGATTCTTCTCCGTTACCGGATAAATACCGTAAAGACTTTGATGGTCTTGATTTTTTTGAACCCGACACCACTTATATTGTAAAAGCACGTTTTGAGCGCACTCCCGATGCGGAACCTTTCCTTATGCCAACAACAACGGATAGACAAACCCAGGAGGTTGTTTACGGAATCGCACACTTTACACTAAATGGTGCAGAGCATCAATTGGAGGTATACCAAAGTTTGGGTTTGATGGATGATGAAGAGTATGAAGATTATCTGTTTTTGCCTTTTTTGGACAATACCAATGGGGAAGAAACTTATGGTGGGGGAAGGTACATTGATTTGACCATTCCCAAAGGAGATACTTTGGTGATAGATTTTAACAAAGCCTATAATCCTTACTGTGTGTATAATAAAAAGTACTCCTGCCCTCTAGTGCCAAGGCAAAACTATTTGAGAACTAATGTGAGAGCAGGAGTGAAAAATTTTAACAAGGACTAAAAAAAGCCTTATTCCTAATGGAGTAAGGCTTTTTCACGTCATATCTATCTATTCTTAGAAGGAGTAAATAGCAGCGATCAAGAAAGAGGACTGGTTGCTTGTGAAAGCTCCGTCACTATCTACATAAGGCTCTATATCGTTCCCCCAAGTATCCAAACGTACCTCTGGTTTTATAATAAGGTTGTCTTTTGTAAAGCTACCGGTCAATGTTAGCCCAAGAACAGGGGAATCATCATCAACGGCATCGTCAGTGAACGTCATGTATTCTCCACGAAGTCCAATTGCAAAGCTATCGGATGTTGTTAATTGTGGATAGATGGCCGCACCATAGAAACCAGTTCCTGTTTCTGAGTTGTCATTGTACGCTGCATTGATTCCAAAGAAGAAATCTTCAGTAAGATCAAATCCTCCAGTGTAATCAATTTCAAAACCAAGACCACCACTTTTGCCGCTATCGTAGTAAAGGTTCAAGAATTGACCGTAAGCACCTAGTTGACCACCCAAGGAATATTCGCCAGAATCACTGATGTCGTTGGTATCCCATGGATTCATCACAGCAAGCATTAAGCTAACATCATCGGACAGTGCAAAATCCGCCTTTACACCCAAGTGTGAAAATGGTCCATTGGAAAATAGGTAAGAAACACTATAGTTGAAGTTGGCCTGTGGAGCAATTACTTCATACCCTAAAAAGGTGTTGAAACGCCCCATGGTCAATGTTGTGCTCTCGGAAACATTCCAATATACATAGGCCTGGTTGATGATACCGTTAAGAACATCGTTGTTAAAAGTGGCCTCGGTACCCCTAGGTCCAAAAACCAAGTCAACAACAACACCTGTATCCCCCATGTCATAGGTGCCTACGAGGTTGGCCATACCCAAAGCAAAACCAGTTTGGTTCGCAAAGGAAGTAAAGGAGGCAGTGGTGGATTCCCCGGCATCGTGGAAAGTTGTTCTGTAATAGGCATCAACAGATCCACTTAAGCTAAACTTAGATGCTTCTTCCTCTTGTGCTGAGGCCGAAAATGTTACCATTGAAATGATGGCAATGGCCAAAATTTTTCCGAAATTTGTATTTATAATCGTTTTCATATCATAATCAGTTTAAGTTGTCCTTTTAGCGAAGGACAGTTAGTTGTATAATTGTGAGTTTGATTGAGAAGGTTATCTAACGGAGCGTTTGGCAGAACGCTCCGTTTCCTTTTTATCAATCTTTTTGTGAGTTTGAAACTATTTGTCTTGTGAAATATGCTCTGGATAAGCTTCGACACCATGTTCGTGCATGTCCAATCCATCAACTTCCTCTTGCTCCGATACACGAAGTCCGATAGTTTTCTTCAAAATAAAGAGTACTACAAAGGAGGCAACAGCTGCCCAAACAATATAGGCCAAAGACCCATAGGTCTGAACCCAAAGTAGTTTTCCACTACCACCATAGAACAATCCGCCATCCAATGCAAATAGGCCGATCAATACCGTTCCTAGGAATCCGCATACTCCGTGAACGGAAATGGCTCCTACTGGATCGTCAATCTTAAGTTTCTTATCAATAAATTCGATGGATAGTACCACTACAATTCCACACACCAAACCAATGGCAAGGGCTCCCCAAGCATTTACGGAACCACATCCAGCGGTAATACCTACCAAACCTGCCAATGCACCGTTCAAGGTCATGGAGATATCAGCTTTACCATATCTGGCCCATGTAAAGAACAGGGCTGCAATGGCGCCAATTGCGGCAGCTAGATTTGTATTTACGATAACACTAGTGGCTCCGATGGTGTCGTCACCGCCCCAAGCCAATTGGGAACCACCGTTAAATCCGAACCATCCCAACCAAAGGATGAACACCCCCAGTGCACCAAAGGCCATGTTGTGTCCTGGAATGGCTTGAGCTTTTCCGTCTACGTATTTGCCAATCCTTGGTCCGACCAAAATGGCAGCTACCAACGCAGCAGCACCACCTACGGCATGCACTACGGATGAACCTGCAAAATCCACAAACCCTGCGGTGTTCAACCATGCATCATCATCAAATGGCCAGTACCAGCTACCTGAAATAGGATAAATCAGTGTGGTAAGGATAGCGGAGAAAATCAAATAAGTTGAGAATTTGGTTCTTCCAGCAATCGCTCCCGATACAATGGTTGCAGCTGTGGCACAGAACACTGTTTGGAAGAACAGGTTGTACCAATCATCAGCACTAAAAAAGAAATATCCCTGATCGGATGGACTGGATCTAAAAAATCCGCCACCTACGAGGTCACTACCATACATAATGGCATAACCTACTGCCCAGAACATAACCGAACCAACGGCTAGGTCCATTACGTTTTTCATAATTATATTACCGCTGTTCTTACTGCGGGTAAAACCTATCTCCAATAGGGTAAATCCTGCCTGCATAAAAAACACCAAAATGGCTGCCAGCGTAATCCACAATGCGCCCATGTCGCCAGCAATGGCTTCAACGGCTTTATCTATCGCTTCTTGTTCTTGTACAATCATAATCTAAGTTTTTAAGTTTTTTGGCTATTAATGTTAGTTGATTCCGGCGCTTCCGCTTTCCTTTGTCCTGATCCTGTAGGCTTCGATCACATCGGAGACGAAAATTTTTCCATCACCTACGTTACCTGTTCCTGCAGTGTCCAGTAAAACATTCACGGTTTTTTCCAGAAAGTCATCGCTAACCACGATAACCAAATACCTTCGCTGTATATCGCTTGTACTATAGGAGATACCACGATACACATGTCCTTGTTTCTCATTTCCAACTCCAGTTACATCCCAGTAACTAAAGAAGTTCACCTCAATTTGATGCAGGGCTTTCTTCACCTCATCAAATTTGGATTTTCTGATAATTGCCTCGACTTTTTTCATAATTAAGTAGTTAATTGATGAGCCAAATATATAGGAATTCAATCGAGACTATTCAAAATGGGAGGGTAGTTCGGTAATTTTTATGGGTATAAGAAAAATACCCCTTAAATTTTAGGGGTATCTGATTTTAGGTTAACCTTTGTTGTTTTTTTGTTGATTTAATCTTAGTATTTAGGTCATTTACCGTGATATTTTTCAAGAAAGTATCTTTAAAACATGAGGAATGTTCAGTTTTTAACAAATATTAACTATAAAAACGCAATTTGTAACGGCTAAATATTTTTGGCGATCCATAATCCTAAAACCACAGCCAAAACGCCGACACCGATACTGGAAAACATATAAATGGCCAAATTGAGAAGATCGCCATTTTTAATAAAAGAATGTTTCTCAAAAGCAAATGCGGAAAACGTAGTAAATCCACCACAAAATCCTGTCGCCAAGAACAGCGTATTATTATAGGTGAGTATATTTCCTTTAGCGGAAAGCCCTAAAAATAGACCGATTAATAGACAACCTAACATATTGACCAAAAAGGTCCCAAAAAAGAAATTATGAAAAAGAGGGTTGAGCGGTTTGGAAATCAAATAGCGAAGAACGCTTCCAAATCCCCCTCCAAAAAAGACAAGTAAGGCCTGTTTCATGGCCTAAAGGTACAAACTATACCGCTTCCTTATATTCGGTTTCTACTGCCTCGCGGGGAAAAAGTTTGGTGGTTGAGGTCTCAGAGATCCGTTGGATCGGTTTAGTGAATCTTTCCTTGGCTCCGTTAACGCTGAAAATCAACAGAATGGCATTCAAGGCAAGCAATACAGAAAGTATACTAAAAAATACAGTCATTTAGGTTAGGTGCTTAAGTATTGTTGAACAAAAGTACGGGTTTTCCTATAAGAACGAAATCTAGGCCCTGCTATTGTTGTGAAAAGAGAGATTTTTGTGGTAACGGCAATTTAACCGTTAATTTTTGAGGAAGTATTTAATTATGAACAGGATAATTACAAAAGCTATGAATGAAATCAGAATCCAAATAACACCCTTATAGTTTTTCTTGTGTAGTTTTTTATCCTTTCTGTACGATAATGTGATGATTACCACAAAGGCAACAAAAAATAAGGCTGCAAAAATTATCTGTCCTGTGCTGAACATATTTTATATTTTTATGCAAAGCTAAATCAAATAAGTGTAATGGAAAGTAAAATTAAAGCCGTGGAGCTATTCCACAATTCTTTCGGCCTCGGGGTTTCCCAAAAGCCAAAAGCTGATTTGGGAAAGGACAAGAACAAACTTCGATTTAATTTGATGGACGAGGAAAACCGGGAGTATTTGGAAGCCGCAAATAATAACGATTTGGTAGAAGTGGCAGATGCCTTGGGGGATATGCTGTACATTTTATGCGGAACCATTCTGGAGCATGGTATGCAATACAAGATTGAAGAAGTTTTTGAGGAAATACAGCGAAGCAATATGAGTAAGCTTGGTAATGACGGAAAGCCTATTTACCGCGAGGATGGTAAGGTGCTAAAAGGGCCGAACTACTTTAAGCCGGACATTCAAAACATTATAGATAAATAAAAAAGGCGCCACCTGGCGCCTTTTCTTTTTTATTGGGTGACTTCGTGTCGCCATCCGAATTTATCTTCGGCACGGTTGTATTGAATGTCCGTGATTCTTTTCTTTAACAAGGACGCATAGCTTTCAGCCAATTCGGGCAGGTCGTAATCTTTGCCATGGTAACCAAAACCTGAAATAGGAGATACCACAGCGGCAGTACCAGCACCGAACATTTCTTTTAAGGAGCCATTCTCTGCGGCCTCTACCAATTCGTGAACGGATATTTTTCGGACCTCGGTTTTAATGCCTTGGTCCTTGGCGATATCCAAAATACTTTTTCTCGTTATCCCATCCAAGATACGGTCACTGGTTGGGGCTGTCATTAAAGTATCGTTAATGCGGACAAAAACATTCATGGCGCCTGCTTCCTCTATAAACTCATGGGTGTTGTCATCGGTCCAGATGACTTGTTGGTAACCTTTTTCGGCTGCCAGTTGTGTCGGGTAAAATTGACCGGCGTAGTTACCGCCTGCCTTTGCATATCCTACACCACCGTTTGCTGCTCTGGAGTACGTTTCTTCAATCAGTACTTTTACCTTGCCAGAGAAATAAGCTCCCGAAGGTGCACAGGCGATGATGAATTTATACTCATCGGCAGGAGAGGCATGGAATCCGTTTCCCGAAGCAAAAACAAAAGGTCTTATATATAAGGAGCTACCTGGGTTTTGAGGAATCCAGTCACTTTCCAGCTGAATCAGTGCATTTAGACCTTCCATAAAATAAGCTTCAGGTATTTCTGGAATGGCCAACCTTTTGGCCGACTTGTTCAGGCGTTTCCAGTTTTCCTCGGGCCTAAAGAGCCATGCTTTCCCATTTTCGTCCTTGTAGGCCTTCATTCCTTCAAAAATGGATTGTCCATAATGGAAAATCTTTGCGGACGGGTCCAGTGTAATCGGCTGGTAAGGAACTACTTTGGGCTCCGACCACTTACCGTTCTTATAATCACAGACCAACATATGGTCGGAATAGACACTTCCAAAGGAAAGATTGTCAAAATCCACATCGTGGATTTTGGATGATTTAGTCTTCTCTATAGCAATTTTGTTAGCCATTGTTTCCATATCACGTACATTTACCGTGTTAAAATTAGCTATTTATTGTTAGTTTTGGATGTTTCACAAACCTAAATGTCATACTTAATCCACAATTATTTAAATGTTATCAAAAATGAGAAGTTTTAACACTTTTGCTGCTATTTTTTTAGTGGGCATTTTGATTGTTTCGTGCAAACAGGAAACTATTAAGGGAGATTATTTTGGAGAAGAATTTGAGGTTTCTAGAAAAGCTTCAAAAACATCCGCTCCTTTTGATGGGATTTCGGGCAAGGATTCTCTGCAGACCCAAATTGTTGGTGAAATCAAGGAAGTTTGTCAGTCCAAAGGCTGCTGGATGAAGGTGCAATTGGATTCCGACGACGAAGTTTTTGTCCGATTTAAGGATTACGGTTTTTTCGTTCCCAAAGATGCAGCGGGAAAAAAAGTGGTGATGAACGGTGCAGCCTTTTTAGAAGAAATGTCTGTTGAAGACCAAAGGCATTATGCCGAAGACGAAGGCGCCTCCGAAGATGAGTTGGCCCAAATAACCGCACCCAAGAAAACGCTAAGGTTCGAAGCGGAAGGAGTGCTGATAGCCAACCAACCTTGAAGCGAAAAATAATCACGACCGGTGATGGTTCCAAGACCATCCAAATTGAGGACTGGGACGAACAGTACCACTCTAAGCACGGTGCGGTTCAAGAAGCCTATCATGTTTTTATAAAACATGGATTGAGATTGTTTCAAAATGAAAAAATCAATATACTGGAGATAGGTTTTGGAACGGGCTTGAATGCTCTAATTACTTTTCATGAAGCGATAGAACAACAGTTACAGATTGATTATGTAGGCGTGGAGGCTTTTCCGGTTTCCATTGAAGAAGTAGATCAATTGGACTATTGCGAGCAGTTGGGATTTGAAGATTTGGAGGATATATTCCGAAAAATGCACAATTCTCCTTGGGAAGAGACCATTTCAATTACGCCCGACTTTTCCATTTTAAAGCAAAAAAGAGATTTTAAGCAGATCAATGAGGAAAATTTGTTCAACCTTATTTATTTTGATGCTTTTGGTGCTAGGGTTCAGCCCGAACTATGGACCGAAGAGATTTTCTTGCAAATGTATCGGGCATTGCAAGTAAATGGGGTTTTGGTCACCTATGCTGCCAAAGGTAGCGTACGAAGGGCCATGCAGGCCGTTGGGTTTACGGTAGAACGATTGCCCGGCCCCCCAGGAAAAAGAGAAATGCTTCGCGCCAAAAAACTATAGCATTTGCCAAGGATGTGTTAACTGGCCAGTGATAGGTGTCATAAATTGTACTAAAGTTTAAACAAATATGTTAAACCTAAATTAAGGTCTCAAAAACAGACGATTAAACTTATAAATTTGTACAAAATGATAGTATGAAGGTGTTGATAACAGGTGCTACGGGATTGGTGGGGCAGGCCATAGTAGAGGTTTTGCACCAAAGAAGTATTCCCGTAAATTATTTGAGCACAAGTAAAGAAAAGATTACTTCCACAGAAGATTTCCAGGGTTTTTATTGGAATCCGTCCAAAGGGGAAATAGACTTGGAATGCTTTAAGGATGTACAGGCCATAATTAATTTGGCCGGCACCGATATAGCCAAGCGTTGGACTCCTGAGCACAGAAAAAAAGTGCTTTCCAGCCGTGTAGATAGTTTACGAACGCTCAAAAAAGGACTGGAACGGTCCAATAACGGAGAAGTGGAATGTTTGGTTTCCGCTTCGGCCATTGGTATTTATCCCAGCTCCATATGTGATTATTATGAAGAGGATACGGATAAGGTGGACAATGGATTTCTGGGAGAGGTTGTTACTAAATGGGAAACGGAGGCCGAAACTTTTAAGGACTTAGGAGTTGATGTGGCCAAAATCCGGATTGGCCTGGTCTTGTCCAAAGATGGGGGAGCCCTTCCCAAAATGGCCCTGCCCGTTAAAAACTTTGTAGGCGCACCCATAGGAAGTGGAGATCAATGGCAATCTTGGATTCATATTGAAGATTTGGCACAGATGTTTGCTTTTGCCGTTGAAAACAACCTTCAAGGAACATATAATGGTGTGGCTCCAAACCCTGTTACAAATACAAAGCTTACCAAAGAATTGGCTAGAATTTTGGACAGACCTCTTTGGATGCCCAATGTTCCCGCGTTTATTTTAAAAGTGATTTTGGGAAAAATGTCGACACTTTTGTTGGCTAGCCAGCGTGTAAGCAGTAAAAAGATTGAAGATGAAGGGTTTTCTTTCCAGTATGTAAATGTTTGTCAAGCTTTGAAAGCCTTGTACACCCCTCAAAGGGAAGAAGGAGTTCCTGCATCCATTGAAGCATAGGAATCCATTTTCATGACGATTTTAATGTACAAAGTCCGCTTCGGCGGCTTTTTTTATGTTTTGCGGTGACATTTTGACATTTTTGGACAATTGGCAGTACTTTTGCCACTTCAAATCGGAATAAAACAATAGAACATGAGCGATAAAAGTAAGGTTGAGGAAATGGAAGATGAGCCTAAAAAGGGGCAAACCGAAGAGAGTACTGAGCTGAACGACGAACATATAGAGGCCGAAAACGAAGAAGAAAGCGAGGAAGAACGTTCCGAAGAGGAAAAGTTACGCGAGGATTTGGCCAAGGAAAAAGAAAAGTTCCTTAGACTTTTTGCAGAGTTTGAAAATTACAAGCGAAGAACTTCGAAGGAACGGATGGATTTGTTCAAAACAGCGGGACAGGAAGTCATGGTGGCCTTGTTACCCATTATGGATGACTTTGATCGTGCCTTAAAAGAACTCTCCAAGTCGGAGGACAAAGAAATGTTCAAGGGAGTTGAACTCATCAGCAATAAGTTCAAGGAGACCCTTAAAAACAAAGGTTTGGAACAAGTTCAGGTGGAGCCCGGGGATACATTCGATGCCGAGGTGCACGATGCCATCACGCAAATACCGGCACCTGACAAGAAAATGAAAGGGAAAATCATAGATGTCGTTGAAAAAGGTTTCAAACTTGGTGACCGAATCATCAGACATCCAAAAGTTGTTGTTGGAAACTAAAGCTGTATGAAGGAAGATTATTACGAAATATTGGGAGTCTCCAAAGGAGCTTCAGCTGCAGAAATAAAAAAGGCCTACCGAAAAAAGGCCATCGAATTCCACCCGGATAAGAATCCAGGCGATACCAAAGCTGAGGAAATGTTCAAGAAATCCGCCGAGGCTTATGAGGTGTTGGGTAACCCTGACAAAAGGGCAAAGTATGACCAATTTGGCCATGCAGCCTTCGATGGTAGCGGAGGATTTGGCGGCGGAGGTATGAACATGGATGATATCTTTAGTCAGTTCGGTGATATTTTCGGAGGAGCCTTTGGAGGTGGATTCAGCGGATTTGGTGGATTTGGCAGCGGACAACGCAGGGCCAAGGGAAGCAACTTGCGTATTCGTGTAAAGTTGACGCTGGAAGAAGTTGCCAACGGAGTGGAGAAAAAAGTCAAGGTAAGACGCAAACTTCAGGCAGACGGTGTTACTTATAAAACATGTCCCACATGTAATGGTACCGGACAAATTACCAAAATTACCAATACTATTTTGGGTAGAATGCAAACGGCAACCACTTGTACTACTTGTGGCGGTGCAGGGCAGGCTATAGACAAAAAACCTGCTGGAGCCGATGCTCAAGGCCTAAAAGTGGAAGAGGAGACTGTTTCCATTAAAATACCGCCAGGAGTAGAGGACGGTATGCAGCTTAAAGTGGCAGGAAAAGGTAACGATGCCCCAGGTAATGGAATAGCAGGGGATTTGTTGGTGGCCATTGAAACTTTGGAGCACGAAACCCTAAAGCGTGAAGGGGACAATCTACATTATGATTTGTACATAAGTATGCCCGAGGCAGTACTTGGAAGTTCCAAAGAAATTGATGCCATAGGCGGAAAAGTCCGCATAAAATTGGAACCAGGCCTACAGTCTGGAAAAATTTTAAGGCTTAGGGGCAAGGGAATCAACAGTCTTAATGGCTATGGAGCAGGAGATTTGTTGGTGCATGTAAATGTTTGGACACCAAAGAATATAAACAAGGAGCAAAAGGAATTTTTTGAGCGTATGCAGGACGATGACAATTTTGTCCCAAGGCCCGAAAAATCGGATAAATCCTTTTTTGAGAAGGTAAAAGATATGTTCTCGTAAGAATAAAAACCTTCTGTTAAAATAAAAAACGTATATTTGAAACTGATGTTGGGTGACCGATATCTAATTTTCTTTTTCATAGCAATTTTTTTCCCATCCTTGATTTTTTTAAGGGTGGGTTTTTGTTTTTATAGGAAATAAGGTATCCAGCAAATACATATCTTTGAAAAAATTGTTTACATGGATCATATCCTTGTTGCTGAAAATGTGACCAAAACTTATGGTGATTACACAGCGCTGAGCAACATTTCACTACAAATTCCCAAGAATTGCATTTATGGACTCTTGGGTCCTAACGGGGCCGGTAAAACCTCGTTTATCAGGATAATCAATCAAATAACACATCAAGATTCCGGTGAGATTTTATTGAATGGGGAACCTTTGGCCCCAAAACATATTGCGTCCATTGGGTACCTGCCCGAAGAACGAGGGTTGTACAAAAGCATGAAGGTAGGCGAACAAGCGCTGTACTTGGCTCAATTGAAAGGATTGTCCAAAAGCGAGGCCAAGACTCGGCTTACATATTGGTTCGACCGCTTGAACATTGGGGATTGGTGGGATAAAAAGATACAAGAGCTCTCCAAGGGGATGGCACAAAAAATTCAGTTTATTGTTACCGTGCTCCATGAACCCAAACTTTTGATATTTGATGAGCCTTTCAGTGGTTTTGATCCCATAAATGCCAACATCATCAAGGATGAAATCCTTCAACTAAAGGAAAACGGAACCTCTATTATTTTTTCCACACACCGAATGGAATCCGTGGAAGAGCTTTGTGAGCATATTGCCCTCATACACAAATCGGAAAAAATCCTTGACGGAAAATTGTCCGATATCAAAAAAGCCTATAAGAACAATATATTCAATGTAGGTCTTTATGTGGAAAAAGATGTTAGTGCCATGATGCGTTCTTTGAAAGAAAAATTCAATATCCTTTCCTCTGAGGTCGATTCTGATGAAAACCAATTGAACTTCAAAGTGCAATTGCCATCCCATCAAACCGGGGATATTTTAATGGAACTTTCCAAAGGTGCCAATATTAATAGGTTCGAGGAAACCATACCATCTGCCAACGATATTTTTATTCAAACCGTAAACAACAAGGATAATGGCCAGTAAATTAGGGTTGATCATTAAACGGGAGTATTTGGCCAAGGTGCGCAACCGTTCCTTTATTGTAATGACCATTTTAAGTCCGCTTTTAATGGTTGGAATGATTGTCCTTATTGCCTATTTGGCCAAGGTAAATGATGAGGAGACCAGAGTGGTGACGGTTTTGAACGAAAGTTCCTTTTTTCAAAATGACTTCAATCCCTCAAAAAATATTTCTTTCGTCCATCTGGAAGATTTGAGCTTGGAACAGGCAAAGGATTCCACTACAGCATTGGAGTATTACGGATTGCTTCACATTCCACCAGCACCGACCGTTGAGCAAGTCGCCAATGCCGCTTATCTGTATACCAAGGACAATCCAAACACATCGGTGACACAGGAATTGGAGGATATTTTTCAGAGCCAGTTAAGACAAAACAGATTGCAAAAGTTGGGGGTGAGTTTTGAACAATTTTCCAGTGTGGAAAAACCTTTCGAAATAAATCTTTCGACGTTCGATGGGGAAAAGAGCATGAAAGGTATCAACGAGATCAAAGCTTTTATCGGGGGAGGTTTTGGATACGCCATTATGATGTTCATTATTATTTATGGTGGTTTTGTGATGCGAAGTGTTATCGAAGAAAAAACAAGTAGGATCATTGAGGTGATCATATCCTCGGTAAAGCCTTTTCAATTAATGCTGGGCAAGATCATCGGTAATTCCTTGGCGGGAATCACGCAGTTTTCCATCTGGATTATTTCTGCATCATTATTAATGTTTATTGTTGTATTGATTTTTGGTGTGGACCTAGCAGCGCTTTCTGCTGATACTAGTGGTGTGACTCCTGGAGCAATGGGCGTGTCTCAATTAGGTGCAATGGATAGTGAAATGATGATGTACGCAAAAGAGATTTACGATATTCCTTGGGGCTTATTGATTATATCTTTCTTCATATATTTTGTTCTGGGGTATCTTATTTACAGTTCCATTTATGCAGCCATTGGTGCGGCAGTGGATAATGAGACAGATACACAGCAATTTATTTTCCCTATTATATTACCTTTAATGTTGGCTATTTATGTTGGGTTCTTTTCCGTATTCAGTAATCCACATGGTCCCATTGCAGTCGGGTTTTCATTGTTTCCATTAACATCACCAATTGTAATGCTGATGAGGTTGCCTGGGGGAATAGGAGAAGGAGGAGTGCCCGTGTGGCAATTTTTATTGTCTATTTTTCTTTTGATCGTTACCTTTTTGGGTATCGTATCATTGGCGGCTAAAATTTACAGAACCGGTATCTTAATGTATGGTAAAAAGCCTACATACAAAGAATTGATTAAGTGGTTAAGATATTAGAGCAGTATGCAAGAAGGAGCAGAAGATATAAAGGAAATTATACAGGAGGATGTTTGGGGGTCCATTAAAGATTTTTTAGACCTTGGATTCCATATTGGCCAAGGCGAAAAATCCATTCACCTTACCATAGGATTACTGTTGCTTTTAACCCTTACATTGATTGCAACAAACTTTATACTTAAATGGTTACGGCATCTCATCACCCGTAAAATGCAACAGGAAGACAAGCAAAAGTTTTCCAGTGTTTTTAAGTTCCTGAACTATGTGATTTACCTGATTGCGGTTTTGGTCACCTTAAGTGCTGCAGGGGTGGACATTACCTTGGTAATTACGGCATCGGCGGCACTGTTCGTTGGTTTGGGGCTTGCTTTGCAAGAATTGTTCAAAGATATTCTTGGGGGTATTTTTATTATAGTGGACAAGTCCCTTCAAGTTGGGGATGTTGTGGAAGTGGATGGGAAAGTGGGCAAGGTATTCGAAATTAAATTGCGTACCACAAGGGCCATTACACGCGACGACAAGGTGTTGATACTGCCCAACCATAAATTTATAAGCGACATTGTTTACAATTATACCCAAAACCATAGGACCACACGTGAAAAAGTAAGTGTAGGTGTAGCTTATGGAAGTGATGTTGATCTGGTCACAAAAATATTGGAAGAAATAGCCCATGGGCAAAGACAGGTGCTCAAAAGCCCTAAACCATTTGTGCTTTTTGAGGATTTTGGGGATTCGGCCTTAATTTTTTCCATATACTTTTTTACCAACGATACTTTTAGGGACCCACGGATAAAAAGCGAAATGCGCTATAAGATCAATGCCAAGTTCAAAGAGAACAACGTTAGTATACCGTTCCCACAGCGCGATATACACATTATTCAGCCAAAACAATAGATAGACATAAAAACCTCAGTAAACCATAGTGCAATTAGAAAATGGTTCATTTTCATTGTAATACTTTGTGGCTCCAATATATGGGCACAGAGCACGGATATTTTTAGGGTAGAATACCTCAATATCCCCGAAAATGATACAGGGATCAAAACACAACGCTATAAGGCGCTTATAAATTTGCCCATAAAGCTCAATGAAAAGCAAGATTATCTTATTGCCGGAATGGAATACAATCGTTTCGATATGGGATATTCCGAGAATTTGCCTTTTGATAAAAGTGAACTGATTCGCTTTCATGTTATCGATTTGAATCTGGGCTACCTTACCAAATGGAATGAAAATTGGAACCTGGTCACCATTTTAACACCAAGAATGGCTTCCAATTTTATGAACGGCACCGTTACCGACGATTTTTTTATGAATGCCACTGCAACTTTTTGGAAAGAACGCCCAAATGCAGATAAGCCGTATCGTATTGTTTTGGGGTTGACCTACAATAGCACAACCGGATTACCGGTGCCCCTTCCCTTGGTAAACTATTATCGTAGGTTTCATCCCAATTGGTCGTTTACGTTTGGAATACCAAAATCAAGTTTACGGCATTACTTCAATAAAAAGCATTCCTTGGAAATGGCACTATTATTGGATGGTTACTTTATCAACCTTCAGAACGATATTCTTTTGGACAACGGCCAAGTGGCTTCGAAGATATCGCTCACTTCATTGTTGGGAACATTGGTGTACCAATATAATATATCCAAGAGAATGTCGCTTTTTGCCATGGTAGGTAAAACGGTTGTTCAGGAAGGAATATTAAGAAATGATGATCAAGGCAAGGTTTATTTGTTGAATGACGAGTCAAATTTTTATATTAGAACAGGCTTCAAAATAGGAGTATTTTAAAATAGCAGCTTATGTCAAAAATTTTGGTAATAGAGGATGAATCGGCAATTAGAAGGGTATTGGTTAAAATACTGGCTGAAGAAAATGACAGCTATAATGTTTTGGAAGCAGAAAACGGCCTTGTTGGTATCGATGCCATCAAAAAGGAAGATTTTGACCTAGTACTGTGTGATATTAAGATGCCCAAGATGGATGGGGTGGAAGTCTTGGAAGCTGCCAAAAAGATAAAACCTGAAATCCCCTTCATTATGATTTCGGGACATGGGGATTTGGACACGGCCGTGAATACCATGAGGTTGGGTGCCTATGATTATATCTCCAAACCACCGGATTTAAATAGATTACTGACCACGGTTCGTAATGCTCTGGAAAGAAAAGAGCTGGCCGTTGAGAATAAAGTGCTCAAGAAAAAGGTCTCCAAGAACTACGAGATGATCGGGGAAAGCAAGGAAATAGCTGCAATCAAGGAAATGATTGAAAAAGTGGCGCCTACCGATGCCCGAGTGCTGATCACAGGCTCCAATGGTACAGGAAAGGAACTGGTGGCCCACTGGGTGCACCAAAAAAGCCCTCGGTCTTCATCGCCGTTTGTAGAGGTCAATTGTGCCGCTATTCCCTCAGAACTGATAGAAAGTGAGTTGTTCGGACATGTCAAGGGTGCTTTTACATCGGCCGTAAAAGATAGGGCCGGTAAGTTTGAAGCAGCGAACAAGGGAACCATATTTTTGGATGAAATCGGGGATATGAGTTTGTCGGCGCAGGCCAAAGTGTTAAGGGCCTTGCAGGAGAACAAAATCAGTCGCGTAGGTTCCGATAAGGATATTAAAGTGGATGTTCGAGTACTTGCGGCCACTAATAAAGATTTAAAAAAGGAGATAGAAGAAGGTAAATTTAGGGAAGACCTTTACCATCGCCTTGCAGTAATCTTGATCAAAGTACCTGCACTAAACGATAGGCGCGATGATATTCCTTTATTAATAGAGCATTTCTCCAAAAAAATCTCATCCGAACAAGGTACCGGACAAAAGAGTTTCTCCAAAAAGGCAATAGACCTACTAAAAAGCTACGATTGGACCGGAAATGTACGGGAACTCCGTAATGTGGTGGAACGATTGATCATCTTGGGCGGAAAGGAAGTATCCGAGGAAGATGTGAAATTATTCGCAAGCAAATAGTCTAATTACAGTTCCCTAGCTTTTCCAAGGCTTCTTCCGCCAAGGTTTTTACCCGTTGGTGATATTCTTTTTTGTGTTGGGAAAGCTCCGTGTTCAATAAGGTCAAACGAGATTCTTCATAAATGTTTCTGATGAATCTATTGGCATCTTTGCAGTCCACATCGGTGACTACTTTGTTCAATGAAGATTCGAACCCTAGTAGACATTGATGTACTTGCTTTTTTACGGCTGCACCCTGCGTCAATAACGTTCCATTTTGAAAATCCAGTACTTCCTTGGTGTTCATTACCAAAACATTGCTGCCATAATCGCTAGATGTTTGTTGTCCGAACTCTTCTAACACATTAAGACCTATTATGGTGCTTTCCAATGCCTTATGAAGCTTGAGCTTGGATTTTTGCAACACATTGGACTTTGTGGCCGATTTTAGATGGGAAAGCGTGGTACCTAGACTCTCTATGGCTCCCTCACAACCACAATCCAGAAAATTGCTTTTTGTTTTCTCTATGCCATTCAACGCTTTATAGGCATGGTATTTGGCCATGTTCAAATCTTTGGCCAGCACAGCTTCCTGGATTTGATTTTTAATATATTCTAAATTGGTGCTTGCATATTGGCAAGCATTTGCAGGGGAGTTGAACGAAGACATGAGCCATAGGCTAAGTAAACCAATGACAAAGACTATAAGTAGGATAATCTTTCTGCTTTTCATAACGCTTTTTAGATTTGGGACCTTGCGTATTGATTTTCTTACAAGTTACATTTTCATCATTTTGACGGGTAAATAAATCGATTAAAGAACCATCTTAGACCGTAAGTGGTAAAAGTATCGATGAACTGCACTTTTTAAAAGTAGGTTGAAGTAGTTGCTAAAAAGAATTATATTCAATCCTATGAAAGAAATCAAAACAGAAAACTACAAAGTAGTTGATACCGTTAAACTTACCGAGAAGGACACCTACGAGGATTTTGGTGCTTCAAAAAAGAAACTCAAAAAGGAGTTGAAGAATATACGAAAGGACTTGGGCGATTTTCAGGATACACTGTATGCCCATGGAAAATATGGGGTATTGGTTTGTTTACAGGGCATGGACACCGCAGGCAAGGATAGTCTGATCAGGGAAGTTTTCAAGGATTTTAACGTTAGGGGAGTGGTAGTGCACAGCTTTAAAGTACCGTCGACCTTGGAAAGAAAGCACGATTACCTTTGGCGCCATTATATTGATTTGCCCGAAAGAGGAAAGTTTTCTGTGTTTAACCGTACACATTACGAAAATGTATTGGTCACCAAAGTGCATCCAGAGTACATTTTAGGGGAGAACCTCCCCAATGTTGAGTCGGTTGATGATATTGATGATGGGTTTTGGGAAAGACGATATCAGCAAATCAATGATTTTGAAAGGCATATCGCGGACAATGGCACAATAATTTTTAAGTTTTTTCTTCATTTATCCAAGGAAGAGCAGCGACACCGGTTATTGCGAAGAATTCGATTAAAGCAAAAAAACTGGAAATTTTCGCCAGGTGACCTGGAAGAAAGAAAGCTGTGGGGTCAGTACGAAGCTTGCTACGAAGAGGCCTTGAACAAAACTTCAAAAGAGCATGCCCCCTGGTTTGTAATACCTGCCGACAATAAGAAAGCGGCCAGGGTTATAGTGGCATCCATTATGATGGAAGCGTTAAAAAAGTACAAAGATATAGCCGAACCTGAGCTGGACGATGAAATAAAGGCTAATTTAGAAACCTTTAAACAAGAACTGGAAAAAGAAACCACATGAGAATAGTCTTACTTTTAACCTTTTTGCTGGTCAGTACCCCATTTTTTTCTCAGACCGAGGATGAAAAACAAATAAAAGCGATTTACGATGAAGCCCTTACTAACGGGAAGGCATACGATTGGCTCAATTATTTGTCCAACCAAATAGGAGGACGGTTATCCGGTTCGGTGCAGGCACAGCATGCCGTGGAGTATACCAAGGAACAACTCGACTCACTGGGACTCGACAAAGTATGGTTGCAACCTGTAATGGTGCCTAAGTGGGTGAGGGGAGTGCCGGAATTCGCCTATTTTGAAACTAAACCCGGACTTACCACCAATGTGCCCATTTGCGCATTGGGTGGTTCCGTGTCCACACCCGCTGGCGGTTTAAAGGCCAGTGTAGTTGAGGTAAAGGGCATAGAGGACTTGGAAAAACTGGGTAGGGATAAAATCGCAGGAAAGATTGTTTTCTATAACCGCCCCATGGACCCGACCTTGATCAATACCTTTTCAGCCTATTCAGGTTGTGTGGACCAACGTTACTCAGGTGCAGCCGAAGCTGGAAAATATGGGGCAGTAGGAGTTATTGTACGTTCCATGAACCTTCGTTTGGACGATTATCCACATACAGGATCTATGGGATATGGGGAAACTCCGGTAAACCAACGAATTCCGGCGGCAGCTATCAGTACCAATGGAGCGGAATTGTTGAGTACTACACTCAAGTTAAATCCAGATGCGAAGTTTTACTTTAAACAAAATTGCAAGCAATTGGATGATGTGCAGTCATATAATGTAATTGGTGAAATTACGGGCAGTACCTATCCAAACGAAATTATGGTTGTAGGTGGCCACTTGGATTCATGGGACTTGGGAGATGGTTCACACGATGATGGGGCCGGGTGCGTACAGAGCATGGATGTATTGCGACTTTTAAAAGAAACTGGTTATAAACCAAAACGAACCCTTCGCGTAGTCTTATTTATGAACGAGGAAAATGGAATGCGGGGAGGAAATAAATATGCAGAAGTGGCTCGCAATAAAAATGAGGAGCATGTATTTGCTTTGGAGAGTGATTCGGGCGGATTCACCCCCAGAGGTTTTTCCATTGATGCATCTGCAGAAAATGTGAAACAGATCCAAGGTTGGAGAGATCTGTTCGAACCTTATTTGATCCACATGTTTTACGAAGGAGGAAGTGGAGCCGATATAGGCCCGCTTAAAGAAGAAGGGATGGTATTGGCAGGTTTGCGACCCGATACCCAACGTTATTTCGATCACCACCATGCCGAAAACGATACCTTTGAACATGTAAATAAGCGTGAATTGGAATTGGGGGCAGCTACAATGGCAAGCTTGGTTTATTTAATTGATAAATATGGGACCATCCCAACCAAAAAAATCAAAGGATAGGTAAATTGAAAATATTTAAGTAGCCGTTCTTGCCCTTGGGTTTGAACGGTTTTCTTTTGGAACAATTTTACGCTTTGCCGGCCTTTCTCATTCTCTTGGGGCCGTACCATAACCAAAAACCTGTAATGGTAAAAATTAGAAGAGAGACCCCCATCACCGAGGTGTAGATAAGTTTAACATAGCCGTTGGTTCCAAGGTATTCGTCCAGTATAGAGCCATCGTGCACGTTCTCCAAAAAATCGGACCTTCTTGTACCAATGGATAGCACATTGCCATTTGCTCCATCAAGTTGCACTTCGTAAAAGCTATCAACAAAAAGGAACTTTACAGCGCCTTTTTCTTTTCTAATGTCGATACGGTCCACCTCAAAAGATGTTCCTGGAACCTTTTTATTGATTGTATTGAGGGCGATGGTGTGTAAGCTATCAACCGGCAACCATTCTTTTAGGTTGGCCGTGGTTCCTTTTTGGGTTTTTGGAAGAATATATCCGTTGGAGTTCTTTTTCCAGCCGAGTATCAGTCCCGAAACGGAAATAAAAAAGAAAAATATAAACAATAATGCTCCAGTGGTTCGGTGTACTTTTCTAAATATGCGTAATACTTTGGCTTGCTTCTTCCTTTTGCCCATTCGTGCCAGTTAAAAACCTTAAAGATCAGGAAATTTTATGTAAAGGGAATATGTACTTAGACCCTATTTTTAAAGGGGGATGTTGTTTTAACATAAATTTTAGAAGGTTCGGGTGGAAATGATAAAAAATCCCAATAAAACAGCATTAGCTGCCGGCCCAGGGTGTGCCAAAAACGCCCACCGCCAACTCGGCCCAAATAAGAAGAAAAAGGATAACAATAGTTGTAATGGCCACATATTTCATATGGACGGTTTTAACCTTTCTGATAGTAAGGTCAATAGAGAATCCGACCGCCAAAAGTAAACCACCTGCCACTACAAAGTCAAATAGGGACCATTGTACTTCGGATGAGAATTGCATTGCTATAAAAGGTATGGCTAGCAATACCAAAATGGAGGATAGAATTACAATCTGTCTTTTACTTATGGTCATGGTAAAACATATTAGTCCCACTAAATTAAGCTATTATGGGTTGTGCTGAAAATATTTATGAAAAAAAGGATTTGACAGAATGGAGCTTTGTGGGATTTTGATTTTTAATACCAGGTCACATCCAGTTTTTGTAGTTCGTTGTCCAAATCCTTCAGTGAGTCCATATCAACTATCTTGGTATTGATCACTAATTCTTTTTTATCGGTTTTTAGGATATAATCTCCCGCAAATTTTCTAATACGTTGCACTTCATTTAGATTTAGCTTCTTGCCAAAAGGAGCGTTTATCTGAATGTAGCCGTCCGCAATGGTCAAATATTTATTTTGTCTTTGATAAAAATAGAAGCCAAAATAGATCAGGGAAAACAGTCCCAATCCATATTCCGACCAACTGATCTCTTCTGATGTCAAGTATGTAACCAAGAACCACACCAGCCACATGTACCCCAAGGCTAGGTTAATGTTCAAATGTCGGTTTCTGTATTTTATTTTCATTGATGTAATGGATAAGTGTTCCTTAAAAATAATGAAGAGATCTTTTATTTACACTTTAAATTTTTCAAACCATTAAATCATCAATGTTGTTACTGGTAAGGTGCTGAAGATTCGCCGTTATTTTTTCAATGTCCCAGTCCCACCATTTTAGCTCCAAAAGCTTTGCAATGGTTTCCTCAGAAAAGCGCTTTTTGATTTCCTTGGCGGGATTGCCCCCTACAATGGAGTAGGGCTCCACATCTTTCACTACGGTGGCGTTGGTGGCAATAATGGCCCCGTCACCAATGGTAACACCGGCCATAATGGTTGCATTGTACCCAATCCAAACATCGTTACCTATGGTAATGTTTCCTTTTTTTGGAAAGGTTTTTCCCTCCATGGCCTTTTCCCAACCGTTGCCGAATATGGAGAATGGATAGGTGGACAGGCTATCGGTAAGGTGGTTGGCGCCGTTCATGATAAACTTTACATCGGAGGCGATCATACAAAACTTGCCGATAATGAGTTTGTCTCCCACAAAGTCAAAAAGATACTTTACGTTCTTTTCAAAATTCTCTACATTTTCAAAGTCATCATAATAGGTGTAGTCCCCGACAATAATGTTTGGATTTTTTACAATGTTCTTTAAAAAACAAAGTCTGTCATAATGCTCTAGAGGAAACTTTTGGTCTTTGTCCGGTCCGGTCATGGTTTTGCTGCTTTGGCTTGGTTGGATTCATTTTTAAAATCATCAAATATGTAAGTCTTTTTCAGTTTTGATGCTAAGCGTATTTTTCAGCTCAATTAAAGCAAAAAGAATCCTGTGCTGTCATTATTTCTATGGGATGTATGACGTAGGTCCGCTCAATTTGTTACAATGATCGCTGTAAAATGAAATGATATCATATTATTCAAATACACGTTGTACTTCCCAAAAGGTAATATCCGGTGGACCGCTCAAAAAGTTGGTAGAGTTGGCCATAAACGATTTTATATGATCGGTATCCATATGCTCGTTGTTGTAATAGGAGGCATCTTCCCATTCTTCGTAAAGTAGAACATTCGTTGGATCTTTTGTATCTACATGGAGTTTAATGGATACAAAATGAGGCTCCTCCTTAACTTTTTCTATGAGTTTGGTCAACTCTAAAACCGTTTTATCCCCTTTTTCCGGTTGGGATTTGAACTTTAGTAGAACAATTACATTTTTTGCTGTCGCCATAGGTGATTTCTTTTTTGAAGGATGCCAACCAATGAAAGCGAGTGTTGATATGGTAAGAATGGATATCAGCGCTAAACCTTTGATTGTTTTCATATGGGATGCTTTTAATTGGTTGCTAATTGTGTTCAATGTATGTAAGTTATTAAAAAACAATTAATTATATATTTTTTTTGGATTATTGGTGTTGTAGGTCGACACTTTATGTTCTGATCTAACACCAATAGTACACTATAAACAAATCAATGTATTTCATATCTTTGCAGCCTTGGAAAAATCCAAGGATTTAGTTTTTAATAATCTATTAATCAACATACAATGCAAGACGGAATCTACGCCAAGTTCAATACCTCCAAAGGGGAAATATTGGTGAAACTTACCCACGATAAGACCCCGGGAACGGTAGGCAACTTTGTTGCACTGGCCGAAGGAGATATGGAGAACAGTGTAAAACCACAAGGAAAACCCTATTACGATGGATTGAAATTCCACAGGGTAATCCCAGATTTTATGATTCAAGGTGGTTGCCCTACCGGAACTGGAACGGGAGACCCCGGTTACAAGTTCGATGACGAATTCCACCCCGATTTGGTACACGATGGTCCTGGAGTGCTATCCATGGCCAATGCAGGTCCCGGTACCAATGGGAGCCAGTTTTTCATCACTCATGTGGCCACCCCGTGGTTGGATAACAAGCATACCGTATTTGGTCGTGTAGAAAAAGGACAGGATGTTGTGGATGCCATTGCCCAAGGAGATACCATTGAAACTTTGGAAGTTGTTAGAGTGGGGGATGAAGCAAAGAATTGGAATGCCATTGAAGCTTTCCGCACATTCGAGGGAGCAAGGGAAAAACGCATTGCTGAACAAAAGGCCAGAGCAGAAGCCGAAATGGAAAAATTGGCTGCTGGATTTGATAAGACCGATAGCGGTTTGCGATACAAGATCATTCAAAAAGGTAGTGGCGCCAAAGCGGAAAAAGGGAAAACCGTTTCTGTACATTATGAAGGGGCACTGGCCAATGGACAAGTTTTTGATTCTTCGTACAAAAGAAACCAACCCATTGATTTTGCTTTGGGAGTTGGGCAAGTAATTCCAGGATGGGACGAAGGAATAAGCCTATTGCAAGTAGGGGATAAGGCTCGTTTTGTAATTCCATCACATTTGGCTTATGGAAGTACGGGAGCAGGAGGGGTTATACCTCCGAATGCAACATTGGTTTTTGATGTGGAATTAATGAACGTGAAATAGAAAACTTCACGAATATAGATATAAAAGCTTCCAGAAATGGGAGCTTTTTTATTTGGACCTATTTACACTTAAGAGCAGTAAAAAAAAGTTAAGAGCCAATAGTGTCAGTAAAACGCTGAAAAAAGTGGTCATGGTTGTAACGTGTTTAATACGTAACAATCCAACGAAAAAAAACCCTACCAATTGTACGGTGGGTTTTTAAAGCTATTTTTTGGAACCGTTTACACTCCATACCAATAGTAGGGCGTTTACGATCAAGAGAAACGATAGTACTCCAAAAAAGGTGTTCATTTATGCGGATTTAATGGTTGTGGTGTTTATGATTTAGATATCAAAATGAGAAATGGTTGCGTGATTTCGAAAAAAAATGAACAAAAAAAAGCCCGGGCATTGCCCGGGCTTCATCTATAAAAAAGTTGTTTATAACCTATTCCGCAATTTGTACATTAACGGCGTTCAATCCTTTTTTACCTTGTTGTAGTTCGAATTCTACAACGTCACCTTCTCTAATTTCATCGATTAAACCGGAAATGTGTACGAAGTGATCTGTGTTTGAACCATCTTCAGTGATAAATCCGTAACCTTTAGAATCATTGAAGAATTTTACTGTTCCTTTACTCATAATATAAATTGAAAAAAAATTAATTGGGTACAAAGGTACGTTTAATTTATTGGGAATCAGTTTTTTTTCTATTAAATTAAATATTTAAGCAGTTGGATCGGGAGTTAAACGGAGGTAGGGCTTCACTTCTTCCACACCTTTTTTGAAAATTCCTTTGGCCTCTTCGGTTGGAATAGAAGGGCTTACCACAACTTTTTCGCCATGTTCCCAGTTGGCCGGAGTCGCCACTTTATGGTTTGCTGTCAATTGCAAAGAATCCACAACTCGTAGCAATTCATAAAAATTACGTCCGGTAGAAGCAGGATATGTTAGTGTAAGTTTAATTTTTTTGTCCGGGCCGATAATGAATACGGAACGAACCGTAAGTGTGTCGTCGGCATTGGGGTGAATCATGTCATAAAGGTCCGACACCTTTCTTTCCACATCGGCAACGATAGGAAAATTCACCTCCGTGTTCTGAGTTTCGTTGATATCCTTGATCCATTCCATATGAGATGCTGCCCCATCAACACTCAGGGCCATCATCTTTACATTCCTTTTATCGAACTCATCCTTGAATTTGGCCGCAGTACCCAATTCGGTGGTGCAAACAGGGGTGAAATCTGCAGGGTGGGAAAATAAAATCCCCCAACTGTCACCAAGATATTCGTAAAAATTAAGTGTTCCTTCGGAAGTAACTGCTGTAAAATCCGGAGCAGTATCCCCCAATCGTAAAGTTGCCATATGTTTTTGATTTTTAAGTTTAAAATTTATTACCCTATAAAATTACTAGATTATTTGATTGCACGGGTTAAAATTTGTTAAAAGTGTATTAAATTATGTTTGAATTTATTGTGGCACAATTTCCTGCAAACTTGTTACTTTTAACAGATGGAAAAAGAAGTTTTGGAACAATTGCGTTATCCGATCGGGAAATTTGAGATTCCCGAAACCGTTACAGAGACAGCTTTGGAAGAATGGATTTCAATTTTGGAAACGTTGCCACGGCGATTATCCAATTTGGTAACACCACTTTCCGAAGAACAACTGGAAACCCCGTATCGCCCAAATGGGTGGACGGTACGCCAATTAGTGCACCATATTTCGGATAGCCACCATAACAGCTATATCCGCTTTAAATGGGGCTTAACAGAGGACAGGCCCTATATTAAAGCTTATGATGAAAAGGCTTGGGCAGCATTGTTCGATACACGTACAGCTCCCATTCAAATGTCCTTGGACCACTTGAGTGCCGTACACGCGAAATTGGTCTATTTGTTAAAAGGCCTTTCGGAGAAGGATTTGGAACGAAGTTTTATTCACCCCGATGGAAACAATGAAACCACTTTAAAGGAAAATATTGCCCGCTACGCCTGGCACAGTAACCATCATTTTGCCCATATTGCCAATTTGATAAAGCGCAAAGGGTGGTAGCCTAGAGTTTTTTGGTCAAAATCCACATCGGCTTTTCAGAAGGTTTTACGTTGGGCAGTACCACTTGGCTTTCCCTTTTGATGACATACCCATTTTTTTGATAAAAGTGAACCGGATTTCCCTTTTGCATGGCGTCCAGCCAGATTACTTTTTTGTTGAGTGACTTCGCAGTATCTTCAACAAATTGAAGCAATTGTTTACCAATGCCTTTTCCTGAGTGTTTTTTCAGTAGATAGATTTTTTCGGCCTTTAGAGCATCCTCGTCCGAAATTTCATCAATACCACAATGTTTTACCAATTTCAAAATTCCAATGGTCTCGTTGTTCAGATTGATCAAATAGTTCAAAGCGTTGGGATCCTTTAATTCGCGCTCCACAACTGTTTTGGTAAGACCATGCGAAATGTATGGTGCGGGGTCTTCGTTTTCCCACAGGTGGAGGTAATGTTCGCAATACGACCGTACCCCAACATCGACATACTTTTCAATGTTTTTTTCTGTAACGGTCTCCAACGTAAGGGTGTTGTTCAGGATAGCATGGTTCATTCTGGTGTTCGCTAGGGGGTTATCCATTTAATATTGCATCCCAGACTTGGCTTTTGTTCAGTATCGACCTTCTTGCCCTCCAGAACTGCATTCATGGCATTTCTTAGGTCGTCACCGGTGAGCGGTATACCATTTCCAGGTCTGGAATCGTCCAGTTGACCACGGTATGCCAAGGTCATATGGGTATCAAAAAGATAGAAATCGGGAGTGCAAGCAGCATCATAGGCTTTGGCCACTTCTTGGGTCTCATCATAAAGATAAGGAAAGGTGTAATGTTCTTCCTTGGCTTTTTCCTTCATTAGATGCGGGGCATCCTGCGGATAGTTTTCCACATCGTTGCTGGAAATGGCCACAAAGGCAATCCCTTTTTTCTGATATGTGTTGGCCAATTCAACGATCATTGGGTTTACATGTATCACAAAAGGACAATGGTTACAAATAAACATGATCACTGTGCCTTTTTCTCCTTTTACATCTTTTAGTGCCAATTTTTTACCGGAAACGGTGTCCATCAGTTCAAAGTCTGGTGCCTTGGTGCCCAAAGGGAGCATGTTGCTGGGTGTCCTTGCCATTTTATTTATTTTTTTTGATGCGTTTAATATGATAAAAATAAAAAACGACCTGCAAAAATACAGGCCGTTACATTTTAAAGGATTGGTTCCTTTTTAAATATCATCAAAACTTACGTCGGTAAAACTACCTGAAGAAGCTGAACCGTTTTCGCTAAAACTGTCCTCCTCCTTTTTAAAATCTTTTTGGTGGCGTTCGGAGATGACTTCGGTTCCTTTTTCATCAATAATGTAATCCATCATTTCCTCCATGATCTCACGGAAAGCGCTAAAATCTTCTTTATACAAATAAATTTTGTGCTTTTTGTAATGGAAAGAACCATCATCATGAGTAAACTTTTTACTTTCTGTAATGGTTAAGTAATAATCTCCGGCCTTGGTACTTCTTACGTCAAAAAAGTAGGTTCTTCTTCCCGCTCTTAAGACTTTTGAATAAATCTCTTCCTGATCCATTGTATCTTTCTGGCCCATATGGTATAGTGTATTTAGTACTATGTTGAATTATGTTACCAAAAATGTAAAAAAAAAGCTAATTCAGCAACTTTTTTATGATTCTTTGCCAGAGAGTTGGTCGATGTAGAGTTCTTTATAATAACCATCGGTATTGTTCAATTCTTCGTGGGTGCCTTCTTGAATGATTCTTCCGTTGTCCAATACAATGATTTTATCGGCATTCTTGGCAGATGATACCCTATGGCTTACAATAAGTGTTGTTTTGCTCTCGGAGACCCGTTTTAAATTGTTGAGGATTTCTTCCTCGGTTTCGGTATCCACAGCAGAGAGGCAATCGTCGAACAGATAGATTTTAGGGTCTTTTAATAGGGCTCGTGCAATGGAAACCCGCTGTTTTTGACCACCGCTCAATGTTATCCCCCTTTCGCCCAGCACAGTATTGTACTTTTTGGCGAACCCTTCAATGTTTTTATGGACCACAGCTTTTTTGGCTACCTCCACAATCTCATCATGTGTGGCATTTTCGTTACCAAACCGAATATTGTTTTCAATCGTATCCGAAAAAAGGAAGGCATCTTGTGGTACGGCACCAATGGAACTCCTTAAGCTATCAAGGTTCAATTGTTCTACGGGCACTCCATCGATCAAAACCTCGCCAGAGGTCGTGTCGTACAATCTCGCCACCAAATCCAATATGGTGGATTTTCCTGACCCGGTTTTACCTAAAATAGCAACGGTCTGTCCAGCTTTTATGGTAAACGAAACGTCTTTTAGGGCAGTTATATCGGTATCCTCATAGGTGAACGTCACATTTCTGAACTCAATATCACCTTTTATTGGGGTAGGTTGTTCAACTTTGTTCTGGATGGATGGCTCTTCCTTTAAAAACTCATTGATACGTTTCTGTGAAGCCTCCGCCCTTTGTACTATTGATGTTAACCACCCCACAACGGCAACGGGCCAGGTAAGCATATTTACATAAAGGATGAATTCTGCAATGATCCCAATGGTCTCTATCTCGCCGTTGATATATTGTCGCCCACCGATATAGATGACAAAAACATTACTGATTCCGATCAATAAGATCATTAAGGGGAAAAACCAAGCATTTACTTTGGCCAAAGCCATACTTGTGTCTTTTCCCTCGCGGGCCAAATCACGCAATTCAGAGTTTATCCTGGGTTCAATACTGTAGGCCTTTATCACGGAAATACCAGAAAATGATTCTTGGGTAAAGGTGGAAAGTGTGGATAAAAACTCTTGAACCTTTGTACTTCGTTTATGGATAATTTTACTGATTTGATAAATCAAAACTGATAAGACAGGAAGTGGCAACAAGGTATATGCGGCCAATGTGGGAGCCTTTATGAACATCAAAGGAATCAAACAAACAAAAAGGGTCAATGTTTGGATACCGTACATAATGGCGGGGCCGCCATATAAGCGCACTTGGTTGATGTCCTCACTGATTCGGTTCATTAAATCCCCAATCCTGTTTTTTTTGTAAAAATTAAGGCTGAGTAATTGGTAATGGTCAAAGACCTCATTTTTAAGGTCGTATTCAATATATCGGGATACGTTGATGATGGTTTGGCGCATCAAAAAAGTAAAAAGCCCGGAAAGTATGGCCGCACCAACAATAATTAAAATGTATTGAAGTAATAACCCCTTCGCATCCGAAAGGGTGATCACATCCGATGTAAAATCTTCCACAGCTTGTATGGACTTGTTCACATAAGAAGGCATTACTAAGGAAAAAACACGGGCAATTATGGTGATTATGATTCCCAATAGCAGTTTGAGCCAATATTTTTTAAAATATTTATTTAGGTGTTTTAGTTCCTTCATACAAGGGTGAGGAGGTTTTTAAGTATCGATTTTTCGGTGGACAATCCCGCAAATATATACCATACCTCACAAAGTAAATGTTATAAAACTGATAAGAAAGCAAGTTTGGTAGGTAAGATTCAAATATAAGATTACTTTTGCGGAGTGAAAGCCAAATAATGACTTTAAAAGTTCTTTAAACATGCTTACCCGAAGGCACATTAGAGTAAAAGTGATGCAATGCATTTATGCATTGGTGCAATCCAAGGACGATTCGCTGCAAAAACAAGAAAAGTTCCTGCGAGTCAGTATAGAAAACATGTATGTTCTATACCTTTTGATTTTAAGCCTTTTGGCGGAACTACACCGTTTGGCAGAAAAACATGTAAGCCACGCCTCCAAAAAATATGTGGCCACCGAAGAAGATAACTATCCCAATCCCGAAAAGTTTGTAAAAAACCGTTTGTTGTTGCAATTGGTAAACAACGAAGCTTTGAAGAACGAACTCTCCAAACGCAAGTTGGACAACTGGTACATGAACGATGAGTATGTGAAAATCATCCACAAGGCTGTAGTTTCCAGCGATATTTACAAGGAATACATGTTGAACGGTGAAGATGGTTATGTGGATGACCGCAATGTTGTCATCCAACTTTTTAAAGAAATCATTGCGCCGAACGATAAAATCTACGATTACTTCGAGGACGATAAACTAACTTGGGTGGACGATTTCCCGATAGTGAACACCTTTTTGGTCAAACGACTGAAAAAGGCCAAGCCAGATTCTGGGGACCGTTTCTTTTTGCCGGCTTTGCTGAAAGATCAACAGGATATGGATTTTGCCAATGAACTGTTGACCAAGACCCTGCTCAATGATGCCAAATGGGAGAAGGAAATTGAAGGGAAAACCCCTAATTGGGACAATGATCGTATTGCGGAGATTGATTCCATTATCTTAAAAATGGCTATTTGTGAATTATTGAACTTTCCGTCCATTCCCGAAAAAGTGACCTTAAATGAGTATTTGGAAATTGCGAAAGAATACTCCACGCCCAAGAGCAGTATCTTTATCAATGGGGTTTTGGACAAGTTGGCAAAAGAGTATAAATCGGATGGAAGGCTCCAAAAAATAGGAAGGGGCTTACAATAAAAATTATTCCTTAATTTTGGAAAAACAAATTTTAATCATGAAAAGAATAACGACAATTTTTAGTTTGATCTTGGTAGTTGCCTTGATGGGCGTATCATGTAAAGACAAAGCATCAAAAAAAATAGTTGCTGACAATGTGGAAAGCGCTGTGAGCAGAGATGCATCGGACAAGATGGTTCCTGTAATGACTTTTGAGAAAAACGAACACGATTTTGGTACTATCCAAAGAGGAACTCCACAGGAAACCGTATTTACATTTACCAATACAGGTAATGCCCCTCTTATTATTACAAACGCAAAAAGTAGCTGTGGCTGTACAGTGCCAAACCCTCCTAAAGATCCTATTGCTCCAGGCGAAACAGGAGAGTTGTTAGTGAAGTTCAATGGTTCTGGTCAAAATCAGGTTACCAAAACAATTACCGTTAATGCAAATACTGCCAAAGGTTCCGAGATCTTGAGAATCAAAGCATTTGTACAAGCACCTGGAACAGTGCCTGCCGGTCCTGTTAAATAATTAAAACACCTAAATGGAAAACCTAGGACAATTTTTACCGCTGATTTTGATTTTTGCCGTGGCGTATTTTTTTATGATCCGCCCTCAGATCAAACGTCAGAAGGATGAGAAAAAATTCGCTTCTGAGCTTAAAAAAGGTGATAAGATCATCACGAAAAGCGGACTGCACGGAAAAATCGTGGAATTGAACGACAAGGACTTCTCTTGTGTTATCGAAACCATGGCCGGGCGTTTAAAGTTCGACCGCTCTGCCATTTCCATGGAAATGAGCAAAAAGTTGAATGCTCCCGTTGAAAAGAAGTAGCGAACAACAATATAATTTATAAAGACGTCCCTTGAACATCAACTTTCAAGGGACGTTTTTTTGTATCTTATTCCAAATTTGAAAAGACATGGCAACAAGAAGACAATTTGTAAAGCGTAGTGGATTAGGTGTGGCAGGATTGGGAGCATCAATGGTTTTCCCGACCGAATTATTGGCATCTGTACGCAGAAACATCAGTCCTAACGATAAAATACAGGTTGGTCTGATCGGTTGCAACGGTATGGGCTTTTCAGATTTAAGTTCCATGCTACAAAATAGCGAGGTCGAGGTAGTTGCCCTTTGCGATGTTGATGAAAATGTGCTTCGTGAAAAAACAGCCGAGTTGGAGAAAGGCGGTATCAAAAAGCCAAAATGGTATTCGGATTATCGAAAACTATTAGAGGACAAAGATGTTCATATTGCCATTATTGGTACACCCGACCATTGGCATTGTTTGCAACTCACCGACGCCATTGATGCGGGCAAGGATGTGTATTGTGAAAAACCTATTGCCAACTCCGTCGCAGAGAGTGAAGTTATGCTTGCCAAAGTAAATGCGAGCGATAGGATGGTGCAAATAGGGCAGTGGCAACGTAGTGAGCCCCACTTTGTGGATGCCATCAATTATGTTCATTCAGGTAAACTGGGTCAGATACGTTTGGTAAAAACATGGGCCTATCAAGGGTGGATGCAATCCGTACCCGTCGTTCCCGATAGTCCTGTGCCGGCCGGAGTGGATTATGATATGTGGTTAGGTCCTGCACAGAGCAGACCATTTAATAAAAACAGGTTTCATTTTAATTTTAGATGGTTCTGGGATTATGCAGGCGGTTTAATGACGGATTGGGGCGTACACTTGATAGACTACGCCTTGTTCGGAATGAAGGCTTCCACACCGAAATCCGTAATGGCGATGGGCGGTAAGTTCGCTTACCCGAACGACGCTGCCGAAACTCCAGATACCTTGCAGACTATTTACGATTTTGGTGAATTTTCATTGCTTTGGGAGCACGCTACCGGGATTGATGGTGGCAACTACGGTAGAAACCATGGTATTGCATTTATTGGCAACAATGGAACTTTAGTTCTTGATCGCGGAGGATGGGAAGTGATTCCGGAACACGACCGTCCGCACTGGAGCCAGGATTTAGGACCAAAAATAGAAGCCGTACCCTTGCAAGAAGGTGTAGGGCAAGGTTTGGGGCTACATACCCAAAACTTTTTGGAAGCGGTAAAAACAAGGGACAAATCCATATTAAAAGCTCCGATAAAAATTGGTTACGATGCCGCTGTGGTGAGTCATTTAGGCAATGTCGCTTATAAAACGGGTGAACGACTTTTTTGGGATGCGGAAAATAAAAAGTTCAACCATTCCGAAGCAGATGCTTTATTGATACATGACTACCATAATGGATGGGAATTTCCTAAGGTGGGGTAAACTTTGCTTACAACAGCCCACAACTTTTTTGCGACTGCACATAAAAGCTCCAACAATGCATCCTTTAGCGTTGAAAAACATTAAAATACTTACGAACGAACAAAAATGAAATGGATGGAACAGGATTCCAAGTCCCCATCATTGTCAAAATCGTAATCCCCGGAATCGGGGCCGCCGTTTATGCTTAGTGTAGTTCCGTCGTAAGTGTGGCCGTAAGTATCCCAATCATTGGGCTCATCGTCCCAGGCAACAGCAAAGTAGAAACTGCCCTGCCATTCTTCCCAGAAGATTTCTCCGGTCACTGTATAGGCATCCCGGTCTACGGGATTTAAGGTCAGGGTGAAACGACCGCTCGCTTGTACGGACATGGTTACCGTTCCCCCATCCTCGATAATGTCTACCGATGTGCTACTTACACTAAACTGTGCTTTGGTGGCCTCCCAGTTTCCACTCAGTTCACTTATCGGAAAGGGCCCGTCCTTGGTCAATTCATCTTCGTCATCACTTTTACTGCAGGAGATGCTCAAAGAAATCAACCCGATGAATAAAAAATATAGCAACTTTTTCATGACACGTAATTTTATAAAGAAGGGCGCAAACCCAACTTTCAATTTTCACCTTAATTTATTTTGATATTAAAGGGTGTGCAATGATGTCCGTCATTTAGTTGATTTTAATAATGTAAAAGCGGAGTGGTTGGTTCGAAGTTGGTAGTGGACTAAATTAACTTTTCATAAGTTGGAATGTTTTGTCCGGTCAGTATTTTGTATTATCTGTGAGCATTCGCAAAGTAGGTAGTCGGGGGCTTCAGGCTTATAAGGCCGAAACCGTGTTGAAACAGGCTATAACCTTTGTTTTTCTATGTTGTGACTAGTACTTTTTATTTTTTCTTGTCATATGTCAATATTTGGAGTCCGTCAAGAAATGATTCTGTTTCTGTTAGCACCCAATTTTCATTTGTTGTTGAAGAACCGAATAGTTTGGTCCCGTTTCCAAGCACAACCGGGTTTAATTTAAGTTTCAATTGGTCAATTAATCCGTTGTCCAATAGCCAACCTGCAAACTCACCCCCACCGCACAGATAAATGTCGGTATTGGCGTTTTCTCGAATTTCCTTAACTCTATCCACACTCAGTTTCTCAATTTTAACAAATTCAGATAGGTTGTCGATTTTTATAGAATTCGAAAAAATGTGGTTTTCCATATTCGGATAAGCAGGTTGTCCCGGTTTAAGTCCATATTGAAATCCAAATTCATAGGTTTTTCGTCCCATAATTACAGTCCTAAAATTTGCAACGTCTGATCGGTACTTCTCAACTCCTTCTCCTTGTAATATGAACTTGCTTATGTCGTCATTTTTTCCTGCAATGTATCCGTCTAGAGAACTCGCTACATAATAAATAATTTTTCGCATTGGTTTAATTTTAGTTGGTCAGGGCTGTATTTTCTGTATTGATCAAAACGTTCCAGGATATGATTCGTTTTAATGAATTATACGGTCCGATATGTGAAGTTGGCATTTATCGGGTTAAAATTCCAGCGGGAATGGATGGATATGGTATTTGAGTTGATGAATTTAAATTCCTTATTGATACTTATCATTCAAACCAACTCCCTCCTTGATCATAGGGAGAATTTTTTCTAATCTTCGCAGTTTGGTTTTCTCCTGTTTGGCCTCTGTAATGTATTCGCAGAACTCTTTTTGTTTATAGGGAGTAAACTTTTCAAAGGCAATATGTAAATCAGAATCCTTTGCCAGTTCGGATTGCAATAATTTGGGAATGGTGACCTTTTTGGTTTTTTCGGCTTTTATTTCCCTTCCTTTTTTCTGGTTGTCCAAGGCCTCTTTCATGTAACCCAGCACGTTTTTTTCGTCGACCTCCTCCAAAGTTTGGAATTTCCAGTGGCGCATGCCCTTGGTCTTGCCTTCCTGGGCATTTTCCAGCACATTTTTAGGGTCTTTTAAAAACACTCCGTTAAAAAACCAAACCCCAAAATGTGTTTTGAACTTACAAATACCGAACACATTTTTGTTGTTCAAGGTATACACGGGAAAGCTCCACTTAAAATCTTCATTGGCCTCTGTTTTTAGGGCAATTTCCCTAAGTAGTGCAATCCCTTCCTTAAACGGGTGTTCCTTTTCGTAGTATAGCTCTATTTTTTCGGATTTGTCCACAACTACTTGATTTGGCTCGCGGTAAGTTCACAAATTCTAACGATGACCTTTACCGCTTTTTCCATACTTTCCAAAGGAACATACTCGTATTTGCCATGGAAATTGTGCCCGCCGGCAAAAATATTGGGGCAGGGCAAGCCCATAAAGCTCAACTGTGAACCATCCGTTCCACCTCTAATGGGTTTTATGATGGGCTCTATTTGAAGTGATTTCATGGCTTCTTCAGCAATTTCCACAATATGGTACATCGGTTCTACCTTTTCCCGCATGTTCTTGTATTGGTCCTCAATGATCAGGCTCACATAATCCCCATATTTTTTGTTGAGTTTATCCTTGATGTCGTTCAATAATTCCTTCCTTGCCTGGAAATGCACTGTATCGTGGTCACGGATAATGAGTTCTATCTCAGCTTTTTCGATTTCACCCTTTATTTTATGCACATGGAAAAAACCTTCCCGTCCAGCGGTATGTTCGGGAACTTCGCTAGGGGGTAAAAGGGTCAAAAAGTCGTTGGTAATCCCAATGGCGTTTACCATTTTGTTTTTGGCGTAGCCCGGATGTACGCTTTTTCCCGTAATGGTGATCTTGGCCTTGGCTGCGTTAAAGTTTTCATATTCCAGTTCGCCCACTTGACTGCCATCCATGGTGTAGGCCCATTCCGCGCCAAATTTTTCAACATCAAACTTGTGTGCACCTCGACCAATTTCTTCATCTGGGGTAAAAGCTATCCTAATTTTACCGTGCTTAATTTCAGGGTGGTCATTAAGGTATTCCATCGCAGTGATGATTTCCGCAATTCCAGCCTTGTCATCAGCTCCCAACAAGGTGGTGCCATCGGTGGTGATCAAGGTTTGTCCTTCGTATGTCTTTAAATCTTCAAAATAATCTGGAGAAAGTACAATGTTCTTTAACTTGTTCAGCACAATATCCTTTCCATCGTAATTTTCAATGATCTGTGGTTTTACGTTTCTGCCCGAAAAATCGGGGGAAGTATCAAAATGGGAAACAAAACCGATGGTGGGTACCTTTTTGTCCATATTACTGGGTAGCGTGGCCATAATGTAGGCGTTCTCGTCAATTGACACCTCTTGCATACCTATTTGATGGAGTTCCATCACCAATTTCTTGGCAAGGTCCCACTGCTTTTCTGTGCTGGGTGTGGTTTTGGAATAGGGGTCGCTTTGCGTATCGGTTTTTACATATTCCAAAAATCGGGGCAGTAGTTTTTCCATAGCGTCGTTTTATCAAAAATAATGCTTATTCAAACGCAATTTTATAAATCAAAGGCATTAATACCTATCTTTCGTGAACGATTAATACGGACCTCAATTGAAATCAATAGCCATATATCTTTTTTTGATATCCGGATTTTCCGGGTTCGCTCAAATGGATTGTATTTTGGGAGTAGGTGGACGCGACAACGAAGCCATAACCAAGGTTTTTGAGTTGACGGAGGCGCAAAAGGAAAACCTTAAGAACTGGAGCGCCGAACTTAAAATACGCAACGATATTTTAAGTGACAAGGCTAAATACCTTATGAAAAAGAATGAGGAAAGCTCACCGGAGGTATTGATTACCGTCTCCAAGGAATATGCTTCTATAATGGACAGTATGAAGCAGAATGTTCGTATGATGGACAAAAGACTGCTTTTAAGTTTCAATCCCGCCCAATATGAAAGATATTTAAAATTATGCAGTCAGTTGACCTTGCGTCCCATCCACATTAATAGGTCTGTTGACGAAAATTGAGCAATTTGTCAATAACTGTTTTAAGAGTTGTTATTTTTGTCCAAAATCCATTTTTGAATGTATAAATTCCTGATTCGCCCGGTACTTTTTTTATTTGATCCGGAAGCCGTGCACCACTTTTCTTTTTGGACCATTAAGTTGTTATCAAGATTGGGTTTTAGCGGTCTTTTTAGAAAAATCTTCAATGTGAACGACTCAAGACTGGAGCGGGAGGTTTTTGGTGTAAAATTTAAGAACCCCGTAGGTCTGGCTGCTGGTTTTGACAAGAATGCCAAGTTATACAACGAGTTCTCAGATTTCGGTTTTGGTTTTGTTGAAATCGGAACGGTAACTCCCAAGCCCCAACCGGGAAACCCTAAAAAGCGATTGTTCCGTTTAAAAAGGGATAAGGCAATTATTAACCGCATGGGCTTTAATAATCAAGGGGTTTTTGAAGCCGTGGAACAATTAAAAAAGAAGCACCGTGTGATTATCGGCGGCAATATCGGCAAGAACAAGGTTACCCCCAACAAAGATGCCATCAAGGATTACCTGATTTGCTTTGAAGCCTTGTTTGAACATGTGGATTACTTTGTGGTGAATGTGAGTTCGCCCAACACACCTGGACTCCGCGAACTTCAGGATAAGGAGCCCTTGACCAAATTGTTGAAAAAACTAAAAAGCCAGAATGGTAAACTGGCCAAAAGCTTTGGATTGAAGCAAAAGCCCATTTTATTGAAAATAGCCCCGGATTTAACAGACGACCAATTAAGGGACATCATTGAAATTGTTGCAGATACTAAAATTGATGGTGTTATTGCCACCAATACCACTATTGAAAGAAAAGAACTGAAATCGGATCTGTATTTAACAGAGGAGAAAGGCGGTCTTAGTGGAAAGCCTCTAAAAAATAGAAGTACTGAAGTAATTCGCTTTTTGGCTGATAACAGCAAAAAAGCTTTTCCCATAATCGGGGTTGGGGGAATCCATTCCCCAGAAGATGCATTGGAAAAGTTGGATGCGGGAGCGGATTTGGTGCAGCTCTACACGGGTTTTATTTATGAAGGGCCAGCACTTATCAAGAAAATCAACAAGGCCATTTTGGAAAAAATGGACTAAACCATATGCACAGTTTATTTTTATTTCTGGAAACCGTCAATTATCCCATATTGGTCGGGTTTTTTATATCCTCGCTTGCCCTGGCTATTTCACCAGGTCCGGATAATATTTTTGTGCTCACACAAAGCATCAGTAATGGTACTAAATCAGGGTTGGCAACTGTTTTTGGATTGGTCTTAGGTTGTTTGGTGCATACCACTTTGTTGGCCTTTGGGGTTTCGGAAATCATTAAACGGAGTGATACCTTATTTTTTGCCATCAAGCTTTTTGGGGCCATGTATTTGCTGTACTTGGCCTATCAAGTATACCGCAGTGATGCTTCCATTGCGATCGATGATAAAAACAGACCGGCCAAAACACCCATGAAGCTTTTTTGGACCGGGGTTACTATGAATGTACTCAATCCAAAAGTCACTATTTTTTTCTTGGCTTTTTTTCCAGGCTTTTTGTTTAGCGATGAACTTAATACTGTAATTCAATTCTATATTTTAGGTCTCCTTTTTATGCTCTCTGCCCTTATTGTATTTGGGGCCATTGCCGTATTGGCGGGAAAGATTTCAAAATACCTGACCCGACATAAAAATGCGGGTGTTTATTTAAAATGGGTGCAACTGGTTGTTTTTGTAGGGATTGCCATTTATCTATTTCTATCGGACAAATAAGTGCTATTTTTACGCACGCCTATGCCAAAAGTCAAACTCATAGAATGTCCACGGGACGCCATGCAGGGAATAAAAACCTTTATTCCTACGGATGAGAAGGTAAAGTATATCCAATCCTTGTTGGGCTGTGGTTTTGATACCATTGATTTTGGAAGTTTTGTTTCGCCGAAAGCCATACCGCAGATGCAGGATACTGCTGAGGTTTTGGCCCGATTGGACCTTTCCCGTACCCAAAGTAAGCTGTTGGCCATTGTTGCCAATGTTAGGGGCGCGGAAGATGCATGCAAGCATGAAGAAATTGATTATTTGGGGTTTCCTTTTTCCATTTCGGAAAACTTTCAAATGCGGAATACGCATAAAACCATTGACCAATCGGTAGAGACCCTTAAGGGCATCCTGGAGTTGGCCGATGCGAACGGCAAGGAGGTGGTCACGTATATTTCCATGGGCTTCGGAAATCCGTACGGTGATCCTTGGAGTGTTGAAATAGTTGGGGAGTGGACCGAGAAACTGGCGGCCATGGGAACTAGAATACTTTCGTTATCAGATACTATTGGCAGTTCTACGCCAGAGGTGATAGATTACTTGTTCTCCAACCTTATCCCAAAATATCCGGAAATAGAATTTGGTGCCCATTTGCATACCACTCCATCCAAATGGCACGAAAAAGTGGACGCAGCGTACAAAGCAGGTTGCCGTCGATTTGATGGTGCAGTGCAAGGTTTTGGCGGGTGTCCAATGGCCAAGGATGAACTTACTGGAAATATGCCTACGGAAAGAATGCTTTCCTATTTTACTGCGGAAAAGGCCGATACAGGTGTCAATTGGATGGTTTTTGAAGCAGCCTTCAATAAAGCCACTGAACTTTTTTCGGTATACCATTAAAAAAGGCACCCTTAATGGAGTGCCTTTCTATTGTCCTGTTGTGGGAATCATCAATTAATATCTAAGCTCAATACCTGCGTAAATGCCAAATGGATGACCAGGTCTTAAACCTGCAGGTACCCTGGCAACAGCGTATTTTTCGTCCAATAAATTTATGGCGTTGGCGGTTACGGCCAAGTGATCGTTGAACCTGTATCTTCCACCAAGATCTAATATAAAGTTGGAATTTACTTTTTCGTTGGCAGGTATAGGTCCATTTCCGGCCATGGTTCTAAAAGCTCCATTGTACCTACCGCTCACATTTAATTCAAAATTTTGGTGTTCCAATGATAAGGCTGCATTGAACTGGTGTTTGGAGATGTATGGCATTTCATCACCAGAGGAAACCTCGCCCCAAATGTCGTTTTCACTACCAAAGCTGTTCAAGAACTCGGTATCTGTCAACGTATATCCAAAAGTAAATGGCAATTGAAGGTCTTCATTGTTCTCCAAAAAGTTATAGTTGAGCAGCAGCTCAATACCCTGCACGCGTACTTCACCAGCATTAAATTGATCTAATGATCCGGTTCCGCCCGTTGCGGCAAGATCACTGCCCAAAAGATTACTGTAATCGTTATAAAAGCCAACCAACTCGCCGGAAATACCTGCAAATGAGAAGCGACTGCCCAGCTCATAGTTTACACTTTCCTCAGGATTTTCTCCAGGTTGGTTACTTGGAGGTGAAAAGCCTTTGTGCACCCCTCCAAAAACGGATAGGTCATTGAAATTGTAGTTGAAACCAATTCCTGGGATAAAAACGTCAACTTTATTCTGTCTTTCGGAAAGATCAGAACCAGTACGTTCCACGTCGTTGGTTCCATAGTTCAATCTTTCCAAGGCAATGTTCTCGTAACGGAGGCCTGGCGTTAATGTTAAGTCGTTGATTTTCAATTTGTACATGGCATAAGAAGCAAAAGCTTTTGCACTGCTTACCCTGTTGGCATTAGTACCTGGAACGCCTGGATTGACCAATTGCATATCTCCGTTTACCATGGCATAATCATCTATCCACTGAAAGCGGTCTTCTTCATCATAGTGGTAACGTAGTCCTATTTCCAAGTCGTGATAGGTGTTCTCACCGCTCCAATGGTAATCCAATTTTGTTTGAACCCCGGTTGACAAATAATCTCTATTGTTGTTTCTGGCATTCAGTAGGTCATTCGCTCCACTATTGATCGAGCCTTTTACTAAATCTATATAGGATGCAAACTCGTTCGGGGCCCCAAAAATGTTGCCGATACCTTGACGTTCGCCATCGATGGTAACATAATCCACTTTATACCAATTTCTACTAAAATCGTTGTAATAGCCAACGGTGGTAATCCTGAATTGATCGCTGAATTTTAAGGCGTGGGTCCCCATCAATTGGAAATGCTCAGCGTTCATTTGGTCGTTTTGTGATCCAGCATAGCGACGGAAGGGGTCAGCATCAAAATCTTCCTGGGTCAATCCCAAGTAGGTTTCATTGGAAGTTTCATCTGAATATTGCAATTTAACTTCAAATTCCTGTCCCACTATTGCTTCTGGATTCGTGTTGACCTTGAATTTGGCAACCAGGTCATTCTTGTCAAAACCTGTATTGTCCCCATTTTCCAAGTTTTTAAACCCATTGGAATTGTAGTTGAGGTATTCTACCGAATAACCAAAGTTTTTACGGCTATCTCCCAATTGGGCATGGATACGGCCACTTTGAAAGCTTCCGTAACTACTGTTCAAAAAGATCCCAAAGTTATCAGGGACTTCGGTGGAAATCATATTTATGGCGCCGCCCGTAGTGTATGGCCCAAATTGCACTTGACTACTTCCCTTTAATATTTCTACAGCTTGCATCCGGGCAATGGTAGGAAAATAATAAGCCGATGGGGCACTGTAGGGAGCGGGAGCAATAAGCACACCATCTTCCATTAAGGTGATTTTCGAACTCCTTTCTGGAGAAGTTCCCCGTAAACTAATGTTTGGTCTAAGACCAAATCCATCTTCTTCGTAAATATTAACCCCGGGAACCGTACGTAAGGTCCGGTTGACGTCTGTATAATTGAATTTTTTGATCTCTTCGGGAGACAAGTAATAGGATGACCCCGTTCTGTTCTTTGCGACAAATTTACTTCCAAAAATCACTTTTGCAGATAGAACAACTTCGTTCAGTTGTATTAATGTGGAATCATTGCCCAATGGTTTTTGTTGTCCAGAAAGAAATAGAAAACTAAAAAATGCGATGATGATTAATGATGGTCGGTACATTGTATTAATTAAGACTTAGTTTAAATAAAAATTAATTTGGAATGCAAATGTACATTCTCATCACCATAAAACAAACCTTATTTAGAATAAATAAATATAATTTTTGGAAAATTGTCGTCTTATTGAGTGTCTGTCGCTGCGTTTGTAGTGTAAACATTTTCTCAATAATGTAGAAAGTATTGGGTATGTCCTTCTTTCATTAAAATTAGTGGTATATTTGCACGCAATTAATCCGTAATTGCAATGGAAGCTCACCAAAACAAAATTGTTGGCGAAGGACTAACGTACGACGACGTCCTTCTTGTACCTGCTTATTCCGAAGTACTTCCCAGAGAAGTAAATATTCAGTCAAAATTTACCAAGAACATCACCATTAATGTGCCCATCGTTTCTGCAGCTATGGATACAGTAACCGAATCCCGCATGGCCATTGCCATGGCAAGGGAGGGCGGTATAGGTGTTCTTCATAAAAACATGACGATCGAGCAACAGGCGCTCAAGGTAAGAAAGGTAAAGCGTGCCGAGAGCGGAATGATCATGGATCCGGTAACGCTTCCTTTGGAATCCGTAGTTCGTGATGCCAAAGCCAGCATGAAAGAGCATAGTATTGGTGGAATCCCAATTGTGGATTCCGACAAAAAGCTGATCGGTATTGTGACCAACCGTGATCTTCGTTTTGAGAAAAATGACGATAGACCCATTGCCGAGGTCATGACATCAGAAAATTTGGTTACGGTGGCGGAAGGTACCTCTTTGCAGCAAGCAGAGGTAATCCTTCAGGAAAACAAGATTGAAAAATTACCGGTGGTCAACGATAAGGACGAACTTATTGGTTTGATCACCTTTAGAGATATTACCAAGCTTACCCAAAAGCCCATTGCCAATAAAGACCAGTACGGACGTTTACGGGTTGCGGCTGCCATAGGAGTGACCGCTGATGCCGTTGACAGGGCCGAAGCATTGGTCAAAGCAGGGGTGGATGCCATTATTATCGATACCGCACATGGCCATACCAAGGGTGTGGTCAGTATTTTGAAAGAGGTAAAAAAATCCTTTCCGGAATTGGAGGTTGTAGTGGGTAATATTGCAACCGCTGAAGCAGCAAAATATTTGGTGGAAGCAGGAGCGGATGCGGTTAAGGTAGGTATAGGACCTGGGTCCATTTGTACTACTCGCGTTGTGGCCGGAGTCGGTTTTCCACAGTTTTCAGCTGTTTTGGAAGTATCTGCTGCATTAAAAGGGACAGGAGTTCCGGTAATCGCCGATGGAGGTATCCGTTACACGGGCGATATCCCTAAAGCTTTGGCGGCAGGAGCAGATACCGTAATGTTAGGTTCCTTATTGGCCGGTACCAAAGAATCTCCAGGAGAAACCATTATTTATGAAGGCCGTAAATTTAAATCGTATCGTGGAATGGGCTCTGTTGAGGCCATGAAAAAGGGTAGTAAGGATAGATATTTCCAGGATGTTGAGGACGATATCAAAAAGTTGGTACCCGAAGGTATTGTGGGCCGAGTGCCCTACAAAGGTGAATTGGTGGAAAGTATGCACCAATTTATTGGTGGACTAAGGGCTGGAATGGGCTATTGCGGCGCAGGCGATATCGAGACCTTGAAAAACAATGCACGTTTTGTAAAGATTACCTCAAGCGGAATTCACGAAAGCCACCCTCATAATGTGACCATTACCAAAGAGAGTCCGAATTATAGCAGGTAGATAAATTTAAATTGTAAACGCAAACGCTGGGGAATTTATTTTCCAGCGTAGCTTTCCCAATCCTTATCCTTGTAGATGTTTTCACCAAAGTACTTGGCGATCTGCATAAAAGGTTCTACTTGTTGGTATCCAGGAACAGGAGATAACATGTTCAATTGCTCATCCAAGAAAACCACCGTAGGGTAGCTCATACGACCCTGCAAAAGCGCCGCGGCCAATTCATGATAGCCTCTTCTTCCTGATGGAACAAATTTGAATGTCTTGCCTTGATATTCGATGGGATCCTTACCTTCTGCGTCCAATTTTACCATATAAAAATTGTCTTGCATGTATTTGGATACGTCTGGATGTTGAAATGTGTTTTTATCCATCTTTTTACACCATCCGCACCAATCCGTGTAAACATCAACAAATATTTTTTTGGGCTGCGCATCCGTTTTGGAAAGTTCAACGGCCTCTTCCCAGGATATCCATTGAATATCTTGGGCTTGGGCATTAAAGCCTATAAATGCTATGAAAAGTAAGCTGATTTGGGTATAAATTGAGCGCATAGTCTTCGTTTTTGACGTATTTGTCGTTCTATCAATACAAAACTAACGAAAATTGTGCCAAAATAGTATTGGCTTTAACACTCTGATAAGGCTTCGGGCCTACTTTACAGCTTGTTTCTTTGGTGTATCGAAAAGTTCTTTTACGTCGACTTGGTTGTGCAAAATATCATCAAAAGTTTCCCTTTTTCTGATCAGATGGGCTTTTCCCTGGTACCAAAGTACCTCTGCGGGCCTATATCTGGAATTGTAATTGCTGGCCATAGTGAAACAATAAGCGCCCGCGTTTTTAAAGCAAAGGATATCTCCTTCGGATATTTCGTTGATCCTACGATTGCTACCAAATGTATCCGTTTCGCAGATGTAGCCGACCACAGAGTAATAGCGTTCCCTTCCCTTTGGATTGGAAATATTCTCTATTTGATGGTTGGACCCGTACAGCATAGGTCTAATTAAATGGTTGAAACCGGAATCCACGCTTGCAAAAACGGTGGAAGTGGTCTGCTTTACCACATTTACCTTGGCCAAGAAGTAGCCTGCCTCGCTCACCAAAAACTTGCCTGGCTCAAAGGCCAACGTGAGCTCTTTGCCATATTCCTCACAAAACTCGTTGAATCTTTTGGTAAGTTTTTTGCCCAACTCATCCACATTGGTTTGGATATCCCCCTCTTTGTAAGGGACCTTAAATCCACTGCCAAAATCTATAAATTCCAAATCCTTGAAGTTACTGGCCGTTTCAAAAAGAATTTCTGAAGCATATAGGAAAACATCAATATCCAAAATATCACTGCCGGTATGCATGTGGATTCCGTTGATATTCATGTTGGTCAACTCCACAATTCGCAGTAAATGTGGAATTTGGTGAATGCTTATGCCGAATTTAGAATCGATATGTCCCACAGAAATATTGGAGTTCCCTCCCGCCATTACATGTGGATTGATACGGATACAAACGGGAATGTCCGGATGCTTGCTCCCAAATTGCTCTAAAATGGAGAGGTTGTCAATATTTACTTGAACCCCAAGTGCCGCAGCTTCTTCAATTTCTTCCAAAGAAACACCATTTGGCGTAAAAATGATGGATTCTGGCTTAAACCCGGCCAACAAGCCTAATTTTACTTCTTGAATGGATACCGTGTCCAAGCCGCTTCCCAAACTGTTCAGTAATCTAAGGATGCTTACATTGGACAATGCCTTGGCAGCATAGTTCAACTTAAGGTTGGGTACACCTTTAAATGCATTGGTCAGTTTTTTGTATTGTGAAGTGATTCTATCTGCATCATATACATAAAGTGGTGCGCCAAATTGTTCGGTAAGTTGAAGTAAGTCCTTAGAATTCATAGTAAACCAATATTTTAAGCAAAACTAGGTTTTGTCCGCGGTACACACAAGAAAACTGACATTATTCATTAAAATATAACAGGGTGTTTTATTTATAACAATGATATGGTCTCACGGGTTGTACCTTTTGGTTTTGATGTGTATTTTTAAACAAATTCATAATATGAAACTTCCTTTATTTCCTTTGAAATCAGTTTTTTTTCCGGGAGAGACTGTGCCCCTTCATATTTTTGAAGACCGATACAAACAATTGATCAATGATTGTCGCAAGGAAGCTCTGACCTTTGGCATCCCTGTTTACATCAACAATTCCATTTCATATGGAACCGAGGTGCAGTTGGTTGAGGTGGTCAATACGTATGAAACTGGAGAAATGGATGTGGTTTGTGTGGCACGTCAAATTTTTAAGGTACTGAGTTTTGAAAAACAGTTGGAGGGTAAATTGTATGCCGGAGGGGAAGTGGAATTCTTGGAAATTGAAAACGATGCAGATGAAGCTTTGAGGGAAGAGGTGCTTCAAAAGGTCGAGAACCTTTATGACATAATGGATGTTCCTTTTACCAAAATATCACCCAAACAGTTTAATAGCTATTCTTTGGCCCACAAAATGGGACTTTCTTTTGAGCAAGAATATAAATTGTTGCTCATGACAAAAGAAACGGACCGATTGAATTTTATAAAGGAACATTTGGATGCAACAGCCAATGTTCTAAATGAAGTGAACCGCACCAAAGGCGTTATTGAAATGAACGGGCACTTTAAAAATTTTGATCCATTGGACTTTCAAGATTTCAAGTTGTAGTGTCCGGAATAGCGAAACTGACTTTTAATTAAGGTTTAATCGGTAATTATTCATTTAACATCTTCAATTTGTCAGCGGTGTTTTCTATTTTTGTCAGCAAACAAAAGTAAATTCACAGATGAATCTTCACGAATATCAAGGAAAAGAGATTTTAGCCAGTTTTGGGGTTAGGATCCAAAGAGGAATTGTTGCTCACAACGCCAAGGAAGCGGTAGATGCCGCAAAACAACTTACACAGGAAACCGGAACCGGATGGCACGTAATCAAAGCACAGGTTCATGCAGGTGGCCGTGGTAAAGGCGGAGGAGTAAAATTGGCCAAAAACTTGAAAGAGGTAGAAGAGTTGGCAGGTAACATTATAGGAATGAACCTCGTTACCCCACAAACATCTGCGGAAGGTAAAAAAGTTCATCAGGTTTTGGTCGCTGAGGATGTGTATTATCCGGGTGATAGCGAAACCAGCGAATTTTATATGTCCGTTCTTTTGAACAGGGGAACAGGTAAAAACATGATCATGTATTCTACCGAAGGTGGAATGGATATTGAAGAAGTGGCTGAAAAGACACCACATTTGATCTTTACCGAAGAAGTTGATCCAGGATTGGGTCTATTGCCTTTCCAGGCAAGAAGAATAGCGTTCAACCTGGGACTGTCCGGTACAGCCTTCAAAGAGATGGTGAAATTTGTTATGTCTTTATATAAGGCTTATGTTGAAAGTGATTCCAGTCTTTTTGAGATCAACCCGGTTTTGAAGACTTCAGATGACAAAATCATGGCGGTAGATGCCAAAGTTACCATCGATGACAACGCTTTATATAGAAGAAAGGCCTATGCAGAGATGCGTGACCTTCGTGAAGAAAACCCGATTGAGGTTGAGGCTCGTGAGGTGGGCTTGAACTATGTGGATCTGGACGGCAACGTGGGTTGTATGGTAAATGGAGCCGGATTGGCCATGGCTACCATGGATTTGATCAAAATGGCCGGTGGAGAACCAGCGAACTTCTTGGATGTAGGAGGTACTGCAGATGCCAAAAGGGTAGAAGAGGCCTTCCGTATTATTCTTAAGGATCCTAACGTTAAAGCCATCCTTATCAATATTTTTGGTGGTATTGTACGTTGTGATCGAGTTGCCCAGGGTGTTGTGGATGCCTATAAAAATATGGGAGACGCCATACAGGTGCCGATTATCGTAAGATTGCAGGGAACCAATGCAGAGTTGGCCAAAGAAATTATAGACAATTCTGGTTTGGCTGTTCACTCCGCTGTTCAGTTTAAAGAAGCAGCGGATAAAGTAGAGGAAGTTTTGAGCTAGACCTCAAACCTTAAAATACATTTCAAGGGCAACGTTCAAACGTTGCCTTTTTTTATGCTTAAAACTTTTTGAACCGCATTTTTTGTCTTAAAAATCACTGGTAAACATAAATTATTCATTTTGAACGCGTTCTGTCGCATAATTTTTGCCGGCTTCATTTTTCCAGTTAAATCGGGGTGTTAGCCCAAGATTAAGGACTTTAAACATTTGTTAAATCACCCCAAACTGTAACAATTTTGTTTTTTAATCGTCTTATTTTTGTAGTGTCATTAAAAAAGACTTTTAATAGAGTCGAATTTTTGACAAATCATCAATCATCAATTTTTAATCAAAAAACAAAATCATGAGAAATTTAAAAACTGTTACGGTTGCATTGGCATTGTTCGCAACCATGAGTGCATTTGCAACAAAAGGTAAAAAGGCTACAAAAGCGACCAATCTTTCTGGCCAGATTTATGAAATGTTGAAAGACAATAGACTAAACGTTGAGGACAGTGAGCTTACTGCTGAGGTTCGTTTTATTGTAACTGAAAAAGGAGAATTGCTAGTGCTTTCCGTAGAAACGAAAGATGAAATTATGGAAGGCTTCGTAAAAAGCCGTTTGAACTACAAAAAGGTGCAATTGGATAATGTGGCACCTGGTAGAGTTTACGAAGTTCCAGTACGCATTACCGCTTAAAAACGGGAATTATTTTGAGTTAGTTAGAAAAAGCCCTGAAATTCAGGGCTTTTTTATGTACTAAAACCAGTTGTTTGGAGTTATCTAGTTGAGGTAACGAACCAGAACCATACATTATGGGTACGTACAAGGAAAAATTGAGCATTCTTTCGGAGATGATCGGATTTGCAAGGGTGGACCATTCCCTGAAGCAATCCGAATATGAATTTTTACTTAAAGTGGCCCGCAATTTAGGGGTGACCAAAGAGGTTTTTGATGGGCTATTAAAGGAGAAATCACCTAAAGTCCGATTAAAAACACAGGCTGAACGCATTGTACAATTCCATCGACTTATCTTGCTTATGAACATTGATCACGAGCAACATAAGAAGGAAATCAACACCCTTTACAATATTGGTCTCAAAATGGGGTTGCCACCGGCCGCTATCAGTCAGGTGTTGGAAGTAATGCACCGTTACCCGGATAATATTGTACCGCCAGATGTGCTTATCAATATCTTCAAAGCATATTACAATTAATGTCAAAAAGGCAGTATATTTTCCTTGATACATGTCAAAAAGACATGTATTTTCTATTGGTATAGGTTTTGACTTATACCTGGTGATTTAAATGTTTAACTAAAATTGAATCGCCATGAGTATAGTAAAAAGAAACAACCTGTTTTTTCCATCTTTGATGAACGATTTTATTAGTCCAGATTGGTTCGGTGGAACAGATAAGTGGACTAACACTTCCATGCCCGCAGTAAATATAAAGGAGAATACCGAAGGATTTGAATTGGAACTTGCCGTTCCAGGTATGAAAAAAGATGATTTCACCGTGGAAATCGACAACGATGTGTTGACCATTTCCAGTGAGGTTAATACTGAAAACGAAGAAAAAGAGGACAATTACACAAGAAAAGAGTTTTCCTTTACTTCTTTTAAAAGGGCTTTCACATTGCCCGAAACTGTAGATGGCTCTAAAATCGATGCTAAGTACGAAGATGGAATATTGAAGTTGACATTGCCTAAAAAACAAGAGGCATTGCCAAAACCAAAAAGAATGATTGAAATAGGATAAGACATTAGAACACCAACTATAGGTGTTTCATGATGGTTGGATTAGTTGGTTAGTTGAGGCGCGCTCCTGCATTTGCTGGGGCGCGTTTTTTATTCCTTTTCCTGAAGCATTTTTATCTCGTCCCTAAGTTTGGCCGCTTCCATAAAGTTAAGTTCTTTGGCCGCCTTTTCCATGGCTTTTCTTTTATCCCTGATCAGTTTTTCCTTTTGGTCTTCAGTGATGTAATTAAGATCTGGCTCTGCTGCACGTAACTCTTCTTTCTGGAAGTGATAAGTGGATACTGAGTTTTTGGCCAAAGCACTATCTAAGTTCTTCTTAAGTGCCGTTGGGGTAATATTGTTTTCTTTGTTGTAAGCCATCTGCTTGTCCCTTCTGTAGTTGGTCTCGTCAATGGTTTTTTGCATGCTTTCGGTAATGGTATCTGCATACATTATGGCTTTTCCGTTCAAGTTTCGGGCGGCACGGCCAACCGTTTGTGTCAAGGAACGGTTACTTCTTAAAAAACCTTCTTTATCCGCATCCAAAATGGCTACAAGAGAGACCTCGGGCAAATCCAACCCTTCACGCAAAAGGTTTACACCAATAAGTACATCAAAAAGTCCTTTTCGAAGATCCTGCATAATTTCCACACGCTCAAGGGTGTCCACATCGCTATGTATGTAACGGCAACGGATATCAATTCTCGATAAGTATTTGGTAAGCTCTTCTGCCATGCGTTTGGTAAGCGTGGTCACCAAAGTTCGCTCATCCAATTCAACCCGTTGCTGGATTTCCTCAACTAGGTCGTCGATTTGGTTTTCGCTGGGCCGAACCTCAATTTCGGGATCCAACAATCCGGTAGGGCGGATAATTTGTTCCACATAAACGCCTTCGCTCAATTCCAATTCGTAATCGGCAGGAGTGGCGCTCACATAAAGTACTTGGTTTTGAAGGGCTTCAAACTCTTCGAACTTTAATGGACGGTTGTCCATGGCGGCTGGTAGCCGAAAACCGTATTCCACCAAATTTTCCTTTCTGGAGCGGTCGCCCCCGTACATAGCGTGTACCTGAGGTATGGTCACGTGGCTTTCATCGATTACCATTAAATAATCATCGGGGAAGTAATCCAACAAACAGAAAGGTCGGGTGCCCGGCTTTCTTCCGTCCAAATAGCGTGAATAATTCTCGATGCCCGAACAATAGCCGAGTTCGCGGATCATTTCCAAGTCAAAATTGGTGCGCTCCTCCAAGCGTTTTGCTTCAAGAGGCCTACCGATTTCCTTAAAATAATCCACTTGTTTTACCAAGTCGTCCTGAATTTCCTTGATCGCGTTTTGAAGCACATCGGGAGAGGTCACGAACATATTGGCGGGGTAAATGTTCAGGGTGTCGTAAATCTCGATAACCTTGTTGTTATATGGATCCAATGCCTCAATTTCTTCTATCTCATCACCAAAAAAGTGAATACGGAAGGCATGGTCGGCATACCCTGGAAAAACATCCACTACATCCCCTTTCACCCTAAAATTTCCGTTCCTAAAATCAGCAGTGGTTCGGGCATAAAGGCTTTGGACCAACTGCTTTAAAAACTTGGTTCTTGAAATAACTTGATCTCTGTGTATGGTAATCACATTCTTTTGAAACTCAATAGGGTTTCCGATACCGTACAAACAGGACACTGAGGCTACCACAAGCACATCCCGTCGTCCCGAAAGGAGGGAGGAAGTGGTGCTCAAACGTAACTTTTCAATATCCTCGTTTATGGAAAGGTCTTTTTCAATATAAAGTCCGCTTGTGGGAATATAAGCCTCTGGCTGGTAGTAATCGTAGTATGATACAAAATATTCCACGGCATTGTTAGGGAAAAACTGCTTAAACTCCGAGTATAATTGAGCTGCCAAGGTCTTGTTGTGGGCCAGAACCAAGGTAGGTCTCTGCACTGATTCAACAACGTTGGCAACCGTAAATGTTTTTCCCGAACCGGTTACACCAAGCAAGGTTTGGTGGCGAGCCTTGGATTCAATGCCTTCCACTAATTGTTTGATGGCTTCGGGCTGATCTCCCGTGGGTTTAAAGTCAGAAACTACCTGAAATTTCATTCGATAAAAATACTAAAGGATGCCTCCAAAAGGAAGTAAAATGGAGATATTATCTTTTTAGTGTGAAATGACCTTTGATCTCTCGATTGGAATCGTCAATGGCAACGAACCAGTAGTCCCCCGAAGGAAGTGATCTTCCCCTAACAGTTCCATCCCATCCTTGTGAATTTTGAAAAATCTGCTTTAGGAAATTACCGTATCGGTCAAAGATCCGGATACTTTTTAATACAACCGGTTCTGTTTTTTGGGGTTGAATAAATTGCCAATAATCGTTGATGTTATCTCCATTTGGAGTGAAAAACTTTGGAAAACCCTCTACGGTTAAATCTTGTGTGAATTCTTTTTGTGCGATTCCACAGCCATTTTTGTCGCGGACATAGATGGTATGGCTTCCGGGTTCCACATTGTTAAACGTATTACTATCGGAATATGGCCCATCAATAGTGTCAATGGCATATTGGTAACTACCATTGCCCGATGCAATCACCGTCAACTGCAACGAAGAAACGGTTGGCTGGGCAATAATGTTTTCTATGGTGGCCATTTCTGATGCAACTACTTCAAATATTTTGGATGATGGACATTCAATGGTATTTCCATTTTGGGTTATTGTGTTATAGGCTTCATATCGGTACTGCCCGTTTTCGGTAATGGTAACTTCTTTTGTCGACGAAATCAATGTTTCATCATCAAACTCATCAATTTGATACCAGCGGTACCCTTCTGCTTCATCTGTTGATGAAATTACCGAAGGACCTTCGTTTTGACAAGAGGAAAAAGAATCGGGAAAATCAATTTCTGGGTTAATGATGATATACTCTTCTGTATCAAAATCCAGGTATGGACCGCATCCAAGAATGGTGCTGAAACTGGTTTGGAAGCATCCTTCGGCCTGCCCGGCATCATTAAATGGTATTATAGTGATAAAGAAAGTTTTGTTCGGTTCAAAGTTGACCACAGGAGTGGAATTGGTGTTGAAAATAGAACCATCCAAAATATCTGTGTCCGTTGGTGTTGTGCCTATAGTTACCATATAGCCCGTTGCATCGGGAACAGCATTCCATTCCAGGAAAGGGGAGAGCGGAACATTGGTTTCACCATTTTGTGGATATATCATAGTTGTGCAATCCGGTATTTCCGATGCTGCTCGGGTGGTAAACTGTTGCGTAGTGCATCCGGTGGTCGAGCCTAACGAATTGTAGGGCACTATGGTAACGTAAACAGTGGATTCTGAAGGAATCAGATCTTCCGGTGGATTGTAGGTCAGGGTGTTGCCAACATCAAAATTATTCAAAAGCTCCGTTCCCTCTGGAGTACTGCCCAAACTCAACCGGTAACCCTCAGCACCGTAGGTATAGTTCCACGAGATATTGGTGTTGGGATTAATATCTATTGCCATATCCGGAGGGTTCGTTGTTTCCGTGCAGCCTGGAATTGCTGTCAACGGTTCTGTTGTAAAACTATAACTGGGGCACGTAACGTTTGGCTGGTTAAAAAAGAAAAGGGTAATGGTCACGTAAATGGTTGTATTGGCAGGAAGTCCACGCGGTGGAGTGTAGGACGATCCACTTGCAAATTGGGAAGCGAGTATATCATTGTCGCCTGGACTTGTGCCCAATGTAATATTGTAAGATGGTACACCATCTACCGTTTCCCAGTCGATGGTGGCATCCAGCGGAACATCAGTAGCTCCATCTGCAGGGTATAGGATATCCGGGCAAACCTGTGCATCGGTAGCCAAACCTATTAAAAGGGCAACCCATAAAATGTATCTGTTCAACATTTACATGATAATGTGTACCTCACAAGATACTACAAATCACGTTTCTTCAATAATACGTAGGATAAATAGATGAATATGGCTGTCCAAACAATCACGATCAAGAACTCATACCAATACACATGGTAGTCGAACTTCATGTTTTCACCGATTTGCTCGCCTATATTCTGAACGGCGGAAAGTCTTGTGAACGGCTCCTTGATCAAATTGGACATGGATTCTAGAGGGAAGAAGCGTTTTAACGCCTTGGCAGACTCCCAGCTCATTACCTTCCATCCCAGCAAACCAAATACCACTTGCTCCAAAATGGTCCATAGAATAAGGAACCCCAATGCAAAGGCCGAGCGTTTTACCAAAATGCCCAAAAAGAGACAAAAAGAGAAGAAACCGACCAATTTTAAAAAGAAAGCAGGTAAAAATTCCATATCCGAAAAAATGATGGATACCTCATTGTAATCGGAATAAACCAACCCCAGGATCATAGATACCACAAATACAAAAATGGTGGATATCAGGGCAAATGAAATCACGGTAAGCACTTTGGAAAGGATAAACTCCTTTTTGGACAAACCATCGATCAGGTTTTGTTTAATGGTCTTGTTACTGTATTCGTTGGACATCATGGAAACAATGACGATGGCCAAAAACAATTTGAACAATGCTGTGACGAAGGTGTTGAAATGCCAGATGTAAGGAAAATTGAAAATCCCTTGATCGGCCAAGTGAAATTGAACTGGGCCAATATCGAACTTGATGGCTGCAATCAGTGCTATCGATGTCAATAACACAAAATAGGAGATGATCAGCACCTTGCTGGCCCTATTGTTCCAAAGTTTTATAAATTCTATTTGTAGGAGACGTAACATTCGTTTTTTGATTAGTTATTGTTGGTCAAGGTTAAAAATTGTTCTTCCAAGCTCTCTTTTCTTTTCACTATATGAGAAAGTACAATTCCTCTTTCAAATAGGGTCTTGTTCAAACTCTCTGCATCCATTTCCTCTTTTAGATATGCAGTAATGGTGCCATTAAAGTTTTCCACTTTACCAAAACTTGCATTTTTTTCCAGGAGCTCTTGAAGTTGGTCCATGTTAGCTGTACGCAGTTCAAAAAAACCATGACTTGCCAACATGCTGTCCACGGGACCTGTGTATAGATTTTCACCCTTACGGAGGATGATAACGTGGGAGCAGACCTTTTCCACTTCATCCAATAAGTGGGATGCCAATAAAATGGTGGTGCCCTGACCTGCTATTATTTTTATGATTTCTCGAATCTGATGAATACCCTGAGGGTCCAAACCATTGGTGGGTTCGTCCAGAATTAAAATCTCAGGATCGTTGAGCAGGGCAGAGGCAATGGCCAAACGCTGTTTCATACCCAGTGAATAGGTTCTGAACTTGCTGTTGCGACGATCCCACAACCCGACCAATTCCAGTTTTTCCTGAATTTTGGTTTCTGGAACATCCTTTATTTTACAGACCAATCTTAAATTTTGGATAGCGTTCATGTAAGGATAAAAGTTAGGGCGCTCAATAATGGCACCTACCTTTTTAAGTGCATCATGGGTTGAAGTGGTTCCATCGAACCAGCTAAAATCGCCGGAAGTACGGTTAACCACATTTAATATAATGCCCAAAGTGGTGGACTTGCCACTGCCATTGGGTCCCAATATGCCATAAACGTTTCCCTTTTCTATGGTAAAGGAAAGATCTTTGACGGCTGTGAGGTAACCAAATTTTTTTGTAAGATGGTTAACGGTGAGTATTGTTTCCAAGAGAAGCTATCGTTTTTTGAATGGTTTATACTAACTTGACGATGTTTATCGCATTTTGTTACAAAATAATCAAATACAATGTCCGAAGAGAAATTAATGTCGAAAAAGAAACCGGCTTATCCTATAAGCAAAGAGCTGGATAAATATTTGGATTATTACAATCGAAAAATTGAGATTCCTATCCATTATGAAGACCTTCTAAGGTTTTCGGGAAGTGTTGCCGTTTATGATGCAAACGATGAAGATACCCTTTGGGTAAGGGTTTTTTATCCAGAGTTTGACCGAGATGAGATTGATTTGGCCCTGAAGCGTGTATATTCAAATTTTGTTTCGGATGGTAGCGATTCGATTTTTCAGTACCTCAATGTGGATTATGTGGACTATTGCACTTTTGGGAATTCGAAACCTTTTAGAATTAAGGTTCGAAATATTTTGAACGATAACTACACCTTGTTCTATGTAAAAAGGACCGATGCATCACGGGTCTATGGTTTGGAGTTGGAGCATATGCTCTCACCGTACAATTTGAACTTTGTGATTTATGAGAACACCTTGATAGAGGAGCATATTGTGGGTATTCCCGGAGATGTTTTTATGAAAAAAAACCTACCGGAATGCACGGAATTCGAAAAAGCACAAATTGCCAAAGAATTTGTGAAGTTCAATGAAAGGTGCATGATACGTTTATTGGGAGACATGCGTTCCTATAACTATGTGATCGTTCCCACCCACGATTTTGATAGTGTGGTTTATAAGATACGGGCCATTGACTTTGATCAACAATGTTACGAAGGCAAGATAAAAGTGTACCGTCCCCAATTTTTTAAGGAGAATAAAACAATGGTCGATTTGGTACAAGGTAAATTGACCATAGATTCCGTAAATCAATATATTGTAGAGGAACGTTCGATCATAGCCAAAAGAATACTTAGTTGGGGTAGAAGGTTAAAAAGGCTTTTGGATGCATGTATCGCAGATACCATTGCCCCTCCCGAAAACATAGAAACACTAAAAGCCCAACTTCAGGAGCTGACAGGTGACATTAACTTTAGGGACAGTAAAAACATGGGGGAAATATTGACCCATGCTTTGGATTTTGTCAAACGAAATTACGAAGATGTGAGCATGAAACAGATTATAGACAAGAAGTTCTAACTTTTCTGTTCTTTGTTAAAATATACAAGGTAGTAGTACATCTGCCGTTCCTCGTCCCAACCTTTTTCCACAAATTTCTCTGCCGATTCAGGGTTGATGAAATCCATCTTAATTTGAATATTGGTATCCAAATTGATGACATTCTTGATTTTTTTACGGGCATCGCTAACCGCCTTGTTGGCAATGTCAAAATTGGAAACGTCCTCAATGCTGTATTTGGGGCCTTTTTCCACTTTGTAGTGTTTAAATTCTGGAATCAGTTCAGGATTTTCCATAACCTCGTTCAAGAATGAGGTCTCTTCAAAATTGTCGTTTTTGGCAAAATGGTTCACCGCACGGTTCATGAACATGACCTCTTGTTGCTTGTCTTCGGCGGGTAAAACCACGTCTTTGGCAAAGTTTTGGCAGAACTTAAGGTAATTTTTGGTGTAGAAGTTCTCATCGGTCAATGGGAGAACACCTAAAAAGTTTTCCAACCAATATTTGGCATCATATCGGTTGCTGTCAACAGAAAGTACTTTATACCCCTCTTCTTTATTGGTGTTAAAAACGATACAGCCCTTATCCAGTTTATTGATATTGATTCCCTGACGAATCAAAATCTCCAAGTTGTGCTCCTTTTCTTCAAACTGAAGAAAATCGTGTTTCAACTCACTTTTAAAAATACCAACGGCATCCGTTTTTTGGTTGTCGATGACCATGTCTGCAAAATGGACCACATAAACTTCCCCGCTTTTAATATGAGGATGGTTGGACTGCTCATATAGGTGGCTGGTTATTTTTTTTGACAATCTATGATTATCGGATGGGTTGTCGAATATTCCGGAAACAGCCATATAGACCTCGTTGAACTCCAAATCAACCTCATGGCCAAACTTATAGTAGTTCTCTTCTTTTTCCCTGAAAGGTTTAAAGAAATACTCCTTTAGCAAACCGGACATTTCATCGTTTAGGGTAAAAGGCTCTGCGGATAAAAACGCAGATTCGTTTTTACTTTTGTTGCCAACACGGTGAAGCGATATGCTTTCAATTTGGGCGGTATATAGGTTCAGCATTTTTAGGGGATGTGATTAATGGTTAAAAATTTAGGTCAAGTATTTGGTCAGTTCCAGTTTTCGTCAAAGTCCATATCGTCATAACTGTCCAAAAGGTCGTCATAATCGCCCTCATCATCATTGGGTTCTGCTTCGAACTGTTTTTCTGGTGGGGCATCCGGCAGTTCACCAAAGGTGAAAAGCACATTGGGGTAAACCCGGCCATCTTCTTTTTCAACAATATCGGCGAGTTCCACAAAAAAGGTCCACATGCTGAAAAAGTCGTATACATAGATCAGCTTGGGATTTTTTTCATTCATAATATCAGCTAACGTGGTTTCGTTCATTAACCGAATATCCGAACCACTCTCACTCATGTCAAAAAGGGCAATTTCCTCATCTTGGTTCCATTCTTCATCACAAGTGTAGAACGAGGCCATTTCACTCCCCTCAAAACCAAAAGCTTGGGTTATCGCATTGTGGAAATCTTCCAAATTACTTTGGTCCTCAATTTCGATATCACGAAAGATATCTTCCTCAGCATCAAGTATTATCCTGATTTTATAAATCATCCATCAAATTTTAGAGTGGGCACAAAGGTACAATAAATAGACCTTATTTGGAGAACCTGTGCAGGGTAAAAGTCATGGCGGCCAAAAGGAAAAATGCCCCTATTTGATGCGCAATTCCCAGCCAAAGCGGCACTGCGTAGATCAACGTGAGCACACCCAATAAAAACTGCACAAAAACCAAAGCCAGCAAACTTTGCAATCCTTTTTCTTGTAGTGCCGTGGTCTCCATTTTTCTAGTTCTGAACCAAATCAGTGCAATAACCCCAACTACAATATAGGCCAGGTAACGGTGCACGAACTGGACCCCACTTTTTCCTTCAAAAAAGTTTTTGATGACGGGCTGCTGCTCAATATATACAGTTTCGTGAATCAGCTTGCCGTCGCTCATCAAGGGCCAATGGTTGTGTATAAAACCTGCGTCCAAACCGGCCACGAAGGCTCCCCAAATAATTTGGAGCAACAGCACTACAAGTCCGATCCGTATCAAGTTTCGTATTTTTTTGTTGATTTCTTTTTTTTCAGGGTACATAAGGTCCAAGGCCACCCATAAACTATAGGCAAAGGTCAGGAATGCCGTGGTCAAGTGTGCGGCCAATCTAAAGTGGGAAACATCGGGACGGTCCACAAGGCCACTTTTTACCATGTACCAACCCAAAAAACCCTGGAATCCGCCCATAAAGAGCAAAATCAAACATTTTTTAATAGTCGGCCTATCCAATTTTTTTGTGACCAAAAAGAAAAGGAATGGTACAATGAACACAACTCCAATAAATCTTCCAATAACTCTGTGCAACCATTCCCAAAAGTAGATGTCCTTGAACTCTTCGAGTCCAAAATGATAGTTGAGTTTCTGGTATTCCGGGTATTGCTTGTACAGTTCAAAAGCTTCTTGCCATTCCTGTTCGTTCATCGGTGGAATGGTTCCCTGTATCAATTTATAGTCGGAAATTGAAAGTCCAGAGTGGGTAAGCCGCGTTATCCCTCCCACTAAAACCATGACAAAAATGAGAAAACATCCAGTTAACAACCAATACACTACATATTTGTTCTTTTTCATTCGGAATGTATTTTTAAATTCATTTTTTTGCCTTTTTCCAACATAAAATTGTAGGCGGCCTCATATTCGTTGGGGATTTCCCCCTCTAAAATGGCTTCTTTGATAGCGTCTTTGATAATGCCTATTTCCTTGGAAGGTTTTAGGTTGAAGGTTTTCATGATTTCCTCACCGGAAACAGGAGGCTGAAAGTTCCGGATATGGTCACGCTCTTCGACCTCGACTATTTTTTGGCGAACTATTTTGAAGTTGTTCTTGTATTTTTTCTGTTTCTTCGGGTTCTTGGTTGTGATGTCGGCTTCACAAAGGGTCATAAGGTCTTCCACAAAATCTCCAGCGTCGAAGACCAATCGTCTTACTGCAGAATCGGTCACATGGTCTTCGGACAAAATGATGGGCCTAGAACTCATCAATACCATTTTCTGAACGAATTTCATCTTTTCGTTCAACGGCATTCGCAACCTTTTGAAGAGTTTGTAAACCATTTTTGCTCCCACAAATTCATGTGCATGGAAGGTCCATCCGATTTTTTTATGGAATTTTTTGGTGGGCGCCTTGCCGATATCGTGCAGCAATGCAGCCCAGCGCAACCAAAGGTTGTCCGTGGTCTCTGCGATATTGTCCACCACTTCCAAGGTGTGCCAAAAGTTGTCCTTGTGGCGTTGGCCCTCTATTTCTTCAATGCCTTGCAGTGCTGTCAGTTCGGGTAGAATCAAGGGGAGCAATCCTGTTTGGTGCATCAATTTAAAACCTAGGGACGGTTTGGAACTCATCAATATTTTGTTCAGTTCGTCCACGATACGCTCCTTGGAAACTATTTTAATACGGTCCTTGTTCTCGGTAATGGCCTGAAGCGATTGCAATTCAATGGTAAAATGCAATTGTGTGGCAAATCGAATGGCACGCATCATACGCAAGGGGTCATCGGAATAGGTGATACCGGGTTCCAAAGGTGTTCGGATAATGTGCCTGTCCAGATCGGCCAAGCCATCAAAAGGATCCAGGAGTTCCCCAAAATTGGATTCGTTCAACGCCAAGGCCATGGCATTGATGGTAAAATCGCGACGGTTCTGGTCGTCTTCCAAGGTTCCATCTTCCACAATGGGCTTTCGGCTATCCCGATTGTAGCTTTCTTTTCGGGCCCCCACAAATTCCAGTTCTAAATCCTTGTGCTTGATCATGGCCGTACCAAAATTCTTGAATACGGAAATCTCAGGTTTCCCTTTTAATTTGGATGCCACTTTTTTAGCGAGTTCAATTCCACTGCCTATGGCTACAATGTCTATATCCTTTGGAGTGTTTCTTTTTAAAAAGTAATCTCGAACAAAACCACCGATGACATAAGCGTCCACGCTCAACTCATCTGAAGCTTCGCCAATAAGTTTAAAAATAGGGTGTTGTATCGCTTCTGTATGGAATTCCTTCGTCATTGTTATTCCCGAATAACCTTCACCTGTCCGTCGCTACTCAATTTAATGATAGAGGAGGGGGAAGGGTTTATATTTTCGTCTGGCAAATTTACCACATAGTCCACTCCTTTTAAAATTTCTTCATCAATATCCTTGAATTGTTTTGGGGTGGGATTGCCCGAGATATTGGCCGATGTGGATACAATGGGCTTTCTGAATTTATTGATGAGGTATTGGCAAAATTTATCCGAAGCTACACGAATGGCCAGTGTATTGTCTTCCGCCACCAGATTGCTAGCAATGCCCATGGGGTTGTCGAATACGATAGTGGTCGGTTTTGTTGCCAAGTCCATAATATCGTAGGCGACATCGGGCACTTCTTTTACGTGGCGTTCCAGCATGGCTTGGTTGGCTACCAAACAAATGAGTGCCTTGGTGTCTTCACGCTTTTTAAGGGCGTACACTTTTTTCACCGCTTCGGGGTTAGTGGCATCACAACCTATGCCCCATACGGTATCGGTAGGGTAGAGGATGAGTCCGCCCTCTTGTAATACTTTATGGCAGTTATTGATTTCTTCGGTCAATGTTTTCGAATTTTAGTTGAAAGTGGTCGGTCAACGCCTGCCACTGTATTCTGTTTTTGTCCAACCCAATGTTTCCTTTTTTCAAGGAAACCTTTTGAGAGCCCCAAATGGGAATTGGTTCTTTTCCGCTATTGTCGGCTTGAATGGAATATGTTCCCTTGATCAGCCCCATTATTTTGAACCATAAATCGTCGGCATTGGGTGCAAGCTTTAGGAACAGGTCTTGCTCAAATACTTTTTGGTCCATTGTGTTGGGTGGGTACAAAGTTCCGCCTGCTCCAATGGGTAACGTCAATTTTGGATTTTCACATCCTGATTCATTTGGTTTCCATTGTTTGTAGGGCAGTAGCTCACCTGATTCGTCATAAGTGATACATCGCGTTTGATTGGCGACAATGTTGTCCGGATGTTTTTGATGTGCCTCATATAGCTTCGACAACCAATTTTTTCGGTACATCATATCATCATCACAAGTAATGATCGTTTTTTCTGGGTACTGTTTTAAAGGCTCGACCAATTTTCTGTGTGAACTAAAATAATCGGTAAATTTAATATCGAACAAATCGCCGGTCAAACTATTCAGTTTTTTTGGGATTTTACCCCTCAGGTCTTCATGTAACCAAAGCACAATTTTTTCGGGCAACACATCTTGATTCAGCAAACTCCGGATAGTAAGATGTACAATCTTTAATCTTGAAGGAATTGAAGCCAATGAAACAATTACAGGAATTTGCTTTTTATTGGATGTAAGCGTCTCCTTGGATTGCCAAGTCAACTTAGCTTGATGAAACAGTGAAACAGGAATTTCCTTGACCTTCATTCTGGAAGTTTAGAATCACAAAATTAAGGATATGAGATAACATTTAATATTTCTATTTTTGCTCCAATGAACCAAAAGGAAACGGAATCACCGAAAATATCAGTAATCGTAAGCACTTATAATGCCGAAGAATGGCTAAAAAAAGTGCTCTGGGGCTTTAATTGCCAAGTTTTTAAAGACTTTGAGGTAGTTGTTGCCGATGATGGTTCAGGGCCAAAGACCAAGGAATTATTGGAGGAGATGTCCAAAAAGGTCTTTTACCCTATTGTCCATGTTTGGCAGGAGGACGATGGGTTTCAGAAGTCCAGGATTTTGAACAAGGCAGTGGAAGCCTGTAATGCCGAGTACATCATCATGACGGATGGTGATTGTATTCCACGGGAGGATTTTGTTGAAGTGCATTACATTAATAAGGAGCCTGGATATTTCATTTCAGGGGGGTATTATATGCTGCCGATGAATATTTCCAAGATGATTACTCTGGAAGATATTGAAAAGCAACATTGTTTCAATATCCATTGGCTCAAGGAAAAAGGTATCCCAAAAACATTTAAGAACAATAAACTAACGGCAAACGGAATTGTCTCCAAGTTGCTGAATAGGTTTACTCCGACCAATGCCAGTTGGAACGGTCACAATTCATCTGGTTGGAAAAAGGATATTCTAAATGTAAACGGCTTTGATGAGCGTATGCAATATGGAGGGCAGGACCGTGAATTGGGCGAACGTTTGTTCAATTTTGGGATAAAGTCAAAACAGTTGCGTTACAGTGCGGTTTGTGTGCACTTAGATCATAAAAGAGGATACAAAACACCGGAGTCCATAGCCAAAAACCAGGCGATACGAAAAGAAACCAGGTCAAATAAGCTAGTGTGGACCCACTATGGCATCACCAAATAGTAGGCAAGCTCGTTTTTCTTTTCCAATCTCTTTAGTTCTCTGAACCTTTCCAATACACCCAGTGCATTAAGATAACAGATGGTCCATCCTTTTTTGCCGTCCAATATGCCCAAACGGAGGATGTAATGGTTAAAGAACTTCCAAAAAGGTTTTATGGTCATTAAAAAGTAATTGAAGTGCTTTTCCTTGTAAAAGTCCTCTTTGGCCTTTAACTGCCCATACTTTAGCATTTTACCTTTATAGTCCTCGTAGTTTTTGTAGCAAAAATGGGTTAACTTTTCCGTCAGAATCCCAGATTTACCATCAACTACCAATGTTTCGTGTACAATCTTCCTATCTGTAAAATGTGCTTTACTTTTTCGGAAAAGCCTGTGGTTTTTATCGGTTTGCCAGCCACTGAAGTTCAATGGCTCATTTTTGAACATAAACTTTCTGTAAAACCAATAAGCTTCGTGAGCGTTGGGGTTGTTTATAGTGGCAGTGATTTCCTCCTGAAGCTTTTCCGTGACCACTTCATCGGCATCCAAAAACAAGACCCAGTCGTTAGTTGCCTGTTTAAGCGTGTAGGATTTTTGGGCCGTAAAATTTTCAAACGGGTTTTGTATCACTTTTACTTTCGGGTGATCCAATAAATATTCATAGGTACCATCGGTACTGAAGGAATCAACAACGATAATTTCATCGGCAAAAGAAATAGAATCTAAACATTTTTCAATGTATCCCATTTCATTGTAGGTGATAATAAGTGCTGATAATTTTTGCTTTGGGGTGCTCAATCCAGCCATAATTTATTGGTGTAGTGTTTTGGTATGTACAAATCTATAACAAAAAAATAGCGTAAAAATTGTTTGAACGTTTCTTTTTCTTACAAACAATCAACCTCGCAATTTCCCTACTCTTTTATTGTTAAATTCTTAAACTATAATTCTGTCCGTTATATTAAAGAGGGTAAAAAGTAAATAGGGTTGCTTCAATCCTAAAGAAAAAGCAACCCTATTGAAATTTGTGCCCTAACGCTTAAATTGAGCGATGGTATAAACATTTAAACGGCAACATCATGTTCTCTGAGAGCGTTGTTCAATGAGGTCTTCTTGTCCGTACTTTCCTTTCTTTTACCAATGATCAATGCACAAGGTACTTGATAATCGCCTGCTGGAAATTTTTTGGTATAACTTCCAGGAATCACAACAGATCTCGCTGGAACACGCCCTTTCAATTCTATAGGCTGTTCCCCGGTTACATCAATTATTTTGGTTGATGCCGTCAGAACCACGTTGGCACCTAAAACGGCCTCTTTTTCCACACGAACACCTTCCACAACAATACATCTGGAGCCGATAAAGGCGTTATCTTCAATAATCACGGGAGCGGCTTGTAGAGGTTCCAATACGCCGCCGATACCAACACCGCCACTTAAGTGGACATTTTTACCGATCTGTGCGCAACTTCCCACCGTTGCCCAAGTATCCACCATGGTTCCTTCATCCACGTAGGCACCAATATTCACATAGCTGGGCATCAAAATAGTGCCTTTGGAAATGTAGGCCCCGTGCCTTGCAACTGCATGGGGAACTACACGAACACCCTTTTCTTGGTATCCTTTTTTCAATGGAATTTTATCGTGATATTCAAAAATACCAGCTTCAAGTACTTCCATTTTTTGTATGGGAAAATAGAGCACTACGGCCTTTTTCACCCATTCGTTGATTTGCCAACCATCTTCTGTTGGTTCTGCACAACGCAATTCACCTATATCTATTAAATCTATTACTTCACGAATGGCAATTTGGGTTTTTTCATCTTCCAACAACTCCCTATTGTCCCACGCTTGTTCTATCAGCGATCTTAATCCTGTCATTTTTCTTAAAATTTTTACAAAGATAAGCCCCATGGCAGAATTATGCCCCCCATTTTTAAGCGCATAACATTTTTAAGGTTATTTTTGCCAAAAAATTATTTTGGCTAGAATTTTAGCTTTGGATTTTGGAAAAGTACGGACCGGTATTGCAGTTACCGACGAACTCCAGTTGATTGCTTCCGGGCTTACGACGGTGGAAACCAAGGACCTTTTGAATTTTCTGAAAGATTATTCGGCAAAGGAGACCGTTGAGCTTTTTGTGGTGGGCTTGCCAAAACAAATGGACAATACAGCCTCCGAGTCGGAAGCACTTATCCAGGAATTTTTGAAAAAGCTGAAAGCCAATTTCCCTTCAGTTCCCGTGGAGCGCCAAGATGAACGGTTTACATCCAAAATGGCGTTCCAGTCCATGTTGGACAGCGGAATGAAAAAGAAGAAGAGGAGGGACAAGGCCCTAGTCGATGAAATAAGTGCCACGCTTATATTGCAGGCCTACTTAAACAGATTTTGATTTATGATTTTACCCATAGTAGCTTACGGAGACCCCGTTTTGCGAAGAAAAGCAAAAGATATCACATCCGATTATCCAAAACTGGATGAACTGATGACAAACATGTGGGAGACCATGTACAATGCGCATGGCGTTGGTTTGGCTGCCCCACAGGTCGGACTTCCCATACGAATGTTTATGGTGGACACCACACCTTTTGCGGATGATGATGAATTGACCGAAGCCGAACAGAAACAACTCGATGGATTCAAAAAAGTGTTCATCAACGCTAGGATTGAAGAGGAAAATGGCAAGGAGTGGGACTTTAACGAAGGTTGTTTGAGCATCCCGGATATTCGTGAAGATGTAAAACGTAAGCCCGAAATCACCATTACCTATTTGGATGAGGATTTTAAAGAACACACTGAAACCTTTGATGGCTTGTTGGCTCGGGTGATTCAGCACGAATACGACCACATCGAGGGCATTTTGTTCACCGATAAGCTCTCATCCTTAAGAAAACGACTTTTAAAAAGCCGATTGGAAAAGATTTCCAAAGGAAAAATCGATGTGGATTACCGAATGAGGTTTCCCAATATCAAAAAAGGACGTTAAAAAAATCACTATTTGCGATAAAAACATATTTTTGCGCCCATAAATTACTATTTGAATGGCATTAGAAAAGATTTTATCTATTGGAGGAAAACCAGGACTTTACAAATTATTGACCCAGACCCGAGGTGGCTTTGTTGGCGAATCCCTATTGGATGGCAAACGTGTAACCGTTGGTTTAAGAAGCAATGTAAGTGTGTTGTCCGAAATAGCCATTTACACCTTAGAAGAGGAACTTCCCTTGCGAGAAGTGTTCCATAAAATCAAGGAAAAAGAGGGAGGTGAAAAAACCTCCATCAGCCACAAGGCGGAAAAAATCGAATTGGAAGAGTATTTCTTCGAAGTACTTCCCAATTATGATGAGGACCGAGTGTACGCCAGTGACATCAAAAAGATCATACAGTGGTACAACATCCTTCTCGACAACAACATTACTGACTTTGTTGAAGACGAAAAGGATGCCGAAGAACCTACTGTGTCTGCCTCCGAAGAGGAAGAATAAACACTATTCTTTTTTCCAATCCACCAATTTTGTTGGATAATAATTGATTTGCATGGCTTCCAAATACGGAGCTTGTGCAGCTAGGCGCTTTTTGTAGTCATCCCAATTAAGATGTTCGCTTGGGGACCATCCCAATTCGCCATATCCAATCAATCTTGGGAATGCCAAATATTCCAATTCGGGTCCGTTGCTAATGGTTTCTGACCATAGCGGAGCTTCAATTCCGAGAATATTTTCTTTGGCCAATCCTTCAACATAGGTTTCCGGGTCCCATTTGTACCCAACATCAACGGGGATGTAACCTGCCCAGTGCAATCCATATTCCGAAATGGAATCGTATTGCATATCCAAATAGGCCTTCTTGGCAGGGGATATTATAATTTTAGAACCATTTTCAGCAGCCTTCAAGGCATTTTCAGGTTCGTTCCAAAGTTGCGCAATGGAGTTGGGGTCGAGTTCCGCCTGTGCGATTTCGTTCCAGCCAATCATTCTTTTGTTGTGTTTTTGTACAATTTCTTCCACTTTTTCCACAAAAAGAATGTAGTCGCTCTTTTTGGTTACATGGCTTTCATCGCCTCCAATGTGAAAATAGGGGCCTGGTGTCATCGCGGCAATCTCGCCGATTACATCATCCAAAAAGCTGTAAACGGTGTCTTTTTTAGCATCAAAAGAGCTGTAACCTACTTTCATATCGGTTCTGACCCGCGGAGTCTCTGCCCCGGCATAATGCAAGAATGGATAACTTAAGGATGCGGCATTGGTGTGCCCCGGCATATCAATTTCCGGTACAATGGTAATATGTCTGTCCGCGGCGTAGGCCACAATGTCTTTGTATTGTTCTTGCGTGTAAAATCCGCCTTCGCCACCACCAACTTCGCTGGTACCGCCAACTTCTGTCAATTTTGGCCACGATTTAATTTCAATGCGCCATCCCTGATCATCGGATAGATGCAAGTGTAATGTGTTGAATTTGTAGTATGCCAGGGCATCAATGTATTTCTTGACTTCATCCACTGTGAAAAAGTGTCGGGCCACGTCCAACATGGAACTGCGGTATCCGTATTTTGGAGCATCCATGATCTTCCCCGATGGAATTACCCAAATGGGACGGTCCGTCAACGTGTCATTGCTTTGTTCCGGAATAAGCTGGCGAATGGTCTGTATACCTCTAAAAGCACCTGCTGCAGTTTTGGCGTTCAATAAAATAGAATCCTTTTTTATATAAAGTTGATAGGCTTCGGGACTTTCCAAATCCACACTATCGGATTGGTTGATGTAGATCAGTCGCTCCAAATTATCTTCGGATGATGCGTTTACGGCTAGATCAAGTCCTGTTTTGGACTTTATGTTCCCGGCTAAAAACTGTCCCACCTTCTCAAATTCGGGATTTGTGGTAGAAGTATAAATAGCGGTTTTGGCATCCAGCCCAAAAGCACTCCCCGTAGGAATGGTTTTTATGGGTTTTGGAATCAAAGGAGCACTGGCTAGGTCTGTTTTGGGAAAATTGATTTCCTCTTTTTCGGTTTGGCAAGCTGCCATGCAGATAACTGCAACGAACAGCAAAATTGATCTGTAAATCACGTTTGTTTAGTTTTAGTCTATGTAATTTTTAATAACATCGTACCAGATGTCGTAACCTTTATCGTTCATGTGGAGTCCATCTTCAATAAAGATGTCCTGTTTTACTTTTCTTTTGTCTAACATGGGATACCAAACATCCACAAATTCAATTCCCTCTTTTTGGGATGCGAGTCTGTGCAGCTTACGGTTCAAGCGTCGGTATCTACCTCGATACTTCCATCGGGAAATGCTCGGTTTGGCAGAGATGAGAACAATTTCCATATGCTGGCTCCTCTGTTGAAGCGTGTTCAGAATATGTTCGGCCCTTTTCAATATTTTTCGTGGTCTCTTCTTGGCAAAAATATCGTTGTCGCCTTCATAAATGAAGACTTTAACGGGTTTGTAGTTTAAGATAAGTTCATTCAAATAAAGTTCCAGATCTGAAAATTGAGAACCCCCAAACCCTGTGTTCAGTACTTGGTGTTCTGGAAATCTATCCTGAATATCTTCCCAAAACCGTATGCTGGAACTTCCTGTAAAAACAATGGTTTCTTTGGTTTTGTCCCATAACGAGTCGTTTCGTTGTTGTATTTGTTCCACCTCCTTGTCAAAAGGTAACTGTGCCTGAGCGGATATGGTTAGGGTAAAAAATAGTACGAAAAAATATCGCATCCTTTTGGTTTATTTTTTAACGAAGCTGTTTTCCAGTCCTTCCTGTGAATTGGTACCGACCATTACTCCAAATTCGCCGGGTTCCACTACAAATTCATAATTGTTGTTGTAGAATCCCAATTCTTTATCGGTCAAGGTAAAAGTAACTTTTTTAGAATTATTCGGGGCCAAACTAATTTTTTGAAATCCTTTTAACTCTTTTACAGGCCTTGTTACGCTGGCTACTTTGTCATGGAGATACAATTGAACAACCTCTTCACCTTCAAATTTTCCGGTATTGGTCACGGTAACCGAAACTTTTATGTTTTCTTGATCTGAAGAATCTATTTCCAAATCAGAGTAACTAAAATCAGTATAGCTCAATCCATACCCAAAAGGATACAAAGGGGTGTTCTTCTCATCACTGTAGTGCGACCAAAATACGTTTGGCTGATAATTCGGCCTACCGGTGCTAAAATGGTTGTAATAGAGCGGTACTTGTCCAACGCTTCGTGGGAATGTCATGGGCAATTTGCCGCTTGGGTTGTAATCACCGAAAACCACCTCGGCGATGGCATTTCCGGTTTGGGTGCCTAATTGCCAAGTTTCTAAAATAGCGGGTATATTTTCTGCTTCCCATGGTAAAGTCAATGGTCGCCCATTCATAAGGATCAAGACCACATTTTTATTGGCTTCATAAACTTTTTTCAATAGTTGTAATTGAAGCCCGGGCAGGCCCAATTGAGCTCTGCTTCGACCTTCTCCACTTTGAAAACCATGTTCTCCCAATACTATGAGCACAAGGTCCGATTCTTTTGCCAATGCTACCGCCTCTTGCATCCCATTGGTATCCGTCTCGTTTACTTCAACATCCATTAAAAAGTTGGCGTCGCTGTTAAATACTTTAGGTCCTTTGCTGTACGTTATATTTGAATTGTATTTTTTGAGACCTTCCAGAACAGTTACAGCTGTATTGTCATCCGAACCTATTCGCCAGCTACCCAGTGGGCTGTTATTGTCATTTGCCAATTCTCCTATTACCGCTATCTTTTTCTGGTTTTTGTTAATGGGCAGTAAGTTTCCTTCATTTTTTAATAGCACTATGGATTTTTTAGCCATATCCAACACACCTTTTTGATGGTCTTCGTGGTATAATCTTTCTTTTTCCCTTTCTTCATTACAATATTTGTAGGGATCATCAAAAAGTCCAAGCTCATATTTTACCTTGAGTATTCTTCTGACCGCATCATCAATGTATTCTTCACTGACCTTACCCTCTTTCACATTATTTACCAAATAGGAAACATATGCCGTAGATTCCATATCCATATCGGAGCCGGCATTGGCCGCTAGTTCAGCAGCATGATTCAAATCTTTTGCATACCCATGTGGAACAAGTTCTCCTATAGACCCCCAATCGGATATGACAAAACCATCAAAACCCCATTTATCCTTTAAAATGTTACGCTGCAGGTTTTTATCTGCGGTAACGGGAATTCCATTAAGGAGGTTGAAACCGTTCATTACTGTTTTAACATCGGCATTTACGGCAGCCTCAAAAGGAGGTAATACGGCATTGTATAATGTTGATGTCCCTATATCCGCTGTATTGTAATCTCGACCAGCTTCCACAAAACCATAGGCGGCAAAGTGCTTTGCACAGGCAGCAATGGTGTTGGGTTGGGATAAATCGTCCCCTTGAAAACCTTTCACTCTTGCTTTGGCAATTTGTGATCCGAGATAGGTGTCTTCACCAGCACCTTCCATAACCCTTCCCCAGCGTGCATCTCGAGAAATGTCCACCATTGGGGCGAAAGTCCAATTAAGCCCGACCGCAGAAGCCTCATCTGCAGCAATTTTCGCCGAATTGGCAATGGCCTCCATATCCCAACTGGCAGCTTCGGCCAAAGGTATCGGCGCAACAGTTTTGTATCCATGAATTACATCGAAACCAAAAATTATTGGAATTCCCAATCGAGACTCCTCCACAACTAATTTTTGCAACTTTCTTACTTCTTCTGTTCCCGTTACATTCAGCATGGAACCGACCCAGCCTTTCTTCAGATGTTCATATTTTGTGGCCGCATTTCCCTCTTCTGGAACTGGTCCGGTAACATCCCAAAATCCGTTGTATTGGTTCATTTGACCAACCTTTTCTTCCAAGGTCATTAAGGATAAAAGAGAATCCACTTTCTGGTCAATGGTCGTATTCTGTCCCATAATCGTACTATTGAAGAGTAAAAAAGCAAAGAGTGGAATTAGTAAAAAGCGTTGTTTGGTTTTCATATCGTGGTTCGTGTTATAAAGCTAATTTGTAGACTTATAAAAATAAGGTAAAATTCCATCATGCCCTAATGTTGGGTCTTCGTATTTTTGGTCAAAATTATAAGCCATGAACACTAGATCGGAACAGTTGGCAGCCTTTGATCGCCTTTTGACCATTATGGATGAATTGAGGGAACAATGCCCATGGGACAGAAAGCAGACCATGCAAACCCTTCGCCATTTAACCATTGAGGAGACTTATGAATTGGGCGACGCCATACTGGACAATGATCTTGATGAAGTAAAAAAGGAATTGGGTGATATTTTGTTGCACATTGTTTTTTATGCCAAAATTGGTTCTGAAACACAGCATTTTGATATTGCCGATGTGGCCAACGGCATATGTGAGAAGCTCATTAACAGGCATCCGCATATTTATGGGGATGTAAAGGTGGAAAATGAAGAAGAGGTAAAGCAGAATTGGGAAAACATTAAACTGAAGGAAGGCAAAAAGAGTGTGCTCGAAGGTGTCCCCAATGGTTTGCCGTCCTTGGTCAAAGCCAACAGAATTCAAGATAAAGTGGCTGGTGTGGGTTTTGATTGGGAAAGGCCTGAACAGGTTTTCGAGAAGTTGAAAGAGGAGTTGGGAGAACTACAAGAAGAGGTGGAGGCCAATAATGCCGATCAAATGGAGTCCGAATTCGGAGATGTGCTTTTCTCTATGGTAAATTATGCCCGTTTTTTAAAGATCAACCCAGAAAATGCCTTGGAACGGACCAATAAAAAGTTCATCAAACGCTTTCAATATTTGGAGCAAAAAGCCAAAGAAGCTGGGAAAAGTATGAGCGATATGACCTTGGCCGAAATGGATGTATATTGGGAAGAGGCAAAGCAGTTATAAATTTATCCATTATCTAACATTGCCGACCATCCAAATTCTGGGCAAACTATCTATATTTGCCATCCTTTTTTAAGTATTCGCTGTGTTTCAAAACTACACCAAAGAGTTTGCCTATAACCTAAAGTTGTCCTATCCCGTTATTTTAGGGATGCTGGGGCACACTTTTGTGGCCTTTGCAGACAATATTATGGTGGGGCAATTGGGTACGGCGGAATTGGCTGCCGTTTCTTTGGGGAACAGTTTTGTTTTTATTGCCATGTCCCTCGGAATTGGGTTTTCCACGGCTATTACGCCCTTGGTGGCGGAGGCAGATGGGGCAAAAGATCAAGCGGCCGGCAAAAGCGCTCTAAAACATGGTTTGGTACTTTGTACCCTATTGGGCCTGTCCCTTTTTGGGCTGATTCAAATATCCAAACCTTTGATGCATCATATGGAACAGCCTCCTGAGGTGGTGGAACTCGCCATGCCCTATTTGGATTTGGTGGCATTTTCGTTGGTGCCTTTAATCATATTCCAGGCTTTTAAACAATTCTCTGAAGGACTCTCGCAGACCAAATACCCCATGTATGCCACCATATTGGCCAATGTCGTGAACATTACGCTGAACTATCTTTTCATTTTTGGTTCTTTTGGATTCCCTAAACTGGGTGTTGTGGGAGCTGCGGTGGGAACTTTGGCATCGAGGGTAATTATGGTTGCTTTTATTTGGTACCTGCTGAAACGAAAAAGAAAGTTTGAATCCTACGTTACCCATTTTAATTTTAGGAAGATTGAGAAAAAAGTAATGAAGAAGATCATCAGTCTTGGTTTTCCATCCGCATTACAAATGTTTTTTGAGGTAGCTATTTTTACCGCGGCCATTTGGTTGAGCGGCGTTCTGGGAAAAAATGCCCAAGCGGCCAACCAGATTGCCTTGAACTTGAGCAGTATGACCTTTATGGTTGGCATGGGATTGAGCGTTGCCGCGATAGTCCGTGTGGGAAATCAAAAAGGACTTCGAAATTATATGGAGTTAAAACGAATCGCGGAATCGGTATTTTTTCTAACGTTACTCGTAGAAATAGCTTTCGCGGCCATTTTCTTGTTGGGAAGACATTGGTTCCCCACCATTTATTTGGATGTGGACGATATTGCCAATCAAGCGGATAACACCGAAGTGATTTTTATAGCGGCCAAATTATTGTTGGTAGCGGCCTTTTTCCAGATTTCTGATGGGCTTCAAGTGGTGGTTTTAGGAGCTTTGCGCGGGCTGCAGGATGTTAAGATACCCACGCTGATAACTTTTATCGCCTATTGGTTGATCGGTTTCCCGATCAGTTATTATTTGGGATTGCACACAAATTTTGAAAGTACAGGGATTTGGATCGGATTGTTGTCGGGGCTTACTGCATCGGCTGTAATGTTGTATCTTCGATTCAACTTTTTGACCAAAAAATTGATAACACACTAAGAGGATTTCCACAAGATTGGAATCAAAATAAGAACTCATGGAACTACCTAAATTTTTATTGGCCGACAATACGGATCATCCCGAGGCCATTTTTATTGTCCATACCGAATACCCACGGTTCATCATCAATCTGGAAAATGATGAAGTGGAATGGATGGAAGAATTCTCCAAACAAGATGAAGCCGATTTAATGGAAGAGGCCGAAAACTTGATCGAGGCTGCCACCGCTTTTTATGATCGGGAAGTCTCCAGATACGACCAATAATGCTGGAACAGCTACTGCAATACGATAAGGAACTGTTTTTGTTCCTCAACGGACTGGGTACCGAGACTTGGGACGGTTTTTGGATGTTCATGACGACGACCAGAAACTCTGCCCCGCTTTATCTCTTATTACTTTATTTATCTTATCGAAATTTTGGATGGAAGGGGACTGGGATTATTTTGGTGTCCATCGCTTTACTGATTACGTGTACCGATCAACTGTCCAACTTTTTTAAATATGGTGTTGGTCGTCTTCGACCTTGCCACGAACCTGAAGTGAGTAGCGCAATGCGTTTGGTAAAAAGCTATTGTGGGGGACAATTCGGATATTTTTCCGCTCACGCTGCCAACTCTTTTGGACCAGCTATTTTCTTTACCGTTATATTCAAAAATAAGGTAAAGTATATTTCTTGGGTCTTATTATTTTGGGCCTGTATTGTTGCCTATAGCCGAATTTACATCGGCGTGCACTATCCGTTGGATGTACTTACAGGAGCTTTGGTAGGTTCGCTTTTCGGTTGGTTATGGGCCAAGTTGGCTATATTTGCTTTCCAAAAAAAAAGGGTATGATCTCGACTGCCAGATACTGGTTTTACATTGGATTGATCGTGTTGGTATACATCATTGGGATGTTCGCGACCCTGTTCGAGAACGACTCAGCCCAATTTGCGGTAATGGCCATGCGAATGGTTCAAGAAAATGATTTTCTGAGCTTATTCAAAGGGCCGGAAGAATATCTGGACAAACCACACATGCACTACTGGTTGGCTGTCCTTTCCTATAAAATATTCGGTATCCACGATTGGGCCTACCGGATTCCAGGTATTTTGTCCACCTTGCTGGGCGCTTACAGTTGTTTTGGTCTGGGAAAATTACTGTACAACAAAGATGTAGGTCGATTTGCCTCATTGATTTTTATGACGGCCCAAACCATGGTCTTGGCCAACATAGATGTCCGTACCGATGCTGTGTTGACCGGATTCACGATATTCTCCATCTGGCAATTGGTTACTTATATCGAGAAAAACACGCTGAAAAGTATCGCCTTGGGTGCATTTGGGGCAGGCATGGCATTTTCCACTAAAGGGCAGATTGCATTGGTGGTGATCGGTATTTCCATACTTTGTCATTTGGCCTATACCCGAAAATGGCAGCAATTGCTCAATTGGAGAGTTTTGGTGGCCATTTTGGTTTTTGGGTTGACCATAGCACCTATGTTGTATGCTTATTACCATCAATTTGATCTGCATCCCGAAAAAGTAATCCGCGGCAAGGACAATCGTAGCGGTATCTTCTTTATTTTTTGGGAACAGAGCTTTGAACGTATGAGCGGAGAAGGGGTTGGGAAGAACAGTAGCGACTTTTTCTTCTTCTTTCACACCTTTTTATGGGTATTTCTGCCATGGACCGTTCTTGCCTTGATCGGTTATTGGACCAAGGTAAAAGCCTTTTGGGAAATCAAGTTCGCTTATCGGCCCAATATGGAGTTTTTGACCATAGGCGGTATTTCAATTTTGTTCCTGCTCATCAGTTTTGCGCAGTTTAAATTGCCACACTACATGAATATTCTGATGCCTTTGTATGCGGTTCTATCAGCGGCTTTCTTGTATGTTTTGTATCAACAGGAAAAATCAAAGATGGCAAAAGTTATTTTGGGCATCCAATATTTTATATTGGGTCTCGTGGTGGTCTTTGTTTTGTTGGTGAGCTTTTATGTCTTCAAATTGGAGCATTGGTATAGCTATTTGTTCTTGTTGGGCGCTCTCCTTTTGGCAACTTATTTCATTCTGAAAAAAGAACACACTTATTCCAAAATTGTGACCGTGGCTATTTTTAGTTCCGTTTTGTTGAATGGATTGATGAATGCCCATTTTTATCCCAAATTATTGGAATATCAGGGTGGGTCAACCATGGCAGAAAGGGTAAAGGAGAGAAGTATTCCTGTGGGTGAAATTTATAAGATAAACGAAAGGCATACCTGGGCCTTGGATTTTTACAATCAAGATCCGGTCAATATTGTTTTAGCCTCCGATTTGAAGAACATGAAGGATGTCTGGGTATATGCCACGGACAGTGAATTGGAGCAATTGCAGAAAAATGGAATTGCTTGGGACGATCAAATAACCGTGGACCAATTCCGAATTACCCGCTTGCAGATCAAGTTCCTGAACCCGAATACCCGCGAAGACAAATTGAACAAAATGCATTTGGTGCATTTGGATTAATCCACCGATTGTAACTTTGGCTTTTTAAAATGGTAGATGACACCGAGAAGCGAAGTGAGGGCCGTAATCAAAAAGAAAGTAAAGCTAATTCCAATAGAGGTGCTTTCATCCAATCCCAGCCATTTTGCTCCGTATAAAAACGTGACTTCCCTACTTCCAATGCCCCCGATGGTCAATGGGATTACAGAAACAATCGAAGAGACCAGGAAAACAAAAAGGTATTCAACGGTGTCCAAATCAACGGACAAAGATTTCAAAATAAAAAGTACGCAGACCAGCTGTGCCAATTGGACCAGGGCGGAAAAACCAATTGATTGCCAAAATACGGGCAGTGTAGTGGGGAAAAAGGTTTTGTTCACGAACCAAAATACAACAACACTCAGAGGAATGGCCGCTACGATCAACCAGTAAAAACTTTGGAAAAGCTCATTTTGGGATAGCAGGGCAAGTATACAGGCGTAAACAAAAAGCAACAGCATTCCGCTTAAGCGGTCCAGTAACAAACTGGAGACCACTTTTTTTGTGCCGGGTTGATATTCTTTTTGGACAACGTAGCCTTTGTAGGCATCACCACCAATGCCGCCGGGTAAAAAGAGGTTGTAAAACATTCCCAACAGATATAGCTTCAAATTGCTCAACTGGGAAACTTTTGCCCCTATTTGATGGAAATACAGGTTGGTTCTAAAAGCTGATAAGACTTTGGAAAAGACAAAAAACAGCAATGCCAGGAATAAATAGAGTGGGTCGCTCTTTTTTAGGGTCTGGAGCACATCATTCAACTCTATTTTGGTGAAAATAAAGTAGATAAGGACCGCACTAACGATTATTTTTAGGGCGGTTAGGAGCTTTTTACGCAGCTTTTCCGTCACCTATACTTATTTTTTTAATGCGATATGGCCTTTTCTGTTGCGATTCGTAATACGTACGGATCAAGAGTTCCATTACAATCCCGATCGTGAACAATTGGATTCCACCAACAATGAACATCATACCAAAAATAAGTAAGGGCCTAGTACCGATATCCTGTCCGAATCCAAGTTTCACAACTAATAAATACACGTTGATCAAGATTCCAAGAATGACCAGTAGCACCCCAAAAATCCCGAACAGGTGTATGGGACGTTGGAAATATTTTCTAATGAAAAGCAATAACATCATGTCGGCTACTACTTTAAAAACCCGTTCCAGACCATATTTGGAAACCCCGGCGTGCCTAGCGTGGTGCTTTACAGGAACTTGTTTGATCTGAGCACCTTCCAAATGGGCCAAAAGCGTGATAAAACGGTGCATTTCGCCGTACAAATTCAGGCTTTTTGCAATGTCCTTAGTAAAAACCTTAAGTGCACAACCGTTGTCCTTGATGTCCAGTTTAGTTACCCTGCGAACCAAAAAATTTGCGATTTTGGATGGTATTTTTTTTGCTAAGGAGTCCTTTCTTTTCTGCCGGATTCCGGTTACTACATCGAATTCATCGGTAATGGCATATTCCAGCATATTTGGAATGTCGGAAGGGTCGTTTTGGAGGTCACCGTCCATCGTAATGATGTATTCACCTTCGGCATAGTCGATTCCCGCAGCTAGGGCCAAACTTTGTCCGTAGTTCTTTTTCAACTCAATCAAATGGACCCTTTTATCATCCATTTCCTTGACCTTAATACGGGTTTTGTCGGTGGAAAAATCGTCCACATATACAATTTGGTAATTGTACCCTTCAAGACTTTCGTTGATTTTTTGGGTTAAAAGAACCACGTTGTCTTCCTCATTGTACAAAGGAACCACTATGGATAAAAGGGAATCGGTGATAGCGCTCATTCAGTATAAAATCTGTGCAAATTTATTGCTTTTATTTAAAGTTCCTTGGTAATCTTGTCCAATAGGATTTTTGCGGCGTAAAACGGTGAAATTTTGTTTCCTTCAATTTCTCTCAACAACTTGGCTTGTTCAGTTTTAAAAGTTTCCTTTTGATGGAAAAATTGTTTGATGTATTCGTCCACGGTCTGAAGGAACCAGTTTTTGTTTTGTTGTTGTCGGTTCTTTTCAAAAAAGCCATTTTCCTTATTGTGTTCCACAAATTGCTGCACCATTTCCCAGATTTCTGCAATCCCTGTTTTCTCCAATGCGGAACACTGCATTACTTTGGGTATCCAGCCGTTCGCTTTGGGCGGATACAGGTGCAATGCCCTTGAAAACTCGGTCACAGCTAGCTTGGCGTGTTCTAAATTATTACCATCCGCTTTATTGATAGCTATGGCGTCGGCCATTTCCATAATACCTCTTTTTATACCCTGGAGCTCGTCGCCGGCACCCGATAATTTCAGCAGAAGGAAAAAATCCACCATACTGTGCACGGCAATTTCACTTTGGCCAACCCCTACGGTCTCTACTAGGATTACATTGTATCCTGCAGCTTCGCAGAGCATGATACTTTCTCGGGTTTTCTGTGCTACACCGCCCAAAGAAGTTCCTGAAGGGGAGGGGCGGATAAAGGCATTGGGGTCTTTGGCCAAGGTTTCCATCCGGGTTTTGTCCCCTAGAATGCTTCCCTTGCTCAGGGAACTGGTAGGGTCCACGGCCAAAACGGCCACTTTGTTGCCTTGGTCGGTCAAAGTTTTGCCCAAGGTTTCTATAAACGAACTTTTACCAACTCCCGGAACCCCCGTAATTCCCACGCGAATACTATCGGTAGGTCTGGAAAGACACTTTTCAATAACGGCATTGGCTTTTTCAAAATGGGCTGTTCTGGTACTTTCCAAAAGGGTTATGGCTTTGGCGAGCATTGCTTTGTTACCATCAAAAATACCTTTTGCCAGGGCATCGGCAGAAAGTTCTTTTTTTCTGAGTGCCTTGATTTTGGAAATGGTATCCCAGGGTGTTTTATTATCGTCTGCCAAGAGTACGGGTCATCGGTTTATACGAATTTATAAAGAATTTACGGGTTTATGGGAACTAGAATGGGAATACAGCTTACTTTTTGATTCCTCCATTTCACAAAAATTTAATACCTGTTTAAGCAGACATCCGCCTACAAATTGCTACCTTTTGATTCCATAATCGGTTACCCTTGAGGTGCTGGTTGATACGAACCTATAAACATTTAAAAGATGAAGACTATTTTTGAGGCCAAGGCCACTAATACAGGAGGAAGGTCCGGACACGTGAAGAGCGAAGATGACGTTTTGGATTATGCCATCAGCATGCCTACCTCCAAAGGAAAAACCGACCCAAAATCAACGAATCCGGAAGAACTTTTTGCTGCAGCTTATTCCAGTTGCTATGGAGCAGGTCTTCAAGCTGTTGCCAAAGAGCACGGTATTGAAGATCTAGGGGATTTCAGTGTGACGGCCACCGTAGCCCTCAACACAGAAGAAGAAGGCTTTTTCTTGGAAGCAACCTTGGATGCATATTTGCCTACAGTTGATAAAGCAATGGGGGAAACTTTGATGAAAGACGCCCATGAGATCTGCCCTTACAGCAAGGCCACACGCGATAATATTACCGTGCACTTAAATTTGTTGATGGACGAATAAGTGACGTAACCTTTTAATTATGAGCCCCGTTGAAAACATCAGCGGGGCTTTTTTTGTTAAAAATGCGCTAAAAACTCCCTAATTTGCAACGTTGCATTTTTTGCATCGTCATTAATACAGAACAACTAAAACAACCGGACATAGAACCAAGTGTGCTCCATATCGAGCTTGTAGAAAAATGCAAGGCGAACGACCGTCAGGCGCAAATGAAACTGTACCGTCAGTATTGTGATGGTATGTTCTGTGTGGCTATGCGATTTCTTAAAAACGCTGATGACGCGGAGGATGTATTGCAGGATTCGTTTATAAAAGCGTTTCAGCGGATTGAGCAATTTAAGGGCGATGTTACGTTCGGGGCCTGGTTGAAAAGAATTGTAGTGAATGGCAGTATCGATTTTTTAAAATCGAAACATCAACGAACAGTGGAACTCAATGAGAGTTATTTACAGGTGGCAGCGGAGGATGATTGGTCCGTGGAGGAAGGAATCTCCATTGAGCAAGTGAAGGAAGCCATCGAAGAACTGCCTCAAAAATATAGATATGTTGTGCAACTGTTTTTAGTGGAAGGATACGATCATGCTGAGATAGCCGGAATTTTGGGCATCACGGAAACTGCATCGCGGACCCGATTGCTAAGAGGAAAGGCACAATTGAAAGAGAAATTAAAAGATTTGGCTTATGGCACGTGATCTCAGAAAATTATTTGAAAAAGAAAGGGAGCAGAAAAGATTTAAAATGAAGGAGGGGCACGAAGACCGTTTTTTTGCCAAGCTGGAAGAAGAGTTGCCCAAGGACCCGCCCAAACGAAAGGTGATTTCGTTGTGGATGCAGATTGCAGCTTCAGTTGTTGTAGCTGTGGGGTTGTCCTTCTATTATTTTAACAGTAATGGAGGAACAGTTGACCCAGATGAAAAAATAATGGTTGTAGATCGGGATAATCCAAGTAAAGAAGCCCAGGGTATTTCCTTGGGGGATTTATCTCCGGACTTAAAAAAGATAGAAACCTATTATACCACCAACATTAATCTCCAGCTGTCCGAATTGGCCGATGATCCGGGAAACAAGGATCTTGTGGATAGCTATATGGACCGGTTGGCGGAACTGAACAAGGAATACCAAAGACTGAACCAAGAGTTGAACGAATTGGGCCCCAATGATCAAACCATAGGTGCCTTGATCAATAACCTACAGCTACGGTTGCAGTTGTTGCAAAAGTTAAAATCAAAGTTGAATCAATTAAAATCATCAAAAAATGAACAGGAATCATCAAATATTGTTTAGCGGATTGCTTCTTGCCTTGGTTGGATTTACCGGCCAAGCGCAGGAGAAGTCCAAAACCTACAAGGAGACTTTCAATGTCAATAAGGACACTGAACTCAACATTAATACCAGTTATGCCGATATTGAGTTCGATACTTGGAACAAAGATCAGGTAGAGATTACGGCGGTAATTGAGCTGGAAGGAGTAGACCAGGAGGAGGCAGATTCTTATTTTGAGCGGGATTTGGTCAAAATAATGGGGAACAGCAAAGAAATAGAGATAAGCACAGAAGGTGCGGGTCCCAATTATGCCTACGATTTTAGAACGGTGAATATCGATATTCCCGAAATGCCTTCGGTCGCCGAGATTATTGCCAATGTTGAAATCCCTGAAATCTCTGAAATTGTGATTCCAGAAATCGCGGTAATGTCTTCAATGCCGCCCATGCCACCATTACCCCCAATTGAGTTTGATTACGACGCTTATAAAAAGGATGGTGACAAATACATGAAGGAATGGAAGAAGAAGTTCGATAAGACGTTTGATGAAGAATACAAGGAGCGTTTTGAGAAATGGGGCGAAGAGATGGAAAAAATGGCAGAGGAGCGTGAGGCGCGACGTGAAGAGCTGAGGGGAGAACGGGAAAAACTCCGTGAAGAGCGCGAAAAAGTCCGTGAAGAAATGCAGGAGCGAATTAAAGAACAGCGAGAAGAGATCCGCGCTCAACAAGTAGAGATCAGGGAAGAGCAAGCGGAACTTAGAAAGCAGCTCCGTGAAGAGGCAAGGACCATTCATGGAAGTCCAAATGTGTTCTATTTTTCAACTGACGGGAAACATAAAGAGTATAAGGTCAAAAAACGAATCATCATCAAAATGCCGAAGTACATTAAGGTAAACATGAATGTACGCCACGGTGAGGTAAAATTGGCGGAAAATGCCAAAAACATCAACGCAAGCTTGTCCTACGCAAGCTTGCTTGCCTCAACCATTGATGGCGCCAATACCGATATTCGAGTATCGTACTCCCCGGTCGTGGTGCAAAATTGGAACTATGGCAGCCTTAGCGCGGATTATTCCGAAAAGGTCAATTTAAAAGAGGTCAAGGAACTAAAACTGAATTCGATATCATCCAATGTGGTTATTGGTAGATTGGACAGCAAAGCATTGGTGACCAATAATTTCGGGGCATTGAGTATTGATGAGGTGGCCAATGGATTTAATACCATTGACATATCCATGGAAAATGGGGAGTTGGATTGTAAACTTCCGGAAACACCTTATGTTATCTCGGTGAACGAAACAACTTCGGGATTTACATACCCAAAAACATTGAAGTTGACATCCACCAAAAAGCAAGGAGCCAATTTGCACACTGGTTATAACATTAGTAAGAATGATGGTAAAACCATTAAGATCAACTCCAAGTTCAGTGAGGTGGTTCTAAAGAACTAGTCTTGTTGCACCAGTCCCAAGGAACCACCTCGAACCTATTGGTCAATATAACTCTTCAACGACCGAAACCTACCAAGTCATTTATCAGTGAGCATCTTCCTTAAGGTAGGATTTAAAGTTTTCCTTGAAACGATTTAGTCTCGGAATCGAAACATTTCTGATATAACTGTTATTGGGATTTCGCTTTTCGTAGTCCTGATGGTATTCTTCCGCCATATAAAATTTTTCGAAAGGGGTCACCTCCGTTACTATAGCGCGGTCGCCATAGGCATTCTCAGACTCAAGTAAGCTAATATAATCTTGTATAATCTTCTTCTCCTCCTCATTTTTATAAAAGGAGATAGATCGGTATTGGGCACCACGATCGGGTCCCTGTCGGTTTAGTGTTGTTGGGTCGTGCGAACCAAAGAACACTTGCACCAATTGTCTAAAGGATATAACATCGGGGTCGTAATAAACTTCCACAGCTTCTGCATGATGCGTTCTGCCATAAGAAACCTCTTCGTAGGTCGGATTTTTTTCCGAACCACCGGAATAACCGGAATAAACCTCTTTAACGCCCTTAACGCTTTCAAAAATAGCTTCCACGCACCAGAAGCATCCACTGGCAAAATATGCGGTCTCATATTCCTGTAGTTCCTCTGCGGTCAATTTAGTTGCCATATAGGCGTTGGATTCTTCCTTTTGTGCCACTTCTTGCTTGTTGGACTTGTTTTTGGGTTGGCAACTTACCGATGCCAATAAGAGTAGAATTAAAAATGGAGTTCTCACGATTTTCATTTTAGTTTCTTGTTTAGTAGTAATAAGATAACAACAATTACTCGGGTGGCCGTTAAAAAATGTTAATCATCCAATTTAGATTTCAAAATACCGCTGAAGGTTATAATTGATATTTGTCATTTTTAGTTGTTTTTTCCTACATAAACTTACAAAATTATAATCCTTTTCCTACAATTAAAGAATTGGTCCTCAAGCAGTTACAAAGCTTCAAAATGATGAATAATCGATGAAATGCACATGCGTTCGGTATGTTGTTTTTAGGGTCAAAAACGTTCGTCGAGGATAAAAAACACTTCACCCGAAAAAAAATTATTCACCGAAAGAAAGGGGTCATTGAGCGATGGAAATCGAGTTGAGCTTGTTCGCGAAAGTAATTTTACATCGTAAAACAAATCAAAGACATGAAGACAATTTTTACCATCATCGCTCTAACTTTTTTCGGAACAATGGCTTCTGCCCAGGATATTTCCAAAGAAATTAAAGTCGATGCCATTTCTGAAGGTGTTGAGTTGAATATTGAAATCAACGAAACCATCAAACAGGATACAAGAATGGTAAGGTTGTACAAGTTTAAAAACTCCCGTATTAAAAAGGAGCTTTCTTTTAAGACTAAAAAGGACAGAGCTAAATTGGCATAATTATGATAGTGGATATTTTAGTACCCTCCGTGTTGTTTCTTAGTGTTTCCTTTGTTTTGGCAAGTATTGCCTTTTCCTTTCGAGAAAGAAAAAGTATTGAAGTTTAAGTTTATATTGGAATATATTAGGACAGGTCGGTTTTACGCCGGCCTTTTTTTATCTATGAATCCACAGAGTTGAATTCTTCGATGACCTCTTCGAACTCGATACAGTAGTGGGTACCTTTCTTTGAATAGTCTCGACTAATAGATCCCCTAAGTTGGCGAGCTAGGTTATAGATAAGTTTTAATCCCAAGGAATTGGAGGTCTTTGGGTTTATTTCCTCTGAATAACCAACGCCATTGTCACCTAAATACATTTTGTAACGGTTGCCATCCAATTTTTCTACCGAGATATGTACTTCTCCATCGCTACCCTCGGTAATACCGTATTTTAAGGCATTGGTGATGGTTTCATTTATAATCAGGCCCAAAGGGATTACGGTGTCGATACTTAGTTTGTAGTCGGCTATGTCCAAATTCACCTTAACATTTCGATTGCTTCCTTTTACAGAACGTACCAAATAATCACAAAGCTCTTTTACGTAGGGCTCCAGTTCTATTTTTGAAAGGTAATCATCCCGTTTATACAACATTTCGTGTACCATTGCCATTGAAACAACACGGTTTTGGCTGCTTTTTATGATATTGCTGATTTTGCTGTCGTCAATAGCTCTGGACTGCAAACTTAGAAGACTGGAAACAGTCTGGAGATTATTTTTTACCCGGTGGTGAACTTCTTTTAAAAGTGTTTCTTTCTCTTCAATGCGCTCCTGTATCTCGTTGCGGGATTTGTATAGTCTATGGTGTGCCCTTAGAAGATTCTTACCAAAAACACCTCCAAGAAGATACACTGCGAAAACTACACTCAAATAGGCAAACCAATTTCTGGACTCCAATGGTACCGTATTCTCGGAGATGCTGAAATCACCAGTGTCATAAAGGAAGAGAAGCGTCAGAATCGCCAAATTTATAATAAGGTATAATTGACCAAAAACCTTGGTCGTTACATATCCTGCAAAAACAATTATGGCCAAAACAAAAATAAAGGGACTTTCTATGCCACCACTGTAAATGGTTATAATTATGGCACCTATCATGGATAGGATGGAGGTTAAATTATAGGTGAGCGTTAACTTATGGTGCTTTTGATAAAGCAATGTATTCAATAGGTTTAGGATGGCATATCCTATAAAGGTATAGGTGATTACTCCTTTTATATCCAAAAAGAAAAAACATACCAATCCAAAAATGGCAGCAAAGAAGGATGAATTGTAATTAACCTTCAGTATCAAATCAATCTTGTCTTGTAACCGATATTTATCCTTAACAGGAATATTCATATACTGCGCTGATTGTTAACTTTCTTGCTACCTTGGGTTGATTTGGGTGTGGCAAGAAAGTTTGCATGGGGTGTTTAATAGTGTAAATCTAACTATGTTTTTGATATAAAAAAAGTGGCAGCTTTAATAACTGCCACTTTATAAGTTTTGTTTATGTTGGTTTTAGTCATTCACTAAAACCCACTCTCCTTTATCTATCAAGGGCTCCGCCTGCTTGTACTTTACGGTTTTACTTTCGCCGGACATCACATTTTTGATGGTCACCCTTTCGTTTCTGCCAATTTTTGGCTTTTCGCGAACAATAGTTTCGGTTACTTGTGGACGTTGTCCTTGTGTTTGACCAGCTGCTCTGTTCTGAGCGGCCAATTCGTCGCTGTTCGGAATCTCCTCTTTTGAGGTCTGGATATTTTCCTTTGGTCTGCGAACGTTTCTGGCTTCTTGGATTTGAGCGGTATTTTCGGTGGGCAATTCTCCTTTGAAAAGGAAGGATATCACTTCTCGGTTTACCTTATCCATCATCTCCTTGAAAAGCTCAAAAGCCTCGAACTTATAGATCAATAATGGATCTTTTTGTTCGTGGACGGCCAATTGCACGGACTGTTTCAACTCGTCCATTTTACGCAAGTGGGTTTTCCAGGAATCATCGATGATGGCCAGCGTAATGTTTTTCTCAAAATCAGTGATCAACTGCTTTCCATTGGTATTATAGGCCTTCTCCAAGTTGGTCACAACATTTAAGGACTTGATACCGTCCGTAAAGGGAACTACAATGCGTTCGAATTTGTTGGACTGATCCTCATAAACCTTTTTGATGACCTGAAAGGCAACGGTGGCGCTACGTTCCATTTTTTGTTTGTAGAAGTCGTAGGCTTCATCGTTGATTTTGTTGGCGATTTGTTGGAAGCTCATTTTCTTGAAATCCTCTTCACTGATCGGTGAAGTAATGGAGAAATATTTGATGAGCTCGAACTCAAAGTTCTTGTAATCATCTGCCATTTTGTTGGTCTCGGCGATAGCTTCACAAGTATCGTAGATCATATTGGCGATGTCCACTTTTAAGCGTTCACCTTCCAATGCGTGTCTTCTTCTCTTGTAGATTACTTCACGCTGGGCGTTCATTACGTCATCGTATTCCAACAAACGCTTACGGATACCAAAGTTGTTTTCCTCTACTTTTTTCTGGGCACGCTCAATGGATTTGGTCATCATGGAGTGTTGGATCACTTCACCATCTTCCAAGCCCATGCGGTCCATCATTTTGGCCACACGGTCAGATCCGAACAAACGCATCAGGTTATCTTCCAAGGAAACGTAGAACTGAGAACTACCAGGATCTCCCTGACGTCCGGAACGACCTCTCAACTGTCTGTCCACACGTCTGGAATCGTGGCGCTCTGTACCAATAATGGCCAGACCTCCTGCTTCTTTTACTTCTGGGGACAGTTTAATGTCGGTACCCCTACCTGCCATGTTGGTTGCAATGGTCACTACGCCACCTTTACCTGCTTCGGCTACGATATCCGCTTCTTTTTTGTGGAGTTTTGCGTTCAATACATTATGAGGAACCTTGCGGACACTCAATAGTTTGGACAGTAACTCGGAAATCTCAACGGAAGTGGTACCGATCAACACAGGTCTTCCTGCTTGCGAAAGCTTGGTAACCTCGTCGATGATGGCATTATATTTTTCCCTTTTGGTCTTGTAGATCAAATCTTGTCTGTCGTCACGGGCAATGGGTCTATTGGTTGGAATTTCCATGACATCCAATTCATAGATTTCCCAGAACTCCCCTGCTTCCGTAACTGCGGTACCTGTCATACCGGACAGCTTATTGTACATTCTAAAGTAATTCTGGAGTGTAATGGTCGCAAAAGTCTGGGTCATTGCCTCGATTTTTACGTTCTCCTTGGCCTCAATGGCTTGGTGGAGTCCGTCCGAGTACCTACGACCGTCCATAATACGGCCGGTTTGCTCGTCCACGATCATTACCTTGTTGTTCATTACCACATATTCCACATCTTTTTCAAAGAGGGTATATGCTTTCAACAACTGGGTCATGGTATGGATACGCTCGCTTTTTACGGCAAAATCCTTAAAGAGCTCTTCTTTGAGCTCAGCTTCCTTTTCTATTTCAAGGTCTTGACTTTCGATTTTTGCAATCTCACTTCCGATATCGGGCATCACAAAAAATTCTTTGTCCTGGTCTGTGGAGATATATTCCACTCCCTTATCGGTAAGTTCTATTTGATTGTTTTTTTCATCGATAACGAACAATAGGTCCTCGTCCACTTTGGGCATTTCCCTATTGTTGTCCTGCATGTAGAAGTTTTCAGTTTTCTGGAGCAATTGCTTAACGCCCTCTTCACTCAAAAACTTGATGAGTGCCTTGTTTTTTGGAAGACCGCGATGTACACGTAGCAAAAGGAAACCACCTTCTTTGGTATTTCCTTCTTTGATAAGCTTTTTGGCCTCGGCCAAAACACCTGTCAAATGCTGACGTTGTTTTTGAACAATGTTGGAAACCTGTGGTTTGAGTTCGTTGAATTCATGACGGTCTCCTTCAGGTACCGGCCCTGAAATGATCAGGGGGGTACGGGCATCATCGATCAATACGGAATCCACCTCATCCACAATTGCGTAGTGGTGTGGCCGCTGTACCAAATCATCCGGAGTGTGCGCCATGTTGTCACGCAGGTAATCAAACCCGAATTCGTTGTTGGTTCCATAGGTAATATCTGCATTGTAGGCGGCTCTTCTCCCATCGGAGTTGGGTCTGTGCTTGTCAATACAATCTACAGAAAGCCCGTGGAATTCGAATATCGGGGCCATCCATGCGCTATCCCTTTTCGCCAAATAGTCGTTTACCGTTACCAAGTGCGCTCCTTTGCCCACCAATGCGTTGAGGTAGAGCGGGAGCGTGGCCACCAATGTTTTACCCTCACCCGTTTGCATCTCGGCGATTTTACCTTGGTGTAGGGCTATTCCACCGATGAGCTGCACATCGTAGTGTACCATGTCCCAGGTGACTTCTTTTCCTGCGGCATCCCATGAGTTTTGCCAAACCGCTTTGTCACCTTCCAATGATACGTAATCCTTATCACCCGAAAGTACTCTGTCGAATTCGCTTGCTGTAACAGTAAGGGTTTCGTTAGCGGCAAATCGCTTGGCAGTTTCCTTCACCACAGCAAAGGCCTCCGGCAGTATATCGTTTAATGTTTTCTCTGAAATTTTGTATGCTTCTTCGTTGAGCTTGTCGATTTCTGAGTAGATTTCCTCGTTGCGGTCAATATCGTTGGAATTTTCGACCTCTGCCTGTAGTTCGGCTATTTTATCGTTGACCTCTTTGCAATCTTCGGCTATTTTGGTCTGGAAAGCGGTGGTTTTTTGTCTCAGTTCGTCATGTGACAATCCTTCGAGCTCTTGCTCAAAGGATTTTATCTCTTTCACTAAAGGTTGCAGGGACTTTACATCCTTCTCCGATTTATCTCCTACGAATACCTTAAGTACGGAATTAATAAAACTCATGAAATATTTTTTCTTATGATTGTCAAAAGCTGTTCCATTGATGGGATTACGATGGAATTCTTTCGCTAGGCTGCCAAAATTACATAAAAAAAAGCCTCAAATGAGACTTTTTAACGTGGTTTGTGTTTTTCGAATCTAATATTCATCCTCGTTCCAGAGATAGTCCTCTTCGGTGGGATAATCGGGCCAGATTTCTTCAATTGACTCGTATATCTCGCCTCCTTCTTCCTCCATCGATTGTAAATTTTCTACAACTTCCAACGGCGCTCCTGTTCGAATGGCGTAATCTATCAGTTCGTCTTTGGTTGCTGGCCAAGGCGCATCACTTAAATATGAAGCTAGTTCTAAAGTCCAGTACATAGTAACGGTTTGATTTATAATTTTTTGCAAAAATAATTTTTAAACTCAATTTGCCAAGTAAAAACTGTATTATTTAAAAATTATTTTATTGTTGGCAAAACAATTGGGTTAAAAAAGCGATTTTTTCAGTCTAATTTCTCTGGAATCCACTTTATCTCCTCAGCATTTAGGTCTTTTGACAATTTACGGGCCAAAACGAACAAATAGTCGGAGAGCCGGTTAATGTACGAAAGTACGTTCTCGGGTACTGGCTCATTTTCATGTAAATAGGAAATCATACGTTCGCCCCGACGGCAAACTGTTCTGGCGATATGACAGTATGACACCGTAGTGTGCCCCCCAGGCAGTATAAAATGTGTCATTTCCGGAAGTTCCTCGTTCATCTTGTCCATTTCCTGCTCCAGAAATTCAATGTCCACCGCACTGATGCGGGGAATTTTAAGTCTGTTGTCCTTATTGGGCTCCGTTGCCAATATGGAACCAACGGTAAAAAGCTTTTCTTGGATCAAGGTCAAGGTTTTTTTGGAATGGGCGTTTATTTCCTGATCTCGTAAAAGTCCTAGATGGGAATTGAGTTCATCTATGGTCCCGTAACTTTCAATACGGGCGTGGTGTTTGGGAACGCGGGTGCCCGTAAATAACGATGTGGTTCCCTTGTCCCCGGTTTTAGTGTATATCTTCATGGTGTCCGTTATCAATGTTCAATAATCAATTAACAATTATCGGCAATAGTCTTTGGAATGACATAGCAGTTTTATTTCCAATTTTAAAATGTCAAATGATTTTTGTCCATTGCTCATTTTTCATTGCTCATTGTTTTTATCGTGTTGGCGTTTTCCCTCCATAAACTTGCGAGACTTTCTGCGTTTTGTCGATTTTTTGTTTCTGAACAAAATAATCAGATAAATAAGTCCCAACACGGCAAGTGCGTACCAAATGGTGTTATCTGTGGCAATATTTTCCATACCCTAAAATTACCGTTTTAAATTCGAATCGTGAAATGCTCCTTTACCTGTTCCCTTCGGATGGAAATAAGACCACAATGGTACATATCAATGCTTACCGTTATTTCCGGTAAGGCGACCAAAAGGTTCCACTGTTGCAAAATTTCCTTGTTGCCATAAATGGAGTCGATCAAAATAAGACTGTTGTTATGTAGTTTTCCTTCGGAATGTATTTTTTGAAAGGAAGGAACGTTGATTTCATCAACAAAAAGTAGATCAAAGCAGTTTTCATCAAATTGCACATTGGGAAAAGTCTGCCTCACCAAATCCTTTACCGCTCCACTGTTTTTGATGCAGACCTTTTCAAAACCGAAATAGCCGATGGTCCTTAGTAATACATTTATGCTTTTGTTCTTGTGAAGCTTTTTTTTGGAATAGAGGCATTGTGTCACATATTGGAACACAAAAGGGGAGTGCACCCCATGCTCGTTGGTGGATTTAAATAAGAATTTTAGATATGAAATGAATCGGAACCACATGCGCTATCCTTCTAAAATGGAAGAAAGCTCGAACCAACGTTCTGTTTTTTCTTCAATGGAGTCGGTCACTTCCTTGAGTTCAATGGATAAGCTGGCGATTTCATCACCATCCAGATCGGGATCTGTGAACTTGTTCTGGAGCATCTTTTTTTTCTCTTCCAGTTTTTGAATGTCCTTTTCCAGTTGTTTGTATTCCTTTTGCTCCGAATAGGAAAGTTTGCCGCCGCTGGTATCTCTCCAATTGTTTTCTGTTTTTTCTGAAGAAGTAGTCTTGTTTTCGCGTTCTTCGATTACTTTGCTGGTCTCGTAGCTTCGATAATCGGAGTAGTTGCCAGGGAAATCCTCTATAACCCCATCCCCTCGAAAGACAAATAAATGATCTACAATTTTATCCATAAAATAACGGTCGTGGGAAACCACAATCAAGCAGCCAGGGAAATCCAGTAAAAAGCTTTCCAGTACATTAAGTGTAACAATGTCCAAATCGTTTGTAGGCTCATCCAGAATCAGGAAATTGGGATTTTGAATGAGTACGGTGCACAAATACAATCGTTTGCGTTCCCCGCCGCTCAATTTTTCAACAAAATCATATTGTTTTTTACGGTCAAAAAGAAAACGCTCCAATAGTTGTTGGGCAGAGATCTGTCTACCTTTTTTTAAGGGTATGTAATCTCCGAACTCGCGAATCACATCGATAACTTTTTGGCCTTCTTTATTGGGGATTCCCTTTTGGGTATAGTAGCCAAATTTCACCGTGTCACCGACCACTACTTTTCCTCCTTCCACATCTTCTTGTTCAGTGATAATGTTCAAAAAAGTAGATTTCCCCGTTCCGTTTTTTCCGATGATGCCCACACGTTCACCTTTGGTGAAATTGTAGTCGAACTTGTCCAAAATGGTTTTGTCCCCGTAGGATTTTGAAATGTTGTGAAGCTCCAAAATCTTACTGCCCAAGCGTTCCATGTTCAGTTCCAACTGCACCTCGTGTTCTTGGCGCCTTTGGTGGGCACGTTTTTTTATCTCGGCAAAGTCATCGATGCGCGATTTGGATTTTGTAGTGCGTGCCTTGGGTTGTCTGCGCATCCAATCCAACTCCTTTTTGTACAACATTTTGGTTTTTTGCTGCTCTACCGCCTCACGCTCCAATCGCGCCTCCTTTTCGTTCAGATAATAGGAATAATTGCCCTTATATGTGTAAAGCTGGTTGTTGTCCAGCTCCAATATCTCGTTGCACACCCTATCCAAAAAATAGCGGTCGTGCGTTACCATAAACAGGGTTATGCTTTCTTTGGCAAAGTAAGCTTCCAGCCACTCGATCATCTCCAGGTCCAAGTGGTTGGTCGGCTCATCCAATATCAATAGGTCAGGTTTGTTGAGCAACGCATTGGCCAAGGCTAAACGCTTCTTCTGTCCACCCGAGAGTGTACTCACTTTTGCATCGAGCTTGGAGAGCTGTAATTGAAAAAGTATTTGTTTGTACTGCGTTTCAAAATCCCAAGCGTTGAGACGCTCCATGGCCTCAAAAGCTTTTTGGTATTGCTCTGTATTCTCCGGATTCTCTACCGCCTTTTCGTAGTTGGAAATTACTTTTAGGATTTCATTGTCCGTAGTGAAAATGGTCTCCTCGATGGTCAAATTTGGGTTCAACTCGGGTTCCTGTTCCAAAAACGAAATTTTGATTCCCTTGCGTGTGGTCACTTGGCCTGTTTCGGAAGTGTCCTTCCCCGACATAATATTGAGGATGGAGGTTTTACCACTGCCATTTTTGGCAATAAGGGCTATCTTTTGGTCTTTATTGATTCCAAATGAAATATCCGAGAAGAGCACTAGCTCCCCATACGATTTTGATATGTTTTCGACCGTTAATAAGTTCATGGGTGTTGTTTGTGTGCCAGTCTATAACTTGGAATACTTAATGATGTACAGGTATCGAATGGCCAAGGTCAAAAGTAACGGAATAAGCACAGGGGAAAAAATCTGGACCTTAATTATCCAAAGTAAAAGCATGATGACCATTAGACCTAGAGCTGACCATAAATATTTTGGAGCCCATTGAGGCACTTTATCCTGGAACACTAAAGTAAAAGCAACGATTGTATTTACTGGAAATGCCCATAAAATATTGAAATTATATGGGGTGGAAGTATGGTCGGCCGCTACCCAAAGTAGAAATAAAAAGGTTCCTGCCAATCCTGTTATGAACAACAGTGAAAAATCCAACCAGCGACTACGCGCTTTGTGTTTGTAGTCAAAATATGTGGCAATAGCTGTAAAAGCCAAGAGCATTAAAAACCAAAACAAAGGGGATAATAGAAAAAAGCCTTTTTGGGAATGCTCGCTGTAGTTCAAAATAGTTCTTTCCCTTTTTACCAAAGGCTTTCCATTTAAGGTAGTGTTTCGCAATTGCTCCATGGTATAATAGGGCAAAAACATATGTTCCTGCACGGAGGCCTTTCTATCCACAGGTGAACCAAAAGCCAAGTCGATTCCAAACATGGACCAGGTATTTACCCCCATAAACTGACGAACTAGTTGGCGGAATGTATATTGTTTCTCAAGATGCGAGCCATCAAAAACAATAGCATCGCCAAATTGTTCTTTTAAAATATCCCCCGTAATGCTGGAACAGTTGTTCAGTAAAGGGTCATAAAGATAATCCCTGTTTTCCGGTAGATAGTTTTCCTCAAAAAAAGCCAAGAGCTGATTGCGCTGCTGTAGGTTCAAGTCCAATATTTGCTCTTTTACCCATCTTTTTTCCAATTCGTACTCGTAAAGGAATGCTTCAAAACTTCTCCGGGAAAGGGAATAGATCATTTTGCCCTTGGTGAAGTTCAAATAAAAGTTAGGTTGATTAAAATCAAATGTACCGTAGTTGTACACCACGTCGATTCCCAAAGCAGGATCTTGGACACGGAAAGCGGTATGCCCAAAAGCAGAATAAAGTTCATCGCCCGTAGCGCAAGTAAGCAAGCTTACTTTTGAATTTTCTGTGAGCTGTGGGGTTTGGGAAAAAAGAGAGTTCCCGATGATGAAGCAAAAAAATAATAGATGGAACTTTTGTCTCATTCTGAATTTTATCAGGACAAATATCAGAATAAAAACGGCTCGGTACACCATCCCTTGCCCACAGTTTAATTTTTCCGTTATTTTTACAGAAACCTAATTCTATGAAGTCCTATATTCCCAATTTTTTAACCTTGCTCAACGTGTTAAGCGGTTGTATTGCCACGGTATTTGCAGTGCTCAATCATTTGGAGTGGGCTGCACTTTTTGTGTTCATTGGAATTTTCTTTGATTTTTTTGATGGTCTTGCCGCACGTGCGTTGAACGTACAGAGTGAAATAGGAATACAATTGGATTCGCTGGCCGATGTGATCACCAGCGGATTGGTGCCAGGCGTGGTCATGTTTCAATTACTGAGCATGGCAGAAAGAGGAGGGTGGAACTTGGGTTTTATTGGGCATGATACCGAGTTTACATTGTTGCCTTTCGTTGGTTTTGCCATAACCTTGGCCTCAGCCTACCGATTGGCCAAGTTTAACGTGGATGAAGATCAAGTGTCATCTTTTGTGGGATTGCCGACACCAGCGAACGCACTTTTGATCTTGTCGTTGCCAATGATTCTTCTGTACCATAACAACGAAGTGCTGAGCAACATTATCTTAAATCCATGGTTTTTGGTGATTCTTACGATTTTAAGTTCGTATTTATTGAACTCTCCTATACAATTGTTTGCTTTGAAGTTTAAAAACTGGAGTTTTAAGGATAACGGAATTCGCTATTTATTCATCATTGGAAGTCTTATATTGTTGTTGACCCTACGCTTTTTGGCCATACCTGTGATTGTCGTTGCTTACATTCTAATGTCTTTGATCGATGGAGGAGGAAAAGCCACATAACTTTCGGCAGAATGGCACTTCCAATAGTGTTGTTTATCCATCCAAGGTGGGATTGGAACTGCTTATTCCTGTTCTTCTGATTTTTGGTATAGGCATTGTGATCAGTTTTGGAAAAAGTAGTTTGGTAGGTGTGATTGTTCAGTTTGCAATCATGTTTGCCTTTATGGCACTGTTTTTCTCCGTTTCTTATGAAGTTACCGCTGAAGTTTTAACCGTCACAATGTTTTTCTTCATTAAAAAAAGCATTCGGATTAAAGATATTACAAGGATAGTAGAGTCGAACAATCCATTGAGTTCCCCTGCAGCTTCCTTAGATCGTTTGGAAGTGTATTATGGAAAATACAGCAGTACCGTTATCTCTCCAAAAGACAAAATGAAGTTTATCGAACACTTAAAGCGACTTTCGCCATCTATTCAAGTTGAATTGAAAAAGAAAAATAGGAAGTAAGGGAGTGTTAAAAATCAAGCTTCTTTTTACGTAGCTCAAAGTTCTGCCCCAAATAGACTTTTCTCACCATTTCATCCACGGCAAGTTCCTCGGGTATCCCAGCTTTTAGAATACCACCTTCGAACATAAGGTAAGAACGCTCTGTAATGGCCAAGGTTTCCTGTACGTTATGATCTGTAATCAGAATACCGATATTTTTGTTCTTCAACTGGGCAACAATACGTTGAATGTCCTCTACCGCCACGGGATCAACTCCTGCAAAGGGTTCATCCAGCAGAATAAATTTGGGGTCGGTTGCCAGAGCTCGAGCAATCTCGGTACGTCTACGTTCACCACCCGACAACAGATCACCACGGTTTTTACGGATATGTCCCAAACCGAACTCATCTATAAGGGACTCCATCTTCATGTGCTGCTCCTTTTTGCTCAAATTGGTAAGCTGCAGGACGCTCAAGATGTTTTTCTCGATGCTCAATTTTCGGAATACGGAAGCTTCTTGGGCCAAATAACCGATACCGTGCTGTGCCCTTTTATACATAGGGAAGCTGGTTATGTTGGTGCCATCCAAATAAATGTTGCCGCCATTGGGCTTTATCAAACCAACGATCATATAGAATGATGTGGTCTTTCCGGCTCCATTGGGGCCTAACAGTCCAACAATCTCACCTTGATTCACTTCAAGGGAAATACCCTTAACAACCTTACGGCCTCGGTAGGCCTTCATTATATTTTCTGCGCGTAGCTTCATAGGAATTTGCCAAAACTAAACATATTCTTTGTCTACCGTATGGTCTTTTGGATTTTTTTAAGCTTCGCTTTCTTCCAAATCTTCCCAATATTCGTAGGCGCGACGTAAGTGGGGAATCACAATGGTTCCGCCCACCAAAGTGGCTATGCCAAGGGTCTCCATCACTTCTTCTTTGTTGGCACCCGCTTCTCTGGAGCTTTCCAAGTGGTACTTTACACAATCGTCGCAACGTAACACCGCAGATGCTACCAGTCCCAAGAGTTCCTTGGTCTTAACATCCAAAGCCCCCTCCATAAAGGCATTGGTATCGAGATTGAATATACGTTTGATCAGCTTGTTGTTCTCGGCAAGCAGCTTATCGTTCATCTTGGCACGATAGGCATTGAACTCTTCTACTTTATTTGGCATTTTTTCTTGCTTTCTCTTTTCTTTCTTCTTTTTTGACTACCATTCTCGAAATAAAAATACTTACCTGATATAAAACAAGTACGGGTATACACACGATAATTTGACTTGTGATATCCGGAGGTGTAATGATTGCGGAGAGTATCAGAATGATTACCAAGGCTATCTTCCTGTATTTCTTTAGGATTTCAGGGGTTACCAGTCCGACTTTCGTCAAAAAGAAAATAACGATGGGCAATTCAAACATGATTCCACAAGCGATTACAGAAGCCCTAACGGTTCCGATATAGGACCCGAGGTCTATTTCGTTCAATACTTCCTTACTTACCTGGTACGACCCCAAAAAGTTGATCGACAAGGGGGCTACTATGTAATATCCAAAGAGTACCCCAAGGAAGAACAGCCCTGAAGCTGTAATAATGAATCCCCTGGAATGCTTTCTTTCGTTTTCGTAAAGTCCGGGACTGATGAATTTCCAAAGTTCCCAAAGAATGTAGGGGAACCCAAGTATGACACCCGCCCATATGGAAGTCCAGATATGTGCGGAAAACTGCCCGGCCATCAATCTACTCTGTATGGTAAACGGAATGGTGTCGCCACAGAATTCTGAATCTACCCCGAAGAACTTTCCAATGTTACAGAAAAACTGATAGGTCGGGAAATCCATGTTCTTGGGACCGAACAATATCGTATCAAAAATAAAGCCCCTGAATACAAAGGCCAGACATGCAATGATCACCACTGCCAAAGTGGAGCGCACCAAATGCCAACGTAACTCTTCCAAATGGTCCAAAAAGGACATTTCATCCGGATTTTTTCTCTCTTTTTTAGCCATTATAGGATTCCCTCGTTTATAAGGTTATGGATGTGGACCACGCCTGCATATTCATCACCGTCAAAAGCCAGTAATTGGGATATGCTTTTCTCCTGTAACAATTTTAGGGCCTTGATCGCCAAAGTGTCCACATCAATTGTTTTGGGGTTGGAGGTCATAATGTCCCTAGCGGTTAGTCCACTTATATTATCGTATTTGCTCAGCATTCTTCTTACATCTCCATCGGTAACAATACCAACCAATTTACCTTGATCCAATACAGCGGTAACACCTAGCATTTTTTCAGATATTTCAACAATAACATCTTTTACCTTGGTATTGATATCGACTTGTGGTTTTTGATTGTTTACCACAATATCCGCAACGCGCAAATATAGCTTCTTTCCCAATGCTCCACCAGGGTGATATTTGGCAAAATCGGAACTACTGAACCCTTTCAGTTCCAATAAGCATATAGCGAGTGCATCTCCCATGGCCATTTGGGCCGATGTACTGGTCGTAGGAGCCAGATTGTTCGGGCACGCCTCTTTTTCCACATAGGTGTTGAGTACAAAATCTGCCTGTTTGGCCAATACAGAATCCATATTGCCCGTAATACCGATAAGTTTATGGTTCGCGATTTTAATCAATGGCAGCAATGCTTTGATTTCCGGTGTATTTCCGCTTTTGGATAAACAGATGACCACATCGTTTTGTTGGATGGTGCCCAAATCTCCGTGAATGGCATCGGCAGCGTGCATAAATATGGCCGGGGTTCCTGTGGAGTTTAATGTGGCCACAATTTTTGAGGCGATTATCGCGCTTTTCCCAACGCCCGAAACAATCACCCTTCCGTCCGATTCTAAAATATACTGGACAGCTTGCGCAAATTGGTCGTCCAGAAGACCAATTAAATTAGCTATGGCCTTGCTCTCGATTTCAAGGGTCCGCTTTGCTATGGATAAAATTGACTTGGTGTCGCTCAAAGTAATTAACCGATTAACTGATTGTATTCCTAAAAGAATGTCTTATATTTAAGATTACAAAACTAATCAAACTATCTTTTACAGACTATTATGGAAGTGAGAATAGATCCTTCTGTAATCGATTGGTTTAAAATGAAAGCTTCAACTGCCTTTTAGGTTGCTTGTAATAAATTGAAAATGCGGAAATGAGCCTAATGAACACTGATTTGCATTCCTCGCTCAAAAAATATTTTGGTTTTTCAAAGTTTAAAGGATTGCAGGAAGATGTAATCCAGAACATTCTGAACGACAACGATACTTTCGTGATTATGCCCACAGGTGGAGGGAAATCGCTATGCTATCAATTACCGGCTCTTATGAAAGAGGGAACCGCCATTGTTGTTTCCCCGTTGATCGCCTTGATGAAAAACCAAGTTGACGCTATACGGGGAATATCAGAGCAGCACGGTATTGCACACGTTCTGAACTCTTCTTTGACCAAAACCGAGGTGAAGCAGGTAAAAGAGGATATTGTTAACGGAGTGACCAAATTACTTTATGTAGCACCGGAATCCTTGACAAAGGAAGAGAATGTTGACTTTTTGAAAAACGTTAAACTTTCCTTTGTTGCAGTGGATGAAGCCCACTGTATATCGGAATGGGGACACGATTTTAGACCCGAATACCGAAACCTTCGTGCGATTATCAATCGATTGGGCGATAATATTCCGATCATAGGGCTTACGGCAACCGCTACGCCAAAAGTGCAGGAAGACATCATTAAAAACTTGGGTATGACAGATGCCAAAGTTTTCAAGGCATCGTTTAACCGCCCTAACTTATTTTATGAGGTTCGTCCCAAAACAAAAGATGTTGATGCTGATATTATCCGTTTTGTAAAGCAAAATCAAGGAAAATCGGGAATCATTTATTGCCTGAGTCGTAAAAGGGTAGAGGAATTGGCGCAAGTGCTTCAGGTAAACGGAATAAGTGCCGTGCCCTATCATGCAGGGTTCGATGCAAAGACCCGCTCCAAGTACCAAGATATGTTTTTAATGGAAGAGGTGGATGTGGTTGTGGCCACCATTGCCTTCGGAATGGGTATTGATAAACCCGATGTTCGTTTTGTGATCCACCACGATATTCCCAAGAGCATTGAAAGCTATTACCAAGAAACCGGTCGTGCCGGTAGGGACGGGGGAGAAGGGCATTGCTTGGCTTACTACGCCTATAAGGATGTGGAAAAGCTGGAGAAATTTATGTCGGGCAAACCCGTGGCAGAACAGGAAATTGGAAATGCCCTGTTGCAGGAAATTGTAGCCTATGCAGAAACATCCATGTCCCGAAGAAAATTCATACTACATTATTTCGGCGAAGATTTTGATGAGGTTAATGGCGAAGGGGCCGATATGGACGATAATGCCAGAAACCCTAAGCCCAAAGAAGAGGCCAAGGAGGAGGTGGTGAAACTTTTGAACGTGGTCAAGGATACCAAAGAGAAGTTCAAGACCAAGGAGATTGTAAAGGTATTGGTAGGTAAGACCAACGCCATGATATCTTCCCATAAAACCGACGAAAAAAGTTTTTTTGGCATAGGAAAGGATAAGAACAAGGAATTTTGGATGGCCTTGACAAGACAAGTATTGGTTGCAGGGCTTCTAAAAAAGGAAATTGAGCGATATGGTATTCTTCATGTGACCAAAGAGGGTAAAAAGTACTTGGATAACCCAGAGTCGTTTATGATGACCAAAGACCATGTTTATTCCAAAGAAGATACAGGTAACATTGTTACTGCCGAAAAATCAGGGGGAGCAGTTGCGGACGATCAATTACTGAAATTACTTCGTGACCTCCGTAAAAAAGAGGCTCAAAAAAGGGAAGTACCGCCATTTGTGGTATTTCAAGACCCCTCTTTAGAGGATATGTCCCTTAAATACCCAATTACCATGCAAGAAATGATAAACATTCAAGGTGTGGGTGAGGGTAAAGCAAAAAAATACGGAAAACCGTTTGTGGACCTTATTTCCAAATATGTTGAGGAAAACGACATAACAAGGCCGGATGATCTTGTGGTAAAAAGCACAGGTGCGAATTCTGGTCTAAAGCTTTATGTAATACAAAGTGTGGACAGAAAATTACCTTTGGATGATATTGCTTCTGCCAAAGGACTGGAACTGCCCGAACTGATCAAAGAGATGGAGCAAATTGTATTCAGTGGGACCAAGCTGAATATTGGTTACTGGATCGATGAGATTTTGGATGAGGACCAACAAGAAGAAATCCATGACTACTTTCTGGAAGCGGATAGCGATTCCATTTCAGCTGCCGTAGATGAGTTTGAAGGCGACTACGAGGATGAAGAACTTCGTTTGTACCGCCTTAAATTTATAAGTGAAGTCGCGAATTAAAATTCGCGACTCAACTCACCTGTAGTAATTGCCGCTACAATAAATCCAAAATAAAGGATTACGATTACCAGGGAAATCAAGGATAGTCCCAATCCTACGTAGGATAATATTTTACCCGTTTTCACATTGCTGTAATCGGTATAACTTTCTGGGCTTGATTCGTACAATTGGGTGGCCGTCTTGGCTTTCACCAAACCGATAATGCTAAAAATAGCGCCAAAAGGGCCACAGCATATCAAAGTGCCGACAATGGAGAGTATCCCCATTGTCAACACTGTGCTTGCCCCGGGTAAGGGTTGTTGGCTCATAATATTGTCTTATTGATATTGTTCTAGAATTTCTTGCATTCTTTCTGGGTCTTGCAAAGTGTCCCATCCAAATTTGGAGATGGCCCAGATAGACAATAACAAATAGATTACGTTTAAAACAATACCTATAATGGATAATATCCTACCTGTTTTTACATTTTTAACGTCTTCGTACATTTCTGGATTTTCCGCGTAAAGCTTCAATGCCTTATTGGCCAATACCAAGCCAATTACCCCGAAAATAAGTCCGATGACACCATAGCAGCAACAAGTTATTATAGAAATGATGCCAAAGACGATGATCAGCGTTGCGTTTGGAAGTTTTTGTTGTTCCATAATTTAAGTTTTTAATTAAAAAGGTTATGCATTTTTAGGATATAACTTACTATAATGGTACCCGCTGTTATGAACATAAGAACCATCTTGGTTTGCTGGGAATACTTGAATTTTAAAAAGGTGCTCGTAATTAAGAATACGAGAAGAACCAAAATGGGATAAATGGCCGGATACATTTGAAATGCAGCCAAAAACTCACCATGAACCAATAAATCAACAGAGCGTTGCATGCCACAACCTGGGCAGTCGAGCCCTAATAGCTGTTTGTTGAGACAAGGCAGCATATAGTCCTTTAAGCTGATGGCGTTTATGGTTGGTGTTAGGTACATCATAGTCTGTGGTAGCCGAAAAATACTATTATTTTTGTATTCGGGTTTAATTTTTACGTCATTTTTTACCACAACAATTAATTATGGGCAAGTTTTCCATCGGAGATAGGGCAGAGGTGCTGGACGAAGCAATTTCGGGCATTGTACAAAAAGTGGACGGCGATAAGGTGACCTTGATCACGGATGATGGTTTTCCGATGCATTACGATACAGCCGATCTGGTTAAAATTGAAGGTGATATTTCTGTTTCTAACCACGAAGTGGCCAAAATCAAAAAAGAAAAGGAAATTCCAAAAAGAAGAAAAGCACCCACCATTAAACCTAAGGAGCGCAGCGCTCCCAAATTGGAGGTGGACCTGCATATTCATCAACTGGTAAAATCAAGCAAGGGAATGAGCAACTACGACATGCTCAATGTACAATTGGAAACCGCTAAAAGACAATTGGATTTTGCCATCCAAAAACGGATTCAAAAAGTGGTTTTTATCCATGGAGTGGGAGAGGGCGTCTTAAAAGAAGAGTTACATTATCTGTTCAATAGATATGATAATGTAAAATTTTACGATGCTGACTATCAAAAATACGGTCTCGGAGCTACCGAGGTGTATATTTATCAGAACGGTTAATTGGGAACATTGGTGGTTACCTCCCCAAATTGGCTTATGGTCAAATTGGTGATGCGCTCACCACTATCCGTTACAAAGGAAATGCCGCTCAAACTTATGGTGTGAACAAACACAGTGGCATCGTTGGGATCAACAGCAGTTTCAATGATCACCATTCCATCTTCTGCTTCAACCTCATCGATTACCGTGGGTTGGGCCGGAGGTATGTTATCACAAAAATAGCCGTTGTCCACTCCATCGGAAAAAATTCGGTAGATTACTTGGGATTGGTTGGGTACCGAGCTTTCAGTAGTCACAGTTTCTCCTACCACCCCATTGTTCAGTACACCACTTTGAAGCTCCAAGATAAGGGCTTCGGCATCATTTATTTTAAATAACAAATTGGTGGATGTTGGGATAAGGGCACTACAAGATTGCGCAGAAACACTATCAAAATCAATGGTCTCGATCTCTAAATCACCATCACTGCAAGAAAAGAGCAAAACCAAACCAACGATTGAAAAGATAAATTTTCTCATGCTCCAAATTTAACGTAATTCCATTTTAATACCCCAATACTAGGTTGGACTTTAATTGAAATTAACTTTATTTCACGTACTTTTGCACGTGTTAAAATGTAATCTTAGCCATGCAAAAAGTGTATCTGGATAATGCTGCGACAACGCAGGTAAGGGATGAGGTAATAGCGCGAATGCAAGAGGCACTCGCCGAACACTACGGTAACCCATCATCTACCCACAGTTTTGGTAGGTCGGCAAAAACTGCAGTGGAACAAGCAAGAAAAACAATTGCCAAAACCTTGAATGCACATCCATCCGAAATAATTTTTACTTCGGGCGGTACAGAGGCTGATAACATGATTTTACGTTGTGCTGTAAGAGATTTGGGGGTTGAAACCATTATCACATCCAAAATAGAGCATCATGCGGTACTCCATACTGTTGAGGAACTTGAAAAGGAATACAACATCAATGTTTGGTATGTGGATTTGGATGAGTTCGGCAACCCAAAAATGGACCATCTCGAAAGCTTACTCAAAAAGGACGATTCCAAAAAATTGGTCAGTTTGATGCATGTGAACAACGAGATAGGAAATATAACGGATATAGCTGCTGTTGGAGAACTTTGCAAAGCAAACGACGCACTTTTTCATTCAGATACGGTGCAATCCATAGGTCATTATCCTTGGGATGTGCAGGCCGTTCCCATTGATTTTATGACAGCTGCTGCCCACAAATTTCACGGACCAAAAGGAATTGGATTTGCCTTTATCCGTAAAAATTCTGGATTGAAACCATTGATTGTCGGTGGTGCACAGGAAAGAGGTTTAAGGGCGGGAACAGAACCCTTCCACAATATTGTTGGTTTGGAAGAGGCTTTTGTAAGGGCTTATGAACACTTGGATGAGGAAACTGAAAAAGTAAAGGAACTTAAAAAATATTTCCTGGAAAGGATGGAGCAAGAGATGCCCGATGCAGTTTGTAATGGACTTTCTGGAGATTTGGAGAAAAGTACCTATACCTTGACCAATATCCGGTTACCGTTTGATAAGCAAAAAAGTCTCATGCTATTGTTTCATTTGGACATGAAGGGTATTGCCTGTTCCAAAGGAAGTGCCTGCCAATCCGGTAGTGACCAGGGTTCCCATGTACTGTCTGAAATTTTATCGGGGACAGCGTTGGAAAAACCGAGCGTGAGATTCTCTTTTTCCTTTTACAATACCAAGGAAGAAATCGATTACACCGTTGAGGTGTTAAAAGAGTTTGCGAACAATTAATTAGTTTCTGTTCCTTCTTTTTTCCCTGTCGTAAGGAAATTTTCTGGATGCGGTTTTCATCATTTTATCGATGAGTTCCGTAGTATTTTTACCTGTTTTTTTGGAAATTTCGTTCTCATATTTCCAAAGCAGTTTGCCCGTATCCCCATCACTTATCTTGACTCCGATCCGCCCATAGTTGGCATTTCCACTAAAATAATCCAATATGCTAAAGTCCGTGGGAACCCCTTTTGAAAGTAGAATGTTGAGGTTGAGGTTACCGCTGATGATCCCATCTACATCCAGAATTCTGCACAATTCCTGTGTGGTATAGGTGTCAATGTTATCGTAGTCGATATTGTTTTGTGCCAAAATAGCATTGGTGTTCATAATGTTCTGGAAGTCAACATTGAACTTTTTTCGTTTTTTTCGTTTGGAAAAATAGGTTTCCAATGCATTTTGCACCGCATAACCTTCTTTTTCCGCCAATACGCTCAGTTCACTCCTGTCTACCGCTTTTTTTAACTCTAAATGCGCTATGAACGGAACAATGGCCAAAATTTCATGATCATCGGTAAGTTCATCAAACCTGAGATTCTCGTAAATATTTTTTTGAGCGGATGCCATCGCAGTGGTCAAAAGGATGAAAACAAGGACAATTTTTTTCATTAATCTGTTTTTAGTTCAATAATCCTGATTTATTGGCTCCTAGTTGCAAAAAGGCTGGTTGATGTAATAATAGGCTGATGTGAAAAAATAATGATTTATTGATCAATCTAATTTTTCGCTTGCAAAAGTAAGTCTATTTCCTGAAAAAATTGCCAACAAAGGTTGTGGAGTTGCCTACATTGTCCGTAACCGTGACTTTTAATTCACATTCCGTGTCATTGGTGATGTTATCGTCAAAATTATAGGTTATGGTATTTGTCTTGGGTTCGTATTCCATCAGAATCCATTTGCCGTTCAAGGTGGCGGAATAGGAATCTATACCACTCAGGTCATCCGAAATGGAGAGGCTTAAATAACTATAATTGCTCAACCATTGTTTTTCCTTAAAATTTTTGGGTCTTACTTCTGGTGCAACACTGTCCTTTACGAGGGTGTAGGTTCCCAGTGTTCGGGTTCTGGTGGTAAAAGAGCCATCTCGTTTGTATGTTTTTGAGTAAGAGGGCCTCATTTTGCTGTCCAAATGTGCAATAAACAGTTGTTTTCTATCCGCTTCGGAGTATTTAGTGGGGTCAAAACTAATGGTGAAATTGCGATGTGCCGCCACACTGTTATCATGAATGGTAATGGTATCGGAGCCTTTTTCCAGGTGAATAAAGAAATCCTTATAGAAGGTGTTCGCTGGGAAATAGACTTTGGCAGCACCAAGATCAAAATTGTTGGGCTTGTTGGCAATCACAAAGTCTTCTGTAACAGCATTGGCTTTGTCAATTTTCTTCTCTTCTTTTTTTCCTTCTATGGGGATAACAAGTTTTGTGGTGTTTCCTGCCAAATCTGAAATTAATAACTCCACATTGTAGGACATTCCTTCCTCTATATCAATTTTACCATCGTTGTACAGGGTTTTGTAAATGCTTAAGTGATTGTACGGTTCCCTGAAACATTTTTGGATTTTTTGCCTATGGTCGTAAAAATGGGCATAATCGATAAGCGTGTTAATGTACCGTGTTTCTCCAAAGGAGAAGGAATCAAAATCGAACTCGGAATACAACCTGCCATTTACTGATTGTTTTATGGCGTACACACCATTTTTGTTGGCCGCCATATCCAAACGGTCAAAACTGTTGATGCCTAAACCGATAGTGCCAATGGCAGTGATCTTATCGGCCAAATAGGAGCCATCCGATTGTCGTGTATAATTTAGCTGGATTTTGTCTGCACTCTGATTGATCAAGGCATCATCCGATAACGGGTAACCATAAAGCCCCAACAAAGTTGGGTCTGTGGCATCCCTGACCTCATAACCGTAAAGCAAAGGGTTTGTGGGCTTCCCATTTACGCTGTTTCGTATTTCAAAATGAAGATGTGGTCCAGCGGAGCTACCGGTGTTTCCCGAGTAGGCTATGGTGCTTCCTCTGGTTACCTTAAGTTCTCCATAATCCGGAAACATTTCTACCTCGTATGATTGTTTTTCGTACTGTATTTTTTTTACATATTCTTCTATTTCGGGCCCAAATTTTTGAAGGTGCGCATATACCGATGTGTAACCATTTGGGTGCGCTACGTACAAGGCCTTGCCGTATCCCCAATGAGAGATTTTTATACGGGTCACTGTACCGTCGCTAATGGCAAAAACCGGAAGTCCTTCCCTTTGTTGGGTCTTAATGTCCATTCCTGAATGAAAATGATTGGAACGAAGCTCACCAAAAGTTCCTGCCAAAACCAAGGGAATATCCAATGGGGCACGAAATGTATCTTGAGGGTACTTTTTCTGGGCAGGAAGATATAATGCAATTAAAAAAAGGACTAAAAAAAAGTTGCAACGCATATATAAATCAATAATTCCTTACGAATGTAACCAATGTTTTGATTTGATAAAAGATTTAATCCTTTGCATAAGGCTTAAAGCAATGCTTTAAGAATAAATCCTAAAAGTATTGCGAGGTTGTACTAGGTTGGTTAACTTTGTGTAATACGTATTGTTGTTTGCAAATATGAGCGAACTAGTTGAGATTGTGGATTCTTTGGAGAACAAGGTGAGCAAATTGCTGCACAAAATGGAGCTGTTGTACCAAGTCAATGCCAAATTAAAACAGGAATTGGAACTTCTGGAAGAGAAAAACGAACTCAAAGAGAACGCTCTAAAGGAATGGGAGGAGAAATATGACTCCCTTAAAATGGCGAACACAATGCTGGGTAGTAATACAAGTAAAACAGAAGCTAAGCTCAAAATAAATACATTGATCCGCGAACTTGATGTTTGCATAGCCAAATTGGCGGATTAACTGGTACCGAGATTATGGACGAGAAGCTCAAAATAAAGCTTTCCATTGCTGATAGGGTATATCCTTTAACGATTGACCCAAAGCAAGAGGAAGGGTTGCGAAAAGCGGCCAAAAACATAGAAAATTTGGTTAAAAAGTTTGAGCAAAACTATGCCGTTCGGGACAAGCAAGATGTACTGGCCATGTGTGCCTTGCAATTTGCATCCAAAATTGAGCAAGGAGGAATAGATCGTTCGGAAAATGCAGAGGCTGCAATGCAACGCCTTAGGGCACTGGACGAATTGGTACATTCCAAATTGGGAGAATAAGTTCTTATAAATAAAATATTGTTACTGCCCACATTGGTAATTAATTTTTGACAAACTCAACACTATTATAATTAGAAAGGGTGAGTTTAGGCTGTAAAAGCAGGCCCTACTTGTATAGGGATCCTTGATCAGTCTGTTAGCCCTAAACCTGTATTTAGGAGTTTGTACAAAACTTCGCCAATGTGGGCTTTTTTTTTAACTAAACACAAGCAAACATGGATAATATCATATTAATAGCCGTAGCAGCCGTTGTAGGGTTGGCGATCGGATTTGCAATTGCCAAGATGATGGAGAAGGGCAAGGCATCCAAAACCATTGCCAATGCCAAGAAGGAAGCGGCCGACATTATTAAAGAAGCCAAGAAGGAAGGTGAGAGTATAAAAAAAGATAAGATTTTCCAGGCCAAGGAGAAGTTTTTGGAGTTGAAGGCGGAGCACGAGAAAGTCATTATCAATAAAGACAAAAAAATTGGTGAAGCCGAGAAGAGGACAAGGGATAAAGAGTCCCAAGTGAGCAGCGAACTCGCCAAGAACAAAAAGCTGAACGATCAACTTCAGGAAAAAATTAAAGAGGTTGCCTATAAAAGCGATATTCTAGATAAAAAGCAATCCGAAGTAGAGAAACTTCACAAAAGCCAAGTGCAACAGCTGGAGGTAATATCCGGGCTTTCTGCCGAGGACGCCAAGGCACAATTGCTCGAGTCTTTAAAAGAGACAGCTAAAAGTGATGCCATGGCTTACCTTCAAAACACTTTGGAAGAAGCAAAACTTACCGCACAGCAAGAGGCCAGAAAAATTGTGGTCAATACCATACAGCGTATCGGAACCGAGGAGGCTGTGGAAAATTGTGTTTCCGTATTTAATCTGGAGTCCGACGATGTCAAGGGACGAATCATTGGACGTGAGGGTAGAAACATCCGAGCCCTTGAATCGGCTACCGGCGTAGAGATCATTGTGGATGATACACCGGAAGCTATTATTCTGTCCTGTTTTGATTCGGTAAGGAGAGAAGTGGCCCGATTGTCTTTGCACCGATTGGTTACCGATGGTCGAATCCACCCTGCACGTATTGAAGAGGTGGTGAAAAAGACCGAAAAACAAATCAATGAAGAAATTGCAGAGATAGGAAAGCGTACCGTAATCGATTTGGGCATACATGGATTGCACCCAGAGTTGATCAAAGCGGTTGGTAGAATGAAATATCGTTCCTCTTACGGTCAAAACCTATTGCAGCACTCCAGAGAGGTTGCAAAGCTTTGTGGTGTAATGGCAGCCGAATTGGGTCTTAATCCAAAAATTGCCAAACGAGCTGGATTGCTTCACGATATAGGTAAAGTACCAATGGCCGAAGTGGAAGTGGAAACACCCCACGCTATTTTAGGTATGCAATGGGCCCAGAAATATGGTGAAAAAGAAGAAGTATGCAACGCTATTGGTGCCCACCACGATGAAGTTGAAATGACCACTTTGATCTCTCCCATTGTACAGGTTTGTGATGCGATCAGTGGAGCTAGACCTGGGGCAAGAAGACAAGTACTGGATTCATACATTCAACGTTTGAAGGATTTGGAAGATATCGCATTTGGTTTTAATGGAGTGCAAAAGGCATACGCTATTCAGGCGGGTAGGGAACTACGCGTTATAGTGGAGAGCGAGAAGGTGAACGACGATAAAGCGGCCGAGCTTTCTTTCGAAATCTCACAAAAAATACAGACAGACATGACCTACCCTGGTCAGGTAAAAGTTACCGTAATTAGGGAAACCAGGTCTGTGAACGTAGCCAAATAATAGTGTTCTAATTTCTGGTATTGTTCAAAATCCAATTGATGGGAATGTCTTGATATTGGGAACCAGATCGGTTTGTGGTATTGGTCGCATTTTTTGACATTACAACAAGCCACATACCATCTCCATAGGTTATTGTAGTGATTGAATACCCCTTATCGGCACGTTCTTTAATCCATTCGAACGGATAGGTGGTTTCGGTTTTCCAGGATTGTGAGCCAAGTTTGGAACCTTTGCTCATGGTTAGGGCCCATAGGCCATTGCCATAAGTTGCAGAGGTAATTGCATAGCTTTCGTTCCAATTATCAATGATCCAGTCCCTGGGTATGTCGTAACTGGTCTTCCATCTTTGGGTTTGAATCCCCGTGTTTTTGCTCATGGTCAAATACCAATTGCCGTTACCGTTCATCATTGCGGTAATGCTATAGCCATCGTCCCATTTTTCATTGACCCAATCTTTTGGGAATGTACTGGACCTTCTCCAGGATTGCGGTCCCAGGCCATACCCTTTGCTCATTAACACCGCAAATTTCTTTTTACTTTCATCATAATCAAAAGTGGTAATGTAAAAGCCTTCTCCCCATTGTGTTTTTATCCATTCGCTAGGGAAGGTCGAAGATTCGATTATTCTTTGTTCCGAATAAGATGTTTTACTGTTGCTGTCCATAACCGCGGCCCACACCGATTCCCCATCCATACCATTGGCCAATACAGTCACCGCATTGGTTTCTACAGGAAAGGATATTTCACCCTTGTTCAAATAGACCAATAATTGAAAAAGCTCTTCGTCCTCTTCAAAATAATCGTCTATATACCCTTTTGTAAGCGCTTCTGGATTTAATTTGACCCAGTAGAGCATGGGTTTCATGGTTTGTGTGAAATCACCTCCTCCAAAAGCATTATCGTCCGCTGTATATGCCTCGTATGAAGCTCCGTTTTCTTTAATATAAAAATTGTCCGCACTGTAGCTGCTATTCGATGGCCCCCTAACTATTTGTGCACCGAATCCATCCAAATATCTATCGGTTGAGCCATCTGATTTAGTGAAGTTTTTATAAACACATGTATAACTGGCCAATTTGTCTGCCCCATTGGCATAATATTTTACGCGCACCAACGCTTCATTTTCACCATAAAAAATAACAAGGGCAGTATATTTTACTTCACCGCTGACCCAACTGGTCTCGTAATAGTCTTGTGAAAATCCAGAAATCGAGGATAAGAAAATCAGTAGTAGAACAAAAATGTTTTTCATGATTGGTGGTAGGAATGGTTTGTTAAATTAATATTTAAAAGTGCTACTAAATTGAAAAAAACACCAAAAAAATAGGTGTATTGCCAAATTAAGCACGTAAAAGCCAGTTTTTTGAGAAGCATTTCACATTTTGTCACCTTTTAACCTAATGGCCAACTGACAATTATCATACTTTTCAAAAAAGAATCAAGGTAACTTCATTCAGCGAATTGATAAAGTACCTGAGCGATGAAAAATGGTGTGCCCGTTTCAAAAATAATGACCAAAAACTTGGTTACTTTAGGCCTGTCTGATGAATTGGTGACTGCCGAGCGACTATTTAAAAAACATCATATTCGACATATACCCGTTGTCGAGGGAGATAAAATCAAGGGGATGTTGAGCTATACCGATTTACTGCGGATTAGTTTTGCCGATGCCATAGATGAGAATGAGGAATATGTGGACACAATTGTCTACAATATGTTTACGATTCCCCAAGTGATGGTACACGATGTTGTTAGTGTAACTTCCGATACGACCATTAAAGAGGTGGCCGAAATCTTATCGAAACGGGAATTTCACGCTTTGCCCGTTGTTGACGATGGTAAACTCAAAGGTATTGTAACCACTACGGACTTAATAAGGTACTTTTTGAAAAGTATTTTCTAAAAAATATCAGAAGGGATGGTATAGGGGACATTAGGTTTAGACCTTATTCTTCCTCATTGCCATTTTCTTCCTCATTGCCATTTTCTTCGTCATCTTCTGTTTCCTTGTTGAGCTTGTGCTCCAGAATATTGAGCTTCTTCATCTTTTCTTTCCAAGTTTGAAGCGCTTCTTTTTGTTTGTCCAATTTGTTGATGACCTCTTTTACCAAAGGATTGTCTTCGGAGTCGTCCGAGAAAAACTGAAGATTGTTCTCCAATTGACGGATTTCCGATTTTACATCATCAATTTTGCGTTTAACAAACACACGTTCGTTGCCAATGGCGTAGTTGTCTTCTGTTTTTGCAAGTTCCTGAACTTTGTTTCCATACTTGAGCAACTCGGACTGTTGCCTGCCAATCCCCAGCTTTTTGAACAAGGCATCCACAATTTTGTTGAACTTACTATTGATGTGCTTTTTGTTATAGGGAATACGGCCGTATTTTTTCCATTCCGCCAAAAAGGCCTTAATGTCTTCAATATCCTTTTTCTTGTCGCCGCTAAGTTGAAATTCCTTTAAACGATCCAAGCATTCGCTCTTCTTTTTAAAGTTTTCAAATTCTTCTTTATGGGCTTCGTTCTTTTCAGCATGTAATCTATCAAAGTAATGGTTACAGGCGTCTTTGAACTCTTTCCAGATTTTATCGGAATATTTTCTTGGGACATGGCCAATTTTTTTCCAATCCCTCTGAATCCGTTTCATTTGAGGGGTTACCTCGGACCAGTCATCACTATCTTTTAAAGAGACCGCCAATTCCAATAGCTCTTTTTTCTTTTCAAGGTTTTGCTGCTGTTCTTTCTTTTGGTTTTTATAGAAGGCATTCTTGGTCCTATTGAACTTGCGAACGGTCTCCTTAAAATGGCTCCAAGTATCCTCATTTACTTTTTGGGGAACCCTGCCCGCCTTGAAGAAAGCTTCCCTAAGGGCCTCTACTTCTTTTATTTGTTGTTGGATGCCTCTGTGGTTGTCCGCAACATTCTCGGCTATTTTGGCAATGTTACCTATGATCCCCTGCTTTTTCTCCAGATTCTTCTCGTAGGACTTTTCCAGTTCTTGGAAGTGTTCCTGCCTACGTTGGTGCATGGCCTTGGTGGCATTGCTGAATTTTTCCCAGATCTCTTCACGGTGTTCCTTGGCCACAGGGCCTATGTCCTCTTTCCAGATCTTGTGAAGGGTTTGGAGTTCCCTAAAGGCCTTGTTCAAATCCGGTTCATCTACCAAGGCTTCGGCACGCTCCACCAATTTTTGCTTTTCTTCCAGATTGTGCTTAAAATCCAAATCGCGCAATTCGCGGTTTAGATGCAGAAAATCGTAAAAGATTTCCATATGATGATGGTAGGTACGCCAAACATCGTTATAACTGGCACGTGGAATGGGTCCTGCATTTTTCCAGCGGCTCTGAAGGTCCTTAAAGTTATTGTAGGTGGTGTTAATATCCTCCTCGATATCAATAAGTCCTTTTAACTCTTCAATAATGTCCAATCTCTTTTGAAGGTTGGTCTTCAAAGATTGATCTAATTGCTTATAATATTGGTCTCTCTTTTCACGAAAATCGGAATACACTTCGTTGAATTGCCTTTTGGCGACCGAATTATATCGAAAATCTATTTCGTTACCACCTTTGGATACAAATTCCTCCTTTTTCTCATCAAGGAACTCCTGAAATTTTTGGTCGAACTCATGTTTAATGGCACTAACATGCTTGTTAATGGCCTGTACTTTCTCATTTTTGACCAAACGTTGTAATTCGCCAACAAGGTTTTCCATGGACATGGAATGGTAGTCCAGCATAGGGATGGTGTGACGCTTTTCGTTTTCACTATCCTCAGCGTCCTCGGCATTGGATTCATCTATTTCGTCCAAATGTTCGTTGGAATCGTCCTTTTCTGCAGTTTTTTTCTCGCTCTTGGTTTCGGAAACAGTTTCCTCCTTGGGTTCTTTTGAACCATCGGTTTCTGATACAGTTTCTTCGGCTACTTTGGGCTCTGCCTTTGTGGTCTCCTCCAAATTAGCTTTTTTATTCTCTGATGTTTCCTCTGTGCCACCTTCAGCTTGCTGAAGTTTACGATCGTTTTCCTGCATTATTTGCTTATTTACCTACTTGATTGATGAAAGTTATAGCCAATTTAACAACTAAATTGTCTAATAGCAAAAGTATTGATTCTTCTTTTGCACCATTTAAAGCTTGTACGGAATGGCTGAATCCTTATGTGGATAGCTGGTTTTAGCCTTTGTTCCAAATTTCCCAAGCTTTTTCGGCTTGTTGTTCCAGCATTTTTAACCCGTTGCATATGGTAGCTCCATTGGCTTCCCCCAGCGCTAGAAAACGGGTTTTTTCAGGATTGTAGATCAAATCGTACAACAAATGCTCAGGTCCAATATGCTGGTAGGGTAATGCAGGTTTATCTTCAATATTAGGGAAAGTTCCCAAGGGGGTACAGTTAATGATCAGGGTATTTTCCTTAATGATGCTTTCGTCCAGTTCCCCGTAAATGTACTGTCCTTCTTTTTTGTTGCGCGAAACATAGGTGCTTGTAATACCTAGTTCGTCAAGAACAAAACGGACTGCTTTGGAGGCACCTCCCGTTCCCAAAACCAAAGCCTTGGTGTGATGTGGTTGTAAAAAAGGTTCCAACGATTTTTGAAAACCATAAGCATCTGTATTATAACCTTTCAATCCGGTTTTTGAAAATTGAATGGTATTTACAGCTCCGATTTTGGCAGCTTTGGGGTCCAATTCATCCAAATAGGGAATAATATCCTGTTTGTAGGGAATGGTAACGTTCAGGCCTTTTAAGCTAGTGTCGGACAGTATGCTTTTAACTTCATCGATCTGCTTAATATCAAAGTTTTCATAGCTATGATCTTCTAGGCCCAATTTCTTGAATTTCTGAGTAAAATACCCTTGCGAAAAAGAGTAAGAAATGTTTCTACCTAGAAGCCCGAACCTGTTCATTTTTTTGTCTGTTGTTGCCATACCAATCCAAAATCAATAATACCAAAATCCCCATTAATATAAAAAGTATGGCCCACCAGGTTTCTACCTCTGCCAAATGTGGTAAGTGACGTTCGTAGTTGAGGATAATTTTATCCCCATTGGAATCCAATAAAGGATTTCCGGCCCCATCCAACTTAAAAATGGTTCTTTTCCATGGCCACAGCACGCCCAATGATCCTGTGATGAATCCTAATAATACTGCTGTTGTTGTAGCTTTAAAATGTTTTAAAACATAACTCAGTAAATGTGAAAAAGTGACCAAACCTGTTGCCGAACCTAAAGTAAAAACTCCCAGAATTTTAAGGATTTGTATACGCTCTTTATTCTTCCAGAAACTAAAATCCCCAGAGAAAATCTCCGAAAATGTATCATAAAGGGCATTGACAGAATCTACCAAGAGCAGCACGTAATTGCCCAATAAAATTAATATGAACGAACCTGATAGCCCGGGAAGCGTCATCCCGGAAACACTTATGATACCACAGAAAAAAATGAATAACAAGTTGTCGTTTTCTTTGGCAGGGCTCAAAAAACTAATGGATATACCTATAATCAACCCTACGATGCCTGCTGGAATGGTGCGTTGATTCCATGGAGAAAAATCCTTTCCTATGTGATAGATGGAGCCGATGACCATGCCAAAAAATGTGGCCCAAACAAAAAGTTCATTATGATCCAAAAAATAGTCCAAAATGCGGGAAACGCTAAAGTAGCTCACCAGCATCCCGAAAATCAAAAGGCCTAGGAATTTGGCATTGATGTATTGAAAAAAACTTTTGAACCTGCCGTTGAACAATAGTTTCAAGGCTTTGGAATTCAGTTTTTGAAGGGAATAGATAAATTCTTCATAAAAACCGGCCACAAAAGCAACAATACCCCCCGAAACTCCAGGAACTTTGTTGGCAGCTCCCATGCATAAACCTTTTATGACCAAGAAGAAATTATCCAGAAATGTTCTAGGTTGTTGTGGCATGAGACCTTATGGTTTTCCTTATTTTTTGGAAGCTACTCTTTCCAGGATAAAAATAAGTGAAAAACCTAGTATGGCTAATACTATGGCAAGCATTAATTTACTATCTCCCTCAAAAGCACCGGGCAGCACGTTCATATCGTCCACAACCACGGTTTTTTCGCCAAAGGTTTTGGTCTCCAAGACTTTTTTCCAAGGCCAAATTTTGTTCAAAGAGCCAAGAATGAACCCGGTCAATAGGGCCAAAGTGATGTTTTTGTAGTGGTTGAACATCCATTTGAGTAGGCGAGCAAAGCTCAGGAGTCCGAAAATAGCACCAACACCTACCGTTAGAATGATTTTAATATCCCTTTCGTGAACAGCATCCAAAATTGTCTTGTAGGAACCCAACAATACAAGGATAAAAGCTCCCGATATTCCTGGAAGAATCATTGCGCAAATCGCAAGGGCACCCGAGAGAAACAGATAAGGCAAGCTGTCTACATTATCATTGGCGGGCAGTTCGGTGATAAAAAATGCCAAAGCGGCACCGGATACTAAAACCACCGCAGTTCCCAAGGTCCATTTTGTAATCTCTTTTCCCACAAAAAAGATACTGGCCAGCACCAATCCAAAGAAAAAGGACCATAGCAAAACAGGTTCGTTTTCCAATAACCAACTCAAAAATTTCGCTAGAGATAGCACGCTGATAAGGATTCCAAGGAAAAGGGACAACAAAAAGTTGCCGTTCACTTTGTTCCAAACGGCTTTGATACCATCTTTCCTTAAAATTTTAACCAAGGTAAAATCTATACTGTTGATGGAGGTGATAAGTTCTTCATAAATGCCCGAAATAAAGGCTATGGTTCCTCCTGAAACTCCTGGTACTACATCGGCGGCCCCCATGGCCATACCTTTAAGGGTAACGAATACGTAGTCCAGTAAACGACGTGCTTGCATGAATATGGAATAATCTGTTGGCTACTTGGCTGTTTTTCTGATTTTTGAAACCAGCGCTTTCACCCAATCTACTTCAATGAATTCTGGGAATTCTTTTTCAAACTGCCGCAATTTACCAATATCCACTTTCATGGCCTTGGATAAAATGGTTTTTGCTTCGTCCAAATCGCTATTTTTTAAATGAATGCCTGCCAATTTATAGGTCAGTTCCGAATTATCGGGGTAAAATTCCAATCCTTGTATCAAAACCTGAATGGCAGAGTTGTAATCGCCGATCTTGTTGAGCACCTCGGCCCAATTTTTCCAAGTACCCAATTCGTAGTTACCCAGGTCCACGGTTTGTTTGTAAGCAAAATCAGCTTCATCATAATTGTTCAGGGCGAAATAAATCTTGGCGGCTTTTTTCCAGTATTTTGGGTTTTCACCATCAATATTTATGGCCTTGTTGATGTAATGCAGGGCTTTGTCATAATTTTTCTGCCCAAAATGGAAATCGGTTATGGCCAACCAACCCTTGTCCAACAAAGGGTCTTCGTGAACTGTGTGGTAGTAATAATACTTTGCCAAATCAAAGTTGCCCAGTTTTTCATGACATTTGCCAAGTCTAAGAAAAGCATACGAGGTAGGGTCTTCGATGGATATGGTGGATTCATAATTTTCGATGGCTTCGTTGTACCTTCCCAATTTCTCCAGAACTTTGCCCTTTTCAAAATAGGCCCCGATAAAGGAATCATCGGAGATAACGGCAAAATCAAAAGCGGTCAACGCTTCCAAGTAAAGGTTCTTGGCCAAATACATTTTTCCCAATTGGTGCCATGCGACTTCGCAATAGGGGTTTCGGTCCAAATAATCGTTCAGGTAATAAATGCTTCCGTCAAAATCTTCTAAAAATTCAAAGCAGTATACAACGTTGTAGAGTGATGAATAGTCCCTGTCATCAATTTCCACGCAGCGCATAAAGCTGAGCTTGGCCTGCTCATAGTCATCCATAAAAAGGTACTCCATTCCCAATAGGGAGTAGATGTCGAAGGAGTGGTCGGTAATGTCCAATGCTTCCAGCAATAGGTTTACGGCCTCCTGGTGTTTGTCCTGTTTGGATCTGATGTTCGCCCGTTGGATGAATACTTCTTCATTGGCCGCGTTTATGGTCTGAATTTCATCCAGAAGCGTTTCGGCAGCTTCAAATTTGTCTTCAAACGCCAATACTTCTACCTGTAACAATTTAAGTTCCATTGAATTGGGATGTTGCTCCAGACCAATTTGAATGGCTTTTTTGCCCAGGGAGACTTTACCGTTGTTAAGGTAGTGGTGAATGATTTCCTCAAAGTCCTCCGCATCAAAGAAATAGACGTCATCCGTCTTGAGCATGGACTCAAATTTGTTTATGGATTTGTCAGGATATTCGTTAGATTCTAACGCCATAGGAACGTTTTTGGTTGAACTATGGACTTAAAATTAACCTTTTGAGGTGCTCTTAAAGTCCAATTTAGGGGTATGTTATCAACAAATTAGTTAACAGTATCGGATTTGTAGCTGTCCAAAATGTCGAGGATTTGGTCGCATCCTTCCTCAATTTCTTTCATGGAAATTGTTAATGGAGGCGATATTCTCACTGCTTTTGGCTCAAATAACAGCCAGAAAAGAATAAGTCCTTTTTTTGCGGCTTCCAGGACCAAATAATCGGCTACTTCTTTGCTCTTCATAATAGGTGCGAGCATTAATCCTTTGCCCCGTATTTCTTTTATCAATGCATGTTGCAATAGTTTTCGGAACAGTTTTTCCTTTTCCAAGGTTTGTGGAATCAGGTCTGTTTCGGTGATTTCTTTCAGGGTCGCTAAACTTGCCGCTGCAATCACGGGATTTCCGCCAAAGGTGGTGATATGGCCAAATTTAGGATTCTCCTTTAAATCGGCCATAAGCTCGTGCGATGCCACGAATGCTCCGACAGGCAAACCTGATGCCATACCTTTTCCAATGACCAGAATGTCCGGTGGACAGTTGAAGTGTTCAAAAGCGAACAATTTGCCCGTGCGCCCAAAGCCAGGTTGTATTTCGTCCAATATCAGTAGGGCTCCCACTTCGTTGCAACGCTTTCGTACTTTTTCCAAATAACCGTTTTCTGGCACAATAAACCCAGCACCACCTTGAATGGTTTCCAGCACTACGGCAGCTGTTTTTTCGGTAATGTTTTTGATTTCTTCTTCAACGTTGAACTGAATGGAACGAATATCTGGAATCAACGGTCGGAACGCACTTTTGCGCTCTTCCAGTCCCATAAGGCTCAAACTGCCCATGGTGTTGCCGTGATAGGCATTCTTGGCGGCAATCACTTGTGAGCGACCTGTATGTCTGCGGGCCAATTTTATGGCACCTTCCATGGCTTCTGTTCCCGAATTGACCAAATAGGTGGTGTTCAAATTATCGGGAAGGTGCGAGGCCAAAAGTTTGGAGAATTCCACAGCAGGCTTTTGTACATACTCGCCATAGACCATTACATGCATGTATTGATCTACCTGGTTTTTGATGGCCTTCACTACTTTGGGATGACAATGCCCCAAACTACAAGCCGATACGCCTGCCACAAAATCCAAATGGGCATTCCCATCCTGGTCGTAGACGTAGTTCCCATTTGCATGGGAAACTTCCAAGGCCAATGGGTGCTGGGAAGTTTGGGCTTGGTATGTAAAAAAATCTTTTTTGGACATTATCGGCTTTGCGCTTTCTTTTTAAGAACGGGCTTTTTGGGTTTAACCGCCTTGGTATTGGGGGCGTTTATGGGGTCGTTTTGATTGTTCTGCCGTTCGTTTTCCTCGGCATCAATATCAATAGGATTGTCTATGCCCCGAATTTTGACCAATTCAATAGTATTGTCGTCTTCGTCAAAAATTTCTTCTTTGGACCTGATTCGTTCATCGCCGCGCCAAACAAAGCCTTTTAACTTTCGACTCTGTACGGGTAAATCTGTCTCGGGGAAAATATCTCCATCAGGATTCACAAAAAATGTAATGTCCTCTATGTCGCTATCTGCCATGAGCAATCTTATTTTACTACAAATGGTTTTATCTATACCTACAAGTTCCTCATCATCGTTATAGACATAGTAAATAACCTCGGTATTCTGGACCAGATCAATAATTTTCAATTCATTTTCTATAAACTTGCCAAAGAGGTTCTTTCCCTTGGCTTGATTATATCCAGTACCACTTATCGTATCCAAGGAAATGATAAAGGCATTCTCTATCACTTTCAGGGAATCCAGTTTATCGGTTTCCATATCCGATATCAAATGAATGCTGTCCCCCGTGATCTGATTATCCACATTCCATAAAATGGGATCGGTAATCAATTGGGTAATCCCTGTTTTCTCCTCATAATGAATGGAATCGCATTTGCCGCTCAAATCGGTTTTGTAGAATTTGGCATTTCTAAATGCTCTTAAGATTCGCTCTTCTTCTTTTCCTGTTACCATCAAGGTGTCACCGTGCATGTAGAGTGAATCCTTTTGCACCAAGCTGATGGAAACTGCCCTTTTGGTGGCAAAAACAGAATCTTTGGCCTTGTGCACTTCAGCATAATGTGCTCTGATCACCCCATTGTTGATGGTATCCGTAATCTGAATATTGTTCGTGGCCGAGGCAAACTCCCTTGCCTTGTCAAAATACAGACTGTCTCCTTCAATAATCTTGTTATCGTAATCGATTCGGGTATTTTTAATGCCGTAGCCTTGCTCGATAGTGGTATCGTAAAAACCACGCTCACAATAGATTTTGTATTCCTCTCCCGTTATGGTGGAGGGTCCGTACATGTAGGCATTTTTAGAGGTGGTGTAATAGTCCAGTTGTTCCGAATCAATAATGTAATCGGGATTGTCTATGTGCACATTACGCTGGAACTGGTATTTTTTTGGGGTCATAAAATAGGTGCCCACTTTACTGGTAAGCACATTGGCGGAGTCTACCACTTTCCCACCTGAATTGTAATAGGCCTGCTGATTTTCCCTATCAAAATAAAGGGTGTCAGTGGTCAATCGCATTTGTCCATTTGTCAAATCTACTTTTTCCCATGCTTTGGCCAGTTTGGTGTTTCCATCATAATCCATTTTGCCGCTGTTCATTTCAATCGAATCCCCTTGTTGAAGACGGATGTTGCCGATGGCTTTCAAGCGGTTTTCCTCAGCATAAAAAATAGCAATGTCGCACCAGAGGTCGGCACCTTGATGCTCAAACTGCACCTGTCGCTCATCGTCTTTGCTAAAAATGGAGGCACCTGGGAACTGGGCCTCATCTTTGGTAAAGTTGGCCCCGTAAACAATATTGATTTGTCGACCACCCTCAGGTTGCTGTTCTTGAGCAAACGTGCTAAAAGCAAAAAGGGATAGAATGAAAAATGAAATGCTTTTCAAATTCATGAAATTTTGCCCAAAAGTAGGATTTTTAACGGAAGTGGCATATTTCGTTTAGAAAGCTTTGGGATTTCTCTTTCAAGTGATTGTAACTGGTTTTTACTTTCCTCTTTTTAATGTAAGGGTGATTTGCCCACAGTGATATATATTGTGATATAGCACATGGCCCAATAACTTAGTTCTGGATATGGGACCAAAAAATGGAGTTTCAATAGTTTCTGCCCATTCTTTTTCGGATAGACTTTCAACAAGGTCACTCAATTTTTTATATCCGTCTTCCACTAGTTGTTGGCTTTCTTCCTTGTTGTAAACTTCACCTGTGTCCTTTTCGCCCATGGTGGTGTTTTTAACTTCGGTAGGAATGCCGAAAAATTGTGTGAGCAGGTGCATGATTTCCCCAATATGACGATATATAAATCCGACCGAAGCGGTATCATCGTTTAATTTTAGGGTGCTGTTTTCCTGAGTGATCTCGTTGAAAGTGAAATCACATGTTTTTCTGTTCTGTGCGATTAAATCCTTAAGAATGTTTTTGGTCATATAAATTATCGGTTCAAATAAGCGGAATACATCCAAATGAGTTTTTCCTGTTCGCGGATGTAATCACTCATAAGCGCATTGGTACCTTCATCGCTTGATTCCCCGGACATTTCCAAAAGCTCTCTTTCCAAAGGAAGCAATACTTCATACCCGTCTAAAATTACTTGGACCGCAACAGGGCCACTGGATATATTTTTGGCGGCTTTGATTTTGGATAACGTTGTGTAATCCCCATACGTATGAAGCGGGGTAAAGCCCAAGGTTAAAATTCTTTCAGCGATTTCGTCGATTTTAACCAATGAATCGTTATAAAGCTCTTCAAATTTTGCATGCAGTTCAAAAAACTTTTCTCCTTTGATGTTCCAATGGAATCCACGGGCATTCATGTAGAATATCTGATAGTTGGCCAACAACTCATTTAACTTATCGGCCAAATCGCTGGACGCTTGTTTATCCAGCCCTATTTGATTCAGTTTACTTGTCATAACAGCTTATTTTAGTTTATCCAAAGATAACTTCAGGCCGCCTTTTATACAGTGATATAGGTCACATAAAAAGAGGCTAAATCAATCGTTTTTCTTCATTAAACTCATGGCGAATCCACCACCTTCAGCCATTTGAACGGTTAGTGATGAACCTTTGCTGATATCGATTTTCTCAATGCTGATGGCAGTGGGATTGTTTTTGTAATGGGCATCCACTGCATCTTTATAAATGATCGCATCATATGAAACACCCTTGTCCAGAAAATCAAAATCGATCGTGACTTCCCGTGCATTTTCATCGGTGATACTGCCAACAAACCAATTGCCCGTTTCCCTTTCTTTTCGGGCTATGGTAACGTAGTCGCCCACCTCTCCGTTCAATACTTCGGTTTCGTCCCAGTCCACACCAACATCCCTGATAAATTGCAATGCAGGTTGCCCTTCATAATTTTCGGGCAGGTCGCAAGCCATTTGAACAGGACTGTAAATAACGATGTATAGCGCCAATTGCTGCGCCAGTGTTGTGTTTACCCGGTTATTTTCCTTTGTGGGGATTTCAATGTCAAAAACTCCGGGAGTAAAATCAATAGGGCCTGCCAACATTCTGGTAAAGGCCACAATGGGCAAGTGTTCGGGAGGATTTCCGCCATCGGCCGACCAGGCATTGAATTCCTGTCCACGAAGCCCTTCTCGGGCTATGGCATTGGGGTAGGTCCTTCGGATTCCTGTCGCTTTAATGGGTTCGTGGGCGTTAATGGCCACATTGTACTTGGCCCCAGTCTCCAATACTTTCCTGTAATGGTTTACCATCCATTGTCCGTGGTGGTATTCTCCTTTTGGGATGATCTTACCTACATAGCCAGTTTTAACCGAATGGATGCCCAATTGATTCATTAATTGGTAAGCCGTATCCAGTTGTTGCTCGTAGGTTCGTGGTGCAGCTGAGGTTTCGTGGTGCATAATGATTTCTACACCTTTTTCCTTGGCATACTGGTTTAATTCTTGCAGATCATAATCAGGGTAGGGTGTCACAAAATCGAATACCCCTTCACGGTCCTCAAAACCTATCCAATGTTCCCATCCCGTATTCCAGCCTTCGACCAAAACCCCAGAAATGTTGTTTTTGGCCGCAAAGTCGATATATCGCTTTGTGTTTTCAGTGGTAGCACCATGTTTTCCCGTAGGTTTTAAATCGTTTGTAAAGGTGTTCATGTCTTGGGAGCCGGCATAGTCCCAAGTAGATTTACCGACATGCATTTCCCACCAGATGCCTACATATTTTTTGGGTTCGAACCAGTTAATATCTCCCAATTTGTTGGGCTCGTTAAGGTTTACGATCAATTTTGATTCGATTAGGTCGCTGGCCTTATCTGTAATTTGGATGCTGCGCCAAGGTGTTTTAAAGGGCAGTTCCCGTTTTACTTTGTACCCGGTTCTATCGGAGCCTACCAGTTCACTGGTCAATAGCAAAGATTCGTTGTCGACCTTCAAGGTCATTCCAGCATAATCGGTAAGATTGGCCTCGTGAAAGCTTAGGTGCAGCCCATCTTCGCTCCGCATGGTCACTGGGGTGTTCACGGCATTTTCGGGAATAAAGGTTGCGGCAAGGTCTTCGTTGTCTCTTTTGGACATTGCATCAATTTCAGAAACCTTGGTTGTGTTATACAGATGTTCATAGATATCCCAGTCACCAGGAATCCAAAATGTGGTATAATCCTCGGTCAATTGGAACTCCGTATTTTCATCTATTATAATTATGCTATCTATCCCTTGTTGCGATAAAAACTCGTAACGGAAGCCAATGCCATCATCATAAGCCCTAAAATAGATATTGAACTTGCGTTTGGGAGCTGTGGTCTCTTCCAGTTCCACTTTAAGCTCATTGTAATGGTTCACGACTTCCCTTTGCTCGCCCCAGGGCATTTCCCAAGTTTCATCGACCGTATTTGTTGTTGAATTGACAATGCTCAGATTTCCCTCCAAGGATTCTTGATTTTTAAAATCAAAGCTCATGGAAGAGGAATCGATCACAATTTTGTTCTTGTGATTCACCATATAATAAGGTGTGCCATCTTCCGAAAGATGAAAATCAATAGCGTTGGTTCCATTGGGGGAGGCAACAGATAACTTTGCAGGTTCTTTAGTGCAGGAAATAAGGGTGGCTATTAAAAATAGCAGGGTCAGTGTTTTGTTCATTGTATTGATTTTTAATCAATTAAACATGTAGGTAACTAATTCTCCGTGATTGGACAATTGGACCTATAAGTTACTGAAAAATGAACAAAAAATCGAGGCTTATCTATGAATAGTCTGTAGCCTATCGGGACCTACGGATACTATTTTAATGGGTACGTTCAACTGTTTTTCCAAGAACGCAATATAGTCGTTCAGGGTCGCAGGTAAATCTTCCGCTTTAGTCAGTTTTGTAAGGTCTTTGGACCACCCTTTCATTTCGGTGTATATAGGTGTTACGTATTCTTCCTCGATGTTGTAAGGTAGGTGCTGAATTTCTTCCCCCTTGTACTTATAAGATGTGCAAACTTTAATGGTGTCAAAACCGCTCAAAACATCGGCTTTCATCATCATAAGCTCCGTAACCCCGTTTATTTGGACCGCATATTTTAGAGCTACAAGGTCTAACCAGCCACAACGGCGTGGTCTACCTGTTGTAGCACCGAATTCGTTGCCTATTTTAGCCATTTTAGCACCATCCTCATCAAAAAGTTCTGTAGGGAAGGGTCCGCTGCCCACACGCGTGGTATACGCCTTGAAAATCCCTAACACGCGCTTGATGTTATTAGGTGCAACACCCAATCCTGTACAGGCACCAGCGGCTGTAGTATTGGAAGATGTCACAAACGGATAGGTTCCAAAATCTATATCTAAAAGCGATCCTTGTGCACCCTCTGCCAAAATTTTCTTTCCTTCTGCCTGTGCCTTAAAAATATACTCCTCGCTATCAATAAAGGTCAATTTTTTCAGCGTTTCCACACCTTCGCAGAAGTCGGCCTCCAATTCATCCAAATTATACTGGATGTCCACATCATAAAAATCGATCATGGCCTCGTGCTTATTGGCCAGGGCACGGTATTTTGTTTTCCAATCATCAAACTCCAAATCTCCAACACGCATACCGTTACGGCCGGTTTTGTCCATATAAGTTGGTCCGATACCTTTTAGGGTGGAACCAATTTTGGCCTTTCCTTTTGAAGCTTCTGAAGCGGCATCCAATAAACGGTGTGTTGGTAGTATAAGGTGTGCCTTTCTAGAAATGAAAAGCTTGGATTCGATATCTATATTGAACTTCTCCAAGTTGTCCAATTCTTTCTTGAAGATTACAGGGTCTATCACAACCCCGTTGCCCACAACATTGATGGCATTTTCGTGAAATATTCCTGATGGGATGGTGTGCAGGACGTGCTTTATGCCATCAAATTCCAGTGTGTGCCCTGCGTTTGGACCTCCTTGAAATCTGGCGATAATATCGTATTCCTTGGTCAGTACATCAACAATTTTTCCTTTTCCTTCGTCTCCCCATTGGAGTCCAAGCAATAAATCTACCATGTAATGTTCGGGTTATTCGGTTAGGTTTTCTTCTTTGTTTCGAGTTCCGTAGAAATATAATGAGTGATTGTTGATCTTGATGTCAAAAACCTCTTCAATTGTTTTTTTGATGGATTGGATGCGAGGGTCACAAAATTCCACTACTTCACCAGTGTCCGTTAATATGACGTGGTCGTGCTGACGGTTGAAATATGATTTCTCATATTTCGCCTGGTTCTCACCAAACTGATGCTTTCGCACTAATTTGCTTTCCAGTAAAAGTTCGATTGTATTGTAGAGTGTTGCTCGGCTTACCCTATAATTCTTGGTTTTCATTTTAATATAAAGGGACTCCACATCAAAATGATCATCACTATCGTAAATTTCCTGTAAAATGGCGTAGCGTTCAGGGGTTTTGCGGTGTCCTTTTTCCTCAAGGAACGAGGTGAACACGTTTTTTACAATTTCCTGATTTTTATTGTTTCCCATAGCTCGTTATACTCTATGCTAATGTGCAAAGGTACAGTTAAAAATTAAATTCTGGTTACTTTATCAATACCTTCCACTTGCTTTAAACTGTTCATCAAACGTTTCAGGATATTGTTGTTTTTTACCACTAGTGTAATCTTTCCTTTAAAGGTACCGCCATCCGCGCTAAAGTTAAGGTTGCGCATGTTCACGTGCATATTATCCGAGATGATCTTGGTAATATCTTTCACCAATCCCATATTGTCGATCCCCGTGATTTTGATGTCTACGGAGAATTCTTCTTGAGAGGAATCTATCCATTTGGCACTGATGATGCGGTAGGCATAATTGGATTGCAGTGAAATAGCGTTTGGGCAGTTTTTTTTGTGCACTTTAATGCCATCGTTCACACTTACAAAGCCAAATACCTCGTCCCCTGGAATTGGATTGCAGCATTGCGACAGTTTATAGTTGAGCCTTTCTTCCTCCTTGCCAAAAACGAGCAGATCGTATTTGGTGGTAATCTCGTTTTTATCAATATCCTTAGGGGCGGGTGTCTTTCGCATCCTATTTTTAAAGAAATTGATAAACGCATTGTGATAGGAGGATGCAAAATCCTTCAGTTTGTCGTTGTCGATTACACCGATACCGACCCTATAAAAGAGATCCAAACTTGTCTTCAGCTTGAAAAAAGTTACGAGTTTGTTGACAGTGTCCTCATTCAAGTTGATTTTTTGTGCCTTCAGTTTACGGCGCAAAATCTCTTTACCTTCTGCTGCAACCTCTTTTTTCTCCTCGCTCAGCGATGATTTTATTTTAGATCTTGCCCGGGCTGTTTGTGCATAATCCAACCAGGTTTGGGTGGGCTTTGCACTTTCCGATGTTATGATTTCCACTTGGTCACCACTGCGGAGCTTGGTTCCCAAGGGCACCAATTTTCCATTGACTTTGGCACCCCGGGTCTTCATCCCGATTTCTGTGTGGATGTTGAAAGCGAAGTCCAGGGCCGTTGCACCCTTGGGCATTGATTTTAAATCTCCTTTTGGGGTGAAGACAAATATTTCTTTGGAATACAGGTTCAGTTTAAATTCCTCCACAAAATCAACTGCATTGCCATTGGCACTTTCCAATGCTTCCTGCAATTTGTTCAGCCATTCCTCAATGCCCTGTTCTTTTTGTGCTCCGTGCTTGTATTTAAAGTGGGCCGCATAGCCTTTTTCTGCAATCTCGTGCATGCGCTCACTTCTGATCTGCACTTCTACCCATTTTCCCTTTGGACCCATAACCGTGATGTGGAGCGCCTCGTAACCGGTGGATTTGGGAGAGGTAATCCAGTCGCGAAGACGTATGGGGTTGGGGGTAAAGTGATCCGTAACAATGGAATATATTTTCCATGCTAGGAATTTCTCATTCCTACGGTCCGATTTGTATATAATCCGAATCGCAAACTTATCGTAGACCTCATCGAAAGTGACATTCTGGGTCTTCATCTTTTTACGGATGGAGAAGATGGACTTCATACGACCTTTGATGTAGTAATTAAGGCCTTCCTTGTCCAAAGAGGTACGGATAACATTTGCAAAATCCTCAATGTAGGCAGCACTTTCTTCTTCGGTATCTTCTATTTTGGCCGAAATGTCATGATACACCTCGGGTTCCGTATATTTTAGGGAAAGGTCTTCTAAATGTGTTTTGATGTTGTACAGTCCAATTCTATGCGCGAGCGGGGCATAGATGTACAAAGTTTCCGATGCGATTTTCACCTGTTTGTGCTCCGGCATGGAATCCATGGTGAGCATATTGTGGTAACGGTCGGCTATTTTAATGATGATTACCCGGACATCATCATGCAGCGTCAGGAGCATTTTGCGAAAGTTCTCAGCCTGCTGACTGATATCCTTGTCCTTTTTTAGATGGGCAATCTTTGTAAGCCCGTCCACAATCCGCGCTACGGTCTCGCCGAACATGCGTTCAATATCGTCCAAAGTGTAGGCCGTGTCCTCAACCACATCATGGAGAAGGGCAGAGGCAATGGAAACGGCATCCAGCCCAATTTCCGAAGCTACGATCTTGGCAACGGCAATCGGGTGGAAAATGTAAGCTTCCCCGGATTTTCTTCGCTGGTCCTTGTGGGCATCCACAGCCACATCAAAAGCGGTACGGATCAACTTCTTGTCCTCGTCCGTAAGCGTCTGGTAGCTTATGCGAAGTAATTCCTTGTACTGCTTCGCAATCTCCTTGTTCTCTTTTTCAATAGCAGCCTCTGTCATAGTATTTTAAATTTACTACAATCTTATTATCTAACCAACAAAATCTATGCCTTTAGGTTTCGGATACGTTCCACCAAAGGTGGGTGGGAGTAGTGAACAAAAACGTAGGCAGGGTGTGGGGTTAAGTTGCTCAAGCTTTTCTTGGATAATTTTTTTAAGGACGAAACCAAAGGTGTTGCGGCAAATGTGTTCTTGGCAAAGTCATCGGCCTGGAACTCAAATTTTCGGGATAAGTAGTTCATGATCAATCCTGTCAATTCGGAAATTGGACTGTACAACAGCGCGAACCCGACCAAAGCGGCATGAAAGCTTGGTGTGGATACCCCTATTGCCAAAGATATTTCTGGATGGTTGATGAACAAGGATAGTATAAAAAGTGTTAGTCCAGTGGTCAACAATGAGACCACAAGATTCACAATGATGTGTCTGCGTTTATAATGACCTACTTCGTGGGCCAGGACCGCCACGATTTCATCTTCGGTCAAATCATTGATCAAAGTGTCGAATAAGGTGATGCGTTTTTCTTTTCCAAAACCCGAAAAATAGGCATTTGCCTTGGTAGATCTTTTGGAACCATCGATCACGAAAATATTTTGAAGTTCGAACCCTACTTTTTGGGCGTAGTTTTCAATGGAGTTTTTAAGGCTACCGTCTTCAAGAGGCGTTTGCTTGTTGAACAATGGTACAATTAGTCGACTGTAGAACAAATTGATAAACAGGATAAAAATACCTACTGCAATCCAAGCATAAATCCAAAAATTGGGCCCCGTGGATTGGTAGAACAGCATAAACAACGTTAAAATCCCCCCTCCAAGAATGATTGTTATGATGCCGCCTTTTATTTTGTCGGAGAAAAAGATGGATCTGGTTGTTTTGTTGAACCCGTATTCTTCCTCGATCACAAAGGTTCGGTAATAGGAGAAGGGGAGCCCCAAAATAGCACTACCCAACATAATGATACCGAAGAAAATCAATGCCATTGGGATACTGTCCTCCGTAATGGAACGTGTGAATTGGTCTACCCATTCAAAACCTCCAAAAGCAAGGAAGCAGATGGTCAGGACCAGTGAAAATCCATCCGAAATAATCCCGAATTTGTAATTGGTCCGTTTGTATTGTTGCGATTTTTTATACTCGTCTTCATCAAAAACATCGGCAAGTTCGGGTGGCAAAGTAGATCTGAAACGTTTGGCGTTCAGGTACTCCAAATACTGTTGAACCAAGTATTGGACCACAAGAATGGCCAGGATTACATAAAAGAGTGTATTTTTTTCCATAGCTTAAAATCCGCGCTGCCGCTTCGCCTCAAATATAAGTATTGCGGCGGATACCGAAACATTCATGGAGTCTATTTCTCCTTGCATCGGTATAATTATGTTTTGGTCGGAATTTTGAAGCCATTTTTCTGTCAATCCAGTAGCTTCTGTTCCCATTACGAGGGCCGAAGCGGCTTTAAAATCACAATCCACATAATTCTTGGAAGCGGTTAAGGCAGCACAGTAGATTTTGATTTGGTTGGTTTGTAAAAAGTCAATGATCTCGTCCGTTGTACCCACGCCTATTTGGTTGGTGAAAAGGCAACCAACGCTAGAACGGATAATGTTTGGACTATATAGGTCGGATTTGGGATTTGCTATTAAAACGGCATCGACTGCAGCGGCATCTGCGGTGCGCAACAATGCACCGATGTTCCCCGGCTTTTCGGGTGCTTCGGCAACCAACACCAAAGGTGTTTTATTTGTAAAGGAAATATGTTCCAACCCATGATCTTTGGAATGCATGAGCCCAAGAATACCCTCTGTGGTGCCGCGATGGGCAATTTTGCCGTAAACGCTTTCGGAAGCCTGGATGATTTCTGGATTTGAGCCACTGGTAAAAGCTTCAATGGAACCGGAGCCCATGATCTCAGGACAAAAAATAAGGGTTTGTAAAGTGTATCCTCCCTTTTGGGCCAATTCAATTTCCCGCTGTCCCTCCACAACAAAAAGCCCACTTTTTCTCCTTTCACGTGATTTCTCTTTTAGGAGCAGGATTTTTTTAACCAATGGATTTTGGGCACTACTGATCAGTTTAGCTTCCATACACCTGGTAAAAATAGCCATTCCTGTAATTATAGAAAGAGGTTTTCGACCAACAGGTAAAATTAAAACATGAACAAAATAACCATCCCATTACTTTTTTTGGGCTTGACCGCTTGTAAACAAACCCCTAAGCTTGTAAAGGTTGAAGAACCTGTTCAGCAAGAGATTTCAGAAACCAAGAACCAATATCCAGATGCATTGGAAGCGGTTTTTGATGCTCATGGAGGTTTGAATGAATGGAAGAAACAACGAACATTGTCTTTTGTACTTCCCAAGCCGAATTTACCTGAAACACACACTATTGATCTCTGGACCAGAAAGGATAGAATTGACACCGAACAATTTTCAATGGGTTTTGATGGCGAACAAGCCTGGCTTTTGAATGTAAACGGCAGTTATGAAGGTGATGTGGGCTTTTACCATAATTTGATGTTTTACTTCTATGCCATGCCCTTTGTATTGTCCGACGAAGGAATTATATACTCGCAAGCTGAAGACTTGAATTTTGAAGGTAAAAGTTATCCTGGAATCAAAATCGCTTATCAATCCGGAGTTGGTGCTTCTTCCAAGGACGAATATTATATCCATTTCGATCCAGAAAGTCATAAAATGGCCTGGTTGGGCTATACGGTGACTTATCGTTCAGGGGAGAGTTCTGACAATGTAAGGTGGATCAATTACGCAGATTGGCAAGAGGTGAATGGATTGGTGTTGCCAAAATCCATTACATGGTATAGTTATGAGGGAAGAAAAGTTTTAGAGCCTGCCAGTACGATTGCGTTTAAAGATGTCACCATTAGTGAGGATCCTCGGCAGGATGGTTTTTATGCTAAACCAGAAAACGGGGAATATGTGCCTGTCAAAACCAACTGATTGAAAAAACAAAAAGGCGCTCAAACGAGCGCCTTTTTTTCTTAAAAAAATTAGATTTCTATTTTCCTTCTCTTTCGTATTTTCCCATGTACCTTTTCCAAAGTTCGGTCTGGTGGGTTTCCAAGGAAACGTCCCTACCATCGATATAGGCTTTGGAAAGTTTGTTGGTCCTCATATCCAACGCATCCCCTTCAGAAATAAATAGGGTGGCACTTTTACCTTCTTCCAAAGTTCCGTACATATCGTCAATGCCCAAGATTTTGGCGGTATTGCCAGTGATCAATTGTAAAGCCGTTTCCTTATCGAGCCCTTGAGCCACTGTTTGCCCTGCATAAAAAGCAAGGTTCCTCACTTGGAAATTAGCGGCATCTTCATTCTGCAATCCTACCAAAAGACCGGCATCTACCAACAATTTTGGCAATTTGTAGGTAATGTCATAATCATCATCATCAAAACTCGGCAAGGAGTGGGTACGGCCTACCAAAACAGGTATATTGTGTTGTTTTAGTAGATCGGTAATTTTGTTGGCACGATATCCTCCAACGATCACCACGTTTTTAACACCCATTTCTTTGGCCAAGGTCACTGCATCGGTCATTTCCTTTTCGCCATCGGCATGGATGTACAAACGCTGTGAGCCATCAAAAAGGCCCTGCATAGCGGCAAAGGGCAAGTTCTTCTCATCTCCGTTGGCTTTTCCGTATGCCATGGAATTTTGGAAGAACGTTTTAATGTCATCCATTTCCTTTCCGTAATCTTCGTTGGGAATGTACCCTCTTTCTTCACCTCTCCACCAGCGACCTCTTCTAAAGAAATTAGGCCAATTCAAGTGAATGCCATCATCTGTTTTAAGAGAGGCATCTTCCCAGTTCCAGGCATCGAACTGCACAATACTGGAAGTTCCCGAAATGGTGCCTCCCTGGGGTGTCACTTGTCCAATAAGAACACCATTGGGCCGCATACTTTCCACTACTTTGGATTCTGCGTTGTATGCGATCAAACTACGAACATGTGGAATCATTTCGCCAATTTCGTCTTGATCGTCACTTGCCCTAACGGCATCAACTTCTACCAGACCAAGGGATTTGGAAGGAGCAATAAAGCCAGGATATACATGTTTGCCCTCGGCATTGATCATGGTGCCAATGGTCGGCGCCATCAAATCGGCTCCAATGGCCGTAATTTTCCCATCCTTAAAAATGATGGTACAGTTCTCTATCACCTCTCCATTACCAATATGGGCCGTAGCGCCAAGAATGGCAATTTGTTCGGATTGAGGTGGGGCAGGGGTTTGCTGTGCGTTCAATGAAACCCCAAAAACAATTGCTATGATTAAAAATATTCTTTTCATGATCTATTTTTTAAAGGGTGTCACAATTAAACTCTTGTTTCTTGCTCTGAACGGGAGTTCTGGATTTTTCACCTTTTTTGTTCTCGTTCAACATCATTCCGATCAATTGGTTACGTTCCTTTTTGATGGATTCCCTCAGCTTTTTGTCCTTTTCGAGATCGAAATACACTTTTCCTTCGATCAAGGTTTTTTCAGCTTTGGCATAAACGGATAGCGGATGGTCTGTCCACAGGACAACATCGGCATCTTTTCCTTCTTCAATACTACCTACACGGTCGTCCAAATGAAGCAGCTTCGCTGGATTCAATGTTACCATTTTCCATGCTTCGATTTCTGACATGCCTCCGTATTTTACCGTTTTGGCGGCTTCTTGGTTCAACCTTCTGGACATTTCGGCATCATCACTGTTGATGGCGACGGTCACTCCTTGGCTGGACATGATGGCAGCGTTGTAGGGAATCGCATCGTTCACTTCATATTTGTAGGCCCACCAGTCACTGAATGTACCTCCGCCAACACCATGTTCGGCCATTTTATCTGCCACTTTGTAGCCTTCCAAAATGTGGGTGAAGGTGTTCACGCGAAAATCAAATTTCTCAGCGACCTTCATCATCATATTGATTTCACTCTGTACATAGGAGTGACAAGAAATGAAACGCTCTCCGTTCAATATTTCGGCCAATGTTTCCATTTCCTCATCGTGACGGTATGGTTCACCGCTCTTTTTCTTTTCGTCATACTCCTTGGCACGCTGGAAATAATCAATATATACTTGCTCAACACCCATCCTTGTTTGTGGAAAACGGGAGTAACTGCCCCAGTTGGACTGTTTTACGTTTTCACCTAACGCAAATTTGATGAACTTGGGTGAATTGTCGAATACCATATCCTCTGCACTTTCTCCCCATTTCAATCTAAAAATAGCGGATTGCCCACCAATGGGATTGGCCGAACCGTGCAACAATTGGGCGGTGGTAACACCTCCGGCCAAATCGCGATAAATGGCGACATCCTTTGAATCGATAACATCTTCCATTCGTACTTCGGCAGAGGAATTTTGCCCGCCCTCGTTAATGGATAGCGCAGCAATATGTGTGTGCTCGTCAATAATTCCAGCAGTTAGGTGTTTGCCAGTAGCATCAACCACTGTGGCACCACCTGCACGCAAGTCTTTTCCGACTTTGGAAATTTTTCCGTTTTTGATGAGCACGTCAGTATTTTCCAAAATGCTTTCGCCTGTCCAAACCGTAGCATTTTTGAACAGTATATTTTCTTGCTTTGGTTTTTCCTTGAATCCATACCCTACATTGGGGTAGGTAAGAGCCATGAGTGTTGGTTTCTCAGCAGCTTCTTTCTCTTTGGATTTTTCTTCAAAAGATGAGGTTTTGGTCATTGTGGCCGAAGTTTCGTCACCATTTGGAAGAACCACGCTTCCCTTTATGGTTTCGGAGCCTGGTAAAACATGTGCTACCATTCTGTACGAACCAACATTGTCCCCACTGAAAGAGATGTTCAACCAATCTGAGGAATAATCTATTTTGGAGTCTACGGATTCGTCCCCTTTTTTAATTTCGGCCTTTGGCTTGTCAGCATCTCCTGTTAGAGAGACTTTATACGTACTACCATTTACAGCAAGGTCGTAATCGCCACGGATATCGATAACATCCATGCTCTCTATCACGTTCTTGTTGCCTTGGACCCAGTTTTCGTAAAGGGTGGTCCCTTTGTCAAAAATATCGCCCGAAGTGATCAAAAAGTTAGCCTGGCTTCCAGCCTGTAGTGAACCAATTTCGTTGGATTTTCCTAAAATCGCTGCAGGAACGGTGGTCAATGCTTCCAACGCCTTGGTTTTGGAAAGTCCATAGCTGATGGCTTTCATAATTTTCTCTTTCAATTCTTTAGGGGATTTGAGACCATGCAAGGTAATGGAGAAATCCACTCCATTATCGGCCAAAACCTTTGGATTGGACGGCGCCAAGTTCCAATGTCTCATATCTTTCAAGGCGATGTATTTGGCCTGGTATGGATTAGATACGTCGAATGCATCTGGAAAATTCAACGGTAGTATCAATTTGGCGTTGGTTGCTTTTATTTCATCAATGTGCTCATATTCGTCTCCGCCTGCCAAAATGGTATACTGGATACCAAAAAGGTCCCCTATTTTATCGGCACGTAACACATTGCCGTTGTCACCAGCGGCATAAATTTGGGTTAACCCTTTATTGTCGATAAGTGCTTCCAAGGAACGGTCCTTGGTGTCCACATTACCCTTGCTGTACCAGTCCATATCGTAATACACTTGGCGCATAAGGGCCATTGCACCCATTAATGAGCCTGGGTACGATTGTCTGGAAGCCCGGCTCTTTTCAAAGGAAAAGTATTGTGCAGACTTATCTGAGAGGATTCGTTGCGCTTCCGAGGCATCATCGTTCAAAGCCACCAATAGGCCGGTTCCTCTTGCGATACCATCTTCAATGTGAGTATTTATGGTTCCAAAACCTGCATTTCTCAGTTCTTTGGCTTCTTTCTCATTATATGTAAAGCTGCTGATGGCATTATTTTCTGGCATAATGTGGTCGTTCCAGTAAAACCCTTCTCGCGACGGACCATATTGTGCCGACCTTCCACTGCCACTAGCTTGTTTTGGAAGCTCCACACCAAACCCAGAAAACACATCAATGAATGAAGGATAGATGGATTTTCCACTCAAGTCTTCTACGATTGCATTTTTGGGAATATTTACGGATTTGCCCACTTGTACCACTTTACCGTTTTGAATCAGCAACGTACCATTGTTGATCACTTGGGTGGGGGTCACATAGATTTTGGCATTGGTTAATGCCGTGTAATTGTTGTTTTTCTTTGCCTTTACACCGTCATTTATTGGAAAATAATCCTGTGCGAACAAAGAAACACTGCCCATGAAGAGAAACAGGGCTAAAAGTTTAAGTCTCATAAGGTTTGAATTGAATTAGTCGGTTTAAAGATAACCTTTGTGAAAGGACTCTACAAGTTTCAATCCTTCTGATAACCTTGTTTTCGGTAGTTGATGATAAGTCCAACGACCGCATTGTAGCTTTTTATACCATCTTTTTGGTTGTTCACCTTTAAAAAAGTGTTGAATACGGATTTAAAGACCGGTTCCATGGGGTTTTTATATTTTTCCCAAAAATCACGTAATTCATTGAAGTTTTCCTTTACTCCAAAGTTGATGGTCGCAACTATCTCATTATAAGTTTGCTCATCTTTATAATAAAGGTCGGAAAGGCAATATCCAAGGGCATGGTTATAGGCTGAATATTTAAAGTAAGGGTCCTTGCTCTGAGAGGTGACCAAGTAGCCGATGAAATTGGTGGCGCCCTCAGCGGAGTAGCCCAATTGATGCCCTACCTCGTGCCCGCTCACCGTGGGCAGCCTAAATTTTGGTGTAATCCCGTTCACTTGAGCCTCGTTGGTAAAAGGATTAAGGTAGCCGCCGTATCCCATGAAGGTCAATGGAACGCTATAAATAGATGATTTTAAACTACGATGCCGATATCCAAAATCGGGGTATTGCTCTGCAAAGTTGGCATAGGCTTCTTTCGTTTTGGCAAAGATTTCTTTTTTGGAGTAGGGGATATGAACTGGTGAGACGGTATCCCCTGTTAGCTCTAGTTGATATTGATTTGTTTTTTTTATGATGAACTGCGTTAGTTCGACCAACTCATCGACCGTATATTCACGTTCGATTCCTAGTTTCCAAGTGATGGGTTGCCTATGGTAGTTCATGCCCCAGAACAGGTGAAAGGCAAAATATATGATGGAAAGGACGACAATAATGTCTTTAAGAAAGAGAAGAGGTTTTCTTTTAATGCTTTTCCAGTGTTTGTAAATGTATCGAATTACTAAAATGACGGAAGCTGTGTAAACCAGATCTCCGAAGGAGAATGGAATCCAACCGAAGAGAATTCTCAAAAACCCTGAAATGTAGAAGTAGATGCCATTGCTGTAATATTCTTCCACAAAACTGGGGTAATGGCCCATCCACCTTACCAGTATAATTTGTAGAGGTAGGCCAATGGCGATTATAGTCTTGGTTTTTTGTGTCATCAAAAATGAAAACAATAGGTTTTAAGATTCCATATAATGGAGAGAACAACTAAAAAAAGCCGTACGGAAAAGTACGGCTTTTTTTAGTTATGCTTTTGGAATTCTATTGTTCAATTCCAACAATTTCTATATCAAAAACCAAAGTGGAACCGCCAGGGATGGGACCATAATCGTTGTCGCCATACCCAAGGTGTGGAGGGATGAACAAGCGAACTTTGTCCCCGACCTTCATGGTCAACAAACCTTCGCGGAAACCTGCTGCCAATTGCGCATCGGGGCTATAGCTCATAGGAAAAGGCATGTAACCTCCTTGATCTCTCCTGCCAGGGTTCAATTGGTTGAATTGTTCCGCAATTTCTTGAATATTGCTATCGAACAAATCCCCGTTGAACAACCAACCTGCGTAGTTTACCAATACATTTTGACCTACTTTTGGTTGTTCTCCTTCACCTTCTTTAAGTTTTAGAATACGAAGACCGCTGTCAGTTTCCTCCGCTTCGTTGATCTGCTCAGTAAATTGGGCCGCTAAATCTTCCTTCATTTTTTTGAACGCCTCTTCTGCCGCTTTGGCTTCCTCGAAATAGTCGCTCATAATCTGAACGGCATCAAACTGCCTGGCTTCTTTGCCCTTGCGTACAATTTCCACATGGTCCATTACAACATCGGTAATGGGTCTGTCACCAGGTCCCGTTTCAACATTGGCAATGGAATCGACCACGTCCATTCCTGCCACAACTTCACCAAAAACAGTGTGTTTGTCATTCAGCCAAGGGGTTGCCTTGTGGGTGATAAAAAACTGACTACTATTGGTCTTTGGACCTCTGTTGGCCATGGATAGTATTCCTTTTTTTGAGTGTCTCAAGGAATCGTTGAACTCATCTTTAAAGGTATAACCAATATTACCGCTTCCACTACCGGTCGGATCCCCACCTTGAATCATAAAGTCCTTGATTACCCTATGGAATACGATGCCATCATAGAATTTCTTGTCCTTATACTCATCGTTTACAAATGGATTCTTTCCTTCGGCCAAGGATACAAAGTTGGCGACGGTAACAGGAGTTTTTTGGTATTCCAATTGGATAATGATATCCCCTTTGGTGGTTTGGATATCAGCAAAAATTCCATCGCCCAAATCGGCATACTTGCTCGATTTACACCCTATGATTACTAGTAGGAATAAGGGGATGATGTAAAATAACTTCTTCATTGCTTATAAATTTAGTTTAAACTGTCGTTGTCTATAATGATCGTATGTAATTCTACCGATGATTTAAGCGGTATTTTTGGCCCAATGGCCTTGTTGTCGCCTTGATAGCCATAGGCCAGAGGTGAAGGGAACAAAAATGTCGCCTTCTCGTTTATTTTTAAAAGCTTCACGGCATTTTGGAGGCCAGGGAACAATTGTTGTTTATCAATTACATGTGAGGTCGGTCCAATTTCTTCTGCTGTGTATATGGTGTCATTTTTCAGGCTCATCAAATTATAGGAGAACAAAATTTGGTCACCGGTTTTTGGTCGATAGCTGGCTGTGTCGTTCTTGGTCTCGTAGTAGTACCAAAATCCATCCGGACTCGAAATATATTCATGAACCGTGTCCTTGGAAATAATTCCCTGTATCGCTGCTTCTTCCGCGGCCAATAATTTCTTGGTGCGTTCTATGGACGCTTTGTAAAAACTTCCCGATTTAACTTCTACGGGTCTTCTGGGTTCTGGACCCCCACAGCTCGCAACAATCGCAACCAATAGAACGGCTAGGAAAAATCTCATGGGTTCAATTTGTCTTTATAGGTTTTTAAAATATCGTTGAATCTGGAAATTGTTTCTTCCATGCTGGTTTCGCTTCTTCCACCCGCTGCATTGGTATGTCCACCTCCGTTAAAGTGTTGTCTTGCAAATTCGTTAACGGAAAAATCCCCTACCGAACGTAACGAAATTTTAATAATCCCCTCTTCCCGATTTTCGATAAAAATGAGGGCAAAAATAACGCCTTCCAAAGTTAGCCCATAATTTACGAACCCTTCGGTATCCCCCTTTTTAAAATCGTATTGGTCCAATTCGTCTTGGGAAAGGGTGATGTAAGCGGTCCTAAATTCAGGAAGGATGACCATGTTGCTCAAGGCAACACCCAACAAGTGCAATCGGGACGGAGAATTGGTATCAAAAACCTTCTGGTGAATCTCCATATTGTCCGCACCTTTGTCAATAAGTTCGGCCACCACACGGTGCGTTTTGCTCGAAGTGGAACGGTATTTAAACGATCCTGTATCGGTCATGATGCCCGTGTACAGATTCGTGGCGATATCAGCGTCGATTTGATCGGTTTCCCCTAAAAAGGCGATAAAGTTGTATACCATCTCACAGGTAGAGCTCATGGTCACATCGGAATAGGTTACCTTGGCGTAGTCGCTCGGTTGTTGGTGGTGATCGATCATAATAAAATCGGCCTCAGCTTCTTTCAAAACCGATTCCATTTGCCCAACACGGGAAAGGTCGTTAAAATCCAAGGTGAAAATAACCGAAGCCCCATTAATGACTTCTTTGGCCTTTGGGTTTTCCCTTTCAAAATTGATGACTGTATCGTTTCCTGGCATCCATTTCAGGAATTTTGGATAGTCATTCGGTGCAACTACATAAGCGGTATGCCCCGTCGCCTTTAAAAATCCATATAGTGCCAAACAGGATCCCATGGCATCCCCATCGGGATTTCGGTGGGGAATGATCGCTATATTTTGAGATTGGGAAAGAATCGACTTTACCGTCGTGATATCCGCTGAATTCATGCGGCCAAATATACAATAATATAATATAGAGGTAACTCGGTTTATCCGTATTTTTGATTTAGTAAAAACACATCATGAAGCAATTCCATATTTTTCTTGTTGCCTTGGTTTTGTTTTCTGCCTGCAAAAAGAAGGTGGAGAAAACAGCAGATATCGAAGCGCAGTCGAACCCTGATTTTGTGGTGGCCTTCGGCTCCTGTAATATGTCACAAGAACAGAATCTTTTTTGGGACGATATTTTGGCGGAAAACCCAGATGTTTGGATTTGGGGCGGGGACATTGTTTACGCCGATACGGACGATGTGGAAAGATTAAAGTCGATTTATGCCATGCAGGACACCGTTGCGGGATATGCCAAATTAAGAAATGAAGTACCTGTTATCGGGACTTGGGACGATCACGATTTTGGTTTAAACGATGGTGGTGCTGATTTCGCTATAAAATCCGAAAGCCAACAAGTGTTTTTGGACTTTATGGGTGTGCCGAAGGATAGTGAAAGGAGAACCCAAGAGGGTGTTTATACTTCGCATGAATATGAAGTGCCCGCAGGTAAGATAAAGGTAATCGTACTGGATACCCGCTATTTTAGAAGTGAGCTCATCAAAGATGAGGATTCCAAAAAACGGTACAAGCCAACAATGGATTCCACCGCAACCGTACTGGGAGAAGCCCAATGGCAATGGCTGGAAAACGAACTGAAAGGCTCCGATGCTGATTTCAATCTGATCATGTCCAGTATTCAGGTGCTTTCGGGCGAACATGGGTTTGAAACTTGGGGCAATTTTCCTCTAGAGGTTAAGAAGCTGGAAAATATCATAGTGAAATCGGGAGCAAAAGGTGTGATTATTTTGTCTGGGGACCGTCATATTTCCGAATTTTCCAGGGCAGATGTTGTTGGACTATCGTATCCGTTGGTGGATTTTACAAGCAGCGGACTTACCCATTCTTACTCAAGCTTTAGTGGCGAACCCAATCAGTATCGTGTAGGCGAGGTGGTCTCCGATAAAAGTTACGGTGTAATCACCTTTGATTTTGATAAAAAGGAAGCCGATATGAAGATGAAAGGAGATAATGGGGTTCTGCTCCAAGAGTTAAAACAACGCTATTGAGCCTTGTACCTTGGTTGAAAAAGCTTAAGTTTGCGCAAAATTTAAAAAAATGACTGGAAATAGGACTTTTACCATGATTAAGCCTGATGCCGTTGAAAATGGGTACATCGGAGCAATTTTGGATAAAATTACGGCTGCTGGATTTAAGATTGTGGCCATGAAGTACACACAATTGAGCAAGAGGGATGCCGAAATATTCTATGCCATCCACAAAGAGCGTCCATTTTTTGGCGAATTGGTGGAGTTTATGACAAGAGGGCCGATCGTTGCTGCCATCTTGGAAAAAGATAATGCTGTGGATGATTTCCGTGCGTTGATCGGTGCAACCAACCCAGAGGAGGCTGCCGAGGGAACCATCAGAAAATTGTACGCTGCAAGCATTGGTGAAAATGCAGTACACGGTTCCGATAGCGATGAAAATGCTGCCATTGAAGGTTCTTTCCATTTTTCGGGAAGGGAAATATACTAAGATAGATACAAGATATTTTTAATCAAGGCCACCTTTATTGGTGGCTTTTTTATTTATTGTGTGCCTGATACGGAATTTCCTAGGTAATTGATTGTGCGTTATAGATTTGGTTGGATTTCTCGTCGCTTCGCTTTGTCGAAATGACCACTATGAAGGTATTTGTCATTTTGAGCCAAGCGAAAATCTCTTGATTCAATAATTGATGGTTGTTCTCGACTGCACTCGAACTGACATGGTGAATTACCGCAACACCAATTTTTTGACCAATTCCTTGCCCAGTTCCTCATTGATCATTTTAATGATCTTGGTTTTGCCCAAACTCAATTCCTCCCTGAGGACGGAAGAGGAGAGCGATACATAAAGCGTCTCGTTTTTGAGTTCAACGGCCGAAGTGTAATTGTTTACTCCATTTCCCATGAGTTTTATCCAAGCTTCTTTGGCATCTACCTTGTCCATGCCTTTTTGGAGCTTGTTTTCTTGGATGAATTCGCTCAGTGCTTCGCTCAACGGAATATGGGAACTGTGTCTTTTGGCCATTACTGTGGGATTTTTATAGGTTCAAAGCGTTTGTACTTGTAGGTAACACCTTCTTGATTGGTAACAGAAAATGAGACCGAATCCAACTGCACCAGTTTTTCTTCCCACTCGCTCAGTTCGGTTGAATACCTTAGTATGTAAGTTTCATTGGTTCTTGATACCTCAAAACCTTCCACATCTTTGGATGTATCGTAGGTCCCGTTAAATTTGGGTTTCATTTTTTTTCGGTACCCCTTGTTTTCTTTCAACTGGATGAAATCGATACTTGGGTTCATTCCATATTCTTTGATGGAACCATCGGGGAATTTCACTTCCGATATTTCCCAGTAACCATTCAAGTAATGCAAATCTTTTTCATTTACGGATGAATCACTACAGCTCCAGAACAGTAAAATCAATAAAAAGGGAAGTATGCGTTTCATGATGCTACAAGGTAAATATTTTATAACTCTGATGAATGTTTTTGACCACATTTTCGGTTCGGTCTGCATGGGTATCACTGATAAAGATTTGACCGAAATTATCGTCCTTGACCAGTCCAACGATATGGGATACCCTGTTTTCGTCAAGTTTGTCAAAAATGTCATCCAACAATAGAATGGGAGTGGTATCCGCCAATTGCTTGATGAAATGGAATTGTGCCAATTTCAAAGCGATCAAAAATGACTTTTGTTGACCTTGGCTCCCGAATTTTTTAATTGGATGGTCCGCAATCGTAAAGCTTAGGTCATCTTTATGGACACCTACCGAGGTGTATTGTAGGGCACGGTCTTTCTCAATGTTGTTTTTTAGAAGGCTCAACAAATTGTCATTGCTCAATTGACTTTCGTAGGAGAGGTCGATTTGTTCATCTTTTTCGGAGATGTTGTGATACTGTTCCTTGAAAATGGGCAGAAAAGAATCAATAAACTCAACTCTTTTCCGGTGGATGGCCGTTCCCAGCATGTCCATTTGTTCGTTATAAATGCTCAGGGTATCGGGGTCAAAAGTACGATTGGCCACAAAATACTTTAACAGTGAGTTCCGCTGCGATACAACTTTATTGTATTTGAGCAGGTTTTGTAGATATACCTTGTCCGATTGCGAAATTACACCATCCATAAACTTTCTGCGGGTGTCGCTCCCTTCCAAGATTAAATCGCGATCCGATGGCGAAATGATCACCAGGGGCAAAAAACCAATGTGCTCCGAAAACTTCTCGTAGGGTTTTCCGTTGCGCTTGATTACTTTTTTGGTGCCTTTTTTAAAGGAGCATAGAATTTTTTCGGTTCTCTCGTTTTTCTCAAATTCTCCCTCGACCACAAAAAAATCGGCTCCGTGCTTTATATTTTGTGTGGAGACTGGGTTAAAGTAGCTTTTGCCAAAACACAAGTGATAAATGGAGTCCAAAACATTGGTCTTTCCTACCCCGTTATCGCCCACCAAACAGTTGATTACAGGGTCGAATTCCAACGTCTTGGAATCAAAGTTTTTATAATTGACTAAGGATAAATGTCTTAAAAACATAAAAAGTTAGAGAAACGGTTTGGATTTAAAAGGTGGCCCTTTAAAAAAGGGAATCCAAAAATAACGAATAAATTACCTTTTGGTTTTGGATAAAAACTTTATTTTTGCGCGACCAATTAAATGACGGATGGCAACATACAAGAAGAGAGGCTTTAAGCCAAAAAATAAGGAGGAGGAAGCTAGGATAGAGGAACACGACAGCACAACAGCTGAAGTTTTCAATACTTTGGACGAAAGTGCTTCCAAGACCGAAGAGTGGGTTCAGAAGAACCAGAACTATATTTTGGGCGTTATTGGAGTAATAGCCGTGGGCGTTTTGGCCTACTTGGGTTACCACCAATTCATCCAGAACCCAAAAGAAGCTTCTGCAGCAAACGAACTTTTTTACCCACAGCAATATTTTGATCAAGCATTGGCAAGTGAAACCGCGAAGGATTCATTGTTTACCTTGGCCTTGAACGGGGCGCAGGGTAAATATGGTTTCTTGGACATTATCGAAGAATACAGCGGAACCAAAGCGGCTAATTTGGCCAAATATTCGGCTGGTATGACCTATTTGAACCTGAAGCAATATGATCAAGCCATTTCGTATCTGGAAGACTTTTCTTCTGATGATGATATAATGGGAGCTATGGCCAAAGGTGGAATAGGAGATGCTTTTTCCCAATTGAACCAGCCTGAAGATGCTTTGGATTATTACGAAAGAGCTGTTGCACACAGTGATAATGAGTTTACGGCACCACGATTTTTGTATAAAGCTGGTGTTGTTGCATTGGATTTGGGTGAAAAAAACAAGGCTTTGGGGTACTTTGAGCGAATTAAGGAAGAATTTCCTGATTCACAAGAAGGCAATGGTGTTGACGCCCTAATTGGATTGGCGCAAAACTAAAACATGGCCACAGAGAACAAAAACTTATCTGTTTACGATAAAAACAAAATCCCAAACGCGAAGGAACTTCGGTTTGGGATTGTTGTTTCTGAATGGAACGGTGAAATAACCGAAGCCCTGTATCAAGGAGCAGAAGAAGCCCTTTTGGACTGTGGTGCACTCCCTGAAAACATATTCCGCCAGAATGTTCCCGGTAGTTTTGAACTGACTTTTGGTTGCAAAAAAATGATTCAAACGGAAAAAGTCGATGCTATTGTGGCCATTGGCAGTGTTATACGTGGGGAGACCAGTCATTTTGATTTCGTGTGCAGCGCAACTGCACAAGGTATCAAGGACTTGAATGTCGCCTACGATGTTCCTGTTATTTTCTGTGTGCTGACGGATGATAATATTGAGCAGTCTAGGGCCAGGAGTGGGGGCAAGCACGGAAATAAAGGCACCGAAGCAGCTATAGCGGCTATCCAAATGGCGGTTATAGGAAAGTAAGGGATAAGTTCACGTTTAAAACATCCAACGCTTCCAAAAATCCAAAAATCTGCAGGGGTTGTTAACATTTTTTGGGACTATCGTCCGACCCTTTTTTTCTATTTTGAGTACCTTTGAGCTTACAGCGATAAGGATACCATGCGAAACCCTTTAAAACTTAGGAAAAATAAGAGCTTCGATTACTCCCCCAGATATTATAAGGGAGAGGGGAATCCGTATAAAATTGAACACAAACTTGATAAGTTTAGGACTACGGCGCACTCCAATAGGGGGCTTAAAAATAAGTTTACCTCTGCAATGGATGATCTTCAGACAGAAGGAGATAAAAATTTAAAACTTCGTTTTTGGATTATTGTGGCCGTTTTGGTTTTGCTGTTCCTGTTTATCATTGATTTTGATCTATCAATATTCCTAAATCCATAATGGCGGACATCATTAAACTTTTACCGGACCATGTCGCTAACCAAATAGCAGCAGGGGAGGTGGTCCAACGACCCGCTTCCGTAGTAAAGGAACTCATGGAAAATGCCATTGATGCCGGTGCTACTTCCATAAAACTGATTATAAAAGATGGTGGCAAAACCCTTATCCAAGTGGTAGATGATGGTGTGGGCATGAGTGAAACTGATGCTCGACTGTCTTTTGAGCGCCACGCCACATCCAAAATATCATCGGCACAGGACTTGTTTAATTTGGAAACCAAAGGTTTTCGAGGGGAGGCCTTGGCATCCATTGCGGCCATAGCTCATGTGGATATGCAAACACGTACCGCTGATAACGAAGTCGGGACCCATTTAAAAATTGAGGGAAGTAAAATTGTGTCCCAAGAAGTGGTGGCCACACCAAGGGGAACCTCCATATCCGTAAAAAATCTATTTTTCAATATCCCTGCCAGACGTAATTTTTTAAAGTCCAACCAAGTGGAGCTCCGCCATATTACTGATGAGTTTCATCGTGTGGCAATGGTGCATCCGAATGTTGAATTTCATTTTTACAACAACGGGTCTGAAATATTTAATCTGCCCAGTACAAAGCATCGTCAGCGAATTGTGCACATCTTCGGAAGTAAAATGGAGCACCGTTTGGTGCCCGTAAATGAAGAGACCGAAGTGGTTAAGGTGTCAGGTTTTATCTGTAAGCCCGAGTTTGCCAAAAAGAGCAGGGGCGAGCAATTCTTTTTTGCCAATGACCGATATATCAAAAGCCCTTATTTGCATCATGCCGTGGTGGCTGCTTTTGAAGGATTGATCAAATCCGATACATACCCAGGTTACTTTCTGTTTTTGGATGTAGATCCAAGTTCCATTGACATCAACATTCATCCGACCAAAACAGAGGTGAAGTTTGATGATGAGAATACCCTTTATGCAATTTTAAGGTCTACCATAAAGCATAGTTTGGGCCAGTTTAACGTGGCTCCTGTTTTGGATTTTGACCATGACCCTAATTTGGATACGCCTTATTCCTACAAAGAAAAAGGAGCTGTAATCCCAAAAGTGACAGTGGATGCTACCTTTAACCCATTCGAAGAAACAAGGGCGAAGAAGGGCGGTTCGAGCGCCAATTTTAGTAAACAAAGTACAAAAGGATGGGAAGATTTGTACGAGGGTCTTGGCAATCAGAATGACCATCAAGAGTTCAGTAGTGTGGTAATCGAGTCCGAAAGTGAGGAGCAGGGAACTTTGTATTCGGGAGAAGGGGTCGAGGAGCATTTGGCCAGCACCTTTCAATTACGACGTAAATATGTAGTGAGTACCGTTAAGTCGGGAATGTTGGTCATCCATCAAAATAGAGCTCATGAGCGAATTCTTTTTGAGAAGTTTTTAGGGGAGATTACCGTAAAAGAAGGGGTAAGCCAGCAGTTGCTCTTTCCTTTGGAGCTCACCTTCAATAAACAGGAATTGAATGTGCTCAAGGAAATCGAAGAAAGCCTGACAAATATTGGATTTATATTCGATGGCCTGGAGCACGAAACTGTAAAAGTGACAGGCGTGCCCATGCTGGTTCCCGAAAGTGGGATCGGCACGGTATTAGATCGCTTGATTGCAGACTATATGGAGGGTTATAATGATGGTTCCATTTCGCAGGCCGAAATGTTGGCCAAGGTGCTGAGTAGGAACCTTGCCGTGCGGACAGGGGATATATTGGATACCGAGTCGCAATTAATGTTGGTAAACAACCTTTTTGCGTGCAAGGAACCCAGTTTGAGCCCTTTTCAAAAAATAACATATACCATTATCTCCGAAGGGGATATTGATAAAAAATTCAACTAAATGGGTAGAATGACCGAGGCAGTAAAGCATATATTGATCATTAACGTGATCATGTTTTTTGCCACACAATTATATGGCGATCAGATGTTCCAATGGATGTCGCTCTGGTTTCCACAAAATCCAAATTTTGAATGGTGGCAGGTGGTTTCCCATATGTTCATGCACGGTAACCTAATGCATATTTTGTTCAATATGTATGCATTATGGGCCTTTGGTACGCCATTGGAGCGGATTTGGGGAAAGAATAAGTTTCTGTTTTTCTACTTTTCAGCAGGTTTGGGCTCAGCTGCCTTGCATACTGGGGTCAATTATTTTCTTTTCAACGAAGGAATGAGTGCTTTGGAAGGAGCAGGCATTGCCCGTACACAGGTTTTGGATATTTTGGCCAATGGACAGTATAGTCCAGGTTGGTACGATATTGCAGGAAAAGGAACGATCGACAGTATGTTGACCGCATTTAACACTCCTGCAGTAGGGGCATCTGGAGCTATCTATGGTATTTTGGTGGCCTTTGCTTTTATGTATTCGGAGGCCAAGTTGATGCTCATATTTTTGCCTGTACCTATCAAAGCAAAGTATTTTGTGCCTATTCTGATAGCGGTCGACCTTATTTTCGGGATTGGAAATGTAAACACTGGAGTAGCGCATTTTGCCCACATAGGAGGGGCTTTAATTGGATTTATAATGATGTGGTACTGGAAAAAGAACCAGTTTAACAATAATCGGTGGGATTAACCTATGATGAACGGTGGATTACGATATCAATTTGCGAGGCTTAGCATAGCCGAAAAGCTGATTGCCATCAATGTACTTATTTTCTTGATTGATGGACTCTCGGGGGCATTGTTTGGTTATTCTTTTTCACAATGGTTCCTTTTGCCCAAGGATTTTTTCGAGTTTTTGGCCCAGCCATGGTCGCTGGTAACCTATTCATTTTTTCATGCAGGATTTGGTCATATTTTTTGGAATATGCTCGTGCTTTACTTTGCCGGTCGTATTTTCTTGAATCTTTTTGATTCCCAACGGTTCATCAATGTCTATTTTTTAGGTTTGATGTTGGGCGGATTGGTGTTTTTGCTCAGTTATAACGTGTTTCCGACCCTTGTTAATTCAAATACTGCATTAATTGGTGCATCTGCAGGAGTTAACGCCGTGCTTATTTTTGTTTGTACCTATATTCCCAACCGCGAGGTCCGTGTCATTTTCTTTAATGTAAAACTATGGTACATTGGTGTTGCCTTAGTGGTCAAGGATTTGGTGCTAATAGGGATGGGTGACAATATTGGTGGCGGTATGGCTCACTTGGGCGGTGCATTTTTAGGGTATATGTACGCTCGTCAGTTGTTCAAGGGGAATGATATCGGTTCGGGATTTACCAAACTGAGGTATGCTATTGCTGACCTTTTTAAACCAAAGGAAAAGAAGGCCCCCATGAAAACGGTCTACAGGAAAAAAGCATCATCCAGTAGTAAAGCGGATTACGATAAAAAGGCCAAGCAAAAAAAGATAGACTCCATTTTGGATAAAATCAGTAAGTCTGGTTATGAAAGTTTGTCCAAGGAAGAAAAGGACTTTTTGTTTAAGGCAGGTAAAGAAGACTGATAAGTGAAAAAATCGACCTCTATATGGGATAGGGTAGTTTTTGCAATTAATTTACTGGTTGCAGTATTGCTTATTACTGCGGGTATTATATCGCTTTTACCCTTTCAATTTGTATCATCACTTGCTGTACTAAGTATATTTGTTCCCTTTTTCTTTGCGTTCAATATTTTGTTTCTAATATATTGGATTCTTAAATTTAAAAGACAATTCATATTGTCACTACTTGCCATCTTTATCTGTTATCTAATTTTTGGACCTTTTTATGGTATTGGCGGGAATGATTTTACCAGTCAGACAAAGTCTCCCAGCTTAACAATAATGACCTATAATGCTTGGGGGTTCAATAAAAATGGTTGGATGAAAGAGCCTGGTGTGGGAGATAGTATTGTCCAATTTATTAAGAAGCAAGACCCTGATATTCTTTGTATACAGGAGCACACTAGAATACGTCATCGACAGTTAAAACAGTACCCATATAGAAGCGAGACCCCTTATGTTCCCCAGAGAACTATTCAAGCAATATTTTCTAAATATCCAATTGTAGGCAACGGTTCATTAAACTTGCCCAATACTAGAAACAATATTATTTATGCAGATATCGCACGCGAAAATGATACTATCAGGGTTTATAATATACATTTACAGTCTTTTCGTATAGTTCCAAGTAAAGATGATTTTTCGGATGGAGAAAAATCGGAGAAGATTTATAGAAGGATGGTCAGTACATTTTCAAAACAATTGGAACAAGCTGAAATCTTTAGGGTTCACTTAGAAAGCAGCCCTTACAAAAGTATTGTGTGCGGTGATTTTAACAACACCCAATTTTCCAATGTTTATAAGATAGTAAAAGGGGATTTGCAAGATACTTTTTTAGAAGAAGGCACTGGTTTCGGAAGAACATATAATCTTTGGAAAATTCCACTTCGAATCGACTACATCATGGCCGATCAAAACTTTGAAGTATTGTCCCATCAAAATTTTGATATACGCTTGTCCGATCATTACCCAGTGATGGCCAGATTGCGCTTAAGGTCACATGAGTAAGCAGTCCATCCAATCTGCTATGATGTGAATGATCAAGGCCAACCCAACTATCCGTGTTGTTTTAAAAAAAGGTAATATACTATAGACTAAAATAGCCCAATAGCTGTGGAGTGCATGGAACCCAATGCTGCATCGATTCGGGTCGTATAGTGGTGTTGCCCAAAGGTGGTCCATGTCAATTATGATTCCTGCGAGAAGAATCAAAGCAACTTTTAAGCTGTCCCCTTTAAAGAACCAAACGGCTATCAAAACAGGGACCAAAAAATGTATGCCGTAATGAATAAGGTGCCTAAGCATTTTTTAAATCTAAGGGTAGACTTTCTAGGTAATTGAGTGTATTGGTTCCTTCATTGAACAAGAGGTCCAGTACACTTAAATTTGGAATAAATCCATGCCGTTCTTCAAAAACTTGGGTGTAAGGGGCCATATCCCAATTTTTTTCCTTTTTTGCATCTACCAAAAAACGAGCGTCAAAATAGGTTGATGGTTCAACTTCGTAAGTCTTGGTTTTCTCCATTGGAATATCCATACCGATGCAACCAGCAATAGCTTCAATGGTTTTTAAATTGAAGTTATAAAGGGAATTATCATTTCCTTCATAAAGAGGTCTTAGTTCATCCTCATAAAATTCAAAAAAAGGAGAGGTTCGGTATGCAGTTTCCAAAGTGCGCCAATGTTCCTTTTTCCAGTTGTAACTATTTTCGGTAGATACATCGGCATATTTTTGACGTCCTTCTTTGCCCCCAACATGTTTTATAGGGATATTGAGCATGTGTTTACCCTTATCCGTTGATATATAACAACGATTTCGGTAGGTCTGCTTTTGAAAATTATCTTGCGCCTCCCAGATTACCTCATGCTGAACAATGGCCGCAAAAGTGGCAATGCTTGGAAAATAGGAAGGATGAACAAGAATTTTCAAAGAACAAGTTAATTAAGATTACTTATGATTTTTTCTTCTTTTTCTTACGGAAGAAATCAAAAATGAACCAAGCAGCTAAAAGTGCTATAAAATACCAGAAGTAGGATACTGGCTCGCCACTTCCGCCAACAGTGGTGAATACACGGTCCCAGCGTATCTTCCAATTGGCGATTCCCTGTCTAAAGTTGTCAAAACTCATCCATAGGAACACTGGTTTACCTACGATATGGTCGGCCGGAACATACCCCCAGGTCCTGCTGTCTTCGGAGTGGTCGCGGTTATCCCCCATCATCCAATAATAGTCCTGTTTAAAAGTATAGGAATCAGCTTCTTCTCCGTTTATGAATATCTTATTGCCCGTAACCCTTACATCGTTGTATTCGTAATCCCGTATAATTTTTTTGTATAGAGGAATTGTTCTGGAATTGATCTCAACGGTGCTTCCTTTCTTTGGAATATAGATGGGACCAAAGTTATCGTTGTTCCAAGGATACAGATTGGGTTTTTGCGGAAACGTGTTTCCACCATATACTCCTTTCGGTTCAATGGTTTTAACTACGGAGTCAATGACAGGATTGTTCCTGAGTGTGGCAACCATTTCATCCGTAAGATTGGCCATTCGGGAACGTGGCTTTTCTTCGGTTAGGGAAAGTCGTAATTGGCGAATAACATCGGTCGGTATACCGTTTTCGTTGGTGTAAAGTTCAATTTTGCCATCTTCCGTTTGTCGTCCACCGGAAATGAAGGGCGCCAAAGCGTTATATTGTGCCTCGCTGATATTGGTTGCTATATATTTTCGAACATAGTCGGCAGCATCCACATCATTTAAATAGCTGCTGGAAACCCCATTTTTCGCATAGATGTCATACACATACATCGGCTTTGCCCTATCCGATAATTGAAGTTGTTCACCATTGATGTATACAAATCCATCAATTACCGCTAGGGAATCTCCAGGAGTGCCTACACATCGTTTTACATAGTTGGATTTTTTATCAATTGGTTTTATAACGGCTTTTTGTGCCTTGAAGAACTGATACAAAGTATCAGCGGGCAAACTAAATACCACAATATCGTTTTTCTCCACTTTTTCAAATCCCGGCAAACGCATGTAAGGCAACTGGAGTTTGTTGATCCAAGAGGTTTTATAGGTTTCGGGGTTTACATCTGCCAAATACGATCTTGTTTTTAATACAGGAAGTGTGTCGTGAACCATGGGTGCGGCCAAGGTGGTCATAGGTACCCGTGCACCGTAGTGGAATTTGCTGACAAATAAGAAATCACCTACTCTTAAGGTGCGCTCCAGAGATCCTGTCGGAATCACATAAGGTTGAATGAAATAGGTGTGAACAAAAGTTGCTGCCACAATGGCAAATACAATGGAGCTGACCCATTCGCCCAATCCTGTTTTTGGTTTTAGACTGCGGTCTTCAATATACTGTACATCTTCAGCGTAGTTGATGTAGTAGATATAAAAACCGAGCGTAAGGATGACCAACCAAGTGTCCACAAGGGAGTTTTTTCCAAAACTTCGGATGGTTTCTACCCAAACCACAGGGAACATCAATAAATTGATGATGGGAATAAACAATAAAAGTACCCACCACCAAGGTCGGTTTATGATTTTCATCAAAACAATACCATTGTAAACGGGTATGGCGGCTTCCCATGCTTTTCTGCCTGCCTTAACGTAGAGTTTCCATGTTCCCAAGAAATGGATGACCTGAATGATCAGGATAAAAATAATCCATTGAATACCGTCCATATAAAAAAGTTTCTTTGTTAGACCCTGGGTCTATATTCCTGTTACGTTTTTTAGCTAAGGTTTAACACATCTTTCATGGAAAAAACACCTGTTTTTCCCTGTATCCATTCCGATGCGATTACTGCTCCGAGTGCAAAACCTTCCCTGTTATGTGCTTCGTGTTTTATTTCGATGGTGTCAACCGGGCTTTCATAGGAAATGCTATGGGTTCCCGGCACCATGCCTTCCCTAATGGATTTAATGGAAATTGTTTTGTCGCCTGATTCGTTCAGTTTCCAGTCTTTATTAGAGGTGTTTTCAATAATGCCTTCGGCCAAAGTAATGGCAGTTCCGCTGGGTGCATCCAGTTTTTGGGTATGATGTATCTCCTCCATGGAAACTTTATACTGTTCCAGCTCCGCCATCATTTTGGCAAGATGTTTATTGAGTTCAAAAAAGATATTTACACCCAGGCTAAAGTTGGAGGCATAGATGAATGCACTTTTATGCTCTTCGCAAATTTTGATGGCTTTATCAAGCCTATCCAACCAACCAGTGGTTCCGCTGATTACGGGCACATTGTTCTTAAAGCAATTGGTGATATTGTCAAAAGCAGCTTCGGGCGTACTAAAGTCAATGGCAACATCCATTGAGGTGTAATCTACATCTTGCGAGCGGTCATCAATCTTTGCTACAATCGAATGACCTCTATCCCGGGCAATCTGCTCGATCATCTTTCCCATTTTGCCATATCCGAAAAGAGCAATCTTCATACGTTAGAATTTTATGACCATAGCCATACCATAGTTTGGCTTGTTGGTAAAAGGATTTATATCTAGATAAGGGTTGAAATCAACAGCCAGGTCATCGCTCACATTATATTGTTTTAAATGTGAGTCCACGTTGGCGTCTATAATATTCAAGGCATAAAGAGCAATTGTGATCACTAAGGCCAAATCCCTATCTCTTTGGGTATTTTCTTGGGCTCCCTGCAATGCTTCCGATGTTAGATCGGGACCGAAACCATCTCCGTTCAAATCCCAAAATTCATCGTCTTCAAAGCCTGCGAGTCTACGTTTATACGCGTTTCTTGCTCTTCGATACTCCGTATTGTTTATGGAATAGACATAAATTCCTGTTCCTATGGCGCCCCAAACTATAGGGGCTTTCCAGTAGCGTTTGTTGTATATCTGTCCAAGCCCGGGTAAAATGGCCGAATAAAATGCAGCTTTGCTCGGTGCAAGGGGGTTAATGTCTTTTTGCTTGGTAACTTCTTCAAAAGTAACACCTTCCCCTTCCATATTTTGTGCAATGGAGTCTACCTTATTTGATGGTTGTGGCTGTTTTTTGGTTTCATTTTTCTCTTCTTCCTGAGAAAATCCTGAGTAAAAAAACAAAAAGGTAAAGAGCAATAAAAGAAGGTTTTTATTCACCTGTCAACAATTTTTTGATACGCTTAAAGTCTTCTTCCGAATGGAAGGGTATCACTATTTTTCCTTTTCCATTTTTAGATGTGGTAATATCCACTTTGGTAGCTAGTCTTTCTTTGATGGAATCCAAACTGTTGGAAACAAAATCTGGAACATCGGGAGTGCCCCTTTTCTTATCAGTGCCAGAACTTTTGGGGTCCTTATGTGCTTTTACCAGTTGCTCAGTTGCCCTAACGGATAGGCCGTCGGAAACCACTTTTTCGTAAATGGCAATCTGGTCTTTTTTCTTGTCGATGTTAATAAGCGCCCTTCCGTGCCCCATACTGATGAATCCATCACGCATTCCTGTCTGAATGATGGGGTCCAATTTTAGTAAGCGTAAATAATTGGTGATAGTGGAACGTTTTTTACCTACGCGATCACTCAACCTTTCTTGAGTAATCTCAATTTCATCGATAAGTCGTTGGTAAGAGAGTGCAATTTCAATGGGGTCCAAATCTTGCCTTTGGATATTCTCCACTAAGGCCATTTCCAAGGATTCTTGATCGTTGGCAATACGGATATAAGCTGGAATGGTTTCCAACCCTACCAATTTGGATGCACGGAACCTTCGCTCTCCGGAAACCAATTGGAATTTGTTGAAATCCAGTTTCCTTACCGTAATGGGCTGTATAATGCCCAGTTCGCGAATGGAACTCGCTAATTCTTCAAGGGTTTCGTCGTTAAAATTGGAACGTGGCTGAAAAGGATTGACTTCAATGGAATTGATGTCCAGTTCTACCACATTTCCTATGACCTTGTCCGCATTTTTATCCGAAACTGATTTAATATCATTCTCTGGATCATTCAAAAGAGCGGACAGGCCTCTTCCCAACGCCTGTTTTTTTGTTGCTTTCGCCATCTAAACTTTCTCCTTGTTTTTCTTCAAAATTTCGTTGGCTAAGTTAAGATAATTGGAAGCACCTTTACTGCTCGCATCATATTTTATGATGCTCTCGCCATAACTAGGAGCTTCGCTTAGCCTAACGTTTCGTTGGATTATGGTATCAAAAACCATATCCGCGAAGTGTTTCTTCACTTCTTCAACAACTTGGTTGGAAAGTCGTAACCTGGAATCGTACATGGTCAACAACATCCCTTCGATGTCCAAATCGTTGTTGTGTATTTTTTGTACACTCTTTACGGTATTCAATAATTTGCCAAGACCTTCCAAAGCGAAATATTCACATTGTATGGGTATCATTACCGAATCTGCCGCGGTAAGTGCGTTCAAGGTCAATAACCCCAAGGAAGGAGCACAATCAATCAACACAAAATCATACTTGTCGCCCAAATTCTTTAAGGCTTCTTTCATCATGTATTCCCTGTTGTCCTTGTCCACCAATTCAATTTCTATGGCAACAAGGTCAATGTGCGCAGGCACTAGATCCACATTGGGAGAATCTGTTGGGATGGTCACCTCTTCAACACTCATGGTATGCTCCAAAAGCTGATATGTACCGTTTTCCACGGAATCCACATCAACGCCTAAACCTGAAGTTGCATTGGCTTGGGGGTCGGCATCAATGAGTAACACCTTTTTTTCCAATACACCTAAGGAGGCTGCAAGGTTCACCGTTGTGGTTGTTTTGCCTACACCGCCCTTTTGGTTTGCTATTGCAATAATCTTGCCCATTTCATAGTAAGTTAGGTGCTAAAAATACGATTATTTAGGATGCGATAAAATGTAATTTGTTAACAGGGGGTGAATAAACCCAGTATCCTGCGTTAAATAAAGTTAAACTTTTATTGGTTAGGCCGTTATGTGGTTTAATCCAAAAGTATATTCAGTATTTCGGTGGCTGCATCCGCAATTTTGGTACCTGGTCCAAACACGGCAACGGCACCATTATCCAGTAGATGCTTGTAATCTTGCTTTGGGATGACGCCCCCAACGATGACCATAATGTCTTCACGACCGTATTTCTTCAGTTCTTGAACTACCTCGGGGACCAAGGTTTTATGCCCTCCTGCGAGTGAGGAAATCCCAAGTACGTGTACGTCGTTTTCAACAGCTTGTTTGGCCACTTCGGCAGGAGTTTGGAACAAGGGGCCTATATCCACATCAAAACCTAGATCGGCATAACCTGTGGCCACTACTTTGGCGCCGCGGTCATGTCCATCTTGTCCCATTTTGGCGACCATAATTCGTGGTCTGCGCCCCTCTTGCTCTGCAAAGGTGTCTGCCAGCTTTCGGGCCTTTTCAAAACTTTCGTCGTTTTTGATTTCTTTGGAATACACTCCGGTAAAGGATTGGATTTTTGCTCTATATCGTCCAAACGCACTTTCCATGGCATCGCTGATTTCACCCAAAGTAGCACGTTCTTTGGCCGCTTCTATGGCTAAAGCTAATAAATTTCCACGGTCTGAATCGTTTTTAGTGGCCTTTTTGGAGGCAACCCGGATGGCTTCGAGTACTTTTTCAACAGCTTTTGTATCCCTGCTGTTTCTTATTTGGTCCAGGCGTGCCATTTGCTGTTTCCTCACCTTGGCATTGTCCACTTCCAAAATTTGAAGATCGTCCTCGTTCTCCAATCGGTATTTGTTCACTCCCACAATAACATCTTGTCCGCTATCAATGCGGGCTTGTTTCTTGGCTGCAGCCTCTTCAATGCGCATTTTTGGGATACCTTTTTCGATGGCCTTGGTCATTCCACCCAATTTTTCCACTTCTTGAATCAATTCCCAGGCATTTTCTGCAATTTCCTGAGTCAATTGTTCCACTTTGTGGCTACCCGCCCAAGGGTCCACTGTTTTGGTGATATGGGTTTCTTGCTGTAGATAAATTTGGGTATTCCTTGCAATTCGTGCCGAGAAATCTGTTGGCAATGCAATCGCTTCGTCCAATGCGTTGGTGTGAAGACTTTGTGTTCCTCCAAAAGCTGCTGCCATTGCTTCGACAGTTGTCCTGGCCACATTGTTGAAAGGATCCTGCTCCGTAAGGCTCCAACCACTGGTTTGACTATGGGTACGGAGCATTGATGATTTTGGATTTGAAGGGTTGAATTGCGCTACCAATTTGGCCCAAAGCATGCGACCTGCACGCATTTTGGCGATTTCGGCAAAATGGTTCATTCCAATACCCCAGAAAAAGGATAGTCGTGGAGCGAATTCATCAATCTTCAAGCCTGCCTTTATTCCAGTTCGGATGTACTCAATACCATCGGCCAACGTATAGGCCAACTCCATGGATGCAGGAGCACCCGCCTCGTGCATATGGTATCCGGAGATACTGATGCTATTGAACCTAGGCATGTTTTTACTCGTAAACTCAAAGATATCAGCGACCAATTGCATGGAAGGGGTAGGTGGGTAGATATAGGTGTTCCGAACCATAAACTCCTTCAATATATCGTTTTGAATGGTTCCCGAAAGTTGTTCCATGGAAACACCTTGTTCCAACCCTGCCACGATATAAAAAGCCATAATGGGAATTACGGCTCCATTCATGGTCATGGAAACGGACATTTTGTCCAAAGGGATGCCATTGAACAGGATTTTCATATCCTCCACAGAGTCGATGGCAACCCCAGCCTTGCCCACATCGCCAACAACGCGCTCGTTGTCCGAGTCATATCCACGATGGGTGGGTAGATCAAAGGCTACAGAAAGACCTTTTTGCCCCGCCTCCAAGTTTCTTCGGTAGAACGCATTGCTTTCCTCGGCCGTGGAAAATCCCGCATATTGGCGGATGGTCCACGGTCTGCGAACATACATGGTAGAGTAGGGTCCACGAAGGAAAGGGGAAATCCCCGCAGCAAAATTTTCGTGCTCGTATTTTTGGGTCTCGCCGGCATTCGAATCGGCAGCCAATTCCAGGTGTTGAAGGTCCTTTCTACTCATCGTTCAATCTTTTTTGTTCAAACGCTTCGGCCAATCTTTTTTCAATTATGGGCTCAACGATGGTTTTTCGTGCTTTTTGCTTCATAAAAGGGTAGAGCTCCAGATCATTCTTCATCCTATCTTGTGGATTCAGGTATTTGTTGGTGCCCACTGAAACGATTTTTCCTTCATCAAAAAGTTGTTGTTCCTTTTCGGCGCTTTCCTTTATTTTTTGTTGGATGGTGCCTTTTTTAATCCCTTCCAAGAATCCACCGGCTTTTTCCACTTGTTTAAATAGCCGTAAGCCTTTCTCGGCCAATTGATTGGTCAGCGATTCAATGTAGTATGAGCCTTCGGAAATTTGCGAAGCCTCGGAAAAATAGCCTTCTTCTTTTAAAAGTAGCAGTTGATTACGGGCAATACGCTCCCCGAATTCGTTGTCTTTATGATAAAGGGCGTCGTAGGCCAAATTGCAAACGGTGTCGGCTCCACCCAAAACCGCAGACATGCATTCGGATGTTGTGCGGAGCATATTCACGTTATAGTCGTACAGGGTTTTGTTCCGTTTGGAGGGAACAACTAGGATATTGCATTCGTTTTGTATGCCATATGCTGATGCGATACTTTTCCAAAGCCATCGTAAAGCCCTGATCTTTGCTATTTCAAAGAAATAGTTGCTGCCCACCGCCACTTTAAAAGTAATTGGGAGTGACTTCTCGACTCCGCTCGAAGTGATATAGTTCAAGTACTCGTTGGTATGGGCCATGGCATATGCCAATTGTTGTACCATGTTGGCGCCAGCATTTTGATAAAGCGACGTATCGACCCCGATAATTGAAATTTCCGAAGTGCCGAGTGAAACCAATTCAGTGAATATTTTGTGGTCTTCTTCCAGATTGTGGTGCCAATTGCCATCTTTGGACAAGTGCCCGACAATGTCAATGTTCAAATGGGCCTTGGCTTTTTTGCCTTTAAGGAGGGAAATTAATTTTTTGATGGGTTCCAAGGCCAAAAACTCAAAATTGAAGTAGAGGTTGGTCTCTTTCAGGTCAATGCCGGAGATCAAGGCTTCAAAGTCCGTAGTTTCGTTGGGTATGGTCAAAATCAAGTTTTCCATACCTTTTTTTAATATTTCGAGGGCTTTTGCATTGGATTTTTTTTCATCGCTCACATAAATAGCTTGCCCTATGGACCAATCGTGGTCTTTCGGCAATGAAAAACTGGGAATGTTCTTTAGGTCCTCTTTATTGTAAAAAGGCTTTACGTTGATGCCTTCCAAAGATTCCCAGACCAAGGTTTCGTTATAATCGGCACCTTTTAGGTCAACCTGAATCTTTTGTTTCCATTGTTTGGCGGAAATTTCCGGGAATTCTTGAAATAGGCTGGTATTATTCATCTTGTTTGTTCTTTAGGCTATCTTCATATTCGATCAAGAATATTTCTTCATTATCCTTTTTCATATAATATTTTTCGCGGGCCAATTTTTCGAGCTCCTTTTCATCGGACATCTTCTTTAATATTTCTTTGTCCTTTTCAATCTCACTTTTTAGGAACTGCTTCTCCTTTTCCAACTTATCGATTTCATTCTCCAGCTCCAAATGGATCAACAGGGAATTGGTGTCGAAAAAAGCCATCCAAATCACAAAAATGGTCAATACCAGGATATAGGTATTGGTCATGATCTTGAACCATTTCTTTTTTCTCAACTCCTTTAGGCCCATGTTACGATAGTTTGTTATTAATGATGGTTCTAACAATATCCACAGCAACGGTATTGTAGTGGTTGTTTGGAATGATAATGTCCGCAAATTCCTTTGAGGGTTCAATAAATTGAAGGTGCATCGGCTTTACAGCGGTTTGGTATCTTGTAAGCACTTTCTTCAGATCGTGCCCACGTTCCTGGGTGTCGCGTTGCAACCTTCTGATCAAGCGCTCGTCCGAATCGGCATGGACATATATTTTTATATCGAACATATCCCTCAATTTGGGATTGCTCAATACCAAGATGCCCTCCACGATCATAACCTTTCGGGGAGCTGTGGGAACAGTCTCCTTCATTCTGGTTTCCTCTACAAAGGAATACATGGGCGTATCAACGGTCTTTCCTTGTCTCAGTTGGTCAATATGCTCTATCAATAGGTCGAAATCTATCGAATTTGGGTGGTCAAAATTCACCAAGGCCCTTTCCTCTTTACTCATATGGGAAAGGTCGTTGTAGTAAGAATCTTGGCTTATTACACCTACTTCGTCCGTGGGCAATTGTTCCACAATCTGGTTAACTACCGTTGTTTTCCCGCACCCTGTGCCGCCAGCAATCCCTAAGATCAGCATAGTTTGAATTTTGGCATCAAAAATAAACAAATGATTATATCTTCTGCCTATCTACAATACTTCATAATTAGTGTTTAATATTAAAGAAATTAATGATCATTGTCATAATCGACCCTGCTTATTAGGTATAGTTTTGTATGGTTTTTAATGCATTAACCTCTATCTTTATCAGGCTAACCAAAGGAAAAATCTTTTATGGATAATTCTTATGCTGTCAAGGTTGGGGACGACTTTGACTTTAAACTTTCCAAGGACACTATTTCTTCATTGGATTTGATAAAAACCGGGGATCATGCCTATCACCTGCTAAAAGATGGTACATCCTACCATATAAAAATCCTGAATTCCGATTTTAACAAAGGAACTTACACCATTAGCATTGATGGCAGCGAATACCGTTCTTCCATTCAAACCCCTTTGGATGAGCTTATCGAGAAAATGGGCTTTGCCATCAATGGAGGAAAAAACATAGATTCTATTTCGGCACCTATGCCAGGGTTGATTTTGGATATTTTGGTGGAAGAAGGTCAGGAAGTCAAAGAAGAAGATCAATTGGTCATTCTGGAAGCCATGAAAATGGAGAATATCATTACCTCCCCAAGAAACGGTGTCATCAAGAAAATAGGAGTGTCCAAAGGGGATGCCGTTGACAAGAAACAATTGTTGATTGAATTTCAATAGAACATCATGAAAAAAATATTGATCGCCAATCGCGGCGAAATTGCGGTCAGAGTAATGAAGACCGTGAAAAAAATGGGTATTGATACCGTTGCCGTTTTTTCGGAAGCGGACAGGAATGCTCCCCATGTTCAATTTGCCGATGAAGCGGTATGTATCGGTGAGGCACCTTCCAATAAATCATATTTGAGAGGCGATAAGATTATTGAAGTCGCCAAAAAGCTCAACGTGGATGGGATTCATCCTGGTTATGGGTTTTTAAGTGAAAACGCGGACTTTGCGGAAGCTGTCGAGAAAAGCGGCATTACCTTTATCGGTCCAAAATCCAAAGCCATCCGAATTATGGGAAGTAAGTTGGCGGCCAAGGAAACTGTTAAAGCATACGACATTCCTATGGTACCGGGTATAGATGAGGCCATTACCGATGTGGCCAAGGCGCACGAAATTGCCAATGAGGTAGGGTATCCGGTATTGATAAAAGCCTCTGCAGGAGGCGGGGGCAAGGGAATGCGGATCGTGGAAAATAAAGAAGACCTGGAATCTGGGATGAAACGAGCCATTAGTGAAGCAACATCTGCTTTTGGAGATGGCTCCGTTTTTGTGGAAAAATATGTGAAATCACCAAGGCATATTGAGGTACAGGTGATGGCCGATACACACGGCAATGTGCTGCATTTCTTTGAAAGGGAATGTAGCGTTCAGCGACGTCACCAAAAGGTAGTGGAAGAAGCGCCTTCTGCAATTTTAACGCCCGAACTGCGTGAGAAAATGGGTGTGGCGGCCTGTAAAGTGGCCAAATCCTGTGACTATATCGGCGCTGGTACGGTTGAATTTTTGATGGATGCCGACCATAATTTCTACTTTTTGGAAATGAACACCCGCCTTCAAGTGGAGCACCCTGTTACGGAATTGATTACGGGAGTGGATTTGGTGGAATTGCAAATAAAGGTAGCTAGAGGCGAGGCACTTCCCATGAAACAGGAGGACCTAACCATAAACGGCCATGCGGTGGAGCTTCGGGTTTATGCCGAAGACCCTTTGAACGATTTTTTGCCCAGTGTGGGTAATTTGGAAACGTATCAATGGCCAGTTGGCGATGGTATTCGGGTAGATAATGGCTTTAAGGAAGGAATGGATATTCCCATTTATTACGACCCCATGCTTTCCAAGCTGATCACCTATGGTAAAACCCGTGAAGAGGCCATTGAGCTGATGCTAGATGCCATTCAGGAGTATAAAGTGAAGGGAGTGCAGACCACTTTGCCTTTTGGCACCTTTGTATTTGCCCATGAAGCCTTCCGGTCAGGGAATTTTGACACTCACTTTGTAAAGAATTACTATTCTCCGGAAAAAATAAAAGAACAAACGGCCAAGGAGGCAGAAATTGCGGCCATGATTGCCCTGCACCAATTTCTGGAAGACAAAAAAATAACAAGATTACCTTCAAATTGAATCCTATGGATCCCAAAATAAAAGCATTACAGGAAAAAATAGCGGAAGCCCATTTGGGTGGAGGCAAAAAACGTATTGAAAAACAGCATAAAAAGAAAAAATTAACGGCTCGTGAAAGAGTACTTTACTTTTTGGATGAAGGTTCTTTTGAAGAAATGGGCATATTGGTAACCCACCGTACCACGGATTTTGGTATGGAGAAAGAGATGTATTATGGCGATGGGGTGGTTACAGGTTATGGAACAGTGCACGGAAGGTTGGTGTACGTTTATGCCCAGGATTTTACTGTTTTCGGGGGAGCGTTATCCGAAACCCATGCCGAGAAAATCTGTAAGGTAATGGATTTGGCCATGAAAGTGGGCGCACCCGTAATCGGACTCAACGATTCTGGTGGGGCCCGTATTCAAGAAGGTGTAAAATCCTTGGGCGGATATGCCGATATTTTTTACCGTAACGTACAGGCTTCGGGGGTAATACCTCAAATTTCAGCCATTATGGGGCCATGTGCCGGTGGTGCGGTGTATTCACCAGCCATGACGGACTTCATCATTATGGTAGAGGAAACCAGTTATATGTTCGTTACCGGACCCAATGTGGTCAAAACGGTGACCAATGAGTCCGTGACTTCGGAAGAGTTGGGCGGGGCGAGTACCCATGCCGTTAAATCGGGGGTGGCACACAGAACATCGACCAACGATGCCGCATGTTTGAACGATATTCGGAATTTGTTGGACTATTTGCCTCAAAATAATAAGGAAACCACGCCATTGTTGCCATATGAACTAGGCGACGAAACCAGGGAGGAACTATCAGGAATAGTTCCTGACAACCCCAACAAACCCTACGATATGCACGATGTGATCAATGGTATTATTGATGGGGACTCGTTCTATGAAATCCATAAGGATTATGCAGAAAACATTATTACAGGATTTGCCCGGTTGGGTGGAAGAAGTATTGGAGTTATTGCCAATCAGCCTATGTTCTTGGCAGGGGTGTTGGATGTAAACAGCTCTACCAAAGCAGCACGTTTCACTCGTTTTTGTGATTCTTTCAACATTCCGTTATTGGTTTTGGTGGATGTACCAGGATTTTTACCCGGTACGGACCAGGAATGGAGCGGGATTATTATGCACGGGGCCAAATTGCTCTATGCCTTGAGTGAAGCCACGGTACCAAGAGTTACTGTTATTACCCGAAAAGCATATGGTGGTGCCTACGATGTAATGAACTCCAAGCACATTGGGGCCGACTTTAACTTTGCTTGGCCAAGTGCAGAAATTGCCGTAATGGGCGCAAAAGGTGCCAGTGAGATTATTTTTAGACGTGAGATTGCCGCTGCTGATGACCCAGAAGCCAAATTAAAGGAGAAGGAAACCGAATATGCGGATAAGTTTGCCAACCCATACCGAGCAGCCAAACGTGGTTTTATCGATGAGGTGATTCTGCCCAAAGATACACGGAGCAAATTATTGAAGACTTTTGCCATGTTGGAGAAAAAGGAGGTGCAGACCCCTTGGAAAAAGCATGGGAATATACCGTTGTAAGCCAAGAGTGAAGTTTGAAAGGTGAAGGGTAAAGGCTAAAGGGTAAAGATTTTATACGGATACACTAGTCTTTACTAAGACCTGACACCAAACATAGTGAAGTATTTTAAAATAGGTCTCGACTCCGCTCGACCTGACACTTTACTACAACATCACTGTCTTGCCCGTTTTTACGGATTCATCCGCGGCCAGTACTATTTTAAGACTATTTACGGCATCATTTAAATGGTGGGTAAGGTCCCGGTCGTTTACAATGGCATCCAACAGATATTCCTGTTCCAATAGGCAAAGCCCGTCGTGGTCTGGTTCGTCGGCCGTGCTTATAATTTCATCTTTTTTGGTAAAATGCCCATCTGGATCAAGTTCGCTGTGGTGTAATTTTAGGCTTCCTGTCTTGGAATGCCCCTCAATATCATCTGACGCTCCCTTGTCCTGGTCACTTATGGAAACACATCCTTTTGGTCCAATAACATCTTTAATGAAAAATGCGGTTTCACTCATCATAGGTCCCCAACCTGCTTCGTACCAGCCTACGGAACCATCCTCAAATCGCACCTGTAATTGTCCGTAATTGTACATTTCGGAATCTATCTCGTCCGATAAATGAGCGCCAATGGCAGAAACACTGATGGGTTTGGAACGTGTCATGGAACACATCACATCCACATAATGTACCCCGCAATCCACAATAGGGGACATAGAGTTCATTAACTGCTTATGGGTGTACCAGTGCTCCCCGGAACTTTGTTGGTTCAAGTTCATTCGCATTACCAAAGGTTTGCCCAAGGTTTGTGCCATCTCGGTAAATTTGGCCCACGTGGGATGTACCCTCAAAATATACCCGACGACCATTTTTTTGTTTTGTTTCTGTGATAGGTCCACTAAACCTTGAGCTTCTTCCACGGTAAGTGCCAAAGGCTTTTCCACAAAAACATGCGCATTGGCTTTCAAAGCCATCTTTACATAGTTAAAATGTGTATCGGGGTAGGTGTTGATGGAAACTACATCGGGTTGTGTGGTTTCTAGGGCTTCAGCATAATCCCCGAAGGTGGGTGCTCCATCCAATTCTTTGGAAAGCCGCTCGCGACTTTTTTCTCCTCGACTTACCAATCCTACGATTTCAAATCCGTCCAATTGATGATAGGCCCGTGCATGCGAAGTACCCATATTTCCACAACCGACTACCAATACTTTTAAGCTTTCCATTGATTATTCTGTTTGACCCTAAAGATAGGGTTATATTGAATTTTAACCCCATCGGAACAGTGATTTGTTTACGAAATCTGGATGTAAATCCCGCATAATCTTAAACTAAAACGTTGGATGTGTTGCCTTAACATTAAACCTTTCTTAAAAGCTTTACCGATCCAATGGGTATACCTAATTTTGCTGGATGCAAAAAATAAATCAAAAACCCAACTTTGAATTTGTGGCCATGATGGCCGCATTAATGTCCATTGTGGCATTGGCCATTGATGCCATTCTACCTGCAATTTCCAATATTGGAATGGCGATCAACAGCACTGACCCTACGGACAATCAATTGTTGGTTACCATGATTTTCTTGGGACTTGGCGTAGGGCAGTTGTTCTTTGGCCCTATATCGGACAGTTTTGGGAGAAAACCTGTGGTTTATTTCGGTTTCATCATCTTTTTGATAGCGAGTGTTATCTGTTTATATGCCCCATCCTTGGAAATTATGGTTGTTGGACGAATTTTACAAGGAATTGGACTTTCTGCACCTCGAACCATATCCATATCCATAATTAGAGATACCTATGAGGGGGATTATATGGCAAAAATAATGTCGTTTGTGGTAGCCTTCTTTATTCTAGTGCCGGTCGTGGCGCCTGCAATAGGAAAGTTAATTTTGGATGCTGCCGGGTGGAAGGCCATTTTTTATGTTCAAATGGTTTTTGTTCTTGCCGTTGCAATTTGGTTTTGGAAGCGACAAAAGGAAACCCTGCATCCAGAATATAAAATTCCGTTTACCAGACATGTATTTGTTGATGGGTTAAGGGAATTTGTAAAATATAGGGAGACAGTTGCATTTACCTTGACTTCTGGTTTGGTCACCGGAGCGTTTTTAGTGTATTTAAGTTCGGCCCAGCATATTTTTGAGGACCAATATGCACTTAAAGAAATGTTCCCTTATATATTTGCCGGTCTTGCGATTTCCATTGGGCTTTCCACTTTTTTGAACGGAACTTTGGTCATGCGTTTTGGAATGCGACGACTTTCTTTAATGGCTACGATAGTATTTTGCGTTGTTGCCCTGACATACTCCGTCTTGTTCCTGAACTCTCCAAATCCTAGTATTTACGTTTTGGTCGGATTCTTGTCCATTCAGTTTTTCTGTCTTGGTTTTATGTGGGGGAATTTCCGTTCGATCGCCATGGAACCTATAGGACATATTGCGGGAATCGGAGCGGCAATCAATGGTTTTGTGTCTACTTTGCTATCCATACCCATTGCTACTTTTATTGGAGAGTTTGTTAAGGATACGGTTTGGCCACTTTTCGCAGGTTTGGCCATTTGCGGTCTTTGTGCACTTGCTATTTTCTTATTGGTGAACAAACCAAAAAGAAAACGAGTTGTTACGACTTAACCCTCTTTTGGAAAAAACACTTCACCACTACAGGAATCTTTTATAGCGCCTGTAACCGATTTTAGGACGTTTGTTTTTCCCTCTAGGCGAAGAACCCCCATTAAAGCAAAAACCAGTGCTTCTTTATAGGCAATCAATGTTTTATCAGGGACAATAACCTCGAAAGCTGAACCCAGTTTATCTTGAAGCGTATCCATAAAAAACTTGTTCAGGGCACCACCACCAGTGGCAAGCAGGTTACTTTTGGAGTTTCCTTTGTTTTTATGTTTTTGTGCTGCTATTGCAATTTGCTCACAATTATGATGAATAAAAGTGTGCAACAAATCCTCGTTGGAGATTTTAGAGGCTTCAATTAATGGGATAATTTTGGAAGTAAACCATTCGTACCCTGTGGATTTAGGGTAGGGTAACCGATAGTATTCCAAATTGTTGAGTTGTTGGAGTAGTGAGGCGTCCAATATTCCCGATCGGGCGAGCTTTCCATCTTCATCATAAGCTAGTCCCATTTTATGTGTAATGTAGTTCAACGGCATATTTGCCAATCCAATATCATAAGCAATTCGCTCACCATCTTTTTCAAAAGAAATATTACTGATTCCCCCTAAATTCAGACAAAAATCATATTCATGGAACAACAATTTATCTCCAATGGGTACCAAAGGGGCGCCTTGTCCCTTTAGGGACACATCTTTACTTCTAAAGTCACATACTACCTGTTTGCCCGAGATGTTTGCCAAAAACTGCCCATCGCCCAATTGAAAGGTGACACCATCCTCAGGTCTATGGTGCGAGGTATGCCCGTGACTTGCAATAAAATCAACCTCTTCGCCAAGTTCATCAATAAATAACCTACACTGTTGCCCCAACCAAATTCCATAATCTTTGTGCAATTGTGCATGGTCTTCTTCAGAAAGATGGATTGCATTTTTGAGGTACTCCATCATATTGTCCGCATAGTCAATTTCTGCGGTTTCTTTGATGGAAAAATTCCATTTTCCATCTTTTTCCCAAATATGGCAATAGGCTATATCCAGTCCATCCAAAGAGGTTCCGGACATTAGCCCCAAAACTTTGTAAGTGCTCATACCCAATAATTTTAGAGACTTTTAAAAATAATAAATTATAGCTTTATGGTTGGAAGGTTTTTAGTTGAATCGGAAGTTTTCCTTTTGCTTTTGTTTTGCCGGAAAAGTGATCAAAGGCTACTTCTTGAAATTCAGCAAAATCTTGATAAGCCAATACCACATTGGATGATTCCTTTAATTGTAAGATGTCCAAAACGTATGGGTTTCCGAAAAGATAAATGAGCGTGTTTTTATCTTTGATCAATCTGTGAATGGAGCCCAATGTGCTCTTATCGATTCCAAATTGGTTTTTTGGTTTTATGGCAGGAGGGAAGAAGCTCAACACAATATTTTGATTGTTGGAAGCTAAGCCAGCGTCCAAATCCATGATTTCTACCCCTAATTGAGACGAAATCTGCTCCGAAAAACTATTTGTTTTGCCCAAGCTGGCCGAAACATTAAGAAAGTCGGAAGATTTTATTTTCGCTACTATTGATGCATCGCCATACAATTCCGTGATGCTTTGCGCTGCAATTTCACGGTTCAGTTTGCTAAGGGCATTGGGCTCAGGTTGGTTCAACTTTTTTTTGATGGAAAACACCTTTTGTTTCAAAGCCCAAACTCTTTCAAAACTCTCTTGAATCCGTTCTTTGGATGAATGGGTCAAAATCTTGTCCATTCCTTCTTTTACATGTTCACTAAAACAGAGCACATCCATTCCAGCATTAAAAGCAGCTTGCTCCAAATTACCTTTTTTGGGGAATTTCTTGGAAACCGCATGCATGTTGAGGGCATCCGAGATAACAACCCCGTTAAAACCCAACTTCCTTCTAAGTAGATCTGAAATAATCTTGGCAGAGGTAGTGGAGGGATTGTCTGCATCTAGCTGGGGTAGGAGTAAATGACCTACCATAACGGAGTCAACTCCGGATTCAATCAATTTTTTAAAAGGATAAAGCTCATTTTCCATAAGCTCTTCCATAGATTTATCGATAATGGGCAATCCCAAATGAGAATCCGTTGTAGTATCGCCATGACCTGGAAAATGTTTTATGGAATTCAGGGTGCCACTGTTCGTCATCCCGTTTAAGAATGCTTTGGCTTTTCCAAATACCCGCTCTCTATCATCCCCAAAGGAGCGATAACCGATTACCGGGTTTTCCGGATTGTTGTTGATGTCCACTACTGGTGCCAGATTCCATTGGATCCCTGCTCGCCTGCAATCGTCGCCGATAGCCTTGCCCACTTGTTGAATATGGTCATCCCCGTTGGTCAAGGCCCCAAGTGTAATGGCATAAGGGTACTGCGCTGTGTTTTCAATGCGCATGGCAAGCCCCCATTCTGCGTCAATTGCCACCAACAAGGGCACACTTGCTACTTTTTGGTAACGTTCGATAAGTTCGAGTAGACGATCATAGCTTTTTTCGTTGTGTACTATCTTTTTCTTTCCTTCAAAGTTGGTCGCCGCACTCGCCCTGCTATGAAAGAAACATATGGAGCCAACATGACATTCTTTAATGAGCTTCTCCATTTGCTGAACCTCTTCTTCGGTGTCGTTTATGAAAACTGCGGGCATAAAAAATTGACCTACTTTTTGCCTCAAGTCTAATGTTTCCTCTGGAAGGGTATATGGGATATCGCTATCAATCATTGGATTCTGTTGTTTTTTTACCATAGTCGGCTGGGTATTTTAAGTAGCGGAGCACTAAAAATGCGGGCAAGGCCGCTATTACTACCCAAATAAAGAAACCATCGTATCCAAGCCATTCCTGAATATAACCGCTCAGCATACCGGGCAGCATCATGCCCAAGGCCATAAACCCTGTTGCAATGGCATAATGTGATGTTTTGGAAGCTCCTTCAGCTACATAAATGAGATACATCATAAATGCGGCAAAGCCGAACCCATAACCAAACTGTTCAAGCACTACTGTGCCCACCACGGCATAAATACTCGTGGCTTGGGTAATGGCCAACAAAGCGTAAAGTGCATTGGGCAGATTTAGCGATAGCAGCATAGGCAGCATCCATTTTTTAAGGCCGTCCCTGGAGATCAAGATACCGCCCAATATTCCTCCAAGCGATAACATGATTACCCCTACCGTTCCATAAATGGTGCCTACAGCTTCGGTGGAATAGGCCAACCCACCCACTTCCAGCGTGTCCAGAAGAAAAGGAGAGGCCATTTTTACCAATTGGGACTCTCCCAACCTGTAGGTAAGGATAAAAAGCAAGGCAACTCCAATCTGATGTTTTCTAAAAAATGAGGCGAACACTTCAAAAAATCCTGCTGGTTTTTCAGCTGATTTTGGGTTTGATTCTTCAAACTTTGGTGCGGTGAAAAAGTTGGAAATGGTTAAGGCAATCATTAGAACTGCTGCGCTTATCATGGTTATGGACCATGCCTTTGTGTTGTCTCCGTATCGATTTTCCAAAAAACCGGCAAAAATCACCAAAAGCCCTTGCCCTGTTACCATCGCCAGTCGATAAAAGGTACTACGCAGGCCTATAAAAAAAGATTGTTTTTTCTGGGTAAGGCCTATCATGTAATAACCATCCGAGGCAATGTCGTTAGTGGCAGAAGCAAAAGCCGCCATCCAAAAGAAGGCCAGCGTGATGATGAAGAACGAATTGGACGGCAAAAAGAGCCCAATGCCCAAAAAAGCAACGGAAATCAATAGTTGCATGCTCAAAAACCATTTTCTCTTGGTGCCTTTCAGGTCTATAATAGGGCTCCACAAAGGTTTTATCACCCACGGTAGATAAAGCCAGCTGGTATAAAGTCCTATTTCTGCGTTACCAATGCCCAACCGTTTGTACATGATTACGGAAACCGTTACCACAAGAATATATGGAATGCCTTGGGTAAAGTATAAAAAGGGAATCCATAGCCAAGCGTTTTTGTCTTTTGGAGCTACGTTCATTAGGGTTGGTTTAAAAGGTTGTGCAAATACTTTTTAAGGTGTGGTCAGGTTCTAAAAGGTGATACATAAAAAATGGAAGTCATGAGAAAATCGATTCATTTAAGCGTAAAAAAGGCCTACTTATACATTAAATGTAGGCCTTTTTGCTAGATTAAATTAAACAACTAACAACTTAAAATGAAATATTTTGCTATTCGAAATGGTATCTTACAAAGCCTTCCATTGCCTCGTATTCCGCCATTCCAAGCTGATTGTATCTGTTTGCGGTATCCTTATTTCTTTGTTCGGCACGTTGCCAGAATTCCCTTTTATCGTTTCCTGGGAACATTGCACTGTCCTTTTGGGACTGGTGTTTAAATATGGCATTGATTTTTCTTGCCATATCCTTTGGTCCGATCGGTACGGCCATTTCCATATCTGCAATATCCCATTCCTGCCATGCTCCTCGGTATAACCATACATAACAATTTCGAATCCAATCGGAACCTTCGTCAAGTAAGCGTTGAATTGCCTTAAAGATTACATCCAAGCAGACTCTGTGGGTTCCATGTGGGTCTGACAGGTCTCCTGCAGCAAAAATTTGATGGGGTTTTAGTTTATTTAAAAGGTCATACGTTATTTGCACGTCTTCCTCGGAAAGCGGTTTTTTTCTCACAGCCCCGGTTTCGTAGAAGGGTAAATTCTGGAAATGGGCGTTCTCTTCTGGAACTCCACAGTACCTGCAGGCGGCCAAGGCTTCACCTTTACGGATAAGCCCCTTGAAATTCTGTACTTCTGGGCTGTCCAACTCTCCAGGCTTTTTACTTGCCAGGAACTTGCGCACTTCCTTGAATTTCTTTTGAAGCTCTTTATTGTCTTTTTGGACATCTGTAGCAAAATCCAGAAAACGTATTACTTCATCATCAAATACGGCAATATTTCCAGAGGTTTGATATGCTACATGAACATTATGCCCTTGATCGACCAATCGGAGCAATGTACCTCCCATGGAAATCACATCATCATCGGGGTGCGGGCTAAAGATCAAAGATGTTTTTGGATGAGGTTGGGCTCTTTCGGGTCTTTGGCTATCATCTGCATTTGGTTTGCCCCCTGGCCAACCAGTAATGGTTCGTTGCAGTTGGTTGAAAACCGATAGGTTGATTTGCTCTGCGGAACCCACTTCGGCGATGAGACTGCCCATGCCGTGTTCGTTATAATCTTCGTTTGTGAGTTTTAGTATCGCCTTATCCAGTTTTTCTGACAACCAAATTGAGGCAGTCTTAATGAGTTTTTCATCCCAGTCGCATTCGGTGACCAGCCATGGGGTTTTAATCCTGGTTAGGAATGAAGACGCAGCTCCGTCAAGTACAAAATCACAATTTTTATGGTGTTGCAAAAAAGTTGCTGGTACCGATTCCTTTATCTTACCTTCCACGGCTTGCTGTACAATTGGAGCTTTTCCTTCGCCCCAAGCCATAATTATGATTCTTTTTGACTCCATAATGGTACCGACCCCCATTGTAATGGCTCTTCTCGGAACGTTTTCTTCTCCAAAGAAATCACTGGCGGCATCAAGGCGGGTTACACGGTCCAAACGAACCAAACGGGTTTTGCTATGTAGGGATGATCCCGGTTCGTTAAACCCGATATGACCAGTTCTCCCGATTCCGAGAACTTGTATGTCGATACCTCCAACATTTTGAATTTTCTCTTCATAATCCAGGCAATACTTTCTGATTTCCTCTTTGGATAAACTGCCATCTGGAATATGAACATTGTGAGGGTCAATATCAATATGATCAAACAGATGTTCATTCATAAAGCGAACATAACTATGGATGGAATCTGGTGACATTGGAAAATATTCATCCAAATTGAAAGTGACTACATTTTTAAAGCTAAGCCCATTCTCTTTGTGGAATTGGACCAAGTAGTCATAAACTTTGGTTGGAGTTGACCCTGTGGCCAATCCAAGAACGGCTTTTTGGCCCTGCTCTTGTTTTTGCTTGATAAGACTGGCTATTTCATTGGCCACATACCAAGATGCGTTTTGTGAATCCTCGTAAATATGAGTGTTGATTTTTTCAAATTTCAAGGTTTCGGTGTCGAGAGGCTCTCTTTTTAAAGGATTTTCAGCTAAATCTTGCATGTTTTTGTCAGGTTTAACAAATTTTACAGGGCAAATATAATCAAAAAAAGCATAAAAATGCAAAATATTGCAATATATTTGCATTAGTTTGCAAGTTTTAAAGGGAATTGACATTGCATTAATGCCCAACAGTTTTTTTGTGCAATTGTTTTCTACATTTGAACCTGGAAGAAAAAGATGTTAAATGTTAAAAGAAGAAAGACAACATTCCATTTTAAATGAAGTAGAGTTGCACAACAGGGTGCTCTTGACAGACTTGGCGGAAAAGCTTAATGTTTCAATAGATACCGTACGGAGGGACGTTAAGGAGTTGGATGACGAAAATCTACTGATCAAAGTACACGGAGGAGCCGTTTCTTTAGGTTTTGCGAACCATAGTCCCCAAAGGAACAACAATGTGTATGCCCTGGACAAAAAAATGGCCATAGCCAAGAAAGCCGTAACTCTTTTAAGGAATAACAGTGTCATATTAATAGATGGAGGTACCACATGCTTGGAACTAGCTAAATTATTGCCTCCAAACCTCAAGCTTACTTGTTTTACGCTGAGTTTGCCCGTAGCAATGGAGTTGTTGCGCAAACCTAATGTCGAAACCATTTTTATAGGAGGTACGCTATCAAAGGACTCTCAGATAGCCATGGGGCCGAGCACAATAAACGCTTTATCGGAGATCAAGGTGGATTATAGCTTTATTGGAACGGGCTATGTGGATACCGAATTTGGATTGACGGAATTTGATTGGGATGTGGTTCAAACAAAAAAGGCGGTTATCAATGCTTCAAAGAAAACGGTACTTTTATGTATTTCAGAGAAGTTGAATTCCCAACATCGTTTTAAAACTTGTCATTTAAATGTGATCAATACTATGGTCACAGAACTGGAACCATGGGACACTAAGCTTGATGCATTTAAAAATTTGAACATACAAATATTATAAAGTAGTGGCGGAAAAGCACATCAAGATTACTGAGGAACCATCCAATTATAATCGTTTGGATGAAATGGATAGTTTGGAGATTGTTTCCAATATCAATAATGAGGACAAAAAGATCGCAGACGCTGTGGAGTTGGTCTTGCCCCAAGTGGCCCAAGTAGTGGATGAAACGGCCAGGCGATTTGAAAATGGGGGGAGGCTCTTTTATATCGGAGCGGGCACGAGCGGAAGATTGGGTATTCTGGACGCCTCCGAAATACCACCCACTTTTGGAATGCCCCATGACAGGGTGATTGGATTGATTGCCGGGGGAGATCAAGCTATTAGAAAGGCGGTTGAGTTTGCCGAAGATGATACAGAACAAGCATGGAAAGATCTTTTGGAATACAACATTAACGATAATGATGTTTTGGTCGGAATTGCTGCCTCGGGTACAACGCCCTACGTCTTAGGGGGTATTGCCGATGCAAAGAAGAATGGTGTTTTAACGGTCGGGATTACCAATAATCCCGGTTCTCCTTTGGCGCAATCTGCTGATATTCCAATTGAAGTGAACGTGGGACCGGAGTTTTTAACGGGAAGTACCCGGATGAAAAGCGGGACCAGTCAAAAATTGGTGCTCAACATGATTTCGACAGCATTGATGATTCGCGTGGGCCGGGTAAAGGGAAATAAAATGGTAAACATGCAACTGAGCAATACCAAATTAGTGGACAGAGGAACCCGATATATCATGGAGGAGCTTGGTCTCGGTTACGAGGAGGCTGAAAAAGTACTGAAAAAGTACGGCTCCGTTAAAAAGGCTATTGATGCCCTTAAACAATAATTGGTTGACTTATTTTGGAACAAGTCGGTAAAGCCCTTTCCCCTCAACACTTATATAAATATAACCATCAGGCGCTTGGCGGACATTTCGTAACCTCCCCATGCCATCCAATAGTTTCTCGCGATAAACGACCTTGTTGTCCTTGAGCTCCAAACGTTCCAAATATTGAAAAGCTAGCGAACCGACCAATAAATTGCCTTTCCATTTAGGGTATTTGTCCGAAGTAACAAATGTCATCCCAGATGGCGCAATCGATGGTGTCCATTGGTAAAGGGGTTGTTCCATGCCGGGCCTGGAGGTTTCATCTGTTATTTCGGTGCCACTGTAATTAATTCCGTAAGTAATTATGGGCCAGCCGTAGTTTTTACCTTTTTGTATAATGTTGATTTCATCTCCGCCTCGTGGCCCATGCTCATGTTCCCATAAAACACCGGTTGTTGGATGCAATGTGAGCCCCTGTGGATTACGGTGTCCATAGCTCCATATCGCTTTTTTGGCACCTGGCTCGTTAACAAACGGATTGTCGCTCGGGATGCTACCGTCATCATGAAGCCGATATATTTTTCCGCCATCCCTCGAAATATCTTGAGGGTTTACATCCCTATTGCCTCTTTCACCAATGGAAAAGAACAGGTATCCGTCTCTGTCAAATTCTATTCTTGATCCAAAATGTTGTCCGCGGGTGGAGTTGGGGGTCGCTTTGTAGAGCACTTCATTGCCCACAAGTTTGTTGCCGGATAATTTGGCCCTCATTATTGCAGTATTACCTCCCTTGCCCTCTCCTTCTTCAGAAGCGAAGGAGAAATATATCCATCCATTTTTATCATAATCAGGATGTAACTCAATATCCATTAAACCACCTTGGCCTCGATTGTATATTTTAGGGGCATTTTCTACTTCAATAGTATTTCCGGATTCGTTAAGTAGCAGTCTACCAGACTTTTCGGAGATCAAAATTGCGTTATTTGGTAAGAAAACCATGCCCCAGGCATTTTGAACATTGCCAACCACCAATTCCGCAGTAAAATCAAGGGTTTCGGGAGTATTTATCTCGTTGTCTGTGTTTTGAGCGCAGGATGTACTGAGCAGTACAACGAAAAAATATGGTAATAAGAGACTATTTCGCATAATTTTACGTTGAAATAACATGTTTTATAGATGAACGGTAACTTTTTGGTTATCGGGTATAATGAATATAATGAGAATTTTATAAGAACAAAAAATTACTATTAAGAATATTAAGGTCCCAAATCTGACATATTCTTCCAATCAAGACTTAACCCTATGCTCCCACAAAAAACAAGGCATTTGCTATATGTCGTGTTGTTGGTGTTCATATCAATCTTCGGTTCCACGGTATTGGCAAAAACTCATGTTACCCGGAATTTGACCCACAAGGTCTCCAATAAAACAGAGTCCGATACCCAGAAGGATTTTTCTGATACGGCTATTAAGGAAGTATCGGTTGAAGAAAATGAAGCCTTTACATCAACGGCTATGTTTGCAACCATCATAAACGGTGCGAATGAAGAAGTGGTGTGTTCCAACGATGGGAGTACCTTGGCAAAATTCTTTTTGTGCGGTACCAGTGATGTTAGAACTCTAACCTTAAGTCAGTCCGGAAGTTCTTATCAATGGCAGCAGCTCGACCCAAACAGTTGTGCACCTACAGTAGTGGATGATTGTCCTACCATTAACAATGCCTGTACATGGAATACCGTTGGAACTGATGCTACTTTTGATTTGTCCACAGCAGGAGAGTTCAGGGTCCGTGTAAATTCAGGTCAGTACTATTATTTTAAGTCCACGCTTAATCCGTTGAACCCCCAACTGATCAAAGAGGATATTATTTGTGGCAATCCTGGTAGGGTGGAAGTAACCAATGTTCCCGCTGGTTATGAATACAGTTTGAACAGCGCTGCAGGTCCTTATCAAGATGACCCATTTTTCGATATTACCGCTCCAAGCGACTATCGCGTTTATGTAAGATTGAAAAATGTTTCAGAGTCTGCCTGTGTATTTCCATCTAATTTGGTGACAGTGGATGATTTGGACATCACCGTAGATGTTACGGCGAACGATATTTTATGTAGTGGTGAACTGGGAAGTATTGATGTTGCCGTATCGGGTGTCCCGGGCTTTTATACCTACCGATTGGTGAAGAATGGTATTACGGTAGATACTTTTGGTCCCAACGGATCGGATAATTACACTTTTGCCAATGTAAGTCCGGGAACCTATAATATTCGAGTGGAAACCAATACTTGTTCCGAGACCATAACCACTGATATGGATGGCGACCCTATTGTGATCGGGGGAGGGATAAGCCCATTGGCCGTTTCGGCAACGGCGTCCGATAGTTTTGGTTGTGGAGCCTCATCTGTGGATGTAAATGTCACCACAAGTGGTGGCACTGCACCTTATCGATTTAGTGTCGATGGAGGTTCATTTGGTTCAACGTACTCAGGTACGTCCACTTTTACCGTTTCAACGGCAGGAACCTATAACATCTTGGTCGAGGATGCCAATGGCTGCCAAAGAACTGCAGCGGTAGATGTTGAAAATATACCACCGCCGCTCTTCAACTTTACCGAAGAAGACGCCAATTGTGGTGGTGCCAACGATGGTAGGATCACAGTAAACGTGACCAATGGATATGGTTACGAAATACAATATAGCGTCGATAACGGAGCAACTTTCCAAATCAGCAACACCTTCTCTAATTTGGCCCCGGGCAACTACGATGTGGTATTGCTTTACGAGCAGGATTCTTTTACCTGTATGACCACTCCGCAAGCTGCGACCATAGGTACACCATCTACAATTACGGCTACCGCAACACCCGATAGTGCCCCGACCTGTGTGGACGAAAACGGAGGACAAATCACGATATCTGGAGTTTCAGGTGGAACGGCGCCTTATGAGTATAGTATGGGAGCTGGCTTTAGCAGTAATCCCGTATTTCCAAGCCTTGGGGTCGGAACCTACACCCCAATGATCCGTGATGCGAACGGGTGTGTACAAGCACTTCCGGATATCGTTTTCAATAGCTTGAATAAACCAACAGATTTGGATTTTACCATTTCCAGTTTGGATTGCATTACGACCACGGCATCTTTGGATTTGAGTGTAACCGGTGGTTCGGGAACATACACCTATGAAATTATTGCCCCGGCGGGTAGCGTTGTGAACAATGGAAACAACAGCACGTTCACAGGTTTGGGATTGGGAACCTATACCTTCAGGGTAACCGATGATGAAGGTTGTTCCTATGATGAAAACTATGCCATCACAGATATCAGCTCGATTGGAGTTCAAGGTCAGCAGACCCGTGTGGTAACCTGTGTGGGTGATGCTGATGGTGAAGGTCGATTTTTGGTGGATGGATTCAACTCCACCTACAGCTATAGCATTGATGGTGGACCTGTTTCAACGGGACAAAACAGTAATATTGTTCCATTAACAGGATTGGCAGCCGGAAGCTACGTGATTTCCGTAACCGATGAAGAAACCAATTGTACCGATACAGCCACATTGGTCATTGAGGAGCCATCGACTGCTTTCACCATTTCCAGTTTGGATGTAACAGCAATGAGTTGCCAAAATGGTAATACAGGGGCTGTACGCATCAATACCATAGGTGGATGGGGCGGTAATAGATATACCTTGACCCAGCCAGATGGTTCCACTAGGGGACCTAAAAATGGAAGTACGTTCTCCAATCTTTCACAAGACGGGCCTTATCAAGTTAGTGTCACCGATGCCAACGGATGCACTGTAACGGATAGCTTTACGTTGACCCGTTTGGACGCCCCTACCTTGACCCTGGATGCAGGAGCATCAGACTTTTGTTACGACAACTTTACGGCTGCTACACTTGCGGTGAATGCTTCTGGTGGTTTGGCCCCATATCAATACCGCATCAACGGGGGAGCTTTGGGTGCCGGTACTAGTTTTAGTGGTTTAACACCTGGAACCTATACCATTGAGGTGATAGATGCCAACGATTGTAGGGATACCGTAACCGCAACCATAGAGCCACAAGTGATAGCCAACGCTACCACTATACAAGAGTTGGATTGTGCAGGACCTCCCGGTCAGATTCAGGTGAACATTAGCAATGGCTATACATCATCAGGCGATTATGATATTTATGAAGTAAGTATCAATGGCGCACCATATACTTCGAATAACAATAACATTTCAGGGAACTCCTTTGTGTACAGTATTCCCAATGATGGCTCCATCATTTCCGATACCACATTCCAGTTTATGATTACCGATGCAAGAGGCTGTACCACGGAAACCAATACAGTGACCATTTCTCCGCCGGAGACCATTGCAGGTACCGCTGTTGCAACAGATACTCAATGTGGGGACGATTCCAGTGGTGTAGTAGAGCTCATCCCTGACACCACGCAAGGTGTTCCTCCTTATGAATTCAGTAATGACAATGGAGCAACTTTTAGCCCACAAAATATATTCTCAGGATATGGAGCAGGAACACATGGCGGTTTTATTATTCGTGACAGTAGGGGGTGTGTGAGTCCTGCCTACTCCGTAACCATTGGCTCCAGCGACCCTTTGGATGCCACGGCAACACCAACGGATGCCGTTTGTTCCATAGGATCGGTAAATGGCTCCATATCCGCTACAATAAACAATGGGGTTGCCCCCTTCGATTATGTTTTGGTCGATGAATTTGGAGGTATGGTAGCTTCATCAACCGGAACAGCAAGCACAACAGTAACCTTTCCAAATTTACCATTGGGCAACTATACCGTTATTACAACCGATGCACAAGGTTGTGAGGATAGAGATCAAGTAGTTATCGATCAAAATCAATTGGATTTGATTCCATTGGATCCAGACCCTGCAGTTTGCTCTGATACCTCGTTTCCATATCGAGTACAAGCAACGGGGGGATTGGCACCTTATGAATTTAGATTGGTGGGAGAGCCAACTTTTAACCCTGCTACTTCAGGAGGGAATACCTACGATTTTACTGGTCAAGTGGTACCTGGCGTAACCTATTTTGTTGAAGTAAGGGATGCAAATGGCTGTACCTATATTGAAGAAATAGACCCTATCGGTCCAAGTAACCCGGTTTCCGTCTCCGCAACATCTTTGGCGGCTTCCTGTAATGTAGCCGGAAGTGGTTCCATAGATTACGAAGTTTCCGGAATTTCAGCACCGGGGGATTTCACCATTACGGTTCAGAACACCGATACAGGGGCAATGGTCTCCACACAATCATTCACTGGGGAGGCTATGCCATATACGGGTACAATTACTGGGTTGGCACCAGGAAATTATCAACTAATTGTAAGGGACGATACAAATGGATGTAGTGGAAGTACGCTCGCTTTTATCGATATCAGTTCAGTGTCCATTTCCATTGATAATTTTGTAGAAGCTACCTGTAATGTAGGCGCTTTAGTTACTGTCCGAGGTTTTGGAAGTGCAGCACCCTACAACTATGCTTATGTACCTTCTGGAGACCCGGCGCCAACTTCTTTTGTTTCCGAGACAACTTTTGAGATTCCAGGACCTTACCCAGCGGATTACGATTTTTATGTTCAGGATGCCAATGGATGCACGGCCTATACTACTTTGACTGTTACACAAGAAGCTGGGGTTCCCGATCCGGTTATCGACGTAGTGAACCAATGTACGGCAACGAGTGGATATCAAATTGATATGGTATCGCCACTTTCAACTGGCTCGGGACTGCCCGATGAGACTTACCAATACGATATTGGAAGCGGTTTTCAAACCGGAACAACCTTCATAGTACCCAATCCTGGAAGTTATGTAATAACGGTAAGGGATGGCAACGGATGTACCAACACCGTAACAGCCAACGTCTTTGACTTCTTTGCCATTTCGGCTGATGCAACATCATACCCAACCTGTAATGCTGGCGACGGTGAAATTACCGTAAATACTACCGGAGGTAGTGGTAATTTTGAATATCAGCTTAGGGATGCAGGCACTTTGGCCAATATAGGATCCCCGCAGAGTTCCAATGTTTTTACAGGTGTTGCCCCAGGTGATTATAATATTTTGGTTACCGATCTGGACTCCAACACGGCACCTTTATGTTCAGATGAAGCCATTGTGAATGTTTCCACGGTAAATTCACCCGTAATTACGGCCACACCAAGTAGCGATGTAACCTGTTTTGGATCTGATGATGGTACCATATCGGTGGAATTACAACCAGGGACAGATACGGACACGCCTATAAACTATGTTTTGTATCAAGGTGCAACAGCTACAATTATAGCGGGACCACAAGGTTCTCCGGTATTCGATGACCTTCAACCAGGTACATATCAAGTAGAGGCCGTATCCGATAGAGGGTGTACGGACCGGTCCGGAAATATTATCATAGACGAGCCAACACAATTGATGATGAATGCAGTTAATACGGATTTTAGTTGTAATCCATCGAGCAATCAATTTAGCACAGCTACCATCACGATTTATACCGATGACAATGGCGATGGTACGGGAATACCTACCGGTTCGGGATCGTATACCTATAGCATGAACGATGGCACTCCTCAGTTTGATGGTACCAATTTCCAGACAAGTAACACTTTCGAAGTAATCGACAATGGTACGGATCAAACGATAATTTTGACAGCAAGGGACCAAAACGGTTGCGAACAGACTGCAACCGTAACCATCAATACACCTACGGACATAACCTTTAGCTACAATGTGAATCAAATTACATGTAGTACTACAGGAAGTGGTGTTAATCCAGGTTCCATTGATATTATCGTAAATGAAGGACCGGGAAATTACGAAGTCGAAATTCTTCCATTGGGCTCGGAACCTGCCCGAAGTTCAGGTGGCACTGACCGAGTAACCTGGGATATTACTACACCTGGGGATTACATTTTTGCCGTAACCGATGTTGGCAGTGGCGGTTGTACCTATTTGACCACCACCATCAATATGCCGGAGTACAATAATATAGAAGCTGTTATTACCGAGGTGGAACCTGTGACCTGTTTCAACGGTTCCGATGGAGTCATCAGTTTGGATATTACAAATTATAGCGGCGCATACAACTACGAGGTGTTCTCTAGGGACAATGCCGGGGTCGAAACATCTACTGGGGTAACAGGTAGTTTTGATACCAACGCACCGATAAATTCTCCGGAAATTATTGAAAATGTACCAGCCGGTAATTTGGTGGTACGGATTGAAGCTTTGGATGCTCCGTATTGCGATGCAGTGAGTAACGTAACCACGGTGCGCTCTCCCGATAGGCCATTGACCGTGGATGCGGTGCAAACATCACCGGTAACATGCAATGTGCCCGGATTCGGTGAGATTACAGCTTCGGGTGATGGAGGATGGGGAACCTATGAGTACCAATTGGTAGCTTCGGATGGTACGGTATTGGTGGATTACCCTAATACCAATCCTGTTTTTGATAACCTTTCGACCGATACGTATTCTGTTAATGTAAGGGATTGGAGGGGTTGCGAATCCACTACCACTGTCGATTTGCCATTGCCAACACCAATTTCAGCGGATATTCAGGTGGTGAGTCCATTGGCCTGTAATAATGACAACGATGCCATTATTGAAGCATACAACGTGGCTGGCGGACAAGGTCCTGGAAACTATCTGTATCAATTGAACAGAATTACGGACGGTACTAATAGCGGTCTTCAAACAACCACAACCTTTGCTAATTTATCCGCAGGAGAATATACCATCACCATTTTTGATGGATGGAACTGTAGTTTCACCACAGTCCCTATTGTAGTCCAAGACCCAGAGATTGTTGTTGCTGAACTGGTGGAGCTTCAGCCTCCAGGATGTGGGGACTTGGGAAGAATGGAGCTTACTGTGACCAACCCGGAACCAGGAGTGGATTATTTCTACCGAAGAGCTGGAACCACCGACCCGTTTATACCTTTTGGAGCTGGTATGACGAGTGTGGAAATTGCCGCGGACATTACCTTAGATCCCGGACCCTTTCAATATGATGTACAGAATTCCAATGGATGTCCGTTCGAGAAATCAAATCAGATTTCACTGGACCCAGCAGCCCCTTTGGTCATTGCATTGGATTTGACCAACGCGACCATCAATTGTGCGGGCGAGGCAACGGGAATTATCCGTTCCGAGGCATTCGGAGGCATTGGAAACTATGTCTACACCTTGGTGAATTCCAATACTGTGCCACCAACGGCAGCATCAATAGTGCGTCCTGCCCAAAACTCTGGAATTTTTAGGGAATTGAATCCTGGCACCTATTATGTTTATGCGCAGAGTGGTGGCTGTGAGGCTATTTCCGACCCCATTGTTATTGAACCAAAAGATCCATTGGTGTTGGACTATTTGGAAGCAGTTCCTGTGGTTTGTGCTGGCGACATGAACGGACAGATCATTATAGAGGCCAGTGGAGGTACCGGTCAAATAAGGTATTCCATTTCCGATACGTTGAGCGAGTTTTTTGAAGGTGATGACCCTGACAACCCCAACAGAAAAACCTTTACAGATTTGGCACCGAGAACCTACGATATCATTATCCAAGATGATTTGGGATGTACCATCACCAGAACAGTGGAGATTACCCAACCCATGGAGTTGGTTGCAGGAGTTGCGGAAACTACCCCTGAAACCTGTATGGGCGATGGGGATGGAACAATGACCCTCGAGGTTACGGGAGGAACGGCACCATACTATACTAGTGTCAACTCAGCGGACGATGCCGATTTTGTGCAAAACGATGATTTGTTCTTTGACAACCTTCAAGGAGGTGAAAGTTATATTGTGTTCGTTCGTGATGCCAATGGCTGTCAGACCAATATAATCGCTGACATCGGCGTGGGAGTGGATATTGCTGCAGAACCTATTGTGGAATATGGTTGTGAAGGCATTTTCCCCAATAGTACGGTCACCATTAATATAGAAGATAGTTCCCAATTATCCGATTTGTTGTTCTCCCTGGATGTGGACGATGTGATGATGGCGACCGAACAACGTACCTTCGGGGATTTGCCTGCAGGGGAGCATACCGTCTTTATTTACCATTCCAACGGTTGTGTCACTTTTGTGGAATTTGAAGTTGACGCTTACGAACCATTGACCTTGGAAGCAACCAAAACAGGCCCCGGGGAGGTTACGGCAGTTGCATCCGGTGGATTCGGTGGTTATGAATATTTCTTCCAAGGTGAATCCTATGGTGAAGTCAATACTTTTAGCATCACACAGGATTCCAACATCAATATCATGGTACGCGACCAAAACGGTTGTGAGGCAACTTTGGTAATGCCGTTCAATTTTGAGGGAATGCCCGAAATGCCAAACTTTTTTACACCGGATGGCGATAACCTTAACGATTACTGGTATCCTGAAAACCGCGAATACTTCCCTTTTATAGATGTAATTATTTACGATAGGTACGGTAGGGTAGTGGCTCGTTTGGACCAAGTGAAAAAATGGGATGGCACCTATGAAGGTAAACCTTTGCCAACCGGAGACTATTGGTACGTAGTAAATGCAAACGATAACGAAAAACAGCAGTTTGTAGGTCATTTTACTTTGTATAGATAGTAAATCAACACAAACTGCGTATACTTTTCAAACTCCAGTAATTCGGTTCTTTTTCATAATCAGCATAATACCAAGAGCAGTGAGAGAAAAAGGTGTTTAACTGATTTAAATCATTGTAAACCAGATAATAGTAAGGTAAATTGTGTTGCTTGTGAAAAATGGAGCTCCAAGATCCTTTTCGTAAGGTTATTAACTTAAACATTAAGATCATGAAAAAGCTATTATTGGTTCTTTTTGTGCTGGGGTTGGTAGCACCTATGCAATCTCAAATCATTAAGACAGAGGAATTATCAGAGGTAGTTGTGTATGCCACAAACTACAAGTATCTGAACAGCATTGAGACTCAGGAAGAAGCTTCCATACCAGTCGAAATGCTTAGACGTAAAGTAGCAGCTTTCGATGTAAAGAACTCAGAGTATTATCAAGATGACTATGATGTTTACAACATTAATTTCTACATCCCAGAGGGTAAGATTTTAGCTGCGTATGACAAGGACGGAAAAATAATCCGTACTGCTGAAAAATTTAAGAACATTAATCTGCCTAACTCTGTGAAAGCAGCTGTTTTGGAGAGATTCCCTGAATGGACCATCACCAAGGATACCTACATTACTCATTATTATGATAACAAAGGTGTTACCAAAAAGTACAAATTGAAATTGGAAAATGGAGATAAGGTATTGAGAGTAAAAGTGGATGAAAAAGGTGAGTTCCTGTAGCGGGTAAGTTCCTAATGTTCATTAATGAACAATTAAATTGGTTACAATGTCTGTATTAAAAGTTATTGAGATTTTAGGGAATTCTACCGATAGTTTTGAAGATGCCATTCAAAATGTAATAAATGAAGCATCTAAATCGGTAAGGAACATTAAGTCTGTGTATGTCCAAGATATGCAGGTTAGCGTTAAGGAAGGTAAAATTTCGGAATACCGTGTCAATGCCAAAGTTACCTTCGGTATTGTCGGTGAATAAAGTTTTTCTTTCCTAGGAATATGGTCCAAGCAAAGTTTTGTTTTGGACCATATTTTTTGTAAAAATTTAGAAGTCTATGGGTTTACTCCTTTGAATTAAAGGATTTACGTGTTTTTTCCAATAATTGGATGGCCTCTTCATCCGAAACCTCCCTGAATTGGTTATAAAACTGTCCCACCGCATGAAAGTTATAAGGTGTTTCTAGGCAGATTACTTCATCAATATAGTTGGAAGACTCCATGTTTTCAATGGCACTCCTTGGGGCAACAGGGATAGCCACGACTACTTTTTTCGGATGTTTTTTATAGACCATTTGCGCCGTGATCATGATGGTGTTTCCGGTGGCAACCCCATCATCAACAATAATTACGGTTTTCCCTTTTAAATCCAAAGGTGAGCTATTCTGGTAATATTGGTTGTATCTTTTTTTTAGTTTTTGTCTTATGATTTCGGTTTCTTTGGTAATGTAAGACGGGTCTATTCTGGTGGAATCACTAAGGATGATATCATCTAGACTTACTGCCCCAATGGCATATTCCCTATTATACGGATGCCCTATTTTTTTTGAAAGGGCCACATCTAACGGGGCATGAAGGGATTCTGCAACAATTGCTCCCAAAGGAAGTCCGCCCCTAGGAATAGCGAGGACCACAACCTTTTCTTTTAAAAACTGCTGTAATCTATCTGCCAATTGCAGGCCGGCATCTGTTCTATTTCGAAACATTTTCTTTTGTTGTTTTAAACCATTTATCAAACCACTCAGCCGCTAGGTGAGCCACTGTTTCAAGCTTTCCGGGCTCTCCAAACAGGTGGGTTGCTCCTGGAACTATTTCCATTTTCTTTTGGCACTCAAGCTTTTCATAGGCTTTTTGGTTCAGCCAGATTACCTCTGTATCAAGCCCTCCTACTAGCAATAGGGTGGGGGCTTTTACCATATTGAGTTCATTGAGGGCAAGGTCGGGTCTGCCACCTCGTGAAACTACGGCACTTATGGAGTTTCCAAAAAAGGCGGCTGCCCTAAGTGCAGAAGCAGCTCCCGTACTGGCTCCAAAATATCCCATGGGTAATTTTAAAGTATTGTGTTGATGATAAGCCCATTGGGTGGTTTCGATTAGCCGCTTGGTAAGTTTATCGATATCAAAGCGATTTTGATAAATTCTGTCCTCTTGCTCGGTCAATAGATCAAATAGTAATGTGGCTATTCCCTTAGCTTGAAGAATATGTGCCACAAAGTTGTTTCTGGAGCTAAATCTACTGCTACCGCTCCCATGGGAGAAGATGACCAATCCTTCGGGGTTGTCAGGAATGGTAAGGTTGCCCGCTAAGGTGGCGTCTGTTACGTTGATGTTTACTTCCTGGGTCGTCATTATTTCCTTCTATTTATAAGTGTCCTCAATTGATGAAGCTAGGAAGATTCCTTTGGGCGGACAATGACGGGAATCATATAAAAAATATACAGAGCTGTTTGTTGATGGTTTAAATGCTCCCGATGATATTCTTCTGAATGGGCAAAACATTTTATGATAATATGTCTCTGGACAGCGGAAAACCTTTGTTGGCCAAAAAACGATAAAAGTTTTAAGTACTCTATGTTTAAATCTTGTCAAAATTTATATTTTTGCAGTCCCTTTTCGGGATGTGGCGCAGTCTGGTAGCGTACACGCATGGGGTGCGTGTGGTCGCTGGTTCGAATCCAGTCATCCCGACGAACCATGGTTTTATGACACTAAGTAAAACCTTAATTAATTGAAAACCAGAAAATTAATTTTTTCTGGTTTTTTTTATTTCCATCTGAAACCATCGATGAGGATGTCCTATAGAGTGTCCTATTTTTGTCGGGAAAAATTCCCTAAATTGTACTTCCGTAATTGATTTTTCGTGTGATTTGACTTTCGCTTAATCCAAAGTTTAACTTAAAGCGAGAACACATGAATACCTCTAACGCCTTCAGTATCAGTTTTTGGCTGAAAAAATCAGGAAGAAAAAAAGATGGACGTTTTCCAATTTATGTCCGAATCAGATGTAAAGGAAAAAATGCAGATCTCAGTGTCCATCGATCAACTTTTGAAGAACGATGGTGTCCTATTTTGGGAAAAATGGACCATAGGGCCAGTGAATCCGTTGTTGTCAACAAATATTTGGACGACGTCCGGGCAAAATTACTGGAATGCCATCGACAACTCTGTGCGGAGAGCAACTTTATAACGGCACAATCCATCAAGCTTAGATATCTGGGGAAGGACAAGGTGATGCTCACCCTATTGGACCTTTTGGAGTATAACCGAACCTATGAGTTGCCCAAACTGGCCAAAGGGACAGTCAAGAACTATTCTTCTACAGAGACCTACCTGAAACGTTTCATTGGCAAAAAATATCGGGTGCCCGATATTGGGTTGGCCTCCATTGACTATGCCTTTTTGATTGAATTTGAAAACTTCCTGCGGAACTGCGAACCCATCAAGTCGTTCCAAACATTGAACAACAATGGCATCATGAAACATATGCTACGGTTCAAGAAATTGGTGACCATGGCCTATAAATTTGATTGCATCCCCAAGAATCCCTTCAACCTCTATAAAGTGAAAATGGAGGATTATGACAGTGCTTTTCTGGAAGAGGAGGAAATCTTGGCACTGGGCCAATTGAAATTCGAGGAAAAGGGGATGGAACTGGTCCGCGATATTTTCCTTTTTGCATGCTATACAGGACTCAGCTACATTGAGATCAAACTTCTCAAACCCAACGGTATCGTATCCGGCATCGATGGGGAACTATGGATCGATGTAAAGCGCCAAAAGACCAAGACCGAAGTCAAGGTCCCCCTATTGACCAAAGCCAAGAAAATCTTGGAGAAGTATGCGGATTTTCCCAAAAATGAAGATATTGTTCTTCCTGTGTACTCAAATCAAAAGGTGAACCAATACCTAAAGATCATTGCACAAAGGGCAAATATTGATAAGCACCTAACGTTCCATGTGGCCAGACATACCTTTGCAACAACAATCACCCTTATGAACGACGTACCCATAGAGACCGTTTCCAAGCTCTTGGGGCATACCAAGCTTTCCACGACCCAAAAGTATGCAAGGGTGGTGGAAAAGAAAATCAGTAAGGACATGGCCCAATTGAAAAACATATTGGATGAGAGCAGCCATAAAATTCAAGATAACAGTGGGGTTCCCAATTTGAGAATTGTACGGTAGAGCTGTAGGGGTATTGTTATTTCTATTTAGAATACCTTTCAGGAAAGCAGTTTTTGCTGATGAGCGGGTTGTTTTATGCGCAATATCGAATGCAGTTCGACTTCAACAGATAAGACAGGACACTTAGTTTCAAGGGGTCAAAAGTCAGCTGTCGCGGAAAGGGACTCTACTTCAACGCTACTTTAACATTTGAGTCCTGTTTCTGGGCTATTTGAGAACAATTGGAATCAAAATGAACTAGGCTGAATTAAACCTATCTCTCAAGCCGGTCAGCTTGTTGATTAAATCTTTAAAGCTTTCCGTTTTACCATAGAACATGCTCTCTTTCATCTCCGCATAATCTTCTTCCCATTCTGCCATAACTTCTTCAGGTGGAATGAAATTCAAAGTTTCATAACCATGCTTTGAATAATCGATCCAAGATATTCGTGCATATACTTCTCGGTGTGCCACAATTTTGTCGTACAATGCTTTGTCCTTTATTGCCGATTCCCCAAATCCTGTATCCATCATTCTGGATACATCATATAAATGCCTTGTCATTCGATGACCTCTTATTGGTCCCCGTTCTTTTGGTTTCTGAAATTCCTCATGCAATAGGAACAGTTTTTCCAAAAATGTGCGTTGAGGCAAAACTGTGGGTATATTAACGGCTTTATCAGCAAAGGATAGGCCTCTGTACATTTCCCCAATAAACGATATAACTTCTCTATTTTCAAAGGGTCCCCGAAGTGACCTGGAGCTTATTTCAACCAGTATTCTTGGTTCTAAATAGGGAACCTTGTCGACCAATGACTTATAGCGGATTTCAATGGCCAAGGGATCAGTATCTGATTCTTCAAAATCGCGGACATGGATGGTAAAATCCTTGATGCCCATTTCATGAAGCTTATCCTCTAAATCTTGCGGCAGTATCTCGCTCACAAACTTGCATGATGCCTTTCTAAGTTTTTTAACCTGTTTTCGGGAAAGATCTCCCTCAAATTCAAAAAAGGATTTATCCATACCCAGATCTATGTCCTCCGAAAAGCGCTCAATAAGTCTCCATGCTTTGCTCAAGGATGTACCTCCTTTGAAAACCAGGTGGTTTGAATATTTGGTTTCGAATAGGGTGCGAAGGACAGCGACCACCCACCAATCCTTTTCTATGGCCGCCTGTGGAAGGCCTTTTAAAATACTTGTTTGAACAATCACTTCTCTTCTGTCCTGTTCGGATAAATCAAACCATTCCTTCATGTCGGTTCCCTTTTTGATAGTGAATTTTGCATAATTTCAGAAATCCAAACAGGAGCTAGTTTCATATCATGAACTATTGATTCTCTGTCAACCTTTTGGAGTATCATATTTATTTTTTCCAAGGTTTTGTCATCTATATTGTGTTTGCCCAATTGGCGCAGGGCTTGCATGATAAGGATATTGGTCTCACTCTTGACGGCTAGAATTTTAGGGGAAGCCTTTTTAAACTTTATTGTATTTTCCCCAACGGATATGGTACGGGAAGTTCCGTCCGTTAAGTAAACTAAATTCAAAGGTACCTGTGTGGAAAGCCCCAGTTGGTTGAGTGCCTGAATCCCAGTGGGAATAATTCTGGCCTTATCCCTTTTAGAGATTGCTTTGGCAATTTCTTCCAAAGACGGATATAACGTCCCAAGTAGCTTGTGTTCTTTGGGATATAGATAAATGCCTTGGGCCAATCGGATCAAAAAACCTTTGTCCTCTAACCTTTTCAATGCTTGCCTTATCGCTTCAGATGTACCGAATTTGGAAAAGTTTTTCGGGAAAAAAATTTTTCCACGCTTATGGTTCGAAATTGAATTTTTTATAAGTTTTTCAGTGGGTATGGGCATTTTGTCACTTATTTTCCGTCACAAATTTAGTAAAAAAATGTGACGAATAAATTTTTGGGGAGACAAGAGTGAAAATCACAAAAGATGGAAGGTGTAAACCTAGTGCTGTTGGTCAAGACCAACAGCACTAGGCAAATTTTCCACATGGTAAACATCGGTGTTCATGAGCTATTTAGACATTTCGAGTGAATTATGAACACCGATGTTTACCATGTAATGAAGTTAGTTTTTTCCAGGAAGAAAGTCAATGGGGTAGGGGCTTTGTCGACGGTGTGTTATAAACAAATTAATGAACAGTGTGCTCTTGGGCCAAAATTCTTAAACTTGTCTATTGCATGGTAAGGGCAACCATTGGGTTCCCAAGGAGCGCTTTTGAAACCATTATAAATCACATCAGGCACCAACGCTTGAATTTTGCCTTATAACTTTTATTTTCTTACCAATATTCCCGAAAGTTAAGCTCGCACTATTTTCTCGGACAAGGGACGGCATAAAACCGTTTCGAAGGTAACTGTTATATACTCTGTTAAAAATTAAATTTTTTAGTATGAATTAAATCAAATGGTTATTACAATAAGGGTATATGGTTACGAAAAATGTTTGTCTTTCAGAACAGTTCAAGTTAATTCAAAAACAAAAAATCCCCAGAAAAGGGGCTTTTATAAATTTTACAGTTTCAGAAACTAATTTCCCTCGCTCAAAGAAAAACTGCCATCACCATTAAAATTGTTCACTTCAATGGTTACAGTCCATATTCCTGAAACGCCTGCTGAAGTTACCCCATCAATACTGTCGGGCTCAGTGCCGCCTTGAATAGTCCTGTCCAAAACAACAGTAGCATCTGCATCTCGGACGATAATTTGAAAACTTCCTTCTGATGTGGCTGTTATGTCAGCATTATAATCGGCAGTGGTTAGATTGTTGTTCCAACTGAACACACGGACAGCAGAACCACCATTGCCCTTAAAGCTTGCATCAACATCGCCATTAAAATCCGAACGATCCCCTACGACAAAATCGGATGGGGTGGCCATTATCTCGGTTCCATTAACGGATACCCTTGCGAAAGTATCATCATCTTTGCTGCAGCTAACAAAAACAGTGGAAGCAACAACGGTAAGGATTATAAAAAAAAAATTGGTGAGTTTCATAACAATTGTAAGATTGGATTATTGAACTATGTAACAACCATAACGCAAATCACCCTACTTTATTTTTTAAAGGAGATCTTTCCTTGGCTGAAATTTCCTTATGTCATTTCCATGATGCCCCACTAGAAACAATTTACAAGCAATTATGGATTGACCTTTTAAGTCACATTCAGATCAATCAGGCGAATTGGCCCACCACTTTTCTGGGATCACTGCAATATGGTTCATGTTAAGTGGTCTGCCACTTTGTATCACTCCATAGCCCGTTCTCAAAAGTTTATTGGATACACTATTCAAAATCAAGAAATAGGGGTTTACCTTCAAGCTTTTTCCGTTCTGCATATAAACTTATACTCTTATTGTGCACCACTGTGGTTTTTGCAGCTAAGAATAACAATGATTTTAGTTTTTTGTCGGCCATATGACTGGTCTTGGACTTCATTGACATTTTTGCGGAAGAATTGGATAAGGACATACACTGGTAAAGCCTGCAGCTTTTTGGCCGTTGTAATACATTTGAAGTTTTCAGTTTTGATGACAAGGTTTTTTGCGATTACTGGACCAATGCCCTTAATGGCGGTAAAGAGTTCGTAGCTATCCTTTAAATTGGAATCGTTCAGAACGATTTTCTTAATTTCCTTTTCGATAGCATCAATTTTTTCCAGATTTAGAATCGCTCTCTGCCAGCTTCTATAGGCGCAACACTCTGGCAAGGGCCATGCTTTCTTTTTTCTGTCCCAACAAAAGTCATGTCCTGCTTTTTGATAACTGTTCGCGCAAATTGTAAAGTTCCTATAGCTCTTTGACCGACTCTGACCTTGGTTCCGTAAAGCGTAATTCCTCAGCAGAACTCTCCCCGTATTTTTTGACACGACATGCATCCTTGGAATCACTCTTACCTCCTTTGCTCGTAATTACAGTTCGAGTGTTTTTTATCATTGTGGTACAATACTATTACCGTTTTTGCAGATACAAATAGGAAACATAAGGCCTACTGTCATTTTCGATTTGGCCAAGACATCAAAAGAAAAAAAACAGCGATAGATCATCGACCCTGCATCCTGTCTTTTTTTCCGGTCCTCCTTCTTTTTTTGTTCCGGTATATGCTGAGCCCCGTCAAGAACAACAGCAAAGGGACCAGACCGGAGACGAAGACCAAGATCCTGCCGAGGGTACCGGCCATTTCACCGATATGGATAGGGTAGAACTGCGTTGCCATTCGGTTGCTGTTGGGGTCCGTCCTAAAATCACTCACCACCGTAACACGACCATTGGTACCAAGTTCCACTTCTTTGGTCCTTCGAAGCCCAGCGGTTATGAACCGTTCCCTGATATATCGAAGCCTATAATGGTCCGTTCCATTCTTGGGAAAGTGGATGGCCCGTAAGGCGTAGGATTCATTTGTTTTTGAGAGATAATCCTGTAATTGTGGAGAATCCCCGTGTACCCATGGTCGTTGGGTATTGTCGTGTTTCCCATCAAATAGACTTAGTGCCGACTTGTAGTAGGAATTATAGGTAAAGTAGGAACCACTTAGGGCCATTAGGAGCAAGGGCACGATAAAATAGGCCCCAAAGGCCTTGTGCAAATCGAAATTGATTTTCTTTCTTTTTCCCTTCCATTTTATGGTAAAGCCCTCTTTCAAGTTGTTGCGATAGGATGTTGCCCAGATATAGATTCCAGAAGTCAACAGAAACATAAAGAAAATGATGGCACTGGTCCCCACAATGTATTTGCCATACGTTGGTATGCCCAAGTTCCGGTGAAGGACCAACAGGTTTTCAAAAAAGCGGATGGAAGTTGATTTTTTGCCGAGATGGGCATGGGTCTCGGGGTGGTAATAACTGGTTTTTCCACTATTGAACGTAATGGAGATCGTCTGTTGTTCCCGATAGGGGAGGAACATACTGTTGATGCTGTCCCTATGAATGGCAACCAAACTTGCCGTGGTTTCCATGATGGTCCTATCGTCCAGATTCCCAAAGCCCTCCACTTGGAGCAGGTCGGGATTGAGAAATGCCGATATTTCGGGTTGCCAGACATAAAGGGAGCCCGTGAGTCCGGAAAATGAGGCGATAAGCCCACAGGTGAGGCCCAACCAAAGGTGTATTTTCCGTATCGTTTTGTTCATGGTGGTCAAAAAGATGCCCAAGAGTATTTATAAAACGGTGCCAATGGGAACATCGACACCGTTTTCTATGGATTAGAAACTGTACAAAAGGCTCAATTTCGTATTGATGCCTTCCCCGGCTCCTGTAAAGGTGCGCAAGGGTGCTGCCCATTGTGACCTTGCGGGCAGGTAATATTCGTTCAACAGGTTATTGATGGCCAAGGAGACGGATATATTGGACTGCAAACGATAGGTCGCGGACCAATTGAGCAAGGTATAGCCTTCCACAGGAAATTGGGTATGTCTATAGGTATAATCGTCATTGGCATCCAAATAAGGGTCAAACCTGTCCCTGTCCCCCAAATGGGTCAATCGCAGGGAGGTGCCCAATTTGTCCGTTGGTGCCCAATTGACATAGGCCGTCCACTTTGGGGCAGCAATGACATCACCTCCCAAGTAGACCAGATTGTTTTCATTGCCCGCATTATGGGTCACTCCTTCCACATAGGTGTACGAGGTGCCCAGTTGCCATTTGTTGTCCGGGGAAAAATAATCCAGGGCAACCTCCCCTCCATAGATGTCCTGGGGCTGTTTTGAGGGGACAAACGAATTGATGTTCTCATCGAATACAACTCCAGTGCCCAAATTGGAGGTGCTGTAATATCCCACAGCTTCAAATTTGATGTTCTGGAACTTGGACAGGAAGCCGAACTCATAATTTTTGGTCACTGCCGGTTCCAATTGGATGTCATTGATGTTGTCTGCCGTTGCGGACCGGAGTACCGAACCCAGATCGGCAATGGAGAATCCTTGGGAATAGCTCACATAGGGAATGAACTCTTGGTGTTTGATGTAACGGAGCCCAACATTGAAGGCCAGATTGTCAAAACCTATCTTTCCACCTTCCACGGCCACTGATGGATTGAAGTTGCCATCCCCCAAGGGAGAATACGGTAGCGTATTGTAGTCCTCAATGTCCAAGTTCATGTCATCGAAACGAAGACCGGCCTTGACCACCCAGGTCCCGTTGAACTTTGCAGTGGACTGAAGATAAGGTGCCCAGCTGAACATTTTGATGTTTGGCACCCAAAGCCTCCCGTCCAAAAGACCTTGATTGGTCTTGTCACGGAGCAGGTCCACTCCATAGGTCAGGGAGACGTCCGTTGTGGAGCTGACAGGGAAGGTCGTATTGAAATTGGGCCTCAGTCCGTATTTTTCAGCATTGATGACGGATTGGCCCCCGTTTTCAAATTTATCCGAGTAAAAGAAGATGTTTTCCGTGTTCTGGTAATATAGGTCCGTCGTAAAATCCGTGGTCCCGGCAAAAATTTCGGTCAGGTTATATTTTAGCTGTCCGTTCACAAGTGTCGATCCCGTGGCTTCCTCTCCTTCGATAGAACCCTCGACCCCATAGCCGGCCGTTAGCGAATAATCCCCTTCTTCGTTGAATACTTCAAATTCTCCGGGAACCGGGATGAAAGGAGTGTCCTGGGCGGATTTGTATAGATTACCGCCCAAAGTGATATTTTGGTTATCGGAAATCCGGTATTCCAACTTGGCCAGGACACTGTAGATCTTTGTGTTGTCCAGGCCATAGGTGGGCAAGATCACGGTCCCGTCAGCATCATATTTATTGCCGGTCTTTTCGTAGCTTCCACTAATGTAGTAGGTGAACCTATCCAAATTGCCCTTAAGGGATTGGTACAGCCCAAAACCAAGGGCATCATCGGTGGCCGCCAAGTTGGAGGTACCCCAAACATTTGTGGTGCCCTCTATTTTTTCAGTGGCGTCCGGCTTTTTGGTGATATAGTTGATGAAGCCCCCATTGCCCCCATTGCCAAAAATGGAGGTGGCCCCCTTGATGACCTCGACCCGACTGATATCATTGGGGCTTATCGATTTTATTCCCAATTGTCCATTTCGCAGTGGGGTGGACTGGGGAATCCCGTCGACCATGACCAATAGCGAACGTCCCCGTAAGGTCTGCCCCCAGTTCGAGAAGGTTCCGGTGGATACCGCCAGACCGGGTACCGTAAACTCCAATATTTCACTGATGTTCGAGGTGGAGTTGGAGAATTCCTGAAGTTTGACCTCGCCCACCACGGTCACGGAGGCCGGTATCTCGGAAAGGTATTCCGAATTCCTGCTGGCTGAAATCACGACCTCGTCCAAACTGTTCAGGTCTTCGGTCAGTACGGCAGTATATGTGAGGGTTTCATTTTGTGAAAATGTCATTTTCTCTATGAGTGTCCTATAGCCCAACATTCTAAACGAGACCTCCCAGGAGCCTGCTTCAACGGAAGGGAGTTCAAAGTTGCCGTTGTAGTCCGTTGTTGCCCCTATCTGCAGTGCAGGTATATAAACCGTGGCACCCATCAAGGGCTGATTTTGTTCATCGATTACTTTTCCGTTAAGATTGGATTGGGAAAATGCACAAACCGATAATAAGAGGGTTGTGGCAAGTGTTATGAGCTTCATTAATTTGGATTTATTTAAAATAAGGGGCAAAAATAGGTTTTTGTGCTGTGTTCGCAAATCTTATTTAGATTTAATACAAATAAAAACATGAAATTGCTTGCTAGATGGTTTTGTTGGCCAGAGGTGAGCAGTGGTGGTTGAACTTTGAATTCCAATTGAGTGGACATTCAATCTTTCAAAGGAAAAACCTGTAAAAGGTTCCTACCTCCAAAGTGCCAAAGATCATGAGGTTCCTTTGGATTTTTTTATTTTTATATCTTCTGGTCGCCGATATATTGTAGCACATTCGGGTTATATGCACTACTGATTATTGTCTATTTTATATGCGTATGGTATAGACACGCCTTTACGCCTACGGTAGGTTTAGGATACATCGGAATATTGCGTCATCAGAAGAACTTGAAAATACCAAGATTAAAAAGGTCATGGTTTACGGGAATCCTGGGAATATGGTTTAAAAATAAACGGGACAAGGGCATACTATCCTTTTTTATCTGCCGTTGGGTAAATATGGAATTACATGTAAGAAAAAGATTTTGTTCCATTTGTTTAATGGGATTGCTTGGTATTTTGGGTCTTGGCTGCAGTGCCGACTCTGGACAAGCGGATGATGGAAATGGATTGAACGACACAATGGATGTTTCACAGAACCGTAAGTCCGTCGGGGATTCGGCCGCAGATCTGTTGGATGGTTCCCGTTTTCCAGCACTGCACCTTGAAATATTCTATGTGGAAGGTCTGAAGCCCAGTGCAACAACCTTGGACAATTTTGAGTCCTTCTTGATGGAACGGCTCCATAAACCCGATGGGGTTACCATTGCGCTTACAGAGATTTCATCCCCGGGGCAGGCCGTTTATTCCATTACGGATATCAGGAACTTGGAGGACGATATACGTACAGCCTATAACCAAGAGGGTATCCTAAAGGTTTTTGGCCTTTTTATTGATGGGGAATATTCCGAGAACACGGAAAACGGTTCCGTATTGGGGGTAGCCTACAGGAACACCTCCTTTGTCATCTTTGCGGATACCATCCGGGAATTTAGCGGACAACCCTTGGCCCCGAGCACTGCGGTTCTGGAGACCACGGTCCTTGACCATGAGTTTGGACATCTATTGGGATTGGTAAATGCAGGTACCCCATTGCAAAGTGCGCACCAGGATGAGCCACACGGAAGGCATTGTACCACTGAGGATTGTCTGATGTATTGGACAGCGGAAACCGGTGAGGGGCTCATCAATATGATCAGTGGCGGCACCATTCCAGGATTGGATGCCGCCTGTTTGGCAGATTTACAGGCCAATGGTGGCAAATAAAACCTTTGACCATAAAAAAAGCCCCGTTCTGGGGCTTTTCTTGTTATAATCGATGGGATTGCCTATAGCGAAGCGGTCCCGGTCACGGTGACATTGGCGCTCAACTGTAGGGCCGATGTGATATTGATGGCCCCTAGGTCGAGACCTGTGGTGGACTCCACTTCCAATTGTGAGTTGAAATAAAACTCAGTACCATCTTGGGTATAGGAAGCAAAGATGAGTTCATACTCCCCTTCGGCCAAAAAGTTAAGGCTATAGGAGTTGTTGATTCCGCCCACTTCAGCACTGGTCACGGCATTGGCGAACCTGATACTGCTCTCACCCTGGCCCTGGGTCTCCACTTCGGCATTGTATGTGCCCTTTTCATAGGCATACACCACAATTTTATCGGACGTATCTTGGGAATCGTTGACCGTACCCGAAATCTCTCCCGTCGCTTCTTTGTTTACGGTCCGAATACCTGCGGAAAGCTCTGAAAGCGTCACGAAATCAAAGTCCGATTCCAAGGTCCCCTGTTCTTCCTTTATGGTCTTGCGCAGGTCGAAATCGATGATGATCTCATTGGTATTGGTGGCAAAGACCTCAAAGGCATCCGTGATGTCCACAGTATTGGAAGAGGCCTCTATCCTGTCCTTGGTCCCATCGGCCATTTCCACATAACACCCGGGACTGTTGCCGTTCATGTCATTGGCATAGTCCAGGACCAATTCAATGTTGGAATAGGTCCCTGCCTCCATTTGGAGATTGCCCAAGGTCTTCGTCTGGCCGTTGACCAAGGCCGAAAGGTCAAAAGTGGTCTTGGAGAATCCCTCAATGGAGTTCCCATCCACCTTTACATCGGAGACCGTGATGAACACCGCTTCCACGTTCGCATTGTCAATGGGTGCATCGGTCATTTTAAGGGTTGTTTGATAAGATTCCTTCTCTACATTGTCATTCTCATTGTTGTCACTACAGGATACTATCAAAAGCATTGTTCCAAAGATAATTCCCAAGTTTTTCAAAAGGGTCTTCATAAAAATTAAGATTTAAGGATTTATTATTTGTTTCAGTAATATAACAATTGGCATACGTCAAACCCTACTTGGGTCAAACAGGCCCAATACAATGCCGACTTCATGGAATGATGGTTCGGACTCCCTACGATAGGGCTCACAGATGATACGGCATACTTAGAAACACATTGGATTTTTTTGATTAAAGAGGTCAAGGGTCCTGGTCTGTATACGTAGAACAATGGTTCTGATATTTTAAATCAATGAAGGTTCGATCATTTACGTTTTTCGATTGGATTGTTCAAACAACAAGCGGGAAAGTGAACCTTGAAATTTGGGACAAAAACATGATTCTGGGAATCTTGTTTTCAGTAATGGCTTAATCGGTTTCCCGTTCAGTTTAAAGGATGGTCGTTTTGTAAAGCGAACTTTTTAAGGAACAAGTGAATTGTCCAATGTCCCTCACTATTTTCTGGACCAGATTAAAATTGCGTTCTCCTTAAAATTCGTGCTGTATAGGTATTCCCCGTCGAATTGCACATCCGTTGGATACTTGATGCTTTCGGTCAAGACTTGCCGCAATGATCCATCAAAGCTGTAAATCAACACCCGGCCATTTTCTTGGTCGGTAATTGCCAACTCCCTTTCCCCCATTGCAATACCTGAAGCGACGTTCATTCTTTCATTTCCACCAATGGTTTTTAGGTGTGTTCCATCGAACCCGAAGACCTGTATTCTGCTGTTGTAGGCATCGGCCACATATATCCTGTTATCCTTCATCTTTACGTCTATCGGATAGTACAGCTCCCCATCTTTGTGCCCCTGCCTGCCAATAGTGAAGCATTCATTCGGTGTCTGTACGATGATTCGGTGGTTATAAAAATCGGCTACAAGAACTGTATCTCCGTAAATGGAAACCCCTGCTGGGGCCTGTGGTCTTTTGGATAGTTTCAAAGGCCATCTTTTGTCATCTCTATATTGCCAGATGGTGTCCGTCAAAAATTCGGGAATAAACAGGGTGCCATTGTCAATATGGATGTTCATTGGTCGCTGGATACCAGTAATCGAATCCAACAGCTCTCCGTCCCGGTCGATCTTGTAAAGCCTAAAATAATCAGGGTCGGAAAACCATATCGCATCACCATCTTTGGCCAAAGCCAAGGGTCGGGCTTCCTCGGGCAGCATGATCTTTCGTTCGAACTGCCATTGTTTCTCGGGCTGCTCACAACTTGACATAAGGGACAGTAAAAAAACAACCTGAATAATATGTGCGGGTCTAATATTCATATCCATAGTTTACTATCGTAAGTATTAAAACCAGAAATGTAACGGTCCAAAGCGTCCACGAATTAATGTGGTGCTTTTGTCCATGGTTTTGACAAGGACCTGCATTCCCACATTTCCTTTCATTTTTGATGTTTTTAAAATGGGCGAACCCAAGCGTTCCTGCCGAAATAGTGGTCAGATAGGGCTGCACGGGATGCACCCATTCAAAATTCCCGCCCAAGAAACCCAGTCCCGCCACGATTGACAGCAAGGTCGGGGCCAAACAGCACATTACCGGAAGAAGGGCCGCTACCAAGCTGGTGCCCAATACCATTTTGAGAATTACTTTCATAAGGCCTATTCTATTTTGGACAGTATGATCTCCCATTGGTCCGAGAGATTATCATCATCTTCATCCTGTACCGTGCCACTTAGCGTTGTCCTGCCCACCGCCAATTTTTGAACCAATTCGACAGATGTATCCTGCGATACCGCAAACCGTTCGTTATCGGTCTCGATGTACCATTGGCCATCTACTTTATTCAAGTTCCCCATGAGTACCACTTTGGCTTTCTTTGCCGAAAAACCGTTCTTTTTGACCTCTTCCTGAATGCTACGTAAGGTAAGGTCATTCTTTTCGGCCAATCCCAAATACGCTTTTCCATCGTTCAGGCTGACGCGAACCTCCTGAAGCCCGTCCATCTTTTTCAACCCGCGTTCCAATCCATAGGCACAGGGCGCGCAGTCCATTCCATAGACTTCTTGGTCAACCCTGGCGATTTGGCCGCTTATCGTGCCTATTCCAAGAATACCGATCAGGGCCATCATTTTGATGTTTTTCATTATATGTGCTTTTTAATTTATACTGTGTTTACAACCAATAACTTAAATTTACGGCAATCCGATACCTTTCTTTTACCGTACCGAGTGTCAAATCCTGTACTACTGGAACCATCGCACCAAAGGATATGCCCCAAGCACCGTAAAGTCCTAGGAAAGAAGGTCCCACCAAAACCTTTGTACTGCGCGTATCGCTAAAATCCAGTTGTCCATCAATTTTATTGCCTCCAGGGAATTCGGCCAATGATTCGATAAAGATGCGCCAATCGGGTTTTGGGTAATCCCCCATAAAGATATTGGGCCGGTACCCCACAACGGCACTCGCATAGGGCAGGTCGCCCAATCGTTCGTCATCTCTTTCAAAATAATATTGGTAACCGCCACCGATCCATGCATACCAAGTGCGTGAGGCATAGCCCGTGGAAATGGCCGCATGTATAGCGTTGCCGACATTGACCTGTCCCCTGACATTATCGGTAGGAGCGGAAACACCCACGATGGCAGTGGACTCAAACCGCTTTCCCACACCAAAGGCGTTCGAGAAAAAACGGTACCAAAGGGAAGCCTCGATATCCCCATTGGCGGGCATATTGCTATTGCCCCGTGTCCTTGGCGTCTCGCCCAACCGTTCTATCATTGTGGGCGTGGTAAGGTTTACCTGTAGATCTTCTGTAATGCCATAGGAAAATAGGTAGCGCAACATATAGGAGGTTTCGGTTTCTGTGCCTAGGCTCATCCCGGCCACGTTCAAATCCACCCCGCCTTTTGCAAGGGTCGGTGTCTGTAGCCCATAGAGGGGGCCGTGGCCCTGGGCCATCACCGATCCTGATATGGCCAATAGCAATATCAATTTGACATAGCGAATGTTCAGGAATATTCTACAAATCATATGCAAACACTTTTCAATTATGACTGCCAATTCCTGCTTCCACCAATTCCATTTCGGTAATGGCCGAATTCTTACAGCACTCCAAGAGCTCACCGTTCACGACCACAGCAGGCACTTTCTTGATGCCGTATTTCTCCAACTTATCAAGACAGGTCTTGTCCTCACACAGCCTGACCAGATCATAGGTCGTTACCTCACATGTATCGCAGGCCAGTTCCTTTATCTTTTTGACCACGGGGTCACAGACCGGACAATTGGCCGTAAATACTTCTACTTGACGTTTCATGTTTCTGTTTTTTAAATAGTTTAAAATTTCCTGTACGCGACATGGAATTCAAACAATGCATCAAAGGTAGAATGATGGGTAGGGTGGTCTCCAAATAAAATTTCAAAAAAAAAGCCCGCATCGTGCAGGCCATCAAATCGGTTCTGATTATGGGGAGGTCAGGCATTTTTGTGGTTTTCGAGTTTGGCCTTGAGCGCATCTATCTCCTTCATCTTTTCCGTTAGGCTGTCCAATTCCAAATCTGGAAATTGCTTTCGTATAAATTCGATACGTTCTTCATTGCCGCAATTTCCTGGACAGGCCTCGACAGTCTCGGATATCTTGATGGCGAGGGTCTTTCGATAGGTCTCATCGAGGAGCAGGTGATGTGCCTTGTCCAAGGCGTTCTTCACTGCTTTGAACTGTACCAAAATCTTCTCGGGGTCGGAACTTTCGTCCAATAACCTGACCAAACCGTTTACCTGTCCATTGATGCTTTGAAGTCTCGTTTTGATGTCCTGGCTTAAATCTTTTGGTATCATAATTTATATTTTATCTGCAATATATGGTTGTGAAAAGGGTGGTCTACCACTATTCTCGTCAACAACAGGAAGATTTATTCTGTATGGGTGGACAGGCGACAGAGCCATAGGAACAAAAAACACAGCAATCGCCTTCTTTAGGTCGAATTACTTCGTGACAGTTTTTACATTCATAAAAGTACTGGCAAGCATCGGTTGGCATTTCTTCCTCTTCTTGGTACCCACATTTGGGACAGGTAATGGTAGATAATATTTTTGTATCCATATTATTCGGAAACGTTATAGCCCGTATTGTTGATGGCCTTTATGATTCGTTGCTCCGTAACTTTGGTACGGTCATATTTAACTGTAGTATTGCTTTTTTCATAGCTTGCTTTTACTGAAACGATACCGTCCAATTTGTTGACCTCGCTCTCAATGTGGTTTTCGCAGCCGGAACAGGTCATTCCTTCCACTGTAAAGGTTATATCTACCATGTTGTCCTGCTGCACATATATGATTTCCTTGGTCGGTTGGGCATAAAAAAGCCCTGAGAAATATGGAAATGCCAGCATCAGTCCCGCAAAGAGGGTAACAAATAGCAGGAACCTTTTTGATTGTAGAAAGGAAGGTTTTACATCATTTTCACAGGCACAATCAATTTCTTGCTGCGATTTTGACTTTAGCTTCTGGTACCAGGCAAATCCAAGTACCAATACGGTCAGGCCTATAAAAAATGGTCTGAAAGCTTCCAGCCATGCAAAGGTAGATGCCATTCCGCTGGTGCCCGCAATCAATGCAAGCACAGGTGTGATGCAGCATAATGAGGCTGCGATCGCTGTAAAAACTCCAGTGAACATTGCTGAATATGATGATCTTTCTATGTTCATTCTATGCAACTTTTTTGTTTTCCTGAAGCCTGCTGAATATGCCTTCCAACACCTCGCTTTGGCCTTTTACCAGTGAGTAATACAAGGTTTGACCTTCCCGTCTGGAGGTAATTAGACCAGCATCCTTCATCTTACGGATATGCTGCGAAATTGCGGGTACGGTCATTTCCAGTATATCTGAAAAATCACAAGGGCAGAGCTCACCTTCCTTGTTCAGCAGGAAAAGAATCTTCAATCTGGTCTCATTTCCTGCTAGGGCCAGTACCTTACCAATAGTGTTGATTGAATTCGAACTCATCCGTAGTGTCTCGCGACAGCGCATCAACTGCTTTTGGTCCGCCTCGGCGCGGGTGCAACTTAATTCAAGGGCCATGATAAAAATTTTATTAAAGATAAGGTTATATCATTATATAAGCAAATGCTTAAGTAAATTGTGTTTTTTTATGACCGGTTTATGGAACGACTGGCTTATCCTTCAAGGAAGCATCCCATTACAGGTCAACTTGCCCCGTTTGAATAGGACTTTTATACATCCGACGTGGCCTTTAGTACTGCCCACTACATAAATTAAATCTTATAGGCCACCATTTTGTACTATGATTAAGACCGTTTATTACGGTCAGTTGGACAGCTTGTCCATTACAATGAACGTTTGCTTGTTCCACTTGCCAACTGTACTTTGTTTCGTGATCCATGGCAGTTGTAGTGGCTTGTTCCAGCAGTGATTTATTTTTTCGGTTATCATGAGCGGTCTTGGATACTTTGATTTTTTCCAGACGAATTGGGATAGGGACGTACTCTGGTAAAGACCATAGCCTTTTTGGGGTCGGTATGGATTGGAAATTTCCTGTCTTGAATTTTGGATGGTCCGGATTGCCCCATTTGATCATCCCTTGAAATTTGAAATGGAATGCTCTTGTTTCCATACACTAAATCTTCAATAGGTCCTTTCCGGATTTTGCAATGCAGTTGCACCAAAGTTCTGTTATCTTTGCAAAGTGAAATTTTTTACCGTCATATTATCCATCTACGTGTTGGCACTCAATGTGGTTCCTTGCAGTGATGCGGGTAACGTAACAGAAGACTCCCAAGGTGTTTATCTGGTTCAATTTGATGGTGAACACAGCGAGAATTGTGAACTATGCTCACCATTTTGCCACTGCCATTGCTGCCATGTGCACACGGTGGATTTTGGTATAGCTCGATTCCAGCCGCTTCAAGAGACTTACCTTGAAGATGATTTCACCCATTTTGAAGGATTGGGCAAGGAATTTACCGACCCACTATTTCAACCTCCACAGGTTTAATTCAGTTTTACAGGATAGCTATATCCGATTATGAGGTTTATGGACTTTGAACTTTTCAAAGACCTGTTCCCTCATACTTGCAACCCTATTGCATTGGTTCAACTGAATTAAGACACATTTTATATGATCAACAGAATCATTGATTTTTCAATCAATAACAAATTTATTATAGGTCTGCTGACCCTCGCATTGATTGGTGCGGGCGTTTATAGCATGACCCAAGTTCCCATCGATGCCGTACCGGATATCACCAATAATCAAGTACAGGTCATCACCCAATCACCTAATCTGGGAACAGAGGATATTGAACAATTCGTGACCTATCCCGTGGAAGTTGCGATGAGCAACCTGCCCAATGTCAAGGAAATCCGCTCTGTTTCCCGTTTTGGGCTTTCTGTGGTGACCATTGTATTTGACGATGAGGTGGGCACTTATTTGCCCAGACAACTTGTAGCCGAAAAACTGCCCGAGGTTCAGGAACAGATCCCTTCTGGCTTTGGCAAACCCGTTATGGGGCCAATTTCAACGGGATTGGGCGAAATCTACCAATATACCCTTGAAGTAGATGATGAACATCAAGGTGAATATTCGGCAACGGAACTGCGAACGATGCAGGACTGGATTGTACGGAGACAGATGGCCATGGTACCCGGCGTGGTCGAGGTAAACGCCTTTGGCGGAAACAAAAAGCAATACGAAGTGGCGGTTGACCCGGACGAACTTCGCGCCATTGGTATTACCATTACAGAAGTGTTCTCGGCCCTAGAGAACAACAACCAGAATACAGGTGGGGCCTACATCGAGCGTAACCACCAAGCCAACTTCATTCGTGGTGAAGGGCTGGCCAGGACCATATCGGATATTGAAAACATGGTGGTCAAGGCCGTTAATGGCATTCCCATCAAAGTGAAGGATATAGGTAAGGTAAGCATGGGAAGTGCGGTACGCTATGGTGCGCTTACCAAAGATGGAAAGGGTGAAGCCGTGGGCGGAATGATCTTGATGCTCAAAGGGGCAAATTCCAACGAGGTGATCGAGAACGTGACCCAACGTGTGGAACAGATACAACGGTCCCTTCCTGAAGGAGTGTCCATCAAACCTTTCCTTGACCGTAGCGAATTGATTGCCGAGACAACAGGCACGGTAACGGGGAACCTTTTGGAAGGTGGGCTTATCGTGATCTTCGTGTTGGTCTTGTTGTTGGGAAATTGGCGTGGCGGACTCATTGTGGCTTCGACCATACCCTTATCCCTATTGTTTGCCTTTATTCTGATGAATGTTTTTGACGTATGGGCAAACTTGATGAGCTTGGGGGCAATCGATTTTGGAATCATTGTGGATGGTGCGGTGATCATCGTAGAGGGCACCGTTTTTTTAATGTACTCCTATGTGGTCAAAAAGAATGGCGTTAGTGCGGAAACACGGGATGACATCGCCGCCAAGGCCTCCAAAAAAATGATGAACGCCGCTTTCTTTGGCCAGCTGATCATTCTGATCGTGTTCCTGCCCATTTTGGCCTTGGAGGGCGTCGAAGGGAAAATGTTCCGGCCCATGGCCCTCACCTTCATTTTCGCCATGATCGGGGCCATGCTATTGTGTCTTACCTATGTGCCCATGGTTTCGGCATTGTTCCTACGGCCGCCAAAATCCAAAAAACAATCCTATGGCGATAGGTTCGTGCATTGGATTGAGCAGAAATATGAACCGTTGTTGACCAAATCACTTTCCAAGGCCAAAGTGGTCGTAAGCATTGCCCTTGGCCTTTTTGCCATTGCCATTTTCGCCTTTACGAGAATGGGTGGTGAGTTTATCCCGCAATTGGACGAAGGTGATATTGCCTTTCACGCGATCTTGAAACCCGGCAGTTCCCTGTCGGAAACCATCGAAACCACGACAAAGATTGAACGTATCGTGAAGGCCGAATTTCCCGAAGCGGAAACCGTTCTCAGCCGTATCGGTGTCGCCGATGTACCAACGGACCCGATGCCCATGGATATCGCCGATGTCTTCGTTATCCTCAAACCAACGGATGAATGGACATCTGCAGAAAGCAAGGATGAATTGGTGGAAAAAATGAAGGAGGCCATCAGTATCGTTCCCGGTGTGAATTTTGAGTTTACCCAACCTATAGAAATGCGCTTCAACGAATTGCTTACGGGTGTTCGTGAGGATGTGGCCATTAAATTGTTCGGGGAAGACCTCGGCATATTGGCAAGCAAGGCCGAGGAAATGGGGGAAATCATTGCCACCGTTCCCGGTGTGGCAGATATGAAAGTTGAGGCCACGGACGGCCTGCCACAAATCACCATTGACTATAATCGCAATAAATTGGCACAGTACGGTCTAAAGATCGAACAGCTCAATAAAGTGGTACAGGCCGCCTTTGCAGGAGGAAAGGCGGGCGTAATCTTCGAGGGTGAAAAACGGTTTGACCTGGTCGTAAGACTTCAAAAGGAAAACCGGCAAGGCATCGAGGACATCCAGAACCTGTTCATCAACCTGCCCAATGGTTCGCAAATCCCATTACGGGAAATTGCCGAGGTAAGTTATGAACCCGGCCCGATGCAGATAAGCCGTGACAATACCAATAGGCGGACCTATGTGGGCATCAATATTCGCGACCGTGATGTAAAATCCGTTGTAGAGGATATCCAAGAAAAATTGGATGCCCAGTTTGACCTGCCCACAGGATATTACATTCGGTATGGTGGTGCTTTCGAAAATCTGGAACGCGCCAGCAATAGATTGCAAACTGTGGTCCCTATTGCCTTGTTCCTGATTTTCATATTGATTTATTTTGCGCTAAAGTCCTTTCCACAGACCTTGATGATCTACCTCGCCATCCCGATGGCCACCATTGGCGGTGTGTTCGCCCTGTGGTTAAGGGATATGCCCTTTAGTATTTCCGCGGGGGTCGGCTTTATCGTGCTTTTTGGCGTGGCCGTTCTGAACGGACTCGTCATGATAAGTGGTCTCAATGAACTGAAGGAAGAAGGCGTGACCAATCTTAAAGGTAGAATTATAGAAGGCACCAAAAGACGGATTCGTCCCATTATGCTCACGGCCTTTACGGATATTTTAGGGTTTCTTCCCATGGCCGTTTCGGCTTCGGCCGGGGCAGAGGTACAGCGACCTTTGGCCACCGTGGTCATTGGTGGCTTGATAACTTCGACCCTCTTGACCCTCTTTATCCTACCCATCTTTTACCAATGGGTCGAGGGACGTTCGGAACGGATGAGTAAACCCGACCCGAAATGGGTTACCCCTGTGGTCATGGTCCTTCTTTTGTTCGCCACCGCACTGCCTGCCAAAATGCATGCGCAAGAAGGTTTTGAAAATGCACGGCAGATCCAGCCTAAAGATTCACTGCCCGCTATTTCATTGGAAGAGGCGGTGGAAGTTTCCAAGAAAAACTATCCGTTGTTGAAAACAAAACAATGGGAAGTCCAAAAACAAACCGCCCTTAAAGGAACGGCCTACGACCTTGGCAATACCCAAGTCTTCACAGGTGGCGAAGAAATTGCGGACGGACAAGGAATTTATACCTTGGTTGGGGTTGGACAACAGAATATCGACCTGTTGGGCATCAGTGCAAAAAGGCGTTTGCAGAGACAACGCATCGCTTTGGCCGAGACAGCTCTTGACCTTTCCGAACTGCAAGTGGAACAGGAGGTCAAAAAGGCTTGGTCAGAAGCCTATCGACAACGACAGAAATTTGAACTGTACCGTGAACTGGATTCCATTTATTCACAGTTTAAAAAAGCAATAGAACTCAACTTCAAGGTAGAGGCCATTTCCCGGCTGGAATATTCATCGGCTACAAATCAGGCCTTACAAATCAACAATCAACTGCAACAGGCCGAAAGTGATTATGCCATCGCCCTGCAAAAGCTCAATCTTTGGTTGGTTTCGGACATCTACTATTCCGTTCCAGAAAAGCTTGATGAAAGTGCGGTAACGGTTTTGGGATGGGACGGGGATTTAGGAAAACATCCAGAGCTGGAACTTTCACAAAGGCGCATCGAGGAGGCCGAGGCGACATACGATGTGGCACGTGCCGACCTGCTGCCTAAATTCAACCTTCAGGGCGGACTGCAACAGGTCAATGGTGATAGCGGGTTCTATACCTATCAAGCTGGCATTTCGGTTCCTTTGTTTTCAGGTGGACAGCGTAGTCAAGCCAAGGCCGCCAAAATTGAAAGTGAAATTGCAAAGACCAATGCGGATTATACCAAACGCCAGCTGCAATCCGAATATCGGCAGGCGGTGCAAGCCTATCGGAAATGGAGCGCATCGTGGCAATTTTATAGGGACAAGGCCTTGCCACTTGCCCAAGAGCAGCGCAGGGGAGCATTGTTGGCCTACGCGGAGGGTGCGGTGGACTATGCAGCGTTCACACAGATTATTCGGGATGCCATAAACACGGAAATGGATGCACTTGACGCCCTTGACAACTATCTAGAATCAGTATTTGAATTACAATATTTTAAACAATAGACAAATGAACAATCTTTTTAAACATAACGTTATTGGGCTTGTGACGATGCTCTTGGTACTTGCTTCCTGTGGGAATTCCAAAGCCGATACTGAGGAAGCAAAGCAAAAAAAACCTGAAATGGGCGAAATGCACAAAGAAAGTGAAGCCAAAGAAGCCATGCTTACGGAGGCGCAGTGCCGGAATCTTAACATGAGAATCGATACCGTTGCCCAACGTGTTATGAAGCAGTATGTGGAAGCCAATGGCCAACTGGAGGTCCCACCTCAGAATGAAGCGACCATTACGACGGTCGTGGGTGCCAATGTGGTGTCCATAGAGGTCATTGAAGGCGACAAAGTAAAAAAGGGACAAACGGTCGCCTATTTGTCCCACCCCAATATCATCCAGAAACAGACCGATTACCTGAACGCCTACAGTAACAGCCAGTTTCTGCAAAAGGAATTTGAAAGACAAAAAAACCTGTATGATGCCGGGGTGGGCAGCGGGACCAACTTTCAAAAGGCCGAAGCGGAATACCGGGCATCCCAAAGCCTGGCAAAGGGATTGGAAGCACAGTTGCAACAATTGAACATTGGTGCGTCCGGGGTGAGAAACGGTACGATTTACCAACGGGTGGCATTGCGAAGTCCCATTGAGGGATTTGTCCAAAACGTAGCGGTGAAGACCGGACAGTATGTAGAACCGCAGACCGACCTATTTGAAATCGTTGACACCCATCACGTCCATGCCGATTTAATGGTGTTTGAAAAGGATGTGTACAAAGTAAAGGTAGAGCAGCAAGTATCCTTCAATGTACAATCCATTCCCGGAAAGGAACTTACTGCGAAAATTTATTCCGTAGGGAAAACTTTCGAGCAAAATCCCAAAGCGATACACGTCCATGCTGAAATCGAGAACAAGGAAGGGCAGCTGATTCCAGGGATGTATGTTGAAGGACGGATTGAAATCCAAAAATCCGAGACCGTTGCGGTGCCTGAAAGTGCAATAAGTTCGAACGAGGGAAAGAAGTATATTTTTAAAGCGGAGCGTGAAGGTAATGACTGGAGCTTCAAACCTGTCGAAATTAACACAGGCCCAAATGACGGGGATTGGGTCGCCATCGATTTTGTAGATTCCGTTGGGCCAAATACTACATTTGCATACAACAATGCCTACTATTTAATGGCCCAAATGAAAAAAGGGGATGCGGGACATAGCCATTGATAAAATTACAATATGATGACAGACATTGAAAAAACATTGGAAAATAAAGGTGTACGCCCAACGGCGATGCGTATTTTGATCTATAAATATTTGGCTGAAAAGGAAGTGGCCATTGCCCTGACCGATATGGAGAACGCTTTCTCAAAAGCGGACAGAACCACATTGTACCGGACCCTGAAGACCTTTGAGGAAAAACGCATTGTGCACCAAATAGATGATGGCACCAATATTTCAAAGTATGCCCTGTGCGAACCAGGTTGCAATTGTGAAATGGAACAAGATCTGCACCTGCACTTTCATTGCGATAACTGTGATGAAACGGTCTGTCTCACTGAGCATAAGATTCCCCATATCAATCTACCTGATGGGTATGTGGCAGAAAATGCCAATTTGGTCATTAAGGGAATCTGCGACAAGTGCAGCGGGCAATAATTGCACTTCCGTTGCATGAAACAAATAACGACCTTACCGTCTATGAAAAAGAAAAAAGTAAAACTACGTGATCTAGGTTCAAAGGAACGCCAGGGCGAATACGGACACGAAAGTGGCCATAACCATGACGGTCCTGAAGGTGTATCTAAATTCAAGACCTATTTACCAGCCATTTTCAGTTTTGTAATGCTCATCATCGGCATAGCAGTGGACTATTTTGATGCTTTCCCGTTTTTCAAGGGCTGGATAAGGATCGCATGGTACACCCTTGCCTATTTGCCTGTTGGTTTCCCTGTCATCAGAGAAGGTTGGAACAGTATAAAGCATGGTGATTTCTTTACTGAATTTTTCCTGATGTCCATTGCCACTCTAGGGGCCTTTGCCATAGGCGAATACCCAGAGGGCGTGGCCGTAATGTTGTTTTACGCCGTGGGCGAACTGTTCCAAAATGCAGCAGTCAATCGGGCAAAGGGAAATATTAAGGCCCTTTTGGATGCGCGACCGGACGAAGCTTTGGTGCTTCGTAACGGGAATTTCGTTACCGTAAATCCCCAAACCGTCGAGATTGGCGAAAGGATACAAGTACGTGTGGGTGAGAAAATCCCCTTGGACGGCATTCTCTTATCCGAAAGAGCTTCCCTCAATACGGCGGCAATTACTGGCGAAAGTAAGCCCGATACGATAAATAGAGACGAAAAAGTCTATGCCGGAAGTATTAATCTCGAGGGTGTTATCGATGTAGAAACCTCCAAAGAATTCAAGGACAGTTCCATCACTCGAATCTTGGATATGGTACAAAACGCTACAGCCAGAAAATCAAAGACAGAACTGTTCATTAGAAGATTTGCAAGAATTTATACGCCCATTGTGGTTTTCCTTGCCATTGGATTAACGTTCTTGCCCTACTTTTTTCTAAATGACTATGTATTTAGGGATTGGCTCTATCGCGCATTAATATTCCTAGTGGTTTCCTGTCCCTGTGCCTTGGTCATTTCCATTCCGCTCGGCTATTTTGGTGGTCTGGGAGCGGCATCCCGAAATGGGATTCTTTTCAAAGGTGCATCTTTTTTGGAAGCAATCACCAAAGTGAACACGGTAGTGATGGACAAAACGGGAACCGTTACCAAAGGGGTTTTTAAAATCAAGGAGATCAAGACTGCCCAATTTGAGGAAGCCAAGTTTATGAAATACTTGATGGCCATGGAGGAACAATCTACCCATCCCATAGCAAAAGCAATTTTGGAATACAAAGCCGAAGGCACGGATATAAAGGCAACCGATGTATCGGAAGTTGCAGGAAAGGGATTAAGGGGAACGGTCAATGAGAAAACAGTGCTGGTGGGCAATAAAGCCCTAATGGCCTCAAACAACATTGATGTACCTTCAGAAACCGATGATATTGTGGATTCTATTGTAATGTTGGCCATTGATGAAAAATTTGCAGGCTATGTTACCATTGCAGATGAACTCAAGGAAGATGCCCATCTAGCCATCCAACAAATCAGGGATGCCGGGATTTCGAAAATCATAATGCTTTCGGGTGACAAAGATTCCATAACGCAACAAGTCTCGAAAAAGTTGAACTTTGATTGGGCAAAGGGCGGCCTATTACCAGAAGATAAGCTCGGCGAAGTCGAAGAACTCAAAAAACAATCAGACACCAAAGTGGCCTTTATGGGCGATGGTATTAATGATGCGCCCGTTCTGGCCATCAGCGATGTGGGCATTGCCATGGGAGGCTTGGGTAGTGATGTGGCCATTGAAACAGCAGATGTCATCATTCAGACCGACCAACCGAGCAAGATGGCACGGGCCATTAAAATAGGACGCTCCACCCGAAAGATAGTTTGGCAAAATATTGGGCTCGCCTTTGGCGTGAAGGCATTTGTGCTCATCCTTGGAGCGGGAGGCGTAGCCACGATGTGGGAAGCAGTTTTTGCTGATGTGGGGGTTGCCTTATTGGCAATATTGAATGCTGTTCGACTTCAGCGGATGAAGTGGAACACTTAGTTTCAAAGAGGAACCATTTTTGGGCTAACTTATATTTCAGCCGTTGTTGGCAGCCCCATGGTTGGCCAAGACCTTCAATAAAATTGTACATGAGAGGCTTCGCAGGTTGTGTCACCCAAACAACTGTCCGTGTATTGGAGGGGACTTCAGGAAGGTTAGGGGTCTGGATCTATGAGAAACGGAGACAGGACTTATGAGACAATATGGAAGCTTCCGGGCATAAAGAATCTTATCCGAACAATCACGAAATGCTTATCACTGTAGATGAAAAATAATCCGGTCGTAGGGTAACTCCAATACTTTTGTTCCCTTATTGTCGTAATGTTTGATGAAACTTCATTTGGTCAAAACGGAAGTCGTCCAAACGGATTTTTTGTGCGCCCTTCCTTTGCAAACCCTTCTTGGGGCTTTGCGGGAAGAGACGCAAATCCGTCCGTCCGCCCATCAAATTTTAAGGGGGCCGTAATAAAAGAAGCCCTGGTTGTTTTTCGGGGCATCGAAAAACAGGGCAGTGCCCAAGGACTTCCAATCAGGACACCATCGCCTGCACTCGCTTAACTTCCCGTACGCTCCCTTGCCAATGGGTCGGATGGAATTCCTAGGGCCCTCATCGAACCTGTCAAGGCCAAGGCAGGTTTTGTCCATAAATAGGGTTTCCACTTCCTTGAAAATCCTTGGATTTTACTACGTCGCGGAGCCTCCCGATTTCTGTCCAAAAGCCTTGACAGAACCCCCTTCTTTTATTGTGCTACGCACGTAAGAAGCAAACAAACGCCCCTTAAAATTTGGGAAACAATGACCAAAAAAAGAGGGGGGAAATTTTTAACCCTGTTTGCTGATTTATCCGTACTGGAAGACGGCAGGCCTTTAAAACTTTTTATCATGAGTACATTGAGAAACAAAGTGCAACTTATTGGAAACGTGGGGCAAGACCCTACCATCACAGACCTTGACAAAGGCAAACGTGTGGCACGGTTCACCATGGCCACCAACGAACATTACAAGAACTCCGAAGGGGAACGGGTGACCAATACCGAATGGCACACCATCATCGCATGGGGGAAATTGGCCGACATCATCGAAGGCTTCGTGACTAAAGGAAAAGAAGTTGCCATCGAAGGGAAATTGACCTCCCGATCCTATGAGGACAAAGAGGGTACTAAAAAGTATGTGACCGAAGTGGTGGCCAGTGAGATCCTGCTCTTGGGTGGTGGTGATAAGAATAGCACCGAGTAAAATGGATAGGGGGTGTCCAGTCTTTGGGCATCCCTTTCTTTTTTCATCCTAAACACATTTGAAATGGAACACCGTGTCAATGAAATACAGATCAGTTATCGGGAAAAGCTCAGTACCCTGAAATCCCTGTCCGTGACGAACTCCAATGAGGTGGCGAATCTATTGTTCAAAAATTGGGACAACAAGACCATAGGACTGCACGAAACCTTTAAGATCGTGCTGCTCAACCAGTCCAACAAGGTAAAGGGTATCTATCCACTATCCCATGGGGGCATCACAGGTACCTTGGTAGATCTGCGCATCCTTTTTGCCATTACCCTAAAGACCCTTTCCGTGGGGATCATCCTCGCCCATAACCATCCTTCTGGACAACTCAAGGCCAGTTATCAGGACAAACAATTGACCCAAAAGATCAAAGAGGCGGCACAGCTTTTTGACGTTAAGATTTTGGATCATCTTATCCTAGCGCCCGATGGTAGGTATTACAGTTTTGCCGATAATGGAATTCTTTAATCCAATGGTCATGGAAGCGAATACAGCGAATACAGAAATGACGGAATTTGAAAAATGGTTGGAAGAACAATATGACCCAAGGTATTACCCCGATGGGTTCGATCCAAGCCTATATGATCTGTGAGCAATGAACTATCAAAGTTTTGAATAATGGTCTATTTGAACTTTACCAACCTTGATAGCGAGACCCAGGAACGTTTGCTTTCCGATTCCAAAGAAGATGTGGAAAGCCGTTCCGGGACCGAATTGCTCCAATTTGCAGAAACGCATGATAAGGACTATGATACCCTCTTGGAAGAAGAGGCAATGCGAAATCTCTACAGTTATGATTTCGTATTCAATATGTGAATGCCAAAACACACCATCGAAGCCCATCCATCACGATGGGCTTTTTTTATGGGTTCATGGTTGGTTTTTAGGTGGGTCGAACACCCAAAAACCAATTTGGGAAATTCTTGTTTGAAAAGTGCTGGGCAACCCAAAAGTACACCTATCCCTTATTTGACCGCAAGTTCGCCCTTCAAAAATGTTCCCATCAAAAGACTACGGCATAAACCGTTCGTACCTCACTCCTTATTCCGTTTCCTTTTGAGCTGAAATTTTTCGGAAGTGCGGGAATGCCCTCAAATAATTGATAATCTAAAATCATGTATTATGAAAGCAATTGTAAAAAAGTCATTGGAGATTCCAGCGAAGAAACATCCAAAGAAAAGCGTTGTCAAAAAGACAGCCGATGCCACTGTGGACAAAACCTACTCCCTGGTGGTCAATCTCTGGATATTCAGGTATGAGTATTACAGGGAACAGACCAATACTGTCCCATCGGAAGACTGACAGGAACAAGACCCTTGAAAAAGGGTCTTTTTTTTGGCGTTCCCGAGGAACTCCGGACGTTGTGGAAACCCAAAAATGGACGTTTCATATTTGCTGCGGGCAAATGATGCCATTTGCCCGCAAAACGCATTTTTGTGCCTGAAGGAATGTGGGTATATTTAAGATGCTACTTCCTAGCAAAGTTTGCACGGCATCCAAACTTGATCTGACTTTCCAAAAGTCCGTGCTCCATAGGGTAAAATATGATAAGGGACGGCTGTCTTTTTAAGATGGTTTGTGCGATGCTTTTTGGCCCCCTGGCGCAAAAAGGAGAAGCAAGAGGATAGCGTGCTGGCGCAGCGCTACCAATCATGGTTGCTTCGCAAGGCCCTGTTTATAGGGGTTTTGGGTATTTTATAAAATTTTGAGCTTTTGGTTTTTGTTGAAAAAATGGGCCGGGGCCAGTAAAACCAAGGAATTTTTGTTGAAAAAATGGATAAAGGATACGAAAAAGAGACGTTTGCGGGACTGAGGATCAAAATCTCGGTGGCCCTGAAATTTCGGAGCTTTTCCAAACGGCAAGGAAAGTCCCATTCCATGACCTTGTTGGCCATGGTGGAGTTCTTTGACCATAATGGCATATCGCCCGATGAACGGATGCACGAGACCATTGCAAGTCTTAAATATTTGATCAAACGGCGATTCAATGCCATGGTGGCCATTATGCGCAGTATCGAAAAAGAGCAGACCCTGCCCACGGTCAGTATGATACAGGCCCTTTTCCAGCAGGAACTGGAGTCTGAAGAAGGCGAGGAATGGGAAGGGGACTTTGAGTTTTTTGAAAAACAACTCACCGAGATCAATTCCCCTACCAACCCAGAACTCTTGGACAAGGAGACCACGGTCCCCAAGATCGTGCATGAACGACTGAAGGAACAGTTGGAAGAAGTGAAAGCTGATTTTAACCATGTGCTGGACCATGTGTCCCTGACCAAGAACCGCTTTGGAAAGGACCACCTCAAAGTGGACCTCAAACCCGGGGCCATTGAACAGTACCGCACCAAACTCAAAAATCTATAATCATGTACATCGCCATCACAAGACAACATTTGGGAGATAACTATCGCGGCAGTGCCAGTGATTTTATCAAGTATCTCGAAAAGGAGAACGAAGGTAAGGCCTTGGAAGAGCAAGAACTTTTTTTCAACCAAACGGAAAATGACATCGATGCCCAAAGGGTCATTGCCGAGATCGATGCCAATACGGCCAAACTTTCGAAACGGGATCCCAAGTTCTATTCCATCATGGTCAGTCCATCCCAAGCGGAGCTCAAGCATATCGGGAACAACCCCGAAAAGCTGAAAGAGTACACCCGGGAGATCATGAAGACCTATGCAGCTTACTTTTACCGGGACAAGGAGGTTTTAGTGAAGGATGTGTTGTATTTCGCGAAACTGGAAAGGGAACGTACCTATTCCGAAAAGGACAAGAAAGTCAAGGAGAACCAGGCCTATGCCAGTAAGATCCTGGAACTGCAACACCAGATCAGGGCCATCAAAGAGGGTAGGGAGCAAGGGGACATGGCCAAACTTCAGAAAAAAATCAATGCCTTGGAAATGGAGGCACCCCATAAACAGAATGGAAAACGTATCGGTCCAGGCATGGCTAAGGAAGGCCACCAGAGCCATATCCATATCATTGTAAGCCGAAAGGACGTGACCAATTCCCATAGCCTCTCCCCAGGCTCCAAGTTCCGCACCTCGGAAACTACCCTTAATGGGGAAAAGGTCAAACAGGGCTTTGATCGGGACAAGTTCTATCGGACGGCTGAAAAGACCTTTGACAAACAATTCGGGTACCGCAGGAACTTTGTGGAGACCTACCATGCCCGAAATCTTCTCGACAAGGACCCCAAACAATTTTTTTCGGCCCTCTTGGGATTGCCGGCCAATGAAAGGCAGGCTGCCCGGCAATTGTTGTTCAAGGCAGGGGTAAAGGTGCCCAGTATTCCTGTCAACAAGGTACAGTTGGCCTATAAAGCGATGATGCAACTTAAAAAAGGCATCGGAAAGGCCATGGAATCAGGGTCTATTGGAATTTAAAACTAGCTATATGGAAAATTTAGGATGGATTGAAATAGTATCTGGTATGGTGATCGGGGGAGAAATCTCCTATTTGGCCAATCGGTATCTCAAATTCGGGTTTGTGATATGGTTTTTGGGCATTGTTCTTTTGGCTGTGGCCAATGGTTTACTTTGGGGATGGGATGTTTTTATTAAGGGGTCATTGACCCTTTGGTTGCCGCTGTTTTTTATCCATGTGGTAATTTATGGCCTTGTAGATCACTATAAAAACGATAAGAAACCCTCCAAAGTTTTTGAGGTGAAAATGAAGGTAAAGGGGAGGCCCCTGGTGTTGGGAAACATCCGACGGGGCGTTTCGGTAATGGCCTCTGCAGGGAGTGGAAAGACGGAGAGTGTCATCTATAGTTTTTTAAAGCATTTTCAGAAGGAGCATTTCTCAGGGGTCATCCATGATTACAAGGATTTTGAGATCACCGAAATGGCCTATCCCTTGTGGAATGGTGAACAGATACCCTTTAAGATTGTTTCCTTTGGACCGATATATAATAGGGTCAATCCCATTGCCCCTCGATATTTGCCGGATGAAGAAAGTGTCCATGAGGTGTCCCGGGTGCTGTTGGAGAACTTGATGGAGCATAGGGACTCCGATGAGAACAGTACTTCCCGTTTTTTTAAGGATGCAGCCGAGGGCTTGATCAGTGGATTGATTTGGCGATTGAAGACCAATTATCCGCACTATTGTACCCTCCCGCATCTCATGGCTGTTTTTCAACAATTGGGTACCAAGAGTCTGATTAAATTCTTAAAAGGAAATATAACCTCCCGGGCCATGGCGGATGCCTTTATCAGTGGTATCGGGTCCGAACGGCAAACGGCAGGGGTACTCAGTACCCTGGCCAATGGGTTCAAAAAGATCAGTACGCGAAAGATCTTTATGGTGCTTTCCAAGGATGAGATTTCCTTGGATGTTAATAATGAAGACCACCCTTCCGTCATTGCCCTGGTGAACAACCCCCAAAAGGATGCTTCCCTTTCCCCGGTGATTGCTACCATTATCCATGCCATTTCCAAGCAGATGAGCCAACGCAACCGGAAGCCCTCCTTTATGTTGTTGGAGGAAGCCTCGACTTTGCGATTGTTGAACATGCATCGAATACCGGCCACCTTGCGGAGTTATGATATTGTGAGTGTGTATGTGCTGCAGGACAAGATCCAAAATGATATGATGTACGGTGAGAAGGCTAGTAAGGCGATACTCTCCAATCTGTCTTATCAGTTCTTTGGAAAGGTGAACGACCCGGATACGGCCCGATATTACGAACGCTTTTTTGAGTTGGTCAAGATACCGACCAGGAGTGTGAGCAAAAGTTCAGGGTTGAACCTGGAACGACGTATCACCGAAGGGGAGAAGGAAGTGTCCAAAAGGAGGGCCGAGGTGTTCTTTCGGTTGAAACAAGGGGAGTTTGTAGTGTTTGCTGATGGTAAGGATAGAAAGGTGCAGTTTCAAAGGCCAGAAATTGAAAGGGGATTGCCCAAGCCATTGCTGGTTTCAGAATTGGAATTGGAGCAGCATTATCTGAAGGTACACCACGATATTGGGATGATTTTTTAATGATCAAAATTGTTTTAAATTGTTCTTATTATTTCTCCCATCCTATTATTGCACAAATTTGAGTAATTTACTTAATATAGACGTAAGGCATTGCTAAGAAGGTTATACCGATATCAAAATTATCCCAAATAAATATAATTATGAAAATGAACAATGGGGTTGGACCTGTAAAAAGAGTGGACTTGAATTTGAGAACGCTGTTTCCCGAATTGGCAACAACCATTTATAAAATTGAGCTAAATAAATATCTCATCTATGTGACCAACTTTAGTGGGGATTTTAAAGTTCTAACAGAACGATTCGAAAATGAAATAAGGCCTTTGCTCACTCCAGTAAAACTTGTCAATACAAAGCCAGAACATTTTCAGGAGATTATCCCGGGATTATCGGATTTAGAAATCTCCAAGGGATTTCAAGGAATGCTCATGAACAAGGTAGAATGGATTTTTCTTCTAGCCGCTAAATTTCCAAAAATCAATTTTTACAAGATTTCCGATGACGACGGGGTCGTTGACATACATATCGCCAATTATAAAATAAAAAGTGGAAAGGAGACCAAGTATGTGTATGCAGATATATTTTCTATTGCAGAATTGGAAGCTTTTATATCAAGTCACCAAAGTCCTATCCCATTCAACATTATAATTGATGAGTTTGAGGAAAAACCGGAATTGACCCAAGGATTTGATGAACGTGGTGGCACCTTTACCTATGTGAGAGAAAAAAACCAGAAACCTCTGTTTGTTCAAAGGGACGAATCCTTGTGGTTCGACAACATCGACGCCATTTTTGAATCAAAGTACACCAAGGAACATCTTTATTTCTATGACAAAGAAGAGTATTCCTGTTATGCTGATTTTAGTGCTTTTCCCAATATTGACTTGCGATATTTTTTAATGCTTTATCAAACGATGTATTTGTCACCTCCCTTGGATACGAAGATTTCTGAATGGTTAAAGGGTTTTGATGTAACAGTACGGGAATTACTGACCTTGATTGAAAGAGGGCGCGTAAAGCTGATTCTTATAAATGATACTTCAAGATATGACCTGGGTTTCTTAAATGAGGTTTATGAATTGAGACCCAACGCCATAATCTCTAAAAGGGGTGTTTCTTGTCTGCAACAATGTGATATCGTAGAAATGTCAAATCGATACATCTTTAATGAAATGAAATTGGTCCAAGAACTGAAACTAATAAGTGAATTCTTGGCCAAAGAATTAAAAAAGGATACAAAGATGCTCTATAATGCATTAGTTTGGCCTATCAAGGCCCGGCGTAAAAGCTTTGAGGTCTTACACCGGGGAGGTGTTCTCAGTGCTTCCCTCTACGGGGTGGACCAAATTATAGATAATCCTCCTAGCAGTGATATTAGTGAAGATACAAGCTTTTTATTGAAGATGTTTTCTTATGCCACCCATCTGTCACATTCTTTAAATGCTACCTATTTTCCAGTCAGGGGAGAAGAAGGGTATACTGATGAAAGTTATGCAGAAGTTATGGGGAAGCTTCTGAATTTTTATAGGAATGCAACAATAAGTAACCTTAAGGATTTTACGGATTGTGAGTCCTTTTTGGCCAATGGAAATACTTTTGTTTTACCCATTGAGCTGATTAAAATCAATCCCTACCCTTCCATTCTCGAATTCGAAGAGGTCTTGAGCAAGGAAATTGTATTTCCCAATAGCGAACGTTTAATCAAGACCCTTTCCCATCTCTCATTGGATGAGCAAAAGAAGAAAATTGCCTTCTATAATCGGGAGGTAACCAGATATCTTGGTAAAACACAAAAAACGGAACGCTTATTGGATTTAGGGGTCCAAACGTTATTTGAGATTATAGGGAGTCCCATGGGAGTTCCAATAGGTTCGATTTTCAACTTTTCACAGTGGGCTACGAACAAGTGCATGAAAAAAATTTCGCCAGCACAAAGAATCCAGGAAAAGATTGACCTTGCCCTAAATCAAAGTACCGATAGGAAGAATATTCATTTTTTATCGAAAATCAACCGAGTTGCGATGTTAAGAGAGGCATAACCTTTCTGGTAAAATCAAAAAGTTCGGACAGCAGCTAACACCATTTCATTGCAATTATTTTCACAACCCATCCAAATTGAACATATCCAACAACTTTGAACGGAAACCGGCCTGTCTTAAAATAAGGACATGGTGTCTTGCCCTTGTCACCCCTACCAACAATAGTCTTCTAGACCTGTCCATTCCAGCATTGTCATCCCGCAATTCGATAGGGGAAATGTGTTCATTTTGAAAAATGATGACACCATCAAATTCCTTCCCTTTGGACTTATAGGTGGTCATAACGTGTATGCCCTCCTCTTTGACCACATCTGATGACATTTGGGATTCCAAAACTGCCCTGTGTAGGATTCCACGTGCATCCACATATCCAGAATGTTCCAACCATGCATTTCCCAAGTCTCTCATGATGATTCTCCCTCGGTTGTATGCTACTAAAAATTCCGATTGTCGTGCGAATTTTTGTATTGGCCCCATTTCACAAGTAAACAGAAGTTCTTGTACATATTTCCAATCCTGTGCTGGATTGCCTGAAAATTGATGTTGACTAATTTTCTCAATCACTCCTTGAAAATAGGGTATGGTCTTACCTCTAACTTTTCCGTCCTCCATTACTTTAGCTATCCAACCATCATATTTTGTACTTTCCTTTCTGTTTCCTTTTGCACTTTGGTAGTCCCTTAGGATTACCAAAACCCAAACCAAATGTTGCTTTTTGTCCAAAATGGGTTCCATCAGGCAGGCTACCAATCTACTGGAAAAGTTTGTGGCGGTCTCATCAAATTGAACCCTATGTGGTATTTTTCGGGCCTTAAGTGCACTTGAAACCATTTTAACTCCTTTCCACCAGGGGGTAAGGATGGCAATGTTCTTTGGTTTTTCTCCAGTTGCTTCTTCGATTTTGGAATTTAATATACCTACGCTTTGGCAAATACTACGGTCACGATATTTCGCAATTACAGCATACTTCATGGATGTCATACCTTTATATCCCCTATCTCTGGGACTATTATCGCGTAAATCCCTTGCAAAATCTAGAATCTCTGTATTGGGATTCCGGAAATTATCGGATGCCAATGTTATTTCCAATGGATTGATTTGCTCCTTTATTTCCAAAAGCCGTCTCGGATCAATATCTGGTCTGTAATCAAAAATCTGTTGATCCAAATCGCCTAACAACAACAATTGGGAGATCCCGTGAAAAGCTTGTACAATTTGCCATTGTTCCGTGTCAGTATCTTGAGCTTCATCCACAATGATTAGGGGGAAGGCGCTCCCAATGGAATCCCGAATACGCTCACTCCTGGTGATGAGTTCCAATACAATTGCAGCAAAACGGTCAAAGGTTATCTTTCCTTCTTGATTGAAAAGGTCTTGTTTTTCCACTAGCCAAGCTGGGTCATCGTCCTTACTGTCCCCTTTCAAAGCAGCTTCATCATGGGGTGGTATGATGGATATTTTTTTGGGACAACCCAAAAGATAGCCGTGGGTCTTTATAATTTCCAAAAAAAAGGCATGGAATGTCTGAACATACAACTTGGCACCAAGTTCCTTGAAATCAGGAAAGTTTTCCGCAGATTCTAAAATTCTGGCCCTGGCATTTCTGGAGAAACTGAGAAAAAGGATTTTCTCGCCTCGGTTCAATGATTGTTCCCGAATATAGGAGAATGCTTTGGCCAGGGCAATGGTGGTTTTGCCACACCCCGGGCCTCCTATGACCAACAAGTTTCTTTTACAGTCAAGGATGGCACGTCTATTTTCATCAATCTCAAGTGCCATGGGCTATTCCTCATCTGGTTCTGTGGCTCCATTCCCCTCCTCTTCAAATTCCATGAGTGGCACTTCCTCAGGGTGTTTGAACTTACGGTAGATTTCTTCCAGGAAAGTCTTAATTGTAATGGGGAGTTCTTCCATGGTACACTTTTCCACTAAAGAAGCCGAGCGCCTTTCCCCTTTCTTTTGTCTCAATGCCTCATCCAATAACTTTCCCACTGTGACATCATCCGGTTGCATTTCAGGGAGATGTGGTCCATTTGCAATCTCTCCATTTTCTTTGAGCTCTTGTAGAAATGCCCATTGAATGCTTACCGGCACCTCGTCCGCTAATAATTTCTCGATGGCCTTATGGTCAATTTCCTTGTAGAAGTCAAAAGCTTCATTCAGTTCTTGGATCTGGTCGGCGGAGCGCTGCATCTTATCAAAAAAAGCAAAGGTTGAAAGTCCTATTGATTTGAAAAACTTCCCCCAATCCGCAATATTTCCATCACCTTCAGCTTCAAAAATGGTCACTCCTGATAAATCGAATGGATAATTGTCCCGATCCTGCTCCAGTATTTTTGCAGCAGCTGACAAGACTTCCAATTCAGTCAGACCTTCACCAACGATGACAGCATTTCCCAAGATTACCTCAGCTATGGAATGCCGTATTTTTCTCCGATAGTTCTTTGGTTTTAAACCGGCATAGGTAATATCCACACCAGTCACCTTGGAGCCTTCTTCCTTTTTCAGTATTTTGATGTTCTCCGGGTCGAACATTTCTATTACATATGGGGAATGGGAGGTCACAAATGCCTGAGTGGTCTGTTCCAATAAGTACTCAATGATTCGTCGTTGTGTATGGGGAGGCACCGCTATTTCCGGTTCTTCCATAGCGAATATGATGTTTTCCTTCTTTAGTTCTGCTATCGCGGAAAGCATTGCAAAGACCATAGTGCTGAGTGTTCCCGTGCCCAATCTCTGGAATGGAACCGGTTTCTGCTCCCCCGAAGATTTCATAAAAAAAGATAGAGTACTTCGAAGATGGTCCCTGGTCAATTGGGAAACATGAAGAGTGGAAGCCTTTTCGTCGTTGGGAAGGGGAATATATTGTCCTATACGCAGCTCCAAGTTATCGAGCACTTTCCTAAGAACTCCGATGCTCTCCTCCAAAGGGGGGTCTAGCTCTTCAAGTCTGGTCCTTGTTTTCTCCCAAAATTTTGGCCGAATTTCACCAATTCGAAGTAGGATATCCAAAAGGGTTCCCCGCTCCAGACTCAACGCCCTTCTTCCAGTTCTTAATGCCCTGAGGTAGAGAAACCCTATTTCTCTTTTTCTGCGTTTTGGGACTTCTCTAAACTCTCCTTCATCTTCATCGGGGGAATGCGAGAAGTAGGTTTTTGCCGAAAACTCGTCCTCATCCCGATCATACTGACCAATGAATTGTAACCGCAGGCACATTTCAACGAATTCTTCATCGGTTGCTTCAATCTCCCCCTGATCAAGGATTTTTTGCCGTTTTTGATGCCAAAATTCCATATGATTTCGAAAGACGCCCTGCATCTCTATTGAAATGTCGGTGAGAATAACCTCTATACGGATTTGTTTTGGAGCTTCACCTTCCTCATAATAATAATCCCCATTGTAGAAATCATATTCATCGATGGCATCCATCCGGTTGAGACGGTCTGGACCCAAAACTAGATCAAGGGCTTCGCATATGGTGGATTTGCCAATATTATTTTTCCCCACCAATAACGTATGGTCCTTAAAGAAAAGGGTGGCCTCCTGGATTCCCCTGAAATGGGTAATCTGCAATTTGCTTATTTTCATTTTGGTCAGTTCAGCTATTAAATGTAGTTCTTAACTTACAAATTTTCCCATAGTATAGCTGGTTTTCACTTTAATTGTAGCGGAATCCTCGAGCAAATACACCTTTTAGGAATTGGAATGCTCGTTTACATCGTCATCAAGCAGGAAAAGCCTCTTGTTCTAAATAAGATATTTGGAGGCATCAATTCTTTCAGCTATTTCAGCAAATGCCATTGGTCTGGACCGCATTTTGAAATAGGCATCCCTGACTTCATTGATAATGTCGTGAATATAAAACAGATCTAATCCTGATATTTGGGCCAATCGGTGTTTGCTGTTTTCCAATCCCGTAAGGAGTTTGGTGAAATCTTTCTGGTTGGCATTTTCATAGAACGATTTCAGGATTTCATACACGGTGCGAATGGGGTCAAAAAAATCATCCCCTTTGATCTCCTTAGACACCGATAGTTCAATTAATTCCAATAGTGCATCGATGGCTCCAGGTGCATAAAAATCGCCAAAGTCCACAGTGCTGAAAAACCGATGTTCCTTGCGATTGTACCTATTGCCAGCTCTAAGCCACTTGTTGAAAAAGGCAAGAGCCTTGGGATGACCTGCCCTAATAAGATACTTTATGGCGGTCAACCCTTCCATGCCCCCCTTATTTTTCTTTAATACCTCCATGGTCTTTTTGTTTACGATTTCCTTCTGGCCTAAATTGATTAAGTGACCAGTGGCATCCCAATAAAGACTGTTATCGTCCTCTACAGGGGCTTCATTTTCCAAAATGTGCCGAAGCAACTGCACATCTCCTGTGGTCTCAACATATGACCCCAGCAATTTCCAACGACGATATCGGTTTTGGCTTTGGTCCAACAGATAGTCCCCAATCAGTGAATAAACTTCGCTCAACCCATGAGATAGCGCGAACTCTGCATGATTGATGAAAACAATGAACTCTTCCAAACCATTATGTAAATTTTTGATAACCCTGGCCTTGATCTTATCGATATCCACTTCCTCCAAAATATAGTCGTACCCTACCACGCCACCTTTTTCCAAATGATAATCGACCCAGAGCATGTCCAAATAGGTAGACTCTTGGTATTTGAAATTATAGCGTCTTCCAAAGAACCACAGGTACTCACAGATTAGGTAATTTTTGGATTGGTATCGTCCCAAAGCATGCTCGAAATCTCCATTTTTCTCATTCTTTAGGCACCACTTCTTAAGGTACGCAATATGCTCAGGTCGTTCAACAATATTCTTTTTTGATTGATTGGTCAATTCCCTTTTTATCTTGAACAGGATATAAAGCTCGTCATCGACGTATTTATGCACATCTGCTAATGTTATACTTTTACCTATCTGTCGCCTGGCATCATTGACAATTTCCAAGAAGGTGGGTAAGAACCGTTTTTGCAATTCTAGATCATCCCAGAAATTTTCCTTGTGGTCCCTCATGTCCTCCCAATCCAATTTGGACTTGCCAATTAAATCAAAATAGTCTTCTGCAAGTCTTTTGAGCCCTTTTCGATCAAACAAAAGGTCAAAGGAGCGTTGCTCTTTGGTTTCATGGTAATCCGCCCATAGTTTTCTTAGCTCGACATCTATGAAATCCTCCCTCAGTCGATACTCCGTACTTTCCAAAATCCTTTTTTCAAACTTGAGTGCAAGGTCTACATCCACTCGGCTCAAAACGTTTCTGAAAAAATACAATTCATTAGCTTCAAGTGTTCCTTTTTGGTAATCTTCAACGAGGACGGGAAGTGTGTTATCCGAAATCAGATAGGCCAAAAAGTATCTTTTGTTCTCCATGGTCAGAGGGGATTGGTAAATATCCATGAAGGCTTTGTCATTTGTTCCCGTTTTTTTGAAAAATGCTGCCAAATCTTCCTCATTTCTATAAGTTGTCAGCCTATTCTCCAAGGCTTTTGTCAACCACTCCATAGTATAACCATACATTTCCTTGGTATTCGTATAGGATTCAGCCATTTTTTGGGTCAACTTCGCTAAATCGTTATTTTCCAAGCGAATGTCATCCCCATGTTCCAAAAACACCTGCAATGCATATACTTGGTTACGTGCTTGTCCAAGATTTATAAGGGCACTTCTGAAGTACCCTTTTTCGCTCGTCATATAGTTCTCCCTTGTTTGGTGTTTCCGCTGTTTCTCGCCGGCCACAAAAGCAGTGATTGACCTAATATAATCAATGTGCTTGTCAACATCCGATTCCAAAATCAGCTTGAGCAACATACTGGTAATACGTTCATGATCAATGTGGGAAACTGTGGAAATCAATTTGGAAAGATATTCCTCTGACCTGTGGTAGCCCTTTTCATGGATAAGATGGAGGATTTCCGCTTTGAAGTCAATATCAACCTCTTCTAATGAAGCTTGCAGACAACAAAACAGAACCTTTTTGAATTGCTCATCCATTAGGGCAGTATCCATTTGAGAGAGCAGAAACATTGCTGAAATACGAGTTCGCCTATGATTGTCTTTATCACTAAGTTCCTTTATTAGAAAATTCCTGTTAACATCGGAATCTGCGAACCTGGCCACGTCTTTGGTTTCTTGGTCATATTTTCTCACCCAAAGCGTCTGTTCCTTGCAACGCTTGATAAAGTAATCTTGAAATACCTCTTTGCGTATACCATCATTGATCCTTGAACGGTCCGCTTGGAACAAAACAATGGCATCATTTTCCTGCAACCACTTGACCAGGCTGGCCATTTTATCTGATTTAGAGTCTAAAAGGTTGAGCAAAAAGGAAATCGAATTCAACCAGGAAGGATGAGTCTTTGGTTTGGCATCGTCCAAGGCTATGAATTCTATTATCTTGTCCACTTCAAAATTACTGAGCGTTTTCGCCACAAAAAACTCTTGGAGATTGCGGTGTTCAAACTCCCATTTGTCCGCATTGACCACCCTTTGTGCAAATCCTGAGTTGACGAAAATGGGTTTGGTCTCCTGTAATAAAATGGTTAATTGCTCCCCCGAAATATTACGGGTTTGCATGGCTTCCAATGAAAAAGCCACCTTTTTACATGCTCGTAGTATTTTCCCTGGATCAAAATCTTGTGTCTTTCCCTTGGATTTTTCATCATCATGTAGCCTTTTCGCTATATAACGTTCCATTAACTCCGACTTGTTGCTGGGCAACTTTTGGCTTTCTTGGTAATAATCCCCCAATAGGTTCAGATAGTAGGGGTTTTCGAAAAATTCATTTTGTACACGTGCAATTTCGTGGTAATAATCGCTCTCTGAGGGCATTTGATATTTGTCGACCAAATATTTAAGGGCATGCTTAAAATCCAGGCTGTTCAAGGTACAGCATCTAAAATTGGTGATGTCCCTGATTGTTGATTCATATATATTGGTGCGGCAACTGATGACAAATTTGACGATGGTCTCACCGTCATGGTTTTGAATGAAATTTTCAATCATGGTGCGGAAGGTCTGCCCATATGAAATTTCGTCCAGACCGTCCAAAATGACCAACAATTGTGGGATGTCCTTCCAATTCGGTGGTAAATGATTTTCAAGGGTATCTTGTTTCCCGAAACTATTGATGGACCGGTAAAATGGAATCCACAGGTTTTCTTCCCTATGTTCCCAATAATCCATGGCCAGTTCCTTGAGTTCAATGGACTTTCCCATACCTGGATTGCCCAATAATACCAATCCTGGACAAACCGCATCGGTTAAAATGTTGTGTAGCACATCGTTTATTCCAAACAGTGCGACTTCTTTGTTAAGGATATTGAATAGGTGTCTGTCATCAGTCTCAGGATCTTGGATAAGCGTAACCCCTCTCTGGATGTAGTGTGCCTCCTTGACCAGATGGGTAATGAATCTGGTTTTTCTGATAGCAGCTATCGTGAATTCTTCATTGGTCTTATAAAAAAGGAGTGTTTTGAACCTGTCCAGTTCTTTTTCTTCGTCAATTTCAAAAGACAGAGAATGGCCATACACGGCTTCATAGATTTCAGGTTCCAATGCAAAAAGCTTATCAATACCATGGGCCTTTTCGAACAAACAAACCCTGAAGGGATACTTGCTCCGATTAAAGGTGCGCTCTGATTTTTCTGGATTTCTGTGATTCCCAAAATTGGATCTTGGACTAATGAATATTGCAATATCATTTTCTTTGAGCAAATAGCCCGAGGTCTCCAAGTCATGGAGCTTTGCATAGATATTCCCGAAAGCTGGGTCGGTAGTGTAATCCTTGCATTCCACATAGATATTGCGCACGGTCATACCATCTGTGACCATAAACTGTATGTCGAACCCATCCTGTGTACCACTAAATTGAGGGCGTTCTTTTAATATGGTGTATCCCAATCGCTGGAAAATCCTTGAAAAGAACACTTTGGCCTGTTCCTCAAATAATTTTCCACCGTTGCCTCCTTTCGTCATTTTCTGTACACCAAATGAAGGCTTAATCCTCCACTTCCCGAGTCATATAGTCCAACACTTTTATTCCACCTACAATCGCCAAGCCATTTCGCACCATTCTCCAAAAGGATTTCTGGTCTTCGGTTTCCTTGGCTTTCCGTATCTGCTCAACGGCATTCTTTAATAATTGGCTGATTTGGTGCCCTTGCTCTTGAAGGTTTCTGACAGTACCATCCAAGGTGATGTATTGTGTGACATTGGGCAAAAAACTACCTACGGCCGTCCCTTGCTTGACAAAAACAACAACAGGTTTGCCCAACATATAGGCCATTCCCGCCTCCACATGGATCATTTCGGAGAGTCCATATAGGGATTTTGAGCTATTGGCCATGTCCCTTTGTACATATCGTGGGGTGGCTACCACAACGAGAAAATCCGCCAGTGGAATGTTTTTCTTCATTTGTTCCACGATAGGAACTGGTGCAATGGAGTGACGCCCCACAGTGCCCATGGGCTTTATCTGGCAATGCAGTAATATTCGTTCCACAAATTCAACAAACGGCTCGTCCTCTTTTCGCAGACTACAACTGACAAAAGCTTTAGCTGCGTATTGAGCATCCTCTAAATGAGGATTTTGATACTTGGCATCCATAGGGTTATTATACAATTACTTAAAGAACAACTAAAATACTTCTTTTGACTTTGGAGCCGTAAAATTGTTAATATTTATTCAAAACTCATGCCTAAATAGTTGACTGATAGATGTATACTAAATTTTTCCTTTATCATGTAAGTTTTAGAAGAGAACCAACTAAAGCAAAGTGTTATTTTGAAAGTAATTTGTGTGGATGATCTTTCAGGATAGACCCTTATAATTTTCCTTCCATTTTGGAACATGTAACACATCCAAAGCAGTTTCTTATTTTTTAAAAATTAGGCACCATAGTACTTTTTCATTTCGTTTTTGACTTTAGTCATGTCTATTCCTTTTTTTTCGGAATACTCAATTAAATCGAGCTCAATTGAAACTTGCAATTTGTGAGCTTTTATTGTTGTCGCTTTTATTCTTTCATAAAGTTTTTCAAAGTATGAATCTGATTTTAAATCATCTTTATTCTCTGTAGAGCTCTTATGAATAAGCCAGTTTCTTTCTGTTAAAAGTTTTGACAACTCCAACTCCAAGGGTTTAGAGAATAGAGATTCTTTTTTGATAATGTTTATCGCCATGCCAAGTGTATACTTCTGTTGTTTTTTTAAAAGATCGTCTGCTTCTTTCCTTTGGTCTGGCTCTGTTTTTTTTAAGACAATGGAGTGACTTAGAGCATCCTCCAATCTTTGAACGGCACACAAAGATTCACCCAAAAGGGTGTAGAGAGTTATTTCTCTTTTCGAGGCTTCTTTAAATTTAATGTTTTCAATCATTGGTATTTTGAGGAAGAACTAAATATTAATTATTAAAGGCAAAACTATGATACGCAGAATTCGATTATATTTAACTTTTTTGGCTATATTTATTAGTTTGGCTGCTTGTAAAACTTTACCAATTTTATGCAGACATTTCCCCTTTCAAATTCTCAATCAAACATTGTTCGATTAAGTTGCCATCTTATTTCCATTTTTTTTGTGACCAAAAAAGTAATTTAGATTTATTCTTCAATTATAGTCATGTATTCTAATTCACCGTTTTCCCATTGAAGAATTTCATGGTTGGTTAAACTTTTGATTGAGAGAACTTCAAAGCGTTTTTTTACATTTCCGTTTTCATCAACCTCATGTTTTTTGGTGTCCATTTTAAGCAATTTAAGTCTGATTTTTACTAAATCGTTTTTTAAAATCTCCTTTGGAAAAATATCTTGATATGACCTTAAATTCAGCGCTTTTGCAGCTCTAGCCATCATTCTCATATTGTATTTAGCTCTGCTCTTCGGGTTTTCTATTTGCCCAACATAACCTTCAGATACCCCTATGCGTTGTGCCAGTTCTACTTGATCTATATATGGGTTTGATTTTACCCTCAATTCTCTTATACTTTCAATCACATGGAAGTCTATATGTGACATTATGATTTCTATTCTCATTTTGCATATATATAAGTATGTGAATCACGGGACTTGAAAAACATTATTCACATATACATGACTATGTGAACATTTTTTTATATATTAGCCTTGATTATTTATTTTTGCGATTCTTCGTATTGATAATATTTGAAGCTATCGCTTTGAATCTCTCGCTAGAAAACTGGTAACTTTTTGCAGAAGGGATGATAAGTAGATTTGCTCACGACCCGGGCGTGAGCTCACTTATCTCTGCAAGGTATACCAGTACCACTAGCGGTTAAGTTGAGTTTTCACGCCCAACTTTTTCTTAGCGTTTGGTTTCTTTAAATTTTCGAAGCATCGCCCAACCTTCTAGGTTATGGGAAACACTTGGCAACTTTTTTATGTTGGGTTCACTTTGGGTGATTGTCCTGTTTTTGGGACATCGCACTCAGTGTTCGATATCCTGTTTAAAAAGAAGCCAAAGAATCCCGTTTAATCCCAAGATTAGAGTTGTGGGATACCAGTTAGATTGATTTTTCGGTTCACGATATCCTTTAGTCCCACAACTTACGACTACACTTTTTGGGGAACCGACCCAGCACGAAATCATGGTCTTTTTTTGGTTAAGGAATCCATTTCCACGGACTTTTTCCCTTTGGACAGGATGGCCTTTGTCCGAACCTTGATGCCCTTCTGGAAGTTACGACTTTCCCGTGGCTTTTTTGGGTAGTGTGATGAACAACTAACAAAGAAATCAAACGAACTCAATTTATGAAAAAATCAATATCACGCATGTACAGGGTTTTCCTGTTCATGCCCCTATATGTCTTTTTAATGCCCTTTTTCGCAAGCACAATGCAGGCGGGCACAGTCTTGGAACCACCACAAGCCACTGTTTCTGGCACCGTGACCGATACTTCGGGGAATCCCTTGGCCGGGGTGAACCTTGTGGTGGAATCCAAGAATATCGGGACTATTTCCGATTTAAATGGTTCCTTTTCCATTAATGCGGGTCCTACTGATGTGCTCATCTTTTCCATGGTGGGCTTTAAATCCCATACTGTACCCATTGCGGGTCGAGGGGAAGTTATTGTTCAATTGGAAGAGGATGTCACCGTTTTGGGGGAAGTCGTGCTCAATGCGGGTTATTACTCCGTGTCCGAGCGCGAACGTACGGGAAACATCGCCACCATCAAGGCCGATGTGATGGAAAAACAACCCGTGGCCAATCCCCTGGCGGCCATGCAGGGACATCTGTCCGGAGTGAACATTGTACAAAGTACCGGGGTTCCCGGAGGAGGATATTCCATTGAGGTCAGAGGGAGGAATTTCATCAATGGGGTTTCCGATCCCCTGTTTATTGTTGACGGAGTGCCTTTTGGATCCCAATCGTTGGGAGCTTTAAGGGTCTCATCTGAAATACTCGGTGCAAACATCAGTCCACTCAATGCCATCAACCCCAATGACATTGAGAGCATAGAAGTGTTGAAGGATGCGGATGCCACGGCCATCTATGGCTCCCGTGGTGCCAATGGCGTTGTTTTGATCACCACCAAAAAGGGAAAGGCCGGGAAGACCCGTTTCGATGCCCATGTGAGCTCCTCTCTAGGCAAGGTTTCCCACTTTTTGGACCTGATGAATACTCAGCAGTATCTGGAAGTGAGGGAGGAAGCGGTCATCAATGATGGGTACGGTTCCTTTTTGGAGAACCCAGCCTTCGACTATGTTTGGCCGGACCTCAAATCTTGGGACAATGACCGATATACTGATTGGCAAAAGGAGCTTATAGGAGGTACGGCTTATCGCAACAATGCCCAACTCTCGGTTTCCGGTGGGGCACAGAACACGCATTTTTTGGTCAGTGGGGCCTATCAAAAGGAAACCACCGTTTTTCCAGGGGATGCCAACTATAAAAGAGGGAGCCTTCGCAGCCAAGTGGACCATAGTTCGGATAATGGTAAGTTCGGGGTCAACCTATCCATAAACTATTCCAGTGAAAGAAACCGATTGCCAGGGGTTGACTTCACTTCCAAGGCCTATTCCTTGGAACCAAATGCCCCGGCCTTATTTGATGGGGAGGGAAACATCAATTGGGAAAACAATACTTGGGATAATCCCATTGCGGCCTTGGAGGAAACTTATGTGGCAAAATCCAATACTTTAATTGCCAATTCTGTTATCTCCTATTCCATACTACAAGATCTTGAACTTCGGTCCAGTTTTGGGTTCACCAATTATCGATTGGACAGTTATCGGACGATGCCCAGTTCAGCCAGAAACCCAAGATTGGGCCTAACTCCCCAAAGCTATTCAAATCTGATCACAAATGATTCCCAACGGCAGTCTTGGATTTTGGAACCACAACTTCATTGGAAAAAAGGGCTGGGTCCAATTGCCTTGGATATGCTTGTGGGGACCACCTTTCAAAAGGAATCCACCGACCAAACGGTCATAAGGGGGGAGGGGTTTCCAAGCAATGGATTGATACGCAATTTAGCCGCGGCCAGAACGCTGGAGGTTATTTCCGATAGGGATGTGGAATACAGGTATAATGCCATTTTTGGGCGTGTAAACCTAAAACTATTGGAGCGCTATATTCTCAACCTGACCGGGCGTAGGGATGGATCTTCCCGTTTTGGACCCGGGAAACAGTTTGGGAATTTTGGAGCCGTGGGTCTGGCCTGGATTTTTTCCAAGGAAAATATTTTTGGTGAGAATTCCCCCTTGAGCTATGGTAAATTACGTACTAGCTATGGCACCACAGGTAGTGACAATGTTGGGGATTATCGATATCTGGATGCCTATTCCGTAAACGGTAATGATTATAATGGGGTCATAGTCTTGGAACCAACAGGAATTTTCAATCCACAGTTCGGTTGGGAGGAAAACCGAAAATTGGAAACTGCCTTGGAATTGGGATTCTTCCATGACCGATTGCTACTCAATACAGCATGGTACCGGAACCGTTCCTCCAATCAATTGGTCGGGATTCCCTTGGCCGCAACTACGGGTTTCACCGAATTGACGGGAAATTTTGATGCCCTGGTCGAAAACACCGGTTTTGAAGTAGAGCTGCGAACCAACAATATCAAATCCCGGAACCTAAGTTGGACCACGACGTTCAACTTGACCGTACCTAAAAATAAATTGGTGGCGTTTGACGGTTTGGAAACATCCACCTTTGCCAACCGATACGTTATAGGGGAACCCTTGACCATTGTCAAGGTCTTTAACGCTCTAGGTGTTGATCCAGAGACAGGTTTATATCAGTTTGAGGATTTCAATGGGGATGATGTCATCAGTAGTTCTGGGGACCGTCAAGGGATCGAAGATCTGGCCCCAAAGTTTTACGGTGGTTTGGGAAATACCATACGGCTTGGAAACTTTACTTTGGATGCCTTTTTCCAGTTCAAGAAACAAAAGGCCTACAATACCACGAGATTTCGGGCTACCGCTGGGTTCAAGGGCAATGCCCCTGTGGAGCTTTATGATCGTTGGCAGAATCCCGGTGATATGGTGTCCGTCCAAAGGGCTTTCAGCGGTTTGGCCCCAACAGGTGGACTTGATGGGTTCCGAATGGAGAGCAATGCGGCCATCTCCGATGGTTCCTTCATCCGTTTGAGGAATGTGTCCTTAAACTATAATGTCCCTTCCTTCAGGGATGGGCTGGATATCACTGTCTATCTGCAAGGACAGAACCTTTGGACCATCACCGACTATAATGGGCCTGACCCCGAACAATCTTCCGGTCTCCGACTGCCACCATTGAGGCAGATTTCACTAGGTATTCAAGTCAGTTATTAATTTAAAAATAGAAGTATGAAAATCGTAATAAATTATTCAAATAAACCAAGGAGGTCAATAGGTTCGGTAACACATCCGGTCATTATGGCTTCTGGCTTTGTTCTAGTGCTGTTTGGATTGCTGTTGTCCGGCTGTTCGGAATTTGTGGAGGTAGATCCACCAAGGAACACATTGGTCTCGGAAACCGTTTTTGAAGATCCGCTCACCCTGGAGTCGGCATTGGCCGATCTGTATTATAGTATGAGGGAACAGCAGGGTTTGGTGTCCGGTACATTTGGATTGACCCCAGCGATGGGGATTTACAGTGATGAATTGGAGTATTATGGATTCAATGCCGATTTCCTCCAATTGTATAACCATAATGTGGTGGCGGCAAACGATCTGATCATGGCTTGGTGGAGACAAGCGTACGATTTGGTCTATGGAGCCAATGCTATAATTGCCGGTGTAGAGAATTCATCCGACCTTTCCACCATGGAAAAGAACAGGGCTATGGGACAGGCCTTGTTTGTTAGGGCATATATACACAGTGTATTGGTTTCACTTTATGGTGATGTACCCTATATCACCAAAACCGATTATTTGGAGAATAATCGGATATCACGTATGCCCGAAGCCGAAGTGTATGGGAAAATCATTGCTGACCTTAAGGAGGCAATTGTGCTTTTGGATGGATTTGAACCGGTTGCCCATGAGCGGGTAGTACCCGATCGGTATGTGGCCTTGGCCTTATTGTCCCGTATTTATCTATATGTTGAAAATTGGGAGATGGCTGAAGAAATGGCCACGGAACTTATCTCTGCTTTCCCATTGGAATTTGATTTGGATCGAACTTTTCTTAAAGATTCCCCTGAAACCATTTGGCAGCTCAAACCAGAGGTGGGCAATAATACCAAGGAGGCGGCACAGTTGATCATTCTTACCGTACCCGGTCAAAATTACGCCTTGACAGATGCCTTGTTTGGGGCCTTTGAAGCCGATGATTTAAGATTGGAACATTGGGTTGCCAGTGCCTCGGATGCCGATGAAACCTTAACCTTGTATTACGCACATAAATATAAGGCCGATGGCAATGAAACCACCTCATTGGAATACTCCATTTTATTCCGATCGGCGGAACAACACTTGATCCGTGCAGAAGCAAGGGCCCATTTGGAAAATATTGTTGGGGCACAGACAGACCTCAATTCCATTCGAAACCGTGCGGGTTTATCGGAAACCTCGGCAAGTACAACAAATGAGCTTTTGGAAGCCATTATGCAGGAACGGCGGGTTGAACTCTTTACGGAGCAAGGGCATAGATGGTTTGATCTGAAAAGGACCGAAAGGGCAAATGCTGTCATGGGATCCCAAAAGACCAATTGGAAAGCTACGGATGTATTGCTTCCCATACCAGAAGCTGAACTGGATATAAACCCCAACTTGTTGCCTCAAAATACGGGATACTAGACCATTGAAAAATCCATTTAATTCAGAATTAATACCATGCGAAAATTCATAGTGCTCATCCTGTTGTTCCTTCACTTTTCGGTAAAGATGGCCGCTAAGATGCCTGGGTCACCAAAAGATAATTTTACCCATGTCAAGCATGGGGGCGATCCATTTTTGACCTCCTTTATGGAAGGAAATCAATTATTTCTGACCATTCCGGATGCACTTTTGGACCATCCTATGTTGTTCGTTTGCTATGATAGGATGCGACGCAGTTATATGCAGGTGGTCTGGTCATTGCACAAGGATAAAATTCTTTTCAAACAACAAAGTATTGCATCCGATGCGGGTATTAACCTGCCCATAGCGAAACGAATTACGCTCAAGGACAATGTCCTGGCCATTCTGCCCATTGCGAAGACCCATGGGGAAGAAGGGGGGCATTCGGTCAATATCACGGACCTTATATTGCGTCAGGACATCGAATGGCCCCAAAAGTTTGGAGTCTCCATTGGAAGTGCCATTGCGGACATGTCAATCATATTGGATTCCAACAATAGGGAAGATGAAGTCCTTATCAAGGTCCGAAGAGGTATGGTCAAGTCCGAAGCCAAGGTGTCGGTTCCCCTGTTCTATGGGTTTAGTGTCTTAGGAAGCCCGATGACGGGAAGACGGTTTGATTATCGCATGGGATTTTTTAATGAGCAGCAAGATGGTGGCTTTCATTTTGCGTTGAAGAATCGACCGGCCAATATCCTCCGATGGCGACTTGAAAAAAAATTCAAGGACCAACAAATAAGTGTCCCGAACAAACCTATTAGATTTTTGATTTCTCCGGAAGTGCCCAAGAAATGGCGACCCTATATCAAGGCCGGAATTGAAGAATGGTTGCCCGCCTTTGAATCGGCAGGTTTTAAAGATGCCTTGGTGGTCAAAGAGACGGACAGCCTGGATGAATGGCAGGCCCATAGCATCCATTCCAATGTGGTGTATTGGAATCAAAGTAAATACACCAGAGGGATGGAAGATGAGGATTTTGGTGGGACCATTGGATATATCGTTGATGAAAGGTCGGGGCAAATTTTGAGAGGGGATATCTTTATGGGTGCTTCCGTGCAAAGCGTTTCGGAGAAATATTTTGTAAGGGCCGCTCCATTGGACAAGAGGGCACAACGGTTCCCATTCCCGGATAAACTAGTGGGGTCCCTGTTCCAAGAGATCGCTGCCCATGAAGCTGGCCATGTCTTTGGGATGTTGGACGGTAATTTTGGGGAATCCACCTATCCTTGGGACAAAATGAACGATAGTCTTTGGTTGCGGCACATGGGCTATACCCCCAGTGTGATGAACTATACGAGGGTCAACAACCTTCCCCAGCCAAAAGATGGTATCCCGCCATCCCAATTGATCCAGAGGGTGGGTCCTGCCGATCATTATCATATACAATGGGCCTACACGGAATTTCCTGAAACAATGGCACCAGAGCAGTCGGAAGCCCTGTTGGAACAAATGGTCCTTTGGCAGGATTCGGTACCATGGTACCGGTTCAACATCAATCAATTGGAGGACGTGGGACCAGCCTTCACCAATGAGGTGGTAGAAACCGATAACCCTGTTCGAAGTACGGAAATGGCCTTGAATAACATGCAAAGGGTCATGGAACTTATACCCAAAGCTACCCAGGGTCAAAAGGATAACTCTAGGTTGGAAGGGCTTTACCAAAGAACCATTGAGTTGTGGAACAATCAAATGAAGTACGTTCTTAGTCTTATAGGTGGTTATAAGGTACAGTACCAATCTGTCAACCAACTGGGAAACCCTTATGAACCCATTCCATGGGAAACCCAGATGGAAGCTTTGGATTTCTTGATAACCCAAGTCCTTGATCCTCCTCGTTGGTTGACCCATCCTAATTTTCATGATGGTCTAAAATACTCTACAAACTCCGATCTGGTAATGCGGTATCAACAATCCTTGGTGATGAAATTGATTATGGCACACCGCTTGAAACGATTGGAACAACTTGAGATCAGTCTGGGTAGGCAAGGATTGGTCGGCACCTATCTTTCTAAAGTACAATCGGAACTGTTCAGGGAGGCTTATCACGACATGGGCCTCGTGGATTTAAGAAGGCAAGAGATACAAATGACCTTTATTGACGGGGTGATCGGGTACTTGGAAAGAAAGAGGATAGGGTTGACCCCGAGCGAAAAGTTTCTGGTCCCCACGGATTATTCGAAGGGTCTTCTGTTCCAACAGTTATTGGATTTAAAAGCAGTTCTTGAAAAAGGATTAAAAAGGAATGGGAATGTAGCCAATATTGGCCATTGGAAATTGTGCCTGAAAAATATCGATGAGGTGTTGCAGTGACCTTGAAAATATGCCATGGATGTTTACATCTCAAGCCATGGCTGGTATTTGAATTAGTCAAAAAGGTGCCTTGAAAAAGGCACCTTTCTTTTACATTGATAGGTTCAACAAATCAATTTTTGGCCAATGGGAAACTGCTTGTTGATTTCTCAGCGTACAATTGATGCCCATCGGAGGTACATGCAATTTGACCGCCGTTAAAGCATTCAGGCTCTACAGTCACCGTAATCCAATTACCGAAATCATCTAAGTAATAGCCTTCATTGGCAATTGTGTTGTCCTCAGTGGCAAAGGCAAGGCCAACCGCCAATAGAATGGCGAAGGCCGGTAAAACAAGTTTTAAAAAATTAGATCTCATAATACATCATATTAATTCTTGAATGCCTACTCTTTTCTAGGTTTTCGGCTTCCCCTTTCCCTACGTAGTATTTTGATGTGTTTGTATAATGTTGTCATTGTGATACCAAATGATTCCTAACAATGCCATGATCATAAAAGTGGTATTGAACAAAATATGGGCCCTCCATCCCAAGGTCGAAATGATCCCGCCACAACTGCAGGGAATGGAATCACTATAGTTTAAAACAACGAGGATATAGATTGTGAAAACTCCCAAAAGGACCAGACTACCATATAAAGCCACTTTTCTGTATTTCTGGAACCAAAGGAGGCCGGCGATCACCAATTCGAGAAAGGGCACAATCCATGAGATTAAAGTGGCATAGGATGAAATGTAGGGCATTCGTTCCAATCTTGTTTGGAAGGTGTCCAAGTGAATCAATTTGCTTGTAGCTGTATATACGAACAGCAAAGTCAACAAAAGGCTGAATAGGTTAATAAGCTTCGGGTATATTCCTCGGTTTGGCATATCTTTTGGATTGATATGACAAAGTTCGGGAGTCGGATTTACTTGAAACGGAGCATTCCTTGACGCAAACGGAGTAATTTGCCCATTTTGAGGGTGTTACCCCCTCAAATCACTGGGTGATTTACCATACTTGTCCCTAAATGCCCTGGAGAAATGGGCCGCACTCTTGAAGCCGGTCAAATGCGCGATTTCTTTCAAGGATAAGTTGCTGTGCTGGATCAATGTCTTCGTCTTTCTTAAACGTTCATGGGTCAGGAACCGAAATATGGTAGTGCCATAGAGTTGCTTGAACCCATACTTCAATTTGTATTCGTTGGTGCCCATTTGTAGGGCAAGATCTTTTAGCAAGGGTAGATCCCTGTCCAAGTTGTTGATGATCATATCATGGACATCCCGGATCATTTCAATATCCTCAGGGGTCAACGTGACTTTGGGCTCTTTTATGCCCTTGGTCACTTTAAGCGTCTTTTTGGGCAACTCCGTCCCAAAGGGCTCTCCCTTGGAGAAGAAAACCGTGTCCAATAGTATTTTCTGCCCACTCCCGTCCAAAGATCGGAATACTGATATATGGCAGTCCTTACCTAACAATAGCCCGTCTTTGGATATAAACTCCAAAAACTGGACAGTTTCAGAACGTTCCCTTTTCAAATGTTTGACCATCTTCTTCGCCCATACTTTTTGGGAACCCTCGGTCATAAAATCGGTAATTGGTTTTCCAATGATCTCTTTTGGTAATGTGGACAATAGCGAGCAGGTACTATTGGTGACCATTTCTATAGTACCATAGGTATCCATCAGAAAGGAAAGTTGGATGATGCATTGTGGGGTGTTGTGTGCGTTGGCAAACCCTTGATGGATAAAGGAGGCCCTGATCTCCTCGTTGACCATATTGAGCATCACGACCAAGGATGCGACATTGTCATTTTTATGGGTGGGTTCCAAACTGTAGAAGAAATTGCCACGGGCCATTTCCAGTAACATCCGTTGGATGCGTTTTACCCTAAAATCGTCATTGTTCGGCATGGTTGTCAGGTTTAGTAGTTAATAACTGGAGTCTCTTTAAATGATTAGAAGCATCGTTTATTTTATGGATTTTAAAAATGCCAAGGCCTCTGATTTTTTGGCAAAGGAACGGGTGGGGACCGATTGGGCATGGGTCCATAGATAAATGGAGCTGATCACATCGGTTACCGGGGGATCGATCAGGAAGGCCAAGGCCTTAACCCATTGTGAACCCTCCAAGGCCAAATAGTCCCGGGCCGGTTTATTGACCCTTCTTACTTCACGAATATCACAGAGCACGGGCATTTCCCGGCCATTCTGAAGCGTCATCCGGTCCCTCACGATAAGTTGCGCAGCCTTTAGATCGATACAATGGTCTTTTTTGTAAATGATGTGCAGCAACTCATCGGTCAGTAAATAAATGGCGTATTTGTTTTCATGTGATTTTTTCATGTGGTGAAAACTGGTAAAACCTTGAATTTACAAAATTAATGGAACTCGATTCGGTCAATAGATTCATTACCCTTAAATAAAGGTATTTGACTTGACTTAAACGGAATAATGCTTGATTGAAACGGAGTATATCAGTATAGAATAGCATCTAATCTTACAAATGACATTACTTTTTAGTACAATTTAAATCAAACAAAAATGGCAAAGATCAAGCACCACAACTTTTTGAACACCGTACATGAGGTATTTACCGATGCCAAGAACGCAGGGGTACTGCACCTCTATGCAGGGGGAGCATCCTTTTCGGGTAGGACCATTGAGGTAGAAGGGAAGGAACTGTACCACTTTGGTACTACGGGTTACTTGGGATTGGAACAGGATCCCAGATTAAAAAAGGCCGCCAAAGAGGCCATTGATAGATATGGGACACAATTTCCCTTATCCAAATCTTATATCTCCAATCCGTTGTATGAGGAACTGGAAAACTCGATTTCCGAAATGTATGGCTATCCCATTGTCATTACCAAAAACAGTACCCTTGGGCACTTAGGGGTTATTCCCAGTGCAGTGGACGATGAAGACGTAATCATTCTGGACCATCAGGTCCATTGGAGTGTACAGAATGCGGCCAAAATACTAAAGACCCGGAGTGTGCCCATCGAGATGATACGACATAACCATATGGAAATGTTGGAGGACAAGATCAAAAAATACCGGCATTCCAAAGGCAGGATCTGGTATATGGCCGATGGCATTTATTCTATGTATGGGGACTATGCCCCAGTCAATGAACTGATGCGGCTAGCTGAGAGATATCCCCAGCTCCATTTTTACTTTGATGATGTACATGGCATGAGTTGGGTGGGAAGGAATGGTACGGGATATGTGCTCGACCAACTGGGGGATTTGCCCGAAAATGTATTGCTGTTCGGGACACTGAGCAAAACCTTTGGGGCCAGTGGGGCTGTTCTGGCCTGTTCCAATGCTTCGATGTACGATAAGATCAAGACCTTTGGTGGGCCCTTGACCTTCTCGGCCCAATTGGAACCAGCCTCGGTAGCTGCTGCTATGGCCTCGGCACAAATCCATCTATCCCCGGAGATTTATGTGCTTCAACAAGAATTGAGGGAACGTATCGATTATTTCAACGATTGCCTTTCGATAACGGAACTTCCTTTGATCGATCGGAATGAATCCCCGGTGTTCTATATCGGGACCGGTATGCCCAAAACCGGGTACAATTTTGTGAACCGTTTGATGGGGGAGGGCTTCTTTGTCAACCTCGGTATCTTTCCTGCGGTGCCTGTAAAGAATACAGGTGTAAGGATTACGATTTCAAGGCATAACCAAAAAATGGAAATCCAAGCATTGGTGGAAGCCATGGAATATCATTTTCCAAAGGCATTGGAAGATACCCAGACTGATGTCCAAAGGGTATTCCACGCCTTTAATATGGAACCAAAGCCCCTAAATGGACCGAAAATATCCTCTGAGCTTACCGTTGAAGTATTCGATACCATTGATCAAGTTGAAAAGGAGGCATGGAACCAAAGTTTAGGTGGGCAGGGGGTTTACGATTGGGAGGGGCTGAAGTTTTTGGAAGAGGTATTCCAAGGAAATCCAAGAAAGGAACATAATTGGTTGTTCCGATATGTGGTCATCATGGATGCTGATGGGATACCCGTATTGATGGCGTTTGTGACCCTTTCCCTTTGGAAGGATGATATGTTGGCACAGGCACAAATTTCTGCTGCCATTGAGGAGGAAAGGAAAAGCGATCCCTACCATTTGTCATCCATGGTTCTGTCCCTCGGTTGTCTGTTCACGGAAGGAGGTCACCTGTATTGGAATGCATCACATACCTTGGGCAAGGAGGCAAGGAACATCCTATTGGAAGCCATGGAAAAACTGGAGCGGCAGTTTGGAGCCAAAATGACCGTGTTACGTGACTTTGGTGAACATACACCATGGAACGAACCGCTTTACGGACAGGGATTTTTAAGGGTGCAGATGCCCAACGCCTGTTATGTTGTCTTGAACGAGGTGGATTCCATAGAAGATTATTTGCAAAGATTGTCCTCCAGAAACAGAAGACATTTCCGAAAGGACGTCCAACCCTATCTCGATAGGGCAAAGACCTTAGTTTTTCCTAAGCTATCCAAATCTGAACTTGAACAGGTCAAATCCTTGTTCGGGGAAGTGCAGTCCAGAAATTTGGGGCTCAATACCTTTTCCTTTCCAGACTCCCTGTTTGAAAAGATGAACGAAAACCATTTGTGGGAGTTTATTGTCCTTTGTTCATTGGATAAACCTGAAAAGATAGTGGGCGTGATGTTCTGCTATACCAATTTGGACCAGGTCTATGTCCCTGCCTTTGTGGGTATGGATTATGACGGTCTGGAAGAGTTTGCCATTTATCGGCAATTGCTCTACCGGACCATTGAACGGGCCATTGGATTGGGCATTCCCAAAATCGATTTTGGGTTGACCGCTGCCTTTGAGAAACGGAAACTCGGTGCAACGGTAGAGAAAAAATATGCCTATCTCCAGACCAATGACAATTTCATCCTGGAATTGCTGGGGATCATGGAAGGCCAGCATTAATGGAAAATCGTCATGAAATACCAAAAGCTGCTATCGGAATTTGAAGGCCAATTGGATTCGTTGGAAAGCGGGAACGGGGATATCCTTTTCAAAGCGGAAAAGGGAATCGTACTTGTGGAGAAGAGCATCCGAAAACTACAAAAACAGATTACGGGCAAGACCTTTGATACCCAAGCAGACGAAATCTACTTCTTTAAGCATGTCAAACCCCAAATTTTTAGTAAGCTGATCTATTATGTAAAATTGTTCAATATCGAGAGCAAGCGGCCTAGGGGAAATGATACGGCACAGATCAAGTACCTACAACTTCAGATCGACAAGTTCCAGACCTTTTTTAACGATAATCTGGAGTTTTATAATTATTACCGTCGTGGGGCGATGTCCCTGGACGAACAATATTTTGTTAGGGGGAACCGAGATCTAAGGCTTCCCCTTGAATCCTTCCACTTTTTGATCGATGACCAGTTTTCCACCTGTCAGGATGGTACCGTGGCCACGATCATGGCCTATGACATGCTCATCGTGTACCTGAGAAAGGAGGTGGATGACCTACAAAACAATTTAGAACCCCAAAAGAACATGACCATGGAAAAACCTTCAAAACTCTTCTGGACCGGAAACAAGACCGATCTGATCGAACTTTTATATGCACTCCAATCCAGCAAATGCATCAATAGCGGTACCACGGACATCAAGGAGTTGGCCTCGCATTTTGAACATTTTTACAATGTGGACCTCGGTAACTACTACCACACTTTTATTGATATCCGGTCCCGAAAGACCAGTAAGACCCGCTTTTTGGACAAGCTCATTGAGATGCTCAACCAACGGATGGATTCCCTGGATGAATGAGTTTTAGTTTTTCCCAAGTTGGTACCAACTTGGGAATTTGCATTTTGATGGGCCATAGTGCCAGGATTATGGGTTTTCTGAGGTTTCCAATAGGTTTACAAAGGTCAAATTCAACCAAATACCATCAAATCCTATGCATTGAAAAAAACACCCACCTTGGTACCAACTTGGGAAGTTTTTTCAATTTTGTTTTTGAGTTTTGTCCCAGAAAGTCAAATCAGTGGATGGGTCACCAAATGACATAAAAATCATGCAGTGGCCCTTCCTATTAAAACACAAAACACATGGGAGCGACCATCATTACCACCGAAGATTTAAGGGAGTTCAAGATCGAACTGTTGGAGGACATCAAGGACCTTTTGCAGAACGAAAAGGGACAACGCAACAAAAAATGGCTCAAATCAAATGAGGTGCGGGACCTCTTGGGCATATCCCCGGGCACCCTTCAAAACCTAAGGATCAATGGGACCCTGCCCTATACAAAGATAGGAGGGGTGCTCTACTATGAATACCATGAGATCATGGAAGTACTGGAGCAGAACAAGGTCCATAACCGCATCTAAGATGGTGGACATTAATTATATCAAACACCTGAACGGGGTGTTTGCCCAGTTTGCCAAGGACAACCGTTTGAACCCGACCCATATCAGCCTGTATATCGGACTCTTCCAATTGTGGAACCAAAACTATTTTGTGGCCGAGTTCTATATCAGTCGGGAAGAGGCCATGGCTTATGCCAAAATAGGATCCAAATCGACCTATCACCGCTGCATCCGAGAGCTCAGCCATTGGAACTATATCCTGTACTCTCCATCCCACAATCCCTACAAGGGCAGCCGGATCAAGATGTTCGATTTTGGGACAAGTACTGGACAAGCCCTGGACCAGTACCGTACCAAATTCGGGACAAGCAGTGGACAAGCGTTGGTACCTATAAACAAACTTATACAAACAACTAAAAACATTACTAACGGGAAGAAACGGAAAAAAATTAAAAAGAAAGTTTTTGAGATCGAAGAAAACAATGCCAAACGCACCCCCACTGTCCCATATCTGGACAACTTGCGGACTAGCAAGGACAAGGACTACAACGAACCGCTATGAATTTTAAGGCCCCACATATCATCACCGAAGGTGCCATAAGTTATGAACTGGGCTCCTTGAAGGGCAGGGAAATCAAATATGATTTCGATAAGATCCTGGTCTACCTCGATGCCAAGGGAAAACTCCTGTTCGGCAAGAAGTTCAGGATCCATAGGGAGGACCGGGAGATGCTGTACAAGCTCAGTCTCTACTTTATCCGGGATCGGGAACGGTGTAAACAGCTAAATATCGATGTGGATAAAGGACTTCTTCTCTCAGGTCCGATAGGGTGCGGCAAGACCAGCCTGATGAAACTGTTCAAGTTCATGGTGCCCCACCAAAGGCCTTACAAGGTCATTCCCTCCAGGAACATTGTCTTTGGCTTCAACCATTTGGGCTTTAAGATCATTGGGGACTATGGGAATTCCCAATCCTTTTGTTTTGATGATCTGGGCGTGGAACCCGATGGGATCCATTTTGGAAAGGAATGCAATGTCATGGGGGAGATCTTGCTGTCACGCTATGAACTGTTCACGGATCATAAGATCAAGACCCACGCCACCACCAATCTCAATGCTCAAGAACTGGAAGCTAGGTATGGGAACCGGGTAAGGTCAAGAATGCGGAAACTTTTTAACCTGGTGGGATTCGATAAGGACTGTAAGGACAAAAGAAAATAAAGTTTTGTGGCTGGTGTAGCATGTAGCCTTGAATTTGGGTGAATTGCAGCACTTTTTGATGGGCCGATCAGCCGCATTTGACGTTTTTGGGCCGGAGGGATTGGAACCAGATGGCACTTATCAACAGGGAGTGTTCGCTTTTTCATTAAATCTGAATGGATTCCAGACCAATTGAGCCTGTTTTGATACAGTTATAATGTTATTCACAAATAACTGATATTCAGTTATGTGTGATGTGTATTCTACTAATTTTCATATATCAACAATCGTCTAACCCTTAAACGTTTACGATATGCGAAAATCTTACTTTATTACCTTGTTTTTACTATTTGTTTCCGGTTCCATTTTGGCCCAAATCGGGGGCATCGAGGATTCGGTCAACGATATTTCCGATACCATTCGGGCCATCTTTCCCATAATCCTGGGAGTTATCTTTTTGGTGGGTTTCCTGTTTAATGCCGGACATTTCTTTGGGGAAAATGCTGACCTAAAAAGGGGCATTACTCGGGTCTTGGTCTTTGTTTTGATCGCCGGGGCCGTGGTGGGCATCTTTACCTATCTCATCGGAATCGTGGTCTGATGAAACGGATCGAGGTCTATAGAAATATACGAAAGCAAGCCATGATCATGGGACTGCCCATTTCCCTGTTTGCCCTGATGATGGTGTCGGTCATCGGTTCGCTTTTGATTATCATTTTTTCGTTTCATTTTGTTGTCATCGTGGGCCTGCTGTTCTTCAATGCCCTGCTCTATGGGGCATTGTTGCAGTGGGTGAAGAAACCTTTCCAATTGAAGGTGATGCAAACCTTTCCCAAGACCATAAGCCTAAAACAGTTGAATCCCTTTGACTATGTCTAAATTAAATTTCAATGCATTTCACCCAATCCTGGATATCCAAAACCATGTGGTCTTTGGGAGCAATGGCAATGTGGTATTGTGTTATCAGGTGGAACTGCCGGAGATATACTCTCTTTCTGAAACGGATTTTGAGAAGCTACATGGGATGTGGTTCCAAGCCTTTAAATCCTTGCCTGTGGGTACGATTATCCATAAGCAGGATATATATCAAAAGAAGGGTTATGATGCTAGGAACCTTCCAAGGGATACCTTTCTGGCAAAGGCTACCCATGATTATTTTGTAGGTCGTGAACATTTGGACCATCGGAGTTATCTCTTCTTTGTACTTCCACTTGACAAGGCATTCAATGCCACCAAATATGTCAATCCCTTTCGAAAAGTGGAGAAAGGGTTGCACCGTAAACTGGATGTGCAGGTATCGGAATTTGTGACCGCCGTCAACGATTCTGTATCCTATGTCAACAACTCCAAAAGTGTGTCAATGGTTCCCATGGAACCTGAAGCCATATTGAAGCATACCCATAATTATTTCAATGGGTTCAATCTTGATTATGATACGGATATCCAGCTAGGGAAAGGCCCATTGGAAATTGGTGACCATTATTTTGATGTGATGGCCATCAACAATGAAGGATGTTTCGGAGAAACGGTTCAGAGCAGTGTGCCCAACGGGAAATTCAGTTCGGACGGGTTCCGTTTTCATAAAGGTTTTTTGGACGGTTTGGGACTGGAATTGGGGGAAAACCATATCATCAACCAAATCCTATATCTGGATGATACCCATCATTGGCGTAAACGATTGGATAAAAAAATTGAGGAACTCTCCAAGAGCTCCAATTTTGGTTCCCAGAACAAAGTGGTTCGCAACAAGGTCCAACATATCTTGGACAGGATCATTGGGGATGATACCGCACGGATCGTTCGTGGCCATGTGAACATTGTTTTTTGGCATACAGAAGCTGGGGTGTTGAAGCGCATTGCTTCTGGCATCAAGGCGCAATTGAAGGAATTGGATATTCGACCCTATCATCCCAACGGGGAGGAGCGCAAACATTATTTTTTGAACTCCTATCCCAGTTATGCCTCCAACTTTTCCAATGAAGATCTTTTTGTGATGGACCTGAAGGCGGCCCTTTGTCTGTACATCAACAATACCAATTATCGCTCTGATGAAACAGGAATCGTTTTTAACGACAGACAGTACAATATTCCTGTGGTCAAGGATGTATGGGACGAGGGGAAACGGCGTATCAAGGCCCGGAACTTTGCCATTTTTGCCCCGACAGGGGAAGGGAAATCCTTTTTGGCCAATAACATTCTTCGTCAATACTTTGAGGCGGATGTACGACTGGTCATTATCGATCTAGGGGGTTCCTATGCCAAATTTGCCCAATTGTATCCCGATGATCACGTGGTCCTTCGCTATGAACAAGGCAAGAACTTGGGCATTAATCCCTTTTATATCGCCGATCCGTCCGATTTGACCCCTGAACGCTTGGAAGATCTGGCCCTATTTCTTTTGGAGCTCTTGGCTGAAAACCAGGTGACCAAATCCAAGGAAGTGGCCTTGAAAAAAGTGTTGTTGCGCTATTATGATGCTGTCAGGGAGGGGCATTCCTTGGCTTCCCTATATCAGTTCGTTGATAAGCACAAGGATACCCTGATACAGGATACAAAGGTTCAGGAATCCGATTTCAATGTCTATGGTTTTTTGCACATCCTTTCCGAATATGTGGATGGAGGACTGTATAGTTTTCTGTTCCATGTGGCAGAAGACCAGACCTATAAAATAGAGGACAAGCGCCTGATTGTCTTTGAGCTGGACGAGGTTCGTGACAATAAGGAAATCCTGTCCGTAATGCTCAAATTGATCAAGTCGGCCATCCAACGCACCATTTGGCGAAACCGTTCGGAAAGGGGCATTATCCTGTTCGATGAGTTTGCCAAGCAGCTCAAGTTTCCCCATGTATTGGAGAGTGTGGAGTTCTATTACCAGGCCATCCGAAAACAGAACGGGGCCATTGGGATCATTTTGCAATCCATCAACCAGTTACCTGAAAATGCCACTTCGGCAAGTATCCTGGAGAATACGCAGGTCGTGTACAGTTTACGGAACGAGAAGGGCTATAAAGAACTGGTAAGGCGGTTGAACCTGTCCAACCATGATCTAAATCAATTGAAGTCCCTTAGAAACAATCTTACTGGGGGACGCAAATACACCGAAATCTTTATCAAGATCGGGAAGGAAAGCAATGTCTTTCGCTTGGAGGTGCCTCCAGAGGTCTATGCCGCCTATCTCACCGATGGGGTGGAACATGGTCAGATCATGGAACTCTTTGAACAGTTTGGGAATATGGAACGGGCCATTACGGAATTTATAAGTAAAAAAAGAAAATGATATGAATATAGAATGGAAACAAAACCTATGGAACAATCCCCGATTGTGGATTTTGGCGCTGTCCTTGGCCCTGTTATTGCCTGCAGGCGCTGCCTGCCAGGGGATGCCGGTGTACGACAATACGAACTTTATCAGTATGACCAAGTCCTTGTTGGAATCTGCAAAGCAGACCTCTGAACTGCTAAAGACCGTGGAGTTTTTAAAGGAACAGAAGGATAATATTGTCAAGGTCAACAATACCATCAAGCAATTGAAGGCGGTCCGGGAATTGGCACGTAACAACGAGATTTTGTTTCGAACGGTACAGAACGATCTTCGTGATATTCTGAACTCCCCCTATATCAAGGCAGGGGAGGTGGAACAGGTGTCGGAGGCCTTTGAGCAGATTATGGATACGGCCATTGATGATTTGGATTTTGTGAACCAGATCTTGTCCAGTGATTTTTTGAAGATGACCGATGCGGAGCGTACCTCCATTTTGATGGAAAAAAAGGTGCAGTCCCAAGAAATGGTGGCCGAGCTGGAAGTCAAAACAAGACGTTATCGAGAGATCATCTCCTTTCGGAGGATGCAGGATATCATCAATAACCGGGAAACGGAATACTGATGGCAGGATTCTTTTTGGGCATAGGATTGGAATATGTGGACGCGGTCTTCCAGACCATCAAGGACAGTGATTTCTCCCAATACACGATAGTCGGGATGAAGACCTTGGCCGTCCTGTTCTTTTTGGTCAACATATTGAAGAAATACAATGAGGGAATAGCCTCCACCGATGGCCATACCTGGGGATTGACCCCAACGGAACTGGCCAAGAATTTTTTGGTGGTGCTCCTGGTCATCTTTTCAACTGAGGTATTGGGAGTTTTTGATGGCATTTTGGTGGCCATTGAGACCCAATACCGGGACACGGCTCCGGCACTCCTCCCATTACAGTTGCAGGATGTGGACCTGGAACGGGATGTGGGTGCCTTGGAAGCCGCCAAGAAAGCCATGGCACTGTTGTATGAGGCCTTGGTCACTCCTTTGTATGGATTAAAGGTCTTGGCCTTTATCATCGGGGTCATTCTTTGGTTGATGGACCTGTTCATCTATCCTTTGTTCCTTGCAGAGCGGTATTTCCTATTGGGGATCCTACAGGCCTTTTTTCCCTTGGTCATCAGCTTGGCCGTCTTTGAAAAGTTTCGTCCCCTGGCCTATCAGTTTTTTAAGTTGTACGCAGCGGTGTATATGCTGGTGCCCGCCTTCTTTTTGGTCAATGTTTTCGTAAACAATCTTTATACGGAGATCAGTACCAACTTTTGGGGGAACCTCTTTGGTTTTGATTTTGGGAGTGAATTCTTTGCCTCCATCATTGAACTCGGTACAATTGGCTTTATCGTGCTGCTTAAGTTCAAATTGTATCGAAGGGCGACCAGTTTTACCCTTCGATTGTTCACCGGTTAAATTGAAGTCTATGAAAACGCCTTTTAAAAATATAGAACAGGTATTGCGGTTGAACCGCTGGGTGGTCCTTTCCGTGGTCATCGTCTCGGGGTTGGTATGTTCGGTCTCCATTATGGTGGTGGTCAAAATACACCAGAATGGTTTGGACCATGCCTTTGTGGTCAATGGGGAAGGGGAGGTGATTCCGTTGCAATGGGTGGCCCAACGTCAACACTTGGAAGTCGAGGCACTGGCCCATTTGGAACAGTTCCATAGCTGGTTTTATGGGGTGGATGCCGGAAGTTATGAAGGCAATATGGAAAGAGCCCTATGGTTGGGGAATGCGTCCGTGGCCGAGGTATACCAACAAAAGAAGGCAGATGGTTTCTATAATCGGTTGCTGCAATATTCCCTGGTCCAAAAAGTAGAGCGTATCGAATCCAAGATCGAGATGGAAGGCGGGATGATGGCTTTCCAAACTCGCATGGTACTACAGATCCACAGAGGTTCCGTAACCGATACCTACGAACTGGTCACTTCGGGCCATTTGATACAGGTGGAACGGAACTTTCCGCACAATCCGCATGGATTGTTGATCACTGATTTTTTTGAAAACTCACTTCGTAAACTGGAAGCCTATGAAAGCCCAAAAGAATAAAATTGTATTTGTCCTGGTAATGGTATGTGTGGTACTGTTCTTGACCATCTATGGCATCATGACCTTTGGAAAGGACAAGGAACCGGAATTGGATCCCGAACGGATTCCCATTCCCGATCTGGAAGAAAAACAGGTCGAGTATGATAGCAAACTAAGGGCCTTGGAAGCCCTTAAAGAGGAACGCGAGCTTACCGCTCCTCCCATCTATCCAGACCATATGATCGATGACAAGGGCTATTTCAACCCCGACTATATGGAATATGAAAAGCAACGTGTCATCGACAGTGTGTATGCCTCCAGTGCCTTTTCAACAAATAGGGAGGAATCACCAGAGCCGATGGAGGTCATCGAGAGAAAAACGAGTCATGACGATATATTGGAAGCCTTGGAACCTGAACCGGTTTCGGCCCCGACCGCTGCGGACCTGTCCTTGTCCCATCAACTTTTTTATGCATCAAGTCCCCTTGATCCTGCCTTGGACCATCTTGAGATCAAGGCCTATGTGGATGGCGATCAAACCCTAAGGGATGGACAACGTCTGGACCTGCGGTTGTCCGAATCTGTTGATCTCGATGGGATAAAGGTTCCAAGGGGAACCCGGCTCTTTGGGTTTGTGAAGATCAGGCCCAACCGTGTCTTGGTGGAGCTGACCATTTCTGGGGAACTTCCTTTGAAACTGAAGGCCCATGATGCCCAGGACGGAAGGGAGGGTATCTATGTGAGGAACCGACTCAAGGGCGAAGTGTTGGACCGGACCTTGGATGAAGGTTTGGATGAAATCAATGTGCCCGGCCTTCCCCGCCTCAATGGGATCAAACGCATCTTTCAACGTGACCATCGGGCCGTTAAGGTGAAGATTACAGACCATTATCAATTCCTATTAAAATCGCGATCATGAAAATCAAGAGTATACTTATTAGTCTTATGGCCTTTGTTTTGGGCCCATTCGTATGGGGCCAAGAAGCCTTGGATACCCTTTACGCCAATGCACAAATGAATGTGGCCCTATTTTTTCCCAGCCCTATAAAGCAGGCCATAACCGGCAATGAAAATGCGGTCTTCTCCTATGATCGGGAAGAAGCACACTATTTTGGACTGTTGCAGGCCATCAAAGGGACAACGACCAATTTATGGGTGATGACCCTGGACGGATATGCCTATGAGTTTAAAGTGGCCTATAAAGATCGGTTACCGCGAACGCATCTTTTTCTCAATGAACAACACAGTTTGGGGGGGGTACGTCCTTTACCGGCCCGGAAATTGGATACCTTGTTCGAAGATGGTACACGCTTGGCCCTGATGGAACAACTGCTCCAGCAACAAAATGGGGAAAACTTGGGAACGGTCAGAAGTAAGGGTATGCAATTGCGACTTGAAAAAAAGGTATATCAAGGTGGAGAAATGTTCTTGGTTTTCGAGCTGCGAAACAAATCAGGAATCGATTATGACCTTGAAACCTTGGATATCCTTCGGATAAATGGCAGTCCAAAAAGTAAGACATCGTATCAAGAGACCCCATTGGAGCCACAGCTTAGGTTCCAACAACCGGAAACCATTAAAAGTGGTTCCACCTATCGGTTTGTCCATGTATATCCCAAATATGTGACCGGTGCCCATGAACGGCTTAAAATGGTCCTACTGGAAAGGCAAGGCGGTAGGCGACTGGAACTTTTTATCAAATAAGACTTTTGGATCTATATGTATTCGACGGCCTATTGGTCTCATTTAAAAATGTTCCATTTTTTGAAGTATAAGACCAATACCCTGCATATGGTAAAGTCGTTGGCATCGATTGATATGAAGGCCATGGACGGGGAGAGTAGGGCGAAGTTGGTTGTCAAGATCAACCTTCAAGATCAACCTCATTTTTAAGGTTTTAATTCCTTGTAAATGTGTGCTGTAACATTAAAACATGATCTCAGTACAACATAAAACTATAATATTGGCCCTGAAAAGTAAACCATTCTATAAGTGGCAACTTCTCATAAAAAATGAAGATATTGAACCTTTCTTAAAGTTAATGGAATGGTTGGTCCATGAAGGATTGAATGCGAGGTCGGTGGCAAAAGTTGAAACATTTTTAGCCCCACTTGATCAGGGCTTTAGAATTCCTAAAGATTTGGAATCTATTTTTATACCTTAATTTTAAGGTATGAAGATCCTTATTGCAGAAGACGAGACCGAACTCCAGAAATCCATTGCCACTTATTTGGAAAGGGATGGCAATGTCTGTGAAATGGCTTCAGACTACCACGAGGCCCTCTATAAGATCGACCTCTATGAATACGATCTGTTGGTCCTGGACATCAACCTGATCACCGGTAGTGGATTGGATATCCTAAAACTGTTGAAGCGCAACCGTTCGGAGACCCCGACCATCATCATCTCCGCCAACAATTCCTTGGACGATAAACTGGAAGGATTGGATCTGGGTGCCGATGACTATTTGACCAAACCCTTTCATTTGGCCGAACTCAATTCGAGGATAAAGGCGGTTTTGAGAAGGGGCAAGTTTGGGGGCAATGACCGTTTGGAGTTCCACGAGATTTCCATTGATACGCGCTCTAGGACCGCTTATGTAAATGAGCACGCCCTTTCCTTGACCCGTAAGGAATTCGATCTCTTGCTTTTTTTTGTCACCAATAAGGGACGGGTGCTTTCCAAAGAGATCATCGCCGAACATTTATGGGGGGACCATAGCGATCTTGCGGATAATTTTGATTTTATTTATGTCCATATCAACAACCTGCGCAAAAAATTGACCGAAGCAGGGGCAAAGTATATCAAAACGGCCTACGGAAGTGGGTATAAGTTCGTGGAAGCGTGATCTATGGGGGATACCTTGAAAAAAATACGATTGATCAGAAAGACCTCCAAAACTTTTTTGGGGATCAGTGCCCTGTTGATGTTGGTCAGTACGGTGGCCCTTTATTTCTATCTGAGGAACCTGCTCCGGTCTGAAGTGGAGGAAGAGCTCCGTTCGACAGAGGCACGGATCGAAAGTTCCCTGATCGAAAATCCGGAGCCTTTTCAATTGTCCCCGGTGGTCGAGATCCAAAAGGTATCCCGGTTGGGCAATGAGGTGCTAAAGGATACCATCATCTATGATCCCTCGCAGGATGAAATGGAAGAGTTCAGGGAACTGTCCACCTTCTCCGCCATCAATGGTGAAAATTATAGGATCACGGTCCGCGCACTTGTGGTGGAATCGGAGAATATCCTGATCGCCGTGGTCATTTCCTATTTGGTGATCATCCTTTTAGTGTTCCTGTTCCTGTTTTATGTGAATCGTTCGAGGAACCAAAAACTGTGGACCCCTTTTTTCCACAACCTGGAGCAAATGAAACGGTTTTCGCTCAGCTCCGATGCTCCCATCGCCCTGATGGACAGTGAAATCCTGGAGTTCTCCGAATTGAATTCAGAGATCAAGATCTTGACCAATAAGGTCCGTTCGGATTATCGGAACCTGAAACAATATACGGAGGATGTATCCCATGAGATGCAGACCCCCTTGGCCATCATACAGGCAAAGATCGAGAACGTGATCAATATGGAGGAACCATTGGACGACCAGCAGTTCGAACAACTCACTTCCATCCAAAGGGATATACAGCGACTCTCCCAAATGACCAAGCGCTTGACCTTGTTGACCAAGATCGAGAACAACCAGTTCGCCAATATCGAGCAATTGGATATCACGAGGCTCATGGCGGAAACGGTCCAGGACTTTTGTGAGATTTCCAACAATGTTATCAAGGTCGATTTCGAACATCCCATTAAGGCGGATATGGATCCCTATCTGGCATCGGTGCTCTGTAACAATTTGGTCTCCAATGCCATCAAATACAATGTTGCCCAACAAGATATTGTCGTGGGCTCGACGGTGGATGATATTTCCATTTCAAATGCGGGTACAACACCCCTGAAACACCCCGACAGTCTTTATAACCGATTTTATAGGGAGTCCGATGGGGTCAAGGCAACTGGGCTCGGCCTGGCCATTGTAAAACGGATCTGTGACCTTTATGGTTTTGGGATCGATTATCGATTTTCAGGGGACAGGCATGTGTTCACCATCCATTTTGGGAAGAAATAAATCAGGGAAAATGTAAAACTTTAAATTCCCTTAAGGTTTCGATCCTAGATTTGGCATTTAACTTAAAACGTTTTCCATGCGAAGCCTATATGCCCTGTTATTTTCCTTTATCTTTTCTTGCCCCTTGTTTTCCCAAGAGACCATTACCATTTCCGGTCAGATCTTGGATGCAGAATCCAAGGAACCCTTGGCCTTTGCCAATGTGGCCGTGCACGAGTTGGATACCAATGCCCTGGTGACCGGGGCGATCAGTGATGAACAGGGGAGGTTTACAATCGATGGCGTGGCATTGGGGGAATATGCACTCTATTTTTCCTTTATCGGATTTGCCACCTCGGAGCGGACCGTGGTAGCAGGGGGATTGAACAACGTGTTCGACCTCGGTAAAGTGGAATTGCTGCCCAGTGCCCAAAGTTTGGGAGAAGTGGAGGTAGTGGGCCAACAGGCCACCACCAATGCCGATCTCAACACAAAGACCTTTAGCCTTGAGGACAATATAGCCCAATCAGGAGGGTCGGTCATGGATGCCATGAAAACCCTGCCAGGGGTCACCTTTGACCAAGAGGGGAAGGTCGTCCTCAGGGGCAGTGACAAGGTGGTGGTCCTTATCGAAGGGAAACAGAGCAGCCTTACGGGGTTTGGGAACCAAAAAGGGCTGGCAAATATCCCCGCGTCCAATATTGAAAAGATCGAGATCATCAACAACCCTTCGGCAAAATATGATGCCAATGGGTTTGCGGGTATCGTGAACATCATCTATAAAAAGGAACGACAGGCCGGGCTCAACGGGGACGTGGGGCTATCGTTTGGTCTCGGTGCCCTGGGCAAACGACGGGCCGATACCCCAACGGATCTGGGCAGCTACTCGGTCAATCCCAAATTGATCCCGAGCCTAAATCTCAACTATAAAAAAGGAAAACTGAATTATTTCCTGCAATCGGAGTTTATCCTTCAGGAAGCCCTGCCGAACAATGAGTTCACCACGAGGAATTATGATGACGGCCGCAATATCCTTTCCCAGGTGCCCGAAAACCGGAGACAATTTCGATCCATTGTCAACGGAGGGGTCGATTATGATTGGGATGACCGCAACAGTTTAACCTTTTCCGGTCTATATGATCGCGAAAAACACATTGATACCGCCCAGGTGGCCTTTGTGGACATGGATGCCAACCAACGGAACCGATTTTATGGTTGGCAGGAAGAGGAGATCACCCGCTTCATCAACGCCACGGTGAACTATAGGCATTCCTTTGCACAACCGGGACATACCCTCAGTGCCAGTGCCCAATACACCCAGGGGCTGGAGGATGAGACCTATTCCCTGAACGATAGTTCTGCGGTGCGCATCGGTACGGACAAAACCAATATCAGGGCCATTGAGAACACCACCAGTATATCCACGGACTATGTGAGGCCCTTACGGTCGGGCCGGATGGAACTGGGGGCCAAGCTGCGGATAAGGCGATTGCCCGTGGACTATACCATCACACCGGGGAACCAGTCCATCATCTATCCCGGTCTGGGCAGCTTTTCGGATTGGGGGGAGAACCTTTATGCCGGGTACGCCAACTATGTCCTTGAAAAGGAAACGTTCGATATCGAGACGGGGCTCCGTGCCGAACAGACCGATGTTTTCTACGACCTGGACCCAGTCAATAGTTATTACCCCAATAATGACAAATACGATTATTTCGAACTGTTCCCCAGTGCACGGTTTACCTATAAATTGGGGGGGCACAACAAATTGTCGGTGTTCTACAACCGCAGGGTCGACCGTCCGGGGGAACCGGAACTTCGGATTTTTCCAAAGTACGACGATCCCGAACTGCTCAAAGTGGGCAATCCCTATTTGCGGCCACAGTTCACCAATGCCGTGGAGTTGGCCCATAAATATAGCTGGTCCACAGGATCCATTTTTACGGCAGTGTACCACAGGATGATCAAGGACCAGTATATGAGGGTCTACAGCATTGATGCTTCCAATCCGGACTATGACATTGTCAACCGCATTTACCAGAACACGGGAAGGGCCACCAACACAGGGGTCGAACTGTTGTTGGCCCAGGATATTTCCAACAAGGTAAAGGTATCGGGTACTTTTAATTGGTACTCCAATGCCATTGATGCCTATCAGGGGACTTTGCTATTCCCCTATGAAAGGACTTTTACGGTGGAGGAATCCACAGCAGATGCCTGGAATGCCAAGTTGAATGCGGAGCTTCAATTGGAACATGATCTGGCCATCCAATTGACAGGTATCTATTATTCGGACAAGAACATCCCCCAAGGCAAGGAACTCTCAAGATCTTCAGTGGACCTAGGCCTCAAAAAGGGTTTTTGGGACAAAAAGGCGGAACTGACCTTCTCCGCCACCGATATCTTCAATCGGTTCGGTATCCGCCAAGAAGTAACGGACCAAGGATTTACGGCCCTGTACCAAAACTATTTCGAGACCCAGATTTTTAGGTTGGGGCTTCGGTACAAGCTATAGGGAGGTAAATGAACGGCGATGGGGCCATCTTTAGATTTGCTTTAAACCATCTTTAGAATTGGAGTGTAGTTTTAGGTCAGATATAAAAATTGGAACCATGAAGAACAAAAAAATTATTATCGGATTACCCCTCGCTGCCCTTTTGGGACTTGCACTCTTTGCCTTTGCAAGTAACCGTTCCGTGCCCCTTCGGGTAAAGGCAGCCTTTGTTAAAAAGTTTCCCCAAGTGAAGAAAGTGAAATGGGACAAGGAATCGGATGCTGAATGGGAAGCTGAATTCAAAATGAACGGGATGGAATATTCCGCGAATTTCCTGGAAGATGGGACTTGGAAGGAAACGGAACATGAAATTGAACAAAAGGATATTCCAGACGCCGTCAGGGCCACTTTGGACACGGAATTATCCGGGTATGAAATCGAAGAGGCGGAAATTTCCGAGACCGTTGATGGCCTGACCTATGAAATTGAAGTGGAAAAAGGCGAACAAGAACTGGAAGTAAGTATCGATGTCCATGGAAAATTGATCCATAAACAGGTCGTCGATGAAGAAGGGGAAAAGGATAAAGACTAAAGTTTAGGTTTGAGTTTGAGTTGGTTTTTGATGGAGGTCGGGAGTTCATGCTTCCCGACCTTTTTCAACTAGTGGAATCCCATGGGTACTGTCGGTTTTCCTAAAATACGTTGAAGACCATGGAGTGGAAGATTAAATTTTATAAAAAGTAAGGAATGAGGATTTTATGGATTACAGGGGCAAGAGGTAAGCGTTGGCTTGACCAAGTGAATTTGAGTTCGGGAAGGCTTCTGGGATGTTTGCTGCTGCTGGCAGTGGCCTGTACCAGAAAAGTACCTGATACCATCGATAGGGCCTTTACCTCCAAGTTCTTGAACGCAAGGGATATCGAATGGCGTTATACTCCTGATGGCCATTGGCAGGTAAATTTCTATATGGAAAAATTCGACTATATGACCGCGAGCTATACCTTGGATGGCCTGTTGGAATATTTTGAGCTGGAGCTGCATGGGGAGGAAGTTCCCAAGCAGCTGATGGATAGGGTCAAAAAGGCCTATCCTGAAGGTGACGTATACGAGGTCTATGAGCGGAACCGGGGAAATTCGGCAGAGTACATCTTTGAACTTGTGGATCACGGAAGCCTTTTTGGGGTCGATTTTTTTGAGGATGGCCACAGCCAGATCATTCCCTCCGATGACTATCGCTTTACTTCTAGGATTTTGGTCGGGGACTGATCTCGATTTTACAAGGGGATAACTTTAAGTTTCCTTAAGAATTGGATCCTACCTTCGATTTTCAAAAAGTACCATGTTGACCAAAATCTTTCCGGCCCGGTATGCATTGTTGAGGGCTTTCGTTCTTATTTTTTTGTCCATTTCCCTTGTGGTTCGGGGCATATTGTTGGTTTGGGATTTTCAGGAGACCGATACCGGTCCCTTGTCCCTTGTTTGGACGTTTGTGGTCGGTTTTGTGTTCGACTTGGCGACACTATCCTTTTTTGTGATCCCCTATTTGGTCTATCTTGTGTTGGTGCCCTCCAAATGGTCCGGTTCCCTCTTGGATCGCGTCCTGACCTTCTTTGGGTTCTTTTTGGGCATCTTTATCCTATATTTTTCGTTTCTGGGGGAATTTACCTTTTGGGATGAGTTCCATAGAAGGTACAATTTTATAGCAGTGGATTATTTGATCTATACCTATGAGGTCGTGCAGAACATCAATGAATCCTACCCCTTGCCCTTGTTGATCGGGACCCTTCTGGGACTGGTGGCGGTGACCTTTTGGTTGTTGTTCAGGTTTGGGGTCTTTCAAAGGACCTTTTCCACCGGCACCCATTTCGCACAACGGTCCTTATCCGCTGTACCATGGCTGTTGGTCATGGTGCTCTCGGTATTTTTATTGACCAATGAACAGGCGGAATGGTCAAGCAATCGCTATAACAACGAAATTTCCAAAGCGGGCATCTATTCCTTTTTTGCTGCCTTTCGGAACAATGAACTTTCGTTCCCGGATTTCTATATGACCGTTGAGAATAAAGAGGCCTTTGCCCGTGTGAAAAGTGAACTGGCCATGGATGGGACAACTTTTGTTCACCCTGATGCGGATGAAATCCTTCGGACCGTAACACCCACGGACAGTATTGTGTTGGACGTCAGGCCCAATGTGGTCTTTATCTGTGTGGAAAGCCTTAGTGGAAAGTTCCTGAAATCGTTCGGGAACGAACTGGATCTGACCCCAAATCTGGATTCCTTGGCAGGGGAAAGCCTCTTCTTTACCCAACTGTATGCCACGGGTACACGCACCGTAAGGGGCATGGAGGCCATCACCTTGAGCATTCCCCCCACACCGGGGAGAAGTATTGTCAAACGGGTGGACAATGCAGGGCTGTTCACCATCGGGGAGGTGTTCGAACAAAAAGGGTATGAACGGAACTTTTTTTATGGAGGGGACGGTTATTTTGATAATATGAACTCCTTTTTTGGGGGCAATGGTTTCAACATTGTGGACCGTGGCCGTGGATTTCTAATGGATAAGAGCATCCTGACCAAAAGGACGAATATCGATGATGACGAGGTCACCTTTGAAAATGCATGGGGTGTTTGTGATGAGGACATCTACAATAAAGTTTTGAAAGAAGCGGACCGGGCCTACGGTGCAGGGCAGCCTTTTTTTGATTTTGTGATGACCACTTCCAATCACAAACCCTATACCTATCCCGAGGGCAAAATAGACATTCCCTCAGGAACGGGACGGAACGGGGCGGTAAAATATACGGATTATGCCATCGGGGAGTTCCTTCGCAAGGCCAAGGGGAAACCATGGTTTGCCAATACGGTCTTTTTGATCATGGCCGATCATTGTGCCAGTAGTGCCGGCCGGTGGGAATTGGATGTGCAGAATTACCAGATACCTGCTCTGATCTATAACCTGCCCCAAAAAAATACAGGAAAGATCAATAACCTCTGTTCACAGATCGATATGTTTCCGACCCTGTTCGGCTTATTGGGTTGGGACTATACCTCCAACCTTTTTGGAAAGGATGTATTACAGATGACACCAGAAGAAGAAAGGGCCTTCATCGGTAACTACAGAAAGTTGGGGTTGTTGAAAGGGAACCAGGTCATGGTGCTTGGAGATCAAAAGAATGCCAATTTCTATGATTGGGATCCTTCCGACAACAGTCTGAAAAGTATCCCCACGGACCGGGCTTTTCTCGATGAGGCCATTTCGTGGTACCAGGTGGCTGATTTTCTCTATTCCAGCGGAGGACTTAAACTTCGGTATTGATGGGGCATCAGAGAATTCATTTTATTGTCAATCCCATTGCGGGCAAGGGGGAAAGGGTGCTCAATGAGGCCTATTTAGATCAGTTTTTTATCAAGAGCTTTCATAGGTTGACCGTAAAATATTCCCAATACAAGACCCATGCCACCAGTCTGACCAATGAATCGGTAGCTGAGGGTGCGGATATCATCGTGGCCTGTGGCGGGGACGGTACCATCAATGAAGTGGCCTCCTGTCTCGTGGGTACCGGCATCCCCTTGGGCATCATCCCGTTTGGCTCCGGAAATGGCTTGGCCTCCAACCTCCATATCCCCAAAAACCTGCGTGAGGCCCTGGGACTTTTGCGGAATGTACATACTATCCGCATTGATGCTGGGCGGATGAACGATTGCTATTTTTTCAGTAACACCGGGGTAGGTTTTGATGCCAGTGTCATCAAGAATTATGAATCTTCCAATAGGCGCACTTTATCCGGATATCTGGGGGCATGTATGACTTCCTTTAAGGAATTGAAGAAACCCCAAGAAATCGGGATCAAGGCCAATGGGAAGCAATGGAGGACAAACCCCTTTCTGGTGTTTGTTTCCAATACCAATGTGATGGGGTATCACCTGAGCCTTACGCCACAGGCATCTTTACAGGATGGGCTTTTGGATGTATTGGTCATTACCAAGATCAACAGGTTCAAAATGTTGGTATTGGGTGTTCTGCTCTTGATGAACAAGCCGCATTTACTCAAGGAAGCAACACATTTTCAAACCACAGGCCTTGATCTATCAGGACTGCCCGGTGCCCATTTCGATTCCCAGATAGATGGGGAGTTCCATCCCATGGAGGACAATACGATTTCCATCGGTATTGAAAAGAAAGCCTTGACCGTAATTGTGCCCAGAACAAAAGGATGATGGATAGTACTTCGGACGCAACTTAAAATTGTCTTTAGATTTCAGTACTACTTTCGTTCCATAATGTTAGGGGAGGATCTTTTATCCCCATACCACAAACGAAGTATACCATCATGGAAGTACGGTTTTTTGGAGCCATTGGAATCAAGAAAAGCATATCGACCATAGGGTTGTTTCTGCTTTTGGCCTGTACGGTTTGGGACACCCATGCCCAGGACAAGACACTACAAACTGCAGGGGATGTATTGCTGGTTTCCCTTCCGATGGCCAGTCTTACCGGGACACTGCTCATCGGGGACCAGGAGGGGAGTTGGCAGTTTGCCAAAGGGTTTGCGTTGAACCAAGCCGTGACCCTTGGGATGAAATACGCCATCAACAAACCAAGGCCCTATGATAATGGATACCGTGCCTTTCCATCTGCCCATACCTCCACGACCTTTCAAAGTGCCGCCTTTTTACAAAAACGTTACGGTTGGAAATTCGGGGCGCCTGCCTATGCCTTGGCGGCATTCACGGGCTATAGCCGTATCCAGGCCCACAAACACGATGGTTGGGATGTCCTTGCGGGAGCCGTGGTGGGCATCGGAAGTTCCTATCTGTTCACAAGGCCCTATAAGGAAGATCGCATGGAGCTCACTTTTTCAAGCGATGGACAAGGGGTCGTCATTGGATTTAATTATACCTTTTAGATGATGCGGACTTTTTATAGAACCAAAGCAAAGCCTTGGAAAAAGGGATGAAACATCAGGATCGAACCCATAACTCAGGAGATATCCTTTCCTTGGCCAGGCAATTCTGCGTGTCATTCTTGAAAGGAGGCCGATGTGGGTCACTACCGTTCCACAATGCGCAACATACCTTGGAAGTGTTTGACCATGTCCGGGTGATCGGGAGGGATGAAGGGCTATCGGAAAAGGCATTGGAGCCGGCGCTATTGGCAGCCTTGTTCCATGATGTGGGAAATGCATCCGGTTTTGAGGGGCATGAGGCCCAAAGCAATGCCATGGCAACAAAGTTCCTGGAACCATGGAAGTATCCAAAAGAAACATTACAAACGGTACAGGCCTGTATCATGGCCACTAGAATGCCACAATCCCCCAATACCTTATTGGAAAAGATCCTTTGTGACGCCGATCTGTTCCATTTGGGAACCGTATCCTTTTTTTCAAAGAACGCGTTGTTACGGGAAGAGTGGCAGCATTTTCATGGGTGGTCCTATACCGAACGCGATTGGGTCTTGCTCAATATTTCCTTCTTGGAGGAACACCGGTATTTCACCGCCTTTGGACAAAGGGAGCTTGAACCAGTAAAACAGCAACACCTGGCCACTTTACGGGGCCGACTTGATACGGAAATTATAAATGAACCATAAAATTGATACGTCATGGTAAAGTATGCCATTTTATTGTGTTTTTTGTTGGCCCTGAACAACTTGCAGGGGCAACAATCGGAAGTTGCAGAAGAGATTGCAATGGAAACTTCCATTGAAAAGATCGGGGATTATGCACAATTCGCCCCAACGGCCTTTTCGTTGATCACCGTTTTGGCCAAAGGGGACAAGGAAGGGTTTTGGCAATTGGGAAAGTCGGCAACCGCCAATTTGACGGCCACATGGATCTTGAAATATGCCATCAATAAACCTAGGCCCGAAGGTAGGCTCGATGGGCATGCTTTTCCGTCAGGGCATACCTCCTTTGCTTTTCAGGGTGCTTCCTTTTTACAACGGAGGTACGGTTGGAAATATGGAATCCCTGCCTATGCCGTAGCCGCCTACGTTGCCTACAGTAGGATCGAGGGGGTGAACGATAGACACGATGGATGGGATATTTTGGGCGGGGCCTTGACAGGAATTGCCTCGACCTATCTGTTTACCACCCCCTACATGAAGGAACATTTTGATGTGAGCTTCCAAAGTGGGGACGGTTCCTATGCCCTTGGGGTGGTCTATAAGTTCTAAAAGGGAAGACAACTTGGATCGGGCTTTTCTCGATTTGTGATTATCCATGGATTTTGAAATAGAATGATATATTTGAAAAACAGTAATGGTTTGGTAATGAGGTATTTTGTGTGTATGGTGGTTTTGTTCGGATTGGTACATCACAGCTGTGCACAGGAAAGATCCCTTGGATTCTTTGTGACCAATGCCGAAGAAAATGCCCCTGGACTTTTGGAAAATGCCAACCTTCAAAATGTAGGGGAACTGCAGAACGAAATCATCAGGGCACGGAACAATGCCTTTCAGATCAATGCCACCTCCGAAGTTTTGGTGGCACCTTATTTCAACAGTAATGGCAAGTTTTTGGATGTGACCACAAACCCTTCCGTCAATGCCCTGGGGTATGATGTGGGCATTACCAATGGGGGACTCTATTCTGCACAAGTGAACATTACCAAAAACATTTTTAATAAGACGATTGTGGACAATCTGTTGCTCCAAAACCAATTGTACAATGCGTCCCTGGCCTTGGGACAGGAGGAAATGACCAGAAATCTGGTCAAGAACATCACGGACCTCTATATCTTCACTTACCAATTGCAACTCCAAAAGGACTTTACCCTTGGTATCATTGAAGATCTCAATAATCGGTTAAAGGTCATGGAGTTGTTGGTAAAGCGGGGCATTTTGGCCGAAAGTGATTATTTGGCCATCCAATCGGATATAGGGACGAAACAATTGGAATTGGATCAGATCGATATCAACTTCAAGAACCTTTATACCCAAATGGGAAACTTGTCAGGGGTATCCCTTACAAACTTCGATCCCTTGGCCGAACCCCAAATTGAAACAACGTCCCAAAAGGACACCTTGCTCTTCGAAAAAAGATTTGCCCTGGATAGCCTTCAGATATCCGCCGATCAAAATGTATTTGAGAACCAATACCGGCCACAGGTTTCAGTGTACGGCAACTCTGGATTGAATGCAGTGGACCTGAACAACCTTCAACGTAGGTTCGGACTCAGTGCAGGGCTCCGGTTGACCATACCGATTTACGATGGTCACCAGAAAAAATATAATGAGCTCCAAAATAAACTGAAATTGGACAACCTGGATTATTACAAGAAGTACAATGAGACCCAGGCCCAAAATACCCTTGAAAGCCTTCAGATGCAGATGGAGGGACAAACGGCATATTTGAAACAGATGGAACAACAACTGCAACTGCAGTCGAACATACTGGAAATCTATAAACAAAAAATGGTTCAGGGACTTGCTTCCGTAATCGATTATTTGAACCTGGTCCAAACCTATAAATTGACGGCCTATGCCAAACTGCAGGCTCAGACCAACCTCTGGTTGTTGCGTAACCAATATAACTATACAAACTGGTGATATGATGAAAAAATTAGGGTACACCTTTCTTTGCATATGGGTCTTGACCTCCGTAGGGTCCTGTAAGGGCGACCCCCAAACCACAACCACATCGGAAGTGCCCATTCAGGTAAAGACCGCTGCGGTTCAACAAGGTGACATCAAGGAATATATCACCTTCAATGGAGTGACCCTGTACCAGAAAAAGGAGAACGTGCGTTCCAATGTTACGGGATATGTCTCTTGGTTGCCCCATAAATTGGGATCCCATATCCGTGCCGGACAGACCTTTGCCACGGTCAGGACCAAGGAACAGGATGCGCTGGCCGAAGCCGTAAAGATAGATAGTACCTTGGCCAAGCTTTCAGGGCCTATTTCAGTCATCAGTAATGGTACTGGGGTCATAGCCCAACTCAATGTGCAGCGTAATGATTATGTGGCGGAAGGGGATGTGCTGGCCATAATTTCAGAACCAAGTTCCCTCGTGGTCCAAGTCAACGTGCCCTATGAATATGGGGATCATATCGATATCGGGACCCTTTGCGAGATCATGCTGCAGAACGGAACGGTCATCCAGGCCAAAATATCGGCCATCCTTCCAGTGATCGACCCTATTCCCCAATCCCAACAATTTTTGATCGAACTCCCAGGGCAGGAACTCCCCGAAAATCTGAACGTGCAGGTCAAGACGGTCTACAAGGAAAAAAAGAATGCCATGACCATACCACACTCCGCCCTTCAATCCAATGAATTGTTGACCGATTTTTGGGTCATGAGGGTCTTGGGTGACACCCTGGCGGTCAGACAAGATGTCGAGACCGGCCTCAAAAACGATTCCTTGATCGAGGTCATATCAAAAAACCTAGGAATCCATGACAAGGTGGTGACCGAAGGCAGTTATCAAATGCAGGATTCCACCAAAGTCAGTATCGAAAAATAATGAAGCTATCCTACTCCAAATACAAATATCCACTTTTGGCCATAGCCCTGATGTTATTGATCGGGGGTGTTTTTTCCTATCGGGGACTGAAGACGGGACTGTTTCCTGACATCACCTTTCCGAAGATCAAAGTGATCGCGGATGCCGGTCAGCAACCTGTGGACAAAATGATGACCACGGTGACCATTCCTTTGGAAAATATCATCCGAAGAACGGAAGGGTTACAATATATCCGTAGTACCACCTCAAGGGGCAGTTGTGAGATTTCTGTCTTTTTGGATTGGAGTACCGATATCAATACGGCCAAATCGCAGATTGAATCCTTTATCAACCAGTCCCAAGGGGATATTTTGCCCAATACGACCACATCCGTAGAGAAAATGAACCCCTCCATTCTGCCAGTAATGGGGTATTCCCTGGAAGGGGAGGGGCTCTCCCAAGTGGATTTGAAGAAAATAGCGAAATATCAGATAAAGCCCTATTTGGCCGCAACGCCGGGGGTGTCGGACATTGCGGTGATAGGGGGCAAGGACAAGGAATACCAAATTGAATTGAAACCCTATGTCATCCATACCCTTGGTATTTCGATTGCTGCGGTTACCAGTGCCGTGGTCAATTCCAATATTTTGCAATCCAATGGATATGCCTCGGACTATAATCGGTTGTATCTTACCTTGACCGACAATGCCATCGATGATCTGGATGATCTTCGCAACCTGGTCATCATCAACTCCCCAAATCGATTGATCCGGTTGAAGGATATTGCCGAGGTCAAAGTGACCGAGGCCAAATCCTATACCAAGATCCTGGCCAATGGTAAAAATGTTCCCCTGATCGCTGTCATCAAACAGCCCAATTCCAATCTTGTGGAGGTCAACAACACTATTGAAAAAAAGGTAAGGGAACTGGAGTCCATTCTCCCAAAGGGTGTAAAACTCTTACCCTATTACAAGCAAGCGGATTTTGTCAATACCAGTATCAGCAGTATCAAGGATGTACTTTGGATAGGTCTGGTACTGGCCCTATTGGTGGTCATCCTGTTCCTACGGTCTTTTTCGGCCAGTATGGTGGTACTTTTTACCATTCCCCTTTCCCTTTCCTTGACCCTTATTGTTTTGGATGCCATTGGATACACTTTCAATATCATGACCCTTGGTGCCATTGCCGCTGCCATTGGCCTGATGATAGACGATGTGGTCATCATCGTGGAACAGGTGCATAAGATCAAAGAGGAGCATCCGGACCAGAACGCTGCATGGTGGTCCAAGGAGGCCATTGCCCATTTATTTCCGGCCATGGTAGGGTCGTCCTTGAGCACATTGGTGATTTTTATTCCCTTTGTGTTGATGACAGGGGTGGCAGGGGCCTATTTCAAGGTGATGGCGTTTAGTATGATCATTGCGTTGGCCTGTTCCTTTTTGGTGACATGGCTTGTGGTGCCGGTGCTTTCGATGCTGTTTGCCTCGAAAAAGAAAATCACAAAAAAACTTCATACAAATACCCAATGGATCCATACGGTTCTGACCAGACCAATGATTGGGGTTCTTTTTGCCCTCGGATGTTTGGCCATCATTTGGCTGGTTCCCTCGAAATTGGCATCCGGATTTTTGCCGGAAATGGATGAAGGCAGCATTGTTTTGGACTATTACAGTCCTGCGGGGACCACTTTGGAGGAGACCGATCGGATGTTACAGGTGGTCAACCGGATTTTGGACGGGCAACCGGAAGTGGAGGCCTATTCGGCACGCTTGGGTACGCAAATGGGATTTTTTATAACCGAACAGAACCGAGGGGATTATCTAATAAAACTAAAGGATAAACGGAAAAAGACTACAACCGAGGTCTCCGATGAGATCAGGGGACGAATTGAAGCGGCGGTGCCACCGCTGACGGTAGATTTTGGTCAGGTGATCGGTGATATGTTGGGAGATCTTATGAGTTCTGTACAACCTATTGAGATTAAAGTATTCGGTGACGACATCGGAAAATTGGAGGATTTTTCCAGGCAAATCGCAACATTGGTGGAGCAGGTAAATGGTACGGCCGATGTGAGCGACGGAATCATTGTGGCGGGCCCCGAGGTGCTCATTCAGCCCAACGTTCCCATTTTGGCACAACTGGGATTGACGCCGTCCGACTTTCAAACGCAACTGGAAACCCAGATCCAAGGGGTGGTCATCAGTAGTATCATTGAAAGGGAGCAGGTAGTGAACATCCGGTTGGTATTTCCCGGCACCAACACCAATTCGGTTTCCGATATCCAACAAATGACCCTGCAATTGCCCAGTGGGGATATTGTACCCCTACAAAAGGTGGCTAAAATTGAAATAGGGAAGGGAGTGGCAGAGATCAATCGGGAAAACCAAAAATCCATGGGAGTCGTTACGGCTCGCTTGAACAACAGGGACCTGGGGTCGACCTTGACCGATATCCGAAACAATCTGTCCACGAAGATCAGCCTTCCCCCGGGGTATCATATTGAATATGGAGGGGAATACCAGCAACAACAACAGGCTTTTAAGGAATTGATGCTCATTTTGATTGCCGCGGTACTGTTGGTCTTTACCGTCATATTGTTTCTGTTCAGAAGGATCAAGATTGCTCTTGCCATCATATTCATTGCCATTTTAGGGGTTGCAGGTTGTCTGTTGAGTCTATTATTGACAGGAACACCTTTGAACGTAGGGAGTTACACTGGTATCATTATGATAGTCGGGATTATCGGGGAGAATGCCATTTTTACCTATCGACAGTACCAAGAATGTGATGTTTCGTTATCACATCTTCAAAAGATCGAATATTCCATAGCCCAACGATTGCGGCCCAAGTTAATGACAGCCACTGCGGCAATCATGGCCTTGATTCCCTTGGCCCTGGGTATTGGAGCAGGGGCCCAGTTGCACCAACCTTTGGCTATTGCCGTCATCGGAGGGTTGGTCTTCGCATTGCCATTGTTATTGGTGGTACTTCCAATAATGCTTAAATTGTTGAAAACGTAGAAACAATAAAGAATGCGATTGATTGGAATTGCTTTGTCCGGAGGTGGTGCCAGGGCAGTAGCCCACATAGGGGTCCTTCAGGCCCTTAACGAGCACGGGATATTTCTGGAACATGTTTCCGGTTCCAGTGCAGGAAGTATCATCGCGGCATTGTACTGTTTTGGATATACCCCGATGGAGATTCTTGACCTTTCACACGAAAAAGAGTTTTTAAATATCTTTAAATTGGGAATCTTCAATAAGGGAGTTACCGAGCTTACCTTTTTGAAGAAGTTTCTCGAAGCCCATATCCATGTGACTGGGCACCAGAATCCCAAGAACGGACTTCATGTCTGTGTGTCCAATATCAATTCAGGGAAGTTTGAAATTGCCTCGGAAGGTAACTTTATTATTCCCTTGATGGCCTCTTGTGCCCTTCCGCTACTATTTAAACCCATTGTTCTCAATGGAAACACCTATGTAGATGGAGGGTTGTTGAACAATTTACCCATTGAGCCCCTGATGGCCAGCTGTGATACTGTTATCGGTTCCAGTGTCTGTCCCCATGAGGAACGATATGATATCCAGGGAAGACGGAATGTTGGCTCACGTTGTTTTCAATTGGCCATTTGGAACACGGTCTATCCGCGTCTCAAGCAATGCGATTTGGCCTTGGAAATTGAGGACAGCTATCGGTTCAATATGTTTGACATCAAGGAATCCAAAACACTTTTTGAAATCGGTTACGAGTCCACCTTGAAGAAAATACCAAAGCTTATGGAAATCCTTGAAGAAAACAGGTAGGGTTTACTTTGATGATTTTTCCGAAAGCATTTTTTTCAATTCCTTGATTTCTTGCATCAAAAGCGCTATTTCCTTTTCCGCCTTGATGTTGACGTTATAGTCATTTTCAGCCCTTATCTCCGCTCTTTTGGCCTGAAGGTTTTGCCCCACCATCAACAAGGGCATCAGAAATATCTGGATCATGTTGGAAATGAACAACCAAAGTACAAAAGCGGGGTAGGGGTCGAAACGTAAATGAACGGGCGCGAACATGTTCCATCCTAGCCAAAATATGGTCCATGTTAGGATAAGAATAAAAAAACCGATGGTTCCGATCCGATCCGTGATCCATATGGCGAAACGTTCCGATGGTTTTAAATTGTTTTTATAGACGTGGTTGGTGTTCTTGATTTCCATTAGATTTCATTTTTGTCCATGGTATTGGGGAATGTAACGGTGCGTTGGGGGAATGGGATTTCGATACCTGCATCATCAAACCTTTTCTTGATATTCTGTAAAAGGTCGCATTGAAGGACAAAGGCATCCGCTGAGTTGGCCGCCCAGGCCCATACCCGTAGGTTTACGGATGAATCGTTAAGGGCCGTTACCCTGGCAATCACAGGAGGAACTTTGTTCTCCAAATCCTCCTTGTTTCTGGGATCGATATGCAGTGGGTGTTTCGCTACTTCTTCCTTCATGATATCCAAGGCTTGTTCCACATTCGAGGAATAGCCTATACCAATGTCAATCATTTTGCAACACTTGGTATCCCCCAAATGGGCGTTGATGATCAAATCGGAACTTATCACTGAATTGGGGACTATGATCCTATTGTTCTCAAAGTCACGAATCACGACTTGGCGTAAATTTATGTCTTCAACAATTCCAGTAAAACTTTCACGGATGGTAATCTTGTCATTCACACGGAAAGGTTTAAAGATGACAATCAAGATGCCGCTCATGATATTGCTCAGTGCCTGTTGGGATGCCAGACCGGCAATCAGGGAAACAACACCGGCACCTGCCAAAAGGGAATGACCGACAATTTTGAATTCAGGAATCTGTACCAAGGCACATGCAATGCCCACCACATAGATCAGTGCAGTAGAAATATGTTTGATGAAGAGAAACCCGGTCAAATCCTTGTGATGGTTCAGCAAGGATTTTTTGATAAAACGGTTTAGGAACCAGTTAAAGGCCAAAGCAATTGTAATCGTGAGAAGTATGATAATTACAATCAACGTCAATGTCCTGAATTCTGTAAAAAGCGTTTTGATCATTTTAAATTATGATGATTTGTTGATTAAAGGTAAAGTTTAAAGTTATTGGATTTATTTCTTAAGAATGAAGTTTTTAGACATAATCCATCAGTCGAGTGATGATTCGAGTGCGGATATGCAAGAGCCCCACCTTTTCCTTGAAGTGGCCTAACAGGGTTTCGGAATCACTGAAAATGGGGATGCCCTAATATGTACTAAATTGCTCTAATTGCCTATCATCCTTCGATTACCTTCCTATCTTACGTCTTAACAGCTGCGCATTGATGGCCACAATGATGGTGCTCAGGCTCATGAACACCGCACCAACGGCAGGGCCCATGACAAACCCTGAGGAATACAGTACACCGGCGGCCAACGGAATGGCGACTACATTGTAGGCCGTTGCCCAAATCAGGTTCTGGATCATTTTGTTGTAGGTGGCCTTGCCGAACAGGATGAGATTGGCAATATCCTTGGGGTTACTGTTGACCAAGATGATGTCGGCGGTTTCCGCCGCAACGTCCGTACCGGAACCAACGGCAATGCCCACATTGGCCTTTGCAAGGGCCGGGGCATCGTTCACACCGTCCCCGGTCATGGCCACGAACTCGCCCTTACGTTGGAGTTCTTCCACTATTTCCACTTTTTGGTGGGGCAACACTTCGGCATAATAGCCATCCAAACCGAGTTTTTCGCTAACGGCCCTGGCCGTTTTTTCATTGTCCCCAGTGGCCATCAATACCTTGATGTCGTTCTTCTTGAATACCTGGATGGCCTCTTGGGATTCCGATCGTATCTCATCGGCCAGTGCAATGTATCCGGCCAGTTTTTCCTCGATCAACACAAATACCACGGTTTCGGCGGCATCGCTATAGGCGTCTTTGGGAATGAGAATGTTGTTGTCCCTTAAAAAACCGGGACTGACCACTTTTACCGGTTTGTCCTCCACGGTTGCCTCGACCCCTTTTCCAGTGATCGCATGAAAGTTCAAGGGATTGGGAATGGTGACCTTTTCCTCTTGGGCCCTTTTGATGATACCCACGGCAATGGGGTGTTCCGAGCTTTGTTCCAAGGCACTTGCCAGGCGAAGGACTTCATCCTGGGAATAGTTGTCATCGACCGATTGGATTCGGGTAACGCCAAAATCACCTTTGGTCAGGGTCCCCGTTTTATCAAATAACAAGGCCGATATCTTCCGGGATTCCTCAAAGGCGGTCCTGTTGCGGATCAATAGGCCGTTTTGGGCGGATACCGCGGTGGAAATGGCCACCACCAAAGGGATGGCAAGACCCAGGGCATGGGGACAGGCAATGACCATAACGGTCACCATGCGTTCCAGGGCATAGACAAAGGGGAAACCCAGGGCCAACCATACCGCCAGGGTCCCAAAACCAATGGCCAAGGCGATATAGGTCAACCATTTGGCGGCCCTATCGGAAAGGTTCTGCATTTTGGACTTGGTCTTTTGGGCCTCTTCCACCATCGTGATTACTTTGTTGAGGTAACTATCCTTGCCCGTGTGCTCCACTTTGACCTTTAAGGTACTGTTGCCATTGACGGAACCGCCGATCACCTTGTCCTTTTCCTCTTTCTTTACAGGTTTCGATTCCCCCGTGAGCATGGATTCGTTCAGGTAACTGCTGCCTTCGACGATGGTACCGTCGGCTGGGACCTTTTCCCCCGGCTTGACCAGTATGATGTCATCTTTCAATACCGCTTCCAACGGTATGTCCTCTATGGTTTCCCCTTTGACACGGTGTGCATCGGCGGGCATCATGCTGACCAACAACTGTAAGGCTTTTGAGGCACCAAGGACACTCTTCATCTCTATCCAATGCCCGAGCAGCATGATGGCGATAAGGGTGGACAGCTCCCAGAAAAAGTCTTGGCCCTTCAGTCCGAATACGGTGGCCGTACTATAGAAATAGGCTACGGAAATGGCCATGGAGATCAAGGTCATCATTCCCGGTGCCCCCTGTTTTATTTCTGACCAAAAACCTTTCAAAAAAGGCCATCCCCCATAGAAATATACAATGGTGGAAAGCCCGAAAAGAAAGTAAGGGTTACCGGGAAGCAGGAATTCATACCCAAAAAAATCCTGGATCATGGGTGATAGGAACAAAATGGGTATGGTGAGTACTAGTGTTGTCCAAAATCGCTTTCGAAAGTCGGCGATCATCATTTTGTGGTGGTCGTGGCCCATTTGGCCATGTGCGGGGTTGTGCCCCGAATGGTCCCCGGGACCATGGTCCATTTTGGAGTGGTCGGTCTTATCGTGGTTCATCTGTGAATGGTCGTGGTGTTGGTGCTTTTCCATGATTGGTCCTTTTTTTGGGTTATCGTAATTTTTTTCTCATTTTTTCAGAAATGTTTTCGGCATAGACGCCATAGGCATCCACCAGGATGCCCCTGATGCCATCCTTGGAGGATATGGCGTACAGCACGCTGTTGTCATCGGTGCTGCTCATCCCCTCAAAACGATGGGTCTGGTCGACCTTAAAGTCCTCCGGTCGAATTTCGATTTTAAGGGAAGCGCATTCCAGGCAATGGGGCTTGAGGTTAAAATCATAGGTATAGCCCTTTGCCTGTAAATCGGATATGGCTTCTGAAAGGGTATCGTAATTTTTCATGGGCTTTCAATTATAGGTCATCGTGAAATAACTTTGGTCCTCTTCGGTAAATTTCTGAAATTTCAATAAACCGTCCTCGTTCAATTCCTCCTTGACGGTATAGTGGAGTTGTTTTATCCGTATGCCCAGGGCATAGGCCTTGATCTCGATTTTTGAATCAAGTTCATTTTGCCCGTTGTCCCAAGTCCTCCCGTAGATCCGTATCAGGCTCTTGGATCCAAAAAAGTTCAAAAGGCCCGAATCAAAGGTCAACTTCATCTCAATGTCCCTAAGGTGATCCAAGTCATACAGCCCCTTGAATCCCGTGGATGAGGCGTTGATCTCGGTCTCCTTTGAACCTGGGTCGGAAAACGGGAAGGCCATGACCATCATACTGGCCTGATCGGGCTTGCAGCTATAGAGGGTGGAGTAGGTGTCGGTCGGTTTGTTGTCCCTATCGAACATTTGTGCGACCACATTAATGGCATAATTGCCATTTTTCTCCATGATCTCGCCGACTTTGAACGTTTGTTTGTTGAGCAATGTTCCTTGGCCATCAAAATTTTCCCGTACGATGGATCGGCCTGAAATTTGGCCTATGAGCATGTCCGTCTGTCCGTTCGCGGTGAGAGCGAACATCAGGAATGGGAACAATAACAAAAAACCTTGTTTTTTCATAAGTGATGCATCATTTTTTGTACTTCACTTGCCAATATACCACTCAAATCGATGGCATTCGATGGGTGGGGGATGGTATTGCAGGTCACCACATTCCCGACCCCGGCGGCCAATAGGTCACGATAGGCATTGCCCGAGAATACCGCGTGGACCCCGATACAAACAGGTGGTTTCATGCCCGCATTTTTAAGATGGCCGACAGTCTCGATCATGGTTCGTGCCGTGGATATGATATCATCCACCAAGATCGGGGTGGCATCCCTGTAGGTATCTATTTCGGGGACCGAAACTTCCACCTCCCGATCGCCATGGCGAATCTTTTGCAATACGGTAAATGGGGCACCGGCATTCTTGGCGACCTCCGAGACCCACTGCTCACTTTCTGAATCGGGGCCGATCAATACCGGATCTTTGATATGTTCCGTTATCCACTTGGATATGTTGTCGGCAGCAGGGATGACCTTGTTGGGAATGGTATAGACCTTGCCCAAGGAGGTGATCCTGTGCAGGTGGGGATCCACCGTGACCATGCTATCGGCAAAGCCCGAAACCAACTTTCCGAAAAATGCAGCGCTCACACCTTCCCCTTCCTGAAAGATCGTATCCTGTCGCATATAGGCGAGATAGGGGGCCACCAAACAGGTACACTTTGCCCCGAGTGCCTTGGCGGTGTGGCTTAAAAAATAGAGGGGCAACAGTTTCTCATCCGGTTCGTGAAGGGTACAGACCAGGACAACACACTTGCCTTCCACCTTTGAAAGGATGCGTGTGTAGGATTCCCCGTCGGGGAATTTCCTCAAAATGGCCCTTCCCACTTCGGCATTCATTTGCTTGGCCATAAGGGCAGTGAGCTCTTCATTTCCGGGTAGACTGAACAAAATGGTTTCCATAGGTGTTGTTTAAGTTTTATAGGATGGTTATGATGTCTTCATGATCGTTTTTATAGTCCAGCGCATATCGTAGTTCACCCTCTGTTACCGCATGCAGGGTATAAAGGATTTGGCCCTTTGTTATACGGTCCCCCAATCGGACGTACAGTGAAATCCCTGCGGATTTGGCCCGGGGCGCCCCTGAAAGCTTGGCGAGCTTGGCAATTTTTCTGTTGTCAATGTGGTGTAGGACACCTGATCTTTCAGCTTTGACCTCCAAGGTATGGGGTGCCGGGACGGGGAGGGAGAAACGTCCCTGGGCTTCACAAATGGAAATGAATTTATCGTAGGCCTTTCCCGATTCCAATACTTGAAGTGCTCTTCTGTTGCCTTCCCCTGACACCACCTTTCCTGAAAGTTCCAACAGTTCGCCTGCCAATAAAACAGCACGTTCCTTAAGGTCCTGTGGGGCCATGGCCTCATTTTTCAACACACTGAGCACATCCATGGCCTCCAGGGATGGTCCTATGCCTCTTCCCACAGGTTGGGTACCGTCCGTTATCACAATCTTTACCGTGAGGCCAACGGCCCAGCCGACCGCCTCCATATCCCTCTGAAGTTTTTGGGCCATCTCCATGCTTCGAACCTTGGCAGTCTCGCCCACAGGAATGTCTATGACCACATGGGTGGAGCCTGCGGCTGCTTTTTTGGATAGGACCGAGGCGATTAGTTGCCCTTCACTATCGATATCCAAGGCCTTTTCAATTTTGATGAGCACATCGTCCGCAGGGCTCAGTTGTGCTGTCCCGCCCCACACAAAACAGCCTCCTTCCTGGTTTACGACCCGCTCTATTTCATCCGATGAAAGCGTCACGTTGGTCATGACCTCCATGGTGTCCGCGGTCCCTGCCGGGGAGGTGATGGCCCGCGAGGATGTTTTGGGCATCGTAAGGCCATATGCGGTGACCATGGCCACCACCAAGGGAGTCGTCCGGTTACCGGGAAGTCCACCGATGCAATGCTTGTCGACGATGATCCTTTGGTTCCAGTCCAGGGTTTTGCCCGAGGTGATCATGACCTTGGTCAGGTCGGTGATCTCATCCAAGTCCATACGGTCACCGGCACAGGCCGTGATGAAGGCCGACAGGTGGATGTTGGAATAGTCCCCCGCAATGATATCCGAAATGATATGCCCATAGGCCTCACGGTCGAGTTTGTTGTTGTAGATCTTTGCCCTGACATGGCCAAGGGACGCAATGGGCTCCAAATGGGAGACGTGCAACAGGTCGTTTTCGGAAACGTCCAGTTTCTGGGCCGCAGCATCGGACAGACCGATCTCACCGGGTAAGAGCATGTTCGAACTTACCACGTTCAGGCTTGCCACAATGGAACGGGGTGCCTTGGAGACCCTTATCCGGACAAGGGCTTCGAATCCTTCCGATTTACAGACATGGCAATCATACCGCATGTACACCACATTTTCATTTTGGGTGTATATGCCAAGGTGCTTGTATGTTAAGGTGTTTGAATTGGGTTCCATGGTCTATGCGATTTCTTCGATTTGATATAATTGTGGGATCTCGGCCTCCCAACCATAGGTTTCCTTGATGCCCCTTTGTAGGGCGATGGCACCATCCTTTTCCCCATGGACGATGAATATCCGTTCCGGTGCATTGGCCATGCTGTCCATCCAGCCCAGGAGTTCCTCATGGTCCGCATGTGCCGATAGGCCTTCGACCTCGAAGACCTGCATGTTGAAAGGCACCCATTTTCCATATACTTTTAGTTCTTTTTCACCTTCCAACAGCTTTCTGCCCCGGGTACCCTCGGCCTGATACCCTACAAAAAGCAAGGTATTGTTCGGGTTTGGGGCCTGGGTCTCCAAATAGTTGAGCATTCTCCCCCCGGTTAGCATCCCGCTTCCCGCGATGACGATTTTGGGGCTATAATCCATACGCAGCTCCATGGTTTCACGATAGCTGCTTACCACGTTGAAGTGGGAACACATCTCATCACATTCATGGTCTTCCAACTTGTGCCAATCCCTTGTACGATGGAAAAGCTCCAATACATCGGTACCCATCGGACTGTCCATGATCATTTGGACCTTGGGGATTTTGCCCTCCTTCAGCAACCTCCAAAAAATGAGCATCATGAGCTGGGCCCGTTCTACCGAGAAGCTGGGGATAAAAAGACTACCGCCCCTGGCTATGGTGTCCTGGACCAATTTTTCGATCAAGGGGAGGGCTTCCGCCTCATCGGGATGGAACCTTCCACCATAGGTCGATTCAATGAAAAGCACATCGGCCTTTCTCGGTTTTAGGGGTGGGTAAAGCAATAGGTCCTTGGTTCTTCCAATATCCCCTGAAAAAACAAAGCGCTTTCCGCGTATGTCCAAGTCGATATGTGTGGCTCCCAGGATGTGTCCGTTGTATTGGAACCGGACCCTGATGTCATCGAATAGGGTAATCCATTGGGATTGGGGAACCCCCTTGAAATGCGGAAGGGTCTTTTCCACATCCTTTAGGTCGTAGAGAGGTTGGGCAGGACGGTGTTTCGAATAGCCCTCCTTATTCGCACGTTCGGCTTCCTGCTCTTGTATTTTGGCAGTGTCGTTTAAAATGATCTTTGTGATGTCCAAGGTGGGATATGTTCCATAAATGGACCCATTGAATCCCTGTTTCACCAATCGGGGAAGATATCCCGTATGGTCCATATGGCCATGGGTGAGCAATACCACATCGATTTCTGAAACCGTTACGGATGGATATTCCCAGTTTTTAAGGCGCAGTTCCTTCAGTCCCTGGAACAGTCCGCAATCCACCAGTATTTTTCTGTCTCCTGTATCCAAAAGATATTTTGAGCCGGTGACCGTACCGGAAGCCCCCAAAAAATGAATGTTTGTTTTATTTAAGTCCATGACTATGGGTTTTACATAATTCCCTTGAATCGTTCAAGATGTTTTTTTGCCGGGATCTGGAGATTCCAATGTCATCCAACAACATTGGGTTTTCGTGGATGTCCTTGCAAAGGACGATGCCCTTATCCAGTAATTTTGTTTTTTCCCCTTTGGTAAGGGTCGTCAAGGCGGTCAAGGGATGAAGACCCGCCCTGTCTATTCTATCCTTGAGTCCGTTTCCGTTCGGATGGTCCCAACTGCACAGGAGCAATCCAACACAGTTCCCATATTGGATGGCGTCGGTGGTCAACCGGGTATTGGTGTACACCCCACCTTTATGGAGTTTGGCACCATGTCCCTTTTGGCGGACCCATTGCTTTTCCACATCCAGAAAGCGGGAATGGATATACAAAGGGGTCTTGACATTGCAAAACCGGCCTTGGTCACTGTGGTATTTGCATTCGATCATATAATGTACATTTTCCTTTTGGGCTATGACATCCACTTCGTGCTGTACGCAATTGCCCGCTACTATGACACCTACCTGGGTGGAGAATCCTTCGCGCCCCATGAGTTCACCGACCAATTTCTCGAAGGGAAAACCGGAGGGGCCCAATTCCATCAATGCTTTTTTGAGCTTGTATCTGGAGGCACTCACACGGGACTTTTTCCGAAGCATTGTAAAGGCCAGCTGATATACTTTTTTTGTGGTCATGCCATCCTGGATCTGGTGCTCGACTTGCTCCACAATTTGTTGTATGAGTACATCGCTTGCGTGGGCACGTTGTAAGGAATGGATCAGTTTTTTACGATCGAACGGGACTACATCGCCCGAATGTTTGATAAGGTTAACGGATTTGGCCATGGCTTAGAGGTGTAAGGTCATTACGGGCAAGGACGCATGGTTGGTGACGCCCTCGGCAATACTGGTTCGGAACAGGCTTAAAAACCCTGTTTTGCCATGGGTGACCATGGCGATCAGATCGATGGGATGCTGTGCAACAAAGGTATTGATCCCCGTTTCGACGGAAGGTTCATTATAGACCGCCAGCGCATAGTTTTCCAATCCCGGGAATTTCTTCAGCAAATTTTCAATGGGGGACAGGCCCAATCGGATACTGTTGTGGTCGGTTTCGGTATTGATGCGCAAGAGGTGTATCCGAGCATTGCATTTTTTGGCAATGGAGATGACCTTCTCGAAGGCTTGGCTGCAATCTTCCTCAAAGTCCGAAACGAACACGATGTTCTTAAAGGGAAAGTGTACCTTTTCGTCCTTTACAACGATAACGGGGACATGGGCCTTTCGTACAATTTGTTCCACATTGCTTCCCGTCAATTCGCGGACGACTCCTTTGGTACCGCTGCTCCCGGTAATGATGAAGTCATGGTGAAAATGTCCCGAATGCTCCAGGATATCTGCTTGTCCGGCATCAAACTGAAGAAAGGTCCGGCACTTCAGTCCCTTCCGTTCGGCCGTTTTTTCCAACTCCCGTAAGGCGGCTTTGGCCTTGCCGATTTGTTTAAGGGTCTCCGGATAGCGCTTTTCCTTTTCCTTATCCAGCTTTATCCAATCCACGGGTGTTTTCATAAGGTGCAAAAAATGGATCTCGGATTGGTATGCCTTGGCCATTTCCAAGGCCAATTGTGCTGCTTTTTCACAGTTTTTGGAAAAGTCGGTGGGTACTAGAATATTGTTCATGGCTCATAGGGTTTTATGTGTTCTGCAATTGTGATCGTGTCGTCCAGATATATCCATTGGACATAGCTCAAAAATTGGACGCTGTCCCTGAAGGGTCCATGGAAGGCCTTTCTTTCAAAAATCAGCCTCCCTTTGATCACATCATAGGATATTGGTTTCCGCTTCATTGGACTTTTTCTTTATGGTTCCCGAAGTTTCCCGTTCTGGATTTTTTAGGTGGGCCTTGGTCTCGAGGGCTAAAATTCCTTATGATCAAACGGTTGCCCTTTTCATAGGTGAAATAACTTGCGGCCCAGTTCAAACCGACCAGGATTCTATTTCTAAAACCACTGATGGACATAAGGTGAACGATGGACCACAATAGCCAGGCGGGATACCCGCCAAACCTGAATTTGCCCAAATCGGCGACGGCCTTGCGCTTGCCCACTGTGGCCAATGATCCCTTGTCTTTGTAGGAAAAGGGTTTTGTTGGTTTTCCATGAAGGGTGGCCCAAAGGGACCGCCCAAGGTACCTGCCTTGTTGGATGGCTACCTGCGCCACTTGGGGATGCCCTTTGGGGGTCGTTTCCCCGATCAAGGCGGCTATGTCCCCAATGGCAAAAATATTCCCATACCCCTCAACATGTAAATGGGGATCGGTCTTGAGACGGTTGCCCTTTACCACTTTATCAGGGGCAATGCCTTTGGGGAACTGCCCCTGCACCCCTGCGGTCCATATGAGGTTTTTTGCCTTGATCTCCTTTCCACTTTTTGTGGTGACCACACTACCGTCATACCCACTTACCGATTCGTTGAACAGTACGTTTACCCCAAGTTCCCTTAAATAGGCCAGTGTCTTGGTGGAGGCCTTGTCCGACATGGTGCCCAATAGTTCGTCAAGGGCTTCCACTAAGTAGATTTCCATGGTGGAGGATGGGTACTCCGGATAGTCCTTGGGCAGGATGTACCTACGAAATTCAGCCAGGGCCCCTGCCATTTCAACCCCGGCCGGACCGCCGCCCACGATGACAAAATTGGTGAGGGCATCGCGTTCCTCCCCATCACAGGTAATGGCGGCCTGCTCCAGATTTTGAAGCATCAAATGCCGGATGTTGAGGGCATCACGTATGCCCTTCATGCCCAAACTGTTCCTAGCAACGCTTTCCATACCAAAAAAGTTGGTCGTTGTCCCAGTGGCCAAAACCAGGTAATCATAGGAAACGGCCCCCTTGTCGGTCACAACCGTATTGGACACAGGTTGGATTTCTGATACTTCCGCCAATCGGAACACTAGGTTTTTGAAGCCATTGAACTGCTTTCTGAATGGGAAAACAATGCTGTCCGGTTCCAGGGCGCTCGTTGCCACTTGGTACAATAGAGGCTGAAACGCATGAAAGTTGTTTTTGTCCAATAGGACCACTTGAACCTTCTTGTTTTTCAATTCCTTTGCCAAGGCCAGTCCCGCAAAACCACCGCCAATGACCACTATCCGGGGCATGCCCGGCTCTGGTAGACAGATTATCTTTGATGTGTCGCAATTTGTTGTGTCCATGTTCAATCAGGGTTTGGGTCAATGGATAGGGTTTCGGATTTCACGGGTTTTCTCCAGAATAGGTGTTCGTACAACCCGGACCAGTACATTCCAAAAGTGAAAGCGAACCATAGCTCTTCCATGGGAATGCCGAAAACAAGGATACCGGTAAGATTGTCCAGGTTCCAGTACAGATCGACGTATTGGGGGTAGAAGGGAAGTATGCTCCCGAAATACAAAAAATACAACAAGGTGAACAGGAAGCCGCCCACCCAGACCTTTCCCTTTAGATCGGGCCTGCAATAAAGGGTGGCCAACCCACCCGCAAGCAGGGCCAAAACACCACAATAAATGGGATTAAGTGTTGTGAACAACGCCAAGGGGACAAAGACCAATGCGGGCACAAAAAGAAGATATAGGTGCAGATTATGCCTTTTATGATGGCGCTCGATCAAAGGGATTTTGGAAAGGACCCTTCCAAATATCAAATTGTAGAGCACGGTGCCTATCCCACCTATCGCAAAGGAAAACAGCAAGCTTTCCAGGTCAAAACCCGTTTTTTCGGCCAATTGGAACAAAGAGGGGGGAAGCCAATATTCCGGCACGAACAGGGGCTCGGTCAATCCAAAGGGCATGGTGATAAGACTCATCTTGAGCATTTCTTCCCTATACCCTTTTTTCAACACAAAAAGGAGTGCCCAGAGTGCCAGGATGATAAGGGACCATATGAACCAAACGTACTGCATGATCTTCGAAACGTAAGGCTATTTTCGATGTTTGATCTGGGCATTGTAAAGCCCACCTATGCACGCCCCGATGAGCCAACCTATGATGAAGGTCTGTACAAGCCCCAAAAAAGCCTCGGACAGGGGCACATCCATTCGTATGATGCTGGTGGTGTCCAATCCGTGCAGTAGACTGTTGAAAAAGGATATCGTACCCTCTTTGCCGGCCGTTGCCATTACGATCATACAGCCCAAATAGATTATGGCCCCAGTAAGACCAAAGGCAAAGCCTAATTTTTTTACATTAAATCGATTCATGGTTTTTCTGTTTTAGATTCATTGTCAGTTTGAAGAACCTTTTTTGATTCCTCAAATTCCTCCTTGGAAATTTCGCCTTTCGCAAATCTTTTTTTTAAAATTTCCAGTGGGCTATCCTCTTGGTGCCTTTGATAGGGAATGTCCGATGGGATAAAGAATATCCAAGCCAAAAAGATGATCCAGATAATCCACCATATAAGGTGCATACCTCCAAAATGTCCGTCGTAATAATGCATGATACTTGATTTAAGGTTGTATTAAAATATTTCGTTCCTTGGTGTCCATGGGTGCTATTGTTCCGATCAACCCTGTTCGTTTTCCCTGTCATGGGTGTGGCTATTTCCACCATGTCCATGCGAACCGTGCGGTATGAACAGGTGGATGGCGAACATGACCAGGATGAAAATGAAAAGGGAAGCGCCATCGCCCATCCCGATTGAAGGCGCCAAAAAAATGAACAACAGTGGTAGTCCACATCCCAGGACCATCCATATCCAGTGATTTTTCATGAGATATCCGTTTTAGTTGTCAAGAATTCAAAGTGTTCGGCATGGCCGATCGAACCCATGGTCTAATGGTTCATCCCCATTCCTTTGTCCCCCATCATTTTCATGCCGGATTGCATGCATTCCTCGCTCATCATCCCTTTGTCATGCATCATTTGCATCATTTCGCCCATCATCTCGCCATCCTTCATCATTCCGTTCATCATGGAAAGCATCATTTGTCTGTTGCCCATCATTTGGTTCATCATGGTGCTGTCGCCCATCATCATTTGCATGCCTTGTCCCTTCATCATGTTGCCCATCATTTTTTTGTTTCCCTGCATCATTTGCATGGCATGGTCACTCCCTTGCATCTGTTCCATGAATTCCATCAAATAATCATGGTTTTGTACCAGATCTTTAAGGATCTCGCTTCTGGTTTCTTCGTTTTGAAGCAAGGTTTGTACATCGGTTGATTGTTTGCAACCGTTCAAGGACATAAGCCCGATTACTGAAAAAATAATTACTAAAGTTCTCATTGTATATGAATTAAAGATTAATCGTCAATTGGCTGATTTCAGAAAGGTTTCGATTTTGGTGATCTCCTCTTCCGTCAGGTTGGCCCGAACCCGCATGTGCAGGCTTATGGTTTCCCAATCGGTATCGTTGTAATCCGCGGGTGAAGGGGCGATATGACATCGGTTGCACACCTCGCCCCAGAGCTGCGCCCCGGATTTTTCAATTTTGAAATCCACTTCACTCCCCGCCACCTCGGTCGCGGTATCCGTCGCAATGGGTTTTTTATTGGAGGAGCAGGCGACCATGATCGATGCCATGACGGACAGGATTATTGCTGCTTTAAAATTCGTTGTTGTTTTCATTTCACTTTCTTTTTTTGATTTTAAAATCCAATGGCCCAATGCACAAACAATCCATTGGTTCGGGTCGTGCCATCACTGTCATGACCACCTTCCATCTTGGTGGTTTGATAGCTGAGTTTGACCACGGAACGCCAACTCAGCCAATAGTTCAAACCAAAAGCGTACTGCGTTGACTTCTCTTCCCACTCCGCTCCTTCAGGGGCGTTGAAATCGGAATATCGACCCACAAATTCGAGTTGCTTTATAAAGTCGCTTCCCGACATGATGGGGCGATAGCTCAATTGTGTATAAAAGGAGCTGCTTTGGTTGTCAAAGGAGTAAGGTTCGGAAATCCCATCTTCGATTTCATAGTAGGTGGCGGTATCCACATTGGAACTGTTGTACTGGGCCTTGATGTCCACAACCCCTTGTAAGGGGGTGATCGATTTTACATAGGAAAGATCCAGCGCCCAAAGAAAGGCACCCACATCCTTGTAATCGGAGTCCTCTGCGCCGGTACTGTTGGTGGTATAGGCGGAAATCCCCCATTCCATGGATGAATCCGAGAGCGGGAGTAGGCCGATCCTGCCACCCAAGGCCTTGGCCAGGTTCACATCTTCATAATAACCGAAATCCAGCATACCCGCTTCTTCAGGCTCCTCACTTCCATCCTTGATGCGCGGACCGTTGGTCACATAAACCGCATAGTTCATTTTGGGACCGCCCAGATCGAATGCCCCCCTGAGTTCGACGCCGATATCGGAGGCCGGTGCAATTCCGTCGTGACCAAATCCAAGGGGTCTGCTTGGAAGTCGGTTGATCCATGCAGGGTGCAAACGCTCCATAAAGGTTCCGAAGGGAAGCAGGAATTTACCGGCCCTTACGGTCATATGCTTGTTGAGTACATACATCACATCGGCATATTCCAGTCCCGTTTTCAATTCATTTCCTTCAAGCTCAAACTCCAGTTCGGCCTCGAACATGAGCTTGTCGGAATGCTTGTAGAGGAATATAGGGGCGAAAGTGGCCCCTAAAAAGGTGGATTCTTGTTCACCACCGGTATCCAAATATTCAAATCCGGTGTGTCCGTAACCACGCAGCATGAACTGCGTCTTACTGGGTTCAAAGGTGTTGTAGGTCTGGGCCAAAGCCGAAGATCCCAACCCTAAGATAATTAGGGTCATTAGTAGTTTTTTCATTTTTTCAAGGTTCTGATATAGTTGATCAATTCCCATCTCTTGTTTTCGGGAAGTGCGGTTTCATAGGAAGCCATAGGGGGCTTACCGTTGGTCAATTTCCAGAATAGGGCACCGTCCGATTGGGACTGTACCTTGGCACTGGTCAAGTCGGTGGGTTTAGGGGTCAATCCGGCTCCGCCCATGCCGTCTCCCTTACCCTTGGCCCCGTGGCAGATCACACAGAGCATTCTGAAGGTCCGTTTGCCGCTTTCTGTCGCCGTGGCATCATTTTTTAAGGGATTGTTCAAATTGTCCGCACTGGCCGGTGCTTCCCATTGGGTCTGTGCTCTGGTCGCCTGTAGGGCCAAAAGGGTCATTAGGAATGTTAGCATTATGGGTATTGATTTTTTTTGTGTAAGTTTCATTTTATTATTTGTTAGGTTGTTGCGTTAAAACTACTGTTTGACCTGACAGGCCATCTTCATAATATTCCTGGATATTTATATTATTTCGTCAAGAAAATCCCTTTGCCACATTTGTCCGTTTTTGTAATCCGTCATGCTCATCCCCATAATTTCCTTGAACTGTGCGGACAAATGGTTGACGCTGCTGTAATCGAGCATATAGGCGATATCGGAAAATGTATATTGTCCCAGTTGGATGAGCTCCTTTACTTTTTCGAGCTTGAGCTTGATAAAATACTTTTCGATAGTGATGTTTTCATTTCTGGAAAAAATCTTGCTCAGTACCTTGTAATCCCGATGTAGTAAATTGGCCAGGTAATCCGAAGTGTTCCCTTTATTTTCGACAGGGATGTCCGCAACCAACGAAATCAAGCCAATCTTGATTTTCTCAACGATCATTTCCTCTTCGCTTTTGGCTATTTCAAAGCCGTTGGAATGTAGGACGTCCACGACTTTTTGGTCAACTTCGGAAATCCCTATTTCCGGGGCATTTACCGTAAGTTTCCCCAGTTCAAGGGATAGAACCTCAATGCCCAGGTCATACAATTCTTGCTTTATGACCTTTAGGCATCGCCTACAGACCATATGCTTTATCCAGTATTCCCTTTTGGAATCCATGGTACCTGAATTATTGTTAACTGTAAATCTCTCAACAGGTAAAACCCTGTTCGGCCATCAATCTGTATAAGCTGTCGTGGGACTTGGATACAACAAGAAAGGGCCATCTAGGTGCAAAGGCCATTGCTAAGAACGGATCATGGCATTACCGATCCGCTAGGGTAAGTAAAGATCAAATTAAGAAAGTCTCATGAAGGACAAGGAGATCCTGTTCGATCCACGGGGGATCGTAGTCTTTAAAAGGGATTACGTTTTCCTGTAGCCCTTCGAAACGATCGATATGGTAAAAAATAAAGGCGTGTAGAAATACAAGTGTATCGAAATCAAGGTCAAAGGAATCCATCATCAGGTCATCCTTGCCAATATTGGCATAGGTATCGGTGCTGCAGCAATCCTTTTGTTCCAAAGAGCACTTCCTTGAGGTGTTTTTGGGATTTTGAAGCTTTTGGTCGCAGGGTTTTGCCTTGCCGGTCACGGAAAAACTGACCAACTTGTTACAGCAAAAATGGGCACTCGATGCAAAGGAAGTGGTGCTGATCAATACCGAACAGGCCAGAAACAGGGACAATATTTTCGATGCGGTTTGCTTCACTTCCTAAAGTTACTAAATTTTGTTTAACTCGCTAAAAATCAAACTGTAATAAATTATGCAGTTATCTATATGATTACTGTTTGTGTGTGATTTCAGCAGGATTTGGTTCCAAATGTAAGGTATGGGATTCGGAAAAAACATGACAAATATCAGGTTTACCAAAAGTACTGGCATTGGGCCACCACAAGGATCACAATACTATACTGGTATACAATATGTGGGGAAAGGAATGACCGTAAGCTGTCCAACGATCGGATTCGGTATCGGGCGACTTTAGGTCCATAAGGGTTTATTTAAAGGCAATGGTTCCAAATTTGATTGGGTTGAAAATACAATGCTATTGGTCAGGGTTCCATCCGTTGCCAGTAAGGAGGGCCTTCGAACCACGATGTGCTTTATACCGTCCCGGACCAGATACGATGGTCGTATAAATGATTGATGGTCAAAAGTATGGGGTGCCATGGTCGGTACTTTGAAAAGCAGGGGCTTTATGCGGAATCCTTGTATAAATTGTGTTAAATTTAATGAGGTTGTTAAAATTTTTGTAGTTTTGTAACCGCTTATGAGAATATTTTGGTTCAAAATATTATCTTGTTTTATGGCACTCAACGTGCTGGCATCCACCTTTTCCTTTGCGGTGGCACAACACTATTGTGGGGAAGATCTTGTTGATTTTTCCTTCTTCGGTAAAGCGGAATCCTGTGGAATGGATGTGCAGCAGCCATCGGATTCACACCAGCACAAGCTGCAGAAAAAACAGTGTTGCGATGACGAAACGCTTTCCGTACAAGGAAATGGGGATCTATTGCTTTCCGTTGAAAATTTAAGTGTTGGGGAGCATCAGTTCCTGGTTGCCTTCACCTACAGTTACATCAATCTTTTTGAGGGATTACAGGAAAATATAGTTTCTGTCGTACATTACCCTCCGCCCCTTTTGGTCAAGGATATTCAGATTCTTGATCAAACTTTCCTTATTTAAGAGCATATCGATGACGTTTGGCCGTGCTATGGTTTTTGGCATGGCCCTAGGTATTTATTGCCTTTGGAACATTTTCACTATTTCCAACACAATAAACTCATGATATGCTTAATAAAATCATAAAATACTTTTTAGAAAACAAACTGGTGACCGTTCTCGTTTTAATAACGTTGGTTACCTGGGGGATTGTCACTTCCCCCTTCAATTGGAATACGGGCTTTCTCCCAAAAGACCCGGTGCCCGTGGATGCCATTCCCGATATTGGGGAAAACCAGCAAATTGTTTTCACGCAATGGCCCGGGCGATCGCCACAAGATATCGAGGATCAGATTTCTTATCCAATGACGACCTATTTACTGGGAATTCCAGGGGTGAAAACGATCCGTAGTTCATCCATCTTTGGATTTTCCAGTATCTATATCATTTTTAATGATGATGTGGAATTTTATTGGTCGCGCTCCCGGATCCTTGAAAAATTGAATTCACTTCCCGCAGGGCTGTTGCCCGATGGGGTAACCCCGACTTTGGGTCCTGACGCCACGGCATTGGGACAGGTATATTGGTATACCCTGGAAGGAAGGGACAAGGATGGCAACCCTACGGGAGGATGGGATCTGCACGAGATACGGACTGCCCAGGATTTTTATGTGAAATACGGGTTGAATGCCGTGGACGGGGTGTCCGAAGTGGCTTCGATCGGTGGTTTCGTCCAAGAATATCAAGTGGATGTAAATCCAGATGCCCTGAAAGCCTATAATATTCCTTTATACAAGGTCATGGAGGCCGTACGGAAGTCGAACAGGGATGTGGGCGCCAAGACCATTGAAGTCAATCAAGCAGAATATTTGGTCAGGGGCTTGGGATATGTCAAAAATACGGAAGACATAGAAAAGGCCGTGGTTGCCGTCTTTGACAATGTCCCGGTTCGGGTCAAGGATATTGGGGTGGTCAGCTTGGGACCGGCCACACGAAGGGGCGTGCTCGATAAAGGGGGCGCCGAAGTGGTAGGTGGCGTCGTGGTCGCCCGTTATGGTTCCAATCCCTTGGCGGTCATCAATAATGTGAAGGACAAGATCAAGGAAATCGCACCCGGCTTGCCCAAAAAGACCTTGGCCAATGGTGTGGAAAGCCAATTGACCGTGGTCCCGTTTTATGACCGGACACAGCTCATCCACGAGACCATAGGTACTTTGGAAAATGCCCTGTCCCACGAAATACTGATCAGCATCATCGTTGTACTGGTACTTGTGCTCAACCTGAGAGCCTCTGTGATCATATCCAGTCTATTGCCTGTCGGGGTGCTAATGACCTTTATTGTCATGCAATATGCCGGGGTAGATGCCAATGTGGTGGCCCTTTCCGGGATAGCAATTGCCATAGGGGTGATGGTGGACGTGGGGATCGTGTTCGTCGAGAACATTATCCGTCATTTGGAAATGCCCGAGAACCATGGTGCCAAGGGCAAGGAACTCATTCAGGTAATATATAAGGCCACCGTGGAAGTGGCCTCGGCAATTACGACCGCATTGGCGACCACCGTCGTGAGCTTTGTGCCTGTCTTTGCCATGCAATCGGCAGAAGGGAAGCTATTTAGGCCCTTGGCCTTTACCAAGACCTTTGCCCTGTTGAGCGCCTTTGTGCTGGGAATCGTTGTGCTTCCGGCATTGGCCCATTTTGTAATGGGGGTGGATTATGACAAGAAACGGGTGCGACGGTTTTGGTCCATTCTATTGATATCCACCGGGCTTATCTTTGCATTCTATGCCCAGATGTGGTTGCCATTGGTCATTTCACTCATTGGGTTGAACAATTTGATGGAACCCAAATGGCCGGAGCACTATAAATCGTTTCCCAACTATATCAATTTGGGACTGACCGTTTTTATCGCTTCCTTCTTCCTGACCGAGGAATGGATGCCCTTGGGACCCCAAAACGGTATTGTGGTCAACTACTTTTTTGTGTTGTTCCTAGTGGGCATTATCCTGGCCGCTTTGATGGGAATCGTACATTTCTATACCCCGGTCCTAAAGTGGTGTCTGGAAAACAAGGGAAAGTTCATGCTCATCCCATTCGTGACCCTGTTTTTTGGGGTATTGGTTTGGCTGGGGTTCGATAGCACCTTTGGAATCGTGGCCAAAGGTTTTGAATCGGTAGGTTGGAAAAGTGTCCGACAGACCTCGGGATGGCAGGCAGCTTCCAAGAGATTCCCGGGAATAGGATCTGAGTTTATGCCATCGCTCAATGAAGGATCGTTCCTGTTGATGCCGACATCGATGCCGCATTCTGGGGTGGAATACAACAAAAGGGTGGTTGGACAGTTGGATATGCTCTTGGGAAGCATACCCGAAGTGGACTTGGTTGTCGGTAAACTCGGTCGCGTTGAATCCGCACTGGATCCTGCACCCATCTCCATGTATGAGAACATCATCAACTATAAATCTGAATTCATTGTGAATGAAGAGGGGCATAGGATCCGTTTTAAAGTGGATCGGAAAGATAGGTTCATTACCCAGGATAAGGACACTTTGACCAATGAGGAGGCCTTACGGCAAGGGATTGCCGAGAAGGACCTGATCGTGGATGAGGACGGTGAGTTTTACCGAAACTGGCGACCCCATATCAAATCGCCCAATGATATCTGGGACGAGATCGTAAAGGTCACCAAAATCCCGGGTATAACCTCTGCTCCCAAATTACAGCCCATAGAAACCCGGTTGGTGATGTTGCAGACCGGAATGCGCGCTCCCATGGGGATCAAGGTTTTTGGTCCCGATCTGAAGACCATCGAGGATTTTGGGATGCAATTGGAAGGTATCTTGAAGGAAGTGCCCTCGGTCAAGGCAGAAGCCGTATTCGCCGATAGAATAGTGGGCAAACCTTATTTGCACCTCAATATCAACAGGGACGGGATATCCCGATATGGTTTGAACATTGAAGATGTGCAGCAAAGCATTGAAACAGCGATCGGTGGGATGAAAATCACCTCCACCGTTGAGGGTAGGGAACGTTTTCCCGTGCGGGTGCGCTACCCGAGGGAATTAAGGGACGACCCGGAATCGTTGAAGAAAATTTTGATTCCCACACCGGTAGGGGCGCAAATTCCCTTATCCCAAGTGGTGGATTTTGAATATGTCCGCGGGCCTCAGGCCATCAAGAGCGAAAACACCTTTTTGGTAGGCTATGTGCTTTTTGATAAACGGGACGGTTTTGCGGAAGTCGATGTGGTGAACGATGCCCAGGAAGCCATCCAGAAAAAAATCAATGCAGGTGAATTAACGGTCCCCGCCGGAATAAGCTATAAGTTTTCAGGGAGTTATGAGAACCAAATCCGGGCAGTGAAAAGACTGTCCATTGTCATACCGATCAGTTTGATCGTTATTTTCTTGCTGCTGTTTTTTCAGTTCAAGACGGTCATCGCTTCCTCCATCCATTTTTCCGGGGTTTTTGTTGCTTTTGCGGGAGGTTTCATAATGCTCTGGCTCTATGGTCAGGATTGGTTCATGAATTTTGCCATTTCAGGGGTCAACATGCGAGATCTGTTCCAAATGCACACGATCAATTTAAGCGTTGCGGTTTGGGTTGGTTTTATCGCACTTTTCGGTATTGCCACAGATGATGGTGTCATCATGGGTACGTACATCCACCAGGTTTTTGAGGAAAAGAACCCTCAAACCGTACCGGATGTAAGAGCGGCGGTTTTGGAGGCAGGGAAAAAGAGGGTCCGTCCCGCCATGATGACGGCCGCCGTGGCCATCATCGCCCTTTTGCCCGTGCTGACCTCGACCGGAAAAGGGGCCGACATTATGATTCCCATGGCCATCCCGACTTTTGGGGGAATGGCCATTCAGATCATGACCATGTTCGTGGTCCCGGTACTCCAAGCCTATTGGAGGGAAACAGTCATTATAAATCGCAACAAAGCATTGAAAAAAATACAGTAAAATGAAAAATGTATTGACCATCATATTTGTCTTGACAAGTATCCTTTCCAACGGCCAGACCTTGGAGGATTACTTTAAGGTAGCGGCTGAGAACAATCCAGGGTTGCTTTCACAGTACAAAGATTTTGAGGCGGCGTTACAAAAAGTACCGCAGGTGAAGGCTTTACCAGATCCAAACCTGTCCTTTGGGTACTTCATCTCCCCGGTCGAAACCCGGGTAGGGCCCCAAAAGGCAAGGTTTTCACTGACTCAGATGTTTCCTTGGTTTGGAACCTTAAAGGCCCAAGGTGATGCCACTGCACTTATGGCAGAGGCCAAGTACCAGTCTTTTTTGGATGCCAGGAACAAACTTTATTACGAGGTTTCAGCAGCTTATTTCCCATTGTACGAACTTAAGGAGTGGGTACGGATCGAAGAGGACAACATCGCCATCCTGGAATCCTACAGGACGGTTTCCAATACGAAATTTAAAAACGGCCTGGGATCATTGGTCGATGTCTTAAGGGTGGACGTGCTTTTAAAGGAAGCCCGGACGAATCTGGGTATCCTTAAACATAAGGAAATCCCCCTTCTGGCGTCCTTCAATAAATTATTGGACCGTAAGGAAGATGAACAAATAAACATCCCTGAGACCTTTGGGGCCAATGTACTGCCCATTGATTACACAAAAGATTCCTTGGTGGTGGACCATCCGCTCTTGAATTCCCTGGAATTAAAGGTCAAGGCAGCAGAGGCCTCTGAAAGGGCAGCCCTTAAACAAGGCTTGCCAAAAGTCGGGATCGGACTGGACTATGTAATGGTCGATGAGCGAACGGACATGGTGGTTCCCGATAACGGCAAGGATGTATTGATGCCCATGCTTACCTTGAGCCTGCCCCTATTCAGGGGTAAGTACAGGGCAGCCGAAAAGGAGGCCCAATTGATGCAGGAAAGTTATGCACTGCAAAAAAAGGAAGTCACCAATACATTGAAGACCAATTATGAAATGGCCGTTTTTGACATAAGGCAGCAGACGGATTTGATTTCCCTCTTTGATGAGCAGATCATGGAATCGGAACAAGCACTCAATCTGTTGTTCACAGCCTATGGGAATTCCGGGAAGGACTTCGAGGAGGTGTTGCGAATGCAGCAACAGTTGTTGAAGTATACTAAATTGAAAATAAGCGCATTGACGCAGTATGAAATAGCGTTGGCCAAGTTTAACTATATCACGGCAAAAAAATAATAAGATGAAATCAGAAACACAAAAAATAGTAAAAATAGCCTTGTCCACCCTGGTTCTTGGACTTTTGCTGGGTTGGCTATTGTTCGGAGGCTCGAAGGGCAATGCCACGGAGGAACACCAACATGCTTCGGAAGTATCGGAAGAAACCACTTGGACCTGCTCGATGCATCCGCAGATCAGACAGCCGGAACCGGGAGATTGTCCCATTTGTGGGATGGACTTGATCCCTTTGGAAAGTGATAACGGTTCGGAACTGGACCCTATGGCCGTAAACATGTCGAAAACGGCCATGCAGCTTGCCAATGTCTCTACGGAAATCGTGGGCAAGACCGCCCCGGTCAAATTGATCGATCTTAATGGCAAGGTGGAAGCGGATGAACGATCGATCTATTCCCAATCTTCCCATATTCCCGGGAGGGTGGAACGGCTAATGGTCAATTTTACAGGGGAGTACATCAAGCAGGGGCAGATCATCGCCTATATTTATTCCCCTGACCTGGTCACTGCACAAGAGGAACTTTTTGAAGCAAGAAAGGTGGCGGACACCCAACCGCAGTTTTTTAATGCCGCCAAGGAAAAATTAAAAAACTGGAAGCTTTCCGACAACCAAATCGCACAGATACTTCAATCCGGGACCGTTAAGGAGGAATTGCCGATACATGCCGATGTTTCAGGCTACGTTACCGAAAAAATGGTAAACCTTGGCGACTATGTCAACAAGGGCAAGGCATTATATCAAATTGCCAACCTGAACAGCGTTTGGGTATTGTTCGATATTTATGAGTCCGACATGCCCTGGGTAAGGAAAGGCGACGAAGTGGTCTTTACCATACCCTCCCTCCCGGGCGAAAATTTCAAAGGCAGGATTTCCTATATCGACCCGGTAATCAATCCCATGACTAGGGTTGCCAAGGCCAGAATCGAGATCGGGAACGCCGGTTTAAGGTTAAAGCCGGAAATGTTCGCTTCCGGAACCGTGAAAGCAAAACAGCCCATTGCATCAGAAGCGATAACCATTCCTAAGTCGGCAGTGATGTGGACCGGGGAACGTTCTGTGGTATACATCAAGAATACCACATCCAATGGGGTGAATTTTGTGTTGCGCGATGTCACCTTGGGACCATCGTTGGGAAATGGGTTCATTGTGAAGGAGGGGCTGCAGGAAGGGGATGAGATCGCGGTAAATGGGACCTTTAGTATCGACGCGGCGGCCCAATTGGCCGGGAAACCGAGCATGATGAATCCTGAAGGTGGGCCCGCCATGACGGGACATAACCACGGAGGAATGAAGATGGGGGATGACAAGGGTACAGGCGGTAGCGATCATTCGGATATGGATATGGGCGATGTCAAACAGGAAAGTAAAACGGACCATTCCGACATGGACCAGCGAATGACGGCGACAGCGACTTTTAAAAACCAATTGAAACAGGTGTTGAGCGCCTACTTGGAGTTAAAGGATGCCCTTGTCAATGATAATGGTACCAAGGCAAATGCCGCTGCAAAAAAAGTATTGTCGGCCTTGGAACATGTGGATATGAAACAATTGACGGACAAGAAGGCGCACGGCCATTGGATGACGATATCGAAGGAAATCTCCAGTTCGGCGAATTCCATTTCAAAGATATCGGATGTCAAGGTGCAACGCAACCATTTTAAACAGCTGTCCGCCCATTTATCCAATGGTATCAAGCTTTTTGGGGTGGATCAAAAGATATACGAACAGTTTTGCCCGATGGCCGATAACAACAAAGGTGCCTATTGGTTGAGTACGACCAAAGAGATCAAAAACCCCTATTTCGGAGAGGCTATGTTGACCTGCGGTGAAATCACCGATGAAATGTAATTGAACAAATGTAAATGAATGAATGATGAAAATATTGAAATCTAAAATCTTGTTTTTTGTCCTAACTGCCTTGACGACCCATGTTTTTGGGCAAGTGGGGACAAATGGTGAGGACAGAAAAGAGGAAGGTAGACCCGTTCGGGAATACAATCTTGTACTGGAACAGAACAAATTGACCCTCGGTGGGGTCACTGCCGATGCAATGACCATCAATGGGAGTATTCCGGGACCGGTCTTGGAATTCAACGAGGGTGACCTCGCCCTGATCAACGTGACCAATAAGATGGATGTGGAAACCTCCGTACACTGGCATGGATTGATCTTGCCCAATTTTTATGACGGGGTTCCCTATTTGACCACACCGCCCATAGAACCTGGCACAACTTTCCAATATCGGATTCCGATCAACCAATCAGGTACCTATTGGTACCATTCCCACACCATGCTACAAGAGCAAAAGGGGGTGTATGGCTCGATATTGATCCATCCCAAGGAAAAGACGTTGGACTACGATAAGGATTTGGTCGTGGTGCTTTCCGATTGGACGAACGAAAAGGCCATGAACGTGCTCCGAAACCTTAAACGGGGAAACGAGTGGTACCAGGTCAAAAAAGGGACCGCGGTGCCCTTGAGCAGGGTCATTAAGGAAGGTGCACTAGGTGCACAGCTCAAATTTTGGCGAGATCGTATGGAGGGAGCGGATATTGCGGATATCTACTACCCCGCATTTTTGACCAATGGGAAAACATTGGCCGAATACCCTGATTTCAAACCAGGGGAAAAAGTGCGGCTCCGGTTCGTCAATGCCTCTGCCTCCACCTATTATTGGATGGATTTCGGTGGCGGTAACCCCATGGTGGTTTCCGGGGATGGTGTCGATGTGGAGCCTGTTTCCAAAAGTCGTTTTCTTTTTGGCATTGCCGAGACCTATGATGTCATCGTGACCGTTCCTGAAGGCACTTTGGAGGTAACCGCCACGGCACAGGACGGCTCCGGGCATACCTCGTTGCATTTAGGGCAGGGAACGCTTTTTCCCGCAACGACCATCGATAGGCCCGACAAAGTGGCGATGATGAAACAAATGGCCCAAATGGACATGAAAATGGGAGCTCCGGCAATGGCCGGCAACAAGAAGAAAAATACACCCGAATATTTGATGCAAAAGTATGGGATGCAGATGGACATGAAGGATGGCAGCATGGATATGGGTATGCACAATGGGATGTCGATGGATAAGACCGAAATGAGCGGTCAAAAGGATAAACCCATTGCGAAGATGGATGATAAAAGGCCTATGAATGCGAATGAAGATCATAGGCACATGGAGATGGATAAAAAGATGGGGGATATGGCAGGAATGGAAAAGGATTCAACGTCAATGAAATCCACCGGACATAAGGATAAGATGGAAGACCCTATGGTTCAGACTATGCCAATGATGCAGAAAGACACTTCAGCTTTTGATTACGATACCCGTAAAACGTATTTCAACTATGATTTCTTAAAAGCAAAGGAAAGTACTACCTATAATGCCGATCTGCCCGTCAATGACATTCTGTTGAACCTGACGGGAAATATGCAACGGTATATCTGGAGTATGAACGGTGTGCCACTTTCAGAAACCGATAAGATCAAGATCAAAGGTGGGGAAGTAACCCGGATCACCCTCAACAACCTGACCATGATGCACCATCCGATGCACCTCCATGGGCATTATTTCAGGGTCATCAATGAGAATGGTGAAAAGTCACCCTTGAAACATACGGTCAATGTGCCGCCCATGCAGAAAGTGGTCATCGAATTTTATAATGAAGAGTACGGGGATTGGTTTTTCCACTGTCATATCCTCTATCACATGATGGGGGGCATGGCCAGGGTTTTCAGTTATGATACCCCAAGGGATGTGAGGATGAAGGATTTTCCTGTTCAAAAGTTGGTAGATGAAACTGACCATTATTATGCTTGGGGTGCTGCCAGATTGGGTTCCAATTTTAATGAACTCTTCCTTGTTTCAAGTAATATCAGGAATGAATTTGGGGTACGGGCAGAATTTGACTACGACCAAAATGCCGAGGTGGAATTCAATTATAACAGATATCTCAATGACTGGGTACGGGTCTATGCAGGGGTGAACACGGAAACCTCCATCCCTGATTCCTATGACCGCTTCAATACAGTGGGACTGATAGGGGTCAAGTATTTTACCCCATACCGCTTTAATATGGATGTGAGTATGGACCACCAGCTGCGTCCAAGAATAAGGTTGGATAGGGAACTATTGCTTTTTCCAAGGATTTTCCTCGAGGGGGAATATGAATTTCGGGCCGATTTTGGATGGGTCAACGATTTGGGGAATTCATCCTATGAAAGTGAGACCCAATGGCTGGTAGGGGCCTCCTATATCCTTTCACGTAATTTTTCAATCCAGGCCAACTACAACAACCGATATGGTTGGGGCGGAGGCCTGCTAGCCCGTTTTTAAATGGCAGAATACAAAAAAAATAGCCTGAGTCTGACCAATACCGTTGCTTTGGGAACTGGTGTGATGATCGGTGCGGGAATTTTTGCGCTCTTGGGTCAGGTTGCCGAACTCTCCGGCCAATGGTTTCCCTTTGCTTTTTTAATCGGGGCAGTCATCTCAGGTTTCAGTTCCTATACCTATGTCAAAATGTCCAACACCTACCCCTCTGCCGGGGGCATTGGCATGTACCTCAAAAAGGTATACGGTAAAACGGCCTGGACCGCTACCGGTGCACTGCTGATGGCTCTTTCCATGGTCATCAATGAGAGTTTGGTGGCCCGGACGTTCGGGACCTACGTATTGGAGCTTTTTGATGTGGAGTCGAAAGGATTCTGGCCCCCTGTCCTTGGGGTAATGTTGTTGATCACAGCCTTTATTGTCAATGTGATGGGAAACAAAGCGATCGGGAGGTCGTCCTTGGTCATGGCCATACTAAAAATCGGCGGGATAGCGGTTTTTGCCATTGGTGGCCTTTGGGCAGCTGGATTTACCTTTGATCAGGTCGTTCCTTCCCAGTCCTTGACCGAGCATTCCCTGGTGGATTATTTGGGGGCATTGGCACTGTCGATATTGGCCTATAAGGGTTTTACCACCATTACCAATAGCGGGGATGAGATCGTCGATCCCAAACGTAACGTGGGACGGGCCATTGTCATTTCTTTGGTGATATGTACCCTGGTCTATCTCATGGTGGCATTTGCGGTCTCTTCCAATCTTTCCATCCAGGAAATCATTGCGGCCAAGGACTATTCACTGGCCGAGGCATCCAGACCCGCTTTTGGAAAATATGGGGTCTGGTTCACCGTTGGTCTGGCGATCATATCCACCGTTTCCGGGGTCGTTGCCAGCATTTTTGCCGTTTCCCGGATGACCACCATGCTCACTGAAAAGGAATTGATACCACATCGACATTTTGGGATGCCCGGGGACATACAGAAACATATGTTGGTGTATACCGTGGTGATTGCCATAGGGCTCACCGTGTTGTTCGATCTGAGCCGGATCGCTGCATTGGGGGCCATCTTTTATTTGATCATGGATATCGGGATCCATTGGGGGGTCCTAAACAATCTACGAAAGGAAATCGGTGCAAATCCCATTATCCTCATTACGGCCCTTGTGCTGGATGCACTGGTGTTGGGCGCCTTTATTTGGTCAAAGGCCGGTAGTGATCTTTTGGTGGTCATTGTTGCCCTGGTATTGATGGTGCTTATTTTTTTCGGGGAACGATTGTTTTTGGGGGAAAAGCGTACGGTCGAGGAAGAATAAGGGCAGAGTGCCTGCGTGGGAGAAATGGAAAATTAGATGAAAAAATTAAAATAGTAACAATAATGGGGGATAATACAAATATGCCGACCCCGGGCAATCAAAATGAAGAATTAATCATAAAATCAATTACAATGAAAAGAACAACAGTTACATTAAGTACAATTGCCATTGCGCTTTTGACCGTTACCGTGATTTCCTGTAAGGACGGTAAGAAGGAAACAAATGACAAGGAAGGAGCCCATATGGAGATGGGAACGGAAGAGGGCCATCACCATGAGAGCTCTGCGGGGGAAATGGACCACGGGACCATGGACCATGATATGGGTTCGTCCGATGCACAGGGCACATCCGTGATCGATAGCTACCTCCAACTTAAGGATGCCCTGGTGGCGGACAATAAGGATGAAGCGGCCAAATCGGGCCAAGCCTTGGCCAGTGCCTTGGGCAGCTTTGATATCAGCGGATACGATGAACAGCAACAGAAGGAGCTGTCCGATATCATTGAAGTGGCCAAGGAACATGGGGAGCACATCGCCAAAAGTGATATCGGTCACCAACGGGAACACTTTGAGGGACTGGGCAAGGATATGGTCGATTTTATTGCCATAACCGGGACTTCCAAAACCTTGTACCAACAATTCTGCCCCATGTACAACAACAACCAAGGAGGAACGTGGCTCAGCGCAAGCAGCGAAATCCAGAATCCATTTTTTGGAAGTAAGATGTTGACCTGTGGTAAGGTGCAAAAGGAAATCAATTAAATGAAAGTACTGAAAATCATAGTATTGGTAGTGCTGTTGGGATTTGTGGGCATCCAGTTTGTGCCCACAGATCTCAACTTGAGCGATGTGGTTCCCGATACGGACTTCATGTCGGTGAACCAGGTTGCCAAGGATATCGAACACGATTTGCGGGTATCTTGCTATGATTGCCACAGTAACAACACCCAATACCCGTGGTACAATAAGGTCCAACCCATCGCCTGGTTTTTGGAAGAACACATCAAAGAGGGAAAGGAAGAACTCAATTTTAATGAATGGGGCGACTATTCGGATCGAAGAAAAAGGAGCAAACTAAAGTCCATCGCAAGTCAGATCGAAGACGATAAGATGCCCCTATCTTCCTATACCCTGATCCATAAGGATGCAAAATTATCGGTGGAAGAGAAAGAACGGATATTGACCTTGGTAAATGATCTAATGGAAGAATTGGATAATTGAAAATGACATGGAAATTACCCTAAAACCGGGACAAACGATATTGCTATTGTTGTTGGTCATGTCCGGTTACTATGAATGAGGAAATAAAGTCCTGAAAGGGAGGGGAACACCCAAAGTTGATTGGTTGGTGAGTTAGTTAGTTAATCGTTCCCTTCCCTTGTCAGGCACTAATGGAAAAAAAGATGAAAGACTGTTGTCGTGACAATGGACCTGTGCAGCCGAAAAAGGCCATTTTAAAAAAATGGTTGGCCTATATCCTGTATGGGATCGTCATTTCGATTGTCCTGGGAGCCTTTATCATACAATATATACTAACCTAAACAATGTTAAAACAAACTAATGAAACGTATTACTTTACGGATTTTTCTAATGGCCGTATTTCTCACAGGGACAAGCTTTGGCCAAACAAACCCTAACAAGGAAAACCTAGACCAGGACAGGGCCGCTGTGCTCAGGATATTGGAAAGCTATAAAGAAGCACTGCAAAATTTGACCACGGAAGGTACCTTGGAGCTTTTTGCGGAAGATTCCGAAGTTTTTGAATCCGGGGGCGTGGAAGGCACCTATCAACATTATCTCGACCATCATATAGGTCCAGAACTTGGACATTTCAATAGTTTTAGGTTCTCGGATTATACCATTGAAGTGAAGGTGGAGCTACCCTTTGCCTTTACTACGGAAAGCTATGTCTATACCATTGGCCTAAAATCGGAAAATGGAGGTGAGGGCAAAACGATCAGCAGAAAAGGGGTTGCCACCACCATCCTTAAAAAAACGGATGGGGAATGGAAAATTGTAAAGATGCATAACTCCTCACGGAACAACGGGAAGAACTAATGGTCGGAAGAAAAACATCGATGAAGGTCAGAAAGATACATAGATATCTTGGCCTATTTATTGGGATCCAGTTCCTAATGTGGACCATCAGTGGACTATATTTTAGTTGGACGGACATTGACGAGATCCATGGAGATCAATTCATCAAGGAGCATCCGGACCAGTCAGAATTTGGGAATTTAATTGCTCCCAATGGACACGGGAACGTTAAAATCAAATCTTTGGAAATGAGAAATATAGGGGGAAGTCCCTATTATTGGATCAATGGTGGGGTTTTGATGGATGCACAAACGGGGGAGATCAAAAAGGGTATCGATGAACAACAGGCCTTGGCCGTTGCTTCACAGTATATGTTGCCCGAACTTAAGGTCAAAAGTGTTGAAAGACTCACCCAAACAGGTGGGCAGCACGAGTATCGTGGACGTCCATTACCAGCCTATGTGATCACCTATGAAACGGATGAAAACCTTAAAGCGTATGTCTCAGAGACCGATGGGTCGTTTCAACGTGTAAGGCATCGGTCCTGGAGATGGTTCGATTTTTTGTGGATGACCCATACCATGGACTATGAGGGACGGGACGATTTTAACACCATGGTTTTACGGATTTTTTCCCTGATGGGATTGATTACCGTTTTGAGCGGATTCTTGTTGTGGTATGTCAGCTCGCCAACGATCAGAAAATTATGGAAAAGGCGATAGTTCAAACACATTGACATATTATTTGGCAAAGGACTCCTGTTAGGAGCAAATAGTTGGCTATTGTGCCAGTTGAACCATTTTTGGAAAAATGAGCGAACTTAGGAGGCAAAGACGAAAGAAAAAAAGGGGTCTGGCGAAAAAGAAAAGGGACCCGGCCAAGAATAGAAAGGAAAAAAGAATGAAAATCCTTGGCATATTGGCCTTGATATTGATCGTTATATTGGCAGTGGTCGTCATTTTTTTGAAGGCCCTGTGGAAATTCACTGCATGATATGGAAGTTGGGTCCAGTAAATCGAAAGATGTGTTGTACATCAAAAACATGGTCTGTCCGAGATGCATCATGGCCGTCAAAGGTATTTTGGACGATGAGGGCATTCCCTATATGAATGTGTCGTTGGGTGAAATAACACTTAGCGGAAAAATAACGGATGAAAAACGGGAAGGTCTCAACAAAAGACTTGGGAAAATCGGATTTACGATTGTCAATGATCGTAAAGGTCAGTTGATCGAACAGATCAAAAACCTAGTGATTGAGGCGATACACTACACCGGACCCATGGAAAAGGTCAAATGGCCCGAATACCTTTCCGATGGATTGCATCTTGACTATAAGTATCTTAGTTCACTGTTTTCCGCGGTGGAAAGCATTACCTTGGAGCAATATATCATCAACCAAAAGATTGAAAAGATCAAAGAGTTTCTTGTTTATGACGAATTGGGCTTAAAGGAAATAGCGTTTCAATTGGACTATAGCAGCGTTGCCTATTTAAGCAACCAATTTAAAAAAGTAACTGGAATGACACCTACACAATTTAAGAAAAGTGCCATTCAAAATAGAATATCGCTTGATGATATTTAACCTCTACCATTAAGGGCGCAATACCTTCCCAAGGAACCAGCCTCCTAAACGCTAATTTAAAAAACACCTTTCTTCGCAAATGGGTCAAGGTTTGTTTTTTTTCAAACAACGCCCTTATACAGAAAGTGTTACTTTTCCCATACGTGTTGGAACCAACATTGTTGATTCTAGGTGTAAAATTGTTAAAATAAAAAATGATCACAACATGAAAAGAAGATACCAAATAGAAGGAATGACTTGTGATGGCTGTAGGGGGCACGTTGAAGAAGCTCTTTTCAATGTGGCCGGTGTAGCCGATGTAGCGGTCGATCTAAAAAACGCAGAAGCTACAGTGGAGTCGCAATTTGAGGTCCCCCTTGAAAAGCTACAAAAGGCATTGGAAAATAAGGGGGGTCAATATAAAATACAAGCGATGAACAAAGCCAATTGAACCGATATACGATAACTGGGACAGGTAAATTGTCAGGCCTACAATTGGAATGGAACAATACAATACTCGAAAGTCAAGGAATAATCACAATAACCAGATAAAATTTGCACAATGGAAGATAGTCAAAGAAAATCCAATAATTATTTAAAGTTTTTTGCGATGATTGGTACTTCAATGGTCGCCATGTTTTTTTTAATGTACACCCACTCATATCAAATCATTGATCACTTTTGGTATAGTGAGACTAGATTTTTCATGACTTTGATCATGGGGGGGTCGATGATCATTATTATGCTACTATATATGCTACAGATGTATAAAGACCGACGCAAGAACATGTCAATATTAGCCTTGGGTGTTTTGTTGATTGCAGGTGGGATATGGCTGGTCAGGAGTCAGGTTACCGTTTCAGGAGTCGACTACATGGAAGGAATGATACCCCATCATTCCATTGCTATTTTGACCAGTGAACGTTCTCAAATAAAAGATGTCAGGGTACGGGAGCTTGCCAATGAAATTATCAAGGCACAACGCAGGGAGATAATGGAAATGCAGTGGTTGATAAACGACATCAAGGAAAATGGAATAGTGGAAACTGAAGCAGGAAAAGAAAAGCGGCCTATTCCTAAATTCGAGGGATCGCTTAGCGAAGAAACAAAGAATCTGGCCGAATGAAAGGCGATTACTTACAACCAATGTTCTTGTTTTGCCCCAAGTTCACTACAATGGTTTGTCCTATCGAATATATTCTAAACTGATCGGGGCAAATTTTCCAAAAAAGATTGACGTGGGCGAACCTGATCTCATAGATGTTGCCGAATTCTAAAAACCACTCACCAATTAAGGTTAAGTACTTGACAAGGAAAGATAAAAGTTGATTTTTCGGAAAATTCTACAACTCTTTCAGTAAATAACGTAACAGTCCATTTTAGGTCTATTCTGAAATTTGTACCATACAAATCGGAGTAGAAAATGGATGCAATCGATATTATTGAGGACACCGAAAGGAAAGCGAAGACGGTGTCAAAAAAATCTTTCCCGGTCACTGGAATGACCTGTGCTGCCTGTGCATCCAGCGTGGAATCCATGCTGGGCCATACCGAAGGGGTCTACAATGCCAGTGTCAACTTTGCCAACAGTACGGTCCTTGTGGAGTATGACAGTGCTATGGACCTAAGCGATCTTCAAAATGCGGTACGTCAAATCGGTTATGATATAATTGTGGATGCCGAGGATCCTACCGAAGTACAGGAAGAGCTTTCGAAAAAGCATTATGTATCCATAAAAAAGCGAACCCTTTGGTCCGCTATTTTGACACTTCCCATTTTCCTTCTGGGGATGTTTTTTATGGATTGGGTCCTGGGTAGGTGGATTTCGTTGGTACTTGCCGTTCCTATCCTGTTCTGGTTTGGCCGAAGCTTTTTCATAAATGCCCTCAAGCAGGCCAGATTCGGTAAGGCCAATATGGATACCTTGGTCGCACTCAGTACGGGCATTGCCTTTTTGTTCAGTGCATTCAATACCTTTTTTCCTGAATTTTGGCTCAGTAAAGGCATGGAACCCCATGTATATTATGAGGCGGCCACAGTGATCATCACCTTTATTTCATTGGGGAAATTATTGGAAGAAAAGGCGAAATCAAATACATCCTCCGCCATAAAGAAATTGATAGGGTTGCAGCCCAAGACCTTAAAGGTGATAGCAGATGGGGAGGAAAGGGAAATCCCTATTTCTTCGGTCAAGGTAGGTCAAACGATATTGGTCAGACCGGGAGAGAAAATCCCTGTGGATGGAACGGTGTCCAAAGGAAGTTCCTATGTTGATGAAAGTATGATCACAGGCGAACCCGTCCCTGTAGAAAAGACAAAGGATGAAAAAGTTTTTGCCGGTACCGTAAACCAAAAAGGAAGCTTTCAGTTTGTAGCTGACCGGGTGGGAGGGGAGACCCTTTTGTCCCAGATCATCAAGATGGTGCAGGAAGCACAGGGGAGCAAAGCGCCCGTACAAAAATTGGTGGACAGGATTGCCGGTATTTTTGTTCCCGTGGTAATGACGATTTCACTGGTGACATTTATCACTTGGATGTTCCTGGGAGGTGAGGACGCTTTTACCCATGCACTGTTGACCGCAGTTGCCGTATTGGTAATAGCTTGTCCCTGTGCGCTGGGTTTGGCAACCCCCACAGCCATCATGGTGGGAATAGGCAAGGGGGCCGAACACAATATTCTCATCAAAGATGCGGAAAGCCTGGAGTTGGGTTACAAAGTGAATGCCATTGTCCTGGATAAAACGGGTACCATAACTGAAGGAAAGCCTGTGGTGACCGATATGGTCTTTGCGGACCATGTGACCGATCACAGGGCCCTGGAGCAAATTTTATATGCCATGGAAGGACAGTCCGAACATCCCTTGGCTGAAGCCGTGGTCTCCTTTTTAAAAAATAGAAAGGTAAATCCGGTCGAAATTTTGAACTTCAATAGTATTACAGGAAAAGGTGTGCGCGCTGAGGCATTGGATGGAACCCAATACCTTGTGGGCAATCATAAGTTGATGGTCGAAAAAGGAATCGCCATGGATGACAACCTGGGGCACATGGTCGAAGGGTTAGAGCAGGAAGCCAAAACGGTCATATACTTTGGCGGTGGAGGCAAGGTGAAGGCGATTTTGGCCATTATGGATAGTATAAAGGAATCCTCAAAGGAAGCCATACGGGAAATGCAGGGGAATGGTATGGAAGTTTACATGATGACCGGTGATAACAAGATGACCGCCGAAGCCGTATCACAACAGGTGGGTATCAAAAGCTATGAAGCCGAAGTGCTCCCATCAGAGAAAGCTGATTTTGTGAAAAGGCTTCAAGAAAGTGGAAAGGTGGTCGCCATGGTGGGCGATGGTATCAATGATTCGCAGGCACTTGCCCAAGCAGATGTCAGTATCGCGATGGGCAAAGGGTCCGACATTGCCATGGATGTCGCGAAAATGACCTTGATCACCTCTGATTTAAATGCCATTCCCAAAGCGTTGAAGCTCTCCCATAAGACCGTTGTGGGTATAAGACAAAATCTTTTTTGGGCCTTTATATACAATATCATTGGAATTCCTATAGCTGCAGGGCTGCTGTATCCGATCAATGGATTTTTGTTGGACCCGATGATAGCTGGTGCCGCTATGGCCTTTAGCAGTGTATCGGTCGTATTGAACAGTTTGAGGCTTAAAACAATTAAACTTTAATAATTCTCTAATTTAAAATTGATGAACATGAGTACATTACAATTCAAATCAAATATTAAGTGCAGTGGGTGTGCCAATACCGTAAAACCATTTTTGGATAAGGTGGATGGCGTGACCGATTGGTCTGTAGACTTTGCTTCCCAAGACAAATTGTTGACCGTACAGACCACAAGTGCCACCGAAGAGGAAATCACTTCTGCCGTTGAATCGGCTGGATATCATTTGACCAAGAAATAAAAGGAACGTCCAGAGGAGTATATAAAATGGTTCGAATAGGATTGGGGATTGCCTTGGTCCTATTCGGATTGGATATGTTTTTTGAATGGAGTCCAACGGACCTTAAATATCTGGTGAAAACCGCAACTATAGTTTTACGCATCCCTAATGGCAAGTTGAACATTTTAATCCGCGCCTTTCAACCAACCATTGGTGCCTCCACATAACCAAATTGCATTTAACCCGAATTCTTTCAATAATTTTGCCCCGTCTGCCGAACGCCCACCACCTTTTTCACATGTGGTAATGTATTGAAGGCTCTTGTCAAGTTGGAAGATTTTGTCCTTTAATTCCTGGAGTGAAATGTTCACGGCATTTGGAATGTGTGCATAATCATATTCTTCTTTGCTTCTCACATCTATGATTTGAATTTTTTTATTCGCTTGAAGGGCTTGTCTTACTTTGTTGGCTTCAATACATTCCTTTACGTTCTTTATTTGCTCGGGCATACGGAATTTAATGATCAATGAAGAAACAATCGTCAACCCGCCAATCAAAAAAATGGCATATTCAACTCCGAACAAGTCTGCTGTGATACCTGAAATCACTGCTCCAAAAGCGTAACCCAAATCTCTCCAAAGACGAAATGAGCCTATACTTTCCGCTCGCTGTCTTGGACTTGTCACTTGGGCAATTGTCGAAAGGAAAGTAGGATAAACCAAAGCGGTTCCCAAACCCAAAATCACTGAAATGGATGTCAAAACATAAAAATCACTGCTCATTGGGATGAACAAAATCGCCAAGCCTTGCAAAAGCATTCCCCAAAACAGCATTGACTTTTTCGAGTAATGATCGGACATTTTACCTGTAAACAGCTGCCCGATACCCCAAACAGTAGGGTAGATTGCCGTAAGTATCCCAATATTTTCATTGTCATAATTCATCGATAACAGAACCATTGGTAAAAGACCCCAAATCATCCCGTCATTTAAATTATTGATAAGACCCGCTTGTGTGACCGAACTCAAAGTCTTGTTCTTGAAAGTGGTCTCCAAAAAAATATTATCCAACTGAACTGTATTGTCCATCACACTTTCCTTGTGCACAAATACCCGTGTATCTTTAACCCAAAAAATGGTAAGTAGAAAGCCTGTGACAGCAATGAAGATTCCCATATAAAACGGATAGGGGGTAATGCCATAGGTATTGGCGATATATCCTGTCAAAAATGCAACGAGACCTACAGCAAAATAGCCGGCAAATTCGTTTAGTCCCATTGCAAAACCACGATCTTTTTCACCAACAAGGTCAATTTTCATAACAACGGTACTGCTCCATGTCAAACCTTGGCTGATACCCAATAACACATTGGCAAATACAACAAGCCCCCAACTGGATGCATAAATCAGGATAAATGGAATGGGAATGGCAAGTAGCCAACCTATAAGAAGGAGTTTTTTGCGACCAAATTTATTGGCAAGTCGTCCAGTATAATAGTTCGCGAAAGCTTTGGTAATACCAAATGCAGTTATAAATGAAAGTATGGCTGTTTTTGATGCAACACCAAATTCCAATTGGGCAAATTGAGGAAAGATGGAACGTTCCATTCCGATCATTCCCCCCACGAAAGCATTTACGATAACCAATAGGGTGAATTGTTTCCAATTCTCTGTCAATCCGAGTTTTATATTATCTGCCATTCTTCATTCTTGATTTATAAACTGCTCCGGTCTTATGTATGTAGTCATTTTAAGGTTACTTCACCCACTAGGGACCAATTGGTTGGAAGTACACGATATTGGAGTGAACTTGGCATAAAGTTAAGCGATAGTTTTGTTATCTTCAAAGCTGGTCTTTATTGAACTTTTTTTCATCTTCAGGGCTTTCTGTTACCTTACTTTTTTTGCAAACTAAATTACTTCTTCAAAAGTTGCATATCCGCAATGTTTTTTGTTTTAAAGTGGCTACTCTTGGTAACGGTCAATTTTGGGTTGTGGGGTATTCACCTCACTACACTGAGGTAGAACCACAGTCCATTCCCGGGGAAGCAGCTGATATCCTCTAGCATGTAGCTGGCATAGGCCATCACATAGTTTTACCTGCTGTGCCACCCAATATACAATCGAACAATTCCAGTTCCTTCAGTTCCCCGGTGTCCCTGTCAACTATGGTGAGCTTCTTGCTCGTGAAATCGATGAAATACTTTTCGTCGACCGTGTGTTCCATCTGCCTTACTGTAGCGGCCTTCTTACACCATTGGGCACACCAATACTTGAATTGTTGGAACTAAGATACCTGAAATGGCATTCCTGCCACAGTGTTATAGGTGAGGCTTGATTTCCGGTCTTACCGCTATTTGATCTAACCTAGGGTATTGCGCTTTAACATCCGATATAGTTTTCATTTGTCTATCTGGTTGTTCACAATGGTACTTTTTGGCATAAAACGACTTTTGGAACGTTACGGAGAGGTCAAATCAAAACTAGTGCCCTAATATGGGTTAACAATGCTCACCGTGGCCCGGGAAAGGCGCTATACTATGTCCGGCGTTTCCAGAAAAGATGGGAGAATGCCATATGCATTCGGGATTGTATCATAGATGTTACGGGTGTAGATCATGACTGTTCAAAAAGTACAATTCCAGGTTCATCTGGGTTTCGGATAATACGTGTGTTTCGTAATTTCGGAAAACATCGAATTTGCAATTATCTCCTCTTTAAATCAATATGAATACGTATCAAAAGTTCTTTAATAAACGAAATTGAAAAATGGTATGGCTTTGAGCCATCCGAGTCACGGCAAAACCAAGTGACTACATGGGGTATTCTTTCATGTGGTAAAAAAAAATAATGGTAGATGCCGTAACTGGAGATAAACGTTGATTCGACGCTTTATGGATAGTATTGGATATGTCTTAAGGTAAGATTACTATTTGGATCTATAAATATTTATATCCCTTCAATGCGAAATTTCTATTGTTAATTTTGTATTAAATTTATAGTTTTGGAACTACCAATATAGCATGTTAAATTAAGGTAATATTGGATTTTGAAGTTACTAGGTATTGATTCTAGTCCATTATCCAATTTTCTGATCAATATGATTCTTAGAAGGTTTATTTATTATCAGTGACGGTCAAGGATCTTGAACCGTTTTAGTTATCCCAAATTTTATTCACCAACCTCAAAAGGAATGTCCCCCATCCTAGAAGTTTCCAGTTTTTCGGAAGATTACATTTTTGATTTGTGCCCGCACCCAATGTGGGTTTACGATATAGAGACACTACGTTTTCTAAAGGTAAATGATGCCGCTGTCCGCCAGTATGGCTTTTCAAGGGGCCGTTTTCTAAATATGACCCTTAAGGCTATTCGACCAAAAGAGGATGTCCCCAAATTGAAAATGGCCGTACAAAATACCCAAAAACGGGATGGTTCCTATAAGGAAGGTTATTATCGTCACAAAAAAAAAGATGGGACGGTTTTTCCAGTATTCCTGAAGGGCAATTTGATCCAATACAAGGGTAAGATGGCGGAGCTTATCGTGGCCATCGATATTTCCGACACTGTTCAATACGAAAAAAAATTGCTCTCCCAAACCAGACTTTTTCAAGCTATTTCGGATATGAACAACAATTTGATCCGTCATTCGGATTGGTTGAAAGCGTTGGATGTTTGTTTTACATTGTTGTTGGAAACCCTGAAAATCCATCGCATATATTTTTTTCAGAGCGATCCAACTCAGGATAGGATCACTTTGATGAAAGCTAAGACAGGTTCTGATATGGAAACTGACCCGGATAGCAGGGAATTTCCCCAATTGCCTTTTCCGGTATTACAATACCTGATGGAACGAGTCCGGAAAGGAAGGGTTTTTGCAATTAAGAAGTCGGAGGTGATCGATCCAGGTCTTTTGGATTCAATGGATTCGGAAAACATAAAGTCCTTATTGGCATTACCTATTTTAGTGTCTGGTACTTTCCGTGGGTTTATTGGTTTGGAAGACCAAAAGTTGGAAAGGATCTGGACAAAGGAAGAAGTGCAATTGTTGAATACACTTACAACAAATCTAAACCATTTGATCAATCAATCGGAGGTGTTGGACAAAGTGAAGAACAGCGAAAGTAGGTTCAAAAGTCTGGTACTGAACGGGACCGATCTGATCTCTATCTTGGATTCGGAGGGGACTTGCAGGTATCTTTCCCCGTCCCATGAAAACCAAATGGGATATTCGCCCCATGATTTATTGGATACTTGTTTTTTTGACCATTTGTTTCCTGAAGATGTACCAAGGTTGAGGAAAGCCGTTAAAATAGTGCAAGACACCAAACAAATAGCGGTGGACCCCTTCCGATTTAGGCATTCCAATGGGAACTGGAGGTGGGTCGAATCCATTTTGAGCAACCATTTGGCCGAGCCCAGTATCCAAGGAATTGTCATGAATTCCAAAGATGTTACCGATCGGGTAATGGCCAAATCGAAAAAAGAGGTTTCATTGGACCTCCTAAAAGCTTTTGGGAAAAAGGGAAGCCTACGGGGCGGCCTTGACCATATGCTGGATAAATTGTCCGGAATATGCGATATGGAAGCAGCTGAGGTGTGGTTGAAATCGAAGGACGGAACGAAATTTAACTTACTGGGGCAAGCCAGCAAGGGTAAGAGCGGTGAGCTTTTTTTGAATCACCCCATGCCCGTTGATTATTTTTCAACGGAGAAGGGAGTGCAGGGTAAAATCGACCGGACGAATACATTGATGATATGGGATGATTTTGACAAGAAGTCCGAATTTATTCGATCAAGTTTTGCCAAAAAAGTTGGGCTCAGAACCTGTATAGGTCTGCCCATACTTTCAGGTCAGGAATCCATCGGATGTCTTCTGCTGTTCTCAAAAAAGCCAAAAGTTGAATTGGATGATGCCTTATATTTTTTGGATGGAGTTGGTCAGCAATTAGGGGGGATGATCAAACAAAGAATGATCCAAAGAGAATATTTGGAATTTTTCGAACTTTCACCCGACCCCTTCTGCATCATTGGCTTTGATGGAAGAATAAAACAGGCCAATAAAGCCTTCTCTATGGCAATAGGCAAAAATCAATCCCAAATCATTGGAGGGCAATTTGAAGCATTTATGCATGAATCCGACCGGGACAAATTGGATCAAATGTTGCCAAACCGTTGTGGTCTGGAAAGGGTCGAGGGTATTGAAATACGAATGTTGGCCAAAAATGATATGAATAAATGGCTCATATGGTCAAGTACCGTTAATACAGATCAAGAGCTCGTAATGGCTGTCGCCAAGGATATTACGAGCCAAAAGAACCTAGAACGTACTTTAAGGGTGACCAATGATAGGCTTATCAGGGCCCATCGGATAGCAAAAATAGGATATTGGTATAGGGATTTCCGTTCTAACCTAGGAGAATGGAGTCCTGAAACATATCGGATTTATGGTTATACGCCTGATAATTTCATCCCGACCATGGAAAATATCACCAAGGCCTTTCATCCCGAGGATAGATACCTTATCGAGGAAAACCCCAACAACCATTTGGAACCAGGTGTCATTACAAAATTTGAACATAGGATCATCACTGGCAACGGGAACGTAAAATGGGTGCATCAGGAAATCCAAATGATTGCCGATGAATCCACAGGTGAACCACTGTATATTGAGGGAACGATCCGGGATATTACCCAAGAGAAGGAATATGAGTTGCAGTTAAAGATAAGTAGGGAACGATTTCTATTGGCTATGTCGGCCAGTAAACAGGTCATATGGGAACTTGACCACCGTTCCAATACCTTTTTATATTGCCAAGTTTCGGACCGTGTTGAAGAACAAATATCCAAACAGTCCTTTGAAATAGACAATGATTGGTTCAAAAGAATCCATCCAAAAGACAGGCAACATGTCTGGAATACCCTTGAGAATCATTTGTTCGAATCTGAAAAAGACGACTGGTCGATTGAATATCGGACCATATCCGAAAATGGTTCCATGGCATATGTTCTGGATAGTTTTTATGTCCAGAGGGATTGCCATCATAAACCAGTTAAAACCATTGGATCGGTAACGGACATTACGGAGGCAAGGGAACAATTGGAAAAAATAAAGGGACAAAACAAAATGCTCACGGAAATTGCCTGGCTACAGTCACATGCCGTTCGTTTGCCCTTGACCAGGATTATGTCCCTTTTGATCCATCAAAAAGCTTATGGGGAGGAAGTTTTCTCAACAAAGGATTTTCTGGCAATTATTTCCAGTTCCGTTGACGAAATAGATAAAGAATTACATAAAGTTATAGAGATAACCAACCAAAATTTTCAGAATGAACAAGGAAATACTACTGATTGATGACGATGCCATCACCAATTTTTTAAATCAAAACTTGATCGAACAGAAAATAAAGGGCATTCCCATTACCATATTCTATAACGGTTTGGAAGGTCTGAAATATATCAAGAACAATCCGGATAAACACTTTATTATTTTTTTGGACATCAATATGCCCGTGATGAATGGTTGGGAGTTTCTTGAGGAGATAGATTCCTTAATGCTTGAAACAAGCATGGAGATTCATGTTTTGACGTCTTCCATATACCCAGGGGATAGGGAAAGAGCCAATGCGTTGCCAAACGTTTCGTCGTTTATAGAAAAACCATTGGATGAATCTGCTATGGAGTCATTTATTTTGGGAAAATTCAAAGAATAATGTTATGCTTAAAGATAGTATGAGTAAGATTAATCATTATGTAAATTTAGTTGAGTAAGAGTAGTGTTTGTTCCAAAGCTGTCCCGGAACGTCCCAAAGGGTTGGCAAGTGAATAGATACTCATCTTGTTTGTGATGAGATTTTGAACTCACAAAAATTCCTTTGTCTATTTTGATTTAAAATTAAATAAAACAAGATGGTGTGGTTTGATTTTAAATATCGATATTTACGTTGTGAAAATCATTATTTCACACGAAGATGTCCTATGGGATGTCCTATTTTGGGAAAATCGACATAATATTCTGGATATTAATGGGTTAGCGCCTCTTCAAGAGGTCAGTCATCCCGACAAACCGGCAAAACAAAGTTTTGCCGGTTTTTTTATCCTTAATGCAACGGAATTACGAGTGTAATTGAAGGTAATGCATGAATTTAATTCAGCATTTTAAACTCATTTGGGGAATATCCTACTTTGCTTTTGAACAATCTTGAAAAGTGCTGAGGATATTTAAAACCAAGCTCGTAGGCAATTTCGCTAACGGATTTATTAGGGTCAAAAACTTTTTCTTTGGCCACATCAATCAGTTTGTTCTGAATGTATTCCTGGGCCGAGTAGCCAGTTTCTTTTTTGACCAAATCCCCAAAATAATTGGAAGATAGATGAAGCTGTTCAGCAAAATAGGCCACAGAAGGCAAACCAGAGACTTTAGGCTTGTCTGAATTTAGATAATCGGTCAATAAGGATTCGAAACTCTGTAGCGCACCATGGTTCACATTTTCACGGGTGAGGAACTGTCGGTCATAAAATCGCAAACAATAATCCAATAGAAGTTCAATATTGGAAACAATCAGCTTTTTACTGTGTTTATCAAGGTTTTGTTCCAACTCAAACTGAATTTTATCCAAAAGGCTTAGCATTATATGACGCTCTTTAGTGGACAAATGCAGGGCCTCTTTTACAGAATAGGAAAAGAAAGAGTACCCGTGTATTTTCTTGGCCAGCTCTGTCCCGAGCAGTAAATCTGGATGAAATAGCAAAACATATCCTTTTGGGATATAGTTTGGGTCGTTGGTGGTCAATTCCACGGTTTGTCCAGGTCCTACAAAAACCATAGTTCCCTCATCGTAGTCATAGGGTTTGCCCCCATACTTTATTTTACATCCTTTACTTTCTTTTAAAAAGACTGCATAGCAGCCAAAATGGAGTGCATCAAAACCACTGTTGGAATAATTTCTTTCAGAAATTTTTGAATAGTCCATAATACCCACCATAGGGTGTAGTATCTCATATTTTCGTAGATTAAAATAATCCGATACGTTGTCAATGTTAAGAATATTCTTCATTGCTCTTTAATTATCCCATAAATATAAGAAGTTGATTGTCAGTAAATCAAAACAAGTATAGGTAATCTGTAATAATGGTAGGAACATCCGTAACTTGGGTACATGGGATGGCGGTTCGACCCGTTATTTTTGTAGTGTATAATTAGCTAAACAATCAAAGTAAAGTAGGATGAAAAAAAATATGAAATGGGTACTTATTATTTTTGTTGTTGTTTTTTGGGGTAAAATCTGGGGGCAAGATTCCCCTAAAACTGTTACGGCAAAATACATCGATCAAGAAATTACTTTGGATGGGGTACTGGATGAACCTATATGGCAAACAACGGAGATAGCTGGGGATTTCCAACAATTTTTTCCGTCGGATCAGGTTGCGGCTGAGTATCCCACGGAAATTCGTATCCTCTATTCCGATACCCATTTATATGTTGGTATCTATGCGGAAAAACCACCTGGGGATTATGTAGTATCAACCTTAAGAAGGGATTTTGGAGCACTTTCCAATGACAATATTTCATTATTGTTCGATACGTTCAGTGATGGTACTACGGCCTATTTTTTTGGGGTGACCCCTTATGGCGTACTTCGCGAAGGGTTGGTTTCCGATGGAGGGAATGACTTTAACAATACCTGGGATATTAAATGGCAAGCAGAAGCCACCCGTTTTGATGACCACTTTGTTATAGAGATTGCCATACCCTTTACCTCATTGAAATTTGTTGAGGGATCCACAAGCTGGCGTTTTCGTCCTTACCGATGGAATAATCAGGCAAATCAACAGGATACTTGGGTAAAAGTGCCCCAAAATCAAAACTTATCCAGTTTGGCGGATATGGGGGAACTGCACTTTGAAAAACCTTTGGGCCGTTCAAGGACCCCGTTTGCCATAATTCCCTATATAAATGCACTGGCGGAAAAAGACTATGCAGTCGATGATGCCAAAACAAAGTTTAAAACAGGGGGCGATGCCAAAATAGCCATTGGCAATGGGATGAATCTGGATTTGACTTTAAACCCTGATTTTTCAAACGTGGAAGTGGATGATATTTTTACCAATCTGACTCGATTTGAAGTCCGCTTACCCGAAAAGAGACAGTTTTTTATTGATAATAGCGACCTTTTCGAAAATTTCGGCAATACGTTTAATGAAGCTAGACCGTTTTTTTCACGAAGAATAGGATTGGCCCGCGACACATTGGGCAACCTTATCCAAAATGACATTATAGCAGGTGCCCGACTGAGCGGAAAATTGGATAATAATTGGCGTTTAGGTTTTTTGAACATTCAAACTGCTAAAGACGCAATCAACGAAATACCTTCCAACAACAATATGATGGTGACCTTGCAAAGAAAAATAGGCAAACGCTCGAATATTGGAGCTTTTTGGGTCAACCGACAGGCTATGGGAAATGATTCTTTTCTTGAGCCTGGTGAAGAGTTTAATAGGGTTTTTGGAGTAGATTACAATTTGGCCTCTGCCGATAATATTTGGAACGGGCGGTTCTACCTCCACAAATCATTTCAGCCCAACGACCGTGTGGGAAATTTTTCTTCTCAAGCTACGGTAACCTATAATCCCCGCCATTGGGACATAACACAGGACCTGGTATACATTGACGAAGACTTTACGGCTGATCTTGGTTTTGTGCCACGTACCGACAGATTGAAGTGGGGCACTGGGATCAACTATATAATTTATGACAATTCAAAGGTGTTCAACACGCATTCTCCCGGTTTTTTGGGCATTACTTATTGGAGGCCAAGTCTAGATTACAAAAAAACCGACCATATGTATCGTTTTGGTTGGGAAACGTTCTTTAGAAATCAAGCAAGGGTAGAGGCAAGGTTCTCTAATAACTATATCTATTTGTTAGATCCTTTTGATCCTACAAGAACACCTGGAGCTGAACCCTTGCCGGGAGATACTGGGTATTATTTTAACCAGTTCAATCTTAGTTACCAATCCAACGCGACAAATGTATTTACGTATAATGCAGAAACAACTTTGGGACGGTTTTTCAATGGTGATATTACAGGTGTAAGGGGAGAGCTTGGTATACGTATACAGCCAAAGGCACAATTCAGTTTGGGTTTTGATTATAACAATATCAGGTTACCGGGACCTTATGCCGAGGCGGAAATATTTTTCACGACTTTTCGGGCGGAAATCTCCTTTAGCAAAAAGCTTTTTTGGTCAACCTTGGCGCAGTATAGTGATCGCCAAGAAAACCTTGGTATAAATTCCAGGTTGCAATGGCGATTTGCTCAGCTTTCTGATTTATTCCTTGTATATAACGATAATTATTTCACTGGGGATTTTGGTCCCCGTTTTAGATCAATTAACCTAAAACTGACGTACTGGTTGAATTTATAGTGTCCAGTATGATAAACTATTGATATTTAACATATTAAATGGAATTCTATTTATCATTTACTTGAATTGAATAGGGTTTTGTTTGTAATTTAGGACAAACACTTAAATAATGGCAAAATATACACTCAATATCAACGGCGAAAACCATGAGGTGGAAGCGGACCCATCAACTCCCATGCTTTGGGTGCTTCGCGACCATTTGAACCTTGTAGGAACAAAATATGGATGCGGTATCGCACAATGTGGTGCATGTACCATCCATTTGGAAGGTACTGCCACCCGCGCCTGTATGCTTACGGTGGCTTCTGTGGGAAATCAACAGATCACAACCATTGAAGGTTTGTCCGAAGAGGGCGATCACCCGGTACAAAAGGCTTGGTTGGAAGTGGATGTGCCCCAATGCGGCTATTGTCAGGCGGGCCAGATTATGACCGCCGCAGCTTTGCTGGACAAAAACCCGAACCCGACCGACAATGAAATTGAGATGGCCATGAACGGCAATATCTGCCGTTGCGGAACCTACACCCGCATCAAAAAAGCTGTGAAATTGGCTGCCAGTTCCAAATAAGAACTGATTTAATCATCTAAAAACTACCACAACATGTCACAACAAAAAAATATCAATACACTTGGACGTAGGGCCTTTTTGCGTAACTCCAGTTTGGCAGGAGGCGGACTGATCTTGGGCTTTAGCTGGCTGAATTCCTGTAAACCCAAACAGGTTACGGAAGCAGCGGTCATGGAAATGCCCGAGGAGTGGTTCGAAATCAATGCGTATTTGAAAATCGGGGAAAATGGGGTTGCCACCATTTACTGTCCAAATCCTGAATTTGGACAAGGGGTGATGACTTCCATGCCCATGTTGGTGGCAGAAGAACTGGATATTGCTTGGGAAAAGGTAATGGTAGAGATGGCACCCTATGATGCAGATATCTATGGCCGACAATTTACAGGGGGTAGTCAAGGGATACGTACAAGATGGGAAGGACTCAGAACAGTGGGCGCTTCGGCCAAGCAAATGCTTAAAGAAGCCGCTGCGACACAATGGGGAGTGCCAGTGTCGGAAATATCGACTGCTGATGGGGTATTGACCCATGATCCCACAGGTAACACATTGGGATACGGAGAAGTGGCTGCTGCAGCTATGGACGTTGCCGTACCTGAAGAAGTTACGTTGAAATCGCCTAAAGAGTTTAAGATAATCAGCAATTCCAAAAAGAATGTTGAAGGCAAAAAAATTGTGACCGGTAAACCCATGTTTGGAGTGGATTATCAATATGAAGGTGCTTTGGTGGCCATGGCAGCCCATCCACCGGCATTCGGATTAAAATTGAAGTCTTTTGATGCCACGCAGGCCAAATCCATGCCCGGCATTGTCGATGTTTTCCAAATAAAGACTTACGCCGAAGATTACCAACGAAACTTTTTCGATACCAATGCCTTCACGGAATTGGTCGTAGTGGTGGGGAAATCCACATGGGAGGTAATGAACGCCAAAAAGAAATTGGATGTGCAATGGGAGCCTTTTTCCGATTATGAATACACAGTAGATAGGTTTGGCAATAAATCTCAGGTAAAAGTTCCCGGTGGTCTCGAAAGTACAGATGCACATCATGCCAAAATGGAAGAAATGGCTGCAAAACCGGGGCAAGTGGTCCGTAAAGATGGAGACCCTGAAAGTGCATTTAAAAACGCTGCAAAAGTTATTGAAAGAAGTTATACCTGCCCATTTTTGGCACATAACTGCATGGAGCCCATGAATTTCTTTGCCCATGTTACCGATGATGGCGCAAAATTGGCTGGACCCTTGCAAGCACCCCTGTTAATTGAGGGAGCCATTGCAGCAAGTCTGGGCCTTCCTCCGGAAAAGGTGGATATTGAAATGACCCGAATGGGAGGCGGTTTTGGAAGAAGGGCCTATTCTCACTACGCCATAGAGGCAGGGCTCATTTCCAAAAAGGTAAAAGCTCCGGTAAAATTGGTCTATTCTCGTGAAGACGACATGACCTTTGGTATTTACAGACCATCTTACCAGGCCACCTACAGAGCTGCTTTGGACGAAAACAATAATTTGGTTGCCTTCCACGTGAAGGCCGGCGGAATACCGGAAACACCCATTTTTGCTGATAGATTTCCGGCAGGGGCGGTAGACAATTATATGGCTGAGCAATGGGAGCATAACTCCAATATCACCATAGGTGCTTTCCGTGCACCAAGGTCAAATTTTATGGCCGGTGTGGAACAAGCCTTCTTGGATGAGGTTGCCGAATTGGCCGGGAAGGACCCGATCTCTTTCAGATTGGAGCTTCTGGATAAGGCAATGACCAATCCGGTAGGGGAGAACAATGATTATGAAGCGGATAGATTGGCCGGTGTATTGGAATTGGTCAGGGATAAATCCGATTGGGGCACCGAAAAACAAGGTGTATTCCGTGGCGTAGCGGCATACTTCTGTCATAATACGTACGCGGCACATGTTATTGATGTGGTCAAGGGCAATGATGGAAACCCTCGAGTGGAAAATGCAGTGTGTGCCATGGATTGTGGTATTGTGGTCAACCCCGATGCCGCTGCGAATATGTGCGAAGGCGGTATTGTGGACGGTGTTGGCAATGCGATGTATGGGGGACTTACTTTTAGAGATGGGGCAACCCAACAGGATAATTTTGACAAGTACCGTATCATTAGGCATAGCGAGGCACCTAAAAACATTGAGGTGCATTTTGTGCAGAATGAAATTGATCCTACAGGTTTAGGAGAGCCACCTTTTCCACCGGTAATGGGAGCTTTGGCCAATGCCTTGTACAAAGCAGAGGGAAGACGATTGTACAATCAGCCCTTTATTGCTGATAAGCCACCCATTGTTGGCTAATTGATGATATACTGCTTCAATTGACCTTGATGTGTGTGAAAATTTGTTTTTTGGTCTTTATGAATTTTGTAATTAATACTGGTTTTAATAAAAAAGCCCGTAATTCTCAATAGTTACCATTTCAGATTGGCTAGGTATTTAGTAGATTTGGGAATAAACCAAACTATCTAGCTGACTCATGACCTCAAAACAACGCTCATTTTATTTTCTTTTTACGTTTTTATTGACTTGTGCAACCTTTGCCCAAGATTTTGAAGCCTTGCAATTCCGTACCATTGGACCCGCTCGAGGAGGTAGGGTAACCACCGTCACAGGAACGGCAATGCTTCCCGGTACTTTTTATTTTGGTGCTACAGGTGCCGGTGTTTGGAAAACCGAGGACTACGGAACCAGTTGGCACAATGTTTCCGATGGATTTTTTAAAACCCCATCTATTGGGGCTATCGAAGTTGCCGCCAATGATCCCAATATCATTTATGTAGGTACAGGTTCCGATGGAATTCGTAGTAACATCATTCAAGGGAAAGGCATGTATAAATCCATTGATGCTGGAAAAACATGGGAGCATATCGGATTGGAAAATGCAGGTCAGATCGGTGCCGTTGAAATAGACCCTACGAACAGCAATATTGTTTGGGTGGCAGCTATTGGTAACGCTTTTAAACCCAATAAAGAACGCGGCATATTTAAAACAACCGATGGCGGTAAAACTTGGGAAAAGGTGTTATATGTTTCCGAAGAAACTGGTTTTGCCGATTTGGAACTTCTTCCTGGTAATCCCAATGTTGTGTACGCTGCAGCGTGGAAAGCACGCCGTACGCCTTGGACCATCGATTCCGGCGGAAAGAACAGCGAAGGAGGTATTTATAAATCCGTTAACGGTGGAAAAGACTGGGAAAAATTGGAAAAAGGTCTTCCAGAAGGATTGATCGGAAAGATTGATTTGGCCGTATCACCCATCGACTCCAAAATACTTTATGCCGTTATTGAAGCTCCAGGTGAGGATAGAGGACTATATAAATCCGTTGATCAAGGTAAATCCTTTACACATGTTTCAGACGATGTAAGATTGGTTAACCGCCCTTTCTACTATACCAATATTGAATTGGACCCTACCAACCCGGATATTGTTTATTCCAATGCCAATCCTTTGATAAAATCCACGGATGGAGGAAAAACATGGACAAGGATGAGTGTTCCCCATGGTGACAATCACGATATCTGGCTCAATCCAGACAATCCCGATTTGTTGATCCAAAGTAACGATGGCGGCGCCAATGTATCCCACAATGGTGGAAAAACATGGTCTACCCAATACAACCAACCTACAGCTGAAATTTATCAAGTAGCAGTGGATGACCAATACCCATATTGGGTTTATGGAGCGCAGCAAGACAACACTACCTTGGCCATTCCAAGTATGGCCCCAAAGGCAACATCTCCAGCGAACGGAAGTGTAATGATGGCTGTTGGAGGTTGTGAAACCGGTCCCGTAATTCCAATGCCCGGCAATCACTATATCGTTTATAACAACTGTAAGGGCCGCTTTAGCGTGTACAGCAAAAAAACAGGGCAAAGTCGTGAGTATTCCATTGGCGCATCCAATATTTATGGGCACAATCCAAAGGATTTAAAATATAGGTTCCAGCGTGTAGCCCCTATCCATGTTTCTCCATTCGACCCTGAAGTGGTGTACATGGGTTCCCAGTTCTTGCACAAAACCAGTAATGGTGGAAAAACATGGGAAATTATTTCTCCGGACTTAACGGAAAATGACCCCGATAAACAGGTTATTTCAGGAAAACCGATCACAAGGGATATTACTGGTGAAGAATATTACAGTACGCTTTATTCCATCCGTGAATCCAAAATAAGCAAAGGTGTTATTTGGACGGGATCCAACGATGGTGTTATTTCCATCACAAGAGATGGTGGCGCAACCTGGAACAATGTTACACCAAAGAAATTGCCGAAAGGCGGCAGGGTAGAGTCTGTGGAGCCATCCCAGCACAACCCGGCAAAGGCTTACATTGCGGTAGATCGTCATTTGTTGGGGGATACCACACCCTATCTTTACAAAACGGATGATTATGGCAAAAGCTGGGAACTGATCAGTACCGAATCCAATGGGATACCATCCGACCATACCACTAGGGTGTTACGGGAAGATCCAGTACGAGAAGGATTGTTGTATGCAGGTACCGAGTATGGAATGTTCGTGTCCTTTGATGATGGCGGAACTTGGAAAAAGTTTCAACAAAACCTACCGGTGACCCCTATAACGGATATCACCTTGTTCCGAGGCGATTTGGTGTTGAGTACCATGGGACGTGGGTTCTGGATTTTGGACAATGTTACCAGCCTTCAAGATGAGAACATTACGCAATTGGGAGATACTCCCGTATTATTCAAGCCGGATGATACATACAGGTATCAAACTCCAAGGGGGGGAGGCGATTTCCCAGCGTACCCATCAACCAGTGTAATTATCGATTATTACCTGCCATCCGATAGCAAAGATGGTGTGAGCCTTCAAATTATGGATGCTCAAGGAAAAGAAGTGGCGACCATTGTGAGCGACTCTACAAAACTGAAATCCACTACTGAAAAAGTTGAGGACATGAGCCTTAGTATGACTTTTGTTTATATGGATGAAAAGTTGGAAACAAAAAAGGGATTGAACCGTTTCAACTGGAACTTGGAACAAAAAGGTGCTTGGGCAAAGAACAAAAGAAGACGCTACAGAAACGGACCCATGGTATTGCCTGGCACGTACACCGCAAAACTAACGGTCGGTGATCAATCCTTCGAGAAATCTTTTGAAGTCCTTATGGATCCAAAACTCGAAGAAGATGGGGTTTCTTTGTCCGATATGAAAGAACAGCAGGAACTTCAGTTTAAAGTAATTGATTTATTGTCCGAGGCAAGGATGCTTCAGGATAAAGTAGAGGATAAAATCAAAGAGCTTGAAAAATCAAAGGTTGGGGAAGCCAAAATCAAGCATTACAAAGACATTTTAAAGCAGCTCAAGAATGATGAAGGCGCCTATCCGGAAGTGGTGATGGTGTCACAGATTTCGTATCTATACTATATTTTAAGTAGTGCGGATAAGGTTCCGGGCCAAGAGGAAAAGGACCAGTATCAAGCGTTGTTGAACCAGTTTAACCAGCTTAAGGAAAAAGCTTCTGGTATTTAGATTTGGATTTATTTGTCAATGAAATAAACCCAGGTCAAAACTTACTGCCCAAGGATGGCATTGTAAATTATTTTGGTCCTATGGTGAATCAGAATCAAGCTGATTTTTACTTTGGACAACTACAAAAGACCATTCCTTGGGAGCACGATGTGATCCATATGTTCGGCAAGCGAATCGTGACCAAACGAAAAGTGGCTTGGTATGGGGACAGTCCCTTTGAATATACCTATTCCCAAAGCACTAAAAAGGCATTGTTCTGGACACCTGAGCTCATGGAGCTCAAAAAGCTTGTCGAAAAACTTACGGAGGAGACCTATAATTCCTGTTTGCTCAATTTGTATCATTCGGGAGAAGAAGGTATGGGTTGGCATAGCGATGATGAAAAAGAATTGAAACGGAATGGTGCCATAGCTTCTGTGAGTTTTGGGGCTGAGCGAAAATTTGTTTTTAAACACAAAACCACCAAAAAAAAAGTGGAGTTACAATTGGGCCATGGTAGTTTATTGGTCATGAAAGGTGCAACCCAAGAGCACTGGTCGCACCGTTTACCACCAACTAAAAAAGTTGGAACATCAAGAGTGAACCTTACGTTCAGAACCATTGAAACAAACTGAATTTGAAAACCGTAAACAATTGGTAATTCAATTTTGTGCGTTTTCAAGGAAATGGTCTCTATATTGTAACTTGTTCAGTTACTTTAAGTCAATGAAAAACCTATTCCTTACACTTTTCGCCATCGGGTCCATGCTGCATTCTTATTGACAGACCATTGACGTTATCTCTTATAATATCCGATATGATAATCCAGATGACGCGCCAAATAACTGGGACAATAGAAAGGATTTCTTGATTTCCCAACTTAATTTTTATCATCCCGATGTGTTCGGAATTCAAGAAGGGTTGATTCATCAAGTGAAGGAAATTGATAACGGATTGGAAGACTACGCTTATTTTGGAGTGGGGCGAGACCATGGTGATGAAAGAGGAGAGCATACAGCCATTTTCTACAATAAACAAAGGGTGAAACTTTTGAAAGAATCTACGTTTTGGTTATCCACCACACCGGAAAAACCATCTAAGGGGTGGGATGCCGCTCTTCCACGGACTTGTACTTATGGAATCTTTGAAAACAAAAGTGATGGCGAAAAATTCATGGTCTTCAACACCCATTTCGATCATGTTGGGGTAAAAGCACGTGAAGAAAGTTCCAAGCTCATCCTTGAAAAAATAAACGAATTGAACACTGAAAACTATCCAGTGGTGGTAACGGGCGATTTTAATCTGGAAAGTGATAGTCCGGGCGTACAGGCAATGTTAACTAAAATGGCGGACACCCATATTGCTGCAGGTAAAAATGCCTTTGGTCCAAAAGGAACGTTTAATGGCTTTGAATTCAATAAACCTGTGGAACGAAGAATCGATTATATTTTTGTTTCCGATGACTTTGAAGTTTTGAAAAGTGCAATTTTGAGTGATTCCAAAGATACCCGTTACCCATCGGACCATTTGCCTGTTTTTGCTCGGTTGAAATATTGATGGAAGTAAAACAACCATGGTCGTTACTCTCATTTTTTAGCTGAGGCAGCTACTTGTTATTTGTATTGATTTTAAGTAACTCGAAAAAACCTAAAAACAATGTTAATTTTATGAAGATGTTGGGGGGAACTACTCGAATTGTTAACAGAAATTTTTAACTTCAAAGGGAATTAATCAACATTATGGCAACTTTTACACTTAACATCAACGGAACAAAACAAGAGGTCGATGTAGATCCATCTACACCGGTCCTCTGGGTTTTACGAGATCACTTAAATTTAGTCGGAACAAAATATGGCTGTGGAATCGCACAATGCGGAGCTTGCACCATTCATTTGAACGGAACAGCGACAAGAGCTTGTATGCTTACCGTTTCATCCGTAGGGAACTCTGAAATCACAACAATAGAAGGATTATCCGAAGAAGGTGACCACCCAGTCCAAAAAGCTTGGCTGGAAGTCGATGTCCCTCAATGTGGGTACTGTCAAGCAGGTCAAATTATGACCGCTTCCGCACTTTTGGAGAAAAATCCAAATCCAACGGACGAAGAAATCGAAATGGCCATGAATGGCAATATCTGCCGTTGTGGAACGTACACAAGAATCAAAAAAGCCGTGAAACTAGCGGCTAAATCATAATCCATAAAACTAGTATCATGACACTTGTAAAGACAAAAATAGGACGACGCGCCTTTATTAGGAATACAGGACTGGCTAGTGGTGGGCTTGTAATTGGGTTTAGCTGGTTAGCTTCTTGTAAAATGACTCCTGAGCAGGTAAAAAGCTTGCCAGATGAGTGGTTTGAACTTAACGGATATCTAAAAGTTGGGGACAATGGTATGGTTACGATCATGTCACCGAACCCTGAAATTGGTCAAAATGTAAAAACCTCCATGCCCATGATCGTAGCGGAAGAGCTGGATACGGCATGGAAAGATGTAATAGTGGAACAAGCACCACTGAACACTGATATTTTTACACGCCAACTGGCCGGTGGTAGCCAATCCATTCGACAAGGATGGGAAAGTTTGCGTATGGCGGGAGCCACTGCAAGACATATGTTGAAAGAAGCCGCCGCTCAAGCTTGGGGCGTTTCTGCAGATGAAATTACCACCAAAGATGGGGTGTTGACCCACGAAGCAAGTGGAAATTCAGCTGGCTATGGAGAAATGGCCTCTGCCGCTACCAGCATTGAAGTGCCCGACGAGGTGCAGTTGAAAGACAATGGAAACTTTTCCATTATTGGTACGGACAAGAAAAATGTGGATGGTAAAAAAATAGTTACCGGTAAACCACTTTTTGGATTGGATGTATATAAAGAAGGAATGTTGACAGCCATGATCGTACACCCGCCAGCATTTGGAATGAAATTCAAAAGCATGAATGCCGAATCGGTAAAATCAATGCCTGGAATAAAAGATGTTTTCCATTTTGAAGCATATCCTGAAGATACAGAAAAAAGATGGTCCGATGGAGGTGCCATTCCAGAATTGGTGGCGATTGTTGGCGACAGTACATGGGAGTGTATGCAGGCCAAAAAAGCGTTGGATGTAGAATGGGAAGAGGTGTCCAAATTGGAAAGTACCTCATACCACGACCAAGCCCTTGCATCACTTTTGGAAAAACCACAAGAAGAGCCAGCAAGAAAAGATGGGGATGTGGACGCAGCTTTTGCAAAAGCGGCCAAAATCGTTGAAAGTACCTATTCAGCACCTTATTTGGCCCACAATACTATGGAGCCCATGAACTTTTTTGCGCATGTCACGCCCGAAAAAGCTGAGTTGCTCGGTCCAATACAAACCCCGGAGTTTTTAGAGCAAACCTTGGTGTCCAGATTAGGAATGCCTGCGGAAAAAATAGATGTGATGATGACCCGTATGGGAGGTGGTTTTGGCCGTCGACTCTACGGAACTTTTGCTGTAGAAGCAGCTGCGATTTCCCAAAAAATGAATGCCCCCGTTAAGTTGGTGTATTCAAGGGAGGACGATATGACACAAGGTACCTACCGCCCATCTTATAAAGTAAAATATAAAGCAGGTTTGGACGAAAACGGAAACCTGATTGCATGGCATGTGCGTGGAGCAGGTACCAATGATGATTTAATTTTTGAAAACCGCTTCCCGGCTGGAGCAGTGGACAACTATTTGGCAGAAAAGCATAGCTTGGAAACCAATGTGACTACTGGAGCTTGGAGAGCGCCTCGTTCCAATTTTATCGCTGGTGCCGAACAGGCTTTTATGGATGAGGTGGCAGAAGCTGCCGGTAAAGATCCATTGGAATTCCGATTGGCACTCTTTGATAGGGCCATAAATAATCCTGTGGGTGACCCAGAAAGAAACGATTACGATGCAGAGCGTTACGCAGGAGTGCTGAAATTGGTAAAGGAAAAATCCAATTGGGGCTCCGAAACAGGCAAAGCCCGTGGCGTAGCAGCCTATTACTGCCATAATTCCTATGTAGCTCAGGTTCTTGAGTTGGAGGATGGTGGCGACATGCCAAGAGTTGATAAAATAACTTGCGCTGTGGACTGCGGTATCGTGATCAATCCATTGGCCGCCAAAAACCAGATAGAAGGTGGTATGATCGATGGTATTGGCCACTCGACCTATAGTGCCCTCACCTTTGAAGATGGAAGGCCGGAGCAATCCAATTTTGATACCTACCGTCTCATGCGTCACTCCGAAGCGCCCAAAAATATAGAGGTACACTTCGTGGATAATGGTATAGATCCAACGGGTCTGGGAGAGCCTTCTTTGCCACCCGCAATTGGAGCCTTATCCAATGCGCTGTACAAAGCAACTGGAAGACGTTATTACAAACAACCTTTCATTAATGATAAACCGCCATTGGTTGGTTAAATCATAATCTATTTAAAAATTAGAATTAACAACTGGTCAGTAGATGCTTTTTACTGGCCAGTTTTTATTTGTGTCTTTCACTAATTTTAATTTTTCACAATAAGTATCTGAAAAACAATATTTTAAACTAAATAAAAATTTTTATAAAAAAAGTTGCAGTATTGGTTTTTTATTTATGTTTGCCCCATAAATGAGTCCAACTAATTTGGACGCATTGCCTACAAGCTTTGAAAACTTTTTTCATGTTCGGGCTTTTGGGGATAAGAAAGTCTACCCAAAAAGCCGTCTTAAGATTAAGACACCGAATATACGGGCTGACTTTCGAAGAACTACACCATTTTAACCGTGATTTTTCACGGACTCCTTACTTTGTACCGTATACCGTATTCGAATTTCGTATCTGAGAACCATCAGTTCTACAGGCCTCTTTTTAGCTATCTATAATTATAACATTACGAAATTTAAATGAAAACGAAATACATCGATTTAATCGAGCAGACTTATGATTTTCCCCAAGAGGAATTTGAATTAAAGAACAATACGCTTCAATTCCACGGGATAGACCTTAACGATTTGGTGCAACGCTATGGTACACCCTTAAAGTTTACCTATTTGCCCAAAATATCGGACAACATACAAAGAGCGAAAGGTTGGTTCAACTCAGCTATTAAAAAACACAAATATGCTGGGAAGTACCACTATTGCTACTGCACCAAAAGCTCTCATTTTGAGCATGTACTGAACGAGGCGTTGAAAAACGATATCCACATCGAAACTTCTTCTGCTTTTGATATCAATATTGTGGAGCATTTAAAGAAGGCGGGTAAAATAACAAAGGACACCTATGTGATCTGTAATGGCTTTAAGCGAGATCAATACATTCAAAACATTGCCAGACTGATCAATGAGGGTCATCGCAACTGTATCCCCATTATAGATAATTATGAGGAAATCAACTTGTTAGGCGAAGCCATTGAAGGTAAGTTCCAGATTGGAATCCGAATAGCCTCTGAAGAAGAGCCCAAATTTGAGTTTTATACCTCTAGATTGGGTATCGGGTACAAAAACATTGTTCCGTTCTACAACCAGTCCATAAAACCGAACACTCAAGTACAGTTGAAGATGCTTCATTTCTTCATTAATACGGGAATTAGGGATACGGCCTACTACTGGAACGAGCTTTTGAAGTGTTTAAAAGTATACATCGCCCTAAAAAAAGTATGCCCAACCTTGGACAGTCTTAACATTGGTGGTGGTTTTCCCATCAAAAACTCACTGGCCTTTGAATATGATTATGAGTACATGGTGGACGAAATTATCCATCAAATAGGTCAGGCATGTGAGGAAGCTGGGGTAGAGGTGCCCAATATCTTCACGGAGTTCGGAAGCTTCACAGTGGGTGAAAGCGGAGGAAACATCTACGAAGTACTTTATCAAAAACAACAGAACGATCGTGAAAAGTGGAACATGATCAACTCATCTTTCATAACCACAATGCCAGATTCTTGGGCCATTAGCAAGCGGTTCATCATGTTGGCCATCAACCGTTGGAACGATGAGTACGAACGTGTGCTTTTGGGTGGTCTAACATGCGATAGCGACGATTATTACAATTCGGAGCAGCATATGAACGCCATTTATTTGCCCAAATATAAAAAGGATAAACCCCTGTACATTGGGTTCTTTAATACGGGTGCTTACCAAGAAACCATTGGTGGATTCGGTGGATTACAGCATTGTTTGATTCCCAACCCCCAACATATCCTTATTGATAAGGATGAGGAAGGGAACCTGAACACTCGAGTGTTTGCAGAGCAGCAAACAGCAGGAGAGTTTCTCTCCATACTTGGTTACGGTAACAAAAAATCTGCCGATGTTATGGTAGAAGCCGATGATTTACCAGTACCTAGCAATAATTGAAAAAGGAAGTAGTAAAAAAAATGAAAACAGAAAGAACATATGCCGGTATTCCAAAGGAATACGGCTCGCCCGAAAAGGCAAAAGTAGTATTGTTACCAGTTCCTTATGATGGTACCAGTACCTGGGGGAAAGGAGCGGACAAAGGTCCGGAAGCCTTTTTGGAAGCCTCTGAAAACATGGAGGTATACGATATCGAAACCGATAGCGAAGTTTACAAGCAGGGAGTTTATCTGGCCGATACCCTAGATGGTTTTGAAACACCCGATGCCATGGTAGAAGCGGTACACAGGACAGTGAAAGAGTATATTAACCGCAACAAACTTGTGACCATGGTAGGTGGGGAGCATTCCATTTCCATAGGAGCAATCAGAGCCTTTAACGAATGTTTTGAAGATCTCACCGTACTTCAGATTGATGCACATGCCGATTTGCGCAAAGAATACGAAGGCACAAAATATAACCACGCCTGTGCATTGTACGAAGCCAACGAGACAACCAATTTGGTACAAGTGGGTATTAGAAGCATGGATTACAGCGAAACATTGGTGATGGACAAGGATCAAGTGTTTTTTGCCCACGAGATGATTTCCGATGATTTTTGGATGGATTCCGCCCTGGATTTGATGACGGACAACGTTTACATCACTTTTGACCTGGATGCTTTTGACCCCTCTATCTTGCCATCAACGGGAACACCGGAGCCAGGGGGACTTCTTTGGTACGAAACCCTTGATTTTTTGCGCAGGGTTTTCAGGGAAAAGAATGTGGTCGGGTTTGATATTGTGGAGCTATGTCCGAACGATATCGACAGGTCCTCCGATTTCTTGGCAGCAAAGCTTTACTATAAAATGTTGAGCTATAAATTTTCGAACAATCACGAATTTATGGATGAAGGTTTTGACGGTGATGTCGACGACTTTAAAAGATCCAAAAACAACTTAGATGATTACGATGAGTAACAAAGGAGAAATATCACAATTCATACAAAAATACTTTTTGCACTTTAACTCCGCAGCTCTTGTGGATGCCGCCAAAGGTTATGAGGATCAACTGAACAAAGGTTCCAAAATGTTGGTTTCCTTGGCTGGAGCGATGAGCACGGCCGAGCTTGGAAAAATTTTCGCTGAAATCATCCGTACCGATAAGGTCCATATTGTGTCCTGCACGGGAGCCAACTTGGAAGAGGATTTAATGAATTTGGTGGCGCACTCACACTATAAGCGTGTACCTAACTACAGGGATTTGACCCCACAAGAAGAATGGGACCTGTTGGAAAATGGCCTCAACCGTGTTACAGATACCTGTATTCCAGAAGAGGAAGCTTTTAGGAGGTTGCAAAAGCACATTTACGACATTTGGAAAGAAGCAGACGAGAAAGGAGAACGCTATTTTCCGCATGAGTTTATGTACAAATTGTTGCTCTCAGGGGTGTTGGAGCAGTACTACGAAATAGATATCAAGGATTCGTGGATGTACGCTGCTGCAAAGAAAAACTTGCCTATTGTGGTTCCTGGTTGGGAAGATAGCACCATGGGAAATATTTTTGCCAGCTACGTGATCAAAGGCGAATTAAAGGCCAGCACGGTAAAATCTGGTATTGAGTATATGACCTTTTTGGCCGATTGGTATGCTAAAAACTCTGAAAATGGCATCGGATTCTTCCAGATCGGAGGAGGTATTGCCGGGGATTTCCCTATCTGCGTAGTACCCATGTTGTATCAGGATTTGGAGCAGACCGACACCCCGTTTTGGAGCTACTTCTGTCAAATCAGCGATTCCACCACAAGTTATGGTTCTTATTCGGGAGCAGTTCCCAATGAGAAAATAACTTGGGGCAAACTGGATATCGATACACCAAAATTCATTGTAGAATCAGATGCTACCATCGTAGCGCCTTTGATTTTCGCTTACTTATTAGACATGTAACCATGAGAAAGGGACAAACAACAGTTTTAAAAAGAGTGATCGTTGATTACAAAAAGTTGGATAATACCATGCTTAACCTTCTTGTGGAGAAGTTTCCAGATGGTTACGACGATGATGATATCGTAACCTACAGGAATGCCAGTAACGAAGTCGTGGAGTGTGTTGAGGTCAGGACCGAAGACACTGCTTATTTGGTTAAAGTGAGCAAGCGTTTGGTCATGGCCATGGAAGATTTTGACGACTCGGATACCGACGACAGCGAAGACTCAGATTTGGACACCGAGGAATTGGAAGGTTCCGAGGAAGAATAGATCAACCACCTAACCTATACTAATGGAATCAAAGGCAATGGCTCTTCACTTGGCAAAAAGTATTGATATACCTGCCTGTCGGAGAGCTTTGAACATGGAATTGATTTATGGCGATAGGGATGAACTTTTTTATTCCGATGCATCACGTTACCTTTATATCTTCAGATATGGTGTTGTATCCTTTTTTGGATACAGTGAGGCGGAGATATCGCAACTTTTGAAGGAAATCAAGCCATTTTGTGAAGAATGGAGGCAGTCCGATATTACCGAGACCATGGAAATGGAGTTGGTTTCCGATCACGAGAAGTCTATTATCGATCAGGACAAGGTAATACTGTCTAAATCCAATGTGGAAGGTATAAGACTGGCGTTGTTGCACTTATCGCAATCCGTGGCCTTGGATCATTTTGCAGGGCTATCGGAACAGGCAATGAAAGAGACCCGTCGGCACACTACCTATCTGGAGTTAAATGGAAGGTTGGACATAGGAGGGAAGAAGTTGAAAAAACACATTGCAAAAGTGTTGAACATTAACAACCAGATCTCTGAAAACCTCTATATTTTTGATTCTCACGAAGTAGTGTGGGAAGATTTGGAACTCGACCGATTGGATAAAGGTCTAAAACAGATTTTTGATCTAAAGGAACGATATCGAAATATAAAGGAACAGGGCATTGTGATCAAGGAAAACCTAAGTCTGTTCATGAATATTATGGACCATAGGGAAAGCAGTAGACTCGAATGGATCATTATTATTTTGATTTTGGTCGAGGTTGTGGACTTGTTCATTATGCGATTAATCAATTAAATAGATATAAGTTTTGAGCGATTTTAAAATATTGGGTAGCGAAGAATGGTGCCAATTTGATGATTTGAGAATTCCGGCCATCAAGGCCAGGGTGGATTCTGGAGCAAAAACATCATCTATTCAAGCCAGTAAGATTAAAATTTTTACAAAAGGATTGGAAGAGTGGGTACGTTTTGAGGTCAACCCCGTTCAAGACAATAGAAGTATATCGATTTTATGTCAGGCCAAATTGGTCGATGTACGACATGTAAAGAGTTCACAAGGTATTTCGGAAGAACGTCCAGTAATCAGGGCCAATGTGAACATTTCGGGCAATATATTCGAAATAGAACTGACTCTTGCGAACAGGGATACCATGGAGTATCGCATGTTGTTGGGCCGTGAGGCAATCAATGGCAGGTATTTGGTGGACCCTTCGCAAAGTTTTGTGCAAGGCGGCGATATTACAGATGAAGAATTACAGGAGAAGTATGAACCTTTTACCACTGAGAAAAAGGGTCTTAGAATAGGTCTTTTGGCGAGTAACCCCAACCTTTACAGTAACAAGAGAATCATTGAGGCTGGTGAAATGCGCGGACATAAGGTAGTGTTCCTTAATGTGGAGCACGTTTACATGAAACTCGACGCCGCTACGCCTGAAATCAGGTATCGTGGGGGAAATATGTTGGACAAGTTCGATGCCGTGATTCCAAGAATTAAGCCTGCGGTTACTTTTTATGGATGCGCGCTGTTGCGCCAGTTCGATACCTTGGGTGTGTATTGCTTAAACTCCGCCGATTCCATAGGTAGATCAAGGGACAAGCTTTTTGCCTCTCAATTGTTCTCCAAAAACGATATTCACATACCCACAACAGGATTTGCCAAATCCCCAATGGATACCAAGGACCTTATCCGTATGGTAAGCGGTGCCCCATTGATCATTAAGTTGCTCGAGAGCACCCAGGGAAAAGGGGTGGTTTTGGCCGAGACCAATAAAGCTGCCGAGAGTGTGATCAACGCCTTTAAAAGTGTACAGACCAACATTTTGGTGCAAGAGTTCATTAAGGAGGCCAATGGTCACGATATCCGCTGTTTTGTGGTAAATGGTAAAGTAGTGGCCTCCATGCAAAGAACTGCCCAAAAAGGAGAGTTCAGGGCAAACATTCACCAAGGTGGAGCTGCAGCAAAGGTCAAGATAACCCCAGAAGAGCGAAAATTGGCCATCAAATCTGCCAAGGTTTTCAATTTGGATGTAGCCGGGGTCGATTTGATTCGTTCCAATAAGGGACCATTGTTGTTGGAGGTAAACTCTTCACCAGGACTTCAAGGTATTGAGAATACCACTGGAAAAGATATCGCCAATGTAATGATCGAGACAATCGAGAAAAAATTGAAATACAAGCAATAATCTTGAAGGTGTAATTCAACTGTTTGAGATTCATTCGATTGTCTATTTTTAGAAATATTTTCCTACAGAGGACCCCAAAATCACGAATATAAATTAAAAATGGGCATCCGTTAACGGATAATGCCCATTTGTTAATTGAACCCTTTCCGTGTCAAGAGACCGTGTTATGTTTGTCTCAGTTAACGAAAAGCAATACAGCTTAGTTAAAACCTTAAATAGGATTGGGGTGATTATAGGGTACTTTGTGTTCTTTACCTAATATCTTATTATTACAAGGTTTACGTTGCTCCAAGGGGTTTTTGAGGTTGAGCCCCTTGGTTGTAACGGTTTTCAAGAATCAAATTTGTTCCCATAAATTTGACCTACTTTTCTGAAAAGAGCCGTTTTTACGGCTCTTTTTTATTTGAGACCCCTTCAAAAACTGGCCGAAGGTCAAGTCATTCACAATTGTTCACATCTTTTAAGAAAACCAGAAAAGTCTAGGGTGTAAGTTTTTGGACAAAAAACCTACTTTTGTAATGTAACATTTCAGGAGAAGATTTATGTCAGAACAAGTGGAAAGAATCAAAACATTGATTATAGGATCAGGGCCAGCAGGGTATACTGCGGCAATTTATGCCTCAAGGGCAGATTTAAAACCGGTTTTGTATACAGGGATGGAACCTGGTGGTCAGTTGACCACAACCACCGAAGTGGATAACTTTCCAGGGTATCCAGAAGGTATTGATGGGCCAGCAATGATGATGCAGTTGCAACAGCAAGCAGAAAGGTTTGGCACACAAGTACGAATCGGTATGGTGACCGCGGTTGAATTAAGTGACGAAGTAGGTGGCATACACAAAATTACTGTAGACGATTCAACACAATTGGAAGCGGAAACCGTGATTATTTCGACAGGGGCTTCGGCCAAGTATTTGAATATACCAAGTGAACAGCGTTTAAGAGGTGGTGGAGTATCTGCCTGTGCTGTTTGTGATGGATTTTTCTACAAAGGTCAAGATGTGGCCATTGTTGGGGCAGGGGATACCGCTGCTGAGGAGGCATCCTATTTGGCGAATATCTGTACCAAGGTGACCATGTTGGTGCGTAAAGATTATATGCGTGCTTCCAAAGCCATGCAACATAGGGTAAACAGTATCGATAATATCGAAATCAGATACAACACCGAAGTTGATGAGGTGCTAGGTGATCAAGTAGTGGAAGGTGTACGTGTTGTGAACAACGAAACTGGTGAAAAAGAAGAAATCCCAGTAACAGGGTTGTTCATAGCCATTGGGCACAAACCCAATACAGATGTCTTTAAAGGACAATTGGACATGGATGAAACAGGTTATATTATTACCCAACCAAAATCCACTAAAACAAACAAACCTGGTGTTTTTGCCAGCGGAGATGCACAGGATAAAATATACAGACAAGCGGTTACTGCTGCTGGAACCGGTTGTATGGCCGCTTTGGATGCAGAACGCTATTTAGCCTCAGTGGAGAGCAAGGAGATGTTGGCATCATAGAAAAAAATTGATATAATATCATAAAAAAAGGCGCTGTATTCAGCGCCTTTTTTTGTGATTGTTAATCAATCAATCCGCTTGTAATTCTCTGAAAATGTTCTGTTCCCGTCTTCGTCAACCGTAATTTGACTGAACGAATCCTCGTTTAGGATCAGCTCAAAAGTAAAATTGCGCATAGTGTCCAAAGCTTTCATCATATCATCATCACCATATTCTATGACTTCCACTAACGAATTGTCCGTTACTTTGTAAGAGCCATAACCAAATCTACCGTGGGGATCATCTGGTACATATCGGGTCCACATAATTTTTTCTTTGGAATACATTTTAACCTGTCTGTAGCCATCCGATTTTTTAATGGTGTCTATTATATTTTCTCCATCATAATTGTAAAAGCTTTCTAGTTCCCACGTTCCTTCAATTGTTGGATTGTTTGGTTCGTGATTCTTAAAGCTCCCTACGATTAAGAAAACAAAGATGAGTGTGAAAAGTAAAACTGATTTTTTCATAATGCTCTACTTTTAATATTGTTATAATAATTAAAAGGTATGAATAAAATTTAACAATATTAAATTTATAGCTTCCAAAATTATCCCTATTTCATTTTTGATATTAAATTTTTAAAATATCCATAATGGTTTTTTACTTGAAGGACAAAGGTGATGATGTGGTGTATAAATACTTGATGGAACCTGTTTTAAACAAGCTTGTTTATACAGGAAATTAATTTTTGGACATCTTCTGTTTTATGGTAGGCGCTCAAAACAATACGGCTTACCATTGGACCTTTTTCATCAGGATAATTGAAATTGGTGAAAACAAACCCATGTTTTCTCAAGGCGGAAGCTAATGTATCATTTTGAAACTCAAAGGTGGGGTGACCATCCATATTATTGAAAAATGATGGTTTTTCCAGTTGGGACTTGAAGAGATGATAGTTGTTTTTCAATATTTCCAATCGTTCGGAATATATATCGCTTGCTTCTAGAAGCGTTCCCATGAATGCAGGTGAAGCAGGGCTTGCCCCGCCGTAAAACGGTGTGGTTTCCAACATTTGGATATCCTCTTTGTTCCCAAAAACAGCTCCTGCTTGTACGCCCAATGCCTTGCCAAGAGAACAGCAGACCAACAATTTGGCAGGTTCCAGGTCCTTGAGCATGCTGTAACAACCACTCCCATTGGCACCTACAACGCCAATGCCATGTGAGTCATCTCCGATCAGGACAATCTTGTCCAATGGAAGTTCGCGGAGTCCATCAAAGTCTGGGAATTGTTGGCCGGAAAAGTCGATGGTATCAAATAGCACGACAGGCATTCGATTTTTATCCAATTCCGCCGATACACATTGATACAATTCTTCCAAACTCGATGTAATCTTTACACCGTTGATCAAAAGTGCTATATGGGCATGTGGTGCTGCAATAATGGGATGACCTTTTTCCAATAAATGGTGCACCACCAACTGGGCGGCCAAGTAACCGCTGGACATGGTCAAACAGTCTTCACTGCCTACCCAATGGGCCAAATGCCTTTCTGTTTCTCCATAAATCTCCAGCGCAACATTGGATTTACGGGAGGCACCGTATTGCATTCCGTACTTGGCCACGTTTTTTAGGTACAAATCTTTGAAAGGGCCATAATTTTGCACTCCCAAATAGGAGGTTCCCCCAAAATACAAATGGGTTGTGCCATCAATTAAAATCTCTCTATCGGGTATGCTTTGGATTGGGTAGGCCATTAGAGCAATTCTATTCCGCTACCGGGCAATTTTGGGAATATGACTTTGCCATTTTCCAAAATCTCGACTCCCTTAGCAATATCCCCTTTTAAAAGCATGGCTCCGTCCATATCCACATAATCCAACTGGGGCAACAATTGTGCAATGGCAGAGATGCCCACGGTGGACTCTGTCATACAACCTACCATAAGCTGTAATCCCAACTCCCGTCCTTTTTTTATCATGCGTCGGGCAGGGGTAAGTCCCCCGCACTTGGTCAGTTTAATATTAATGCCGTGAAAATAAGGCCCACATTGTTCCACATCGCTTTCTACGATGCAACTTTCGTCTGCAATGACAGGAAGAACGGATTGTGCCTTCACTAAGGACATCCCTTCCCAGTCATCAGCTTTGAGAGGTTGCTCCAGGAATTCCACTCCCAATTCTTTCAATAGCGGAGCATTTTTTATGGTTTCCTCTGCGGTCCATGCCGTGTTGGCATCAATCCTAAAAATACTATCGGTGTGCTTGCGCAATTCCCGAACAATGGCGACATCATCTGGAGTCCCCAACTTAATTTTATAGAGAGGCCAAGGCTTCTCCTGAAGCTTTGCGACCATTTTTTCGATGGTATCTATACCTATGGTATAGTTGGTCATTGGATATTTTTCGGTGGTTGTGCCCCAAAGCTCGTATAGCGGTTTACCCTTAAGTTTGCCATAGAGGTCGTTTGCGGCCAGGTCCAAGGCACAAAGGGTGAATTTGTGGAGGTCAAGTGACGCTAAAAACTCATAAAAGTTTTCAGGAGAGTCAAAATCATAATTTTCAATTTGATCTCTGACGGCTTCTATTTCGGCCATCATCCCTTCCAAGGTGATTTTATAGTAGGGGTTCGAGGTAGCTTCACCATAACCGGTTTTTCCATTCAAAGAGAGACAGACGATCATGGTGTCCTGCTCATCCCGGGATTCTCTGGAAATGGTAAAGGTGTGGGCTAATTGAAGCGTGTATTTTTTGAGCGCTATCTGCATAGTTAGTTAGGTATTGTGTCTTGCTAAGATAGGGCTTCGGATAAACATAATAAAGACAAAAGCCCACTGAAAAATCAGTAGGCCTTTGCATATTTAAAGGGAATTGGATTAATACTTGCGCACGCTCCCAGAAACGGATTTTTTGGTTTCAACGCTGGCATCGCCAGTGTACTTGATATCCGCTCCGCTACTGGCGTCTGCGACCAAAGATTCCGAAACATTCACCGAGATATCGGCTCCGCTGCTGGCATCCGCATTACATCTTTTTACCATAAGGTCCTGGGCCTTAATGTCGGAACCGCTACTGGCATCTGCAAAAAGTGCATCGGCCTGTCCTGATACCTTGATATCGGCACCGCTACTGGCATCGGCGGAAACTTCGCCCGCCACAACCTCTACATGTAGGTCAGCACCACTACTGGCGTCCAGTTCAATGTTTTCGGCCTTAACCACGTTTTGTGCAATAAGGTCGGCACCACTGGAGCTTTCCAAAGCTGTGATCTCCGGTAAGGTCACGTAAACGTTTTTGGTAGCTCTTCCAATATTTTCAATGGCGTGTATTTTAAGTCTACCATTCTTAACATCCGTTCCAATAAGATCAATAATGTTTTCGTCGGCTTCAACGGTAATGTTAAAGTCAGAGCCTTGGGTTACGAATACATCTATTCCTTCTGAAGCGGATACGATGTCAAAATCCTCATTTACATCGCGGCTTTCTTCCACGACTTCGCCGTTACCGGTTTTTCCGTTACCGAAGTTCATATTCATCATGCATGAGGATGCAAAGAGAGATAGGAGTGCGGTGATTGCTAATCTTGCTAGTGTTGTCATGATTGTTGTTTTATTATTGATTGATTTTTGAAAAATGATTTGTTGACTACTAAAGTAATTTTAGTGTAAATGTCTGTTTTTATATATGTGTTTTAAATAATGATCTACTGAATTGACGAATTAGGGGGCTCAATTGTTACTTTTTTCTTTGGCTTTAACTTTTACCCCATCTTCGTTGATTTTCATTTCAAAAGAGTCCTGGTCGTCTTTGATGTCGATGTCGATACCATCTTCATTGATGATGATCTTACCATTGCCATCGGATTCCTAATCATCGTCTTCAGGGCAATCCAAACATTTCAATTCTCCGTCGTCCTTCATCAACCAGTACTGACCTGCCATACCGCTTCGGTAAAAACCTTGATCATTGTCGATTCCCCTGCCAATGTATCTGGTCGTGGAATCATCAAAATATACCGTCATGGATTCTGGTACATAAATGGTTATGGTCACCTCCTGGTTTCTGGCTTTGTTCGCTATTTCCGTGGTCAAATATTTGTCCAGTACAATTTCATTGCCATCAATGGTGTAAGCATATTCAATGTTCCTAGCGCGGTCACGAGCTGCCGGTGTTGAACTTCCATCCGCATCTTTTCTAATGTTGATGCTGATGGAGTCCGTATCCGACTTTCTTACTTTAATATCGACTTCATCAGACATTAAAATACGGTTGTCGTTTTCGTCATAACCAAAGGTCATCCGACCAAAACGAATGTCGTCCCGGTTGTAATCCATTTCGCCATCCTTCATTGTAATAACCAAAGTGTCCGAAGGTATTTCCATTGTTAATTCTGTTCTATCGTTAACGCTTCCGGTATAAGAGAATTCCGCTGCCTGGCGTATACCAAATACGATCAACAGTCCTACGGAAATCAACCAAAGGCCCAACAAGGAGAATTTGGCAATGTTTCCAATGGATTTTAAGTTGTTCACCAAAATCTTCAACCCCAAATAGAGTAGGAAGAAGAACGGAATCCCCACAGCGAAGAACAACAAGATGGATACCACCCATACAGGCGCGCCCGAAGTGTTCACAATCTCATAAAAATCTATACCCGGCACATGTACCGCATCGAACATACCCACGGTAAATAGACCGAAAAACAGTCCTACCAAGGTAGATGCACCGATGATGATCAACAGAATGCCTATGAACTTACCGAATACCTTGAAAAGGAACAGGATAATGTCCCCAATGGTATCAAAAAAGGTCTTGGAGCCGCTTTTGACCTTGTCGCCCACTTTTTCGTAGTCAACATTTTTTACTTTGTCCGCAACATCATCAAACCCCTCTTTAACTTTGCGTTCTATATTGCTGATGTTGACGGGCTCCCCCCGCATATCCAATTTTTGGGAGGTGGTGGCGGCCTCGGGAACCAAGATCCAAAGTAGGATGTAGGCAATAAAGCCAAAACCACTGGTAAATACGGCCAACAATATAAATATGAGCCTTATCCAAAGGGCATCAATGCCCAAATAATGTTCCAAACCGGCACAGACACCACCAATGTATTTGTGGTCGATGTCCCTATACAGTTTTTTTGCCCTGTTCGTAGAAGATTCGGCATAGCTCTTTTTGGGTTCGTCCTCAAAAATATCCTCGTCCACCATGTAATCTTCGGGTTGCCCCATTACTTCGATTACTTGATCAACTTCTTTGTGGGTGATTACCTGTCTCTCGTTCTCCATTTTCTCCAAGAAGAGTTCGGCAATCCTTGCCTCGATATCGGCAATGATCTCGTCGCTTCCCTTGGTACCTGCAAACGACCGTCTAATGGACTCCAGGTACCGTCTCAGCTTGTTATACGCGTCATCGTCTATGTGGAAGAGCGTATTTGCTAGATTTATATTTACTGTCTTGTTCATTTTTTGATTCTATTTTGTGTTGGTTACCAGATTGACTGCATTTCTTAATTCGTCCCAGGTGCCATTGAGTTCGTTTAAAAACAACTGGCCCGTTTCTGTAAGAGCATAATATTTTCGGGGCGGTCCCGATGTGGATTCTTCCCAACGGTAGTTGAGCAATCCAGCATTTTTAAGCCTTGTGAGCAAAGGGTATATGGTACCTTCCACTACTAACATCTTTGCGTCCTTTAAGGCTCCCAGAATTTCTGAGGCATACTTGTCGTCATCCTTTAGGATGGACAGGATGCAATACTCTAGAACCCCCTTGCGCATCTGTGCTTTTGTGTTTTCTATGTTCATAATTTCATGGTTCTATTAAATTAACTGTTCGTTTTTGTTCTTCCAAACTTTGTTTGGTGACGCTTCCACTCCATTCCCCTGAATTGGGCAGGGGAGTGGAAACGGTTCTTTGATTGATGATTGTTTGATGTTTTTCGTTTTTTGATTGATGGTTAAACTCCTTTTTCTTGATTGATGATGAATATTGCGGAGGTGATTAAACTCCTATAGTTATTTGATGAATTTTATAGTGAACGGGTATTTGAAATATTCCCCCTCATTGGTTCTAATGGTGGCCAAAATGGTAAAAACTATGTTTACAACGGCCAGAGCCACCTGCAAAAATCCTGATATGCCTACAGGCCATATAAGTCTTCCTAACCTAAAATCGTCGCTATCGATGTGAATGTTTAGGTTGTTGAGGTCGCTCAACCCGTGGAACCCGAAAAAGTTCCAATCGAACAAGTCTGGCCAAAATCCAATAAAGAATGGAATGGTGACCAAACCTGCCACGATGGAATAAAGCAACATACTAATTTGAAAATTCAGAGCCTGTTTACCGTTGTAATCGACAAACGCATGCTCTTTTTTGTTAGCTGTCCATAGAATCAATGGAAGTATAAAGTTTCCAAAAGGAATAAAGTACTTCGAGAACATGGACGCGTGGATGATCGCGGATAAATTTCGTTCGTGTTTGGTGATTGTAGTTGCCATTGTATGATTGATGTTTTTTGATTGTAAAGGGGTTAACCTATTAGCTTACGATGCAAATATATATCCAAAAGATGGTACTATGCAAAACAAAGTACTATAATTTAACATAAAATTAACAATATCAGATAACATCTTTTTACCTATTTTTAGGCAGACTTAAATAAAGTATATGGCACTTACACCCAGTAAAATCAATATGTTCACTTTTATGAAACTCCCTTCGGCATGGTGGTGCGGAGTGCGGCTCAAGTATATTGACGATAAAAAAGCAATAACCACGGTAAAGCATAAATGGATGAATCAAAATCCATTCAATTCTATGTTTTGGGCCGTTCAAGGGATGGCTGCCGAGCTAAGTACGGGAGCATTGGTTATGAACGAAATACAAAAAAGCGGTAAAAAAGTGTCCATGCTCGTAGCGAACAACAAAGCCACTTTTACCAAAAAGGCTACGGGGAGGATCAACTTTACCTGTGAAGACGGCGAACTGATTGCCGATGCGATAAAAAAGACCGTGGAAACGGGAGAGGGACAAACTTGCTGGATGAAAGCCGTCGGGGTCAACCAAGATGGGGTAGAGGTGTCCACCTTTCATTTTGAGTGGACCGTGAAGGTGAAGGGGTGATTCGGGTTAAAGACGAATGCTAAAAGTTTAGGAGAAATGGGTTTTCCCTAAACTGTAACAAAACCAGCTTTCCATCAACATATAAATAGAAATCAAAAAACAATAATAAAACATGAACGCACACGAAATAGACTACCACATTTATGGCGAAGAAATGCAATATGTGGAAATAGAATTGGACCCTCAAGAAGCTGTTGTTGCCGAAGCGGGCACTTTTATGATGATGGACCAGGATATTAAAATGGACACCATCTTCGGAGACGGTTCCAACCAAGATACCAGCGTACTGGGCAAGGTATTCTCCGCAGGTAAACGATTGCTCACAGGTGAGAGCCTTTTTATGACCGCTTTCCTGAACGTAGGCCAAGGTAAAAAGCAGGTAAGTTTTGCTTCGCCATATCCCGGTAAAATTGTGCCTATTGACCTTTCCGAAAAAGGAGGGAAGTTCATCTGCCAAAAAGATGCATTCCTGTGTGCTGCCAAAGGTGTTTCCGTTGGTATTGAATTCTCCAAACGTTTGGGGCGCGGGTTTTTTGGAGGAGAAGGTTTTATAATGCAAAAACTGGAAGGTGATGGAATGGCCTTTGTGCACGCCGGTGGAACCATGGCCAAAAAAACGTTGGCACCTGGCGAGACCCTACGAGTGGATACCGGTTGTATTGTTGGCTTTTCCCATACCGTGGACTACGATATTGAATTCATCGGGGGTATCCGAAACTCCGTATTCGGTGGTGAGGGACTCTTTTTTGCTACGCTACGCGGTCCTGGAACCGTTTATATTCAATCGTTGCCATTTAGTAGGTTGGCCAGTCGTGTTTGGGCGGCTGCACCTAGAGGTGGCGGAAAAGATAAAGGTGAAGGCAGTATCTTGGGTGGTATCGGTGATCTTTTGGATGGGGATAACCGGTTCTAGAAGGTAATATTGGAGGTCAGATTTAAGAAGTTTATGGTCCAAGTGATTTTGATATCATTTCGGGCGCATTCGAGAAATCTTATATCAAGAAGCCAGGAGTAAGGAATTAGGAGTTTGTAGTCAGGAGTCAGTTGTTTTGCGTATCAACGTCATTCTGAACAAAGGGAAGAATCTTTTTTGTCTTGCTGAACTGTACCAAATGTCATTCTGAACAAAGTGAAGAATCTCATCCGATATCTGAAGTCTGAAGTTTAAGTCTGAAAAATTCACTTCTTTTGTGGATATGAATTTCAACGACCTGTTCCATTTTCTGGAAGAACTTCAACAAAACAATAACAAGGAATGGATGGATGCCAATCGCAAATGGTACAAATCCCTCCGCAATGATTTTATCGGATGGCTGGATGATCTGGATATGACCATGGCCCAGCTCCATGATGATTATTACCCAACTCCTGGTAAAAAGGGCATCAACCGAATCAATAATAATTTGATGTTCCACCCGAATAAGCCCATTTATAAAGATCACTTTGGTGCTGGATTGGACAAAGCACCCAATTCTGCAGATTTTTATATTGAAATCGGTCTAAAACATTGTTTGTTGGCCGGTGGTCGCTGGCGACCCGATTCCAAAACCCTTCGTAGTATCCGCGATGCCATTGATTATAATGGGGAGGAATTGCAGGCTATTCTTGATAAACCATCTTTCAAAAAAATGTTCGGTGGCCTGTATGAAGACGAAAAACTGGTGTCATCACCCAAAGGATTTTCCAACGACCATCCTCATATAGAATTGCTTCGCAACAAAACCTTTGCTGTGGAGTACGGGTTAACAAAGAAGGATGTGCTTAGCAATGATTTCAAGGAAAAAATCGTTGAAGTTTACAAGGAAATGCTTCCCTTTCGTCAATATTTGAACCAAGCAGTCACCGTTTAATCCAGCTCATCCGAAGCCTTGATCAAACGCGCCGAAAGGTCTGGTCGTTCCATATCTTCATCATAAGGGAACATGGGCCTTATAATCCTTTTGTGTCCCAAACGCTCCAGGTCTTGGTCCACTCCTCCAGGTGTTAACGCCATGATCCAATCTCCGCGCATGTTGTACAGTTCAGGGACCAAATAACCAATTTTTACCACAATGATGTCGGTTTCACTCGGGATAAGCCCCAAGTTGGTAAAATCGGATTTCCTGTGGTACGGCTTCCTTTTTTTCGTAACGATAACATGGGCATTGTCCACTTTTACCACGACCTCGGTCTCCGCATGTATATCACCCTGTTTAATAGCGGTCACTTCTCCTGTTAACATAAGAGGTGGAGCATACCTATCGTCTATTTCGGCACCAACAGGTGCACTTACTTTTCCACCCACACCGACTTTTATGGCTTCTTCTACCAATTTCGGTCCGGGAATGGATGCATAAATCAACGATTTTCCATCGGCTGCGTGGAATTCCTCTCGTTTTAAAAGTTCCGTCAAGGTCCAGGTAACATCGCCAGCACCGCCTGCGGTGGGGTTGTCCCCCATATCACTTAATATAAAAGGTTTTTTATTGCTCGCAAGGGCAAGTTCCAATGCTTCTTCATATGATTTTGTGGGGGCCACGAACTCAAATTCTTTGCGGACATCCCAAAAACTATTGGCCAGTTTTTCTGCTCCTTCGGTTACCTGCTGTTCGTCGTCGCCCGTTACCATGACAACAGCATGGTTTCGCGGTTCATCGGCCCACGCGTAGCCTATCCATATGGCTGCATCGATAACACCTTCTTTTTGCTCCACTTCGGGCACTTTGGCATACAGACTTTTTCCAGGCTCTACTCGGGTACTTGTTTTTTCTCCGGGCAGTAAAATGGGCACTGGAACCCAGGCTTTATATTTTGGCTTACCTTTTCCGTTTTCCAATCTAGTAACCAGGTTTTTCACGGCCCGTTTGCGCGATTCCGTGGCATCCTCGTGTGGGGCCATACGATAGCAAGTGATCAAATCGGAGTGTTGTGCCAATCGTTTGGAAACATTCCCGTGCAAGTCCATGGAAGTGGAGATCAGTACATTGGTTCCCACCACTGCACGGATTCTTTTGATCAGGTCCCCTTCCGGGTCGTCCAATCCAACCACACTCATAGCGCCATGAATATCAAAAAATAATCCATCGTAAGGCATATTTTCTTCCAACATCGTCAATGTTTTGCCCACCAATGACTCATAGGCTTCACGGGTTACGGTGCCACCGGGCAATGATTTTCCCACTAAAGTGGGAACCCACTCGGCCCGTTGTCTCAAGGAAGAATCTGCCTCCATAAACGGGTAACGGTTAAATATGGAATCCCCGATTTTGGGATGAAAGGCTTCTTCATGGGTAAGGGCGGGCGAAAATGTACTGGATTCAATTCCCAGCCCTGCAATGGCTATTCGAGGCAGTTTTTTTTCAGTGTTGTTCTTACAGCCTATCAGGATAACAAAAAGGAATAGATAAAGTATGGGGTTGCGCATGGTATACGGTTTGGTTGGTTCCATTAAAGTATAAATATCGACATTATTGTGATGGTGTCAAAAGAAGAGCATAATTCAGAATGATAAATGGATAAGGCCTATATTTAGAAAAAACTTATTCATTTTGGCCAACGACAGAATCAGGAACATGCAACGGGAACTACTATCGAACAACTGGTATTCCCTTGAAAAAATCACTTTTGAATATTTACGGGACGATGGCGTTTGGGAAAAGCAAATTCGTGAGTCTTATGACCGCGGCAATGGAGCAGCCATTCTTTTATATAATATTGAAAAGGGAAAGGTGGTACTAACGAAGCAGTTTCGAATGCCTACCTATGTGAATGGCAATGTAGATGGAATGATGATCGAGGTTTGTGCGGGTCTTTTGGAAAAGGGCAATGCAGAGGAGACCATTAAAATGGAGGTAGAGGAGGAGACAGGCTATAAAATTGATAGGGTTAAAAAGGTTTTTGAATCCTATATGTCACCAGGTTCGGTTACGGAAATACTCCACTTTTTTATCGGGGCTTATGAAGACGGCATGAAGATCGGCGAAGGTGGCGGTGCTGAAGACGAAACGGAGAACATCGAGGTATTGGAGCTGGATTTTAAAAAAGCCATTGCTATGATGGAATCCGGTGAAATCAAAGATGCAAAAACCATCATGTTGCTGCAATATGCCCAAGTTCAAGGGATTTTTGATCAGTAGTTTTCGTATAGTTTTTTTAAGGTAGTGTAGATGGTTTCCCTGATTTTTATGGAGGGCACCCTAAAATGGTTGTTCATAAAACTAAAGATGAGTAGTTTGCCCGATTTCGTTTTTACATACCCACTTACATTGTAGTTGTTTCCAACGGATCCCGATTTGGCAAAAAGAAAAGCCTCTGTGGTCGGGTCTTCCCATTGTTCAACGGTGCTATCGGGTCCCCACATCGGAAAAATGGCGAATAGTCGTTCTTCTGAAATTTCCCGGTGCAATTTCTGAAGAATCTGTACAAAGGACCTCGGTGTGAACAAATTGTATCTGGAAAGCCCCGAACCATCCACCCAACGAGGTTGGTGTTCCAAATCTTTTAAGTGGTTTTCCAACATATAGTCAATGACTTTTTTGGTGCTCAGTGTGTCGGAAATCGTACCGGAGGCAGCTAATAATAGTTGTTCGGCCAAAAAGTTATCGCTTTCAAAAAGCATCCGTTTGTAAATGGAGTCCGTCTCAATGCCGTATAAAGTTTGCTTTTCGCCTTCGGGGAAATGCGAGGTCAAGAAAATCTTATTTCCCGTGGCTGTTTCCAATAATCGCTTGGTTAAACTATCGCTGGTCACATAAGGAACCTCCAAAGTATCTTGTTCCATTGGGGCAATGTAAAATTTATTGTGGAACTCTTCTCGTTTTATGACGGTATCCTTAACGGTAATTTGATTTTTAAAATGTTCAGGGGAAACCTTCAAACTGTCGTTGTTGGAAATGGTGACCACATTGCCGTAAAGTGGTAGGGTGGATTTTTCTGGAGAGAAATAAGCGTCATAATCTTCCCATGCCCAACCGGGTCCATATCGCTGTTCGCTATGGTTTTTGGTATAAAGTGCTATGGTTTCTTGATTTCGCATCCAATGTATTGCTGTACTGTCCTTAAAATAAGGATGCAACCAAGATGGGTCACCTGTTCCTTCCACAAATAATGTATCGTTGGCCACTATGTAGTTTAAGGTGGGTATGTTTTTGGGGAGTAATTTTAGACCCGTATAGAAAGTTACAATCTTGGTATTGCTGGCCGGGGTAAAATATTTATCGCCATTACGGTCATAAATTTCTTTTTGGGTATTGGCATCTGTTATTACCAGGCCATGAAATGAGTTTCCAAGGTGATCATTGTTCAATTGGGAGTTGACCATTTTTTTGGTGGAATTACACCCAATCAAAAGAAATGAAATCAGTAATAAATTAAAAATCAATAGGTTATATAGATTCCTGTTTAATGGGTACATATGTGCAGTTCATCGATTTTAACAACAAGTTGTTCAATTTTTAACTGGAAATTGAGCTATGCAAACGGCTTTTTTAGTAATTTTAAAGACGACCTATTATCCAATTTAATCAAATTAATATGCCTAGAGCTATGTTAGATTACACCAAAACAATCCTTCAAAAGGTGAGTTTTGATGTTAAACTCTTCGCTAGGGAACTCAAGAAAGCTATTTCGAGATTATTACCCAGTGAAGTGAACGAACTTAGAATCTGGTTGCAATTTTTTATTGTGGACAAACCAGAATTACAACCAACATTATTACTATTAAAAGCCTAAAACACTACCGAGAGCCGCTGAAAAGCGGCTCTTTTAATTTTTGGCCAAGGGACTGATGATTTTCACATCTTGAAAAGCAATGGCTCCACGCACGATACTTGAGATAACTTCTCTCAAAGCATCCGTTATTTGTATTTTCAGTTCACTTTTATGATAAATCAAACTTATTTCCCTAGCTGGTACAGGGTTTTTAAAAGTTTTGAGGTTTTCTTTTTTGTCTTCTTCCAAATGAAGGGTGTTCAAATATGGCAGTAAGGTCATGCCCATTCCTTCGTCAGCTAAACTCACTAAGGTCTCAAAACTTCCGCTTTCTATTTTAAATTGCTCTCCAAGCCTACTTTTGGAAGCTTTGCATAAGTTGATTACCCCTTCACGAAAACAGTGACCATCTTGCAAAAGCAGGATATCGTTTACATCCAAATGTTCTGTGGTTAATTCAACCTCGGACGCCAAACGATGATTTTTAGGAACATAGCCTATAAAAGGCTCATAATATAAAGGGCGCTCTTTGATAAACTCGATTTCCAATGGAGTGGCCGCTATACCGGCATCTAAATGCCCGTCCAAAATATTTTTGATCATGGTTTGCGTGGATTGCTCCTTAATGATCAAGTTTACTTTTGGGTACTTTTTAATGAATGCATTTAAGAACATCGGGAGCAATGTAGGCATTACGGTAGGTATTATGCCAAGGGTATAATCGCCTCCAATGTATCCTTTGTCTTGATCAACAATATCTTTTATGCGTTCCGCTTCGGCGACAATGTTCTTTGCCTGCGCCACAATTTTTTCTCCAACCTCTGTAATGGATATGGGCTTTTTACTGCGATCAAAAATCAGTACGTCCAACTCATCTTCCAGCTTTTGCACCTGCATACTTAGGGTAGGTTGGGTAACAAAGCTCTTTTCCGCGGCCAGGGTAAAGTTCTTATGCTCGGCAACGGCTAGCACATATTGAAGTTGGGTAATCGTCATTCAAGTATAAGTTTATGGTATAAAAGTATAAAAAACTATCAGGCTAGTCTATAGAAAAAAAGGAATCCTGAAAATATAAGCTGCCATAAAAACAAAAAGCCTGCACACGGCAGGCTTTCTTTTGATTGATGCTTTTTTTGCTAGAATCGGATGTTCATTTCCAAATCCTCATCACCCACGGTAAACTTCGCACTATTAAATGTAGGTGGACCCATAGCCATATCGTTACCGGACATTCCGTAATTTTCTAGAGGCATTCCATTGGCCTGATAGTCCATACGGTTGTTTTCATTGGCATCGTGCATCGCCATAATGGCATAATTGCCAGGAGATACATTGGTAAATGTCAAGGTTACTTTTCCACCTTTAATGGAACTTTGAAGGTTTTGTAGGCCCTGTCCTTTCATAAAGGTATCTTCGGTATGAAGGCCTGCCAATACTTTACCTTCATTGCTGGTTATGTTGTCAATGGTGATCGTAATGTCGATTCCTGTTTTCTCTTGTGCCATGGCGATGATACTCACAAAGAAGAAACTTAATGCTAGTGTTACAGTTTTCATAATGCTTGTTTTTGATGTTTTGTACGCTTCAAAATTCAGGAAGTAGTTGATCCTGTGAAATTTCAACCTACCGAAATGTTGATTTTTTGGAGTGAACTGCAAATTGGATATTGCAATTCAATTCAGTTGTGAAAAACTACAACTGGGTATTTCGTTTTGGTTTGGCTTTGTGCTTAAGAGGACATTTGTGGCATCAATCAAAACGAACGGTCATGAAAATCCTCATCAATCTAATTACCTTATTATTATGCACGGGAGCTCTTTTTTCCCAACAGTCCATAACAGGAAAAGTTACCGATGCCAAAAACAAGCCGATCGAAGGAGCCAACATTTATCTGGAAGGTACTTACGATGGGGCATCTTCGGATGCTAATGGAAACTTTAGTTTCGAGACTACCGAAGAAGGACTTCAAACGCTTATAGTTTCCATGTTATCCTTTGAGCCCCACCACGAGGCCGGCGACATTGGCTATTTCAACGATCTGCACATTACATTGATGGAGTCCGTAAATTCGTTGTCGGGCGTTACCTTGACGGCAGGTACTTTTGAGGCCGGGGATAATTCCAAGGTGTCGGTACTGAAACCGCTCGATATTGTTACCACGGCTGGGGCTGCTGGCGATTTTGTGGCCGCTTTGCAGACCTTGCCCGGCACCACAACGGTAAATGAGGACGGCCGTTTGTTCGTTAGGGGAGGTACCGCAGGGGAAACGCAGGTTTTTATAGATGGGCTACGCGTTTTTCAACCCTTCAATGCGACACCGAACAATACACCTACCCGTGGTAGGTTTTCGCCCTTTCTTTTTAAGGGGATTTCCTTTAGCACTGGTGGTTATTCGGCCGAATATGGCCAAGCCCTCTCCAGTGTGCTATTGCTGAACACCACGGATGTACCTTTACAAGAGAAAACGGATGTTTCCATAATGAGTGTTGGAGGTGGTGTTGGTCATACAAAAATTTGGGGCGATCAATCGTTGAGCATCAACACGAATTATTTGAACCTTGCCCCATATGAAGCACTGATTCCATCTACCCAAGGAGTCCGTTGGAACAGCCCATACGAGTCCATTTCTGGTGAAGCGGTTTTTAGGAGCCGAGGAGAAAAGAGCATGTTCAAATTGTACACAGGGTTCAACCAAACCAATTTGGATATTGAACAGGAGGACATCAAATTTGAAGATTATGTACGTTTCCGGCTCAAGAACAATAACCTATACTTTAATTCGTCCTATAAATACTATTTCGCCAACGACTGGAGCTTGACCTCAGGAGCATCCATAGCTTGGGATTCCAATGATATTGGAATTGAGCAGGACAGGGTGGATATCGGGGAAATATCAACGCACCTTAAGGTGAAGGCCCGTAAAAATTTCAGTAATCGTTATGATTTGAGTTTTGGGACGGAATACTTTCACACCAATTTTGATGAAACCTTTACCGATACGGATGTGAATGCTTTTAAAAGCGGGTATTCGGATGGCCTGTGGGCGGCCTTTGCGGAATCCGATATCTTTTTGAGCAATAAATTTGCAATGAAACTTGGCGTTCGGGCCACGCATAGCAGTTTGTTGGATGGTTTTGAAGTGTCGCCTCGAGTGTCCTTGGCCTACAAACCAGGTGATGAAGGGCAGTTTTCTTTGGCTTATGGCGATTTTTACCAAAGGCCGCTCTCCGATGTGGTGAAGTTTGAGCAAGACTTGGAGATGGAGAAAGCATCCCACTATATTCTTAACTATCAATATATCAACAATGGAAAAACCTTTAGAACCGAGTTGTATTACAAGGACTATGACCGTTTGATCAAATTTGATACGGATGTGCCACAGTTCAATTCAATGTACACGAACTCGGGAGGAGGCTATGCCAAGGGCATCGATGTTTTTTGGAGGGATAGCAAGAGCATTGATCATTTGGATTATTGGTTCTCTTATTCTTTTCTGGACACCGAACGGGACTACCGAAACTTTCCTGAAAAGGCAACCCCAAACTTTGCGCCAAGGCATAACATTTCATTGGTCACCAAATACTGGGTGGATAAGCTGCGCTCCCAGATCGGACTGTCGTATTCTTATGGATCGGGGAGGCCATATCATAACCCGAACAACCCCGGGTTTATGGAAGAGCGAACCAAATCGTACAATAATTTGAGTTTTAATTGGGCCTACTTGATCGATCAACAAAAGATTTTATACTTCTCCATAAGCAATTTATTGAGCATCAATAACATCAGTAATTATCAATACGCCGATGCCCCGGATGTGAACGGATTCTATGATCGAAGAGCGATTACGCCACCTGCGGATAGCTTTTTCTTTGTTGGGTTCTTTTGGACCATTAGTACCGATGGCAAAAGCAATCAATTGGATAACCTTTAGGTTACTGTTGCATTTTTAGATAGTAGTCCACAGAATGTTTTCCAGATCCATATACAATAAAGAACAGTGTGGCCAGTAGCACAATAATGGATAACATAAGATTGTTGGTGTTCATTTCGCCAAGAAAATTGGTCAGGATCGCACCGAAGATTATCGGTGTTTGGGCAATGGCCGCCCATCGGGTGAGCAGCCCCACAACAATGAGTATACCTCCCACAAAATGGGCGGGAATCAAATAGTGAAGAAAAATCATGCCGCCGGGAACCTCTTCGAACGGTTCGGCCAATTGCTCCATTTCTTCATAGTTGGTCATAAATTCAATGCCTTTTACAAAAAGAACAACGCCAAGCAATACGCGGATCAGGTCCAAAATAAGATAAGTATGGGCATTGGCCCATTTGTTGAGGTTTTTGATTAGACCCATGGCGATAAAGTTTAAAGGTTTTGTATATAAGATACTCATTTATAGGCATATATAAAAGAGAACCATTACAAAAGCCTATAAAAACCGTAGGAATGGTGTAATATCATGTACAAATGAACTTTAGGGGGTGTTCAAATTCAATTCCATTTGTATATCACTGCGGGCGTAAGGCGAAGCAATATTGCTCATTTCGCTGAATCCCAGTTTTTTATATAAAGCTATCGCGGGTGCTAACTTTCGGTTGCTCTCCAAAAAGATTTTCTTGGCACCCATCCGTTTAGCCTGGTTAATAATATGTAGTCCCAATAGTTTTCCAATACCCTTGCCCTGGGCTTTTGGAGAAACTCCCATTTTGGAGAGTTCAAAATCATACCCATCATATTTACAGGGTATCAATGCACAGACTCCTACAGGAACATCATCACATAAGGCAACAGCGATATAACCGCCTTTATCCAAAATATATTCTTTTGGGTTTTGGAGTATAATGCGGTCCATTTCCTCAATTTTAAAATACTTGATGATCCATTCCTCATTCAGGCTCCTAAAGGCATCTTTGTAGGCTTCCGAATAGGGAACAATTCTGTAGGATGGATTCATTTTGAGAAAAGTTTTGGAGATTTCCCCCCAAAAATAAATCGAAATACACAACAATTGGTAAACTGAAATCCAATTTTTAAGTAGTAAAAGCAATCTATCTTTCAATTTCGACTGCCATTCAACGAAAAAATTATCTGTTGGACGATAAAATAATTAGATTTACATTAAGTTTAGTGGTAAAATTCTTACAAGTCCCAAATCTTGCGAATGAAAAACTTAAACAAATATCAACCTGTCCCAATCAGGAATATTAACCTACAAATCCCAATCGGCTATGGAGATAAAACTACCCCTGTGTTTTCAAACTACATTTCCGTCCCAATTTGAGCGTTACTTTTTTGCGCTATTGATCATTTTTTTTCTAGGTCTTCCCTCACAAGCCCAAGAAGAAAATAATCCCTATGTGAGTTACGACGTCCCATTTCAAAACCTGCTAAAGTTCAACAGGTTTTTGATCAACCCCACCTTTTCTTCCATAAGGGAGGACAAATCTTATATAAACTTCTTTCATCGAAGTCAAAGTGCCGATTTCGAGAACAACCGCCAAAACTATTTTTTGAGCTACAGTGGTAGAATAAATGATAGAGTTGGGCTTGGTTTTAGTTTATATAATCAAAGTGAGGGGGTAATTTCCAATTTAGGGGTTATGGCCAATTACTCCCACGGCATACAGTTGGGAGAGGAAAGTAGCCTGACATTTGGGGTCAATATTCCCTATTATGTAAGTAGTTACGACCCGAGTAGAGCGGTTACCCAAGAAGAAGATCCTTTTTTGAGAGAGGCTGAGGAAAGCTCCGTAATTTCGTTCCAACCTGGCCTTAACCTAAGTATTGGCAAGTTCGATTTTGGTGCTTTTGCCCAAAATTTGGTCGATTACAATATAAAGTCAGGGAACTCTTTGACCAATTTGAATGAAAAAACCTTCTCTGGCCATATACAGTACGTGTATGAGTTCGAGAACGGAAAGGGCATATTTGAGGATAGCCGATTAATGCCTTTGGCGAGAGCCCGCTTTAAGGGCAGTGAGGACCCGGTTTTCGGAGGAGGTATAATCCTTGACCTTCCCAAGTTGGGGTGGATTCAGGGAGGATATGATCAGTTTTACGGAGCATCTGCCGGAACAGGTTTTAATCTAAATCAAAGACTGTCTTTTGGGTATAACTTTGAGAAAAGCCTGAGCAACAGCATTGCCAATCTCGGTGTGACCCACGAAATTTCCATTGCCTATTCCTTTGTACCCAATCTATCCAAAAACACTTTCGTTTCCAACGATGATGAAGAGAAAAAGAAGATTGAGAACTCTGCCGTAGCCGATGCAGATAATAAAACCGAACAAACGGAGCAGAGCGGTAAGTTGGATGTAAAAACTACCTTGCGCCCATCCAACAACGAAGACAGGGCATATTGGGAGGAGCGTGTGGCTGAACTTCAGGAAAAACAGGAAGATAGTTACGCGGTAATAGATGATTTGCTCTATAAGGTGGATTCCATGAAACAAAGTAGGGAAGCCGATATGGAGAAGCGCTTTGAGATGGTGATGAGGCTGGTAAAAAGACATAATGGAGACCAGATTCCAGATATCGAAAGGAAAGCCCAAAAATTGTACCTAGCGGACAGTAAGGATCTGGACTCCCTTTACAATTCAATTGAAGCTTCGACTGTTACCGCCGTGGCGGAAAACACCCCAACCGTTTCCAACAAAGTTGAGAAGAAGAAAGAGGGTAAATTTCATGGTGGAGCATTCAAGCCCATTGAGAAATATATCAATCTGGAAGGTGTAGGGCAAGGACATTACATTGTGGCCAATGTTTTTAAGAATGAGACATACCTTAAAAACTTTATGAAAGAATTAAAAAGAAAGGGATTGCAGGCCCAATATTTTAAAAATCCGGACAACGGACTCAATTATGTTTATTTGGCCAAGTACCAAGAGAACGAGGCTGCCTATGCTGCTTACAAATCTCAATTGAAGGGGAAATATCAGGATGAAATTTGGATCATGCATGTGGAAAACCCCAGATACTCCAATTGGGCCGATACAATGTTCCAGGATATTGAATAGAGAATCAAGATTCAGTTTCTTTCATATGCTCGGCAATGCCCTGACTCCCTGGATCGGACCTTTCTTCGAGTTCCGATATTATTTTGTGATGGTCATCTGCTCGGGTCTGGGAAAGCTTGTAGGTAGCTTGTATGTCGGATATTAAAACCTTAAAGCCAACAACTCCTTTTACCTGCCTCAAGGTTTTAGGGGATAAGTTGTTCAGGGAAATCGGCTTTTTGGAGTCCTTCTCGTATTTTTCTACCAACCGGTGCATGGATGCCATGGTTTCTTCCTCCGTCAATACTTTTAAGGTTCCATAAACATGAACGGCAATGTAGTTCCAAGTGGGCACTTCTTCATCTTTGTACCACGATGAAGATACATAGGCATGCGGACCATTGAAAATGCAAAGTACTTGGGCCTCGTCGTTAAAATATTTCCATTGCGGATTGGCCTTGGCAATGTGGCCCATTAAAATATCATTTCCCTCATCATCTGTTTCCAGTTCAAGCGGAATATGGGTTCCCCAAGGTTTATTGTCAACAATATTGATTAAAATGCCAAAGCTGTTTTGCTGTAAAAAGTTCTTGACTTCAGCAATATCTTGGTTGTTATAATGTGATGGAATGTACATATTGATGGAAGCGTTGCCCTTGGGAATATAAAAAGGTTAAAGATAATAAATCTGATATCATGCGACTCCGGTGGGTTGCCGGTAAAATAGTTTAAACCTTAAAAAAGGCCCTGAATTGGGCCTATTTTAGTTATTAAAGCTGTTATGTTGGACATAATTACTTCATTGGTTCCATTTCTTCCTCGGCCTTTTTGGCTTCCATTTCAATTTTCTGCAGCTCCATCATAACTTCTGATGGGTCCCAATAACCATATTCCCTTACAATTTTGCCATCCACAAATCGATAGGTCAAATGAACGGGGATATCTATTTCCTTGTTGTTGGCGGCTAAGGTTCCTTTCCAATCCAACCAACAATTTACCCATGTTTCACCATCATCGGTGACGACCATTTCATATTCTGAGTTCTCGTTTTGAAAGCTCCTGGACGAATAATTTGCATCAGTTTGTTTATGATAATCCATGGCTTCGCTGGCAGACATTGGATTTTTACTGACATTGTAAAACGTTTTTGAGGTATCTGCATACATGCTTGTATCGAATGTTTTATTGTTGTAGTTCGATATCAATTGTTTTACTATATCAATTTCTGGTGAGTCCTGCGTATATCGAATAGGACCTTGTTGGCAAGCACTGAATGCAAGTACTGCCAATGCGCTTAGGAAAAGGATTTTTTTCATTGTTTTTGTGTTATGGTTAATTATTTATAGTGAAAAGCTCGATTCATGTATGGCCAAAATTGAGATTTAGGTACACCTAACGTCAGGGTTTTTAGCACCTTGATCAATGATTACAATTGTTGACTTAAAATAATTATAGGGTAATTGGGGGAATACAACTTGCTTTTTCCTATCGTCAAAACACAAATTTCAGAAACAAGTAAAGGTCTTATTTAACTGGGAAACTATTGTTGGAATGTAAAGGAAAATTTACTTTGCAAGACCAACTATTAAATATAATAAAAATCTGTAAATGAGTACCTTAAAACGAATTCTATTTGTAAAAGAAGTGTAAATCAGAATGATTTTCCTACAGAAACACTTCTTGTCTTTCCATTATTGTAATAGTAAGACCGCGGTTTATGGGGTTTACTTGCGCCGTTTATTAAATATTCAACTTCAAAAAGAAGAAATTTTAAAACTTGAATCTAGGTTATTTTGTTCTCTTTTGAAGGGATTCCCGATACAAACTACAACCCAGCACCAATTTTTTACAGTTCGGTAATCCTTCTTTCAAAATTGACTGTCATCAATTCATCTTTGTGATATCAATAATCATAAAACAACAGTCATGAAAAAACTGATTTTAGTATTTGTACTCTTGGGAACAGTACTTATGAATGCACAGGAACGTTATGTGAAGGGAATGGAAAAGGCTTTTGAGCTATGGCAAGGCCAAAAGACAATGGAGGCATCCCATATGTTTGAGCGTATAGCTACGGCAGAGCCCGATAAATGGCTACCGTACTATTATGTTTCGCAGATCAACACCGTCGTATCATTTGGAGAAAAGGACGAGGGCAAACTGAGGGAACAACTGGAAAAAGCCAGGGAATTTTTGGATGTCGCTAAGGCCATTTCACCGAACAACCCGGAACTTTTAATTCAAGAAGCACTCATTAACACCGCTTGGATTGCTTTTGACGGGGCAACCTATGGTATGACCCTTTCTCCAAAGAATGCACAATTGTACCAAAAAGCCATGGAGTTGTCACCCAACAACCCAAGGGTAATTCTATCTAAAGCGGAGTGGGATATGGGGTCTGCCCGGTACTTTGGTAAGGATACCGCTCCATATTGCCAAGATGTGGAAAGGGCGTTGGAACTTTTTGCTACCTTTAAATCCGAAACACCATTTTATCCGACTTGGGGCGAAGAGAGAGCAAAAGAGATATTGGAAAGCTGTGGTAACTAAGAAATGATGAAACTCCTGATAAGAGAAGTTTTTAGGGCATTGCTGATAGGGGTGGCTATTTTTATAGTGTCCCTAATTATCTACTTTGTTAACGGTTGGGAATTCACTTTTCAGGAACTGTCCAAGGATTTTTGGGAAACCCTTGTGTTTTCCACGATAATCTACCTCTGTAATGCCGCTTCTTTTATTATGCTCATGCGGAAATACGACAAAGAGCTGTTTACCCGCAAATACATTGGTTATGGTATCATTGGAAATATCGTGGCATCCATTATCGGAATCTTTTTGGCACGGTTTGTCTTAAAGGTATGGATATATCAAGTAAGCTTTGGTACTTTTATTTCGGATGAAACCCCACGGGATTATTACTCCTCCTTTTTTATTGCCATGATAGTGGCCCTGTTGTTCTATGCGGCGTACTACTACAAGTTTTACAAGGAAAAGCAGGTTAAGGAGCAAAAAATAATTGCAGGTTCGGCTTCGGCCCGGTTCGATGCCTTAAAAAACCAATTGGACCCTCATTTTTTGTTCAACAGTCTTAATGTTTTGACGAGTTTGATCGATGAAGACCCACATCAAGCTCAAAATTTTACCACCTCGTTATCCAAAGTATATAGATATGTGCTAGAGCAGAAAAACAAGGACCTGGTTACTGTAGATGAGGAATTGAAGTTTGCCCGAACTTACGTGAGACTTCTTAAAATGCGTTTTGAAGATAGTATCATTTTCGATATTCCCGATCATTGTTCCCAGCCCGAAGCTAAAATAGTGCCCCTGTCGCTGCAGCTTTTATTGGAAAATGCGGTAAAGCACAATGTGGTCACATCTTCCCGACCATTGCACATTAGAGTTTTCGAAAAGAACGATATGTTGGTGGTGAGCAATAACCTACAGGAAAAACAAGTGGTGAAAAAGAGTAGTGGGGTAGGGCTGCAGAATATAAAACAGCGGTATAATATTTTAACCGACCGCGAAATGGTAATTGAAAAAACGGAAAAAGATTTTAGTGTTTTAATACCTATGCTTACCCAAAAATACACGGTTCTGGAGACTCAGGAGAGTTACATTGAGGAGAAACGCTACGCGAATGCCAAGGAGCGGGTCAAAAACATTAAGGACTTCTACGGCAATCTTATGGCCTATTGCATTGTCATCCCTTTTTTATGGTGGCTCAATTTCCGCACAACGGACTTTTTATGGGCATTTTTTCCAACCATAGGCTGGGGATTTGGCCTAACCGCACATGGTATGGCTGCTTTTGGTTATAATCCATTATGGGGCAAACGTTGGGAGGAACGTAAGATCAGGGAGCTCATGGATAAGGACGATTTCTAGAACCAAATTTCCTCCCTTTACCCATCACCCATCACCCTTAACCCATCACCCATCACCCTTAACCCTTAACCCTTAACCCTTAACCCTTAACCCTTAACCCTTAACCCTCCACTCACAATTCATCCTAAAAAAATTACAGTTCGGGAATTCGTTTTTCAATTTGCCTATAAGTATGGAGATATTTGACCTATAATCAATTATAAAAAACGAACAGATCATGGAAAACTTAGAAGAACAACGTTATATAAGAGCTAAGGAAAGAGTTGGGCATATTAAATCTTTTTATTGTAACCTAACGGCTTATTGTGTAGTGATTCCATTGCTTGCGTACCTCAATTTTAGAACCACCGATTTTCTTTGGGTATTTTTTCCGGCCATCGGGTGGGGCCTTGGACTGTTAGGACATTGGATGACAGCTTACGGGCAGAACCCTATTTTTGGAAAGGAGTGGGAAGAACGTAAGGTTCAGGAACTTATGAATGATAAAGAATTTTAATAATGAGTACTTTTAACTATAACATCACATCAAACAACAATACCATGGAATCTTCAGATAAAGAGAGTAAATACATACGGGCCAAGGAGCATGTGGAGGAACTCAAAAAATTTTATGGGAACCTAACTTCCTATGTCCTGGTAATTTCAGGATTGGCCCTTATCAACTATTTTACCAACCATTTTGTGTATGCTTGGTTCTTGTGGGCTGCTTTTGGTTGGGGTATCGGAATTATTTTCCATGCGGTCAAAACATTTGACCTAAACCCGTTTTTCGGAAAGAATTGGGAAAAACGCAAAATCGAGGAGATTATGCGGGATGACGAACAGAACAATAAATGGAAATAATCATGAAAAACTTTAATAAAGAAAAGTACGACAGGGCTAAAAAAAGAGTGGACGAACTCAAGGGCTTTTATATTCATTTGACCATTTATTTGGTGATAAACACCTTTATTTTGATCAATATTTATCTTAATACGGATAGTTTTTGGCAATGGGAACATTTTATCACATTGATGGCCTGGGGCATTGGATTGTTGTTCCATGCTTCAAAAACCTTTGGATTCAACCCGCTGTTGGGCAAGGACTGGGAAGAGCGCCAGATTCAAAAGTATATTGACGAGGATAAAGAGGAAATGAACAAGTTCAAAAAGGATGGAGACAAATAGAAACCTGCTGAGGAGAAATGCTGAAAAGCGAGTTAAAGAACTCAAAGGATATTATAGTCACATCATAATTTTTGTAATCGTAAACGGTATGCTTTACCTCTTAAAAACGGGAGTTTTGAACTCCTTGTTGCCAGAAGCATTTCCAAAGGAACCTTATTATTACGACTGGATCAATGCCAATATTTTGATTTGGGGTGTGATTTTGTTGGTGCATACCTTGATCTTATTTAGGCATAAATTCACTTTCTTTAAAAAATGGGAGGAGCGCCAAATTCAAAAATACATGGATGAGGATAGAGGTAAGGTGGATAAATATAAATAGATACCAAAAAAAATAACCGACTTTTTACCTTTAAGCACTAAACCAAAACACAAACCAAACCCATATGAATGTCCTGATCATTGAAGACGAAAAACCAGCAGCAAGACGGTTGTCCAGATTGCTTGTGGAATTGGAAATTGAAGTTTCCACCATGCTTCATTCGGTTGAAGAATCCATAGTCTGGTTCAAAGAAAATCAGCACCCCGATTTAATCTTTTTGGACATCCAATTATCGGATGGTCTTTCCTTTGAAATTTTTGATGAGGTCGATGTAAAAAGCGCCATCATTTTCACCACTGCTTATGACGAATATGCACTGCAAGCTTTTAAGCTGAATAGCATAGATTATTTACTAAAACCCATTGAAGAAGAAGAGCTGGAAAGTGCAGTAAAAAAGTATCGGAATTTTAAGCCTGAAAACCGAAAAATCCCCATTGATTTTAACGACATAAAAAAGCTTCTGGTAAACCCTTTGGAACGGGATTACAAAAAACGATTTACAGCTAGGGTAGGGCAACATTTAAAAATTATAAATGCGGACGAGGTAGAATGTTTTTATAGTGAAAACAAAGGAACCTATGCTGCAACTTCCGATGGTAGAAATTATTTGTTGGACACCACTTTGGAACAGTTGGAAGAGGAATTGGAGCCTCAGACATTTTTTAGGGTAAGCCGAAAGTTCTACGTGAACATCAACCATATAGGAGATATCATTTCATACACGAATTCAAGGCTTCAAATTAAACTGAACCGTTTTAACGAGCACGAAGTCATTGTAAGTAGGGAACGTGTCAGGGACTTTAAGCTATGGTTAGAGTAATCAGTTTTAAAAAACTGAATTCCATATTTTTAGGTAAATTAAAAAACCTACTATAAGTTTTATTTATAGTGAGTTTTTTGATCCAAAAACTAATTTTCTTCCACCCGATTGTCATCAAAAGCCGAGGGTAGTAGTTTAGGTATCAATTTAATAAAAATTGGAAGAAGGATAGCTCCGCCGGGCAACATAAAAATTGCCAAAGAAGGAATACTTTTAAAAATATCCAACAACTGATTCTGAACTTTTTTCTTTTCTTCGGCACTTAAATCCTTAACGGTTGACTTGGATAAAAGCGCAACTAATTCTCTACTTTCTGTAAGTTCTCTTTTCAACCTTTTACTATTTCTGAGAATAAGTTTACTAACATTTTTTGACATGCCATCGTAGAACTGCACAGCTAAATTTTTGTTGCTTAAATAGGCTATTTTATGCTTATTTTTTTCGAAGAAATTTTCTACGAATTCGAGTTCCGATCTCACCTCCTTTTTTGTCTTCCCGAGGTCGTTTCCCAAACCAAAAATATAGTCGGTTTCTGTGTAGTCCAAAGTCTTATCTTCCCATATGGTCAAGCACGCCATATCCAAAAAATAATCCTTCTCGTTTTCAGTAAAATTTTGGGTCAATAAATCGGAATAATTGCCATCAAATTTTGCCTCATCCAGATTTACATAGGTTAACGAAGATCCCAACAATTGAATCAATTTTGCATCCGATTCATGGGTCTCTTTGGAGTTCAGTGCGTGGTATACAATATTAATGGTTACATACTCCAAAAGTTGGGCATGTTCCATGACATTTTTTTTACCTCTCAGGTATATTATAAATATGAGTATGTCAACATAAAGCAGCGAATTGGTTAAGCTATTTCCAAGAGCTTTACTGAAAGTGTTATCGCTTAAATAAATTCTGGAATCTATAAGTTTCTCCAACTGAGATTCCGTTTTCGAACCAGTCAATATTTTATTCAAAAAGGAAATCCGACTGACATCCAAAGATTGGTAATACTCAAAAACCTTATTGACAAATGCATCAAAATCCGTCTTTCCAACTTCAAAGGTATAGGTGAAATATAGGGCAGTAAGAAGGTTGATCTTGGCAATTTCATCCTCACTAAGCGTATGCTCAACGGGTATAAACGATGGTATGTTCAAGTGAACACCATAAATAAAGCCATTTGCTTTGAGTTGCCTGTACAAGCTATTAAAGTCCTCAAAGTTTGAAGACTCTTGATCTACAAGGTGACCAAACTTGTTGATCCAACCGGAGGCAGAAGGGTTCATTTAAATGTATTAGATGCCAAAGTAAAACAATTTCTCCGACTTTGTTTTTGTGCCGAGTGAATCACTTGAATAAAATGTTGTTAAGACAATTTTAACATTTTAAAACCAAACCACCCCCTAAAAGGTTCCGTAGGTAGGGGTGAACGAAACTTAAAAAACAAGTAACATGAAAAAAACAACGAATTATCTATTAGGACTTGGAGCCTTGGTAATTGCAACCACCGTATTGGTCTCTGCAGACCATATAGATGCGCCCTCGTCGGCAGGAACTACTGCGGACATTGCCGATTTTTATGCTTTTGAACCCAGTGAGGGGTCAGACAACACCGTATTTGTGGTGGATCTTCAATCCGATGTTTTGCCAGATTTGGCGTATGGAACCTTTGACGAGGACGTACTTACCGAAATCAATATTGATTTGGATGGTGATTTGGTAGAGGATCAAGTAATCCAAGCTATTGCGAGAGATGGTAGGATGTACTTTTTTGGACCGATGACGCCTTCGCAAACAGGCTTGAGTAGCGAAGTATATACAGATGCTGCTTTGGGCGATGTGGAGATTTCCGGCGCTACCGCAATTGTGGAAACAACGTCGGATGGCGTATCCCTATTTGCTGGACCACGACAAGACCCGTTCTTTTTCGATTTTTTCCAGTTCAATGCTGTGATTTCCCCTGAGTTGGATTCTGCACCAAAAGGGTTTTTGCCCCCAGAGGAGGCTGCGGACACCTTTGATGGTGCCAATACCCTTTCCATTGTAGTGGAAATTCCAAATAGCATGTTGGGGACGCCTACTGCCACTAATGCCCTTGGTCTATCAGTTTATAAGACTTGGGTGACAACAAACAGAAAACAATAAGAAACTTAAAAACGATATTATGAAACTAAGACAATCAATATATATAACAGCTCTAGTGTTAAGCTTTGGCCTAGTAGTTAGCTGTAGCGATGATGACAACGGAACCTACATGGACGATGATATGATGATGGATGACGACATGATGGACGATGATATGATGGGGGTTGATTTTACTGGGACATATGCCCAGGTAGACCACCTAGGTCGTCCGGGAATCAATACCACCTTAAGTTATGATATGGAAGGTGAAGCCAGTATTAAAGATGCGCACAATACTACGATTCCTTCGGAAATGAGCGCAGCGTTTCAAATGGGGTTCCAGGCTAGATTGGAGCAATACCACGATGTATATGCTCTAAAACTGGGATTGAATCCGGAAGATGTTGACTACGAAAACAATATTCTAGGATTGGATGCCGCAACCCTGACAACGGTTTTGGCCGCGGATGTTTTGGAAGTTGCCCCAGATCTGCCCACTACATACTTTGATCCTGGAACCGACCTTGATAATGATGGTAACGTGCTGGTTCCGGATGGTGACGAAGTGGCCCTTACCGGAAGGCACCCTAATGATGATATTATAGATGTTTCCCTAATTCTATTTTTCGGGGGAATGGAAGGCGACAGGTTTAGTGGTCAGGACCTGGATGATGATGGAATGGCCGATTTGCCACGACTGACATCTGATGGTGTTGGGCTTACGGCCAATATTTCGACTGCATTTCCCTATTTGGGAGCACCCGAGTAATTAATTGCTATGAAAGGGACGGGGGAGGGAAATCTTCCTTCCCCTTTTTTTAATCTAATACAACAACAAGATGAAAACAACAATACAATATATCTTTTTACCAATAGCCCTATTGTTTTTGGCATCGTGTCAGCAAAAGGGAAATGAATTTAAAACAGATAAAGAGGATTACGATCGTTTTCTCGCATCAGCACCAGTAAAACCGACTTCAAAATATTTTAACCTTTGGAATGGCAAAATCAAATCCGATAGTACCCAATTGCTCAGCTTGGGGAATGTTGCCAGTGAGTACGCCCGTTTTTTTAAGGCGACAGGTGATATCCAATATTTAAAGGATGCTGAACAATCCCTGAAAAAGGCAGTGGAAATCGCTGCGGTGGGAAAATCCGGATACCTGAGGGCATTGGCCAGAAATTACATTTCGCAACATAGGTTTAAAGAAGCTTTGGTCTTAGCAAAAGAGGCAAGAGCTTTGGGAAGTGGAGAAAAAGAAACCCAGAGTTTACTTTTTGACCTTCATATGGAACTGGGAAATTACGATTTGGCAAATCAATACTTGGACAGTATCCAGAATATGTCCGACTTTGGTTATTTGATTCGTGTTGCAAAATGGAACGACCATAAAGGGGACTTGGACACCGCTATCCAATTTATGGAAAAGGCCATGGCTAAGGCCGAATCCTCCAAAAATAAAAACCTGTTGTTATGGTCCTATACCAACCTAGCTGATTTTTATGGTCATGCTGGGCGTATTGAAGACTCTTATAAATTATACCTGAGAGCACTGCAAATAGACCCTCAAAATGCATACGCCAAAAAGGGGATTGCATGGATCGTGTACTCTTATGAGAGAAATGGCGAAGAAGCTCTCCGGATTTTGGACGCTATCATGCAAAAGAACAAGTCACCCGAATATTACCTGTTAAAAGCTGAAGTGGCTTCCTTTATAAATAATGATATACTACGTGTACAAGCGTTGGATGATTATTACAAAGTTGTTGCTAGCAACAAAAATTACGGAGACATGTACAATGCTTACAATGTGGATTTTCTGTTAAGTATGGAAGTTGAGCAAAAGGCCTTCGAGTTGGCACAGGAGGAGGTTCTAAATAGACCTACCCCAGAATCTTATGGCCTGTTTGCCTACAGTTTGCTTCATTTGGGTGAGAAACAAAAAGCGATGCAGGTTATAGAAGAACATGTGGTGAATGCCACTTATGAGCCTGCCATTCTTCAGCAAGCTGCCGAAATTTACAAGGCCAATGGAAAAAAGGACAGGGTCAGCGAATTAAAGAATGAACTATTGTCGGCTACTTACGAGCTTGGTCCCATTAAAGAGGCTCAAATAGCAGGTCTTTAGTTTCCCCCTCAAAAGTAAGGTTGATGATCCGGCTGGTCTCAGCTTGGTTGTTGTTTTTAGGTACGCCATGGTTTTACGCCATGGCGTTTTTTATTCTTTGGAGATATCTTGATCGGTGTCTGCTTTTTCCTCCTGCAAAATTTCAATTCCTTTTTGGATTACCAAATTGGTCGGTATGGTTATCCGCTTGCCGTCGTCTGTGCGCATGAAAAGATAAAACCCACTAATATCCTCTACTTTTCCGGTCCAATCAAAATCCTTGTCCATTACCCGTATTCTATCGCCCAAACGCAATGGGTGATTGAAAAACAGGATCACACTTGCCGTTAAATTGGAAAGGATGGACCATTGGGCTACAAACCCAACGCCCAAAATGGCCAAAATCGAAGAAATAAAAACCGAAAAATCCTTGAAATCAACGCCCCATATCAAAGAAATGCCGATAAATGCCAGTAGATAAAACAACACATTGCTCAAGTAAAAAATAACCTTTCTGCTGTTCATATCAATGGCGCTTGTTTTTCCGAAACGCCGAATAGCTCTTCTGCTCAGAGAATTCAGGGCAATAATAAAAGCCAAAAGTACAATGGTGGACAAAATCTCGTATCTAAAGGACATGGGGTCAATCATAACGCTTCTTAGTAAATTTGGATTAACTTATAGTTCTAAACTACGAATAAACCCTTTCATATTTTAAACCATGAAAACAGATTTTGAAGAAAATTCATGGGTGATCAACTATTCACCGGACAATTACTACAACAGAAAGTTCTCTTTGCAGGAAGATATGCAACTCTCCAAGGGAGACAAGTCCATTACTTGGGTAAACACCTATGGTTTGGATTATATGGAAGAGTTTAGGCAAATGGTGAACGGTAATGACCTTGACGACTTTTTGTTGCGCCTCCTCTTGAATCAAAAAATGGGAAACAAGGTCATTGTGTTGGAAGACCAGTTGTTCATCGCTGCCCGTATACTAAAAACCGAGCACCACAGTATGGAGTCGGAACAAATGTATTTTGTGGTTTCCAAAGATTTTAATTGGTGCATACAAGAAAAGTGGGGCGACCATTTTGATTGGATTCGCCAACGCATATTTGAAAATAAAGGTATTATTAGAAAAAAGCGTGCGGACTATCTGCTCTTTTTTATTCTGGAAACTTTGATTACCAATTACAAAGAGAAATACGAGGATACCGTAGTAATGGAAAATGCCCTGGATGCCATTGTAAAACGTGAACCCACACCAGAATTCATGTTCGAAGTGGAGCAGAAAAAAGCTTTGATCCAAGATTTTAAAAAAGCATCACATGGACTCAGGGATATTATTATAAAACTGGAAAGGGTAGAGGTAAAAGGGTTTCAGACCAAATACTTTAGCGAGCTCCGGGAGCAAATCAATGGTTTGATCGCGGATATTGACTCCGACATAATGGAATTGGAAAGCCAGATCAATCTGTTCTTTAGTGTACAGGGCCATCGCTTGAACGAAGTAATGAAGACCCTCACCATTTTCTCGGTGGTTTTTATTCCGCTCACATTTATGGCGGGCATTTATGGAATGAACTTCGAAAACATGCCCGAATTAAAATCGCATTACGGTTATTTTATACTGTTGGGCGTAATGCTCTTTGTAACCATCATCTCCATTATTATTTTTAAACGAAAAAAATGGTTCTAAAATTCTGATTTTATTGCCCTTATGATTGAATCATTCCAGGTGTGATTTTCCTGGGTTTTATCCAATGATAAACATCATATTCTTGAAAAAGGTCGCTCGGTAGATTTGTCTCATCAATTTTAAATAACATATGATGAGAAAAAGAATACTAGTAGCAGTATTGGCTGTAATGGGATTGACCAACTTGGCAATGGCCCAAGATGCTCCAGCTCACAACGATGGCAAATGGCAATTTAGATTGAGGGGAATTGTGATTTCTCCTGATGAGAGTGCCGATATCGAAGCCATAGGAGGGGATGTGGACATTTCAACCGCTGTTGTTCCAGAATTCGACATTACCTACTTTTTTGATGATAATTGGTCCTTGGAACTTATTTTGGGTACCGCCAAGCACGATGTTGAAGCTGTGGGTACCGATGTAGGTGATATTGATTTGGGCAGTGTATGGTTGTTACCGCCAACGCTTACGGCCCAGTATCATTTTACCGGGGGCGATTTTGTTCCATACCTCGGAGCCGGTCCAAACTTAACCCTATTCTACGGTGTTGATGAAGGTCCTGTAGCGGATGATGTTGAATATGACACTGCTGTTGGTTTTGCACTTCAGGGAGGTTTCGATTTTATGTTGAATGATAAATGGTTCTTGAACTTTGATGTGAAAAAATTATTCTTGAACACTACGGCCACAGTTGATGCAACAACCGCATTGGGGGCCACTGTGGATGCCGATGTAGACATCAACCCTTGGATCTTTGGGTTCGGCGTAGGTCTTAAACTTTAATATTCGATTGTTTTTTTAGGTAATCTAAGTGTTGAAGGCAGTTTGGTTTATCCAGCTGCCTTCTTTTTTGTCCTAATTTAGGCACCCACTGCACCCAAGGTGTACAATTGCTCCAATGTTGGTGTCTCACTACCACCTTCGGGCTCTAAAGTAATTCCGAATGCTTCCGATTCGTTGGCGTTTTCCAAGGTGAAGAGCTTGGTGTCTTGCGAAGCAAAATCATCCAACAAACCAATGCTGGTCGGAGTAAGCGGATCTAATTTTAAGGACCAAACTTGATACGTAAAACCATCGGGTGGTTCTGGCAGTCCTTTGGCATCAATAATTACTTTTTGCTCTTCTTTGTTCCAATAGGCTTTGGCATAGGATTCAGGGGACACGGTTTGTCCGCCAAGGGCGATGACCGTTACATCCTTATCCCTGATGTCCTCCAACAAACTCTCCGTAGTGGTTACTTCTTCCTGCGTTTCGGATAGTATGTCTTCCAAGCTTTGCTTTTCCTGATTGGTCAGCTCGATCTCGGATTTAAGTTTTGCATTTTCATTGTACATCCAGAACAACCCAACAGCCAGTAAAATGGATGCGGCCCAACCTAAATAATTGCCCCAGGTTGTCCTCTTGGTTTTGGAACCTTCGGGAGTAAATGGGATAACATCATCTATTTCGGCCTTTATTTTTGCAAAACCATCTTGCGGCATTTTGGGTGAAGCAGCTTTTGTAAGCTCAAGAACGGCTTTTTCGATTTCTTCAATTTCTTTCCTAATTTCCGGATACTGTATGGCATAATGTTGCACCTCAAGATTTTCTTCAGGAGATAGCGCTCCAGCAACGTAGAGTTCCAATTTTCCAGACGCTATGTATTCTTTCACATCTATGCTCATGCCATATTTTTTCTAATGTTGGAAATACAGCTTCTAATTCTTGTTTTTATGGTGCCAATGGGCGTATCCAGCTCCTTGGCAGCTTCTTTTTGGGTATAACCCTTAAAGTAAAGCATGTCAATTAGCAAAATACACTTTTCCTTGAGTCCTTTTAATAAGGATTGAAGTCCAATGGTGTCCATTTTGCTGTTTAAATCTTCGCCACTTTCAAAAATACTTACGAGAGAATCTACAGGAAGGTTCTTTTTTTGGTTTTTATGGGTTTTGGAGCGCACTTCATCGATAGCAGCATTCCTCGCAATGTTTAATATCCAAGTAAAAAAACGACCTTTCGAGGGGTCGTATTGGTCGGATTTCTCCCAAATTTTCACAAAAACATCCTGACAGATTTCTTCGGAGCGCTCCGAATCCTTGAGAATTACATTAATTGCCCCACAAATATTATCAGCGTACATATTGTACAAGCTTTCAAAAGCGACCGTATCCTTTTGCTGAAATTGTTGTATGAGGTTGTCCAGATGCATTGAAGTTGCTAAAATATATAAAAAAAGAGCTGCTCAAGGCTGCTCTTTTAATAAATCTTCGTTGGGAAAGTAATCTTATTCCTGTTCCAATAATACAGATCCTGTAATGGCAACGTCTTCCCACGTTTTGCTCACACCATCTGAACCTGTGTGCAAAATTTTACAAGCTTCGTTCAAAGAGGCTAAAGCATCCAGGGCATCCCATTGTTTTAAGTCCATTACTCCAGAGAAGTTCACATGGTTGTCTTCAGTGATTTCATATTCCATGGGAAGTTCGGTGGTTACGCCGTTCATACTTAATTGTACGGCACAACTTTTATCATCTTTAAGAGCAAAGGTTCCGGTAATGGATTGGGTCTCTGCCATTTTTTTAAAGAAAAACTCAATGATTTTCGGATCTCTTGTTCCTGTAGGGTCATTGGTGAAAAGGCTGCTCACCGGAATCGAAAACTTGAGACCGTTTAAGGTTTCCATTGGAGTTTCACCTGCAGTGTACGTTAGCTCAATATCCTGAAAAGTCCCCCCAACCGGAACTTTATCCGTGGTTTTATATGCAGTAAACCGAACATCGGTGGAGTCTTCTACAATACTATAGGTTGCAGTAGTGGTTTCCTCTGTTTTTTTCTCTTCCTTTTTTGTTTGCTTACAGCTAAAGGCGGCTACCAACATTAGTCCCAATGCGGCAATTTGAATATTTTTCATTTCGGATATTTTTAATTTAGGACTAAGTTAGGCATTATTCAAAGTGCTGTCAATAAAAAAAGCTGCCCATGGGACAGCTTTTTGTTTTTGATGTTTTAAATATTATTGAATGATGCCTGTACAAGCAATTCTTGTACCAGCGGCACCAGAAGGTTGTGATGTGTAATCGTCTGTTCCTTGATGCACGATTACAGCTTTTCCTAAAATATCTTTTTTCTCGTCGCCGCAGCCAATGCACCATTCATCCGTAGAAAATTCTACAGTGGCACTCCCATCTGCGTCTGCTGTGAAATTACCGATATCCCCTTTGTGATAACCATCTTCGGAGCCCCATTTTCCGTGAGGTTCATGGGTCGGGTTCCAGTGTCCTCCTGTTGATTTTCCATCGGGAGAGGAGCAATCGGCCTTTTCGTGCAGGTGAATGGCATGCTCACCTTCATCGAGTCCTAAAAAGGTTGCTCTCATGATTACTTCGCCACCGTCTTGGGTGAACATAACTTCACCACTTACATTACTGTCGCTTTTGGGCTCCATTTCAAAAGTAATGACTTCGGGGTCAATTTTTTCTGCAACTTGTTCAACCGTTTCTTCAACCTCCTCAGTTGTTTCTTCGGCTTCCTTTTTTGCTTGTTTACAGCTAAAAGCTGTTATAAATAGTAGCGCCAACGCTGTTATTTGTACTTTTTTCATTAAAAATGATTTTTTTTAAGATTAGCTCATAAGTTAGGGATTATATGTGCCCAAGTCAAGCTATTTTCCACTGTATTTCTAGGGCTTCTTTATGTTGAAGAGCTTTCTTAAATCTGGGTTGTAAAAAACCGCAAATTGTAAACGGTCGTAAACTGCATTGGCAAACTGATTTCTCAGGTATCCCAATTGGACACTGCTGTTTTCTGTAATATTCACGCCTACAGCCCCGTATAGTCTATTCTGTCCAAATAGATCATCTTGTAAATTGATGAACAATTCATCGTAAAAATTCAAAAAGAAAGTGTTGGTGAGTGGCAAGGTCATCTGAATACGATAACGTGCCCTGTGCTGTGTCTCGGTGGTTCTGCCAAAATCCAAGAACCGCTGCTCCAACCGGTACCTGTGCTCAAACAAGAATTCCCAAACTTTATTCTTTAGAATAAACTGTTCAAAGATCCGATGTTCTTTGGAATTGATTTCACCTTCGAATTCATAAAATGTATTGTCCGTATCAATGAATGCATAGCCTCCAGTGGCTATGGCATTGGGATTAATATGATAATTGAGCCCTGTTCGCAACAACATTTGGTTAAAATTGCTTGTAGTCTCGTAAAATCGGAATTGGGCTTCGGTGTGTACACTTAACCGTTCTGAAACCTTGTTCATGCCAAAATACATGAACCAAGCTCCCGTTTCATCCTCTCCGGGTTGTTGTGCATTTACGGTCAATAATCCAAATAAAACAAATAAGCCTGCTAATCTTTTAATCATTTACTATCCTCTTTAATTGGAGTACTTTTTTCTTCTTTTAGGTACTCGTCCAAAAATTCTAAAATTTTGCTGTATGCTGTAATTTGATTCTCTTTTTTCACAAAACCATGTCCTTCATCCTCAAAAAGAACATACTCCACAGGAACCCCGTTTTTGCGCACCCCGGCAACGATTTCATCGGATTCTGCCTGTAACACCCTAGGGTCTTGCGAGCCCTGGAGCACAATTAGTGGCTTGGTGACCTTATCCGTATGGAAAAGCGGGGAAATCTGCTTTAACCGAACAGAATCTGCACTGTAAGGGTCTCCCAGCTCTTTGTACAGAGCATCTTTAAAGGATTCCCACCATGGCGGAATACTTTTAAGTGTTCTTATCCAATTGGTTACCCCAAAGAGGTTAACTCCCACATCAAACTCTTCTGGTGTGTAGGTCAAAGCGGCCATGGTCATGTAGCCTCCGTAAGACCCTCCGATAATCCCGATTTTCTCACCATCGATTTCGGGTTTTTGGGCCAACCAATTTTTTCCTTCCACACAATCTTTAAGGTCTTTGTCCCCATGGTTCAAATCGTCCATTTGGTAAAAGGTTTTACCATATCCGCTGCTTCCTCGGTTGTTCACCGCTAAAACCGCATAGCCATGGTTCACCAAATATTGGATGAACGAGCTAAAATTTTGGCGTGACTGTCCACCTGGACCCCCGTGTACCCATACCAAAGCGGGTACTGGATTCTCCTCGGTTGCTTGATGAGGTTTGTAGTAAATGGCAGGGATTTCCAATCCATCAAAGGATTTATACCGGATTACTTCGGCCTTAACCAAATCCTGTCCTTGGATTTCGGGATTCAGTACATCGGTCAGCTTTTTTTGCTCCTTGGTTTCCAAATTATAGACATGAAGATTCGATGGCGTTTGTGAACCACCCGCGTAAAAACGCATCATGGTTTCATCGTCGGAAAAGCTAACACTGGTAATATCCATGTTTTCCACTGTGGGCAGATCAATATTTTCTCCTGTGGCCACCTCCATCACTTCGATGGTGTTTTTGGCATCCTCGTTTATGTAGGTCACTTGGTAGGTGCCATTCTGTGTAAAATAACTTCCTGAAATATCCCAGTCGCGTACTAGGGACTTTTCGTAAGATTCATCGGCAATTGTGTATTTCATCAAATAAGAAAACTCGCTACCATCATCTGTGGTGTAATACAATGCCGAACCATCCGGGGCAAAATCCTGGGGCGCGTTCCCACTTTGGCTTTTATTTATTTTCATTAATTCATCCGACTCCAAATTGTACAAGAACAGATCACTATCGTTCGTGTTGATGGATTTGCTCAATGCGACATATTTTTCGCCGGGAGAAACAACACCGACATCGTACCCATCATCGTTTTGATAAACCAGTTCGGGCTCCATTGTTTTCAAATCCATTTTGTACAGGTCCATAAACCTGCTATCTCGCTTATTGGAACCATAAAAGAATGCGGATTTGTCCTCGGACCATTGGTAAAACAGGGAGCGTGCCCCCTCTTCGGGAGTCAGATCCTTATGATTACCATCGGTATCCCTAACAAAAATGTGATAGATTTCATCGCCGTTGTTGTCCATACGAAACAGCATTCGTTCATCATTTGGAAAATAGGAAATAGCGAACACCGAAGAACTGTCGGATTGTGTTACAGGCATCATTTCGCCCCCAGAAGTGGGTATGGTGTACATATTATAAATGCCCGAACGGTTACTGGATACCAGCAATTTGGATTTATCGGGAGAAAAGCTACCTCCTGCGATGGATTCGTTGTCCATCATTTGGGAGATGGTATAGGTCTTCATCGTATCGGCTACGGAAGGTTCCTTTTTCTCTTCTTTACAGGTCCAGATACTGGTGATCAGGGCAATGGCCAATAATTTTTTCATTGTTCGCTATTTAAGTTCAAAACTTTCGGTCTCCTTAAAAGGAGAAAGGTCCAATGATTCAATGGAGGTTCTGTACGATTTCCATTCATCATTAAAGAAGGCATTGGTTTTGACCAATGCACTCTTTAGTTCTTCTTCCGCAAACTGGATCATTCTTCTTTCGGTCGCGGTGATTCCGGATTGTCTCGTGTTTACATAGTAGGAAGCATTGCCCAATCGGGACATTACGTTAGGTTCTGGATCATCGGTAATACCCTGTCTTTTGTCCTCTTTGCCCAAGTACAATGCTACAACGGAATCGATCTGTTTTACAATTTCTTCCGATGCTTTAATCTGCTCTTTAAACTTGTCCTTGTCCAATTCCTTGAGCTCTTTTTTGAATTTATCCGCCAAATTCTTGCTTTCCACCAATTGTTTTACCGCATCCGCAGCTGTTTGGGTATAGCCTTCCAGTTTTTTACCAGTTTCGTAGACTTCGTTGATGGAGGCTAGGTCAACATCCAATCTAGGGTCCGTTTTTACGGTTACCATGGTCGAATCGGATATATTGCCATAAATGGCCTTTACTTTGTAAGTTCCAGGCTTTACCTCGATACCACCACGCTCTCTGTCCCGTTTTCTGATGGTTCTCGAAGGTCTATCGGGACCTTTTTCATCCAAGTTCCAATAAATTCTGTGGAAACCGGCCTTTTCGGGAGTTTTATATTTTAATGTTCTGATGAGCCTATCGCCATCATAAAACTCAAAAAAGATGGAATCCTTGGTTTTTTCCTTCGAACTTTCCCCCTCGGCTTTGTCTTCCTCTTCGTTTTCCTCTTTTTTCTCCTCCTTGTTCTTCTTTTTGCTTCCTTCTTTGAGGTAGTAGGTGATCATGGCGCCAGATTCCCTGTTTTCGCCACTGAAAATGGCATCGCCTCCAAACCTACTTCCGGTTGGTTGCTGATAGGCCGCTAAATAGGCATCGGGGCTTTTGAACAGGCCGATTTCTTTCTGTAAAATGGAGGTATTGCCCGCCAATTTTCTCAATGGACGGATATCATCCAAAACCCATGCGGCTCTACCAAAAGTTCCGATTACCAAATCCTGTTCCCTTGGATGAATTGCCAAATCTTTAGTGGAAACCGTTGGGAAATCCTTGTTCCATTTCTTCCAATTGTTGCCGGCATCCAATGAAAGGTAAAGGCCATCGTCCGTACCCAAGAACATCAGGTTGGGATTTTCTGGGTCTTCAATGATAGATAGCGCATAGCTTTCCACATCGTTTTCATCTACGATACGGGTCCAAGTTTTACCGTAATCCTTGGTACGGTATGCGTATGGTGTGTAGTTGAACCTTCTATAATCGTTGGCGATCAAAAGAGCTTCACCTTTATTGTTGTACGAAGCTTTAATCTGCGGAATCCAACTTCCAGCAGGTAATCCTTTGATGTTTTTAGTGACCTCAATCCAGGTTTCACCACCATTTTGCGTATAGTGAACACGACCGTCATCGGTTCCGATCCAAAGCATATCCTCTTCAACAGGCGAGGGTTCGATCACAATAATAGTGCAATGGTTTTCTGCCCCTGTGGCATCCATAGTAAGTCCACCACTTTCACTCTGCTTTTGTTTTTCCTTGTCGTTGGTGGTCAGGTCTGGGGAAATTACTTCCCATGTCAATCCTTTATCGGTGGATTTATGTACAAACTGACTTCCAAAATATACCGTGCTGTTATCAAATGGGTCTTGACCAATGGCCGCGTTCCAGTTAAATCGAAGTTTAGTGTCCGCATCTGGCGGAGTAGGGCGTACAATATAGCCGTTGCCTGTTTTCCAATCGTAACGGCTTACATATCCCTGTTGGCTCATGGCGTATCCATATTGGCTATCATCCTTGTCGGGAACCACATCGAACCCGTCCCCAAAGGCGATTTCTTGCCAATAACTGTTACGGATTCCCTGTGCTTTCCAAACATAGGCGGGTCCTCTCCACGAGCCATTGTCCTGCATACCCCCATACACATTGTACGGATACTCATTGTCCGTACTGATGTGATAGAACTGTGCCACAGGCAAATTCCCTATAAAACGCCATGTTTTACCTCCGTTTTTGGTGATGTTGAGACCGCCATCGTTACCGTCCAACATAAATTGTCCGTTTTCTGGATGGATCCACCATGCATGATGGTCGGGGTGGATACCATTGTCCACACCATAAGCAGGCATCAATTGGGTAAAGTTTTTACCACCATCTTCAGACACGTTGATGTATGTGAAAACTGAATACACTCGATTCTCGTTTTGCGGGTCCACATAAATTTCTGAATAGTAAAATGGACGATTTCCAATATCGTTTTTGTCGTTGATTTTCTCCCATTTAAAACCTCCGTCGGTAGATTTGTACAACGCATTTTTCTTAGCTTCTACCAACGCATAGATGATATTGGGTTTGTTACGGGCTATGGCAACACCGATTCTACCCAGATTTCCTTCGGGAAGACCATCTTCTGCGGTAACTTTTTTCCAAGTTTTACCACCATCGTGTGTGATGTGCAGCCCACTACCTTCGCCACCTGAGTTAAAGAACCAGGGTTCTCTTTTGTGTTCCCACATGGCAGCAATCAGTTTGTTCGGGTTTTTAGGGTCCATTACCAGATCGGCAACTCCTGTTCTATTGTTTACGAACAATACTTTTTCCCAAGTCTCACCTCCATCGGTGGTTTTAAAGACACCTCGTTCGGGGTGCTCGCCCCATGGAGATCCAATGGCACCTACATACACTACATCGGGGTCTGTTGGGTCGATAACGACCCTATGGATGTGCCTTGTTTTTTCCAATCCCATGGATTTCCAGGTTTTACCCCCGTCCAAGGATTTGTATATACCATATCCGCCATTTAGGCTGTTTCTTGGGTTGCCTTCTCCTGTTCCCACCCAAATTACTGATGGATTGGATTGTTGAATGGCCACTGCTCCAATAGAAGCGGTTACCTCCTTATCAAAAACGGGTTCCCATTTTATACCGCCGGAAGTAGATTTCCATAACCCGCCCGAAGCCGTTCCAACGAACATCACATCAGGGTCGGAATGGACCACATCAATAGAAGTGACACGACCGCTCATTCCAGCAGGACCAATGTTTCTTGGTTTCATGTCACGGAACAGTTCTACATTAAAATCTTGTGCCGTAATACTGGCCGTAATCAGTAATACAAGGTAGAGGATTGATTTTTTCATGAGTTGGTTTTATTTTTTGAGTTTAGCTTTGACCTAAGAAAGGCATACTTGGTATGGTCAGTTTTTGGTCGCCTAAAGATACCAAAAACCCCCGCCTCATTTCTTAATAGGATGTTAATGGAATGTCGCTTAGTTGTCCTTGTATACGACTCCATCTTTCATCACATATCTGACGTACTTCATTTGAGAAATGTTTTCTACAGGATTTCCTTGAACAGCTATGATATCTGCCAAGTATCCTTTTTGAATCATTCCCAATTCATCAAAATGAAGAATTTTTGCGTTCAATGAGGTTGCAGACCGCAAGGCTTTGATGGGTTTCATACCATAGGCCACCATCAGTTCCAGTTCCCGATAATTTTCTCCATGCGTAAATACACCGACATCGCCACCGAAAACAATGTTAACTCCCGATTGCAGTGCCATTTGAAAGGATTTCTTTTTTTTTGCCACTCGTTCAGGGTCGGGCTCGGTACCTTTTTTCCAACCTTTGTACTGCTCAATAGCATCTCCTGCAGCTAGAGTGGGGCATAGGGCGACTCCATTTTCTTTCATTAACCCAAATATTTCTGCCGTACCACCATCACCATGTTCAATGGTTTCCACACCGCCCATAATTGCGCGCCGCATTCCTGCCGGGGTACTGGCATGGGCCACTACATAACGTCCCGCAGTGGTGGCTGCCTCGACCATTGCAGTGATTTCTTCCTGTAAAAAAGTGGGTTGAGAAGGCTCTCCTTTGCCCCAGCGGTAATCGGCATAAATTTTTATGAGGTTGGCCCCTTGGCCCAATTGCGTTCTTACCTCTTTGATGGCATTGTCCCTACCGCTTACAGGTACTGCACCCAATGGGACCTTGACACCGTCATGAAATCCTTTTGGGCCATATGCCCCGGTTGCTACGATGGCTGGACCTGCCATTAAGGTACGCGGGCCCGGAATTATGCCGTCATCAATGGTTTTTTTAAGATATACATCGGTATAACCCGCTCCCTCCGAACCTAAATCGCGCATGGACGTAACACCTGCCATCAACGACTTTTTAGCGTGTACCGCACCTCTGATAGCCCTCTCGGCAGGCGATTCTACCAGAACTTGGTCGTTCCATTCTGTTTCGTTGTACGGGTGTAACAACAAATGGGAGTGACCTTCAATGATACCAGGCATCAGTGTCATGCCCTTTAATTCTTTTTTGGTGTAGGAACCAGCGTTTTTCAGTCCATTTAAAGGACCTGCGTAGGTAATTCGGTTTTCATCTACGGATACCACCCAACCTTTATGCAGTTCAGTGCCATCGAAAACCTGTTCGGGCAGCAAAAGGGTCTGTGAACTCAAACTGTTCAGAAATAAGGTCAGGATCAGGACTAAAATGTATTTTGGTTGCATACTGATATTGTTTGGGAGTTAATCCATTACGGAGTTGTTCAGTAATTCTTGTAATTCACTTTTAGAAAACACTTGGCTTCCTTTGACCACGGCATAAATTTTCTCGGTATTTTCGATATTTTCCAACGGGTTGGCATCCAAAATGACCAAATCGGATATTTTCCCTTTGGAAATTTTGCCATAGTCTTCGGTTTGGTCCAAGAATCTTGCTCCGTTTACGCTAGAAGTTCGCAGCGCATCAAGTGGAGAAATGCCATTGTCTACCATGGCCTTTAATTCCTTGTGCAAAGAAATACCGGGATAGGTGTAGGAGTTGAACGCTCCACTGTCCGACCCTGCCAACAATTGAACACCTGCCGAGTTAAGGGATTTGGCCAATCCACCAAAAAATGTATCCAATTGCTTCCTGTTTTCCCTGGCCTCTTCGGATGCGTTCAACGCTGATCGTATCCTGCCTTGATAGGTTTGGATGATACCGCTGCCCATATATTGAAGGTACTTATCGTTGCTATGGTCTACCTCGTCCAAATAACTTAAAGTATGTCCAATATGAAGTGTGGGAACCACAAATACATCATTTTCCTTTAACGAATTAAAGGTGGTTTGTGCAGTCGTGTCCGAATACCCTTTCATAAGAGCGGGCATGGCACCCCAAAATCCAATTTCACCTTGGTTCAACTTCTCGGTGATTTCAATCTCATTGCTGGCACATCCTTTCATGATATAGTAAAGGTGCTCAATGCCATCCATTCCCACATTTATGGTCTCGTCCAAGGTGACGGTAAACGGCATATGTCCTGATACTGTAAATCCTCTTTTCTTGGCTTCTTCGATTGATCTTAGATAGTTGTCGCGTGAAATTCTACTGTCATAAATTTTAACAAAATCCACATTTAAGGATTCCAAAGAATCCAACGCATGTACCACATCTGCTTCGGTCTCTACTTCCAAAGAGCCTGCCCAGCTCCCATTGGGTCCATCAATTTTTGGACCTGCGGTAAAAATAGTGGGGCCCACCAACTCTTCCGAGGCAATTTGATTTTTCCAGTCCATAACAGCATGGGTGAGGTCACCCCCTGCATCACGTACCGTAGTAATACCGTTGGCAATAAAAAGCTTTAAAAAGTTTTTGTTGTTATTGATCAAAGTATCACCGCCACGTAAATGGATATGGTTGTCCCAAAATCCAGGCAGCACATATTTTCCAGAGGCATCAATAGTGGCATCAGCCTTAAAGTCGTTTGAATCAGCAGACGCTACGGATTCAATTCTTCCATTGGAAATAAATAGATTTTGCTTTTCGATTTTTCCGGTTTCCAAGTGGATGACTTGTGCGTTGGTGATTGCCAAATCATATTGCTTTGTTGCCTCCTTTTTACAACTAACGATAATGAGCAGAAGGGAGAAAAAGAGTGGTCGGGTCATTTGAGGTTGAATTTTGATCCTTAAAGATACCTGATTTTTTATTGACCGGGCTTCTGGGTTTTTCCAATTTTTTTAGTGATTTTTATCCAAACACAAGATTTGAAAGAAGCTAAGCCAAGTTGGTTCTATTTATTATTATTGATTTTATCGGGTGAGGCGATCTTTATCCTTCCCTTTGTATTACCGCGTGTTTTTAGGCCCACCGTACTGGATGTTTTAGAGTTGGACAATGTACAGCTGGGGCTCTGTTTTTCCATTTACGGTTTGGTGGCCATGGTTTCTTATGTGTTGGGAGGTCCCCTGGCCGATAAGTACCAGCCCCGAAAACTGATTGCCGTCGCTTTGTGGATGACTGCATTGGGCGGGTTTTTGTTTGCGCAATACCCCGCGTTATGGGTGCTTCAGATAATTTATGGTTGGTGGGGCTTTACCACCATTTTTCTGTTTTGGGCTCCCATGATAAAGGCCACTAGAATTTGGGGTGGGACCGATTCACAGGGAAAAGCTTTTGGATTTCTTGATGGTGGTCGGGGACTTACAGGAGCCCTGTTCAGTTTGTTGGGCGTGGTGGTGTTTTCCTTCTTTTTATCCGAATCCCCGGATGTAGCCAACCTTAATGACCGCAAGGAGGCGTTTACCTATGTAATCTATTCTGCTTCCATTATCATTATTTTGGTTGGTTTTTTGGTCTGGTTTTTTATGAGAATGGACGAGAACAGTGAAAAAGTGATTCTTGATCGCATTTCCTGGAAGGATATCAAACAAGTATTGAAATTACCTTCAGTTTGGTTGCTGATGGTCATTATCCTTTGTGGCTATGTAGGTTATAAAATTACGGACATCATTTCACAATATGCCGAGGAGGTCATGTTGTACAATCAAGTAGACTCGGCCAAGGTGGGAACCTTATTGCAATTCCTGCGACCCGCTGCGGGCATTTTGTTCGGGTTGATTGCCGATCGTTTAAAGATTACCTGGCTCTTGGTGGTTAGCTTTGCTTTGGCCCTAGTAGGGGGATTGCTCTTTGCCAGTGGGATAATTGCACCGACAACAACACTTTTGTTTTTTATATCGGTTGTTGTTATCGCGGCAGGAGTTTATGGTATTCGAGCGCTTTATTTTGGGGTTATGCACGTAGGTAAAATACCCTTGACCTTGACAGGTACCGCAGTTGGATTAATTTCTTTGATAGGCTACACGCCCGATGTATTCGCTGGCCCAGCCTATGGTATGCTTTTGGATGCTCACCCGGGCGAAGAAATCGGGCATCAAAATGTGTTTTGGATGTTGAGTGTCTTCGCTTTAATTGGTGGTATTGCAGCATTGATTTACCATAGAAAATATGGTAAGCAGTGACTTATTGGCCTCTGTATTTAATATTTTTTTCTGAAAGAGATACGATTTCCTTGATTCTTCTTTTCCGGGTCTCTTCCCTTTTGGCTTGTTTGAGCCAATAGAGATAGCTCTTTCTTTGACTGCTAGTGAAACTTTTAAAGTTTTTATGGGCTGTTTGGTGATTGTTAAAGGCTTTTTGCAAATCTTCTGGTACCACACCGTTTTCCACATCGTCCAATATGGTCCAAGAACCATTTTTCTTGGCAACTTCAATGACTTCCAGACCACTTTGGTGCATCAAACCATTAGCTTTTAATTCTTTTATGTGATTCTTGTTGACTTTGCTCCAGGTGCTTTTGGGTTTTCTTGGACAAAAGTATTGTTTGCGCTTTCCATCACCGAGACTTTTAACGGTGCTGTCTATCCATCCATAACAAAGGGCAACTTTTACGGCCTCCTCCCATCGCATACTTTCCTTATGATGCTCGACTTTGTAAAAAATCAAGTGGACACCAGTATATGTTTCATGGTTTTCATGAAGCCACTCGCGCCACTCATCATCATTCTTAAAATAATGCTCGGGATGCTTTTTCAAATTAAATTTTTTGTGTCTCTATGTAGAAATTTTTATCAAAATCAACTTGGGTTCCCCCTAATTCCTCGGTTTTCCATGTAGTATTCGGGAACAGCCATTTTTCCGAACCATCCACAGTTATTTTAATGGGCATATCAAAATCTTCCACAATGTTCACATACCTATAACTCATGGTTTCTCCATCAATTTTATATTCCAATGTAGGAATCATTGTAGTACGTAAGTATTGATCAAAGAAAGCCGATAGATCTTTCCCGGATTTTTCACTCAAATAATTTTCAATTTGTTCGGAAGTAACGGTTTGGTGATAAAAATCTTTATTGATGCCTCTTAATATTTGGCGCCATTTTTCATCATCTTCCACTAATTGACGTAAGGTGTGGAGTATGTTCGCGCCCTTGTAGTACATATCTCCAGAGCCGCTTTTGTTAACTCCGTACGGACCAATAATAGGACGGTCGTTCTGAATATTGGAACGTGTTCCAATTACATATTCAGCGGATGCCTTTTTTCCAAAGTGATAGTCGAGGTACAGATTTTCGGAGTAGGCCGTAAATCCTTCGTGTACCCACATATCGGCAATATCTTTATAGGTAATATTATTGGCAAACCATTCGTGTCCCGCTTCGTGGATAATAATAAAATCGAATTGTAGTCCCCAACCCGTGCCCGATAGATCACGACCCAAGTAACCATTTTCGAACTTGTTACCGTAAGTAACGGAACTTTGGTGCTCCATGCCCAAATAAGGCACTTCCACCAATTTAAAGCCATCCTCATAAAAAGGGTAGGGCCCGAACCAATGTTCAAAGGCCCTCATCATCATTGGAGTTTGTGCAAATTGTTTTTTGGCCTTCTCCAAATTTTCGGGCAGTACGTAGTAATCCAATTGAAGTGGGCCGTTTTCACCTTGGTAGGTCTCTCCAAAATGGGTGTAATCCCCAATATTTACGTTTACCCCATAATTGTTGATAGGGTTTTTGACCACCCAATTATAAGTTTTAAAATCCCCTTTCTCTTCTACACTTTCCAATTGCCCGTTGGAGACATCCATCAGGTCTTTTGGAACGGTAGCACTGATACGCATGCTGTCCACCTCGTCGTACATGTGGTCTTTGTTCGGCCACCATACACTTGCTCCGAGTCCTTGGCAGGAAGTAGCCACAAAAGGATTGCCATTTGTATCTTCTTTCCATGAAAAACCTCCATCCCACGGAGCTCTAACGGCTTCTCTCGGATATCCTGAATATGTAATTTTCAGTTCGTTGTATGCTCCAGGGACCTGTCTCTTTTTTAATTTGATGAAATGGGCATTTCCTTCCGAGGAAAACCTTAGTTTTTTACCGTCTTGTTCAACAGATACAATTTGCATGGGTTTCTGAAGGTCAATTTGAAGCGTTTTTGCTTCTTTCAGCACCTTGTACCTGACCACATTGTACCCAGAGATAAACTTTTTGGAAGGCTCGATCTTAATATTCAGGTCATAGTGGTTCAAATCCCACCACACCCGTTCTGGAGTAATGCTTCCCCGCAGAGAGTCTTGTCTTGTGAATTCTTGTGCATTAATCGCCCAGGCTCGAAGTAAAAGAGCAATGATCAGGAGACTATGTTTCATTTATGACTGTTTATTACCTGAAAACTTTGTTTGGAAAAACTACGGGACTTTCGTGTCCGTCTTTGCCAACGGCCGCTACACCAAAGAAGTAGTTATCGATTACAATACCTTCCAAGGTATGCTCACTAACATCGCCGACATACTTGTAATTGTCCCAAGTAGGGGAGGTGGTATCCCTCCAATATATTTTGTAGCCAACGGCACCATCTACTTTACTCCAGCGCAATTTGGCACTAGGTTCCACAATACCTCCGATTTCAACAGTTTCAGGAGCGGGCGGTGCCCAAGCAATGGATGCTAGATTAATGGCGTTTACCGCAGTGAGCTTTTTCGCATATTCAAAATTTACATGTTCCAAGACATCACCGTAGGCGATACCATCTTCTGTTCGGATGTCTTGGTGTTGCTGTGTATAATTCTCGTGGGCCTCCATAATGCGAACACCTGCATAGCCGGCATCGTTAAAAGGTCTGTGGTGGCCACCACGTCCAAATCTATCCAAACGGTAAATCATCATAGGATTCATTTCGGGCATATAGGTTTTGGTGGTTTTGTAAATGTAGCGTGCCAACTGGCGGGAAATCCCATCAACTTCGCCGCCGTAAAAACGCCTTGCCCTGCGTTCTTGTTCCGTTTCGGTAGGAGGTACAGGTTCCGAAAAAATCCTGAAATCCCGGTTGCTCACCACACCATCGACTCCTGTGATATTTCCGATCATATCATTGTTAAGAATACCTACGATATCCCATCCTTTTTCCTTGGCGTAAGCAGCCATGCCTTTACCACCATAAAGTCCTTGCTCTTCTCCGGAAAGCCCTAAATAAATAATGCTACTTTCAAATTTATATTTGGACAATACCCGTGATGCTTCAATAGTCCCTGCCATTCCACTGGCATTATCGTTGGCTCCAGGGGAATCTGATGTGTAGTTGGTAGGGTTGCTGACACGGGAGTCGATATCCCCGCTCATAATAATAAAGCGATTCGGAAATTTGGTTCCGCGCTGTATGGCAACAACATTAACGATTTCCACATCTTTCACGATTCGCGCATTATCACCCTCTTCGATCAAGTTTTTTTGATAGAAAACCTCGAGACAATCGTTACAGTCTGCTGAGATTTTTTCAAATTCCGATTTGATCCATCTTCTAGCGGCGCCAATTCCCCGTGTCTGTGAAACGGTATCGCTCAAGGTGTGTCTTGTGCCGAAGTTGACCAGCGTGGTTACATCACTTTCAATACGTTCAGCGGAAACTGAATTGATAATGTCATATATCCTTGTATCGGTTTGCGCTTGTGAAAATGAAATAAAAAGAAATGTAAATAGTAGGGGGAAGTAATTCTTCATAATTAGTTTGAGTTGAGTTTTCCTTGAAAATTAGAGCTATAAAAATAGGAAAAACTACCCAAAGCTTCTTTGCTTATATACCGGAAGTATGTTAAAAACCCAAATATTTAGTTCTGTAAAAAGGTAACTTTCTCGATTTCTCCGTTTTCCACCTCATAAATAGCAACTGCTCTATAGATAGCACCATTTATGGTTACGGATTCTTCATCGATAACCTTGTTTCCCAATACTATCCTGTTTTTTATTTCACAATGCAGATCAGGGGTGTTTTCAAAAAAAACAGCATATTGCTCCTTTAGCTTGGAGTTTCCCTTTATGTTGAGCTTATAGGGAAATTGGTAGAGTTCAACGTCTTGCGCGTAGGTGTTGGCAAAGGCCTCGATATCCCTTTGATTATAGGCATCCAATTGTTCTTGTACAATGCTTTCCGCATCGGTCAGGGGGCCATCTGGAAAAATAAAGGTCATTGATGAGATAAGTCCGTTTTCAACTTGATAAATGGCTACTTGGTGTCCGTCCCTACCGTCAACTTTGGTAACTTCCTCATCGATAACCATATTTCCCAGGACTATTCGGTTAACTACTTCGACGCTCGACGATTTCACATTTTCAAAAAAACGTTCGTAATTCTCCTTCATTTTGTCGTTTCCCTGATACATTTTCTCATTGGGAAAACGGCTTACCTGCACATTATCCGTAAAGCAGGACACAAAACCATCCAAATCTCGCTTGTTAAAGGAATCTACTTGTTTTTGAATAATTTTTGAGGGTGACCCTTCGGCCACAAAAGCCAACCTTTTTTGGTTTGGACTGATTGCTATTCGGCTGATGTTGTTGATTTCCTCTTGTGGAAACTCTATGATGGTTTCCCAATCGGTATCCGAACCTAAATCCTTGGTCAAAAGTTTTTTGCCAGATCCGGTTATGATGGTGTTCTCATCCAACCAGCAAATATCCTCTTCTTTATCGTAGGTATTGGTTATTTTTTTTGATTCGCCCGTAATGGGATCTAGCGATAATATCTCCCACTCATTTTTCTTTTTGCTGATAAAGCTGACCAAGTTTGAATTGGGTATGTTGTACAACGACCGTCCTACATTTTGATATACGGTGTTTTGTGCATGTTCTTCTAAGTCCAAAACCACAAGGTCCATCCGATTATCCACCAACACCGTAGCAACAATTACTTGATCATCGAACCAAACATGGTATCCTATCTTTAAATCTGATATTGGGGTTGATTCGCTGGTTTCAACATCATATTCGTAAAGGCGTTGAAGCCCATCCACGTCCAAACGAATGGCGGAAATCGCGTTTTTTCCAGGAATCCGAAGGGGGGAATATTCACTGCCCGCTGTAGTATAGGTCAACCAAGATGAAGTGCTTCCCTCATTTACATTGAACCGGAGAATGTCCGTTTGGTCCTCTCTTGTAGAAGCAAACAAAACACTATCGTCATCCCAAAAGGAAGGTTGATTGTCGTAACCTGGATTGTTGGAGATATTTTTGGGGTTACTCAAAACAGGTTTTCCATTAGTCACTTCCAAATCAAAAAGATAGACCTCTGTTTCGGTCTGGGCCCATCCTTGGCCGAACGCCAAAAAAAAGCAAATAATGAAAACCTCGCGTATCATGGTTTTGTAAAACGTTTTAATAATTGCCTAACTCTTGCGGTGTTTTCCACATGGTATTTGGCTTGTGTTTTTTTGAGTCCGACTTTAACGGTAACTGCTGAATCTGGAAGTTCTTGGAACATAAACTCGTCCGTCCAATCATCGCCAATGGCAAAAACAAAGTCATAATCATCTTCACTTAATATACGAGTGGCAGCCCTTCCTTTGTTCACATTGCTGCTTTTTATTTCCATTACTTTGTTTCCGTTCAACACACTAATATCGTCATTACCGATCAAACTACGCAATACAGTATTGAGCTCCGTGGCTCTTTTTGTACCAAAATCAGGATCGGTATTTCGGTAATGCCAAGCTAGGGAATAGTTTTTTTCCTCAATGAATGATCCTGGGGTCCTGTCCACGAATGATTCCAGTACAGGTCGGATTTTGCTCATCCAATCTCCTTTTACCTGTTCCAGTAACTTAAAATCTTCACCGTTTCGGGAGATCCACACGCCGTGCTCCACGATCATATTGTATTTTTTGGGCAAAAACCAACGGGCAAAGGTTTGTTTGTCCCTTCCGCTTATTAAAAATACGGTAGTGTCTTCTTGCTGGTTCAGGTCATCCAAGAGTTCGTAAAGCTCTTCATCGGGAGAAGCTTGTTGTGGGTCCTTGTGGAATCCAGCCAGGGTGCCGTCATAATCCAAGAACAATAATCGTTTTTTGGATTTTGAATATTCTTGTTGGATGGACAATAATATTTCGGAAGACATTTTCTCGGAAATAAAGGCTTTGCCTAGGTCCCTGTTTTCTTTCAAAGCGCTCATAAACTCGTTTGCCCAAACCTCCACGTTGTAGCGTTCCAATCTTTTTTGCAGAAAGGTGTTTCGGGACACTTGCTCTTCCTTGGGCATATTAAAGGCCCTTTTAAGGGTGTCTGCTTGTTGTTCAAAATTGTTCGGATTGATCAATAATGCTTCATTCATTTCGTAAGCAGAACCTGCCATTTCGCTTAAAATGAGCACACCTGATTTATCGGTTCGGGTAGCAATGTATTCCTTGGCCACCAAATTCATTCCATCTCGCAAGGGGGTAAGCCATGCAATATCGCTGGAGGTGTATAGGTCGATCAAGCTTTCAAAGGGCAATGAGCGATAGAAATACCAAATGGGTGTCCAGTTAACCGTAGACAATTCTCCGTTGATACGACCCACCAATTCATCAACCTCTTTTTTTAACAGTTGATATTGAGGCACGTTGGAACGGGAGGGTACTGCCAAGATGATCAATCGAACCTTTTCCTTGTATTCTGGGTATTTTTGAAGGAAATACTCAAATGCATTGATGCGCTTTGCGATTCCCTTACTGTAATCCAATCGATCTATGGAAAGGATGAGCTTGGTATCGGGTGCGGATGCTTTGTGGTTGTCCAAACGGTCCTGTAAATCACTACGCTCTTCCTTGCTTTTGGAATCGTGGAGTACAGCGGCATCCCTGAACTTTTTGTAATCGATTCCCATAGGGAAGGAATCAACCTTGATGACCCTGTTGTCCAGATAAATCTCGTTGAAGCTCACATCCAGTCCTATCAGTCTACGAACGGAGCTTAAAAAATGTCTTTCGTAATCGTAGGTGTGGAAACCAATAAGGTCCGAGCCCAGCAATCCTTCCAAAATTTCTTCACGCCAGGGCAGGGTCCGGAAAATTTCGAAAGAAGGGAAAGGGATATGCAAAAAGAAACCAATGGTGGTATCGGGACGTTTTTCGCGTACCATTTGTGGTACCAGCATCAATTGGTAATCATGGACCCAAATGGTGTCATTATCATCCGAATTCTCGATGATGGCATCCGCAAACTTTTGGTTTACCGCTTTGTAGGTATCCCAATAGTTGAGTTCAAATTCAGAGTACTTCAAAAAATAGTGGAACAGGGGCCAAATGGTACGGTTGCTGAAACCGTAGTAAAACCCATCAATTTCATCCGAATTGAGTTTTACTTTGGCACAGCCATGCTCTTTTAGGGCCCTATCAATATCATCCTCTAGTTCTTCCGGGGTATCTTCATCCGTTAACCCAGACCAACCGATCCATAAGCTTTCACCTCCACTGTGTACGGATTTCATCCCTGTGGCCAGACCTCCAACACTTGGTATTGCATTGATTGTTCCATTGCTAATTTGTAATTGAACGGGTAGTCGATTTGAGATTATGATAGTTTTGCCCATAAAAGGATGATTTTTGACGTATTTTAATTTTTTGTTTCTTTAAAATTCGGGAAATTCGAGCGCAAAACCAATTCATTCTAACCCTTTTGAGAATTTTTGACCTATGGACAATTTGAATTACGGAATTATAGGAAATTGCAGGAGTGCGGCATTGATTTCCAAAGAAGGCTCCATAGACTGGTGCTGTTTGCCTCAATTTGACTCTACTTCGATATTTGCAAAATTGCTCGATGAGCATAAAGGAGGCAGTTTTGAGATACATCCAAAAGGGGATTACAGCATTGAACAGGAATATTATCGCAATACCGCTATTTTGATTACACGCTTTACCGAAGGCGAAAACATTTTTGAGCTGCACGATTTTATGCCCAGGCACCATAAAATGAACGGTAAGTATAAGGCACAGCCCGAAATTATCCGTTACGTGAAATATATTTCTGGAGCGCCGAAGTTTACGGTCAAATATGACCCCAAATTGGAATATGGGTTAGGGGCGACCAAGCATTTTGTAAAGGAGGATTTTATTGCCAGCCTTACCCATAAATTAAAATACGACACACTTTTTATGTACACTTCTTTTGATAAGAAAGGTGTTTTGGAGGGCGATGAGATTATTTTAAAGGAAGATGGCTATTTTTTGATTTGTTACAATGAAAAAATACTTATGCCATCTACCGATACCATGGGATTGGAATTGGAACGGACCAAGGTGTATTGGTTGGATTGGGCTGCGAAAACACCCAACTATCAGAAGTTTAAAGACGATATAATAAGAAGCGCCATAACGCTTAAAATGTTGACTTACGACAAAACAGGGGCTGTTTTGGCTGCAGCCACTACATCGCTTCCAGAAACCATTGGCGAAGTCAGAAACTGGGATTACCGTTTTTGTTGGATTCGTGATGCTTCCATGGTCATCAAGGTGGTTTCCGAGCTAGGACATAAGAATTCGGCCAAACGTTATCTTCAGTTTATTATTGATCTGATGCCCGATAAGGATGAAAAACTCCAGATCATGTATGGTATCAACAAGGAAAAGACCCTTACGGAGAAAACCTTGAATCATTTTGATGGATACAAAGGCTCCAAGCCGGTGCGTATTGGTAATGCAGCTTATAAACAGCGTCAAAATGATATTTATGGTATCCTCATGGATGTGATCTATGAGCAGTTGCGAAACTTTAGCAACGATATTGAAAATGTTGAAGAGCTATGGAGCATAACCAAAGGTATTGTATGGATCGTAGGTAAACACTGGAAGGAGCCGGATAAAGGTATTTGGGAGTTCCGCGGTGAGGACAAACACTTTACATTTTCAAAGGTTTTGTGTTGGGTAGCCTTGGACCGTGCCATAAAGGTGGCCAAAATGTTTGGCAAAACAAGAAAACTGGAACGTTGGACGGCCCTTGAACAGGAAATAAAAGAGGATATCCATCAAAACGCATGGAACAATGATATCAATGCATTTGTTCAAAGCTACGGTTCCCGACATTTGGATGCTTCGGTACTTTTGATGGAGCCATACGGTTTTATCCATGCCAGGGACCCGAAATATGTGAGCACAGTAAAAGCCATAGAGGAAGGTCTAAGCAATGATGGTCTTTTATATCGATATAAAAATGAAGATGACTTTGGACTGCCATCTTCTTCTTTTACGATTTGTACATTTTGGTTTATCAACGCATTGTTCAAAATTGGTGAGGAAGAAAAGGCCCTGGAGCGTTTTGAACGCTTGTTGAGCTATAGTAACCATTTGGGACTATTCAGTGAGGACATCGATTTTAAGACCAAAAGGTTGTTGGGGAATTTTCCGCAGGCCTATTCACATTTGGCACTAATAGAATGTGCTATTAATTTCTCCAAAAAGCAAGGGGACGAAAAAATATTGGAATCCATAGGTTAACAAAAAACGCCCCGATCAGGGGCGTTTTCAAATCCTAGTGGGTTTTTATCCCAACATTTATTTGAATTAGTCAAAGGTATACCCGTTATCTGCGGCAACTTTGTCGGCTATCTGCGTTCTAAGCTTCACAACATTGGGTTGATTTGTATACTTGGTAAAGCGTTTCAGTCCCATCAACATCATTCGTTGTTCATCGCCTTCGGCAAAGGAAACAATTCCTTCCTTGGCTTTTTGTTGGATGATGTCGACTGCCCTGTACAAATACAGTTTGGACATGGCGATTTGCGTGGCCTGAGCTTCTTCACCAAAGCGTTTCGCATTTTTCTCGGTTCTTAGGATAGCAGATTCCGCCATATAAATTTGGATCAAAATATCAGAAGCGGCCATCAAAAGCATTTGATGCTTTTCCAAATCGGGTCCAAATTTTTGAACAGCGCTACCAGCGACCATCAAGAATACTTTTTTCAATCTGGCTATCAGGTCCTTTTCTTCGGAAAGGAGTTCGGAAAAATCCGGTGTATCAAAAGAAGGAATGCCCATTAGTTCTTCGCCCACAGCAGTTGCAGGGCCTAAAAGGTCTACGTGGCCTTTCATGGCTTTCTTTACCAGCATTCCAACTGAAAGCATACGGTTGATTTCGTTGGTACCTTCATAGATCCTGGAAATACGAGCGTCTCTCCAGGCAGATTCCATTGGGGTATCGGCGCTAAAGCCCATCCCTCCGAACACTTGGATACCTTCATCCGTGGTATGCTGAACGTGCTCAGAAACGGCCACCTTCAGAATGGAACATTCGATAGCATATTCCTCTACACCTTTAAGCTCTGCTTCTTGGTGTGAGTTGCCACTTGCTTCGCGAATGGCAATTCTGTCCTCGATGTTTTTGGCGGCACGATAACAAGCTGCCTCATCCACATATGCGTTGGTAGCCATATCCGCAATTTTTGCTTTGATGGCACCAAAGTTTATAATAGGTGTTTTAAACTGAATACGCTCATTGGCATATTTGGTAGCTTCGTTCACGATGCGTCGTTGGGCCTCCAAACAAGCAGCAGCCAATTTAATTCTACCAATGTTTAGGGCGTTCATGGCTATTTTGAATCCGTTTCCTCGCTCAGAAAGCATGTTTTCAACAGGTACTTTGGTGTCGTTGAAAAATACCTGGCGCGTAGATGAGGAGTGGATACCCAATTTCTTTTCTTCTTCACCAAAGGAGATACCGTTTTCAGTATCGTTTTCAACGATAAACCCGGTGATGTTCTTGTCATCTTCGATTCGAGCAAAAACAATGAACATATCGCAGAATCCCGCATTCGAGATCCACATCTTCTGACCTGTGATGCTGTAGTATTTGCCATCATCGGAAAGAACGGCCTTGGTTTTACCTGAATTGGCATCCGAACCTGCTCCCGGTTCTGTTAAGCAATATGCTCCGAACCACTCTCCAGTGGCCAACTTGGGAACGTATTTCTGCTTTTGCTCTTCGGTTCCATATAGGGTAATTGGCATGGTTCCAATACCCGTATGGGCTCCAAAGGCAGTACTGAAAGACCCTGTGGCTCCTGAAATATAATCACAGACCAACATGGTGGAAACGAATCCCATGCCCATACCACCATAAGCTTCGGGAACTGCCACACTGAGCAAGCCAAGTTCCCCTGCCTTTTTCATGCATTCCTCTGTGTATGCGTAATCTTTTTTCTCGAAACGCTCCCAATGTGCCCAAAGCTCTCGGTCTACAAATTCCTTGGTGCTATCGCGCATCATTTTTTGTTCCTCGTTGAGGTCCTCTAGGGTGAACACGTCCTCACATTTGGTCTCCTTGACCAAAAATTGACCTCCTCTCAATATGTCTTTTTCTTTTGTATCGCTCATGATAATTTTTGTTTAGTAATTTTTAGTTTAGGAATTCGAATATACCTGCGGCACCTTGCCCAGTACCCACGCACATTGTGACCATGCCGTATTTGCCTTTCATGTCGCGCTTTCTCATTTCATCAAAAAGCTGAACGGACAGTTTTGCTCCGGTACATCCGAGAGGGTGTCCAAGTGCTATGGCTCCTCCGTTCACGTTTACGATGTCTTGGTTGAGGCCAAGTTCACGGATAACAGCCAAGGACTGTGAGGCAAAAGCTTCATTCAGTTCAATAAGATCTATTTGGTCTTGTTTCATCCCAGCTTGCTTTAAAGCTTTTGGGATGGCTTTTACAGGCCCAATGCCCATTATCCTTGGTTCCACGCCAGCTGCAGCATAGTTCACCAAACGGGCAACTGGTTCCAGGTTCAATTCTTTCACCATTTCCTCGCTCATTACCATTACAAAAGCAGCACCATCACTCATTTGTGAGGAATTCCCGGCAGTTACACTGCCTCCTTCGGCAAAAACCGGTCGCAACTTGTTCAAGGTTGGGATATTGGTTCCTTTTCTTGGACCTTCATCTTTGTTGACGGTGTATGTTTTGGTTTCTTTTTTCCCTGCCTCGTTCACAAAGGTGTGCTCCACCTCAATGGGAACAATTTGATCTTGAAAACGGTCCTCTTCTTGGGCTTTCAAAGCTTTCATATGGGAATTAAATGCAAATTCGTCCTGATCTTCGCGGGACACCTTGAATTGTTTGGCTACAGCTTCGGCTGTAAGCCCCATGCCCCAATAGTAATCTTCATGGCCTTCTTTGGCCGTGGCGTAATCCGGGGTTGGTTTATAACCTCCCATGGGTATGTAACTCATACTTTCAGCACCACCGGCGATAATACAATCAGCCATTCCAGATTGTATTTTTGCCGTAGCTATTCCTATGGTTTCCAATCCTGAGGCACAATAACGATTAACGGTAACGCCAGGTACGTCTTCTATCTCAAGTCCCATTAAGGAGATGAGCCTTCCCATGTTCAGACCTTGTTCGGCTTCTGGCATGGCATTTCCGACGATAACGTCATCAATACGTTTTTTGTCCAGTTGAGGGAGCTCGTTCATCATGTATTCGATGGTTTCGGCCGCCAGTTCGTCTGGTCGCTTAAACCTGAACAGACCTTTTGGTGCTTTGCCCACGGCCGTTCTATATCCTTTTACTATATATGCTGTTTTCATTTTTCTTTGGATTCTGTGTTTATCGGATTTTTGGAGGGTCAGTTTGCTTTATCGATCAATCGACAAATCTAACGTTCCAAATCATCTAATTTCTAAGTGGTTTTCCTGTTTTCAACATGTGCTGGATACGTTCCAAAGTCTTTCTTTCGGTACATAGCGATAGAAATGCTTCTCTTTCCAGATCCAATAGATATTGTTCGGTTACCATTGTCGCTTCAGAAAGATCACCACCTGCCATTACATAGGCCAGTTTATCGGCAATCTTTTTGTCGTGCTCCGAAATGTAATGTCCAGCTTCCATGGAGTCCGTTCCCACCAAGAACATACCCAAGGCCTGTTTTCCAAGTACTTTGACATCTTTTCGCTTTACCGGCTTGGTGTAACCTGCATCTGCCATAAGTTTGGCATAGGCCTTTGCCGTTGCGATCTGACGGTCTTTATTGACCACGACTACATCTTTTCCTTTTTGAAGGATGCCCAAGTCATAGGCCTCATAGGCCGAAGTTGAAACTTTGGCCATTCCGATAGTAAGGAAATACTCTTGAAGCACATTGAGTTCTACATCGTTTTTTCTAAACGTGTCCGAAGCGCGAAGTGCCATTTCTTTGGAACCACCTCCACCAGGAATCACACCAACGCCGAATTCCACCAAACCGATATAGGTTTCGGCCGCGGCCACAACTTTATCGGCATGGAGCGAAAGTTCACAACCACCGCCCAAACACATACCGTGTGGTGCGGAAACTGTTGGGATGGATGAATATCGCATGCGCATCATGGTGTCTTGGAACATTTTGATGGCCATGTTCAGCTCATCGTATTCTTGTTCTACGGCCATCATAAAAATCATTCCGATATTGGCACCAACAGAGAAATTTGCGGCTTGGTTACCAATGACCAATCCTGCAAAATCCTTTTCAGCTAAATCTACAGCTTTGTTCAAACCAGCTAGTACATCGCCGCCAATAGTGTTCATTTTGGATTGAAATTCACAGTTAAGGATCCCATCACCCAAATCTTCGATCACAACACCGCTGTTTTTGAAGACTTCTTTAGTTTTTCTGATGTTGTCCAAAATGATAAACGCATCCTGACCTGGAACTTTTTCCATGGTCTTTTTAGGAATATCATAGAAGTAGGTATTCCCTTCTTTCACCGTGTAGAACGAATCAATCCCCGCTTCTTTCATTTCGGAGACCCACGGAGCAGCTTCCAAAGCTTCCGCCTTGATGAATTCAAGACCTTTGTCGAGTCCTACGGCATCCCAAATTTGGAACGGTCCATGCTCCCAACCGAAGCCGGCCTTCATGGCATCATCTATTTTATATAATTCATCGGTAATTTCAGGAATACGGTGGGTAACATAAGCGAAAAGTGCTCCGAAGCTCTTTCTGTAGAATTCTCCCGCCTTGTCTTTACCATCAACGAGTACAGGGAAACGGTCAATTACCTTATCGATGGTCTTTGTGAGCTCCAAAGTGGCGAATTTAGCACTCTTTTTGGAGCGGTAGTCCATGGTATCCAAATCCAATGTCAGGATTTCGCTTTTGCCATCGTCGCCTTTAATTTTTTTGTAAAATCCTTGTCCAGTTTTACTACCCAACCATTTGTTGTCCATCATGGTTTGGATGAAATCGGGCAATTGGAAGAGCTCATGGCGCTCATCGTCCTTACAGTTTTCACTGATTCCATTGGCCACATGTACAAGGGTATCCAGTCCTACCACATCCACGGTACGGAAAGTGGCGGATTTAGGCCTTCCGATGACGGGACCTGTCAATTTATCGACTTCCTCGACTGTCATTCCCATTTCTTTTACCGCGTGGAAGAGACTTTGAATACTGAATATTCCGATGCGGTTACCTATAAACGCAGGGGTGTCTTTGGCGACCACCGAGGTTTTGCCCAAGTATTGCTCACCATATCCGTTTAGGAACTCTAAAACCTCATTGGAGGTTTTTGGACCAGGTATAATTTCGAAAAGTTTTAAGTATCGGGCAGGGTTGAAAAAGTGCGTACCACAGAAGTGTTTTTGGAAATCATCGCTTCTCCCTTCGCTCATAAATCGGATAGGAATACCTGAGGTGTTCGAAGTAATCAACGTGCCAGGTGAGCGGTGTTTGTCCAAATTCTCAAATACCTGCTTTTTGATGTCCAATCGTTCCACTACCACTTCAATGATCCAATCTACTTTGGCCACTTTGGAAATGTCATCTTCCAAGTTTCCTGTGCTGATTCGATCAGCGAATTTTTTGTGATAAATAGGGGAGGGTTTGGACTTTAATGCAGATGCGAGCGATTCGTTCACCAAGCGATTGCGGACCGCTTTGTCTTCCAAGGTAAGCCCTTGGGCTTTTTCCTTGTCGGTCAGTTCACGAGGAACTATATCCAATAAAAGAACTTCGACCCCAATATTCGCAAAATGGCATGCAATGCCACTTCCCATTATTCCGGAACCGATTACGGCAACTTTGTTTATATGCCTTTTCATGTGCGATTTATAAATTAATTATTAGTTGTTTTTGTATAGATTTTTTTATCTGTAATCAGCTTGTTGATGGTTTCTATGATCCTAAAGAAACCCACCAAATCTTCTTGTGTGGTATTTTCTTTTACCACTTCATTGAAACGCAGCACCACTTCTTTGGACTCCTCACGTTTTTCCAAACCCAGTGGTGTTAAATAAATCAGGACTCCACGTCCATCCTTAGGATTACGTTTACGCTGAATGTAACCTCTTTGTTCAATATTTTTTAAGATTCTTGACAAACTAGTTGCTTCCATTCCCATTTTTGGTCCTAAGGTGGTACTTGGTGTACCTCCTTTTGGATCAATACTTAATAAGGTAAATCCAATGGCCATTGTAAGCCCGTAGTTTTTCGCTTCCTCATTGTACATTTTGCTAACAGCCTGCCAGGTGGCCCTAAGGGCATAATCAATGGTCAAATCTTTCATAGAACTGGTTTGATCTTCTCAAATATATAAAAATTTATTATGCATGCATAATAAATTTAGATTAAATAGTAGCAAAAAAAAAGCCTGCAATGTGCAGGCTTTATATTTTGATGAAATGGATGGATCAATGTCCGTAAATATCATTGTACAGGGATGTGTATTTTTCCTTGACAATTTTTCGTTTAAGCTTCATGGTAGGGGTGAGGTGGCCTTCTTCCACGCTCCAAACATCGGGGGTTAGTCTAAACTGCTTGACTTTTTCCCATTTGGCAAATTCTTGATTGGCCCAATCCACTTCCTCTTGCACGCGCGCAATTACTTTCTCATTTTTAACTATTTCGGTATTGGATCCTAAATTAAGATCATGGCGTTTGCCCCACTCCTTTACAAATTCGAAGTTGGGTTGGATCAAAGCGGCGGGCATTTTTTCACCTTCTCCCACAACCATGATTTGTTCTATGAACCGGGATTGCTTAAAGCGGTTCTCCAACAATTGGGGAGCAACATATTTTCCACCGGATGTCTTGAACATTTCTTTTTTACGATCCGTAATGCGTAAAAACCCTTCTGCATCGATCTCACCTATGTCACCCGTATGAAAATAGTCGCCTGTCATTACTTGAGCAGTTCTTTCGGGGTCTTTGTAATAGCCCATCATTACATTGGGTCCTTTGCATAGGATTTCTCCGTCTTCTGCTATTTTTACTTCGACCCTATCTATAATTTTACCTACAGTTCCAATTTTCCAACCTCTATTTCGTTGGTCGTTTACTGCAATCACGGGTGAAGTCTCCGTTAGTCCATAACCCTCCATCACAGGCATATCAGCAGCACCGAAAATACGTGCTAATCTGGGTTGGAGCGCAGCACTACCAGAAACCATTACAGATAAGTTTCCACCAAGACCTTCCTTCCATTTACTGAAAATCAATTTTCTGGCAAGTCCTAATTTTTTTCCGTACCACCAACCATTTGCACCATAAGGTTCAAATTTAAGTCCCACTTCTACGGCCCAGAAGAACAGTTTCTTTTTTATGCCCGTGAGCGCAGCTCCTTTGGCAATGATGGCGTCGTATACTTTTTCCAATAAACGAGGCACCACGGTCATTACATTGGGCTTTACCTCCTTGATGTTATCACTGATTTTGTCCAGACCTTCGGCAAAGTAAATTTGGATCCCGCAATATTGATAGAGGTAAAGAATCATTCTTTCGAAAATATGGCAAACGGGTAAAAAGCTTAAAGCGACCCCGCCGGATTCAAAAGGTACCCTTTCTTCACTGGAAATTACATTGGATACAATATTATCGTGCGAAAGCATTACTCCCTTTGGTTTACCTGTTGTGCCAGAGGTATAAATCAAGGTGGCCAAATCTTCAGCCTTGACCTTAGCTTTTAATTTTTCAACTTCTTCTTGATTTGATGTGTCAGCTCCCGATTCCAACAATTCTTTCCAATTTTTACAATTTTCAAGTTCATTGAAGGAATATACTTCCTCAAGATTTTTAATCTTTGAGCTTACGGCAAGTACCTTTTCCAGAACCTCTTCACAGGACACAAAACAATATTTGGCCTCGGAATGGTTAAGGATATATTCATAATCCTCTTCCGAAATAGTAGGGTATATCGGAACCGTCTGAGCACCGATCTGAAGGACACCAATATCCATTATGTTCCATTCCGTACGATTGGTCATGGAAATAATGGCAATCTTATCGTTTGGTTTAACACCCATACGCAACAAAGCCCTACTCACCGCATTCGCTTTGTTAATGTACTCCTTTGTGGATGTACCGATCCATTTGCCGTCACTTTTGGTGACCAATGATTTTTCTAAGGGGTATTTTTCAAGCTGATAATATGGGAAATCAAATAATCGGGTAACGGTTTGCATAGTAAGTATGTGTAAAGCGTTTGCAAAATAGCAAATCAGCCTTTAAGAATGAAACAGATTTAACAATTACCTAGGGTAAAATTTGCAAAATCCCCAATTTTTAGCTTACGAAAGTACTATTTAATACTAATCTTCCAAGTTCTCCAACCATTCCCTGGCATTCACAAATGCCTGCAGCCAAGGGGTAACCACATCGGTTCTACCCTTTGGGTAGTGGGCCCAGTTCCATGGGAAGGTGGATCGCTCTATGTGTGGCATGGTCACCAAGTGTCTACCTGTTTTATCGCAAAGCATGGCAGTGTTGTAATCACTTCCGTTTGGATTTGCCGGGTAGCCTTCGTATCCATATTTTGCCACAATATGGTATTGATCTTCCGTATGTGGTAGACTGAATTTACCCTCACCATGACTGATCCATACACCCAAAGTGGTTCCGGCCATGCTGGAAAGCATCACTGAATTGTTTTCTTGGATCTTTACTGAAGTAAAGTTGCTCTCGTGCTTATGGGAATCGTTATAGGTCATTCTACCATGGGTTCCGTGTTCTGGATTGATAAGGTCCAACTCCATGAACAATTGGCATCCGTTGCAAATCCCTACGGATAAGGTATCTGGCCTTGCAAAGAAGTCCTTTAAAGCCTTATTGGCCTTTTCGTTGTACTTAAAAGCACCTGCCCAGCCTTTGGCGCTCCCCAATACATCGGAGTTGGAGAAGCCACCTACCGCACCGATGAACTGGATATCTTCCAAGGTCTCCCTACCTGTAATAAGGTCGGTCATGTGTACATCTTTCACATCAAAACCGGCCAAGTACATCGCATTGGCCATTTCACGCTCGGAATTACTTCCTTTTTCGCGAAGAATGGCTGCTTTGGGTCTTTTTGAGGTCGGAACTTCCGGTATAGTACCATTAAATTCGGTTGGGAAACTATATTGCAAGGGCTGCTCCTTGTAGTTGTCATAGCGGTCCTTGGCCAAACCATTGGCGGTTTGCTTGTTGTCCAACAAATACGAAGTTTTGAACCAAGTATCACGCAAGGAGGTAATGTTCAATCCTATTTCAACACCGTTGTTTTTGATTTTCAAGGTGCTTTCTGATGTTGGGGCACCTATTTTGGAGAATTCAACCCCTGCAGCTTTCAATTTATTTTCTACCGAAGCATCTTTAGCCTGGAACACCACACCAATATTTTCAGAGAACAATAGTTTGATGATGTCCTGCTCGTTCAAACTGGATAAATCCAAGTTGGCGCCCAAATCGTTGTCTGCAAAGCAAAGTTCCAACAAGGTGGTAATCAAACCACCTGATGCCACATCGTGACCTGCCAATAGCTGACCATCTTTGATGAGTTCTTGCAAGGCGTTGAAAGCGGTTTTAAAGTATCCCGCATCCAAAACGGAAGGAGCTTCGTCTCCAATACCGTTCAAAATCTGAGCAAAGGAAGAACCACCCAGTTTATGGCTATCTTTGGATAGGTTGATGTAGTAAATATCACCGCCATCTTTCTGTAAAACAGGCTCCACCACTTGGTTGATGTTATTGCAATTGGCTGCGGCGGAGATAATAACCGTCCCTGGAGACAGTACTTCACCATCCTTATATTTCTGTTTCATGGAAAGCGAATCCTTTCCAGTGGGCACATTGATGCCCAAATCTATTGCAAATTCCGACAAGGACTCCACGGCCGAATACAAACGGGCATCTTCCCCTTCATTTCTGCAAGGCCACATCCAGTTAGCTGATAGGGATACGGATTGTAGACCATTTTTTAACGGTGCCCAAACTATATTGGTCAGCGATTCCGCTACACTGTTTCTGCTTCCCGCAACAGGGTCTATCAAAGCGGAGATTGGGGAGTGGCCAATACTGGTGGCAATACCTTCCTTTCCTTTAAAATCGAGAGCCATTACACCACAATTGTTCAAGGGCAACTGTAAGGGTCCTGCACATTGTTGCTTTGCAACGCGTCCGCCAACACATCGGTCCACTTTATTGGTCAACCAATCTTTACAGGCAACCGCTTCCAATTGCAGTACTTGCTCCAAATAGTCGTGGAAATGTTCCAGGGAATAAGCAAGTGCTGGATATTTTTGTTGGGCGGTCTTATCCTCCATAATCGTTTTGGGAGAGCTTCCGAACATATCGGAAAGTTCCAGGTTCATTGGGGTTTCACCCGTTTTGCCAGAAGTAAATTTGAAGGTGTGGTCGCCAGTAACTTCGCCCACATTGTACATTGGGGATCGTTCACGGGCCGCAACTCGATCCAAAAGGTCCAAATCTTTTTCGCCTATCACCAATCCCATTCGTTCCTGGGACTCGTTTCCGATCAACTCCTTTTTGGAAAGCGTAGGGTCTCCAACGGGCAACTTGTCCGTATCTATCGTACCCCCTGTTTCCTCCACCAATTCAGATAAACAGTTAAGGTGTCCGCCGGCTCCATGATCGTGAATGGAAACGATAGGGTTGTCATGACTTTCAAACAATCCGCGAACGGCATTTGAAGCTCGTTTTTGCATTTCAGGGTTGGAACGTTGTACCGCATTCAACTCAATGGCAGAACTAAATTCACCAGTATCTGCGCTGGATACGGCAGCTCCGCCCATTCCAATACGGTAGTTGTCACCACCTAGAACAACTATTCTGTCTCCTTTATGTGGAGTATCTTTTAGGGCTTGGTCCTTTTTTCCGTAACCAATACCTCCGGCCATCATAATTACTTTGTCAAAGCCCAATTTTCGTGCTTCTTCCTCATGCTCAAAGGTTAGAACTGAGCCAGCGATCAAGGGTTGACCGAATTTATTTCCAAAATCGGATGCACCGTTTGATGCTTTGATCAAAATATCCATCGGAGTCTGGTACAACCAATCCCTTTCTTTCATTCCTTTTTCCCACGGACGGTTTTCCTCCAAGCGAGAGTAGGAAGTCATGTAAACGGCTGTTCCCGCCAACGGCAAGGATCCTTTTCCTCCGGCCAAACGGTCCCTGATTTCGCCCCCTGACCCTGTCGCAGCGCCGTTGAATGGCTCCACAGTGGTTGGGAAGTTATGGGTTTCCGCTTTTAACGAAAGCACCGAATCAAACTCTTTTTCTTCATAAAAGTCCGGCCTGTCCGCACTTTTGGGTGCAAACTGGACCGCTTTAGGCCCTTTAATAAAAGCAACATTGTCCTTATATGCCGAAACAATATCGTTGGGGTTGGCTTCGGATGTCTTTTTGATCAGTTTGAATAGGGAAGAGGGTTTTTCTTCTCCATCGATCACAAAAGTTCCATTGAAAATTTTATGTCTGCAATGCTCGGAATTCACTTGACTGAAACCAAACACTTCGGAATCCGTCAACTTACGGTCCAATTTTTTGGCCAATCCTTCTAAGTATTCCACTTCTTCAACGCTCAACGCCAATCCTTCCTTTTCGTTATAAGCAGCAATGTCATCAATCTCTTGGATGGCCTCTGGAACAATATCTATGGTGAACAAATCCTGTCCCAAAGACCTGTATTTTTGGGAAAGCATTGGATCAAAATCATTAAAACCCTCTTCAACGGCATGGAATTCCTCGATTCGGATAATTCCTGTAATGCCCATATTTTGGGTGATTTCGGTGGCGTTGGTACTCCAAGGAGTCACCATGGCGGCACGGGGCCCAACAAAAAAGGCGTCGAGTGACGCCGCTTCAATCTTAGGCTGGTTGCCAAACAACCATACCAGTTTGTTAGTGTCTTCCTGAGCGATTTCCTGAGCGGTTTGGACGGCAAAAACCTTGGTAGCCTTGTCCCCAAAAAAATGGATCATACAATCTTTGCGTTGAACGGTTTAAGAAAGTGCAAATTTACGATTTTGTAACGTAATCCATCCTACAGAAAAGGTGTTTTGTTAACGAAGTGCTGTTGATAGCGCATTCATCCATCCAAAAGAGGGATAGGTCAATTCCGCATCCTATATAAATTTCTTCTTTCTTAGGTTTGAATCCATATGAAACCCATTAAAAAATCAAACCATCAGGACAAATGGGTGAAAGCTATCTTGGTTGTCTTGGTCTATATCGTTATTGTAATTCTACTGAATGATGAACAGGAGTGGCGTAATTTTCTGAAGCACTTTCTAAAAAACATAATCAGGAGTATTTTTTAATGATTGAATTCCGCATCGCACTTCGACTATACCCAGTAACCGTTCGAAATGACAGCTTGGGGGTGCAGGATGATGTCATTCTAAGCAAAAAGACGAATCTTTACTAACCTATATGGTCAAACAATCCAACATTCCAAAGTTTGGCACGAATTGAAGTTGTTTTTCCTATCTTAGGAGCATAATAGCTAACTCAAAACCAACCTTATGAAAACAACTAAAATCCTGTTATCAGGGATTATGCTGTTCGTCGGAGTAGCCACTTCAACAGCACAGAAAAAGTACTCCAAAAATCAAGTCAAAAAACTTAAAGCCGAGGTAGAGGCCATCGTGGAAGCCAATAAAAAGCAGACACAGGTCATGGTGGACAAAATTTTCAGTTTTGCCGAACTGGGCTTTCAAGAAGAGGAAAGTTCCAAATACCTTACGGGCATCTTGGAAGATAATGGCTTTACCATTGAGCGTTCCATTTCCAATATCCCTACAGCGTGGTTCGCTACTTGGAGCAATGGGGAAGGGCCTGTTATCGCATTGGGCAGTGATGTGGATTGTATCCCAAAAGCATCCCAATACCCCGGTGTGGCTTACCACAAACCCATTGTGGAGGGTGCTCCTGGTCACGGAGAAGGCCATAACTCCGGGATTCCATTGAACATCACATCCGCATTGGCCGTTAAAGAGGTGATGGAAAAAGAGGGCATTGGGGGCACCTTGATTCTTTGGCCTGGAATTGCCGAGGAATTGGTGGCTGCCAAAGCATGGTATGTGCGCGATGGCCTTTTTGATGATATTGATATGTGCATTTTTACCCATGTGAGCAGTAACTTGAGTGTTTCTTGGGGACCTACCCGGGGAACTGGACTGATTTCCGTGGAATATATGTTTGAAGGTGAAGCCGCACATTCTGCCGGAGCTCCTTGGAGGGGACGCAGTGCCTTGGATGCCGCGGAACTTATGAATGTGGGATGGAATTACAAAAGGGAGCATTTGCACCCATTAAAACGTTCCCATTCCATTTTTACCGATGCAGGAGACCAACCCAATGTGGTGCCCTCCAAAGCTGGAATTTGGTTCTACTTTAGGGATGTGACTTATGAGGGAATTATGGAAATGTATGCCGAGGCCAACGATATTGCCAAGGGTGCGGCCATGATGACCGGAACTACAATGACATCCCGTGTGTTGGGTACAGCATGGCCAAGACACTACAACAAAGTGATTGCCGAGACCATGTACGAAAACATTAAGCAAGTAGGACTCCCGGAATGGACAGAGGCGGACCAACAACTAGCTAAAGCGGTTCAAACTCAGGTTGAATCCAGAAAAATAGAAGGGCTGCCTACCGAATTGTCCGAAATAGGCCTACCAGTTTTGGAACCTGTTAGCGGAGGTTCTGATGATATCGGAGATATTTCTTGGAAAGTGCCTACGGTTACCATGCGTTTTCCATCGAACATACCTGGATTACCTGGCCACCACTGGGCAAATGCTATCGCTATGGCTACACCGATCGCACATAAAGGGGCAACCGCAGGGGCAAAAGCCGAGGCTATGACCATTATGGATTTCTTGTTGAAACCAGAACTATTGACCCAAGCTTGGGATTATTTCAACAATGAGCAGACCAAGGAAACAAAATATGAACCTATGATTTCTGCAGATGATATGCCACCAACCTTCTTGAACAAGGATAAGCAGGATATGTTCCGACCAGCTTTGGAAGCATTCTACTATGATGAAACCAAGTATGATACCTATTTGGAACAATTGGGTGTGGAATATCCTACGATAGAGGAATAGGAACTTACTCCAAGATAAGTTGAAGCCCTGAAGGTCGAAAGATTTTCAGGGTTTTTTCTTCAATAAGGCCATATAAAACCCATCAAAACCCGTTTCCGAAGCAAATACGTTTCGCTCTCTAACGAACTCAAAATCCTTTCCACTTTCGGATTCCAAGAACTTTTTGACCTGTTCCGAATTTTCTTGTGGCAGAATGGAGCAGGTGGCATAGACCATTTGCCCTCCTTTTTTCACCATTTTACTGTAGTTCTGAAGAATATCTTGTTGAACTACCATTATCCGGTCTACAAATTCGGGTTCCAGTTTCCATTTGGAGTCAGGGTTTCGTTTGATCACCCCCAAACCTGAACAGGGAGCATCGAGTAATACACGGTCGGCACTATTGTGAAGTTTCTTGATTACTTTGGTGGAATCGATCACTCTCGTCTCTACATTGTGTACACCATTTCTTCTGGCTCGTTTCTTTAGTTTTTTCAATTTACTTTCATAAATATCCAAAGCAATTAACTGTCCTTTGTTCTGCATTTGAGAAGCTAGGTGAAGGGTTTTTCCACCTGCACCCGCACAGGCATCTATCACACGTTGTCCCGGTTCTACCTCCAAAAATGGAGCGACCAACTGGGAAGAGGCATCCTGGACTTCGAACAATCCATCTTTAAAGGCCTGGGTCACAAAAACATTTTTCCGCTCAACAAGCTTCAAAGCATCGGGATAACCCTCTATAAACTCGGTCGCGATATCTTCTTTGGCCAAAAATGATTTCAACTGTGGCTTAGGTACCTTGAGCGTATTGGTTCGTAGAATTACGTCTGCTTGTTGATTTTGGGCGGCAATTTCTTTGGTCCAAAGTTCGGTGCCCAACGATTTTTCCCCGAGTTCATCCATCCAATCGGGAATCGACTCCCTGAACTTTCGGATTTTGGATAATTCATCGAACCTACCTTTAATACGACGTTCGGGGGTGCCTTCCAACTGTTTCCAATCTGGAATTCGGATACCTCGCAATACGCACCAAACACCGAACAATCGAAACAAATGAGGTTTGCTATAAGGTTCGTGCACTTCGGCTATTTCGGAATACAGGCGTTTCCATCTAACAATATCATAGGTGGTCTCAGCTATGAATCCACGATCGCGAGAACCCCAGCGTTTATCGTAGCGCAATACTTTTTCAATCACCTTATCGGCATATTCCCCCTCGTTAAAAATCATGTGAAGGGCATCAATTACGGCAAATACCAAGTTTCTGTGTAAACGCATCATATTAAATAAGGTTGCAAAGGTATGATTTCTCCTTACTTTTGAAGAAAATAAATATCATGAGGTCCATCCTTTCCCTTTTAGTTGTTCTTGTTTTGTTTTCTTGTGCCGAAGAACCTAAAAAACAACCCTTTCAATCTGTGGAAATAACCCCGGTTTTTGAGGACACTGTAAGTATACGGGCAATCACATTTTTAGATGGTAGAACATTGGCCTTTGCAGGTAGCAATGGAATTTATGGAACAGTAGATGTAAATTCCGGAAAGGTCAGGACCAGTACACAGTATTATGATTCCATCACCCCAAGTTTTAGGGCGGTCGGAGGAACTGCTGAGGATTTTTTTATGCTTTCGGTGGAAAGTCCTGCATTATTGTATAAAACCGGTGACCAAGGAAAAATGGAATTGGTATATACCGAAGCGGGTGAGGGTGTTTTTTATGATAGTCTTGCTTTTTGGAACAATACCGAGGGTATTGCTGTTGGCGATACTGTAGATGGATGTCTCTCGATTATTATTACTAGGGATGGTGGGAATTCCTGGACCAAACTTTCTTGTTCGGATTTGCCGGAAGGTATTGAAGGTGAAGGTGCTTTTGCGGCCAGCAATAGTAATATTGCCGTACAGGGGAACAAAGTTTGGATCGGTACCACAGAGGGAAGGATTTATTTTTCCAGTGATAAAGGGTTGACATGGGAAATACAGGAAACCCCAATAATTTCGGACAAACCTACGCAGGGAATTTACTCCATGGATTTTTTTGATGAAAATCTTGGGTTTGCGATAGGAGGGGACTACACCGACCCTGAGGCCAACAAAGCCAATAAGATAAAAACAGTTGATGGTGGCAAAACTTGGGAGTTGTTAGCCGATGGCCGGGAACCCGGTTATAAAAGTTGCGTGCAGTTTGTTCCCAATTCCGACGGAGAAGCATTGGTAGCTATTGGATTTACAGGAATTTCCTATTCTTCAGATGGGGGTGCAAATTGGAAACAGATGAGCGAAGAACCTTTTTTCACGCTTCGCTTCCTGAATGATTCCACGGCTTTTGCTGCGGGAAGCAAGAGCATCGCAAAGTTGGATTTTAAATAAAAAAAGCGGTGATCTACCCACCGCTTTTTGAACTAACTAAAAACTAATCAATCAAAAACTAAACGTTCACGACCACATAGTGCCTTCCTCTTCTTTTGTACCATATGCCACGGTATTGGTATAGCCTCCTCCCATTCCTATAAAACACTTTACTGCCTCTGGGCAAGGTTCTTATTTTAATTTCCCTTGGTGCAGCCGTGACCACATATTTTTCCCCATGGGCTTTATACCATATGCCATCAGCGAAGTAATAGTTTGTTCTCTTGTGAACTATCACTCTTGGTTTGGATACTGTTCTTACCACCGTTCCATGTTTTGGATAAACCTTTACCACCATTCTTGTTTGTGCTGATGCGCCAATTATGGTTCCCAAAAATGCAGCGATGACCAAAAACACTTTCATTCGTTTCATAACATTGGATTTTTATGGGTTTCTGATGGTAAGACTGTGGTTTTTTGGAAAGGTTTAATCAAAAAAAGAAGCCCGGAGGCTTCTTATCATTTTTTGTTGATTCCATACGGGTTATCTTCCTCCACGCCGTTTACGGAACTGTTGGATCATCTGTCTCTTAAAATCCTCTTCGGCCTTCACCAACAACAATACTTTTTTGGCAGGAATTACCGTTCGTAATCTAGTCAAAAATTCCCGATCTGCTTCTTGCTTGTCAGATTGGAGGGCAAGAAGGTGGTCCAATAACATTTCGGACTCGTTTATAGAAAGCTCTTGTGCACGAACGATGTTGGCGTGCAGTTCCGCGCGTTCCTTTCTACGGATGTTCTCCATGGTTTCCTCGTGTGCGTTGTATATGGGCCAAAATTGTTGGGCCTCTTCGCTGGTCAATCCTACTTGTTCTGTAATAAAAGCCACTTTAAGTGTTTTAATACGATTACGCCCAGGCCCTTGGCCATGCATCAAAAAGGTACCGAACAACAAGGTGCAAAGTATAAGTGCTCTCTTAATCATAATCAATGTCTTCTAAATTTAATTCTTCAATGTCATCGACATTCTCATCCAAATACTCCATAATGATGTCGTCTTCCAAATCATCACCGAGTATATCGTTCAACTGTATTTCCTCCAAAGAAACCACCTCTGCAATCTCATAAGAAGTCATTTCCAAATCGGTATGCTCAAAATAAGCCTCTATTTCCGCGTTTGCCAAATCATCAAAAGTCAGGGGTTCTGGATTTGATTCCCAGGTAAGACTGAACATCACTATGAAAATTGCGGCTGTGGCAGCTATACCGTAGTACAAACGTCTATTGATCTTCAATGGAATGACCTTGGGTTCTTTTGTGTTGATTTTGGATAGAACAGTTGGTGTTACTTCATCAAAATAGCCATTGGGAACCGCAAAGCCATCGGTTTTGGGGATTATGGAGCCAGCTTCGTTCGTCTCTTCTTTTCGGATTCGGTCCATAAGCCGATCGTTAAAGCTCTCGAAGTAGCCTTCCGGTGTATTGAAACTATTTTTTTTGTCCTTTTTCATTGTGTTGTTTTGACTGCTCAACTCGTCAAAGGTTTAATTTTCTTTAAGATACGCTTCTATTTTTTTAGCCGCCAAATGGTAGGATGTCTTCAATGCACCTACGGAAGTGTCCAGTGCCTCGGAAATATCGTTGTATTTCATTTCCTGAAAATACTTCATGGTAAAAACCAGTTTCTGTTTGTCCGGCAAGGTTGCCAAGGCTTTTTGCAGTTTGAGTTGGATTTCATCTCCTTCAAAATACACATCGGCCTGAAGGTTTTCTACCATTTTATCCTTCAATTCTTGGTCGCTAATGCCCATTTTCCGTGATTTTTGCTTTAAAAATGTCAAGGATTCGTTGGTGGCAATACGGTACATCCAAGAATAAAGTTTGCTCTCCCCTTTAAACTTCTCAATATTCCTATAGACTTTGATAAAGGTATTCTGAAGCACATCATCCGTATCGTCGTGGTCGAGGACAATCCTTCGGATATGCCAATACAAGCGTTCCTTGTAAGTGTTCACCAACACCTCAAAGGCCTTTGGGCGACTTTCTCCCCTTTGCAGTTCTTGGACTAAGGTTTCCTCGGCGATCAATGTTTCTGTTGTTTGATGCTTTGACTAAGGTACGGGGAAAAGGTTTAATTTTTATTGGTGAAGGGTGAAGGGTGAAGGGTGAAGGGTGAAGGGTGAAGGGTGAAGGGTGATGGGTGATGGATGGGATGATCGTGGTCGAGAAATCTTTTTTTCAGGAGTTAGGAGCCAGAATCCAAATATCCAATCATCCATTAATCCAATTATCCAACAATCCAACTCACTGGTCTATCAAGTGAATGATTGCATCTCTACCAGCTTCTTATAATTTTTGGCGGATTTCATCAACTCTTCGTGGTTTCCCTGTTCCACGATTTCCCCTTTGCTCATCACCACAATGCTATCGGCGTTCTGGATAGTGGACAGTCGGTGTGCAATAACGATGGAGGTGCGATTTTGCATCATTTTCTCCAAGGCATCCTGAACCAATCGCTCGCTTTCGGTGTCCAGAGCAGAGGTTGCCTCATCCAAAATCATGATAGGTGGGTTTTTAAGCACTGCCCGTGCGATCGATAAGCGTTGTTTTTGTCCTCCACTCAATTTATTTCCGCTATCACCAATATTGGTGTCGTAGCCATTGGGCAAATCCATGATAAAATCGTGTGCATTGGCTACTTTGGCAGCTTCCATAATTTCGTCCATTGTGGCATTTTCCTTGCCTAAAGCTATGTTGCTCTTCACGGAATCGTTAAAGAGGATGGAGTCTTGCGTGACCAGCCCCATCAATCCACGGAGTGATTTTTTGGTAATGTTTTTGATGTTGGTCCCATCAATCAGGATTTCCCCTTTATTGACATCGTAGAATCGGGTCACCAAATTGGCCACGGTACTCTTACCACTACCTGATTGCCCAACTAAGGCTACTGTCTTGCCTTTGTCAACCTTTAGGTTGAAGTTTTTCAGTACGTAATCGTCTTCATACTTGAACCCAACTTCGTTGAGTTCTATTCCCGAGGTGAAATCTGTTTTTTCTTCGGCACCTTCAATGTTTTTGATCGGGTTTTCGGATTCGAGTATCTCCAACACACGTTCGGCCGCAGCATTTCCCTTTTTAACCCCATAAGATGCTTTACTGATAGCCTTGGCAGGGGTCAAAATGTTGAATGCCAAACCCATATAAGAAATAAATGAGGCGGCATCAAGGGTTCCTTCCAATAATACCATTCGTCCTCCAAACCATAACAGTACACCAAAAACAACAATCCCAAGGAATTCACTGGTCGGAGATGATAGGTTTTGACGGTTCAACAAGGAGTTGGAGAATCTAAAGAATCTCGATGTGGAATTTTTGAATGTATTGTAGAATTTGGATTCTGAATTAAACGCTTTGATGACCCGGAGTCCACCCAATGTTTCTTCCACAATAGAGAGAAATTCTCCTTGTTCTTTTTGGACCCTATCTGATTTTTTCTTTAGGGATTTACCGATTCTAGAAATGATCATTCCGGCAATGGGAATAAAAATGAATACGAATATGGTCAGTTTTACACTGATCAAAAACATCACAATAATCGTAAAGAGTATGGTAAGTGGCTCTCTGACAATCAATTCCAAAATAGAAAGAAAGGAGTGTTGTATTTCCAATACATCCGACGTGATTCGGGCGATTACGTCCCCTTTCTTTTTCTCGGAGAAGTAGGAGATGGGCAAATCCATGATTTTCTCGTACATCTTGTTTCGGATATCCTTCAGTACGCCATTCCTTAAAAAAGTAATGAAATACATGGCCAAATAGTTGAAGATATTCTTAAAAAGGAATAAAAACAAGATGAGTCCAACGGCTAATAGAAGTCCTTTCATGGGGTCATCACCGGAATATTGGGTCACTTGATAATTCATGTAGTCCATGAAATAATCCTTAAGCTTACCAATACTTTCCAATTTTGGGGGCTCGTTGATCTGCTGGGTCTGATCGAACAGGACATTGAGCATTGGAATAAGTGCAGCATAGGACAATGCACTAAACAATGCATAGAGAATATTGAAAAAAATATTCAGAAAACCGTATTTACGGTATGGAACCGCAAATTGGAGAATCTTTTTAAAGTAGTTCATTCACTATAAATTCAGCTCGGAAAGGATACCTTCAATTTTGGTTTCCAACTGCGAATTTACGGATTTATAATCGGCGGCCTTGTCCAATTTTGTATTTGTACTGATGTAGAACTTTACCTTTGGTTCCGTTCCACTGGGTCGAGCGGCAATTCGGGTACCATCCTCCGTTTCATAAATCAATACATTGGACTTGGGCAAATGAAGGGTAAACTCTTCGTTTGTCTGTACATTTTTAACGATGGATGTGTTGTAATCTTCAATGTACAACAGTTTTGAGCCTTGCACCGTATCTACAGGATTTTCTTTGAAATCCTTTAGCATTTGCTTGATTTCCTCTGCCCCGCTCATTCCTTTTTTGGTGATGGAGATCAATTTTTCCCTGTAAAAACCAAACTCTACGTAAGCGTCTATCAAATCTTTATAAAAAGAACTTCCATTGGCCTTGGCATTGGCAGCAATTTCACAGGCCAATAGGGTGGAGGTTACTGCATCTTTATCCCTTACAAAATCACCGACCATATATCCAAAACTCTCTTCACCGCCACCTATGAATTGGGAGCTTGGAAAGTCCTTTATCATTTTACCGATCCATTTAAACCCTGTCAAAGCTGTTTTGAACTCCACACCGTATGATTTGGCCATTTGTTGCATCATTGGGGTGGAAACTATGGTCGTGGCAATAAACTCGTTGCCCTTAAATCCTTTTTTCTTGTATTGGTCCAAAAGGAACTTGGTCATAAGCACCATGGTTTGGTTCCCGTTCAACAGTTCCATTTTTCCCTCGAGGTTGCGAACGGCAATACCCAAACGGTCGCTGTCCGGGTCGGTGCCCACCACCATATCCGCACCTATTTCCTCTGCCTTGGCGATTGCCATGGACAATGCTTCGGGCTCTTCCGGATTTGGTGATTCCACTGTTGGAAAATCGCCATTGGGCTCGGCCTGTTCCTCGATGATGGTAACGTTTTTATAACCTGCTCGTTTCAATACCTCTGGAATAGCGGTAATCGAGGTTCCGTGCAAGGAAGTGAAAACGATTTTAAAATCATCTTTTCCCTTTGCATCAAAACTGCCGTTACTTACGGAAGCTTCAAAAAAGGCCTCGTCAACTTCTTTATCAATCAGGTGAATCAAGCTTTCATTCTTGTCGAACTTGATGTCCTCAAAAGAAAGGGCATTGATTTCGGCAATAATTTCACCATCCTGAGGAGGTACAATCTGTCCGCCATCGGCCCAATATACTTTGTATCCATTGTATTCTGGCGGGTTATGGGAGGCCGTAAGCACGATTCCTGCATGGCACCCCAAATACCTTACTGCAAAAGACAGCTCAGGTGTAGTTCTTAAATCCGAAAATAAGTGAACCCTAATTCCATTGGCCGAGAATACCTCTGCAACGGTCCTTGCCAAGGATTGCGAATTATGTCTGCAATCGTAAGCGATTACGACTTTCAGGTCGTCGTCAGTGTACGATTTTTTAAGATAATTACTGAGTCCTTGGGTGTTTTTCCCCAAAGTGTATTTGTTGATTCTATTGGTACCAACCCCCATTACACCACGCATTCCGCCGGTTCCAAACTCTAAATCTTTATAAAAACGTTCCTTAAGTTCCTCTGTATCGTTGTTTATCAAGTGTTTGACTTCCTTCTTCGTGTCTTCATCAAAAAAATCGTTTAACCAAGATTGTGCTGTCTCTGTAATGGGATCCATAGTGTCTATCGTTTGTTTAGAGATTTAAAAATACAAAGTTTGTAGGGTTTAAGAATGGCCTAGAGGTTAATTTTGTCGGAGATATTGTAACGCGTGTCGTTTTTTCTAGATCGTACCATGATCTCTCCAATAAAACCTGCCAAAAACAATTGCGTACCTATAATCATGGCAGTCAATGCTATATAAAATTGAGGTCGTTGTGTGATCAGTCTCCCAGTTGGGTTTAAAAATAGTTTGTCGATTCCCAAATAAAGCGAAAACCCAAAACCAACAAAGAACATAAGTACGCCCAATGCTCCAAACAAATGCATGGGCCTGCGTCCAAATTTGGAGACAAACCAAATGGTTATCAAATCCAAGAATCCATTGATAAAGCGTTCTGCACCGAATTTGGTGGAACCATATTTTCTTGCCTGGTGCTGAACCACTTTTTCCGTAATATCTGAAAATCCGGCATTTTTGGCCAAAACAGGGATGTATCGGTGCATTTCTCCAGATACTTCGATGGTTTTTACCACTTTTTGGTTGAAGGCCTTGAGGCCACAGTTAAAGTCATGGAGTTTTACCCCAGAGGTTTTACGTGCTGCCCAATTGAATAGTTTGGAAGGTATGTTTTTGGTGATGACGGAGTCGTACCGCTTCTTTTTCCAGCCCGATACCACATGATGTCCCTCTTGGGTAATCATTCGGTACATTTCTGGAATTTCTTCGGGATTATCCTGTAAGTCTGCATCCATGGTAATGACTACCTCTCCTTCTGTAGCCTTAAAACCGGCATGAAGAGCCTGCGATTTACCAAAATTTTTTAGGAATCGGATAGCTTTTACATTTTCATCAGCTTTGGAAAGTTCTGAAATAATCTCCCAAGACCCATCGGTGCTACCATCATCGATAAAGATGATTTCATAAGAAAAATGATTGGATTGCATCACTTGTACAATCCAATCATGTAGTTCTTTTAGAGACTCACGCTCGTTAAGTAAAGGAATTACAATGGAAATCTGCATTGTTCGATTCTGGAATTCCCTTCAAAAGTAGCATTTTTTGTTTTAGTAATCCGCTTTGGACTTTTTCAAGATCAAGCCTGTGATTAGACCTATGATCAGACCCAGCACGGAGTTCATGATCAAGAGTACGGGATACTGAATCCAAGCAAAGCTTTTCTGCATTTCCACACCTTGTTCCCACTGTTCCTCCGTCATATTGGGGTTTTGGGCCATTGCTTTTGGTTTGGCAAGTTCCATTGCCTTGTCCATAAAGTCGGGCTCAATAAAGTTGGTCAGTATAAATTGATAGACCAAAGAAATTATGGCACCAACCAGGGCAACCCCCACCGCAACTTTTAGAGCTTCGGAAATGGTTAAATAACCACCATTGGCTTTTTTAAACGCTTGGACGGCCAAAAAAATGATTGCCGCTAAGATTAGAATAGAGATTACGATTACGGCAGTGCTTGTCTCGTAGTGCATTTTCTGGGTGTAGAGCATAACTCCAAACACCACAGAAATCAGACCTGATAATAGTCCGTAATTAAGCGCGAATTTTCCAGTTTTTGCTTTTTGTTCTTCCATGATTTTTAAATTAGTGTTGCTTATAGAAGGTTAGTTATTGAATGCTTACATTTGTTACATATAAATTTAACTTTATTTTTTTAGTGATTTTAAGTTGGAGGTGTCAAAGAAATCATTAAATTTGCACCCTGAAAATTCTGAGATTAAGCATTTAAGACGATGAGAAAAGGTATACACCCAGAAAACTATAGATTGGTTGCTTTTAAAGACATGTCCAACGATGACGTGTTCATTACAAAGTCCACTGCTGAAGCGAAAGAGACCATCACTGTTGATGGTGTTGAATACCCTTTGGTAAAATTGGAAATTTCAAGAACTTCTCACCCATACTACACTGGTAAGACCAAATTGGTCGATACCGCTGGTAGAATTGACAAGTTCAAGAACAAGTACAAGAAATTTAAGAAGGAAGATAAGAAGGAGGCCGAGTAGGTCGTACTTTTTAACGAAATATAGGAACGCTCTCGATACTTTTCGAGGGCGTTTTTTTATTTTTATCCTATTCAAAGCTGCGCTATGAACTATATCCTTTCCGACGGTAACCACCGAGAAGACCTGTTTCCCTTTACATTCACACGCCCCGTATCCGAGATTCGGGTGGGTATTTTGACCATTGGCGAAAAATGGGAAAAATGGTTGAACGCTTCTGTGAGCCATCAAACAGAGGAATACCTTTCTGAAAAATTTCCGTTGACTGTTACTGCCGAAAACACCGTGATCAATGGTAGTTATTTGCCCAATGAAAAGTTGGTGGATGCCATCAATAATTTAAAGATGGGCGAAGCTTTGATCGGGAACGACAGCTATATCGCTTACGTTACAGAAAACCTGGAAACAGGCTTTGAGGAATCGGCATACACGGCTATTCTATTTGAAGACGAAGTTTTGACCATAAAAAATACCTGGGATATCTTTTCCAACAACGCAGCTGGCCTCCAAGCTGATTTTGATTTGATCACGAAAGGAAGAAAAAGTCAACCCATACCCGATACGAACCAAGTAAAGAGTCCCGAAAATATTTTTATCGAAGAAGGTGCCACAGTGGAGTTTTGCATTTTAAATGCTTCTACGGGCCCCATTTATATTGGTAAAAATGCCTTGATGATGGAAGGTTGTATGGTCCGCGGCGGACTCGCCCTTTGCGAAAATGCCATTTTAAAAATGGGTGCTAAAATTTATGGAGCGGTAACCGCTGGACCTGGTTGCAAATTGGGCGGTGAGGTCAACAATGCGGTACTTTTTGCCAACTCCAACAAAGGCCACGATGGTTTCTTGGGGAATTCTGTGCTAGGGGAGTGGTGCAATATCGGGGCGGACACCAATACCTCCAATTTAAAGAACAACTATGCACCCGTGCGACTGTGGAACTACAAAACCGGAGGTTTTGCCAAAACAGGGCTGCAATTTTGTGGACTCATGATGGGCGACCATAGCAAGTGCGGCATCAATGTAATGTTCAATACGGGGACCGTGGTAGGGGTAAGTTCCAATATTTTTGGAAGTGGGTTCCCTAGGAACTTTATCCCCAGCTTTAGTTGGGGCGGGGCAACGGCAGGCTACACCACTTTTAGGACCAACAAGGCTTTTGAAGTGGCCGAGGCCATGATGAAACGTCGTCATATGGAATTCAACGATACCGAGGCCAAAATTTTGGAGCATGTGTTCGAGTTCACCCAAAAGTGGCGGAACTACTAGAAAAATCTAATCTTTCAAATATACCAAGAGCATTTTGGTGGGTTGTTTACTTAAATTGATGGCTGAATGCGTTTCTGATTCAAACCAGATAGATGTTCCTGCACTGACCTCCACAACCTGAGACTTTCCTTTTTCGGGGGTTATTCGGACTTTTGCATCGGATAGGACAACGGTTAAATGTGGGGCATGATGGTGCATTCCCTTTCCGCAAACATCGCCATTACTTGTACTGACATGTTCTATTACTTGCATTTTATCATTGTCGATAATGACTTTTTTCCCTGTTTCAGCAGTTACTGAAGTTTGAGCAAATAAGTTTCCGCAGAAAAATAGTAGGGGTATTGATAATACATACTTCATGACTTTGAATTTTAAGGTTACAAAGCCAAATTAGATTGATTTTCAGAAACTTACTTTACTGTAATGATCAAACTTTTTACTTTACCGTTCAATGGGTAAAAGAAAAAGACGTATTATCGATGTTGTTCTCTATACTGGGTAGGGTATAGGCTGTAACGTTCCTTAAAAATGCGACTAAAATGGGACATGTTCTTGAAGCCGCAACTGAAGATGATGTCCCCAATGGATTTATCAGAACTTTGAAGCAGTAATTTTGCTTTTTCAAGCCGTTTGGAAGTAAGCCATTTACCTGGTGTGGTGTGGTAATGTGCCTCAAAATCACGGCGGAAAGTTGCAAGGCTTCGATTTGCAATTTTAGCAAAATCAGCGATGCTTAGTTCGTAGAAATAATTAGCTTCCATGACCTCCCAGATAGGAATTAGGTAGTCTTCTGAAATTTGATTGATGTAGGCCAATATATGCCTATTGTTGGGATGGGAGATTATGGAAAAAAGCAGTTCTTTGAATTTGCCTTCAAAAATGGAATCTGGGAATACTTTCGATTTATCAAAATAGGGTAGGAGACTCTCATAACTGTTACGAATCTGGTCGTTTATTTCGAACTCCTCTATCATTTCTGTACTCACTTCGGGCAAATTGTTCAATGGAAGGTACTGCCTAAACTCCTCAAAAATATTTTTTAGATAATTATCCTTGAGGTAGAGCACCAACACTTTCCAACCAGAAAAATCATGTGTTAATTCTTGATGAAAGGCACCTCGCTTCAACAAAAACCCCTGATCGGCACTCAACTCCCATCTGTGGTCTCCATGTTGAATGATGCGCTTGCCACTAATGGTAAAAGTAAATTGGTTGTGGTTGGAGTATAATTGTAGCACCTGTTCCTTTTGGGGACATTCGTAGTAACAGAACAACAGGTCTTTAAGGGAGAGCTGTGTGAATATATCGGGATTTGCCTTATGTGCCTCGTAAATGTTCATGGTTTAATGACACCGTAAAAAGTCACAGATTCAATAGCGGTGGAATCTGTTGGAATCACATGGATTAAAATCAAACAGAGAATTTTATTCAGCTGTGGTGGGATCGATAATGGTTGCTACCTTATTGACAACATTGGCAGGGAAACCTCCTTGACTCGCATGTTCACGAACCATTTCTTCGTTGGGGGCATTATAAATGCAATAGATTTTGTCTCCAGTGACATAACTGTGCACCCATTGGATTTCGGGTCCCATTTTTCTCAATACCCCGCATGAGGTTTCGGAAATTCCTTTTAATTGTTCCGGAGATAAATCACCTGCTCCGGGAACTTCTCTTTCGATGACATATTTTGGCATGAAGGTAAAGTTTTAACTCCTACTCTTTTGGTTTTTCGGACCCCACCCCGTTTTTAAAATGGTCTCTGGATTCCATTTTTGCTGATATACAAGGTATTAAAAAAAAGGAGTTATATCAAGACCGCTCCATTTTATCAACCTAAAAAGGGAGCTTTTTACAGCATAAGCGTCAAAAAAATGCTTATGCAGGTTCAACTTATATAGAACGCATTAGCTATAACACGCATTACCTTGATGAAGTTTTGTGCCGTCCAGTCTCAAATTTTTTCAAGATTAATGTACTATGAAACCTTTTCCGCAGTAAGGGTGATGTCCGGTTCTGTGAGGGTCAGCGATGTAATATCTCCTTTTTTCATATTGAATGAGATGGTCACCGAAGGTGTGCCATTATAAGTGAAAAGATTATCCCCAACTTTGTACAAAGCACCTCCAAATCCACCAATAGGACCTAGTGACAACAGTTTTCTCATATTTACACCGATAGTGAAACCTTCATTGTCCCCGTTCCCATATTTGTAATCCCCCAGATACTTTTTCTGTTCTTCGGGGCTTACATCCATATAATCTGTGCCGCTAGCGTTGCCCAAGCCGGATAAGTAATCAATGGTCTGCTCCAGGGATTCAATTTCAGATTGGCTCATGTTGTCCTTCATGCGCTCACCGGCATAGGCATGGTCCAACAAGCTAATTCCGTGGGGTCCTGTGGTTTCCTGTATTCCGGGTGTTGCTCCAATAGCTGATTTTACCACATTTAAATGGCCCAACATTGCAAAAGTGAAAAGGGTAGGGCGAGCACCTTTGCTCATCAAATACAGGGCGATATCTCTTCTACCTACATGGGATGCTGCTCCAATGGCCGATTCAAAATCACCAAAACGCCACTCCCATACCGACCTTGACAGTTCAGGTCTTTTACCGACCAAGGATTTTACCCCTTCCAAATCAAAATGGGATTTTCCTACCACCTCTTCAATAATTTCAGGAGGTATATTGGGGAAGTGTTTGGGCACATTAACGGTATTAGGGTCATTGGTTTTACCAGCGGCCCATGTTACAGTTGGAATTGACAATCCCAGCATGGTCAATGCCGATGTCTTCAACAATGTTCTCCGATTGATTCTATTTGTTGTAGTATCCATTTCCTTAAAAGTACCAAAAAAGAAAAAGGGACAATGTTTCCATCGCCCCTTTAACAACAAAACCAGGTTTTTTTACAACGTAATGCTCAAAAAACCATCTTTTTGTAGCTTAAAATTGTATAGGATACCATTGTCCACTACACCCATTTCCTTGGGTAATTTACTGGCGTCCACCCCGAATTTTTTCAAGGAAAAACCGCACCCCAACAGTTTTATCTTTTCACTTTTTGCCATATCCAAAAACGGTTGCATTTGTTCTATGTCAGTAAGACCTTTTACGGTCTCTCCGCAGATGACTACGTGAAACTCCCCGAACTTGGCACCATCACTTGTAGCTAGTTCATCCGCGGCTGATAAAATCGCCTTTAATTGCGGGATTTTACGGGTAAGCACAATGTAGTTGTTCTGTTCTTTGTTGTATGTTGTTTGGGCACTGACTTCGGTAAGCCCTCCAAACAGGGTGATAGCCATTACGGCCAGAGTGATTAATTGCTTCATTTTATTGCTTTTTAAGTTTTGGATTCAGTACAAAAAATAGGAGTCCGCCCAAAATGGCGATGTTCTTGAACAAGGGTCCCACAGTGGACATTTGTCCCACTTGAATGGTCAAAGTAATGGGAATCAGCATAACGATCAATAATATGGCCGCCCATTTGGTACGAAACCCTATAGCCAGGGCAATACCCGCTAACAGCATCACCACTCCAGAGGCAATTACCGAGACTTCTGGTGAACCTAACAAGTTGCCAAGAACGCCAAACTTGGCATTTTCGATTCTAGCTACTGCTTTATCTGTATTGATCAAATGGTTTAAACTGGCTACGATGAAAATCAAACTTACCATGACCCGTAGCACCGAAATGGAGCTACGGCTGACTTCAACAGTATTGTTTTGCATGACCCTGTTTTAATGGAATTGATAATCGGTTCCCGGTAATTGGGACAATACATTTGGACCTAAATCCAACGCTTTGGCCCTTCCATCCAAACTTGGTGCAATGGTGCCTTTTTCTTTGAGATATTCCTCAATGACATCATGGATCGTATAGTCCATCACCTCGGTCTCAACAGTATTGGGCATACGGCAGAGCGTATGTAATGGTTCGCCTTCTCTACGACACGCCGACATGGTATATAGTTTATCGTCCTGAATGGGCTCTCCTCCAATTTTTATGGAGGCTACGCGCTCTCCTTTGGGCTTATTGGCATAAAAGGTAAGTTCCATGCCCGAAAAACGTACCAACCAGCCACCAAAGCGTTCTGTGGGGTTTTGAGCGAATACATTGTGCAGTTCTTTTTCCAACCAATCTTTGATTTGTTGACCGCTGGCCTTTCCAATTTTCACTTTTTCGTTTACGGGGAGCATGCTCCATAGGTCTGCCTTGGTAATAGGGGATTTGCCGCCTTCTTCAACCGAAATTGGCGTACTGAACCGGAATCCGTTGGAAATGGAAACATCCACACCTGTTTTCCATCGGGCAGCATCGGTGATAAAATTGTCCATTGGGTTTTCCACCACAAAATAGCGGTAGAGTGGAACACTCGTATATCCTAAAACCTCATTGGCTTCCTCTTGGTACGGAGCGGTAGCTGTTTCAATGATTTGGGCCACTTTTTCGTCAGCAGCGTATTTTTTGGGGTCTACTTCCAAAAGATCATAAGCTTCGCTCACTACTTGGCCATCTTTTACGGTTAAGGTAAGCTTGCCCACAAAGGAGGCAAAAGCCCCTGGCTCGGTAACCTTGGTGTATTTGGCCTGCAAAGGTTTACGAATGCGTTCGTGGGTGTCGTTCCCGAGCAGGTAGTCTACCCGTTCCAAAGCGGGGTTGTTGGCCAAATCGTATTGTTTACTGATGCCGATATGTGTCACCAAAAACAACACATCCACATTTTGATTATCCTTGAGTTCCGTAATCAGGGCTTCCAAATTTGCATCGATGGGGTCAAAACGAATGCCCTCGCTGAAGGATGGATTCTGACGCACCGGAATTTCGGGGTCGTTATAAGAAATAAATCCGAGTTTTACACCTTTCAGTTCTTTTACAAAATACTGGGGAAATAGGGATTCTCCCGTGGCCTCGTGGTACATATTGGCGGAAATCACAGGGGTGTCGTACTGAGTAAGTACGTCCATCATGGTTTGTTTGCCATACACCACCTCCCAGTTACCGGGAATTAGAAAGTCGTAACCCATTTGTTGAATAATGGGGGAAAAGGCTTTCCCTTCGGATAGGGCGGCATACGCGCTTCCTTGGATGAGGTCGCCACCATCCAAAATTAGAGTGCCTTCGGGGTTTTTACTGCGCTCGTCCTCAAAAAGGGTTTTTACATGGGCCAATCCGCCCAATTTCCTAAAGGTGATCTGTTCGTCTTCCCAAAACAGTTCGTCGTGGGGAAACAGTTGACCGTGAATATCAGCGGTCTGTAATATGGTTATAGTTTGCTCGGAGTCCTGTGCAGGAGTTTTACCATCCTTGCAAGCGGATAGGGTTCCAATGAGCAGGGCGATAAGGCCCCAATGTTTTACTGATTGCATGTGTTGTTTTTTATAATTCGACTTAAGATGAGGGAGTAGGCGATGCCTAATATGGAAAAGTTACTGTTTATGAATAGATCTTGAATTGCCTATATAAAATATAAAGGGGAACTACCGAAGCTACTTTGTGCTGTTGGGTAGCAAAAAAGCTGTTTTCGCTGTTTAATGTAGTATCAAATGAATCCATGGATACGGCACGTAAAAGTGCTGTGACCATGCCCTGAGCATCTGTAGGTGAGTCCTCGGTGAGTTGAATGGCCTCGTAGGAAGCACAGGACTCGACCGACACAGTGGTTTTGAGTTTGTTCGAAACCTCTGATTTTTCCAAACCTAGCGAGCGTTCCAAGGAATTACGAACTTTGCAGGGCGCCACCAATAACAAACCTGCCAACAAAGCGATGGACAGGATGCGAATATCAAATGTGGTGTTGTGGACGGGCTGCATACTTCAAAATAAACATTTATCAAGCAAAAAAGGTGTAACAAAAGTTACATAAACAGTGAATTGATTGTATAGTTGGCCCTGTACTATCGCTATTGAATTACTTAATTTAAGTTGTCTATTTCCAATTTTAATTCTTTTGATAATCGGTTAACACGCTCCATAAAATAGACAAAGCCTCTCCAATGAATTGTCATTCTCGAAAACGTATTTATAAAAACGTTGTCCTTATACAATTCGCTAAATTGATAGTTAAAGGTGATGTCTAAAGTTTCAGGGTCTGTATGTGCCCTAATTTTGGTGTTGTATACCCCAAATTGGTTTTCAATATCTTGACTTAATTTATCATAGATTGATTCTACTTGTCTAAGGTAACTGTAATATTCGGCCAATTTGTTTCTTACTTCTATATCATCAATAAGATATAAATCCCCACTCTCTTTCATTTCTTCGTAAGTGAGCATCGTTGGAAGTTGGTAAGTTGTTCTTGGAAACCATAAAAAAGCATAATCCACTATTTCTTTTTCCTCAGCACTCAATTCAGTTCCCCGTTCTAAGAATTTTTGAGTATCAGTTACGGATTTCAAAATGGATTTATTAAGCTGAACTAGGCTTTCGCTTGTTTTTATAGACCTTTCTAAATCCTCAGAAATCCTATCAATATAGTTGGAGGCTCTCACATCATCCTTCCTTTTTTCATTCCAATTGTTGATCTGCAAGGCTATAAGAATGCCAATAACCACAAGTACGATTTCTCCAATGGCATATTTGAGATATTTCCCGGTTTTGCCCTCAGAAAGTAAATTTTGCCTAATTTTTCTAAAGAATTTTATCATTGAAATATGTTGGTTTACATCATTTTTGGCGACAACTAATGAGGTATAGCATAAAAATGTTCAAATTCAATTAGTAGAGTTTTCTGTTTATTCTTTGCGAACAAGTAATTTGTAAATTTGATTTTAAGGTATATCCTCGTAGGTTTCACATTGTGCGATAATGGCTGTTAGGCGTGCTTTAGCTTCTTGGTAAAATCCGAACATAAAAGCATTATGGGTTACACGGTGCACCAATATATTTTCGAACTCAGGTTGTCGAAGTAGCGCTTCGTTACTGAGATCAAATTTAGATTTGCTGAATTGGATAGGTCCTATCATCGATAGGTTTCGGTTATTGCTATGCTCCATCAAATAATCAAAATAGGTATTGCCACGTTCCACATAAAAACTTCCCCAATCCAATAAATTGCTGTAAAAACTTTCCCATTCAATCAATAAAATCTTTAATTCCTCGTTGGACAGGCTGGACAGTTTCCCCGAACTTTTAATGTTGTTCAATGTATATAGACTGGGGTCCCAGACCGCCATTCGAGGTGTTACGCTAATTAGGCTGTCCACATGTTGCAACGTACCGAATTCATAATCGGGACCAGTGTGTTCAAGAATTTTATTGCCAGCGCTTATAAAAGCCTCCACGGCTTGAATGTCCACTTCGAGTTGGGTCAGGTTTTTTTGGAATTCGAGTTTAAGACTGGCAAGGGTGGCTTTTTCTTCCTGTAACAGTTTTTGGTTTTCGTTCCAATTGTTGATGCGTAGTGCGATCAATATCCCAATGACCACAAGTATGATTTCCCCGATGGCATAAATCAGGTATTTACTGAACTTGTTTTCGGACAGTAAACGCTGCCTAATGGTACGGAAGAATTTAAACACGGGTGGTTGGTTTCCCTAAAGATATGATTTTAATACGTTTAGATGCGGTAAATTGTATCAATGGTCCTTTAATTTATTCGGATGGCCAGTGGATTATTTTAAAATATCTTTAATAGCTCCCCACGTTACCAGTTGAATTTGCTGCTTTTTAAGGGTTTCCTTTGTTTTTTCACTGGTAAAAAAGTCAAAGTCCTGCTGCCGCCATGCGGCCCCAAAATTGGGATGGTTGATGGTTACGCCCTGCATTTCGTGCTCATCAAAAGCGGGATGGATCAAAATGAGGTTTGCACCAGGGGTCAAGTTTTCCAAGACGGATTGATAGTAGGCGGCCAAGCCTTCTTTTTCAAAATATGGGAACTCACCAACGTAGGTACGGTCGATTACAAAATCCCCTTCTTTGATGTGGACTTTTGGATCCAGACCTACCATTTGCATCAATTGCTCGTTCACTAAAACGGGAAGCTGGTATTGATCGCCCAATTTTTGATAAGTTTTAAAGAACTCGGGGTGTGATCCTACACTGTACATGTGCGAGTCCATGTGGGTAGGGGCAAGGCCATAATCGAGGGCTTTTTCCATTTGTGCCCGGAGTTCTTTTTCCACATCTTCGGGAGCTGCATTTTTGCATAGTTGCTCCCTTTTTTTAAAGAAATGACCATGTTCATCTACCAAGCTGGGTACTTCGGAAACGGGCAAAACGGGTCCAAAACGGTAATTTTCCCATTCGCAGGTCAGGGTCAAATGAATCCCGAGATCGTATTGTGGATTGTTTTTGGCGATCACGGCCATTTCGTGAAACCAAGGACAGGGCACCATAATGCTGTAAGAGTTTACGATGCCTTTTTCCAGTGCCCTAATTGTGGCCATATTCTCGGAGTGGGAAAGTCCTGCATCGTCCGCATGGATGATCAATAATTTGGTGTTTTTGTCAAATCCCAGTCTTTGCGCTGTATTCATTCGCTATCCTGTTTTAGGGTTGAATCGTGGATATGGTGATGGAAAATACCGAATTCTTTCGGAATCGGCCATAAAAAAGCCAGTAACCCAATGTTACTGGCTAACAAAAAACATGTTTTAAAGTCAACGGTTACTCCTCTAGGTGTAAAAACCGTACCGCGTTATCGTAGAAAATTTTTCTTTTGTCGCTTTCAGTCAAAAAATCATAACTGTTTAATTGATCGATACTTTTTTTAATAGCGTGGGGCCACACCATTTGATCGGAGCCATACATTACACGGTCTATAAGGCCGTATTTTTTCGCTTTGCGTAAAAACTGTTCTGCATAATCCTTGGGTTGCTCGTCCACCCATAGAATCACTCCCAAATCGGTATAAAGATGGGAGTATTGTAGCATTAAGCGCAGGGCATTTTCATAAAATACCTCCCCAGCGTGCATCATGTAGATCTTCAATTTTGGATGTTTGGCCAGCACATCTTCCAAGGTATAGGGGTCTCCTAACTTAATTCTAAAATTAGGACAACAGCGGTAGGTGATGTCCATAGGTCCGCCACCGGTATGTATGGCAACGGGTATGTTATAGCGCTCACAGATGTTTAGATAGGGTTCAAATTCGGGATTGGATAGGGTATAGCCATCATACACGGCCCCAATTTCCCCAAAAAACTTGAGTTTTCCTGAAGTGATCAAGGCTTTGAACGCCACAGTATCGGTTGGGGGCGAATTGGTGTAGTATCCGGGAATAAAAATGCCATTGTCATCCAAAATGTTGTCTCCGCCAATGGTGCTTACCACAGCTTTCTTAATGTTGTGAGCTTTTAGCGCTTTGAACAGTTCTTTTTTATAGGTTTTATAATCTTTTGGTGAAAAAACACCATCTGGTGCAGGAGCTACGTAATACGTTTGTTCCACATAATCGTGCAGGTGCATATCAATAATTGGTTGATCATAGGCCTGAGCATAACTGAGGAGAGGTAGAATCAATGTAAATACAATTTTTTTCATTTCGAATATTGATTATGGTGCAACAAAGCAGCAATCGACTTTAGTTGTGCCTTTTTAATTGGGGGAGATTGATACAAGTAACAAAAAATAAATAGAAACCCACATATTCAGTTATTTAGAACCAATTTTATGCTATATCTCAATCAAAAAAGCCAGCAACATTGGGTTACTGGCTTTTCAAGTTTATCTGATGAACTTGTTTATTCTATCACTTCCGGTTTGTCCGTAAAAGGGGTTATGCCAAAGGCTGGATATACTTCGGTCGGGAAATAAAAAGTTCCCCCGCGCGATACCATTCCAATGGTCTTAATGGCCTTGATATCCTCCACTGGATTGCCGGGTACCAAGAAGAAATCGGCCAGTTTTCCAGTTTCAATACTTCCCAAACTTTCGTGCCCCAAATATTCTGCCATGTCGTAGCTTGCCAATTTCAATACTTCGGCAGGGCTATAGCCCAATTGTTCAGTATAAAGTTCTAGTTCACGGTGCAGGTTAAAGGCGCCGCCCAAATCGGTTCCGGCCACAATTAAAATGCCTTTGTCCTTCATGAGTTTCAGGGTCTCCACAATCTTATCGTAGGCTTCGCGGTAGGCTTTGTCCTCTTTTTCATCCGCAATCTGTGCCAAGGCCACTTTAAGGCTACGTTGTTCGTTAGGGGGCATGTGGTCCACATAATCCCGGGCACCGGGGGTAACTTCCCCGTTGCGGGAAAGCATCAAACGCTCGTGGATGGCCAATGTCGGGTCCATTGCAGTCTCGTTGGCAACGAACAGGTCAAGTGTTTCCTGTACCCTATCGCTGTTCAAATCCAGTTCTGGAAAACGTTTCATGGCGGTCAAGCGCAATAGGGTACGGGTGTCTTCGTCGGGCTCCAATACCCAGCCCAGCATGGTCTGGTTAATGTGGGTCATCTCATCAAAACCAGCACTTAACATGGCATTGGCATTGGAGAAAGCGGGTACGTGACCTGCCACGAACAAACCTTGATCGTGTGCTTTTTTTACGATGGCAGGGGCCCAATCGCCGTTCATGCTGTTGTATAATTTCACTCCGTAGAACCCAAGGCTATCATAGGTATCCACAGCGGCCAATGCTTCTTCTTGGCTTTCCACCAAAATACCGTTGTTACTGCTGTACGGGCTTTTTCCTTCAATAAAGCCAAGTCTGGTAACTCGTGGGCCAGCCAATATGCCGGAATTTATTTTCTCGATCAAGTTGCTCAGTACTTCTGTATTGTTACCCATATCACGGAAAGAGGTCACACCTGCCAAAATGTTCAGTAGGGCCCCGTTATCACCGGTGTGGGCGTGCATTTCGTACAAACCGGGAACCAAGGTCCCACCATTGCCCTCTATGGTTACTTCATTGTCGCCAGAGGCATCGGCGGCTTCGATGGCCGTAATTTTTTCTCCTTCCACTACCACGGAAACGGGGTCTGTCAAGGATAGGGTCTTAGGGTCAAAAATCTTCACATTTTTGATGCGTACCTTTCCATCGTAATTGTGGGCATATTCTTTTTGTAGTTTTTCGAATCGCTCGGCAGAATAGTTTTCGGCCAATTCCCGCAAGCCTTTTTCTTCGGCTTCGTATCCATCCCTGATCACAATATATCTTGGGGATATTGCCGCAAAGAACTCTTCGTTTTCATCCATGATAAAGTAGGAGGGGTTCATCTCTGCACCGGAAAGCGCATAGGTAGTCAGGGCCAATTCGCCCTCGCCTGATGCTTTTGGAACCGTCAAATCCTCCATTTTGGTCAGGGTCAGATTTCCTGCTGGTAGAACGGGAAGGGTGTTTTCGGGGGCATCCAAAAGTAAACGGGCTGCCAACACTGCGGTATAAGGACTCCCAAATTGGTTGACATAGATTTTTGGAGCATCTACAGAGGCGCTTTCCGAGCCAGTGGCATCGGTCCAAGAGGCCTCAGTGCCCTCGAGGGAGAACTGTTCATCCACGGCATTACCGAAAGTAGTGTTACCCGTAACTTCCCATGTTACAGGATAGCCTTCGGCGTTAAGCACAATGGTCTCTTTCATGGTAGGGCCACGACCGTTGTTTTTGTAGTCGTAATCAATGTTGATGGTGTCCCCAGAAGTATTGGCTTTAAGAAAGCCTACTTTGGTTTCACTAACGATTACGGAATAAGTTTCCTCCCCTTGATGGTTGGCCAAGGAAGAAGTAGGTTCGGTTTTACAGGAATAACCGGCAAGGAGTACCAAGCCGATAAGGAATAATCGAAGTTTCATACAAGTTAGTTTATTTAAGAGCTTCAAGGTAGGGAATTTTAGTGGTTTAAAATTATATGGGCTGACTGCTGAAAACAAAAAACCCCAGCACCACTGGTACGTTGGTAACTGGGGTTCCCATCATCAATCAAAGTAAAGAGGCAATATACTTTTAGGAGTTTCCGTATATGTTGGATTCTCCTCCGTCTATGGCGATGGTTTGGCCACTTACATAGCCATTTTCTTCACTCAATAAGAACGAAACTACTGTGGCGACCTCTTTGGGCAACCCGATTCTTCTGGTGGGATTACGTTTAGCGTATTCTGTTTCCGCTGCTTTTGGGTCATCGGGATTTACTTGCTTAAAGGCTTCTTCCACCATTGGGGTTAGAATGGCACCTGGAGCTATGGCGTTGGTTAAAATGCCATCCTGTCCATATTCCAAGGCTGCGTTCTTCGTCATACCGGAAACGGCATGTTTGGAGGCTACGTAGGCCGTTTGGTTCTGCACCCCTCGAATTCCCCCTACGGATGCTACGTTTAAAATTTTTCCGTATTGCTGTTTTTGCATAACGGGAATCACATAACGCATTCCGTAATAAACGCCCATCAAATTGATATCTATCACTTTTTTGAATACCGCTAAATCGTACTCGGTCATAGGAGCCTGTTTTCCTTCGATACCGGCATTGTTGTAGAATCCATCGATACGACCAAAGGTCTCCACGGTTTTTTCTACGTAGTTTTTTACTGCTTCTTCGTTGGACACATCTGCTTCAATGGTCAATAGTTCCACATCTGCATTGATGTCTTTCAGTTTTTTGACAGCATCTTCCAAAGCTTCACCATTGTAGTCCACTAGTGATAATTTGGCGCCTTTGGCGGCGAGGTATTCGGCTGTGGCAAGACCCAGTCCCATGGCTGCTCCCGTTATTATGATGACTTTATTTTTCATTGTGTAAAATTTATATGTGTTTCCCATTTGGGTTAATCTATCTTAAGTGACAACATGCCTATGGAACCACCAACCATTTTATCGTTGAACAGTGCTACGGATTCGTTTTTTTTCTTCAGCCCCAAAACATAAAGAAGGGGCAAATAATGTTCGGGTGTTGGTATGGACAAGGCAAAACTGCTACCCTGTTTTCCATAGTCGACCAAGGCTTGGTAATTGCCGTCCAAAATGAAGGATTTCATTTTTTCATTGGCCTCTTCGGCCCAATCCCAAGCATAGGTATCGCTCAATTTGTTCCATTTTACCTTTCGTAGGTTATGCACCACGTTGCCACTGCCCACGATCAACACCCCCTTGTGCCGTAGTTTTTCCAATTCTTGCCCCAGTTCAAAGTGGTATTTTGGTGATTTCGTATAATCCAAGCTCAATTGAATCACAGGAACATCGGCATCTGGGTACATGTGCTTTATCACACTCCAGGCTCCATGGTCCAGTCCCCAGTGGTGGTCCAATGCTACATCGGTCTTTGTGATGAGTTCCTTGGTCACTTGGGCCATTTCGGGACTTCCCGGGGCGGGATATTGCACATCGAACAATGCTTGCGGGAAACCACCAAAATCGTGAATGGTAGGTGGATGCTGCATGGCAGTTACCTTGGTTCCTTGGGTTTCCCAGTGCGCAGATATGCAAAGAATCACTTTTGGCCTTGCCACTTCCCTGCCCAAACGTCTAAAATTGGAAACGAATTCGTTTTCCTCAATGGCATTCATAGGACTCCCGTGCCCCAGAAATAATACCGGCATTTTCTGTGTAAAAGGAAGGCTCTTGTTGAGCGTACGTAAAGTTTTTAAATCTGACATAGGCTAAATTACATCGCATTAACCGATGATTTAATTGTGTTTTTCAAAGGTTGAAAGAATTGAAGGGCGGGCGGTAATACCTTTGGGAATAAGTGTTGTACTTTTAAGAAATGAGCTGTTTCATTTCCTTTCTAAAAGCGGTAGGGGTATGCCCTGTTTTGCGCTTGAACACTTTGGAGAAGTAAGCTTTTTCATTATACCCCAACTCAAAACCAATTTCTGCAATGGTCTTGTTACTGTTAATGAGCAGATTTTTGGCTTCCGTAAGTTTGCGGGTCTCAATGATTTCGCCAGCGCTTTGCTGCATTACCTCGTGGCAAACAATGTTAAGATTTCTTTCGCTCATGAAAAGCTTTTCCGCGTAGAATGAAATTTTAACGTTCCGCCTAAAATTTTCCTCCAAAATATGCAAGAAATGAGTGTAGGTTTCTGAGGCCGAATTGGCGGAGTCCGATTGGATATTGGTCGGTCTTTCGTGGTTGATGATGGTGAGCAGCGTCATAAACAATTGCTTGATTACAGCTAGACCAGGCGAAGGGCGCTGGGTTTCGTCGTACATCATCTGGCAAAGTGCGGTCAGTCTATCGAAGATTTCGTCCGTGGGAAGGGTAACGTTGGCCCTATTATGAAAATAGCCGTACATCTTAAAAATAACTTCGGACATGAATTCGCTACGAAAACGAATCACCCATAGGTCGCATTCATCGTCATGGGTCTGTGGCCTTAACAAATGTGGTTTTCCACGGGTTACAAAACTTACAAAGGGAGCATATACGGTTTCATCCTCAAAATCGATAAAGTGGGAAATTTTACCCTTGGACCCAATGATCAATTCTTCAAAATCATGCACATGGGGTTCAATGCTTTTACCTTCCAAGGCTTTGGCATCTTCTGTTGTGAACCGAAATATGTTGAAGAGTTGCTCCAAGGTTGCATCAATTTATCTTTGATCAAGAAAATAGCATGCAGCAAATTTACACCAAAAGCTAAAAAGTTGATTCTTGTTCCGAAGAAGCACCCTCTATTTAATGGTGATGATTACCCGCTGGTACCGAGTTAAGCTTGGTGAACCTGAATCCGTTGCTTCTAGAACAATATGGATGGTCTGTCCGTGGATCACATCTTCCGGAATTACAATTTCGGCATTCATGGTTTCCGAATTATTGATTTTTACCTTATTGGGATATGTACCCACTTGAAACTGCCACCATTTTACGGTCACCCTATCGCCATCAGGGTCTATTACTTCTCCGAACAAAGGCACTTTTTGGCCAGCGGAAGCCAAAACATGCAAAGGTCCTTGAATGGTTACTTTTGGCTCATGGTTGGCCTTATTGTACTTTTTGGTGACGGACCATTGTAAACGTGCGGCAAAATCGCGCTGCGCCTGCGGAAAGAAATTCGGGTATTCTGGATTTCCCCCATCGTTTTGAGAACTCAACATTTCCGCCATTTCTTCTGCACCGCCTTCTGTGGAAAAATTAAAAATGGTGCTGTCTCCTTCATTGGAGCGTCCTCCCCAACCACCATAGGTCCCATGTTCATAAGCTCGGAGTCCATTACCGAGCATGTTCATAAAGGTATGGTTGTCGCCTTCGCCCAACCAAGAGCCTTTTTCCTGAACGGGCAACCAAACTATATACCCCATTTCCCGCAATTCTTCATTGGTGTAGCCACTGAATCCAAAATAGTCCACTTTATCGCCTTCTACCATTTGCTTGCCATCACCCCACACACGATATAGTTCTCCAAATGGTCCTTGGTCGGATACGTTCTTCTTCATCCAGTCAGAAGTTAAGTAAGGCGCATTTTCTGGACTTGCATTTATTTGTGCCCCATAGGCATAATGTGGTCCATTTTCAAATTGGCGGTATTCAATATCGGGCCAGTTGGGTTTAATGTATTTGGCATAGGTATCATCTTGATCGCCGGAAGGTAGTAGTACCACTTTGTCCGATACCTTTTTTTGAACGGCTTCCCATTCCAGGGTGTTTTCATATTCTTCCTCAATGGATTTTAACGCCCTGGCAATGGTGCTTTGTCCACCCCATGCGGTGATGAACAGGGGACCGGGTTCATTGTCCATTATCAGTGATTTGATGAGTTCCGAGCCAGGGGTGTCCTTGGAGAAATCCCCATCGAACTCCACATTACCCATTCGTATTTTTGACTTCAGATAGTCAGGGGAAGGGTAGTCCGGGTTATGCACCGTAAGATTGGAGTACACTTTGGCGTATGCTTCCACTACATCGTGTATAAAGCGTTCGTCCTCGTTCCAGCGCCAAGATTCACAGGGGCAAATATCCATTTTAAAACGGTCGTACTCCCTTCCTGGCACAAACCATTTGGTGCCTTTGCCATCTCCTTTCCAATGGTAGCCGCTACTGGCATAGATCAATCCTTCAATTTGCATATCCGTACTGTAGAGCAAAAAGCGTATCAAGGAATTGTTGTCGTCCAATTCTGGATCTGCAGTAACAATTATTCTTGGTTTTACGGGTTCGTTAGGGGATTGCGCTATGGCAAATGAAGTGAAGACGAGGCTAAAAAGAGCAAAAAGGAACAGTATTTTACTGCCTTTCACAAAGGTTTGGTTGGTGGTCATTTGTTAGTTTTTTAAGTGCTAAATGCTGTAATTTCTTGTGCTAACAGGTTTCTAATATACTAAATCAATACACATCGGAAAGGTTGCTATACTTTGTTTATTGGTATCAACCCAATCATGACTTCTACTTTTTTTCATAACAAAGGACTTTTTATTTACTAATGACCTCCAAAACAAAATCAGCTGCATCGTAATCGCGATTTTTTGGTAGTTCCACTAAAGTGCCATAAGAATTTGTGCTGTATTTCAACTTTTTCTTGGATTGAAAATCGACCACAGCGGTAATTTTACCTTCCACGGTCGGGAAAAAGAAGTTATCGGTTTTCCAATCCATGATATGAATGTAGATTTTATCCTCTTTTTGCGTGGATACACCCCAGCTTTGTGGTGGAATGGGGCCGCCTCTTGTTCCATAAATGGTTTGGCCATAGGTACTGGTCCAATCCCCAATGACTTTTAGTGTTTCAATAAATTCTGGTTGAATCTTTCCATTGGGCATTGGGCCCACATTAAGGAGAAAATTGGAATTGTAGCCTACTGCTTTTACCAAATATTGAATCAGCTCCTTAGAGGATTTATAAGCGTTGTCCTGCAACGAAAAACCCCAACGCTGCGCCATGGTTTCAGCAGTTTCAAGAGGTAGACTGCCCACCTCGGAGTCGCCGCTAAAGCCACCTTTGTTCTCTCCGGGCAGGTCTTTTTCGAACATTTGGAAATCCTCACCCTCATTCGGGGCTTGGTGATGATTACTGCCTATCATGGCTTGGGGCTGTAGCTCGTGGATGAGGTCATAGGTTTTTCTAAGTTGCCAATCGGCTTCTTTTTTGTCCCACCAGCCATCAAACCAAACACCTCCGATTTCTCCGTAATTTGTAAGCAATTCGGCAAGCTGTCCGTTCATATAGTCCAAATAGTTTTTCCAATTGCCGTTATCGGGCCTTCCCGTTTTTTTTCCTGTGTCTCCTCGCGGATAATAATCGTTATGGTGCCAATCCAATTGTGAATAATACAGGTAAAGTTTCAGGTCATGTTTTTTGCAGGCTTCCGCCATTTGTTTGATGACATCTTTTTTGTAGACCGTTCTGTCCATTATGTCCCAATCCGTCAATTTACTGTCGAACATGGCAAAGCCATCGTGGTGTTTCGTGGTGATGGTGATGTATTTCATGCCTGCCGATTTGGCCAATAGGACCCATTCTTCGGCATCAAATTCGGTAGGATTGAAAAATGCCGGGATTTTTTCATAGGTTTTTTTGTCGATGGACTGGGTTTCCATGACCCATTCATGTACTCCCAAAACGGAATACACACCCCAGTGAATGAACATTCCAAATTTAGCATCTTGGAACCATTCCCTGTTTTCGAGGTTCTCTTCAGCGGGCTTGTATTCTTGCGCTATTGATGGGTTGCCGACAATTAGAACAATAAAGATCAGGAACGAGAACTTTTTCATATGGTTGTTTTATGGTTGGTATGTGCGAACAAGTTACTTAAAAGTTGATGGAAAGGAAATTGGCCCATTGTTTAAAACTTGGATTTATCGACTACCCTCGAAATGACATATTCATTTAACATTCAACTCTAAACTCTGAACCCTTTGCAGTAACTCCCAACAAATCACTATCTTTGCGCCCCTAAAACGCACGGCAGTTATATGAGCAAGAAAGTCGCATTTTACACCTTGGGTTGTAAACTCAATTTCTCCGAAACTTCTACGATTGCGAGAGGTTTTGAAAAGGAGGAGTTTGAGCGCGTGGACTTTTCCGAAGAAGCCGATGTATATGTAATCAACACTTGCTCGGTGACGGAAAATGCCGATAAGCGTTTTAAAACTATCGTAAAACAAGCTCAAAAGTCTAATCCCGAGGCCTTTGTGGCCGCAGTAGGATGCTATGCACAGCTGAAACCAGAAGAATTGGCAGCGGTTGATGGTGTCGATTTGGTGCTTGGAGCTACAGAGAAGTTTAAAATTACGGATTACCTGAACGATCTAACCAAAAACGATAGGGGGGAGGTACATTCCTGCGAAATTGAGGAGGCTGATTTTTATGTGGGCAGTTATGCCATCGGCGACCGCACCCGTGCTTTTTTAAAGGTTCAAGATGGTTGCGATTACAAATGCACGTATTGTACCATTCCCTTGGCCCGCGGGATTTCAAGAAGCGATACGTTGGACAATGTGCTGAACAACGCCAAGGAAATTGCATCTCAGGATATTAAAGAGATTGTGCTGACAGGTGTTAATATCGGTGATTACGGAAAAGGAGAGTTCGGGAACAAAAAACACGAGCATACGTTTTTGGATCTGGTAAAGGCTTTGGATACGATTGATGGTATTCATCGTCTCCGAATCTCTTCCATTGAACCTAACCTGCTCAAGAATGAGACCATAGATTTTGTGGCCCAGAGCAATTCCTTTGTGCCCCATTTTCACGTGCCCTTACAAAGTGGCAGCGATGAGATCTTGAAAAAGATGCGTCGCCGTTATTTGTCCAATCTTTATGTTGATCGGGTCAAGCGCATCAAGGAAGCTATGCCGCATGCCTGTATCGGGGTAGATGTGATTGTGGGCTTCCCGGGAGAGACCGACGAGCATTTCCTGGAGACCTATCATTTCTTGAACGAATTGGATATTTCCTATCTGCACGTATTTACGTATTCCGAAAGGGATAACACGGTGGCTGCTGAGATGGATGAAGTAGTACCCAAAAAAGTACGTAGCAAACGGAGCAAAATGCTTCGTGGATTGTCTGCTAAAAAACGAAGGGCATTTTACGAGAGTCAATTGGGCTCTGTTCGAACAGTTTTGTTTGAGGGGGAGAACAAAAAAGGCTATATCCACGGATTCACCGAAAACTATGTTAAGGTAAAGGCGCCATGGGACCCATCTTTGGTGAACACCTTGCACCAAGTTGAACTAAGGGACATTGATGCCGATGGTCTGGTGCGGTTCGAATTTGTTTCCAATGAAATCATGGCATAAAAAAACCTCCCGATCTAGGAGGCTTAAATGCTTTTACCGATAATCGATTAGATCAGATTCGGATACCAACTGGTAACATTTCCTTGTATTGCCTATTTTTTCTCAAAAATCCTGCAATTTGTGGACTTGTCGGTACAACTCTAAGGTTGTTCTCTTGGATTTCATTTAAAACCGCTTTAATAAAATCCTCTTTAAAGCCCTCTTTTGTAATTTCTTCAGGAATAACCAGTTTGGTCAAAAATACTTTACGCTCTTGTGAAGAGTACTCAATTTTGGCTAAATGCCCATTGACCTTAGTTTCAAATTGACGTAAGAAACTATTGTCAGTGATTTCCATTGTTGTCATACAGTACTTGTTTTTTTAATGACTCGCAGAAATACCTTGAAAAAAGGCATATCTAAATTCCCCTGTTTATAAAAAATGTATCCATTAGGCGGGGTTGGCTGCAAAAGGGTTACAAAATTAGTCAAAATATTGCTAATTTCCTAGTCCTTGTCGATATTTGGTACGATATGTCCGACAATAAAATCCATGTGTACCTGATGCCGGGAATGGCTGCCAACTCCTCAATTTTTGAAGGAATCAAACTTCCAACAGATCGGTTTACGCCCCATACCTTGGAGTGGTTCGTGCCAGAAAAAGGAATGAGTATTTCGGATTATGCCGAGAAAATGTGTGAAAAGATCGAAGAACCCAATCCTGTTTTGTTGGGAGTTTCATTTGGAGGCATGTTGGTGCAGGAGATGGCCAAAATTATACCAGTGAAGAAAGTTATTGTGGTGTCATCCGTAAAAAGCAAGCACGAATTGCCGAAAAGAATGATTTTTGCCAAATACACCAAAGCACACAAATTATTGCCCACTGGGTTAGTGAACAATGTGGAACTGTTGGCTAAATACGCCTTTGGAGAAACGGTGACCAAGCGATTGCACTTGTATGAAAAGTATTTATCCATTCGTGATAAATGTTATATTGATTGGTCCATAGACCAGATTGTGAATTGGGACCAGGAGGTTCCAGCAGAGCATATCGTGCACATTCAAGGAGAACGCGACGCTGTTTTCCCGATAACCAACATTAAAGATTGCATCCCCGTAAAAAATGGGACCCACACCATGATCATTCATCGCGCTCGATGGTTCAATGAGAACTTGCCCACAATTATTTTGGAATAATTTCGTCTATATAATAGTATCTTTACATTAATATAAATAAGGAAGACATGAAACAGATGAAGAACATTTTGGCATTTATTGGATTGATCGCCATAGTGAGCACGTTAATTTTTGCCGTGCAGTCGAATGAAGAGGAACAACCTACTGTAAATGGGTCTGAATCTGAAACAACGGATAAGAATGTAGCGGATACCTATCAGATTAGTGCTATAGAGATACCAGAGGACCTGAATTTTGCTGGTGAAGCTGTTCCGCAAGAAGATCCAGAGATCATGGAGCGTGTGGACCGTGAGTTTTTGGTGAATACCTATTGGCAGTCCAATGCACTTTTGTTAATGAAAAGGGCCAACAAATACTTCCCGATCATTGAACCAATTCTTAAAAAGAACGGTATCCCCGATGATTTTAAATACTTGGCCGTTGCGGAGAGTGGTCTTCAAAATGTGGTATCGCCCGCTGGAGCCACTGGTTTTTGGCAGATTATGCGAGGAACAGGAAGGGAATATGGCCTTGAAGTGAACGACAATGTAGATGAACGTTACCACGTGGAAAAAGCCACCCAAGTAGCCTGCGATTACCTAAACAAATGGAAAGATCGTTTTGGCAGCTGGACATTGACCGCTGCCGCTTACAATGCAGGTCCAGCGGGAATTCAAAAATACATGGACATTCAGCAAGTGGATGATTATTACGATTTGCTATTGGGGCAAGAGACAGGGCGCTATGTGTTCCGTATTCTGGCCATAAAAGAAATTCTATCCGACCGCGACAAATATGGTTTCCAGTTGGAAGAGGATGACATGTACAAAAAAGTGCCCACCTTTACCGTTGAGGTAGATACCGCCGTTACCAACTGGGCCGATTTTGCAGCGCTCTATGAAATCAACTACAAAGTTTTGAAGCGCCATAACCCTTGGTTGCGCGAACCGCATTTGAACAATGCTTCCCGTAAAAAATACACCATCGAAATCCCGAACAAAGGGTATTATCGTGTAGGTAGTACGGGTAAGTAGGAAGGGTTCTGTAAACTGGAGAGGTGACATAGCTGCTTTAATGTGGACTTGTTTCGATATTGGAAGTTTCCTCCTGTTAAAGCCAGCTCGGCTACACTGTTTTAACCTTTAAGATTTGTATTATGGACAAAGGGTCGTGTAAGGTACGTTCCATTTTCCATAGTTTTATCTAGTTTTGGCATTAGCCATAATTTTTTCTACATAATCTCTGTTGACACCTAGTTTTCCCCTCCATGCAGAAATCGGAAATTCCACTTCTGCTCTTGACGGAGAGTTTTTGTGAATATCCAACTCCCATTCCAACTTTTGTTCATAATGGATAAATGGATTCATAATACTGTAATTGGCATCGTATCGATTTTTGAGTATGCCTAATTCGGCGAGGCATTTCACAATCCAAACACGGGAAGTATTGTTGCTTCCCGGCAGACATTTTTCTTTAGCTAAACGCTTTATCAATTTAGAGGGTGTTTCATCATTCGGAGCGTTTTCAATAATTTCAATAACTTTTAAAAAAACACTTTTTTCGTTATCGGTAGCTGTAATATTTTTAAAAGTCAATACTTCTTTCAGGTCTAAAAGCATCTCGGCATAACCACCAAACCTACAATATCCGATATATAGATCATATAGATTTTCACTGTCATTATGCCACATCTTTTTATTTATACCACAGATCTTGCAGGTATTTTCGGTTCGATATCCTTTTCTGGTCAATAGATCAAAATCATGAAGAGGCATGTTTTGGGCAAAATAATAACTGAAAATAGATTGTATGCCCCTGTTAAAACCTGACCCTACAGCTTTTATGAACATATTGGAAACAATATATTCCAGATGGGCATTCTCTACAATGCCTTTTAGTTCTTTTATAACGTTATCATGATTATGCTCTCTTACTCGGTTGAGTTCAAAATTACTGGCTTTCAGGAGTTCTTTTTGTTCATTTGATAGGCTGTCGGGGATTTGATATACGTCAATTTTCTTATCAAAATCATACTCGGAATTCTCATACCTGTAGACCTTGGATAGCACTTTTACTAAATTATTGTTTAGCATGATTGAATTGAATTTGGATAACAGTGAAGCTAATGGATTTGGCCATAGAGCAGCATAATGAATTGACGAATGACCTATATCAATTGGCGGAATTATACTTTGTATGAATTTATACCACTAAATGGTTGCGCCCCAGTTCTCAAAACATAGGGTGTTATCCGATAGGGCCAGTACGGGGAAATAGGATCTTAGGTAACCTTCTTTTAGTATTTGAACAGAAAGTAAGGCGAAGGAAAATATGTTTCCACCTTTGGCAGTAATGCCGGAGAAATGTATCCCCAATCGGCATAACCATCATCAATGGCTTGTTGGGTGAGAATTTGCAGGTGCACGTGGCAAAACCAACCACCGCTATCACTTTCTTGTCCTATATATGCAAACTTTTGACCCGCCTTTATCTTGTCACCAGAATTTACCGGAAGGGGCGTTTTCAGGTGTCCGTATAAAGAAAAGAAGACCACTCCGTTGACACTATGTTTTAGGATAATATATCCGCCGTAATTGCCAACAGTAGTTTCTTTGCCCGTTTTATAGACTTCGGCGTCCAAAGGGGAAAACATGGGGGTATCGTAAGGTACTATAATATCCAATCCGAGGTGATAATACCGTTTTTCTTCAATAATATTGGGGTAGGCCCTTAGCAGCGTTTTCCGTTCTTCCAAGTATCTGCCAATGCCCCATTGGTGGGATGAGCCATCCAACTCATTAAAAACCATATCGTTGAACTCTGCGAAATCGAAAAGGTTGTATTCCAGTGTTTTTGGGTTATTGGATGAAAAATCAAAGATGTAGGGTTCTCCTTTTAGGAAATTACCAAATAATGGGTGGATTTTGGCACCATTAAGGCATAGCGGATAGTACATAAATATGCAGCATAAAATATAAACGTTCACAAATGTAGCTATACCACGATTACCTAAACATGAATTCCATGATTTTTAGTGGATGAGAGAGAACAATGGTTATTGCCCTATTAAGAATTCAGGGAAATGGGCGTTAAAATTTTATCATAATCACATTAAAGTTCTTTGAGTTAAAACTGCCTTGGGTGATTTTATGATTTTTTTAAGAAAATTAGTATACTTAGGCACTTGAAATTTTAGGGAACAAAAATTATGAAGAAAAGAATTATTGCCATTTGTCTTGTTGCAGGGCTGCTTTTGGTTGGTTTTCAGGTAGTAAATAACCAGTTGCACTTGCTACAATCCCCCGGAGTGGTGATTTCGGATTATGTAGAACCGGATTATGAACTAGGTCCAAGCCATGTTGATTCACTATTGCCATTTCCTGATGTAAAAAAAGGAGAGCGTACCCCATTTGATCTTTGGCGATACGGTGGCAAGGGAAAAACATCCTTCACAACCCCTGATTTACGCATGTCGTGGGAAGAGTGGTTGGCCTTCAATAAAAAACAGAAGCCGGAACTTATGGCAGATGTGAGGGAATACATGGACTCACGTTACGATTTCAACGGTGAGGTACATGAGGGCAAATTCATGTCGGGTGGAAGAAATCCGATCATGAAAGGCCCAATTGCCAGGTTACCTAAGGGAGTTAAGTCCTTTGAGGAACTGTCCGAACTTACGGCCCGGGAGATAAGGGAAAGGGATTTGTTCCCTTTTAAACCTTTGGCCCATCCGCTGGCGTCCACCGCCCATATGGTATTTCCAGACAATTGGAACGAGGCCCATCCAGAGCATGTAAGAATCGATATGGACCATGATTTCCCAGTGGAATACCTTCCCGAGTTTCCGCCCCCAATGTTTTTGACAACACACAGGGAGTTGGGCGATGTTACCAAGGGCAGGGAGGTAACCATTGCCAATTATTATGAGATTTTCAATGGTCTTCTCACTCCAGAACAAATGGAGGGATTAAAGGAATTGTTGCGTCCATCTCCAACCACATGGTTCAACCATACGACACATAGGGTAACTGAGGCTCCCAGTGCAGGGGTATCCTGTTTCTCGTGTCACGTGAACGGGCATACCAATGGTGCTTTTGAACTAGGTCCGGACAGTCGTCCGAACTTGGCGAGATTAAGAGTGGGAACCCCGACCATGCGCGGAAATTACAATTTAATGCAGTTATCCTCTAAAAGATCTATTCGCAGTATGGACCACTTTGCGGAGGTTGAGGAATATTTTGATGGTGATCCAGGCATGCAGCAGCATATTGGTCCGCGCAGTCAAAAGCGAGAAGTTACCAATCGTATGGGGGATTTTAATTCTATCCTTGATTTTCCACCGGCTCCTAAACTTGACGGTATGGGGAACTTGATTCCAGAAAAATCCACCAAACAAGAACTGTTGGGGCAAGAGTTGTTCCGTGGGAAGGCCAAATGTGTTCAATGCCATTATGGTCCCGCTTTTGTTGATGATTATATGCACGATTTAAAGGTAGAGCGTTTTTATAAAGGTCGGCCAGAAGGACCGATTAAAACCTTTCCTTTGAGAGGGATTAAAGATTCGCCACCTTATCTTCATGATGATAGATTGCCTACTTTGGACGATGCCACCGAGTTTTTCAACATAGTACTCGAGTTGGGCTTGACCAAAGAGGAGAAAGATGCCATTACAGCTTATATGATGTGTTTATAAGACCAATTGAGGTTCTATAATATTCTTAATGAAAAATGAAGAAGCTTTTTTGTTTCGCTTGATGATTTATGGAAATTTTATAGCGAACGATGCCGAACCAGATTGGTCAGCTAAGTGAAGTTAGTTTTTTTCTGGCTATATTCCTTCCAATAATTGACCAATGGGGTGATTAGGGATGGGGACTTAGATCAATTACAAAGAAAAGTGAGTTACAAGGAGTGAAGAATGATCAAATCTTCTTCATCTGCTGCTGCATCATCTTGATCTGGTCGGTAAGCATGTTGTTCTTATCCAGTTTCTTGGCCTCCTTCAACAATTGGGTCGCTTCACGCTTTCTACGCTTTTGCATAGCGATGCCCGCCAGGCTCAATTTGGCCATGGCCACATCATAATCCATGGTCAAGCCATATTTTAAGGCCTTTTTAAAGAATTTTTCGGCCTGTGTCAGGTTTTTCTGTGAGTAGATGATACCGTGTAAATAGTTATAGTATCCCACTTGTTTTTTGATCAAAGCGGACTCCGGGTTCTTTATTTTATCAAGCCAAGCCTGCACTCCTTCCAGATCCTGCTTTCTCATTTTAAGAAATGCCAAAAGGATAAACTCATTCCTAAAGTATAGAAAAATGAAAACGAGGGAGAGCAAGATCAATGCGATTCCGTTGCCTATGTTGCCTTCTACAAATTGGTAAACGGCATAAGCAATGATAAGAACTGCAATAACGAGCTTGATATTTTTATTGAACATATTGTCTAGTGATTTTTACCTTTAGTTTAGCGCTGGCAAAAGTACTAAAAAGTTAATTAAATATTTTAAGTTTGGGCTTGCCAAAGTAAAAAGTCTTCGTATATTTGCGCCCAGAATTTTTTAGGGAAGTTTAATTTCCCATCAACAAAATCCATAAAACAGTTCGGAAATGAAAAGAACGTATCAACCATCCAAAAGGAAGAGAAGAAACAAGCATGGTTTTAGGGAGCGCATGGCGACTGCCAATGGTAGAAAAGTTCTTGCGAGAAGAAGAGCCAAAGGAAGAAAAAGATTAACTGTTTCCTCTGAGCCAAGACATAAAAAATAATGATAGTATTTATTATTTAAATTAAAGGTGTTACTTTTCCAGTAACACCTTTTTTTTGACATATAAGGAGATAACCGAGAAACCCCTATAGAAAATGCCCAAAAGAAAAGATTTAAATTCCATTTTGATTATTGGTTCTGGTCCGATCATCATCGGCCAGGCATGTGAGTTCGATTATTCTGGTTCCCAAGCGCTTCGCTCCCTCCGGGAAGATGGTATCGAAACCATTTTGATAAACAGTAACCCCGCTACAATTATGACGGACCCTGCCATGGCAGACCATGTTTATCTAAAACCGTTGACAACCAAGTCGATTGTAGAAATACTACAAAAACACCCAAATATTGATGCAGTATTGCCAACCATGGGTGGACAAACAGCATTGAACCTTTGTATCGAAGCTGACGACAAAGGCATCTGGGAAGATTTTGGAGTGGAGATCATAGGGGTGGACATCGACGCCATCAACATTACAGAAGACCGCGAGAAGTTTAGGGAGTTAATGCTCAAAATAGGAATAGGAATGCCACCACAGGCTTCTGCGACATCCTTCTTAAAAGGAAAGGAAATTGCCCAGGAGTTTGGGTTTCCATTGGTGATCAGGGCTTCCTTTACACTGGGTGGGGCAGGAGCGGCCATTGTACATGACCCGGCAGAGTTTGATGATATGTTGAGCCACGGTTTGGAGGTTTCTCCCATCCACGAGGTAATGATTGACAAGGCCTTGATGGGCTGGAAGGAATATGAGTTGGAGTTGTTACGTGACAAGAACGACAATGTGGTGATCATTTGTACCATAGAGAACATGGACCCTATGGGAATCCACACAGGGGATTCCATCACCGTTGCACCGGCAATGACCTTGTCCGACAGGACGTTCCAAAGAATGAGGGATATGGCCATCCATATGATGCGTAGTATAGGGGACTTCGCAGGTGGATGTAACGTACAGTTTGCCGTAAGCCCGGACGAAAAAGAAGATATTATCGCCATCGAAATCAACCCCAGGGTTTCCCGATCCTCTGCATTGGCCTCCAAAGCTACCGGATATCCGATTGCAAAAATAGCGGCCAAATTGGCGATTGGTTATACCTTGGACGAGTTGGACAACCAGATTACCAAGTCCACATCAGCCCTGTTTGAGCCTACTTTGGACTACGTTATCGTAAAAATACCACGTTGGAACTTTGATAAGTTCGAAGGTTCTGACAGAACCCTTGGTCTTCAGATGAAGTCCGTAGGAGAAGTAATGGGTATTGGAAGGTCGTTCCAAGAGGCCTTACACAAAGCCACACAATCCCTTGAAATCAAACGGAATGGACTGGGTGCCGATGGTAAGGGTTACAAGGATTATGAGACCATCATGGAAAAATTAAGGGTGCCAAGTTGGGACAGGGTATTCGTTATCTACGATGCCATACAACTTGGAATTCCATTAAAACGCATCCACGAAATCACCAAGATAGATATGTGGTTCCTAAAACAATACGAGGAACTGCACTTCTTGGAGATGGAAATATCAAAATACACCATAGAAAGTTTGCCAAAAGCCTTGTTGTTGGAAGCCAAACAAAAAGGTTTTGCCGACAGACAAATCGCCCATATGTTGGATTGTTGGGAGAGCGAGGTGCACAGCAAGCGTATGGATTTGAAGATCAACCGAGTGTATAAGTTGGTTGATACTTGTGCCGCCGAATTTAAAGCGGTAACTCCGTACTACTATTCCACTTTTGAAGAAGAAATAGAGACACCCGATGGTGAGCGCTATGTCGCCAACGATAGTGTGGTGACGGATAAGAAAAAAGTTGTGGTATTGGGCTCTGGTCCTAACCGGATCGGACAGGGAATCGAGTTTGATTACTGCTGTGTACACGGTGTTTTAGCTGCGGCCGAGTGCGGTTACGAAACTATTATGATCAACTGTAACCCGGAAACCGTTTCCACGGATTTTGATACAGCGGACAAACTTTATTTTGAGCCCGTATTCTGGGAGCATATTTACGACATTATCCTTCACGAAAAACCAGAGGGGGTTATTGTGCAGTTGGGAGGACAGACTGCATTAAAGTTGGCTGAAAAACTGGATAAATACGGAATAAATATTATTGGGACTAGCTTCCAATCGCTTGATTTGGCTGAGGACAGAGGTAGTTTCTCAACCTTGTTGAAGGACAATAATATTCCTTACCCGAAATTTGGTGTGGCAGAAACTGCAGATGAAGCTTTGGATTTGGCAGAAGAATTGAAATTCCCATTGTTGGTAAGACCATCTTATGTGTTGGGTGGACAAGGAATGAAAATTGTGATCAACAAAGAGGAGTTGGAAGCCCATGTCGTGGATTTGCTGCGTAAGATACCGAACAACAAGTTGCTTTTAGATCACTACTTGGATGGTGCCATTGAAGCTGAGGCGGATGCCATTTGTGATGGTGAGGATGTGTACATTATCGGAATCATGGAACACATTGAACCTTGCGGAATTCACTCCGGTGACTCCAATGCAACCTTGCCACCATTTAACTTAGGTGAATTTGTATTGCAGCAGATAAAGGACCACACCAAAAAGATTGCTTTGGCACTCAATACCGTTGGTTTGATCAACATTCAATTTGCGGTCAAGGATGACATCGTTTACATTATCGAGGCCAATCCCAGGGCGTCGCGTACGGTTCCATTTATTGCGAAAGCATACAAAGAACCTTATGTAAACTACGCCACCAAAGTAATGTTGGGCGATAAAAAAATCAAGGATTTTGATTTTAACCCACATTTGGATGGATACGCCATCAAACAGCCTGTGTTCTCCTTTAACAAGTTCCCTAATGTAAACAAAAACCTGGGGCCAGAAATGAAGAGTACGGGCGAGAGCATTCTGTTCATTGATAGCTTAAAAGATGATGAGTTCTACAACTTGTACGCCAGAAGAAAGATGTACTTGAGCAAGTAGGCTGCATCAATAGCATACAGACCTTTAAAGCGATTTTCTAATCAATCAATTGAAAAGATTCGGCAATCGTTTTAAAGGTTTTTTTATGTTCTGCTTTTTTGTTTTTCAAGGTCCAGCCCATCACCATATATACCCTGTCATCCCCTTCTATAAAGGTCAGAAAATAAGAGATTTCGTTCGGTACGCCATCAATAAAGGCATCCAATTCCATGGTTTCAGCATCCAAACCGTTTATTGTTAAAGGCTCTGGTTGGGATTTAGTATTGATTTTGGCTCCGCGGGATAGTAACTGTAATCTTGCGACCCTGTAGTTCTGAATTATAGATAGTTCATCATCATACTGTCCCAAGTCGCGATATACTTCTTCAAAACCAGCTTTGGGCTCGTCAATTACCAAGAGGTAGGCTTCTTTGATCAGACTTTGGAACTGTAAAGAGGCTTCTTCGTTCAAACCTGTGGTTCCTGTCATAAACTTTGGGATATCAATTGTGTAATTCCCATCAATGGACACGGGACGGAAGGTCTCCATTCCCAAGGCGGTATCCTCCTTTTTATTCTCTTTACATGCCGTTGAAGAAACAAGGCTAGCCAAAAAAATAATGAAAAAACGAATTTTCATAGCGGAACAATTGTTTTTCAGGAATAACGAAGATAAAATATAAACGGTTTCAGGTGTGTCTGACGCTTCAATTTTCTATTTGAGGTTACTTTTCCAAGGTAAAATCCATCATTTCCTGAATTTTCATTTTATGATAAACAAAATTTTTCGCCGTGTCTACAAAATTTTCATCAAGAAAAATAGCCAATAAATAAAATTTAACCATAATTAACAACTTCGATTTGTTGGAGAAATTTGGGTGATATAGTTTTGTTCCCCGAAATGAAGAAGGCTTTTTCAAAATATCTGTTTCCTTTCCTGATCTTAATGTTGGGAGGATTCATCAATTTGTATGCGGATTCGCAAGAAACTTCAGTTGCGAACGATGCCTGCTATCTTCAAAACTTAGATGATCAACATTCCTCAGCGACCTTCAACACGCTCCAATTGGGATTGGAGAAAAGGCACTGTGCCGAAATAGATGTTGAAGAGCAAGAAGAACGTGAGGAAGAATTGGCTTCACACAGTTTTTCAATAGAACATGGCAGCACTTTTACTGCCAGTTTAATTGCCTCTTGGGGGCAACTCTTTTTGGAATCTAACTCAAATTTTGGGCTTTCCCATCCCAAATTATCTTCTCCTGTAAAGAAGTATGTTAGGTTTCAGGTATTCCGAATCTAGAATTTTCTTTTTTGCGAAGAGGTAATAGCCCCTTTGCAACTTTCTACAACCCTTTGGGTAAAAATCAATAGCCAAGGGCAGGTCCCTTTATGTGGATTCGGACTTCCCTTGATTAATTCAAACCATTTTTAAACAGTAAAACTATGAGGAGATTTTCCATCTTCATCGGCTTGCTTGTAGTAATGTGCTATGCAAGCTGCGAATCCAAGGAACACGAAAACAAGGAAGAAACCAAATACCTCGTGTCAAGTCCAATTCAAAAGGATACTTCAATTACCAAGGACTATGTATGTCAAATCCATTCCATTAGACACATTGAGCTAAGAGCCCTTGAAAAAGGATACTTGCAACATATTTATGTGGATGAAGGGCAACATGTAAACAAGGGGCAGCAGATGTTCCATATTATGCCCAATGTATACCAGGCCGACCTTCAAAAAGCAAAAGCGGAAGCCGAAGTGGCCGAAATAGAATATAAAAACACAAAACTGTTGGCCGATGGCAATGTGGTATCTGCCAATGAACTTGCCATGGCCAAAGCTGAATACGATAGGGCCAAAGCGGAAGTTAGTTTGGCAGAGACCCATTTAGGGTTTACGGATATCCGTGCTCCATTTGATGGGATAATGGATCATTTGGAAGCAAGGGAAGGAAGTCTTTTGGATGAAGGTGAACTGTTGACCACACTATCCGACAACTCCAAAATGTGGGTCTATTTTAATGTGCCGGAGGCCGAGTACCTCGATTATATCACCAGTGCCAAAAAGAATGAAAAGCAAGAAGTGGAGCTTTTAATGGCCAACAATAAAAAGTTCGATCAACCCGGTATTGTTGAAACCATTGAAGGTGAATTCAACCACGAAACAGGGAACATAGCCTTTAGGGCCACCTTCTCCAATCCTGATGGCATTTTAAGACATGGGGAAACAGGAAGTATTTTAATGAAAGTTCCGTTGGACAAGGCCATGCTTATACCGCAAAAGGCAACTTTTGAGGTGTTGGACAAAAAATACGTGTTTGTTGTTGATGAGAACGATACCGTACAGCAGCGCGAAATTGAAGTAGGTGCTGAATTGCCACATCTATTTGTGGTAGAAAAAGGGCTCTCGTTAAACGACAAGGTGCTCTTGGAGGGTATCCGTATGGTTAAAAGCGGTGAAAAAATCCATTTCGATTTTGAGAAACCGGAATCTGTACTGTCCAATCTTGAGTTGTACACTGAGTAACAACCCCATAATTCTTAGTTAGTATGTTTAAAAAATTTATACACAGACCTGTGTTGGCCATTGTGATTTCGGTCATAATAGTTTTTACGGGAATGTTGGCCATAAAACAACTGCCCATTTCGCAGTTTCCTCAGATCGCACCTACCACGGTAAATATTTTTATCGCCTACCCAGGGGCAAGTGCCGATGTATTGGTGAATTCAACTTTAATTCCATTGGAGACTTCCATTAATGGGGTGCAGGGGATGCGGTACATAGCTTCCGATGCCACCAGTGCTGGTGAAGGGACTTTACGTGTAATTTTTGAACCGGGTACCGACCCCAACCAGGCCGTCGTACGGGTAAAGACACGTGTGGATCAGGTAATGCCCTTATTGCCCGAGCTGGTTCAGCGGGAAGGGGTGGTTATAACCCCGGTACAGCCCAGTATGTTGATGTATGTAAACCTGTACAGCGATGCCAAGAACAATGACGAAAAATTCCTGTATAACTACGCCTACACCAAAATGATTCCCGAAATTCAGCGGATAAATGGTATAGCCAGTGCCAAAATTCTGGGTAGTCGAAAGTTTGCCATGCGGGTTTGGCTCAAGCCGGACAGAATGCGTGCTTATAAGATTTCTGCTGAAGACGTATTGGAGGCCATGGACGAACAGAGCATCTTGGCCAGACCTGGACGTTTGGGAAGAAGCTCGGGTAAAAAAGCACAATCCTTGGAATATGTTCTGGTGTACCAGAACAGGTACAACGAACCTCAACAGTACAAGGACATTATTATTAAAGCCAATGAGGACGGGGAAATCCTAAAACTTGGCGATGTAGCCGATGTAGAACTCGGAAGTGAATTTTTTGATATCTATTCCAATTTGGATGGAAAACCATCGGCATCCATAGTATTAAAACAGACCTTTGGTAGTAACGGGAGTGATGTCATCAAATCGGTAAAAGAAAAATTGACCGAACTGGAAGCAGAAATGCCTCCTGGGATCGATTACAAGATCAGTTATGATGTATCCAACTTCTTGGATGCCTCAATAGACCAAGTATTGCATACCCTGCGAGATGCTTTTATCTTGGTGGCCATTGTGGTATTCCTTTTCTTGGGGGATTGGCGATCGACCTTGATCCCGATCATTGCGGTTCCCGTTTCCCTGATCGGTGCATTCTTTGTAATGCAACTTTTCGGACTGTCCATCAATTTGATAACACTTTTTGCCTTGGTATTGGCCATTGGTATTGTGGTGGACAACGCTATTGTAGTGGTAGAGGCAGTCCATGTAAAAATGGAAGAGGAAAACCTTACCCCTTATAAGGCATCTTATGAAGTTTTGGGTGAGATAGGTGGGGCAATTATTGCGATTACCTTGGTAATGACCTCAGTGTTTATACCTATTTCGTTCATGACCGGGCCTGTTGGGGTATTCTACCGACAGTTTTCCATAACCATGGCCGGGTCCATTGTTATTTCCGCTATTGTGGCACTTACTTTGACCCCGGTGCTATGTGCAATGATGTTGAAGAACACACATGGAAAATCACGAAGAAAGTCACCGGTAAATCGATTTATTGATTGGTTTAACGGTAGGTTCGAAAAACTTACCGGACGATATGTAGGTGTATTGAACAAGATTGTTAACCGTAGAGTGGTAACATTTGGATTATTGCTGGCATTTTGTGCCGGTATTTTCTTTACCAACCAAGTGTTGCCGGCAGGATTTATTCCCAATGAAGACCAAGGGATGATTTATGCCATCATCCAGACGCCTCCAGGAGCAACTTTGGAACGAACCAACGAGGTGGCCAGAAAACTTCAGGCCATTTGTGAGGAGACCGAAGGTGTGGAGTCCGTTTCTTCTTTGGCTGGATACGAGATCATGACCGAAGGTCGTGGTTCCAACGCAGGTACCTGTCTCATCAACTTAAAACCGTGGTCGCAACGGGAACATTCCGTTCATGAGATTATGGAAGAACTGGAAGAGGAGACCAAGGACCTGGGAGCTATCATTGAATATTTTGAACCGCCAGCGGTTCCCGGTTTTGGTTCATCGGGTGGTTTTGCTATGCGCTTATTGGATAAGACCAATAGTACGGATTACCATGAATTCGAAAAAATCAATAACGATTTCATGGATGCCTTGCGTGAACGTAAGGAGTTGGCAGGCCTATTCACCTTTTATGCCGCAAATTATCCTCAGTACGAGTTGAAAATCAATAATAAAGCGGCCATGCAGAAAGGTGTCTCCATAGGAAAAGCCATGGAAAACCTCAATATTTTAATAGGTAGTACGTACGAACAGGGTTTTATCCGTTTTGGACGATTCTTTAAAGTATATACCCAAGCCGCACCGGAGTATCGTGGTATGCCATCCGATCTGGAAAAGCTCTTTGTGAAGAATGAAGAAGGAGAGATGGTTCCATATTCCGCATTCATGTCCATGGAAAAGAGGCTTGGCCCAAACGAGGTGACTCGTTACAACCTTTATAACTCTGCAGCCATAAGGGGATTACCTGCCAAAGGATATACCAGTGGTGATGCCATTGATGCCATAAAAGAAGTGGCTGAACAGACGTTGCCCAGAGGATATGATATTGCCTGGGAAGGCCTTTCTTTTGATGAAGCCCAGCGCGGAAATGAATCTATATACATTTTTATTGTGGTATTGATTTTCGTCTATTTGGTGTTGGCTGCCCAATATGAGAGCTTCTTGCTGCCGTTGGCGGTGATCCTGTCTCTTCCCGTGGGGGTTTTCGGGTCCTTCTTTTTATTAAAGCTCATGGGTCTTTCCAATGATGTATATGCTCAAATCGGTATGATCATGTTGGTGGGTCTTTTAGGTAAGAATGCGGTATTGATCGTTGAGTTCGCCGTTCAAAAACACCGGCAGGGCTCAACCATTCTCGAGGCGGCCATCGAAGGTTCCAAGCAACGTTTTAGACCTATTTTAATGACTTCGTTTGCCTTTATAGCTGGTCTGATTCCATTGGTTGTGGCCACTGGGGCGGGTGCGATAGGTAACCGTACCATTGGAGGTTCTGCCTTGGGCGGTATGCTTATAGGTACCATATTCGGAGTATTGTTGATACCGGGCCTTTATTATGTGTTCGCCAAAATGGCCGATGGCAAGAGCCTTATTAAGGACGAGCATGATGAACCGATTTCAGAAGAATTTTTTAGACAAAACGACACCGTGTTCAAGTTGCGCGCCCGTCTTCGTTTGATGAATAAACGTTTGAAAAAAATAACGACGCCAAAAAATGGAAAGAAGAATAAAAAAGGCAACCAAGATGAAGCATAGAAAATCACTATTAATTGGAATGATTGCGATGGTGGCCCTTTATTCCTGTGTGCCCACCCGTGGGATAAGGGAGGAGAACGTATCTGTCCCCGAGAATTATCAAAACCAATCCACAGATACCATTAATACGGGACTTGTGGAATGGAGAGAATTCTTTAAGGACCCTAATTTAATTGCATTGATCGATTCGGCCCTAGTGAAAAACCAGGAACTGAACATTATGTTGCAGCAAGTGGATATGGCCAAAAATAGGATCCAGGCCAAAAAAGGGGAGTATTTGCCCTTTGTTAACCTGCAGGCAGGCGCCGAGGTAGAAAAAGTAGGTGAGTATACCCGAAATGGAGCTGTGGAAAAAAACCTGGAGGTGAAGGAAGGCGAAGAGTTCCCCGAACCCCTGACCAATTATATGGTCGGGGCCTTTGCCACTTGGGAGCTCGATGTCTGGAAAAAGTTGCGCAACGAGAAAAAAGCAGCTGTTTATGAATATTTGTCCAGCGTAGAGGGCAAGAACTTCATGGTGACCAATCTAGTAGCGGAAATCGCTGATTCCTATTACGAACTGATGGCCTTGGATAACCAAATGGCCATTATTGATCAAAACTTGGAGATTCAGCAGAACGCCTTGCGGATGGTAAAACTCCAAAAACAAGCCGCTCGCGCCACAGAGTTGGCCGTTAAGCGTTTTCAGGCAGAGGTGATGAAAAACCAGAGCCATAAATATGAGATCCAACAGCAAATTGTAGAGGTGGAAAACCGATTGAACTTTTTGATCGGTAGCTCACCACAGCATATTCCAAGGACATCCGATAATTTTATCGACAGGTCCATTGATACGATCTATGCAGGAATACCTTCGCAGTTGTTGCAAAACCGCCCCGATGTGCGCAGTGCCGAGTTTGAATTGGCAGCAGCAAAATTGGACACTAAGGCGGCTAAGGCCAGTTTTTACCCACAGTTTACCATTAAAGCAGGTTTGGGGCTTGAAGCATTCGATACCAAATACCTTACCACCACACCAGAATCCGTTTTGTATTCGGCCATTGGTGATATGGTAGCTCCCTTGATCAATAGAAATGCGATCAAGGCTCAGTACAAGAATGCTACGGACAGACAATTGCAGGCGGTTTACGAATATGAAAAGGCTATTTTGAATGCGTATATCGAGGTGGCTAACCAGTTGTCCAATATCGATAACCTGAAAAAGAGCTATGAATTGAAAGATGGTCAAGTACAGGCCTTAACGGAATCCATAGAACTTTCAACGCGTTTGTTCCAATCCGCAAGGGTGGAATATATTGAGGTGCTTTTGGCACAGCGTGAGGCCTTGGAATCCCGAATGGAATTGGTAGAGACCAAAAAGGACCAGCTATTGGCCCAGGTAAATATGTACCGAGCCTTGGGCGGTGGCTGGAATTAAGTCCCAGATCAATAGTTTTACCTACTGTCTTGGCTATTGATTTACCCAAAATGAAAGCCCATTTTACAACTGTAAAATGGGTTTTCTTCATAAAAGAAAAATGATACAAGGGCTACTCTTTTGATTTCATCAATTCATTGTAGGCCTCCTTATTATGAAATTCCCTGGCATAATCAAGTGCTGTTTTACCCTCATTGCAGGTGGCCTTGATATCAGCCTCACTTTTGATAAGGACCTTAACAATAGCTACATTGGTGGTGGCGGCGTACATTAATGGAGTCAAGCCCACACCATCTTTTTTGTTCACTTTGGCCCCTGCGTTCACCAACAATTCGCTGGTTTTTAGACGCCCTTCTTTGCAGGCGACCATCAAAGGTGAAAATCCAGAGGGAAGCGAATTTTCAGGATCACCTCCTGCAGCCAATACCAATTCAAGAAATTCAGAATCATCTTTACGTGCCGCTTCAAATATGGCATTGTTGCCATAACTGTTTTGTAGGTTGACATCGGAACCTTTTTCAATAAGGTGTTTTGCGGTCTTTTTCATTCCTTTTACCGTGGTCTTCATAAGGGCGGTCCAACCTTTATGGTCCTGCGCATTAATATCCAAACCGGAAGCAATCAAAAAATCGATCAGAAGGGAAAGGTCTTTATCTCCTTCGGCGTTATCTATCACAAGTGAAAAAGGAACACTGCCGTCTGGTTCAAATGGATTGACTTTTGCCCCGTTCTTCACCAAATATTCAGTTATGGGAAGATTTCCATTGGTCAATGAAATACAAATGGGGGTCAATCCTTGGTCCAACGATGCTTGGTTTACCTCCGCACCCTTCTCCACAATTTTTTTGACAAGGTCAAGGTTGTTCAAATCAATCGCTTTAAAGAGGCAGTTTTCATTTTGGACATCGAGATGGTTGACTTCCGCTCCAGCTTCAAGAAGGGTTTCTATAATGGGAATGTTTCCCAGATAAATGGCCCTATCCAGAACATTCCAACCCCAATCTGCGTTAAAGACTGTGTTTGGAGAGGCACCCTTTCCCAAAGCTTGTTTAACCGTATCAAGATTACCCTTATCCACTCCCTCCACGAGTAAGTGGGCCACATCTGAATTTGTACTCATTATATTGTATTTGAAAGTTACACTACTGTAAATAGCAATACTTGTGTTGAGTTGAAGTGTGGTTAAAATAGAAAAAAAGTAAGAGGTCTACGATGTGATCTGACGAATGCCCCTTTTGAAATGTTGGATGCCACATCTTAATTGGTGTAGGGATGAAAAGGTCTGGTCAATCCTGCAAATAGATAGCGGGTATACAACATGTATGGCCTTGGTCTCCGATCCACCACCACCATATCCATTTGGATATCGGACTTGGACCTTTGGGACAGTTTCGATTTGTAATTGAGTAAGGCCGCTATTCCCTCTATTTACGCTTGTTCAATAGGCTCATCCATGTTAAAAAACCTTTTCAGATTATGGCACATATCATCTAAAAACTCTTTGATTTCCTCAATAAACTCTGGCTCTTTTTCCAACCGATTGATGGTCAAATGAACGACAATGGATTCTGGTTCGGGAGGATATCCCGTAGTAATGGTCCAACATAGGGCATTGGGGCATTCCAGTAGGGCAAAACGGCATCCTCCTTTTATTTTGTTGCGAATCAAAGTGAATTCTCCCCAAATCCCGCCAATTTGCGCCTCATTTTCATGTGGGTCCTCCAAGTTGAAGATTTCAGAACTGAATTTATCTAAGTTACTCAAGGTTAAATACTTATGTATTTTTTGTTCTGTTGTTGATATGTCAATCGTTCTAAAATATTCCATCGGACATTCTTGTTTTTATCCCCCCGCAATTTTATTCCACCCTTGTTGAATCAGAAGTTTGTGCTGGTAATGGTAGCTCTGTGACAGGTGCGTCCCAGACAATTTTCCAGTCCCCATCCATTTTTTCCCAGAGCACCAAATAGTTTCCTTTATCTTCCATCGGGGGGATTGGAGAGGTCTCGTTTGGCGTAAATGTCATGGTGTATTTTCCGTATTCAGTCGCCAAATCACCGCTGGCCTTTACTTCTTGGGTGTTGAGGTCCAACTGCCATTTTCCAAACTGGATGTTTTGTTTCCATGCAGCTTTATAGTTCTCAATTCCAACAACGGCTGGTTGGTTGGGCATAAACTGAATGCAGTCATCAGCAAAATGCACGGCAGCGGAGTCGATCATGCCCGAAGCATAAAATCCTTGGATTTTTTCATTTTTCTCTTCAATGATCTTTTGTATTTGTGCGGAATATTCTTCCCCAGATTTGGCCTCAGTTGCGGGTTGCTCACAACTTGCCGCAAATACAATGGTCAGTAATGCTGAAATACTGGTCACGAATTGATGTTTCATAATGATATAGTTAATGGATTGTTTACACGTACTTATAAGTGCGGGGGAACTATATCTGATTTACTCAACAACCAAAGACGATGCAAGTTCCCTGTGTAACTTCCATTCGCCATCTTCAGTTTTTTTCATGATTACCAAAAAGGTGTCCTCCATTTCGTGGACCGTTCCGTTCTCATCGGTATAGTACATGGAGCTAACACCAAAATCATAGGCCATGGTATCGGATAATATGACGGTTTCCTTGGGATTCATTTTAATACTGTCGTATCGAAATTTGTTTCCGTGTTGTTCTCTCAACTTTCTGTAGGCAATCCAGTCTTCGCTTCCCGGACCTATCGAAATCATATCCTCGGTTGTGAATTTGCCCAAGTCACCGTAACGTTTTTCCTTGACCGTTTGCTCAAAGGATTTTCGAACTTGTTCAATTTTGGCCAGCTCGGCTTCCACATCAATTTCATGGATCTGGACAGGCTCCACAACGACCTTGTCCTGTTTTTCCCCACAGGAAAACAAGGTCAAGATCGCTAGAAGGCCTATTGTATTTTTCATCCTGGTCTGATTTATTTGTCTCCTTTATACTTATCAAACCATGCCAGCACACTTGCAATTTTGGCAATCAAATTGCTGGGTTTATTGGCAATGCCATGCGAAGCACCTGGAATCCTGACCATGGCAGTTTCCACATTTTCCAGTTTTAGCGCGGCATAAAACTGTTCAGATTCCGCAATCGGGGTACGGTAATCTTCTTCCCCTGTTAAAAGCATTGTTGGAGTGGTCACATTCCCCACATAGGTAAGGGGTGAGCGTCTCCTGTAATTTTCTGGATCTTCCCAAGGCTTTTTACCAAACCAATATTTGGAGAAGAATTGCACGCCATCGGCATAGAGCACAAAACTGGTCCAGTTGATCACAGGTTTGGCGACCACTGCGGCCTTAAAACGGTCTGTTTTGCCCACAATCCAAGCGGTGAGTACGCCACCACCTGAACCACCAGTAACAAATAGGTTGTCTTCATCCACGTATCCTTTTTCTAAAAGGGCGTCCACACCGGACATCAAATCTTCATAATCATGGTTGGGGTAGTCGTGGTGGATGAGGTTTCCAAATTCCTCTCCGTAGCTCGTACTTCCACGGGGATTGGTGTAGAGCACCACATAACCTTCGGCAGCATAGGCCTGGATTTCGGCGGAATACACTTCACCATAACTGGTAAACGGTCCTCCGTGTATCTCAAGAATCATCGGATATTTTTTGGATGGGTCAAAATCGGGCGGGGTTACCACCCATCCTTGTATTTTTCGTTGATCATAGGAAGACTCCCACCACATTTCTTCAACTTCGCCCAATTTTTTAAAGGAGAACAGGTCGTCGTTCACGGCGGTCAAACGTTTGCTATTTCTCGTATCTGCTGCACCTAAATCGGACGGATGACTCGTATCTCCCTGAGTGTAGGCAAATTTGTTGTTGTTTGAGGCTGAAAAACCAGCGGCGTTGTAAGGTCTGCCCAATGATAATCCACCCAATCCGTTAGTGATGTCGTCAACTTTGCCTGATAGGCTCATGGAAGCTAATTTTCCCACACCTTGGTCGGTGTAGCTGAAATAGAACCCATTGCCTTTGCTGTTCCAGGCCATATCCTCCACATCGCGGTCAAAATCACCTGATACCAACTGGGAGCCAGATCCATCGGTGTTCATTATATACATTTGTGTAATCTGATAGCCTTGTAAACGGTCATCGTAACCCAAATAGGCAATTTTAGAACCATCTGGAGACAAAACAGGGTGGGTATCGGGACCATAGCGTTTGGTCAATGGGGTGATTTCACCATCATTTACATTGATTGCGTAGATTTCACTGTCTGCGGGCTCCATTTCCTCATCTTTATGAAAATTAGCGCTAAAATATAGATGCTTGTTGTCTTTGGCCCAAATGGGACCCCCGTGATCAAACTCGGAAAAAGTCAATTGTTTCGGTGTACCTCCAGTGATAGGGAGCGTGAACAATTGTGAGTTACCGCCTTTGTAATATCCCGCACCATCTCCACGGTAGTTCATTTTGTCAATGTATTTGGGTGGTTTGTTCCATTCCGCTCCTTCTGGTTTGCCTGGCATTTTAATGATGGATTTATTGGCTTCAGGCACAAACATGTTAAAGGCCACATATCTGTCATCATAAGACCACGAAACAGCACCTGGCGATTGTGGTGTGTTGGTCAGGGCCATGGTTTCCTTGGTGTCCAACCACATCAGGTATAGCTTCATTTTATCATCTGCCATATTGGATTTAAAAACGATTTTGGTACCATCGTGCGACCATTTTGGAGCAAAATCGTTATGGTTTCCCGTGGTCAATGGACGGTTGTTGGAACCATCAAAATTGATGATCCATAGATTGGAAAGATTTCTGTCCGTCATTACATCCTTAAAATTTCGGACATAGATGATTTTGGAACCATCGGGTGAAATCTGTGGGTCGGAAACATATTCCATGTTAAATATGTCCAACAATTCCAGATTGGACTGTACTTGGCCAAATAGTAAAGGACTTGTTGCTACAAATAGTAGCATGGTGGTGAGTAATTTTTTCATAAGGTTGGTATTTAAGGTCATGTTTTTAGAAGACGTTATCTTTTTTTATATCATTCTGATTTATCGGTATTTCTTGTCTCATCGATATGGACTGTAGGTATATTGACAATTTCATAAGTGGCCGAGGCCAAAATGACCTTATCATTGGTTTTTTGGATTCTTTTGCCAATTTCTTCATTAAGAAGATGTTTGGTAATCCTTCTTTTTTTATAGTCTACAATATACCTTAAATTAAACTGAACCCAATTGTCGGTCATTGTAATGGCAAGTGTGGGGTTGACCTGGGCATCTTCGATATAATATTTGTTCACCACATCCTTCCATCCTGCTATGGAACTTTGTACATATCCAGATAGCATTTCCTGTGCAACCGTAATGACGATTTTTTTGGCCAACTCCAAATCGGAACCATATCTGATGGGTAAATTGAATTCATCCCAAACAAAAGGGAAATCCGAGGAATAATTATAAACCGGTCCTTTAAAAACAAAGGAATTGCTCAGTTTAACGATACGCCCGCTGTAATTGTCGCTGGAAACCCATTCCCCTATTTCCATCATGGTGGTGTACATGCTATCTATGTCGATAACATCACCTTTAATGCCGTTCAATTCTATTCGGTCCCCAGGTTTGTAGACTCGCACAAAAAAGATATAGAAGGAGCCTGCAATACTTAATATCAATTCTTGCAGGGTAATCGTAATTCCTGCGGTGAGCAGTCCCATGGCAAGTCCAAAATCCCTAATACTGCCGGTAAAATACGAGATGGTGATCAAAACAATAAACAGGTAGCCAATTACCTGAATTGCTTTTTGCGCTTTGTATTTAACGGAATTATCATGAAGATTTTTCTTCATCCACCGTCGTGTCCATGCAATAAGTATAAATATCAGTACAACCCAAGCCAGGTATTTAAGTATGCTCGAGGTGAGGCTTTCATTAGTAAACCAATCCTTTAAATTTTCAAATAGTTCCATTTGGACATATTACGCTTGAAACTCCAAAAAAACTGACCGATTGAAGGGGCGTTCGGCCGTGTTTTGATTGAAACACTTAAAAATAAGGATTTTATATTCTTCTCAATTGATTTTCAGATAATCTAGACTGAAAAATAATAGAGGGGTGAAGAAGATGGGTTAATAAGTGGTGGTCATGTTTTGATCTACACAGATGATAAAATCCGCCACGTTACGATTTTCTTCCTCCAGGTCATGCACATTTTCTTGTGTAACCGTGGATATGGTACCATATTCTAAATCGGGTCGCTCCAATTGGAGGTACCAAAGAATGCCTTCATAATCATTGGAATGGTAAGCCCCGTTATAATGCAAAAACAATGAGCCCTCCTCATAATTTTGAAGTATAAAATGTGCCATGGTCGCATCTTTGATAGCTTGGGCCATCACCAAAGTGGGGCTACCGTGATCGCCCATCATTTTAAGAATGTTTTGGTATCCGGGCAATTCCGGATCAAACGCAATCGGTAGGGGAGCAATCCATTCCTTTTCTTGAGCGGGGAGTGAATCCAAGGCTTCAAATCCGCCGTTGTACACCATACTGGCATACCGTCTGGGCACATTGGAGGCCACAAAAACCAAATTACTGTCTTTGGCAAAGTCCACCAAGGGGGCATAATCGGTTTTGTGATTTTTCCAGAGCCGTGCCGTGGAATCCAATGCCTTGTAGTCTATCTTGCCCGATAAATAATCATTGAGTTCATCTTGGTTATCGGTTTCGATCATTTCGGCACCGAGGATAAGCGGTCTTTTGGCATTCAGGTCCGCCGTAAGCTCATATTGCAGCCAATGCGCTATAGGATTGTTGTGCAGCTCCCCAAATAGTACCATATCCTTGTTCTCAAGGGTCTTGAGCATTTTTTTGTACGATACCTTCTTTCCTTTGGCGTTGTAAATAACGTAGGGTTCTTTTTGAGCTGTTAGGGTCAAAAGGTTAAGGATGAAGGCTAGAAGAAAGAGTACTTTTTTCATTTGATTTGATTCTACCTCTCCCACTCGGTATGGAAAATACCTTCGCGGTCCAAACGCTCATAGGTGTGCGATCCAAAGTAATCGCGTTGTGCCTGAATCAAGTTCAAGGGCAAACGGCTACTGGTATAGGCATCAAAATAGGTAAGCGCGTTGGACAATCCTGGCAATGGGATGCCGTTGGCCGCCCCATAACTCACCAATTCCCTTGCTGCATCGACCGTGCTTTGGACTTTCTCCACAAAAGAGGACGATAGCAGGAGGTTCTGTAAATCTTTATCCGTTTGATAGGCTTTGGTGATATCGGCCAACAACGCGGCACGGATAATACAGCCTGCACGCCATATTTTGGCAATTTCCCCCAATTCCAGTTCATAACCGTATTCTTTGGAGGCATCGGCCAATTGGTGCATTCCCTGTGCATACGTAATGATGAAGGCAAAATACAGTGCTTGCTCCGCTTTTACGGTAAAATCCTCTTTGTCCACGGCATTGGGCACAGGGCGACCGTACAGCTCGTCGGCTTTGATGCGTTCTGCTTTTAGGGCGGATATTTCCCGCATACTCACTGCAATATCAATGGTGGGTACCGGAATGCCCAAATCCATGGCGTTTTGTGAGGTCCATTTTCCGGTTCCCTTTTGTTTTGCCTTGTCCAGAATCATATCAACAAGGTCATTATCCGTCAAATCATCTTTTTGATCAAATATTTCGGAAGTGATTTCCACTAAAAAGGATTGTAAACGCCCTTCATTCCACTCCGAATATGTTTTATGGAGCTCATCGTTGGTAAGTCCGCCTGCTTTTTTTAGGAGGTCATAAATCTCGGAGGTCAACTGCATCAAACCGTATTCGATGCCATTATGTACCATTTTTACGTAGTTCCCCGCAGATTTTGGTCCCAGATAGGCCACACAGGGCTCACCTTTGTATTTGGCAGAAACGGCTTCAAAAATTGGCTTTACATGTTGGTAGGCTTCCTTGGAACCTCCAGGCATAATACTGGGCCCCTTTCTGGCACCTTCGGCCCCACCGGAAACGCCGGCGCCAAAAAAGTTGATGCCTTTTTCTTTTAAATAGGCCTCGCGACGGTCGGTATCGGTGTAAAAGGAATTTCCTCCATCAATAATAATATCGCCCTTGTCCAAATGGGGCAACAACCCTTCGATCACGCTGTCCACGATTTTTCCGGCAGGTACCAACAACATGATTTTTCGGGGAGTTGTCAACGATTGTACAAAGGTTTTTACATCAGAAGTGGCGTTCACTTTGTTGGAATCACCACCTTCTTTGATCAATGCACTTACCTTTTCTTCATCCAAATCATTTCCGAATGCGGTAAATCCGTTGTCGGCCACATTCAAAATAAAATTACGTCCCATTACCCCAAGGCCCACAAGGCCAAAATCATACGTATCCGCCATTATATATTTTTCTTCTTCTTTTGTTGTTAAGACAACCCTAAGGTTGTGATTTATTGAAATACGAACCTAAAATAAACCTTATATTCGTCATGCTCAAAAATATTGACATCATATTGGAATGAATCTGTCAATATGCGTATAACTCGCCAGAAACCTGAAATACTATGAAAAAGACTGAGAATCAGATGCTCGTTATTTTTGGAGCATCGGGTGATTTGACAGCAAGAAAGCTGATGCCATCCTTGTTTAACTTATACTTGGCCAAACAATTACCGGAAAACTTTGTAGTACTTGGTGTGAGTAGGAGCGACCTTTCCGATCAGGCGTTTCGCGACCGCGTGGTGTATAAAAGTGATTATTTAAAAGAAAAGACCAAGGATCTTAAGGAGAGTGAAATAACGAATTTTGCGAACAAGCTATTTTATGAGGATTTAGGGGATAGTTACGATACTGATTACGGGGTTTTAAGAAAGCGCGTGGAACAACTTAAAGAAAAAAACAACACCTCTGGAAATATTATTTATTACCTGTCCACGCCACCCACTTTGTACGAAACTATAGCCCATAATCTATCCGACGCCGGGATGAACACCCAAAATAATGGATGGAAGCGTTTGGTGGTGGAGAAGCCCTTTGGATATAGCTTGGAGACCGCTAAAAAGTTGAACAAGGGGATTCATCAATACTTTAAAGAGCATCAGATATATAGAATCGACCATTATTTGGGGAAAGAGACCGTCCAAAACTTATTGGTAACCCGTTTTTCCAACAGTATTTTTGAACCATTATGGAACCGCAACTACATTCAGCATGTAGAAATTACCAATGCAGAAAGTGTGGGTGTGGAAAAGCGTGGGGGCTATTACGATAAGTCCGGTGCGCTGCGGGATATGTTTCAGAACCACCTCTTACAGATTGTTTCGTTGGTGGTAATGGAACCGCCCATTGGCGCCGATGCTGAAGAAATTAGGAACGAAAAAGTAAAGGCACTGAAGTCTTTACGCATTATGACCGACGAAAAAGAGCTTTTTGAAAACACCATACGTGGACAATATGTCTCATCCAAGGTAGGAGGTAAAAAAGTGAAAGGCTATCGTGAAGAAGATGGGGTAGATCCAAATTCCACCACAGAAACCTATGCCGCTATTAAATTTTATGTGGACAATTGGCGTTGGCACGGAGTTCCTTTTTATGTTAGGACGGCTAAACGAATGCCAACAAAAGTGACAGAAATCGTAATCCACTTTAAAAAACCCCACCACCAAATATTTAGGGGGTCCGGCATGCAAGAAATGGACAATAAATTGATAGTCCGGATTCAACCGGATGAAGGAATTCTGATCAAATTTGGGGTCAAAGTTCCAGGTCAAGGGTTTAAAGTGGAACGTGCAAATCTGGACTTTTACTACTCCAGTTTGGCCGAAACCTATGTAATGGAAGCCTACGAACGTTTGTTGTTGGATGCCATGCAAGGCGATGCGACCTTATATGCCAGGGCCGATGAGGTAGAAGCGGCCTGGGAATTCGTAGATCCGATTTTGAACTACTGGAAAAGCGGTAAGGATGTTCGTATGTACGGTTATGCCGCAGGAGCATGGGGTCCTGAAAATGCAGATAGTTTGATCGGAGATGACGGGTATTGGCGAAACCCTAGCGAGAACTTGGCGGAAGACCCTGGCTATTGTGTGATTTGTTGATTTTTCCGATGTCCGATGTGTCAGTTCGAGTCCTTTGGTTGCGCTCTGGATAAACCAAGGGCATAATCAAAAAAATTAATTCAAGATGGATTTAAAAATTTATAAAGACAAACAAGAGGTAGCAGAACAGTTTTCCAGCTACTTTGTAGATCAATTAAAAGATAAAGACGCTTTTCACGTGGCATTGTCGGGAGGAAGCACACCAAAGATAGTTTTTGATGTGTTGGCCGACAATTTTGCGGATAAAGTGGATTGGAGCAATGTGCATTTTTATTGGGGTGACGAACGTTGTGTTCCTCCTTCTGATGATGAAAGCAACTATAAAATGACCGTGGAGCACCTGTTTTCTAAAATCGAAGTGCCTAAAGAGAACATCAATCGGATTTTGGGTGAAAAAAATCCTGTTAACGAAGCAATGCGCTATGCCAATCTTTTGGAAATAGATTTGGATAGAGTGGAGAAGACGCCACAATTTGACCTAGTGATATTGGGTATGGGCGATGATGGTCATACCGCCTCCATTTTCCCTCACGAGATTGAGTTGTGGGATTCCCAGGACCATTGCGTGGTGGCTACTCATCCAGATTCGGGCCAAAAAAGAGTTTCCATTAACGGGAAGGTCATCAATGCAGCCAAAGAAGTGGCCTTTTTGGTCACGGGAGCATCAAAAGCAGAAAAGGTGAAAGCCGTTGTTGAAAAAACCGAAGGATCCGATGCATACCCTGCATCTTTGGTTAATCCATCATCAGGAAATTTAGTTTGGTTTTTGGATAAGGAAGCTGCTGCAAAGCTTAATCAAAATCCATCTTAACGTTTTCTCCTTTTAGAAATTCCAAGTATTCGTTTACTTTAAAGTTATTCGATTCGTATTTGCTGTCGCGTTTAAAGGCGGATTGTTTACGCTCCTTACTGCGTGCAAAACGGCGTATATCTTGCTTTGTCTTTAATATTAGACCGGGAATCGTTTTGTTTTTGCCGTCCTTGCCTTTGGCCACCATGGTAAAGTAAGAGGAGTTGCAATGCTTGACTTCTCCCGTGGTCACATTTTCGGATTCTACACGTACGCCCACGACCATCGAGGTTTTTCCGGTATAGTTGATGGAAGCCTTTAGTGTAGCTAGCTCTCCAACTTCAATGGGGTTCAGGAAATCCACTCGATTTACCGAAGCGGTAACACAATAGCTTTGTGAGTGTTTGGAAGCACAAGCAAAGGCTATTTGGTCCATGAGGTTGAGAATGTGTCCACCGTGTACCTTGCCACCAAAATTGGAGTGGGAGGGGAGCATCAGTTCGGTGATGGCAACCCTGCTTTCCCTGGATGATTTGAACTTTTTCATATTAATTCCTAAAAATCGGTGATTTTTCAGAGTTTACTTCTGTGATAAAATACTTGGTGTCGCCTAACCAGAAAAATGTGGCATAGCGTTCTTTGTAGGTAACTTTGATGTACTGGCCTTGGTACTCTTTCATTTTTTCAATGATTTCCTTTTCACCGTCTTCCACGGAGAACGAAAACACATTGGTACCGGACAACCCTTGGCTGATCTGGCCTTCCCATGTTTTTACCAAAACCCCTTTTCTACTGAATTTAATGAGCTCGCCGGAACGATAGCCCTCACTATAGGGTACATAATAGACGAAAGCAAAATATCCCACAACGCCAATTATAATGGCAACAACAAAAATGGTCAGGAATTTTTTCATGGTCAGTGTTTCTAATTAAGTTCTTCAAAATCGTCCTCGTGGGCGCGCTTTAAAATGGGCTCGGGAAGCGATTTTTTAGCTTTTGCCCCCATTTTCTTCAATTTTTCGATGGTGGTGACAATATTGCCACGTCCTTCGACCAATTTGTTCATGGCTCCACGGTATTCACTTTTGGCCTCATCCATCTTTTTGCCCACTTTGGTCAGGTCGGTGACAAATCCTTCAAATTTATCGTAAAGTGCACCTGCTTGTCGAGCTATTTCAATAGCGTTACGTTGCTGCTTCTCGTTGCTCCACATCGAATCAATCGTCCTGAGTGTGGCCAATAGCGTAGAAGGCGTAACGATTACAATATTTTGTTCAAACGCTTTATTGTAGAGGGAGTTGTCCTCATTTATGGCAATGGCAAATGCAGGCTCTATCGGTACGAACATCAACACAAAATCAGGACTCTCCATCTCGTAAAGGTCTTCGTACTTTTTGGAAGACAGCTGTTCCACATGTCTTCGTAAGGAGTTGATATGGTCCTTCAGGAATTTGGGCCTGTCCTCTTCTTCTGCATTGGTGTAGCGCTCATAATCTGTTAACGAAACCTTGGAATCCACGACCATTTTTTTGCCATCGGGCAGGTGGATGATCACATCGGGCATTACCCGACTGCCATCTTCGCGTTTAAAACTTTGTTGCACGCTATATTCCCTATCCTTTTCCAGGCCAGACTTTTCCAGAACACGTTCCAGAACCAGTTCGCCCCAGTTTCCTTGCATTTTGCTATCGCCTTTCAAGGCCTTGGTCAAGTTTTCAGCTTCTTGGGTGATTTTAAGGTTTTGGGTCTGTAAGTTGAGCAATTGTTCCTTTAGTGCGGAGTGGATACTAATGTTTTCCTTTTGTGATTTTTCCACCTTTTCCTCGAACTCCTTAATTTTTTTGTTGAGTGGGGTCAGGATATTTTCAATGTTCTCCTTGTTGCTTTTGGTGAATTTTTCACTTTTTTCGTCCAAGATTTTGTTGGCGAGGTTTTCAAATTCCTTGGTAAACTTTTCCTGAAGTTTTTCTACTTCTTCTTTTTGTTCCCTGTTCTTTAATTGAAGATTTTCCAAATCGGCCTGGTATCGCACAATCTGATTGCTCTGCTGCTCTTTTTCACGTTGTAATTGTTTTTGCTCCTCATCATTGAGCAACAATTTATCGTTCAGGGATTTGATGGTTGCATTTAGTTGCTGCTCCCTTTCGCCCCAAACACTCTCCGTGGACTTGGTTTTCAGTTTTTGAATGTACATGCCCACAAAGAGCCCAATGGCCAATGTGGCAATGCCTATTATGATGTAGATGATCTCTGTGCTCATGAAAAAATTTCTGCAGGATAAAGATAACGGATTCCGTTTGATGCCGAAATGGAAAGTGTACTTACTTATTCACTTTAAAAGAACCCGTTTTACCATCAAACTGTACCATTTCCGAAGGAAACAATTGGTCAAAGTGCTTTTGTTCGATAAGTTGACACGGGTCTCCAAAGGGATGGTCTTTTCCATCCAAAATAAGTATTCGGTCGCATAATTGGATGGCCAATTCGATTTCGTGGGTGGTGAACAGAATGGTTTTTTGTTTGTTGTGCGCCAATTCCTGAAGCATTTTTAAAATCTGCACTTTATGATATAGGTCCAAATGCGTGGTCGGTTCATCCAAGAGGATCAAGGACGTGTCCTGTGCCATGGCTCGTGCCACCAGCACTCGTTGTAGCTGCCCATCACTTAGTTCGTGGCATTTGCTGTGTCGGAGTTCGTTCAGCAAAAAGGCATCCAAACTAGCTTGGATTTGTTGCTTGTCCTCCTTCGTCAATGTGCCCAACCAGTTGGTATAGGGCTGCCTTCCCAAAGCAATCAATTCCTGAACCGTGAGATTTTTGGAAGCAGGTTGCTCTGTCAATACCACACTAAGTTCTTTGGATAGTGAGGACGAGCTATATTTTTCCAGCGGTTTTCCATTCAAAAGTATATCACCGGAGAGTTTCGGTTGAAATCCGCCCAAAGTCCTAAGTAGCGTAGATTTCCCGATTCCATTAACGCCTACAACGCCGCAAAGCATACCGGCCCCCAAATCAAAATTGATGTTGTTGGCCACGGTTTTGGAACCGTACCCAATGGATAATTGGCTAATGGACAATATGTTTTTCCCGGTTTTTGCCATCAGAACATCATTTTACGTTTACGCACCAAGAGCCATATCACCACAGGAGCCCCCACTAAGGATGTAATGGCATTTATGGGCAATACACTGGCGGAATTGGGCAATTGTGCCAAGGTATCGCACAGAAGCATTAAAATGCCCCCGTACAGCATTACGGCGGGAATCAACACTTTGTGTTCCATGGTATCAAAAATCTGTCTGGTCAAATGGGGTACGGCCAAGCCCACAAAAGCAATGGGTCCTGCAAATGCTGTAATACCACCGGCCAAAAGTCCTGTTGCAATGATTATCGTCAATCGTGATTTTTTCAGGGAGACTCCCAAACTTTGCGCATAGTTTTCCCCCAAAAGAAAGGCATTCAATGATTTTATGGAGAGGATGCTCAATAAAACACCCAGGGCAACAATGCCTCCCATTAACAGTATTTGGTTCACGGAGAGGTTGCCCACACTTCCAAATGACCAAAATATAAAGCGCTGAAGGTTTTCCGCACTGGAAAAATAGGCCAGCACGCTAACTAGGGCAGAAGTAATGCTGCCGAACATCAATCCAATAATCAACAGGGCCATGGTGTCCTTTACCCTTTGCGCTACAATCAATACGATCAAAAGCACCAAAAAGCTTCCAATACTGGCGGCAATGGCAAGAGAAATATCACCTAAAAAAGAAAAAGATGTATAGCCTGTAAACAAAGAAACGCCCATTAACAATAAAGCGGCACCCAAACTGGCCCCTGAGCTTATTCCAAGTACAAAAGGACCTGCCAAGGGATTTCTGAATAAGGTTTGCATTAAAAGTCCGCTCAACGAAAGTCCTGCGCCCACCAAAATAGAGGTGAAAGCCTTCGGCAATCGATAATTCCATATAATGTATTCCCAAGATGCTTTCTCGGGAGATGTACCGAACAGCGTGGAAATCATATCTGTGAAAGGTATGCTTACAGAACCTGAACTAATGTTCAAAAGCCATGCGCATAGCAGTGCCAGCGCCAAAAGGACAAAGGAAATACGATATGTCCTTGAGCCTTTCATTTATTGTAATGGTTTAATGAATTTAAGTTTTTTTTCCGGCAGTAACTCTGGATGCAATATTTTGATGAAATCTTTTAGGACGATGTCGGGACGGTGCTGTGCCAATTCGTAGAAAATAAGTCCTCCTTTACCCCCTTTGTCCATCGCATTGGAATATACCTTTTTGTTGGTGAAAGCGGTGAATTCTTTATGGTGTGGGTTTGCTTCGCCTAATTCCGAATAAGTGGTATGGGCGGAAGGATTAAACCAGAATTCGGCGTTTTGTGCTTTATCCAAAACCGACTCCAAACTGAGTCCGATACTCCCTGTTTCCTTGGTATTGCTCCATAGATAATCGGCATTGGCATCATTTAGAAATTTGGCCATCCAGCTTCCGCCCCCTGCTACGTACCACACATCCTTGTAAAGTCCGCCGGTTAAAACAGTAGGTTTGGATGTTGCCTTTTTTGCCAATGAGGCGGCCTTTTTATAGGATATTTCAATTTCTGTAAAAATGCTATCGCCCAATTTTTCTTTTCCAAAAAAAGGAGCAAAGAACTTGATCCATTCAGCTTTTCCCAGAGGGGTTGGTTCTGCCCAATCACCATTGTAAACTATGGGAATACCTACTCTTTCAATGGCATCGTAGGCCTTGTTTTCTTCATTGATGCTGAACCCGATGATCAATTCAGGGTTTACCATAAGAACCATTTCCGTGTTGAGAACATCGTTCATCCCCAAATTTTTAATGTGACCGCTTTCCACTCGCTCCCTCGCTTCGGGGGATGAGATATAGTCCGTGTTTGGAAAACCCACAATAGAATTCAATTCCCCCAATTGTTTTATGGGTTCAATATGCGTGGTAGAGGTAAGCACTACCTTCTCCACAGGAGTTCCAATGATGGCATCGTATTCCCCTTTTGGGAAAGTCACCGACGGTAATTTTTCCTTTGGCACCAATACGTATTTAAAGCTATCCGCTCCTGGCCAGGCTGCGGTAATTACGATTACGGTAAAGTTACCCTCTTTTTCCACGGTAAAACCCGTTGCATATTTTATTGCAGAGGTTGATTTTTGATTTTTAACGGATTGCGGTTTTTTTTCTTGATCGCATCCTGCAAACAGAGCCAAAAGAAATCCCAAGAGCAGAATGGTGTGCTGTTTTTTTGCCATGGGCCAAAAGTAAGATTATTTAAGTTTTACGGAAAAAGATTAAACAGATTGATTAGCTTTGACCCCGAATTTTGGTTCGCACGGAGTTTCCGTGGGATTAAAAGGGAATCCGGTGCAAAACCGGAGCTGTTCCCGCAACTGTAAATGTATGCCAAACTATTTTTTGGCGCCTCTTAAGGAGGGTGTTGCTTTCTACATACCCACTGTTCAGATGTTTTGAATGGGAAGGGCGAGCAACATTTCATAAGCCAGGAGACCTGCCAGGTTCAAACAAACAATGTTAAACTTTCGGGATAAAAGTTTACGTATGCATCACATACTATTCTCCCGTTTATTCAATTAAACGAAATGAAAAGAAATCATTTATGGTTGATTACCGCTCTATTGGCGGGTAAGGGGATTTTTGCGCAAAATGTACAGCAAGATTCACTTAAAGTGCAACAACTGGACGAGGTTGTTGTAAGCGATTCAAAATTTGAATTGAAAAGAGAAAACTCTGGTAAAACGGTGATCAAGATCACTGCCGAGGAAATGCAACGCAACCAAGGCAGGACGGTTGCGGAAATCATTAACACTAAAAGTGGTATCGAGCTAGCCGGTAGCCGCGGCCGTGACGGTGCCGTGTTAGGGGTTTATGCCCGTGGTGGCCGTGGACGTCAGGTTTTGGTGATTATTGATGGTGTCCGTGTGTCCGACCCCTCCACATTTTCTGCGGAGTACGACCTTAGATTACTGTCACCCAATACCATCGAGTCCATCGAGATCATTAAAGGGGCGGCCAGTACGCTTTATGGTACCAACGCGGTTACGGCCGTGATCAACATCACTACAAAAAAGAGTTCCAAAAGAAAGATCGCTGGTAATTTTGAAACCAGCGTAGGGACCAATCAAACTGCCGATGACCAAAATTATAATCTTGGAAGCGTTCAAAATTCGGCAAACGTAAACGGTACTTTGGGCAAGTTCAATTATGGGGTTGATTTTTCCAATAGATATAAGAGTGGACTCTCGGCAGCGGTGACCCCAGAGAACGAAGAGGATGTTTTTTCGCACTTTAGCACCAATGTAAAGTTGGGCTATCAGTTTTCGGAAAACTTCGGAATTCAGGTCTATGGGAACCAGACCAAGTTCAAAAATGAATATGACGCTTCGATGGCTGAAGCTCCCAATTTGGGCGTGAACGAGCAGCAACGTGTTGGTTTGTCCTCAGAGTTGGGTTATGGCAAAGGCTCGTTGTACTTGAATGCTGCTTTTGCAGATTATGAGTCCGTGGCCAACGATACTTATGGCGAGAGCAATACCAAGGGCAGCAATTGGGTCTTGGATTTGTACAACAAATATGTTTTTGGTGAGCAATTCCATACCATACTTGGTATAAACTATATAAAGGACGAAGCCATTTTTGTAGATGAAGTTGACTTTGCTATCGTAGATCCTTATGTCAATCTGGTTTATGTTTCGGATTTTGGGTTGAATTTGAATGTGGGAGCCCGTTTGAACCATCATTCCGAATATGGAAATCATTTTGTATACAATGTAAACCCGTCGTATGTTTTTAATACGGATAATGGGTATGTAAAACTGATGGGGTCTTATGCCACATCGTACATCACACCTAATTTAACACAACTTTTCGGCGCCTTTGGAGGCAACCCGGAGTTGGAACCTGAAGAAAACTCGACCCTTGAAGGTGGTGTGGAATTTAAACTGAACAATACATTTCGAATCAGCGCGGTTTATTTTGATAGAAACGAGACCAATGCCATTGGGTACGATGCCAATTTTATGAGCATTAATATAGCGGATGAAATAGATGCCAATGGGGTAGAGGTTGAAGCTACGTGGTTGCCTTGGAGCAGTTTTAGCGTAAATGCCAATTACACCTATACGGAGCGCAAAGGGGACAATGCCATCCGTATCCCAAAGCATAAGGCCAATGTGTCCTTATGGTATCAGTTTTTTGAGGGTACCAATGCATCATTGACATACGCATACACCGGCAAACGTTTTGATACGAACTTCGCGACCTTTATGGATATCGCTTTGGAGCCTTTTTCTTTACTGAACTTTTCCATTAGACACGAATTGATTCCGAGCAAACTGAATGTGTTCTTTAACGCAGATAATCTATTGAACGAGGATTATAGGGAGTTACTCGGCTTCACGACCCGGGGAAGAAACTTTAGGGTGGGTCTCAACCTGAGCCTTTAAAAAAAGAAAAGCGGCCAATCGGCCGCTTTTTTTATTATTTGTTCAATTGCAATGGTTTTTCCAAATACATATTGTCCTTTAATCGAGTTTCCAGTCTGGAAGATGTAAAAGTATTTGCAGGCATTTCAACGGTAAAGTCAAATTTACCGGATACTCCTGTAATTTCTTGAAGTGCACGAGCCAAAAGAGGCTCGTTTACGTCGCCCAATACACCAAGATTGCTCAAATCCTCCCCAAGCACAATATCAGGGTTTAATCCGCTAGTGTAGTCATAAAACCCGATAGAATTCTCATTTCTACCTACTAAAGGTTGTAGTCCCCAAGAGTTTCCAGCATTGATACTGCCCTCGCGATTACTATTATAAATATAGGAGTTGTCCGGGTCGTCTACTAAAGTAATGGAAAACTCGTTTTTACCTCGGGTGGTTTCACCAATATGGATAACATCAATGTAGGGGTCAAGTCCGTTCATGACCAATTCACTGGCCGAAGCGGAATCACCTGTGGCTATCACAAAAACCCTACTCAAGTTAAGTGTATTTATAGGGCTGGTCCCTGTAGTATTGGCAAAATAGTCGGTCAGGTAATCATCACTTAATTGCTCTTGTATCTTATTGTTCCAACGTTGTTTAATATAAACTTCATTGGTATTGGTGCCATAGATCATACTGGCCAAAAGGCGCGATGTATTTACAGAACCTCCGGGGTTGTAACGCATATCCAAAACAAGTTCGGTGGCACCTTGAGCTTTAAAATCTGCAAAGGCAGCATTTAAATCCTCATTAAAACTGCTTAAAAACCTATTGTACATCAAGTAAGCGACTTTTGTGCCGTTAACATCCAAAGTTTTGGAAATCAAAATAGGATCCTCCACTTGGTTTTCTATTTTGTTTAGGACGACTTCTTTATCACTGTCAGAAATGGTATTGTTGGACACAGTGGCCATTCCAAGTGTATACGAACTATTATCCCCAAAAAGCAGATCGACATAATTATTGACGGTGAGTTGAATGCCATTTACCCGCGTAAAGAACTCTCCTCTTTGAATATCCTTGGTGGAAGCATCGGAATCTGGCCATATATATTGAACAAATCCGAATACATTATCCGTATCGCCAATTAGTCCCAATCCAAATTCCAGGCCATTACTTTGGGATACGCCGGATAGGTTACTTACCAGCTCCGAATAATCTTCGTTGGCGAAACTAAATCGGTCATCACCAAATAGAAGTGTATCATAAAAAAAACTTTCGGGATCTTCAAAAGACTCCAGGTACTCGGTATACTCGGTATTTGTGGAAAATCTGTCGTCAGCGAGATCATTAACATTAGCCTGCCAAAAATACCAGAGGTTCATGGCCTGCCACATAAAATTTTGGGACGTAACATCTACCGTTTCTGGTTCGGGAGTACTGGTGGGGTTTGTAATTTGATTATCATCATTGCTACAAGCAACAATAAAAAAGGTTAGTCCTATAAATAGGAAGAAATATTTTTTCATAGCTTCATTTTTTTTTGAATTCACTCAAATTTTGTTCCAAATATATCTAAGGTGTAGGTTGAATTGAGTAAATAAGCATGGGAGACCATACAAATTTTCCTTGCAAAATAGGTTTATATGGGGAAATTGCAAATTTTTTGTAACAAATTTCGATATGTATCGTCGTGATAGTGTAGGTCGATAAGAAAGACACAAAAACAACTAAGACAACCAAATGAAACAAACAGAATTTTTAAATGTGGTTTTACCCTTTCAGGATAAGCTATACAGGTTGGCAAAACGCCTGTTGGTCTCTCGAGAGGAAGCGGAAGACGCCACTCAAGAAATTTTGTTGAAGCTATGGTCAAAGAACGAATCCATGGAGAAGTATAAAAACGTAGAAGCTTTTGCCATGACCATGACCAAAAACTTTTGTTTGGACCGTTTAAAGTCCAAGCAAGCAGGGAACTTGAAATTGGTTCACAGTAATTACACCGATGGAAACTCCTCCTTACAAAAACAATTGGAGGCCGAAGACAGTGTAAGTTGGATGGAACGAATTATGGAGGACCTGCCAGAACAACAAAAAATGATATTGCAACTACGGGATGTAGAGCAATATGAGTTCGACGAGATATGCGAGCTCATGGACATGAAACCCACAGCGGTGCGCGTAGCATTGTCGAGGGCGAGAAAAACAGTGAGAGAGGAATTAATTAAAAAACATAACTATGGAATTGGGTAACATAGAAAAAATATTGGAAAAGTATTTCGAGGCCACTGCGACAGTGGACGAAGAAAGAACACTTAGGGCATATTTTTCGCAAGATGAGGTTGCACCTCACTTGGAGCAGTACAAGCCCATGTTCAACTACTTTTCCATAGCCAAGGAAGAAAAGTACACCAAGCAGGTACCATTAAAACCTAGAGTAAACTATTACAAGTGGCTATCCGTTGCAGCGGCAGTAGTTCTCACCTTTGGCATTTATTTTGGTAATCAGTACCAAGAAACAAAGCGTTTGGAACAAGAACAGGCGGAGTACGCCTACGAGGAAACCGTAAAAGCTTTTGAGTTGTTAGCGGAAAATTTTAACCGTGGCACAGAAAAAGTGGCCTACCTCAATGAGTTCGAAGAAGCAAAACAAAAAATTTACAACAACAATTAAAAAACGTAACAAAATGAAAAAGTATATTTTAATCGCAGTAATGGCATTATTGCCTTTGGCAGGGTTCTCACAATCCCTTTTTGACAAGTTTGAAGATTTGGATGATGTAACATCCGTAGTGGTGAACAAAAGCATGTTCAATCTTTTGGCAAAAATCGATGTAGAGGTCGATGACCCGGAAGCACAAGATTTTATTGATATTACAAGCAGTCTTAAGAGTTTGAAGGTGTTTACGACCGAAAACAAGAAAATAGGAGAGGATATGAAGTCTTCTGTGGAGAGCTACTTAAAGTCTTCTAAAATGGAGGAGTTGATGAGGGTTAAGGACAAAGATGCCAACGTTAAATTCTATATTAAAGAAGGACGGGATGCAGACCATGTAAGCGAACTGTTGATGTTCGTAACAGGAATGAAGAACGTGGAGGCCGATGGCAGAAAGTTCGAAACCGTAATCTTATCCCTTACAGGTGATATAGATTTGAACAAGATCAGTTCGTTGACCAAGAAAATGAACTTGCCAGAAGAACTTAACGAAGCAAGTAAGAAAAACTAAATAGAGAATATCGGTTGACAATAATCGGTTGGGAATTGTAACAAAATGCAAAAAAAACCAACTAATTATTGTCAACTGATTATCAGTTGACAGAATCAATCAAAAACAAAATAAGATGAAACATATTATTAAAACCATGTTGGTAGCCGGAGCAATACTTCTGGCTTCATGCGCTTCGCAGCCCAGTCTGCAAGAATATTATGTGGACAATTCGGAAAATCCGAACTTTTTGTCCATCGATGTTCCCGCCAGTATTCTAAAACTAAATGAGGAAGATTTGAATCCAACTCAAATAGAAGCCATAGAATCCCTACGTAAATTTAATTTATTGGCCTTTAGAAAGAATGCGGACAATGAAGCTGAATATGAAATTGAAAAGAAAAAGGTGCGCGAGATTTTAAAAAATGATGACTTTGTGGAGTTAATGAAAATCAACTCGCAATACGGTAAAGGCGTTATCAAATATTTGGGTGATGAGGACGCCATTGATGAAGTAATCATTTATGGGGATAGTAAAGACAAAGGTTTTGCTCTGGTACGTGTACTAGGTAAAGATATGAACCCGGCTCACATTGTGCAGTTAATGCAGGCCATTCAAAAATCCGATTATAAAGGTGAAGGCCTTGGTGAAATTGGGGACTTCTTAAAAGGCTAAGACCAAACATTATATATTGAGTAAAGGGCGACGTTTGTCGCCCTTTTTTGGTTATGGCAGATAATAAGTGACCTAGTTTAGTATCTTAGTGTCTCATTATAAGAACACTAACAAAACCTAGGCATCATGGAAAAAGCACAAGAATGGTTCGATTATGGAATTGAACTGGCCAAAGAATTCGGTCCCAAACTAATTACGGCCCTTATCATCTACATTGTAGGTATGTGGGTGGTAAAAAAGATTATTGGCGGTACCCGAAAGGTAATGTCGAAAAGCAAGTACGATGAATCCTTACAAAAGTTTTTACTCAACCTTTTTTCTTGGGCCCTCAAAGTATTCTTGATCATTATTGTAATCTCCCGATTGGGCGTGGATGTTACCACATTTGCCGCCGTAATCGCAGCAGCAGGTCTTGCGGTGGGTTTGGCCTTACAAGGCTCACTGTCCAATTTTGCCGGAGGTGTGTTGATCATGATTTTCAAACCTTATAAAATTGGAGACCTGGTAGAAGCACAGGGCATTTTGGGAAAAGTAAAGGGAATCGAAATATTTACCACAAAGTTGGTAACTCCGCAGAACAAGCTTGCAATTATCCCTAATGGTGCCATGGCCAACGGTAACATAATCAATTACACAGCCGAGGGGAAAATGCGTGTGGATACTGTAATAGGAGTTGGGTATGATGAGGACATCAAAAAAACCAAAGAAGTATTGTTAAAGGTATTGACCTCAAATAAAAAAGTACTTAAAGATCCAGAACCATCCGTAAACGTATTGGAATTGGCCGATAGCTCTGTGAATTTTGCGGTAAGGCCTTTTTGCAAGCCCGAGGATTACTGGGATGTATATTTCGCGACCCACGAAAATTGCAAAATCGCTCTGGACAAAGCTGGAATCGAAATTCCATACCCACATCAGGTGGAGATTCATAAGCAAGGATAATGGTGTAGTTGGATTCTTGGATGTTCCGATTAGTAGAATATTGGCTTGGTTGATTAGTAAGCATTCAGGTCAATGGTAAAGGTTTGATAGGGATTTCGAGAAGCATTGTGAGCCGGTTCCTTCGTAATTTCAAAGGCTGTCAAGACATCTCATCTTGGGCAAGGGATTTACACGAATTACCCGAATAATTGGGGATGCTTTTGCTCTTGTTCTTATTCTTGAAAAGAGATTCTTCAGTTGCAGTGCTCCTCCAGAATGACAACCATGACTGTCTTCACAAAGCCAAGGAATGTGTGTCACATCGAGCGCAGTCGAGATGGTTTGAGCCGAACTTAATTAAACCCCGGTGTAATTCGCTGGGGTTATTTGTTTCAGCTCAGTTTTAATGGCATCGGAAACGTCCAAGGTTTCAATAAAATCGGCAATGGATTTTTGATTGATTTTCTCGTTGGTACGAGTGAGACCTTTTAAGGCTTCGTAGGGGTTGGGATAGCCTTCTCTTCGCAAAATCGTCTGAATGGCTTCAGCCACAACGGCCCAATTGTCCTCCAGGTCCTTTTCGAACTTGGCCTGGTTCAATACCAGTTTGTTCAACCCTTTTAACGTGGATTGAAATCCAACTATGGTATGTGCAAAAGGTACACCTACGTTTCTTAAAACGGTGCTGTCCGTGAGGTCGCGTTGCAATCGGGAAATGGGCAGTTTGGCCGATAAATGCTCAAAAATGGCATTGGCCAAGCCCAAGTTTCCTTCGGAATTCTCAAAATCAATAGGGTTGACCTTATGTGGCATGGCCGAAGACCCTACTTCTCCTTTTTTGATTTTCTGCTTAAAGTAATCCATGGAGATGTACGTCCAAATATCCCTGTCCAAATCAATCAAAATGGTGTTGATGCGCTTGAGGCAATCGAACAAAGCGGCCATATGATCGTAATGCTCAATTTGAGTGGTGGGGAAGGAGTGGTACAACCCTAGCTTTTCCTGTACAAACTGTTTTCCGAAAGCTCTCCAATCGTTGTTGGGATATGCCACTTTGTGTGCATTGTAATTCCCGGTGGCACCACCAAATTTTGCTGCACTGGGGATATCGTTCAACAAATTGAACTGCTCCTTGAACCGCTCCACAAACACGTCGATTTCCTTGCCCAATCGGGTAGGGGAGGCTGGCTGACCATGTGTTCTGGCCAACATAGGGATGTTCTCCCATTCTTTGGAAAGCTCTTTTAGTTTTTCAAAAACTTCCAAATAGGAGGGCACGTAAACATCGTTCATGGCCTCTTTGATGGAAAGCGGAATTGCCGTGTTGTTGATATCTTGGGAGGTTAACCCAAAGTGGATAAACTCCTTGTATTTTTGAAGCTTTAACCCATCGAACTTTTGTTTGATGAAGTATTCCACGGCTTTTACATCGTGATTGGTTGTTTTTTCAATGTCCTTTATGGTCTGGGCATCCTCCGAAGAAAACTCTTGGTAGATTTTCTGCAATTCTGGGAACAAAGCCTTGTTGAAATCGGCCAACTGTGGCAAGGGTACCTCACATAGCGCGATAAAGTATTCAATTTCTACTTGAACGCGGTATTTGATCAGGGCCTCTTCCGAAAAATAGTCTTTTAAGGCTTTGGTTTTGTTTCTATATCTACCGTCAATCGGCGAAATGGCATTAAGTGGTGTCAATGACATGGTCCAGAAAATTTTGAAAGCATCAAAGATACTTAAACCTGCGGTTTAGACACCCAATTTGGCCAACTTATCCAGAGTTTTTTTTGCACGGTTTTTATATCCTGTGGTACCAGAGGCGTAGCTTTCTTCTAGAACGAGTTTGAGTTCGGGGTGTACCCAATCAAACTTAAGACCCAAATAGTAAAGGCTTGTCATAGCAAATACCTTTGGTGCAACGTTTATGGGGCCAATCAACCAATCAAAACAAGCAGTCATGATTTTTTCCAATTGTTCATCCGTTATATTTTGAACAAATTCCGGTTGCTTTTTTTTGAAATAGGCTTCACATATCATTTCGCAAACATGAGCCGTGGGCCGAATACAGGATTCGGTCTTTAAAACTGATAAACCATTGACAAAATCTTCAAAAAAAGGAAGTAGGTAGGTTAGTTTTTTGCGCATCAAATGGTCAAATGTCCAGCTCGCATTAAAGGTACCTTCTTTGTCTTCCAATAAAACCTCCTTGTAGAGAGCTTGGGCCAATTGGGGCTCCTTGGTTAACTGATTGACCAAGTCATCAATTTGGGATTTGGATATTCTGCCTGAACTAAGTTCGGTATGAAGCTGCTCTTCGGTCACAAAAAATCGATATATTTACTAAAATCCTGTACGTGATGAAAATAGTGAAAAAAATAGCAATAGTTCTATTGATCGTATTGATCGGGATGCAATTCTATCGTCCTGAAAAAAACAAGGCTGAAGGCGATTATGTGGCCGTTTTTGAAGCCGAGACACAACCCTCAGTTGAAGTAAAGCAAATTTTGAAGACAGCTTGTTATGATTGCCATAGTGCCAATACCGAATATCCTTGGTACAATAACATAGCACCGGTATCCTATTGGTTGGCAGACCATATTGAGGAGGGAAAAGAACATTTGAATTTTTCCGATTGGGAAAGCTATGACACGAAAAAGAAAGATCACAAACTCGAAGAGGTTATCGAAGAAGTGAAGGAGGGTGAAATGCCTTTAAATGAATACACTTGGACCCATGCAGATGCGAAATTGTCCGATGAACAAATAAGTGCTCTGCTTGCATGGGCCAATGAAGCTAGGGCCAACTATTAAAAAGTTCTTTCACCAATTGGGGAACACCCTCGGCAGCAGTTTCCGGAATCACGGTAAGGTTATTAAAATCGGCCGACCGAATGTTTGGCTTGGGGTCAATAAAGTAAATTGGGGTCTGTTTGGATGCATAATGTATTAAACTTGCAGCCGGGTATACTTGCATGGATGTTCCCACGATAATCAATATTTCGGCCTGTTGTGTGATTTGCGCAGCAGTTTCCAGCATGGGAACCATTTCACCAAACCACACAATGTGCGGACGCAATTGATTGCCCATATCATCTGTATCGCCCAAAACCAAGTCTTTTTTCCAGTCCAATATATGGTTTTCATTTACCGTACTGCGCACTTTGAACAGTTCGCCGTGCAAGTGCACCACGTGGGAACTACCTGCTTTCTCATGAAGATTATCAATGTTTTGGGTTACAATGCTTACATCAAACCCTTGTTCCAGTTCGGCCAGCGCCAAATGGCCCTTGTTGGGCGAAACATCCAATAATTGCCTTCTCCGCTGGTTGTAAAATTCAAGTACCAGTTCGGGATTTCTGGCAAATCCTTGCGGCGAGGCTACTTGCATTACATCATGACCTTCCCAAAGTCCATTTTCGTCGCGAAAGGTTTTTAGTCCACTCTCGGCACTCATTCCTGCACCGGTCAATACAACTATTTTCTTCTTTGCCATTTATGGTGGGTAATTTATTGTTTTGGAACAAGTTGGTCTTTGTCAACGGTAATCGATTCTATCTTATCTCTTGTGTAGTAGACTGGAAAGTAAGTATCGTTGGCCCAATCTTCAAAAAGGTTTTTATAAAAGGGACTATCAGGGTCACCGGATTGTCCGGGTGAATTTGTCCCTACGGATTCATTCCAGTCATTTACATCAACAATGATCCTGAAAGTGGCTCCAGATGTTTGGTTGTCGTTGCTTCCTGTTACCCCGGGAGTATATTGGTTGCCCCCTCTGGGTAATTTGTCCGTATTCAATTTGGATTGTAATTCGGCATTGACCACGTTGCCCAATGGATGTGTGATTTGCACATGTTTATAATCCGCTTGACCATACTGCCATGTTGCCATATCACTTCCAAATTTTTCGGAAAGGCCTTTTACCGCAGAAGCAAAAGTCCCTGCTAGATAACGATCTCGTTTGTTCATTGCATTATCACCAAATTTTGATTCCGGGCGAAGGATCCATTGCATCAATTTGTTCATTTGTATCCTGGAAATGACCGATTGTACTTCGGCATCTGGGAAATATTCAAAATAATCGTTCATCAGCTCCCTTTCCCATGCCACATAAATAGCTGCATTTGCCGAGTTTTTATCCAAAACAAAATCCCAATCCAACAACCCTTGTTGGGCTTGTTTCAATAGGTCGTCGGTAAAAGTTTGACTCTCCAATAGTGGAACAAGGGTGCGAGCCGGTATGGACAGGTAATCGGTTTGCAAAGCCTTCATGTCCTCCATGGTCAGTTTTTCACCTGAGCCCAGTACCTCTTTCAATCTATCCCCTCTAAATGGATCGCTCCACATATAGCCAATAGCGTCCCATTCCGTGTAATCATCGGGAGTTACATTTTGATTGGCAGTTGAGATAAAACCGTTGGAAGGATTATAATCGTTGGGTTTTTGTTTGATAGGGAGGTAGCCGTCCCACTCGTACCTGCCGTCACCGGGAACGGGAACCAATCCGCTGAAGTTTTTTCGGACAGGGGCGATTCCCACTGCTTGCCATCCTATGTTACCTTCTTTATCCGCCCATATCATGTTTTCGCCCGGAATGTTACTGTAATTACAGGCATCCCTGAATTCTTCCCAATTTTTAGCTTGATTCATTCTCAGGGAAGCCAAATAAGGGGAGCTTCCAGGTTCCATCCAAGCACATCGCACAGCGTAGGCCACATGATTCAGGGAATCGATATAGGTGACGGGGCCATGGCGGGTATATTTCAGTTCCACCTGGGCAGCTTCACTGTTCTTTACCGGAATGGTCTCGTTGATCACCTCCATGTCCTCCCAACTGTCCTTATATTTATATTGATTGAGATTTTCAGGATTCAGCTCATAGACCATCAAATCTTCCCCATCTGTTCTGAAAACCGTCAAACCCCAAGCACCGTATTGATTGTGTCCGATGGAAATTCCAGGAATCTCTGGCTCACCTCCGCCAATTACGTCCCAACCAGGGGCAGATAAGTGTGTCCAATAGCGAAGAGAGGGTACTGCCACGGTTCTGTGCGGATCATTGGCCATATAGGCATGTCCATTTTCTGCAAGTGAAGGACTGGTTACCCAATTGTTGCTGCCAATCCACAGTTTATCGGATTCAGATGGATACATCTTTAGCTCAGCATTTTGGCTCAAACTTTGCTCAACACGGTAATCCGGTAAAATATCTTCCGGCTCAAATTTCACAGGGGTCCGATAGGCTTCATATAATTCCAATATATCATCGGACAATAGGTCTGGGTCAATTGCTGGATCTAATTCCAATTTAGGTTCTTTGGGATGAAACCAATAGTATTCTTTTACTTTTTCAGGACCTAATTTAGCGACCGCCCTACCGATGTCCAATTCATTGGTAATATTGCCCAATAGGCCTTGATGGCGTGAAATGACGACTTCTGGAGTCCACTTCTGTGGCTTGATGCCCAGGGCCTTGAAAGTGATGGGCAATAATTCGGGGTTTTGTAGTACTTCTTCAATGTAAGCGTTTACCCCATTGGTATATGCAGTGATGATCTCCTCTCCATCGGGATGGTACTGTTGCATCTCGGTCTTCATATCGCCCCTAAATTTGAACAAACGGGTGCCGATATCCCTTTTTAGTTCCCTTTCGCCCAAAATTTCCGCCACTGTTCCCTTGGCTTGTCTTCGCCATATCTCAAACTGAAAGAGACGGTCTTTTGCGGCATAATATCCTTGGGCGAAAAACAGGTCGTGCTGATTTTTTGCGTAAATATGGTTGATACCCACTTCATCACGAAGCACCTCCACAGTATCGGTCAGGCCATCAATTTGAATCGCATTGGTGGTATCTTGCTTTTTGCAGGAGGTGGTGAAAATAATAAGTGAAAATAGGAAACTTTGAAATGTTTTCATCGTAAGTATTGTTGGTTTCAGTTGGTTCATGTGATCTAGGTTTACACCATATTGGTAACTAAGATAAGGAATCTATTCTCTTGATGAAGGCATTACACTATCTGGACTGTGTTCGGTTTCTGAATAAATTACGTACTTTCAATCTATAGTTTCCAGCGAATCGCAAACCATAGATGATTCAATCCTAAAACAACCCAACCATAAACCAATGAAAAAAACTATTTTCTCGTTAGTTGCAGGTCTTTTTATGTTGACCTGTTTTTCCCAAAACAAAGATCAAATTGCTGAAAATGACAGTATTTCGATGACTACTGCCGCAATGGATTCCATAATGGCGGAAAAAGCAAAAAAGAGGCAAGAAATGATGGCCAAAATCGAGGCGGCTGTCACTTATCCTGTTCTTGAGGCTGGAACATTTTCCGGGGTTATTCCCGTGGAAGATATCACCGAAACCCCTGATCCAAATCTGGAATATAAATTGATGTTCGAACTGGTCAATTTTGATAGTGATTCCCCCTCCAAATTGGATGCAAGCATTGTTGAGGTGGCACGTATCATTAATTTACATGTGGCATCCGGTATTCCTTTGGAAAATATTTTTCCAGTAATCGTGGTCCACGCAGGTTCACTGAACGCATTCACCACCAATGAATTTTATAACGGGAAATTCGGAATGGACAACCCGAACATGAAACTCATTGGGGAGTTGGAAGGTTTGGGGGCCAAGTTCATTTCTTGTGGACAGGCCATGTTTTTCTTCGAAGTGGACAAAGAGGCTTTACTGCCGATGTTCAAAGTATCATTAACGGCCCAAACCGTACTTAGCTCCTACCAAATGAAAGGATATGTGAAATATCGCATTGATAGATAAATCGATAATGTAAATGTGCTTAGGGGGATACTATAAACTCAATCCGTGGATTTGGTGTTCGAGAGCTCGATTATCCGGTCCATTGTTTTTGAAATATGATTTAGTTCCCCTGTCCAAGTGGTAGTGTTTACAATATTGTTGAGGTCGTTATGCCTGTCCAGTACATAATTGTCAAAAGCAAGGGATTCTAAAAACGTTAAATCAATTCTTGGGTCCGACAACAACTCTTTGTAGTCCAAACTATATTTAAAGTGCTCTTTTTCAAAAGGTTTTAAATGGTTGAGATAATTTTCACTGGCCCGTAATTCCTCTTCCTGATAATCGGACAATACATCCTTCCAACCAATAAGCAGTTGCCGTAGCTCATCATTGGAAATAATTTCTATCGTTGAATTGTTGAGCAAACTGTTGATGATTCCAGTGGATGGGTTATAGGTGTAGGCAAAACTGACCGTGAATAGGTGATACGACAATGAGTCCAGGTTATCTATAGTATTAACATCGATTGGTAAGCGCGATTTTAAGTATTCAGCAGACTTAAAGGTTCGTTTATGGTGCGTCATAATAGAATCCAAAAGCTTTTTATTAAAGACGAATTCTTGGTGTAGATCCTTTAAAATAAATGCCTCCTTTTGTTTCTCCTTTCGTCTATCGTTCCAATTGTTTATTTGCAGCGCCAATAAAATCCCGATCACTACAAGAAAAATCTCCCCAACGGCGTAGAGCGCGTATTTTGTGAACTTGTTTTCGGTAAACAATCGTTGCCGAATTTTGCGAAAGAATTGTATCATGAAGGTGTGGTTAAAAGGGGTAAACAATATTTCTTCATACAGGTATGCCCATATTCTTATGCTTTTCTAATTTTTTGATAAAAACTCCCGAACATCCTGCTCTAATTTTACCAAATCGGGTTTGTGGGTGTACATCATATGTCCAGCTTCGTAATAAAACATTTGTATTTTATCCCGCTCAATACCATTTCTGGAGAAGGTATATTCGGCATCAAAAAACGGACAAATCAGGTCATAATAACCACTCGCCACCATCACTTTCATTCCAGTGTTTCTGCGCATGGTTTCACTCAATTTACGGGTAACATTCACGTAGGAAGGTTCCCATCCTTTTCCTTTGGGAACCGGCTTCCAATTCCACTTGCCATATATTTCTCCATTGGATGTTAGGTAGGGCCTGTCCATTTTCACATTGAGCACAGAAGCATAATAATGGTTTAAGGAAGCTGTATATGCGGAACTTATCTGGTAACTGGACGGGTCTCCAAGGTGTGGACCATCCGTTAGTTTATCCACTTCATTGCCCATGTAACGTCCATCCAATCTACCAATGGCCAGTCCTTCATCGGCAAGCAGTTGTTTTTGAAAACGAGGTATCAATATCCTTAGGTTGGATTTTAAAATATACTGTTTGTCCAATCCAATAAAATAGCTGAGCCTATCGGCAATCTCATTTTTTTCTGTCTTTGTCAAAAGGGAACCTTTGTATAGGGCTGGTGCATAAATGTTATAGGTGAAATCCCTACATTCGTCCACAAAGGACTCCAAGGACTTGCCTTGGCCTGCTTTTTTGTGGTACCAGGCTGTTGCGGCCATACTGGGCAAATAGGTCAAATAGGATGTGATATTGTCGTGAACGGATGTGGAACCTGCATAATCCAATGCTTGAGAAATAAGCACCAAACCGTTCAATGCCATATTTTGTCCATTTCCTTCCAATGCATTGGCGACCCCAGCAGCTCTAGTGGTTCCAAAACTTTCGCCAATAATGTATTTTGGGGAAAGCCAACGGTTGTTTTCGGTAACCCATTGACGTATAAATTGTGCAACGGAATTGGCATCTTCGGTTAGGCCCCAAAAATCTTCGACCATGCCCTTGCCAATAACTTTGCTGTAGCCCGTACCTACCGGATCTATAAAAACAAGGTCCGTCAAATCCATTATCCCGTTTTTATTTTCGAGCAAGGTGTAGGGTGCTGCGCCATCATCCGCTGTAGCATTCGAATCCACTTGTACCAATCGCGGACCAAACATACCCATTTGCAACCATACGGAAGCAGACCCGGGCCCTCCGTTAAAAACGAAAGTGACGGGACGTTTGCTTATATCCGTTATCCCTGTTTGTACATAGGCAACAGACCAAATTGACGCGACAGGTTCCCCGGATTTATTTTTTAAATAGGTTTCCGATGCAATGGCCTTGTATTTTATCAATTTGCCACCATTGGTGATTTGATGGCTGCTTTCAAACGATTTTGGTTCGGGAACCGAAAGTGAATCTTTATCTGTTTGTTGGGCAGAGAGTGATAGTGTGATAAGCAAACAAATGGTAAGGTTGAAGAATTTTCGCATGGTCTTTTTTTGGTTTTCATAAATATAGTAAAAGGAATTGTCTGTCGGGCCAATTTAAATTATGGGCGAGGGTTGCAATTATCTCACGGTAAAGCTGTTCCGCCGATTCCTTCAATAATATCAGCAAATTTCCCAACCTCGATGGTCCCGATATCATTTTCTTTTTTCAATAGTTCAGTATTTAACTTGGTTCCTGATTGAATGGTTTGCATCGGGGTCATTCCAAGGTGCCATTCCTATTTTTCTATAAACTCGCATTTCTAATTTTTCCTATCTTGGTTTTATGTTTGATGATGATTTGCTGACATACCTTGAATCCTATCTTACCGAAGAACGAAAACAACGTTTTTTGGATGTCCTGAAACTACGAACAAGGCATATCACTGTTGCCATTGAGGATGTTTATCAATTGCACAATACCAGTGCCATAATTCGCAGTTGTGATGTTTTTGGGGTGCAGGATGTTCATGTGGTGGAGGATCGCTTTGGCAAACGTTTGGACAAGAATATTGCTATGGGCGCAGAACAATGGGTGGATGTAAGCAGGTATAAAAACACCTCGGATTGTATTGCCCAATTAAAAAGTAAGGGTTACCAAATTATCGCCACTACACCGCACAATAATTCCACCTTATTGCCTAATTTTTTTCCTGCGGAAAAATCAGTGATTTTTTTTGGAACGGAGAAGGAAGGATTATCTGAAGGGGTAATGCAGCAGGCGGATAGCTTCTTAAAAATTCCCATGGTCGGTTTTTCCGAGAGCCTGAATGTATCTGTTTCAGCAGCCATCATAATACAGCAACTGGCCCAAAAAGTACGTGATTCCGACCTTGATTGGCAATTGACTGATATAGAGGTTCTTGAAAAACGATTGGACTGGACCAAAAAATCCATAAAGGATGTCCATGGCATCATAAAAAGATATCTGGCCGAACAATAATTTTTGTATTTTTAACTGTGAATCAATCAATTACACAGTTATGTTAGTACTTTATATCATTTTGGGCGTAGTGGTTCTTATTCTCATTTTGGCCGCTATTGCACCAAAAAACTACGATGTTTCCAGATCTATTGAGATCAATCGCCCCAAAAGTGTTGTTTTCGAATACCTCAAATCGTTACAAAAGCAAGACGAATGGTCCCCATGGGGGAAACGTGACCCAAACATGGATAAGGAGTTTACGGGAACTGACGGTAAAGTGGGAGCCATCAGCCGGTGGAAAGGTAATAAGGAAGTAGGGGAGGGAGAGCAAGAAATTACAAATATTGTGGATGGTGAGCGTATCGATTCCGAACTTCGGTTTTTGAAACCTTTTAAATCCACTTCCGACGCCTATATCATTACCAAAGAAGTTGATAAGAATGTAACCAAAGTAGTTTGGGGCTTTTCTGGGAAGAACAAATTTCCGATGAGCATTATGATGCTGTTTATGAACATGGACAAAGCAGTGGGAAAAGATTTTGAAGAAGGTCTTGACAGTCTAAAAGAAATTCTAGAAAACCAATAGTTATGGAAAGAAATATGGTAGGATGGTTCGAGATTCCTGTAGTGGATATGGACCGTGCAAAAAAGTTTTATGATACCGTATTCCAAATTAATATCCAGTTACACGATTTGGGAGGAACAAAGATGGGATGGTTTCCCGCGGATTATGATAAGCCCGGAACATCAGGATCTTTGATTCAAAACAAGGATTGGTACAAACCGAGTAACACGGATGGAGTACTGATCTATTTTTCCAGTGCCGATGTGGACAACGAATTATCGCGAGTTGAAAAAGCAGGAGGCAAAATTACACAACCCAAAACCCAAATAAGTCCGGATATAGGCTATATGGCTTTGTTTGTGGATACTGAAGGCAACCGAATTGCATTGCACTCCAGACAGTAAAGACTACTCCACAAGCTCCAATAGGGCAATGTCAAAATCGTTATCCAAGATTACCTTTCCGTTGGCCACAGTAACCTCGGTCTCGGAATAGGTGTCGTACAGTTTAGTGCCATCACCGAAAAACCCTTTTACCCAGAGTGACTTTTTACCTTTAGGTAAATCTAGTCCAACAACCACTTTGTCCCGATACTCTCCATTGTCATAAGTTCTGGAGAAAACATAGGGCGACTTGGCCAAACGCTTGTGTTTTCCAGCGCCCACAGCAGGATGGTTGGCCCGGAACTGACCCAATTTTTGCCAGTGCTCATGTATTTTTTGCGTTTCGGGCAGGCTATCCAAATCTTCCCAATTCATAAATGATCGAAGTGTGGCGTCGCCTTCGGTTCCTTCAATGATCAAATTTCTAGAGGATTCATCTCCATAATATACCTGTGAGGCACCTGGTGTGAGCAAAAGTACATTTGCTGAACGATAAGGCTTTGTTCGGTCCTTATCGTATGGAGCGCCATCATCGTGCGAGGTTAAATAGTTGAGTACGCTTTTATCTTTTAGTTTGGTGTGGAGTAGTTTGCTGTACTTTTTAAAAATGGTTTCGTAGCTTTTGTCCGCGTCGTTTTTGAGCTCAAAATTGATAAGGCTCTTGAACCCGTAGTCAAAGTAGTCTACTTTTTTGTCACCAAAATCAAAATTTCTTCCGGCGGAAATACCGTAGTTGTACACTTCACCGACCATATAAAATGGATTGTCGTCCAGAATTTTGTCCTGATGCTTTTTTTTCCACAATTCAAAAGCGTAGTTGGCCTCCTTGTGAAGGTCGGCCCATGCGTTTTCGTTTACATGTTTTACGGTATCTACACGAAAACCATCTACCCCTAGATCATTAATGTAGTCGGTAAGCCATTTGATAATATAGTAGCGTGGGGCCCTAGGGTATCCAGTGCGGTCAAAAAATAGCTGTAATTCGTCAAGTTCCTTGCTCAAACGGCCCTCCTCTTTCCATTTGGCCAATAGCGCGTCGGGCAGTTCCACGGGCTCATCCGATTCTGTAAGAATATCGGGCAAGTTTGCTACCAAAGTACAGGCGGTAGTGTTCTCATAAGTTGTAAACTCACATTTAGGACCTGTCCTAACCCAATCATCTGGCCAAACAGGGTCTTTTTCGGTGACTGGCCCTGTATGGTTCAATACAACGTCCAAGAGAATTCGTATGCCCTTGCTGTGTGCAGTTTTCACTAAATTTTCAAGATCTTTTCTTGTTCCAAAATTAGGGTCTATGGAAGTCCAATCCTTGGCCCAATACCCATGGTAACCATAGGTTTTTCCTGTACCTTCATCCGTTGCCCCGTGGATTTGCTCTACAACCGGGGTAAACCAAATGGCATTTATGCCAAGATCGGTAAAATATCCTTCTTCAATTTTCTGTGTGATTCCTTGTATATCTCCTCCTTCAAAGCCTCTTAGAACAGCGGTTTCTTCGGTTCGGTCAAAATTAACATCGTTATCGGGATTACCATTGTTGAATCGGTCCGTCAACAGAAAATAAATATTGGCGCCTTCCCACACAAAGGGCAAATCTTTTTTGGGAGCTTCTTCTTCAACTACTTGCGCCTGTGTAACTTGCTGCTCTTTTTTAACTTTCTTGCAGCCAATAAGTGAGGATATGGAAAACAAAACAACAAGTAGTTTTTTCATGAATTGGGATTTTGTCTAAAGCTATAAAATGCGGGCGGAAAAATAAAATTTATTTATAGCCCTTTAAGACAATCCCTAGGGTTTGAGATAGAGGTAATTATTGGTTTCTGTTCAGCACTTTGTACTCTTCGTAACAACTGGAAATAGCGTCCAGAATTTGAAGGTCGTTGGCTGTTTTTATAAAGGATTTGGAATAATTACAGTTGTTGAGAATATCCTCGATATCCACTTTTTCCAATTGGAGCAACTCTGTCAAGGTTTCCCGATCGAATTTTGAAGCCAAAAGATCTCTAATATTATCATCATCCTTGATTTGGCGAAGCTTTCGCATCTGCCTCGGTTTTTTGCCAAAAAGATTCCGCAACAGATCGGCCGGATTAAGGATGGCCCCCAAAACTTTGGTGACCGCACTAGGGTTTCGGTTTCCTGCTTCATAACTGGTGGGAAGTCCGGAAATACTGTACTGGCGGGCATTGTTTATGGGTAGGTTCTTTACGTCAATTTCCAAATAACCTGTTAGCTGATAGGGTCTTACCACCACTTCTTCAAGGGCATAGGCAAGCTCCGTTAGGGCAATCTCGGTATTTCCAAATCGGAACATATCGTTGGTAACCCTCACTTTTTGGGTCTTAAAGCCTAAATACGAAAAATAAAGTGTATCGTTGACCGCAGCTGGAATGGTGAACTTACCTTCAGGATTGGTAATGGTGCCCTTTACCTGATTCAGGTTGATCACGTGCACACTTTCCAAAGGAAATTCTGTTTGGGCATTGATTACCGTTGCAGTAAAATCCTTTACCTCTTGATTTTCGTTGTCTTCAACTTGTGAAAAACCGAACAGCGGGATTAGGGACAATAGTATAAGTAGTACTCTTCTCATGCAATCTTTGTGATAATAAAAATACTAAACAAAGAAAAATAAATAGCAGAGACTTACCATTTAATATAGAATTAACTAATAAAAACCTTGTCTTTTCTTGCCTCCTTTTTTGCTGTAACCGCCTTTTTTACCTCCTTTATAAGACTTATTGCCACCTTTTCGGCCACCACCTTTTCGGCCTCTGCGTTTTTTGCCTCCTTTTCCGCCACTACCAGGGTTTTTTGAAACCTCCACATTTACAAAGCGTCCGTCCACCTTAAAATCGGTGAAGGTTTGAAGGATAAGTTCGGTAAGTTGCGCATCCGTATTAAAAAAGGAAAAAGAATCCTTGGTATCCACATTGTAGATATCCTCCTTTTCCAAGTTCAACGTATCGCGGAGGAAATCTTTTAGACTCATCCAATCGTAGCCATCACGTTCCCCAACGTTAATAAAGTAACGAACAGAACCTTCGGTGGGCATATCTCCCTTGGAGGATCCCTTCTCCTTGCCTGAATCTTGACTGTTAAGGTCTTTGGTCTTGCTATAGTAGTTGTAGAATTGGGTAAACTCTACGGAGAATATCTTTTTAATGAGTTCTTCGCGATCAATGCCTTCCAGAACATCGTTGATGGCAGGCAAATAGCTGTCAATCTCTTTGTTGACTTTGGTTTCTTTAATCTTATTTGCCAAATGATACAATTGAATCTCACAGATTTCGATGCCATCGGGAATCTTTTTTGATATAAATTCCTGTTGAATCTTCTTTTCAATGGCCTTGATCTTCCTCAACTCAGACCGTGTAATGATCACCATGGAGATTCCGGACTTTCCGGCACGTCCTGTACGACCGCTACGGTGGGTATAGGTTTCGATTTCATCCGGCAATTGATAGTTGATCACGTGGGTTATATCGTCCACATCGATACCACGGGCCGCTACATCGGTAGCTACCAACATCTGTACCTGCTTTTTACGGAAGGAGTTCATTACCAAATCCCTTTGGTTTTGGCTCAAGTCACCATGTAGGGCACCAGCGTTGTATCCATCTTCGATGAGCTTTTCCGCTACACGTTGGGTATCTCTTTTGGTTCTACAGAAGACCACGGAGAAGATTCCAGGGTTGGCATCGGCCAAACGTTTAAGTGCTGCATAACGGTCACGTCCACCTACCACATAATATTCGTGCTGTACGGTAGAAGCACCTGCATTTTTGGACCCAACGGTAATCTCGATGGGTTTGTGCATGAACTTTTTGGCAATCGTGGCCACTTCCTTAGGCATGGTCGCCGAAAATAGCCATGTGAACTTTTCCTTTGGTGTATTGGACAAAATGTCCTTGATGTCTTCATAGAAGCCCATGTTCAACATCTCATCGGCTTCATCTAGCACACAATAGTCGATTTTTGAGATGTCGACCATATTTCGGCCGATCATATCCTTCATACGGCCAGGAGTGGCCACAACAATCTGTGCGCCTCTTTTTATTTGTCTGGCTTGGTCGGTAATGCTGGCACCACCATAAATGGCGACAACATTAAGTCCTTTTACGTATTTGGAGTATAGTTTTAGTTCATTGGTGATCTGCAAGCAAAGCTCTCTTGTAGGGGAGAGGATCAATCCCTGAGTGGTTCTGCTGTCCTGTTGGATCTTCTGGATCATCGGAAATCCAAAGGCAGCGGTTTTACCTGTTCCTGTTTGGGCAAGGGCCACCAAATCGGTTTCCTGCTCCAATAATATCGGAATTGATTTTTCTTGTACTTCAGAGGGGGATTCAAATCCAAGGTCGGAAATAGCATCCAATAGGGGTTTGTCCAACCCCAAGGCTTCAAATTTTGTCATAGCGGTGTAAATACCTTAAATCGCAAATATGTTTGTGTTGTATAGAGCGATTTTTAGTATTTCCCGTTCAAGCCCATCACAACACCTTGCCCATACCGGCGGCGTTAATAAAGCGGCAAAGGTACACTTATTTTGATCGGTACAAGCTAAGTGGCGTTCTTTTTTAAGAATGCCACCAATTTTTGAATGGCCCTACCGCGATGACTAATAGCATTTTTGGTCTTAGAAGACAGTTCACCAAAGGTTTGATCATATCCATCAGGTTTAAAGATGGGGTCATATCCAAAACCACCTTCTCCATGTTGTTCGGTAGTAATCCGACCCTCAACAATACCATCAAATGTAAAACTTACGCCTTGCAGGTTTAAATGGACCACAGTTTTAAAGTGAGCGGATCGAACATCGGTTCCTTCCAATTCGGATAGTAGCTTTGCCATGTTGTCCGAGGCATTTTTTTGTCCTCCAGCATATCTGGCAGAATACACACCGGGAGCGCCATCCAAAGCATCAACAAGTAATCCTGTGTCGTCGGAAAAACAATCCAGACCATAGGTTCGGGTTACATAATCGGCTTTGATCTTGGCATTTTCTTCCAGCGTATCGCCAGTTTCAGGGATTTCATCAAAGCACTCTATATCTTTTAAGGAGAGTAGCTCAATGTTTTCGGGAAGCAACTGCTGAACTTCCTTTAGTTTATGGTCGTTATGGGTGGCAAAAACTAGTTTCAAATCAAAAAGGATTCTATTTTGAGTTTCAAAAGTAGTAATTTCGGACTTTAAGCGATTTTTATGAAAATGAAAGTGCCACCGGCCATGGTGATGTTGGTTTTTGGAGGATTAATGTATGTATTGGACAAATTTTTGCCTGTAGGCGAATTTGATTTTTTTGGCAAGCATGAACTGGCGATGTTTCTTTTTGGCCTTGGTGTTGTGGTGATTTTGATATCGGTAATCCAATTTTTCGCCAGAAAAACCACAGTTGACCCATTGAATCCCAATAAAACTTCAAAATTGGTAACCAATGGCATCTATAAATTTACCCGAAACCCGATGTATTTGGGCATGCTTCTTTTTTTGTTGTCCTTTGGTCTAAAATTGGGCAATGCATTCAATACTTTGGTTGCAGCTGGGTTTGTATCGTACATGAACCATTTTCAGATTAAACCCGAAGAAGAGGCCTTAATGAAAATGTTCAGTAAGGAATATAACATCTATTGCAAACTGACAAGACGTTGGTTCTGAGAAACGGAAGTTAAAAAATGTACTTTTTTGGGTGGCATTTAAAACAAATCGTAACGGATTTTTGATTTATCCGCAAATGTGTAAGGTTTTTGATAAGTTCCGATTATAAGGATAGAATTAATGTTTAATTTTATGCCTTAATTTTTTTGAAACAACTCATGGTGGAAACAGGACGCAAATATGTGTTCGATTTTGATAGTACGCTCACACGTGTTGAAGCGTTGGATGTTCTTGCGGAAATGACGCTGCATGGCAACCCAAAAAGAGACGAGATCGTGGCGGAAATCCAAAAGATCACCAATTTGGGGATTGATGGGGATATTTCCTTTACGGAATCCTTGGAACGAAGAATCCGTTTGTTGAATGCCAACAAGAGGGACTTGGAAGACTTGGTGGTCGAACTCCGTCAAAAGATTTCAAAGTCTATTGAAGCGAACAAGGAATTCTTTTACGAGTATTCCGATGATATCTATGTGATTTCCTGTGGTTTCAAGGAATTTATAGACCCCATTGTTGAAGCGTACAATATTCCATCCGATAGGGTATATGCCAATACCTTTACATTTGATGAGGAAGGCAACATTACAGGTTTTGATGAAAACAATGTACTGGCGGCCCACAACGGAAAAATAGAATGTTTAAAAAACTTGGATTTGGAAGGCGAGGTCCAGGTAATTGGTGATGGCTACAGCGACTATGTAATGCGCGAAGCCGGTATCGCCCATAAATTTTTTGCCTACACAGAAAATGTGCATCGTGAAAAAGCGGCCATCAATGCCGATCACGTAGCGCCGAACTTAGATGAATTTTTATTTGTAAACGATTTGCCAAGAAACTTATCATATCCCAAGAACAGAATCAAGATCCTTTTACTGGAAAATGTGCACCCAGCTGCTTTTGAAAATCTTTCTGAAGAAGGTTTTTCGGTTGAGCTGATTAAAACCAGTCTATCCGAAGAAGACCTTATTGAACGCATTAAAGGTGTTCATGTGCTGGGGATCAGGTCCAAAACCCAGGTAACCCAAAAAGTACTCGATGCCGCCGATAAATTGATGGTAGTTGGTGCATTCTGTATTGGAACCACACAAATAGACCTCGATTACAGCAAAAAGAAAGGGGTAGTGGTCTTTAATGCACCGTACAGCAACACCCGTTCCGTTGTGGAGCTTGCCGTTGGGCAGATCATTATGCTCATGCGAAGCATTTTTCCACGAAGTACGGAAATCCATAATGGAGAGTGGAATAAGACAGCTGCAGGTTCACAGGAGGTGCGTGGCAAAAACCTTGGTATTGTGGGGTACGGAAACATCGGTAAACAAATGTCCGTTTTGGCCGAAGCCATGGGGATGAAAGTGTATTACTACGATGTAAACGATCAATTGGCACTTGGTAACGCTGTAAAATGCGAAACGTTAGAGGATTTGTTGAATGTTTCCGATGTGGTTACCCTGCATGTGGACGATAATAAGGCCAACAAAAACTTTATTGGGGAGCGAGAACTCAATCAAATGAAGAATGGAGCCAAACTCATTAACCTCTCCAGAGGGTTTGTAGTTGATATTGATGCCTTGGCCAACGCACTTAAGAGTGGGAAATTGGGCGGCGCGGCCATCGATGTCTATCCATCCGAACCACGAAGCAACGGGCCATTTGAGACTCCGTTACAAGGGTTGTCCAATGTGATCCTCACTCCACATATTGGTGGTAGTACAGAGGAAGCACAACGGGATATTGCCGATTTTGTTCCCAATAAAATCATGGATTATATCAATTCAGGAAATACAGTGGATGCTGTAAACTTCCCAAATATAAGATTGCCCAAACAGAACAAGGCGCACCGATTTTTGCATATTCACCGAAACGTTCCGGGTATTATGGCCAAGATCAATGAAATATTGGCGCAATACGGGCTCAATATTTCCGGACAGTACCTTTCTACTGATAGTGAGGTAGGTTATGTGATCACCGATTTGGATAAAGAGTATGATAAGGATGTGATCAAGGCTCTCAAGAAAATCGAGAACACCATCAAGTTTAGGGTGCTTTATTAATTATTATTGGTGATGATAGGGTTCATTCCTGAGGATGGTAAACCCCCTGTAAATCTGCTCCACAATGAACAATCGAACCATTTGGTGGGAAAATGTCATTTTGGATAGACTAACTTTCCCTGAACTTTTGGCGTAAACGGCATCACTAAATCCATAAGGTCCACCGATTACGAATACCAGGTTTTTAATGCCGCTGTTCATCTTTTTCTGTAAAAACCGGGCAAACTCAACAGAGGTGTATTGTTTTCCTTTTTCATCAAGCAAAATTAGAGTATCCGTAGGTTGCAGTTGCGCTAGGATCAGTTCGCCCTCTTTTTCTTTTTGCTGGGTTTCGGAAAGATTTTTACGGTTTTTTATATCCGGGATCACCTCCAATTGAAACTTGATGTAATGCTTCAGCCGTTTCTTGTAAACGGTTATAAGTTCTTCCAGTTCAGCCTTATCGGTTTTGCCAATGGCGATCAAAGTAATCTGCATGCCCAAAAATAAACGTTTCGCATTAAATTAAGCATGTCAAAGTGATGTACAACGAACAATGTTTTTATTATTTTCGTTTAAAACCCCATTTGGATGATTTCCGAAGAACAATTTCAAAACGAACTGGATTTGATCATTGCCAATGCCGTTAGGGAGGATGTTGGTGATGGTGACCATAGTTCCCTGGCCTGTATTCCCGTATCGGCAAAAGGAAAGGCAAAACTACTTGTAAAGGACGAGGGTGTCTTGGCAGGAGTGGGTTTTGCCAAACAAGTATTCAACTATGTTGATCCGGATTTGACCATGGAGATTTTGCTGGAAGATGGAGCACACGTTAAATATGGCGACATCGCTTTTTATGTGGAAGGTAGCTCACAAAGTATTTTAAAGGGCGAGCGATTGGTGCTCAATGCCATGCAACGTATGAGTGCCATTGCTACCAAAACCCAGGATTTTGTTTCTATTTTGGACGGGACCGGAACCAGGATATTGGATACTCGAAAAACCACTCCGGGTATTCGTGCTTTGGAAAAATGGGCCGTTAAAATCGGAGGAGGGGAAAATCATAGGTTTGCCTTGTATGACATGATCATGCTCAAGGATAACCATATCGATTTTGCTGGTGGAATTACAAAAGCCATTCAAAAAACACAGGATTATTTAAAAGAAAAGGACAAGGACCTAAAGATTATCGTTGAAGCCAGGAATTTGGATGAGGTGGATGAAATATTGAAATCAGATGGTGTATACCGTATTCTTTTGGACAATTTTGATTATGATGATACCCGCGAAGCAGTGCAACGAATAGGGGATAAGTGCCTTACCGAGTCTTCGGGCGGCATTACTGAGGACACGATTCGAAAATATGCCGAATGCGGCGTGGATTATATTTCATCCGGAGCCTTGACCCATTCCGTTTACAATATGGACCTAAGTCTAAAAGCAGTTTAAATGTCCGCAGCCATAGAAGAGAAGTTGGAAAAAATACCCGTAATCAATTGGATTGTGCGGTTGTTGAAAAAAATTAAGCTCAAAGCTTTTGAGGGACTCTCTTTCTATGACCTGATTGAAATGTATTTGATGGGAATTGTCAAAGGGGCACTTTCCTCGAGGGCCAGTTCCATCGCTTTCAGTATTTTTCTTGCGTTGTTTCCCCTGCTGATTTTTTTGGTGACCATGATTCCCTTTATTATTCCATACGTGAGCGTGGGCAATGAGAATTTCGACGCCCAGTTTTTGGACTTTTTGGAGTCTTTTCTTCCTTCGGCAACGAGTGATTACTTTGGCGATATCTACCAGCAGATTAAAGATCAAAAGCAAGGCGGTCTATTATCCTCTGCTTTTATTTTGTCCATTTTTCTTATGGCAAATGGGGTCAATGCCATATTTGGGGGGTTTGAGAATTCCTATCATGTTGAATTGACAAGGAACTTTTTTCGTCAGTATGCCTATGCACTAATGGTTGGCCTGATCCTATCCATTTTATTGATTGTGGGAGCTGTGGCTTTCGTTTATTTTGAATTTTATATTGTGGAATATACCAGTGAATATTTGGGTAAAACTTTGGGTTACGATGTGGAGAAAGGTGACACCATTGGCATACAAGTGGCAAAAGTCCTATTCTTCCTTTGTTTGCCTTACTTCACTACTGCCATACTCTATTATTTTGGTACAGCGGAAGGTAGAAAGGCCCGATTCTTTTCCGCAGGTGCCCTAATGACGACCCTATTGTTTTTATTGACTTCTTATCTTTTCGGAATATACGTTGAAAAGTTTGCACGCTACAATGAACTTTATGGCGCTTTGGGAGGATTGTTGATTTTAATGGTGTTCATATGGTTGAATTCTAATATATTATTGTTAGGTTTTGAACTGAACGCAACCCTTAACTCTTTAAAAAAACGACATGAACAACAGCAAAACCCTGAATAAATGGATATATCTTGCCTGTTTTCTGCTTTGCCAGATAACTTGGTCACAAACCGTTTTCGGTAAGTGGAAAACCATTGATGACCGCAATGGAATTACCAAGGCTATCATCGAAATATATAGGGAAGATGGTTTAATGCACGCCAAGGTGGTTGAAATTCTGGAGGAGGGCAAAAAAGGGGCTTTGTGCACCAAATGTGAAGGTGATAAAAAAGATAAACCCATCCTCGGTATGAAGATTATGGAGGATTTCGAGAAGAACAATAAAGGTATCTACAAGGGCGACACCTTGTTCGATCCTGAACAGGCCATGACTTTTAAAGGAAGGGTGTGGTTGGATGAAGATAATGAAGACCGACTTAAAGTAAGGGGATATTTGGCATTTTTGTACAGAACCCAAACATGGCACAGGGTTGTAGAGAATTGATGTATGGATTATTTTTTGGAAGTTGTTCTTCCCATTCCTTTGGAAAAACTCTTTACCTATAAAATTTCGAAGGCCGAAGCGGATTTTATTAAGGAAGGAATGCGTGTAGCTGTTCCTTTTGGCAAATCAAAAATATATACTGCCCTTGCGTATCGGGTACATCAAAATGCACCTGAAGCCTACGAACCCAAAGAAATTTATCAAATTCTTGATGAGCACCCTGTAGTAACAGAAGTGCAGCTCAAGCATTGGGAGTGGGTGGCCAAATATTATATGTGCACCTTGGGAGAGGTGATTCGGAGCGCCCTGCCCAGTGCTTTTATGTTGGAAAGCGAAACACTGGTTTTGCCCAATAAAAATGCAGAAGTTGATGAATCGGAACTAACGGATGACGAGTTTCTGATATTTGAAGCATTACAACATCAAACCGCTTTGAAAATTTCTGAGGTAAGCGACATTGTCGACAAGAAAAATGTACTGAAGCTCATAAATGTGCTGGTCCACAAAGGCGTGGTGCTGCAAAAAGAGGAACTGTACGAGCAATACAAACCTAAATTGGTCCGCTACGTTAAACTTTCCGAGCAATATACTGATGAAGAAAAACTAGCTGATTTACTAAATGAGCTAACCCGAGCACCCAAACAAAGCCAAGTAGTACTGTCCCTATTTCAACTAAAGGCCAAAAGCACCAAACCCATTCCCATTGCCGAATTGGAAAAGGAAAGTGGGGCCTCCAGAGCTGTGGTCAAGGCACTGATCGATAAAGATATTTTGGAGGAATACCACGTCCGGAAAGACAGGGTGGAGTTTGATGAACGCTCCGAAGCATCCAAGCATATGGATTTAAATGAATACCAGCATCAGGCTTTGGTGGATATCCACAAAGGTTTTGATCAAAGTAAACCCGTATTACTGCATGGAGTTACATCATCGGGAAAAACGGAAGTTTATGTAAAACTGATTGAAAAATGCCTGGATGAAGGCAAGCAAGCCCTGTATTTGCTGCCAGAAATAGCACTGACCTCACAATTGATCAATAGGCTGAGACATTATTTTGGGCATCAAGTATCCGTTTACCATTCAAAATATAGCATTCATGAAAGGGTGGAGGTCTGGAACAACGTGCTGAAAAATGCGGAAAAGGCCCAGATAGTGATCGGTGCCCGCTCTGCTCTATTCCTTCCCTTTGCTAATCTAGGGTTGGTCGTGGTGGACGAGGAGCACGAAAGCTCTTTTAAACAATTTGATCCTGCACCGCGCTATCACGCCCGGGATGCCGCTGTGGTCTTGGCCGCCCTTCATAAGGCAAATATTGTTCTGGGCTCGGCAACACCGAGTATCGAGAGTATGTTCAATGCCAAGACCCAAAAATATGGCTATGCTTCCATTGCACATAGGTTTGGCGATGTGTTGATGCCCGATATCAACTTGGTGGACATCAAAGAAGCTACCAGAAAGCGCCGAATGAAGGGCCATTTTTCCGAAATGCTTATTAAGGCCATTACTGAAGCCTTGGAAGAGGGAGAACAAATCATCCTTTTTCAAAACAGAAGAGGGTTCGCTCCTGTGGTGGAATGCACTACCTGCGGTCATGTACCGCAATGTCCCAATTGTGATGTGAGTTTAACGTACCACCAGCATAGAAACCAGTTGAGGTGCCATTATTGTGGTTATCACATGGCGTTGCAGCAGGCTTGTTTGGCTTGTGGCAGTCCCACTTTGGACAATAAAGGCTTTGGTACCGAACAGATTCAGCAGGAATTGGGGCAGTTATTTCCAGAGATTTCGGTGGGGCGAATGGATTTGGATACTACTCGTGGAAAATATGCGTATGAAAAGATTATCTCCTCTTTTGAAAATCAAGAGATGGATATTTTGGTAGGTACCCAAATGGTGACCAAGGGGCTTGATTTCAGAAATGTGAGTTTGGTAGGCATCATGAATGCGGATTCCATGCTCAATTTCCCTGATTACCGTGCCCATGAGCGTAGTTTTCAAATGTTGACCCAGGTTGCAGGCAGGGCAGGGCGTACCCAAAAGCGAGGTAAAGTACTGATTCAGACCTACAATCCATACCATCAAATACTGCAGCAAGTCACCACCAACAGTTATGATAAAATGTTCAAGGAGCAGTTTTACGAAAGGGAACAGTTTAAGTACCCACCTTTGGTACGTCTTATCAGAATCACGTTAAAGGATAAGGATTTCAATAAATTGAACGAAGCTTCGGATTGGTTGGCGGGTTCGTTGCGCAATGTGCTCGGTTCAAACATTCTTGGGCCCGAATATCCGCCGGTGGCTCGAATTCGAAGAGACTATCTTAAAAACATAATGATCAAGATTCCGCGTGATCAGCCCTTGGCACAAACAAAAAATAGCATTAAAAGAATTGAAAAATCTTTTAATGCTATTTCCAAGTATAAAAGTGTAAGACTGGTCTACAATGTGGACCACATATAATTATACATTGGCCAGCGCTTCTGCTAGTTCTGTCTTTTTGTTTCTACTTAAAGGAATCTGTCTGCCCCCTACTTCAACATTTTTACTGTTGAATTTTTCAATCTTCTCCAGATTCACAATGTAAGATTTATGGATACGAAGAAATTTTTCGGAAGGTAATTGCTTTTCGAAAGATTTCATGGTGGAAAGGATTACGATATTGGCCTCATCTGTGACCAATTTAATGTAATCTCCCAATGCCTCGATCCATTTGATGTCATTTAGGATCACCTTACGTTTTTTAAGGTTACTCTTAACAAAGATGTGCTCTTCGTCCTCATCTACCCTGTTCATTTGTTCGTATTTGGCAACGGCTCTTTTTACAGAGGCTTCAAAACGTGCCAAAGTAATGGGTTTATGAAGGTAATCGGTAACGTCGTAATCGAACGCTTTAAGCGCATAATCAGGTTTTCCGGTGATCAGAATAACCTGTGGTGGGTTCTCTAGGGCCTCTAAAAGGTCAAAACCGCTGATGATTGGCATTTCAACATCTAAAAAGATAAGGTCAATTTCATGGTTTTTCAGGCCATTTTTGGCTTCAATGGCGTTGCTGTACTCAGCAACCAAAGCTAGGTGTGGATGATTGTTGACCAACTTTGCAACAGCCATACGCTGCATCGAGGAATCGTCTACAATTATACTTTTTAATTTCATAGAATGGGGTGATTTGTAGGGTTTTAAATCATCGGCAAATTACATAAAAAAGCCGTTTAAGAGCAACAAAAGATGTAAACATGGTATATTTTGTTGTGTAAATTGCCATATGTGTTATTTAGGTTCATTAGGTTTTTTATTGTTGATAACTCTTGTACTTAAACGAAGTTTTTTTACTTTTCTTGCAGGATGAAAGAAATAATGTTAATTTTGCGCTCCTTTAAAAATATATTATAATGAACCATTACGAAACTGTTTTCATTTTGAATCCCGTTCTATCTGAGACCCAGATAGAGGAAACAGTCAAGAAATTTGAAGATTTCTTGATTAAGAATGGTGCCAAAATGGTCTCCAAAGAAGATTGGGGACTTAAGAAATTGGCCTATCCCATTCAGCACAAGAAAAGTGGATTTTACCACTTGTTCGAATTCCAGGCTCCAGGTGAGGCTATTGGCCCATACGAGTTGGAATTGAGAAGAGATGAGCGCGTTATGCGTTTTTTGACCGTTAAATTGGACAAGCATGCGATTGCTTGGGCGGAAAAAAGAAGAAACAAACTAAAAGCAAAGGCATAAGGGTATGGCATCTATTGAGCAACAAGCAAAATCGAAAAAAGACGGGGAAATCAGATACTTGACCCCGCTTAACATTGAAACCAGCAAGCAAAAGAAGTATTGTAGGTTCAAGAAATCAGGAATCAAGTACATTGATTACAAAGACCCGGATTTCTTGATGAAGTTGGTAAACGAGCAAGGTAAATTGCTACCAAGAAGACTTACAGGTACTTCCTTGAAATACCAAAGAAAAGTGGCGCAGGCCGTAAAACGTGCCCGTCACCTAGCGTTAATGCCGTATGTTGGCGATATGTTGAAATAAAAAACACCAGAGAATGGAACTTATTCTAAAAGAAGATGTACAGGATTTGGGATTTAAGGATGATATCGTCACCGTAAAGAACGGTTACGGAAGAAACTTCCTTATCCCTCAAGGGTTGGCCGATTTGGCTACTCCTTCTGCCAAAAAAGTTTTGGCGGAGAACCTTAAGCAAAGAGCTCACAAGGAGAAAAAAGTTATTGATGAGGCTACTAAGATTGCCGATGCATTAAAGCAATTGGAAATTAAAATTGCTGCAAAGGTTGGTGCAGGCGACAAACTGTTCGGATCTGTAACAAACATCGACCTTGCTGCTGCCTTGGACAAAGAAGGACACCAAATTGATAGAAAATTCATCAACATTAAAGGTGGAGCCGTCAAAAGAGTTGGTCCTTACGAAGCTATTATCAGATTACATAGGGAAGTTATTGTAGAATTCCCTTTTGAAGTGGTAGCTGAGGCAAAATAAGCTTTACATCCTATGATATAAAAAAGCCCTCCAAAATTGGAGGGCTTTTTTTATGCAAAGTTTTTCACTTGCCTTATTGTTGCTGTTCCAAAGCGGTTCGTAATCTACCTTGGAGGTCGGCATCTGTTTGCAAGGCCATAGCTATTTTTTGGTAGCGTTCCATGGTCAAGCCTTCGTTTCCAATTATTTCTTCGATCTGTTGGGTGAAACCAACCTGCATTTGTTGAATCTTGTTCATTAGCATGCCAAAACGTTCTTTTTCCTCATCACTGGCATCAACTGTTTTTTCGGGAGAAGCCGAGGCTTGGTACATTTCGTTGAATCGGTTGGGGTCAAACCCACTCTCCTTAACAGTTTGCATTACCTGTTGCTGGGCTTCCATATTTACTTTTTGAATATCTTGAAAAGCAGAAGCTATTTTATTCAGTTCGGCATCGCTAACCTCCACCTGCTCTTGCGCGTTCACATGCGAAAAACCACATGCACCAATGGCTGCTATACAAACCACTAAAGTTTTAAATGATTTTAAAAATCTCATTCTCTACGTATTTTATTAATAATGTTAGTTTCCGAAACTACAATAAATAAAAGGGCTTGCCAAAAATCAAAGCCAATAAGGATGTTAATCTAAACTTAAAGGAAATGCCGTAAAATCAGGTATTTCATGGTTTTCTTAATGTAAAAACAAGGCTGTTCTCCCTAGCCTTTTATATTTTTGCAGCATGAAGTACAGACGATTGACAAAGGAGCAATTAGAGGAGCTCCATCCTGAATTTATCAACTTTTTGGCGACCCAATCCATCACGGCAGAAGAATGGGATACCCTAAAAAAAGAAAAGCCTGAAGTTGCCGAGGAGGAGATAGATGTTTTTAGTGATTTAATCTGGGAAGGTGTGTTGAGCAAAGTGGAATATTTGGAAAATGTATCCGAGCGGCACATGAACCTATTTCATTTGACAGAAAAGGAAATGAAATTATTGTCGGTAAAGATTTTGAATCCTGAAATTGATTTAAGGACCGAGGTGGGCTTCGGTTGGTTCAAGCGTAATTACCAATCCGATTTTGTAGAATATCTGTCCGCTTCCAAGGCCTATAGTGAAGACAAGAACGTGGATAAGTTTGAGTTGATCAAACAGGGTGCTGTAATCACAAAAGGGGAGCTGTACCAATGGTTTGAGCAGATCATGGAACATTGATGGATAATATTTTATAAGTAATATTATCCGGTGAAAGTTAAGCGACCATAGAACCCTAAACCCTTTCACCTTTCACCCTCGACCTATGGTCCTTGACCTATGGTCCTTGACCCTTGACCTCTTCACCCTATTGACATCGACCAAAAACGTATATTTGCACGAGAATTTAAAACCACATGGCAAAGAAACCATCTATACCCAAAGGAACCCGCGATTTTTCACCTGCAGAGGTAGCCAGGCGCAACTATATTATCCAAACCATAAAAAAGCATTTCGAAACTTACGGTTTTCAACCGATCGAGACCCCTTCTTTTGAGAATTCGGAGACCCTGATGGGCAAATATGGGGATGAAGGTGACCGTTTGATATTCAAAATCTTGAATTCAGGGGACTTTATCTCCAAGGTGGATGATGTAACCTATAGTTCCAAGAACTCAGCCTCTTTAACTCCTAAGATTTCAGAAAAAGCCCTGCGTTACGATCTTACCGTTCCTTTTGCCCGTTATGTGGTCATGCACCAGAACGAGATAGATTTTCCGTTCAAGCGATATCAAATTCAGCCTGTGTGGCGTGCGGACCGTCCACAAAAGGGGCGTTTTCGTGAGTTTTACCAATGCGATGCCGATGTGGTGGGAGCGGACTCCTTACTTCAAGAAGTGGAGTTCGTACAGCTATATGATGCTGTTTTTGCTGATTTAGGACTAAACGGGGCAACCATTAAAATCAACAACCGAAAAATATTATCGGGTATTGCCGAAGTGATCGGGGCCAAACATTTGTTGGTGGACTTTACCGTGGCATTGGACAAATTGGACAAGATAGGAGAGGAGAAGGTAAAAGCGGAAATGATGGAAAAAGGTATTTCCGAAGCAGCCATTGCCAAAGCGCAGCCTTTGTTCGAAATGACCGGTACCGCTTCCGAGCAATTGGGAAAGCTAAAAACCATCCTTGCCGACTCTGAGGTCGGAATGTTGGGTGTCTCCGAATTGGAAGAGATTATCTCCACCGTTGATATGGTTGGTCTGCAATCTTCTAGTCTTCAATTGGATGTGACGCTCGCCCGTGGCTTAAACTACTATACCGGAGCCATTTTTGAAGTCGCTGCTCCTGAAGGAGTGAAAATGGGTTCTATTGGTGGTGGAGGCCGTTACGATGACCTTACTGGTATTTTTGGACTCAAAGATGTGAGCGGCGTAGGCATATCCTTCGGACTGGACCGTATTTACTTGGTTTTGGAAGAATTGAATCTGTTCCCTGACAGCTTGGATACATCGTTGGATGTACTTTGCCTCAATTTCGGAAAGAAAGAAGGGACAGCGGCCTTAAAACTGGTGTCTGGACTGCGTAAACAAGGTCTAAGGGCTGATCTGTACCCTACGGACACCAAAGTGCAGAAGCAGTTCAAATATGCGGATAAAAGGGGAGTGCCTTACGTGATTCTTTTGGGAGACCAAGAGTTGACCAATGGTAAATTTGTGGTCAAAAATATGAAGACAGGCGACCAGAAGGACTATTCTTTGGATGCAACCGAAGTGTTTGTGGAAAAGGTCAAGTCCGGTTTTTAATCTCTTTTATGATGGTTTTGTAATACGTAGGTCCGTGTGGCACATATTTGCCCATGCTGGCCAAGCCCCAAGTTTCCTCAGCGAATTTAAATAAAGGAACCAAGGCCAGATCCGCCACCTCATTTTCCTGTTTTTTAAGTTGATTCAAGGGCACCTGCAACTTGCACAAAAAAATGTGATGCAGTTCGGCATCAATAAAATTTTCTGAGATTTTGTGAATGGCCTTATAAGTGCCCAAGGGCTCCAAATCGGATTCCGAGATGGTCAGGCCCACTTCTTCCTCGACTTCTCGAATGGCCGCGGTAATAACTTCCTCTCCTGCAGAAACGTGCCCAGCGACCGAAACATCCCAAAGTAGGGGATGGGAGGCCTTGTTTTCGCCCCGTTGTTGAATCAAAACTCGGCCATCTGGAGTGTAGAGCCAAACATGGATGGTCGGATGAAGCAAACCATTGCGGTGCGCTTCCGATTTTAAACAGGACTCTCCTGTTGGTTTTCCTTGTTCGTCCAAAATGTCAACCCGCTCATCCATATTACATAAAGATAAAAAAAAGTCACCCTGAAGATGTTTCAGGGTGACATAATTTTAAATCTGATCAAGGATGATGCTTGTTCAGTTAATCAAAATAACTGAAGGTTTCTCCTTCTTTAATGTTCAATAAGGTTTCGTAAATCAAACGGATAACGTTCTCTACGTCATCTTTATGGACTGTTTCCACCGTGGTGTGCATATAGCGCAAAGGCAACGAAATCAAAGCGGAAGCTACACCTCCGTTGCTATAGGCAAAAGCATCGGTATCCGTTCCCGTGTACCGTGACGATGCATTGCGCTGGAATGGAATTTTATGGGACTCCGCGGTTTCCAAAATACGCTCGCGCAATTTGTTCTGTACGGCAGGCGCATAGGAAATTACGGGACCATCTCCAATTTTGGTCTCGCCCTCGGTCTTTTTATTGATCATAGGGGTAGTGGTGTCGTGGCACACATCCGTTACAATAGCCACATTGGGTTTAATGGTCTGTGTGATCATTTCGGCACCCCGCAGTCCTATTTCTTCCTGTACCGAATTGGTAATGTACAACCCAAAAGGAAGTTCTTTTTTATTTTCTTTGAGCAAACGGGCCACCTCGGCGATCATGTAGCCTCCCATTCTGTTGTCCAATGCCCTGCAAACAAATTTGTCCTTGTTCAATATCTGGAATTGGTCGGGGTAGGTAATCACACAACCTACGTGTACGCCCATTTTTTCCACTTCTTTCTTGTCCTTGGCACCTATATCTATAAAGATGTTGTCCAATTTCGGTGGTTCCTCCTTGGACTTGTCCCTGGTATGGATGGCCGGCCATCCGAACACACCTTTTACAATACCCTTTTTGGTATGAATGTTCACCCATTTGGAAGGTGCTATTTGATGGTCGCTTCCTCCGTTTCGGATAACGTAAAGTAAGCCTTCATCAGTGATATAATTAACGTACCAAGAAATTTCATCGGAATGCCCTTCGATCACAACCCTGTATTTTGCATCTGGATTAATGACTCCTACGGCAGTTCCATACGTGTCCGTTATAAACTCGTCCACATAGGGTTTCACGTAGTCCATCCAAATTTTTTGCCCTTCCCATTCATAACCTGTGGGAGAGGGGTTGTTCAAATATTTTTCTAAAAACTCGAGGGATTTTTTCGTGATGATTTTCTCTTTTGCCATGAATCTGATTTAGTACACAAACATAAGAATATTCACTTTTATTTAATAACCAAATCATACCTTTATACGTACTTTTGGCAAGACTATTGAGGAAGAAATGTTATGCTGCGTAACTGTTTTCTTATTGTTTTTCTGGCATGTACGGCCCTTGGGTTTGCTCAGGAACCGCAAAAGGATTCCATTGTAAGCCAAAGGGATTCCATTGCCAATGATTCCATAGAGGATTATTACGTTCGGTTCGAAGGCGACTCTATTTTGATGAGCTCCATTGAATTGGATGAAGTGTACCTTTTTGGCAAGCTCGATTTTGCCAACCGAAAGGATAAATTGCGTTACTACATTCTCCGTAGAAAAACTTTAAAAGTGTATCCCTATGCCAAATTGGCCGCTGAACGATTGGTAGAGTTGAACGATAGTCTACAACATATCAAAAAACGTCGGCACCAAAGACGATACACCCGAAAGGTTCAAAAGTATATTGAAGGTGAATTTTCTGAAGAGCTCAAAAAACTGACCCGTACCGAAGGACAGATATTGGTGAAATTAATTCATCGTCAAACAGGAACGACCGCCTTTGATCTGGTCAAGGATTTGCGGAACGGATGGCGCGCCTTTTGGTACAACACTACGGCAAGTTTTTTCAAAATCAGTTTAAAGGAAGAATTTCTTCCGGAAGAAGTGCACGAGGATTATTTGATAGAGGATATTCTACAACGTGCCTTTGCGGCAAGTAGGTTGGAGCGACAAAAATCAGTACTGGATTATGATTACGCCCAGCTTACAAACAAATGGAACAACCGACCGCCAAGTACGGGCAATTAGTTTTTGGATTTTTTTCCAAAAACGGCTTGCATGACAATGCTAACGGACCTAAACCCTAAATATATGGCTAAAATGGCACAGATAAAGCCCAAGATCAAAACAGGCCAATAAAAGGGGTGTCCTTCATTTTTAAATGCTTCGTAGATTAAAAATGGTCCCATAAACATGGCTAGCACCGTGTATCCAAACGATTTTATTCCTTTTACAAGAAGTTCCTTGTTAGTTCGCTTCATAGGACCAAAGTAGGAATATTAGCTTATATTTAGGGGATATTGCACTAAAAATCAACCATGGAAATATTAGTTCTGGGGGTAGTGGTCCTCTTCATTATTGTTGCTACCGTAAAATTTAAAATGCACCCCATTTTCTCCCTCACCATCGCTGCTATAGCTTCTGGTTTTTTATTGGGGATAACACCAAAAGATATCATGTCTACCATGGCCGAAGGTTTTGGAAATACCCTATCGGGCATAGGATTGGTAATTGCTTTCGGGACAGTTATCGGTATTTATCTTGAAAAAACAGGGAGTACGCAAGTTCTCGCCAATAGTATTTTAAAAGTAATTGGCCTAAAACGTTCTCCTTTGGCACTGAATTTGGCAGGATTTGTCATTTCCATACCAGTATATTGTGACTCGGGTTACATCATACTTTCTTCCTTGAACAAAGCTATCAGTAAAAAAACGGGTATTCCCGCCTTGGTTTTTGCCATCGCCTTGGCTACCGGATTATATTCTGCCCACGTTTTTGTACCGCCCACACCGGGACCATTGGCCGCAGCTGCCATCTTGGATGCTGATTTGGGAATGGTACTGATCTTTGGGTTAGTGGTGGCCATCCCTGTTTCCATTTCAGGATATTTTTGGGCACGGTTCATTGGAAAATCATTACAAGAGGATTTAACTGCCCAGGATGATGTTGAAGAAACGGAAGAGGTTTTGTCCTCTGTAAAGCCATTTCAAGCTTTCCTGCCCTTACTTGTTCCCATAATTTTGATTGCGATGAAATCCGTAGTGGATTATCCGACCCACCCTTTGGGTGAAGGTTTGGCATTCAGTATTTTTAATTTTCTGGGCAGCCCTATAATTGCATTGTTAATCGGTGTTTTCTTTGCCTTTGCCTTGGGTGGAAAAGTTCCTGCTGAAGATAAAAAGGGATGGGTTCCAGAAGCTTTTAAGCAAGCCGGGGCCATTGTATTGATCACAGGTGCGGGTGGAGCTTTTGGGGCCATTCTTCGTACCATGGACATTGCCTCCATCATCAATTTGGAATCCAGTACTGGTATTGGAGGGCTTTTGATCGCCTTTGTGATTTCTGCTGTACTAAAAACTGCTCAGGGATCATCAACAGTTGCCATTATCACCACTTCGGCCATAATTGCCCCTTTACTGGAAACCTTCGGCTTGGTTTCCATTACCGATAAAGCGTTGGCTGTTCTTGCCATTGGAGCAGGAGCCATGACGGTCTCCCACATTAATGACAGTTACTTTTGGGTAGTTTCACAGTTTTCCAATATGAAAGTGAAAACCGCTCTACGAGGACATACGCTAGGTACATTGGTTCAGGGTACCGTTGGTATTTTGATGGTACTATTGCTTTATGCAATTGTGTAATGGTCGATTATTGAATGGCCCGTGTTAAGCAAGATCTTAATTCACCCATTAAGGTTATTCTTAAAAGAACTACTCAGTAATGGTCAAGGTTCTGGAAAACTCTTGAACTACTGCAAAATATCCCAGTGCATAATCGTTGGGGCGCTCCACATTATCCAAAACGGTTACATTGTCGAGCCCTGTTATATCAAAAACATTACCTCGAACAGTGGCAACGGGCGTTTGAAAAACACCGCCATTGTTTTCTGTTTGCTCCAATATTAAATCCATGTAATTGTAGAAGTCTTCGGTAGCCCCCAATATGCTCACGGTAATATCTTGTCCTACCTCTAAATTTTCATCATAGAAATAGGAAAACTCAAATTGTTGTCCCTGAAAAAATTCATCTTCGACAGTTTGAAATTCACTGTTCATAAAATCGAACACGTAAAAGTTGTCATTGTCCCCATCATCGGTAAATGTTACGATGATTTCTGTTTCCTCTTCATCAAAAAGCGTATCGTTTCCCTGTTCCAAATTATCCAATGGAACGGTTGGGGCATATTTTGTCTGGGCAAAATATTGTTTTCCTTTATGGGTGACCTGCAAAATAAATGTCACGTCAGGTTCGGCTGCAGCGGTCCTGATGCGTTGGTCTGTTGTAAAATCGGGGTCCGGAACATAAACTCCTGTCCCTGGCGATTCTTCGGTAAGGTTCGAGAACGCTAGGCTTTCAAACAGTCCGTTATCGTTGAGCACTCCATAAACAATTACGGCACTTTCAACTTGTGTGGGTTGGTTCTCATCGAAAAAAACACTGGTTTCGCGCATGGTAATCCTCACATCCACAAACTCTTCACTTTTATCCACGCGCAAGAGCCCATCCACAACCAATCTGGTCTCCACTTCCGGCAAATCTACATCCACAACGTCTTCACAGGAGCCGAGGAACAAAACGATAAGCATATAAGCCATTAGATTCTTCATACCCTTAAAATTTAAAGTTATAGGTTACCGATGGGATAATGCCAAATATCGAAGTCCGTATGGCCTCGTTTCTTCCCGTATCTTCATTTTCCCTAAAATTAATGGATGCTGCATTTCTACGACTATAGGCATTGTAAATGCTGAACACCCATTCCGATTGTATTTTTTTACGTTTGTTGCGTTTAGGGGTTAAAATTGCGGAGATATCCAGTCGATGGTAGTCTGGCAGCCTTTCTTTGTTTCTTAATCCATAATAAGGAACATTTACGCCTTCAAACTCAAATTGGCCTATGGGATAATTGGTGGGTTGTCCTGTTTGATAGATGAAATTGGCATTAAAGCTCCATTTTTCATTCAACTCAAAACTTCCGTATAAGGATAGGTCATGTGTTTTGTCGTAAGGAGTACTGTACCAGTCGCCCAGATTGATCCCTGTTTCCAAATTGGAACGACCGGTATCAAAGTCTTGGGTTCGTCCCGGTGTTCTTTGTTCCGATCGGGACAGCGTATAGGCCAGCCAACCCTGAAAGCGGCCTTGATTTTTTCTAATAAGAAGTTCCAGCCCATATGCTCTTGCCTGGCCATTCAGTATGACTTGTTCAATGGCATTGTTGGCAATGAGGTTGGCCCCATCAATATAGTCTATCCTGTTTTGGATATCCTTGTAAAAGACCTCTGCCTCCAAACTATACGCTCCGCTATTTATATTTCTAAAATAACCAAGTGCATATTGATCTAACAACTGTGGTTCCACAAAAGGCCCGCTGGGTGTCCAAACATCCAGTGGGGTAGGGGAACTAGTATTGGAAAGTAGATGAAGATATTGTGCCAATCGGGTATAACTGGCTTTAATGGAGTTGTTTTCCTTAAAGCTATATGACATGGAAATCCGAGGTTCCAAATTGAAAAAGCTTTTGAGCGTATTACCTCTTCCCGGATTGATGGTGTCAATGGGCTCACCTTCTCGATACGTTAATGTAAAGGGGTCAAACTCGACAGGGTTGTCGTTTTCGTAAACAAAGAATTCGTCTTGCCCCAATCTGGTAAACTGACTTGCCCTTAATCCATATTCAACACTTAAATTATCCGTAATTTGATGTTCAATATCTACATAGGCCGCATTTTCGTTGGCATATTTTTTTGTGAGTTGTTCTTCCACAATTCCTGAATCTGGACTGTTAGGAACTATTTTACCTGGATTAAACACATAGTAAATGCTATTAATGCCATAGTTAAGCTGAAATTTATCGTTCAGGTAGTGTTTTAAATCGTATTTAACATTGAAGTTTTGGATTCCTGAATTCCACTCAAATCCAACAAAATCGAGTTCTAAGCCATAGTAATAATCCGAGTAGATCAGGGAAAGGTTGGAGAATAACCTGTCGGAAAACAAATGGTTCCATCGAAAGTTCCCAACCGCATTTCCATACACATTCACAAATCTATCACTAACATTAAAAAGGTCTCTTCCGAAGTAGCCTGATAGGAAAACACTGTTGTTCTCGTTGATTTTATGGTTGATTTTGGTATTAAGATCGTAGAAATAGGCTTTGTTGTTCACATCGAACAATGGCAAAAATAAATGTGCGTAAGAGGCCCTGCCACCTACCAAAAAAGCGGTTCTATCTTTTTGGATCGGTCCTTCGATCAACAATCTACTTGCCACAGCCCCAATTCCTCCATTCACTTTTAATTCTTTACTGTTTCCTTCTTTCTGAAAGATTTCAAGAACAGATGAAACCCTACCTCCGTACCTCGCGGGAATCCCCCCCTTAAATAGTTTGACATCTTTTATGGCATCGGGGTTGAAAACCGAAAAGAAACCGAATAGGTGGGAAGAGTTGAAGACGGTGGCTTCATCCAATAAAATAAGGTTCTGGTCTGCGGCTCCGCCCCTTACATTAAATCCGGAAGATGCCTCCCCCGCACTAGTTACTCCAGGCAATAGGACCAAGGATTTTATGACATCCGCTTCGCCCAAGACCACAGGGATTTGCTTGATGGTTTGGGAAGCCAGCGAGGTAACGCTCATTTGTGGTTTTCGAATATCCAATTTTTCGACATCGTCTGTCACCACGACTTCCTGCAATTCTTCCGTTTTCTCTATGAGGTTAAAATCCAACTTTAGGTTTTTATCAAGGGTAATGGTTTTTACAACTTCTTGGAAACCTAAATAACTAACAATTACTTGATATTCTCCTTCGGGAAGGGTGATGGAATAAAAACCGTATTCATTTGTGGTTGTTCCCGTTTTTAGTTCGGAAATGGCAATGGTTACGCCAATTAATGATTCGTTACTGGTAGCTTCGGAAACAGTGCCACTAAGTGTATGTTTTTGTTGGGCCTGTAGTATGAAAAAATGCCCAAACAGGGCTAGCAAAAATGCAAGATAATGTCTGGACATTTGATTGGTTTCTTTAAAAATACATATTTATGGAGTAGAGAAAAAATCTAAGTTCTGGCCAGAGCATATTTTAACATATGGTGTTATAAAAAATTAAGGCAGTCAAATCAATGACTGCCTTATTAAACTATTGCTCTCTTGTTCTTGATTATCCAATAGAACTCAAAATACTGTTCAAAGTTTCGCTTGGCCGCATAGCTTTTGATGCCATTTCTGGATTTGGAAGGTAGTACCCCCCAATATCTACAGGCGAACCTTGGGCATCTATCAATTCTTGAGAAATTTGATCCTGGTTGGAGGACATTGTTTCGTGAGCTTTGCTAAATATTGCTTTTAACTCCTCATCCTTGTCTTGATTTGCCAATTGCTCAGCCCAATAAAGTGCGAGGTAGAAATGGCTTCCACGGGTATCGATCTCGTTTACCTTTCTAGATGGTGATCTATCTTGGTTCAAGAACTCCTCGGTTGCTTTGTCCAACGCATCGGCTAGTACCTGAGCTTTTTTGTTGTTGTTTTTTTCTCCGAAGAATTCTAAAGAAACGGCCAATGCCAGGAATTCACCAAGGGAATCCCACCTCAAGTGACCTTCTTCCAAGAATTGTTCAACGTGTTTTGGAGCGGAACCACCGGCGCCGGTTTCGAACAACCCACCACCGTTCATCAAAGGAACGATAGAAAGCATTTTTGCACTGGTTCCCACTTCTAAAATAGGGAAGAGGTCGGTCAAGTAGTCTCTTAATACGTTACCGGATACAGAAATAGTATCTTTTCCTTCCTTCATGCGCTTCAAGGTGAACTTGGTCGCTTCAATTGGTGAAAGGATTCTAATGTCCAATCCTTCAGTATCGTGGTCTTTTAGGTAAAGGGTTACTTTTTTGATCAATTCGGCGTCGTGCGCCCTGTTTTCATCCAACCAGAAAACGGCCGGAGTATCTGTGGCCCTTGCTCGAGAAACCGCCAATTTGACCCAATCCTGAACGGGGGCATCTTTAACTTGGCACATTCTCCAGATATCACCCTCTTCAACTGGGTGCTCTATTAATGTTTCACCTGCTGCATTCACCACTTTTACCGTTCCGCCTTTCTCAATTTCGAAAGTTTTGTCATGGGAACCATACTCTTCGGCTTTTTGAGCCATTAAACCAACATTGGGCACCGTTCCCATGGTTTTGGGATCAAAAGCTCCGTGTTCTTTGCAAAAATCGATAGTGGCTTGATAAACCCCGGCATAACTGCTATCAGGTATAATGGCCTTGGTATCTTGAAGTTCTCCGTTCTTGTCCCACATTTTACCGGAATTCCTGATCATGGCGGGCATGGAGGCATCAATGATCACATCGCTGGGTACATGAAGGTTGGTAATGCCCTTATCGGAATTTACCATGGCCAGGTCAGGTCCGTTTTCAATACTTTCCTTTATGGCCCCTTCAATCTCTTTGTGTTGATCTTCGGGCAATTTTCCAATTTTATCCAACAAGGTTTCCAATCCATCATTTGGATTGATTCCCAGTTTTTCGAAGGTGTCCCCGTAGTTTTTGAACAATTCCGAAAAGTAAACTTGTAAAGCATGACCAAAAATGATAGGGTCGGAAACCTTCATCATGGTCGCTTTAAAGTGCAATGAAAGTAAGATGTTGTTTTTCCTTGCATCGGCAATTTCTTTGGTCAGGAATTCGACCAATGCTTTTTTGCTCATTACCGTGGCATCGATGACCTCTCCTTTTAAAAGGGAGAGCTTGTCTTTTAATACGGTTGTACTTCCGTCTTTACCTATCAACTCAATACGGATTTCATCCGGATTGGTCATGGTCAAGGATTTCTCGTTCGATTTAAAATCACCATGAGACATGGTGGCCACATGGGTTTTGGAGTCCGAAGACCATTCGCCCATACTATGCGGGTGTGCCTTGGCGTAATTTTTAACGGCCTTGGGTGCGCGCCTGTCCGAGTTTCCTTCTCGAAGTACTGGGTTTACCGCACTACCTTTTACTTTATCGTATTTGGCCTTAATTTCTTTTTCTTCGTCGGTTTTAGGTTCGTCCGGGTAGTCTGGTAATTTATATCCTTTTCCCTGAAGTTCCTCAATGGCTTCTTTTAGCTGAGGAATGGAAGCGCTGATGTTGGGAAGTTTGATGATGTTGGCCTCAGGGGTCTTGGCAAGTTCGCCCAAAATGGACAAATCGTCCGGAACTTGCTGTTCCTTGGTCAACAATTCTGGAAACACAGCGGCAATTCTACCGGCCAAAGAAATGTCTTTGGTCTCCACTGAGATATTAGCGGTTTCGGTGAATGATTTTACAATAGGTAAGAAGGATAACGTTGCTAAGGCAGGAGCCTCATCTGTTTTGGTATAATAAAGTTTAGCCATTTATATGTATTTGTTTGAGCGATTGCAAATATACAATTTATGGACGGTGAAGTATGGATGGAAATAACTAAAAGTGTGGGTTTTTAATGAGAATTTGTTAAAAAACAAAAGCCATATCTATGTTTTCACTTAGATATGGCTTTCAGAATGGGATCAAGTTTTCTTTGTATTGCTACAAAACCAAACAATCTATTGATTGCCCTTGAAGCCCTTCGACGTTTACTCTGCTATGTTCTTAATTTTTCAACTAAACTACATTCTGCAAAGTGTACTGTTGTATTCCTAAACTTTATCAAAACAGGAAATTGCTCTCCTGTTCGCACATAAAATTTATTATTTCTCATCAGATGTCGCCGAAGCTAGACCTCACTTGAAATTCCTTTTGTGATCAGTAGTGTTACCAATTAAAAGGGAATCCACAGTTTTAAAGAACGTCAACTTTAAATCGACATAATCGTGATGGTATCACTATCATATCTTCGACTAAAATAGAACGCAAAACTAAAATTTGCAACTTTTCAAAGGATTAGAAATCAACATGATATGAACCATGGTTATGAACAATTGTTCATAAAAAAAGCACCCTTTTGAGGTGCTTTTTCCTGTTGTATGGAATATGGATTATCCCTTAACTTCTTTGATACGGGCCTTTTTACCGGTAAGACCTCTAAAGTAGAAGATTCTAGATCTACGTACTTTACCTTTTTTGTTTACTTCAATTCTTTGCAAAGCCGGCATGTTTACTGGGAAAATTCTTTCCACACCTACTGTACCTGATATTTTGCGAATGGTGAAAGTTTCGGTGGCACCGCTTCCTCTACGTTGTATCACTACACCCTTAAAGAACTGGGTACGTGTTTTTTCACCTTCCTTAATTTCGTAATAAACAGTGATGGTGTCACCAGCTGAAAATTTTGGAAATTCTTTTTTTGGAACAAATTCGTCTTCAACAAATTTTACTAAGGATTCCATTTTTGTTTTTTTTAGTGTTTTTACAAGACCAACTTTCACGGATTTCGTCAGAGGTTGATTTTGAGATTGCAAAAGTAATGCAATATTTAGAAATAGCAAGCAGTTTTTTGCGTTTTTGAATTTTGAGCGGCCTTATTCTTCCAAAAGGTCGGGTCTTCTTTCTTGAGTGCGCTCCAAAGCCTTTTGTTCCCGCCACTTTTCAATCTTAGGGAAATTACCGCTAAGCAATATTTCTGGGACCTTGAAACCCTTATAATCCGCAGGTCGTGTGTAAACGGGCGGAGCCAACAAATTATCTTGAAATGTATCGGTAAGGGCAGAGGTTTCATCGTTCAGAACACCTGGCAACAGTCGGATTACGGCATCGCACAATGCGGCGGCGGCCAATTCACCTCCCGACAATACATAATCACCAATGGAAATCTCACGGGTAACGAACATATCCCTCACCCGTTGATCCACCCCTTTATAATGTCCGCAGAGAATTATAATGTTCTTTTTCAGTGATATCTCGTTGGCCATGCCTTGATTAAGGGTATTGCCATCGGGTGTCATGTAAATGATTTCGTCGTAATCACGTTCGGACTTGAGCTTTGAAATACACTTGTCAATAGGTTCGACCATCATCACCATGCCGGCGCCACCGCCAAACTGGTAGTCGTCCACTTGCTTATAGTTCCCGATTGAAAAGTCTCTTAAATTATGAAGATGCACTTCGACCAATCCCTTTTCGATGGCACGTTTTAAAATGGATGCTTCAAATGGGCTTTTTAAAAGTTCGGGCAGTACGGTGATAATGTCTATCCGCATGGACATTGTTGCTGTCTATTGATTTGCCGCAAAAGTAAGGAATGCTAGCACAATTATGGCATAAAAAAGAAAGGCTTCCTTTTTTGGAAGCCTTGATTCTTATTTTTTCTGCTTGTTCAGCTCATCCTGAAGCTGTCGGCTTATTTTCTGTTCCCGCTCCAAGGCTCTTCGTCTATGGTTCTGGTATTCTTCCTCCAAATCTGCAAGGGCGGATTTGGCCTGCTGTGTCAAGAAATTACTATTTCTAAACCTGTATATAAAGAACAACAACAGCAATAACAGTCCAAAAATAATGGACCACAATATAAAATTGTAGGTTCCTTTACTGATCATAGCACCAAAAAATGAGATACTATCCTTTTCTTCGGTAACCGCATTTAAGTTGTTGGTAGTTTCCTGCAACTTATTGTTAAGGTCTTCTATTTCGGCGTTGTTTGCGGAAATAGTGGAAGAAAGGTCTTTAATGGTCTTATTGGCCGTATCAAGGGAATCGAATATGTTGTTCTTGGTTTCATAAAGATCCGATAATTTGATGACCTCATAACGGATGCCATTGGCCCGATAGTTTCCGGACTTTCTTTCCAACTCTTCAAATTGTCCTCTAAGGGTGTTGTCCGTTTCATCGGAGGACCCATCTTCTTGAGCTTGGATTGCCAAGGTCGGGATAAGTAAGGCTAAGACGAATAAAATGCGTAAATACTTCATGTTCAATAATGTTCTCGTATTAAATTTAGATTAAGGGCGGGACGAAATTACATCAATATACCAAATTTCAAAAAAAGAAAACAGGTTCTTTGAACAAATCGCACTCCACTAATAATACGTATAACGCCTAACTTTCGCTATATATTTCGCCAAACGGATAACTTGATGGGAATATCCATACTCATTATCATACCAAATATAGAGCACCACATTTTTTCCACCGGGAGCTACAATGGTGGCCTTGCTGTCATAAATTGATGGCGCTGTGGTTCCTACGATATCGGAAGAGACCAATTCATTGCTCAGTGCATATTTTATTTGCTCTACTAAATCGCCCTCCAAAGCATACTTTTTAATTATGGTATCAATACTTTCTTTGGATGTCTTGTTCTTCACTTCCAAGTTTAGAATTGCCAAAGAGCCATTGGGAACGGGAACCCTAATGGCATTGGAAGAAAGTTTTCCTTTTAAAGACGGCAAAGCTTTGGCAACGGCAGAACCTGCTCCTGTTTCCGTTATTACCATATTGAGGGCCGCTGCACGCCCACGACGGTACTTTTTGTGCATGTTGTCCACCAAGTTTTGATCATTGGTGTACGCGTGAATGGTTTCCAAGTGCCCTTTTTTAATTCCGAGCGAATCCTCTATTACCTTTAGGATAGGGGTAATGGCATTGGTGGTGCAAGAGGCTGCGGAATAGATTTTGGTCTTGTCCGGGTCAAAGTCCTTGTGGTTTACACCGTGAACAATGTTGGGGACTTCTTTTCCGGGAGCGGTCAACAATACCTTGCTGGCACCTTTGGATTTTAAATGTCGGGACAATTCCTTGTTATCCCTAAACGCACCGGTGTTATCTATTATTAAAGCATTGAAGATGCCATATTTGGTATAATCAATGTCTTCGGGTTGATTGGCACTAATAAACTTTACTGTTGTTCCATTAATGATGAGTGCTTGTTTTGCCTCATCAATATCCACGGTACCCGTAAAGGGACCATGGACGGAATCGGTTTTTAGCAATGCGGCTCTTTTTTCCAGAACTTCTTTGTTCAATTCACCTCGGATTACAATGGCACGCAATCGCAACTGACTTCCACGACCTGTTTTTGCCATTAGCTCCCTTGCTACCAAACGACCAATACGTCCGAAACCATAAAGAACCACATCTTTTGGTTTTATGGCTTTGGAAGATTGTGCGCCCTTGAGCTTATCAATAACAAATGCTTTTACATTAAGGTGGGAGTTCTCATTGGAATTGTACTCATAGGTCATTTTTCCTATATCCAACTTTGCTGGAGGTAGGTTAATATCGTTGATCGCCCTAAGGATTTCAACGGAATCAAAAATCGACATTGGTTTTTGTACAAATTCCCCCGCATATTCGTGCAGGTTAATGATATCGCTTACATTTTTATCGATGATCTGGTTTTTGAACAGGACCACTTCAATGGCCTTGTCGTACCATAGGTCGCTGATAATTTTTATGAATTCTGTAGTTGCTTTTCGTCTATCTGCCTGAAAGGCAAGCTCTTTTTCGTAAGATGAAATATCACTCATGGGTTATGGTTGTGATTGTGTCGTTTATTTTGCGGCTAAATTATATATTTCAAACGTTTTCGTAAAACATATTCGATATAAAAAAAGCGCCTTTTTAAAGGCACTTTTAAGTGTTTCTTCAGCACTTTTTTACTGAAGTATCATATGTTCCTTCTCACCATTTTCGTTGATCATGGTAAAACTGGTTCTGCCATATCTGGATAATTGCCCAAAACGTTCCTTGGCATCATCAATATCATTGATCGGCTCACCATCCAATTCAACAATGACCTTGTTCTTCAAACCGTATCTGGAATAGCTTTCAGGCACATTTGTGATTTTCACGCCTTTTGAGATTCCGAATTTTTTCATATCCGCTTTGGATAAGTTTTTGACGGTAAATCCAGTGGAGGGCAAAACAACGCTAAGCTGCTTTTTAAGCACCACATTTTTAACAAGGCTTTTTCCGTCCCTGCTCAATGTAACCTCTACTTTATCACCGGGTCTTTTGGATGAGAGGTATCCTGAGAGCTCAGAAAATTTACTCACTTGGATGTTGTCTATTTGCTTTATGATGTCACCTTCCTTTAAACCGGCTTCAGCAGCTCCGGATTCTTCTTCCACACTGGCAATATAAACCCCTTCCAGGTCATCTATTCCCATTTCGGTCGCAGCTTCTGGATTAAGGTCTCCGCCTCTGATTCCCAGGAGTCCTTTTTGAACATTGCCGAACTCCATAATATCCTCGACTACCTTTTTGGCAATATTACTGGGTACTGCAAAGGCATAACCCACATAAGAACCGGTCTGTGATGTTATAGCTGTGTTGATACCGATAAGGTCACCATTGGTGTTTACTAAGGCACCACCGCTGTTCCCAGGGTTTACGGCAGCATCGGTCTGTATAAAGGATTGTGACCTTCTTGGCGATAATGACCTAGCTTTCGCACTTACAATCCCTGCTGTTACTGTGGACGTAAGATTGAAAGGGTTGCCTACCGCAAGCACCCATTCTCCGATTTTGGCATTGTCCGAATCACCGAAAGCTAAATAGGGAAGTGCTTCTTCAGCATCTATTTTTAATAGGGCGATATCGGAATCGGCATCGGTTCCAATGACTTCTGCCTCATAGGATTTATTGTTGTTCAAGGTCACTTCCAACTGACTGGAGTTGGCGATAACGTGATTATTGGTCACAATATATCCATCCGGAGATATGATAACCCCGGAACCTGTCCCCACTTGCGGGGTTTGTTGACGTTCATACCCATAAAAGAATTCAGCTATACTGGAAGGGCCTCTACTACTAAGGGTCATATTTTTGACATGTACCACGGAATTGACGGTTTTTTCAGCCGCCAATGTAAAATCAGCTTCATTGATTCCGGCCCCTCTTGCAGAAGTATGCAGATTGCTGGTGGTCACCAAAGGGGTTTCTTGCTCCGAAGTGACCCATCTGTAGCTTTCTTTCTCAAAAAATAATTTGTAAGATCCTAGTGTAATTGCGCCTGCAAATACAGATACTAGGAATAAACTCGCTATTTTCTTCATAATTCTATAATTATTTAACATTTAGCTTTACCAAAATTAAAGTTTTCAATTTTTGATCAGGTCGGTTTAACGCTGTTTTAACTCCAAAAAAAACCTTAAAGAATCCCATATATTTGTTCCTTTGCAGATAATCATGGAACTACAGTTTTTTAAATATCAAGGAACGGGAAACGATTTTGTAATCATTGACAATCGTCAACAGATATTTCCCAAAAACAATACCAAGCTTGTTGCAGCACTTTGTGACCGAAGATTTGGCATAGGGGCGGATGGTCTGATACTGCTCGAAAATGACAATATGGCGGATTTTAGAATGGTCTACTATAATGCGGATGGCGCGGAGAGCAGCATGTGTGGTAACGGAGGTCGCTGTTTGGTGGCCTTTGCCCATTATTTAGGGGTTATTGAAAAAGAGGCCAAGTTCAATGCAGTCGATGGACTGCACCATGCTACGGTTGAAGGAGACATCGTTAACTTGAAGATGATCGATGTGGACAAAATCCACGAAAAACAAAACCATAGCTTTTTGGATACAGGTTCCCCGCACCATGTGCAAATGGTCAAAGAACTGGAAAAATTTGATGTACAAAAGGAAGGGAAAAAACTCCGCTATGGAATTTATGGCGAATCTGGTAGCAATATCAACTTTGTGGAACAGACAAACGACAATACTTTTGATGTCCGTACTTACGAAAGGGGAGTGGAAGGCGAGACTTTTTCATGTGGAACTGGCGTAACGGCCGTTGCCTTGGCCATGCACGAGTCGGGCAAAACCGCTGCCAACGAGGTGCATATACATACGATTGGAGGCGATTTGACCATTTCTTTTGAGAAAAAGGATGGGAAGTACAGTAATATCTTTTTAAAAGGACCTGCCATACAGGTATTTAAAGGAACCATAGAATGCTCAGTCTAAAAGGAGAACAAATCTATTTAAGAGCTTTGGAGCCTACCGACCTCGATTTCCTTTACAACTTGGAAAACGACACATCGGTTTGGGAGCTGAGCGGTACATTGAAGCCCTACTCCAAAAAAGTACTCCAATTGTATTTGGATAATGCCCACAGGGATATTTATGATGTAAAACAGTTACGTCTTTGCATCAGCAATCACCAAGATAATTGTATCGGTCTGATCGATTTATTCGATTTTGACCCCAAACACCGTCGAGCGGGCATTGGAATCATCATAGTCGAACCTGGGGATCGAAACAAAGGTGCTGGAGCGGAAGCATTGTCACTATTGTGCGATTATGCCTTTTCCACATTGGACATGCATCAGTTGTATGCCAATATCTTGGAGGAAAATGAGGCAAGTATCCATTTGTTCCAAAAAATGGGTTTTGAGGAAATTGGTGTCAAAAAAGAATGGATAAGAACCAGTCAAGGGTTCAAGAACGAAATAATGTATCAAAAGATCAATACGGATGAATCTTAAAAAAGTACTTTGGGCAACGGCCATTCTAGGTCTTGTGGTTTGTGGTTTTATTGCCTATCAAATTTATAGCGCGATATTTAGTCCCAATACCCAATTCAATAATAATGAGGCATATGTGTACATTGCTTCGGACGCTACTTTTTCCGATGTAAAATCTTCTTTGGAGCCTTTGCTGAAGGATTTGTCCTCTTTTGAAGCTGTTGCCAAACGTAAAGGCTACATTTCCAACATAAAAGCAGGTAAGTATGCACTGAAAAAGGGGATGAACAACAACGAGATTGTCAACACCTTGCGCAGTGCCAACATTCCTGTTCAGGTATCTTTTAATAATCAGGAATCACTGGCCTTGTTGGCGGGTAGGATATCGGAACAGATTGAGGCCGATAGCTCATCGCTGCTCAAAACATTCAACGATACTAGTTTTTTAAAGGATTCCAAGTTTGATGAAGATACCAAACTGGCAATGTACATTCCCAATACTTACGAGTTTTTTTGGAATACCGATGCAGAGCGTTTCCGCGACAGGATGAAGACCGAGTACGATCGTTTTTGGAACGAGGAACGCCTGCAAAAAGCAAAAAACTTGGGCTTAACTCCTAATCAAGTTACTTCCTTGGCGGCCGTAGTACAAAAGGAAACCGCCAAAGTGGATGAGCGTCCACGCGTTGCGGGCGTATATTTAAATAGAATTAGAAGAGGAATGTTGCTCCAGGCAGACCCCACTGTTATCTACGCTATCAAAAAAGAAACGGGCAATTACGATACTATTATAAAAAGGGTCCTTTTCCGCGATTTGGAAATGGATTCGCCCTACAACACTTATAAATACGCAGGGGTTCCACCTGGTCCGATTACTATGCCGGATATCTCATCCATTGATGCGGTTTTAAACCCCGAAAAGCACGACTATTTATATTTTGTTGCTGATGTTTCCAACTTCGGATATCACATTTTTGCCAAGTCTTTAGCGCAACATAACCGAAATAAAGTGCAATATACCCGTTGGTTGAACCAACAAAAGGTACTTCGATAGTGTTCTTTACCGTTGATTTTCATCACTTTAACGGATTTTAGGCCTGATTTATGAAATCTTTAAGAGCTTTAGGGTACCCATTAACTTATCTCCACCTATATTTGCCGGCCAAATTGATTTTTGATACATATATGTATCGAGATCACAAATATGAACATTATGAAAAGATGGATAGGTTTTATACTGCATCTTGCCATGATCGTAGTTTTGACAAGTTTTGGTTCTTATACCGTAATGAAAAAAGGGGATGTTGAAATTCCTGAATCATTGAAGGTAACAACCAATTTGGAATTCTTTGCACCGCAAGATTCCATTGCACTTCTTGACGAGGACGAGGTTACACCACCTCCTTTTCTGGGTAAAGCTTTTAATGGCTTTAAGGAAGCACTTGCTTTTAAAGAATCCCAGGGTAAATATCATAGCGTAAACACATTGGGTTATTTAGGGAAATACCAGTTTGGTAGCAGTACCTTGCATTTGATGGGAGTTTATGATATGGATGAATTTTTGGACAACCCAGAACTTCAGGAAAAGGCCTTTGAGGCCAACATTGCCCGTAACAAATGGATTCTTAGAAGGGATATCAAGCGCTTTAACGGAAAAACTATCGGAGGAATAAAGGTAACGGAATCAGGTATTTTGGCTGCGGCGCATTTGGCTGGGGCCGGAAACGTGAAGAAGTATCTAAGATCATATGGACAAAACGATGTAACTGATGCTTACGGAAGTAGTATCTCGTATTATATGAACAAATTTGCGGGCTATGATATTTCCAACATCAAGCAGCAGAAAAACGCCAAAGTATAATTGGTAAAAGGATTGTTACTAAAAAAAGCCCCGAAGTTCGGGGCTTTTTTTATGCTTGAATAACGTATATCGTTGGTCTTTTATCCAGATCTATTTCTATTTCACTCCATTCGTGTACACTTTTCGTGCGGATAAATTCAGTGGGTAAAGTAATGTCGCAAGCTATGCACAAACGGGTGGATTTTTGCAAGGTTCTTAAAAGCTCTTTGACCAATTTGTTGTTCCGGTAGGGGGTCTCCATAAAAATTTGGGATTGTCCTTTATCACGGGACAATCGTTCCAAACTTTTTACCATCTTTTTACGTTCGGAATTGTCAATGGGTAAATAACCGTTAAAAGCAAAGTTTTGACCGTTCATCCCACTGCTCATCATAGCCATTAAAATAGAGGAAGGGCCTACCAAGGGAACGACCTGTATCCTTCTTTCGTGGGCAACCCGAACCACATCTGCACCGGGATCTGCAATTCCTGGGCACCCGGCCTCGGATAAAACCCCAATATCGAAACCGTGTATGCATGGATCTAAAAACGAAGGTATTTCTTCAGGATTCGTGTATTTGTTCAGCGATTGTAAATGGAGTTCAGGTTGGGGCTTGCTCGGGCTTACCCGTTTAATAAATCGTCTGGCGGTCTTTTCATTTTCCACAATATAGTGGTCGATACGTTCGATGGTCCCTTTTACGGAGATGGGCAGTACCTCCAAAGGGGCGTTGTCTCCCAAGGTGGTGGGAATCAGATAGATTTTCCCCATGACCAAACCAGGTTTTTCCTCTTCCATGGGCTTAATTTAGTTTTTTCGCAATTGCCTCACAAGCCCTGTCGATCATTTGATAGACATTTTCAAAACCATCATCGCCGCCATAATAGGGGTCGGGAACTTCCTTGATGCCCAATTCCACTTCGCTTAACAACAGTTTTACTTTACCGGCTTCTTCTTGATTTTTGGCAAGACTGGCAACATCGGAAAAATTGCTTCGGTCCATCACGTAAATAAGGTCGAATTCCGTAAAATCCTGTTCAGAAAATTTTCTGCACTTCTGATGGGTGATGTTTAAACCATATTTACGCGCCACTGCAATGGAACGTTTATCGGGAGGATTACCAACATGGTATCCAGCCGTACCAGCGGAATCCACAAAAACGGAATCAGCATCCACTTTGGATTGTAGAATACCTTCTGCCAATGGTGACCTGCAAATATTTCCCAAGCAGACCATCAAAACTTTGGTTTTCATAAAATATGTTGTGAGGTAATTAAGAGAATTTCTTGTTCAAATCCTCGATGTACTTTCTGAATTGCTTATCGGTTTCCGCCAGATTGTCCACAGTTTTGCAGGCATGGAGTACGGTCGCGTGGTCGCGTTTTCCTATTTGTGAACCAATGCTGGCCAACGATGCCTTGGTAAACTTCTTGGCAAAGAACATGGCCAACTGCCTAGCTTGAACTATATGGCGTTTTCTGGTTTTGGATTGAAGCGTTGCCACATCCATTTCAAAGTAATCCGAAACTACTTTTTGGATATAATCAATGGAAACTTCACGTTTGGTATTCTTTACAAACTTCTCTACCACTTGTTGTGCCAGTTCCAGGGTAACCTCACGTTTATTGAACGAAGATTGGGCAATCAACGAAATGATAGCACCTTCCAGCTCACGAATATTGGTTTTGATGTTCTTGGCCACGTGGTCGACGATTTCCTCTGGCATCTCAACCCCATCGCGGTACAACTTGTTCTTTAATATGGATACCCGGGTTTCGTAATCAGGACTTTGCAATTCTGCGGATAGGCCCCATTTGAAACGGGACAATAAACGCTGCTCAATATCCTGCATATCCACGGGAGCTTTGTCCGATGTCAAAATTACCTGCTTGCCATTTTGGTGCAAGTGGTTGAAAATATGGAAGAACACATCCTGCGTTCCAGATTTACCGGATAAAAATTGTACATCATCAATAATGAGTACATCGATCAATTGGTAAAAATGTATAAAATCGTTTCGGGTATTCTTTTTTACCGACTCTATATATTGTTGGGTAAATTTCTCCGCCGAAATGTAGAGTACGGTCTTTTCCGGATACTTGTCTTTTATCTCAACACCAATGGCGTGGGCCAAGTGGGTTTTTCCCAAGCCTACACCCCCAAAAACCAATAAGGGGTTAAAGGATGTTCCACCAGGTTTATTGGCCACAGCCATACCTGCAGATCTTGCCAAGCGGTTGGAATCACCTTCTAGAAAATTGTCAAAATTATAATTGGGATTTAACTGGGACTCGATTTTAATATTTCGAATTCCAGGAATCACAAATGGATTTTTTAGTTCAGGACTTTTGGAAGTAATGGGCACGTCCAATTCCTGAGGCCCCACAGCGGTGCGGTTGGAACTTGGAATCTGTTCCGTAAAAGGTTCCTTGTTACCGTACTTGTTTTCCATTTTTATAACGTAGATCAGCTTTGCATTGGTCCCCAACTCACGTGTCAAGGCAACTTTTAAAAGCTTTACATAATGTTCCTCGAGCCATTCGTAGAAAAACTTACTGGGCACCTGGATACTGAGTGCCTTATCGGTCAACTTTATAGGTTTGATAGGTTCAAACCATGTTTTGAATGCCTGCGGTTGGATGTTATCTTGGATAAAAGCCAAACAGTTTTTCCATACGGAATTAGCAGTAGCACTCATAGAAGTTTTTCCTTGTTTTAATGGTTAGCTTTAATATTTAAGAGTAAACATCTAAAGGGTTATAAGATGCTTATTGGATGCGACAAATATGTGAACAAATCTTTTAAAAAAAAAATCAAATTGTCATTGAAAGTTTTATTTTTTTTTCGCATGTTACCCTCAAAATAAGCAAGCCTCTAAATATATAATTTTTCAGTTAAAAATGGGTCTAAATTCATATTCTTTTCGGGTTCGATATGCAGAAACTGATCAAATGGGGGTTGTTTACCACGGGAATTACGCACAGTATTTTGAATTGGGCAGAGTTGAGTGGTTAAGAGCCATGGGGATCACCTACAAGAGCATGGAAGATAACGGTATCATGTTGCCCGTAATTTCCTTACATATTGATTACAAAAAGTCTGCGTTATATGATGATTTACTTACTGTACGCACGCACTTAAAATCCAAACCTTTGGTGAAAATTGAATTCGATTACGAATTGATCAACGAGTCGGGTGAATTATTGGCCACTGCAAACACCGTTTTGGCATTTATGGATAAAAAAACGGGCAGACCTATTAAGTGTCCTCATTATATTTTGGAAAAATTGGAAGACTGATCAATCCAATTGAGAAATTTCCACATGTTGCATTTCATCGAAAATTTGAAGTGTTTCCTCTGATTCGGTCATACGGACCGAAATAACAAGTTCACAATCCAACTCCATTTTTTGGGAAATAATGTTCAGGTTTTTCTGTTTGATGATGCGCATGACTTTGTCCATTTCCGGATATCCAAATTGCAATCGGAATTTAGCTTTAATGGTTTTCTTGACAATTTTGGCACTTTCCAAGGCCAATTGAGCCGCAGTTTTGTAGGCCTGGATCAATCCACCGACCCCAAGTTTAGTACCGCCAAAGATTCGGGTTACGGTAATCAGAACATTGGTGACATCAAAAGATTGTATCTGCCCATAGATTGGCATTCCCGCAGAATTGTTTGGTTCACCATCATCGTTGGCCCTGTAAACTGGGTTTTCGGTTCCCAATTGCCATGCGTAACAAACGTGGTTGGCCGTATGGTACTTTTTTCGGAGTTCTTCGACGATTGGTTTTACATCATCTTCCGAAGCAATGGGATGGATCTGGGCATAAAATTTACTCTTTCGGTCCTTATATAAAATCTCGGGTGAAGTTTTGGTTACTGTTCTGTAAACATCTTCTTTTTTCTCCATCAGAACAAAGCTACCAATATTATGCTCAAAACGGCCAATGCAACACCGCTCCAGTTTTTAAGGCTTAATTTTTCTTTAAACAACAATATCCCGAAAAGGGTAGAGAACATCACAATGGCAACATTATTTAAAGTAAAGATGGCAGCACTGCTTAAAATGTCCGCCCGCAGTGCACGAATCAAAAAATAAATGGAGAAATAATTGGGAATACCAAGGGCAATTCCTCCTAATATATTTTTCAGGTTGATTTTCAATGGTGTTTTTATCGCTTTTGTACCAATAAATATGAATCCAGTCAGGGCCGCAAATCCAAATATCATGGAAGAGAACACGGGAATCTCCTGGTCGGTCAAATGAATCTCTTCAAAATATTGGATGCTCGTATCAATAATGCCAGAGCCCAGAAACACAAGTAAAGGAAGAACAAGGGCTTTTCGGTTTATTCGTATGCTCTTTTCTTTGATGGAAGCCAAATACACGGCGACCAAGGCCAAAACAATTCCTATGATTTGCAGTGAGCTTAAATGTTCATTGTATAACAGAACCCCCATCATTACGGGAATGGCCAACGACATTTTAGTGGCCACCGAGGCTACGGACACACCAGAGACCTGTGCTGTTCGGGCCATTAAATTGAAGATGACAATAAAAAGGACCCCTAATAATATAGGGCCGATCAACCATGGTTTGTTAGTGAGGTCGTCCACACCGACCGGGCCGTCGTACAAAAAGAAACCAACCGTGCAGGCCACCACATAATTGGTGATGATGGCGTAAAGCGTCTGGATTTTAAAGACATCAAATAGCTTGAAGACCACAAAAATCAGGGTGGAGCTAAGTACGCTCAGTACAAGGTATATCATTTACAATTTTGATTTTAATTGGGTTATTTCCTCTTTGCCCACCTGTAGGTTCCATACCTTAATACCCAAAGTAGCTGCAGAATTGGTGTTCTCTTTTACATCATCCACAAAAAAGGTTTCTTCAGGTGTTAGCTGGTTCTCTTGCAGCACAAAGTCAAAAATCTCCGTATCCGGTTTCCGCATTCCCATTTCGTAACTCAGATAAAACACATCAAAAGCATTTTTAAACCTGTTGTACCGTTCTATTCCCATTTGTGCTTTAACACATTTGATATGTAAGTCGTTGGTATTGCTCAGCAGTATCATTTTATACTGATTCTCTGCGGCGAGCTGTTCAATAAATTCCAGCCTGTGCTCGGGGAAATCCAATAAAATGGAATTCCATGCTTCCGTTAAATATTCCCTGCTGGCCTTGGGGAAGTGTGTAGATACTTTATCCAAAAAATCCGAAGATGTGATAAGTCCTTTCTCATAATTTTGAAACAAACCTTCCAGATTTGGGGTCACTTTGGTAAACCCGTGCTGTACCATAGCTTTTGCTGTCGCAGGTTTGTCCAGGTTGATGAGCACATCACCAAAATCAAGAATAATGTTTTTAATCATTGCCGTAAATGGATAAGGTATCGGTCAATATCTTTTTTTGATGCTGTAAAGTTCCTTTTAATTTAGGAGCTGGCAAACCATGTTTAAAGCAAAGGGTGCCTTTAAAAACCCACGCTTCGTCCCACAAGTTTTCATCCATAAAGGTTTGAAGCGTTTTTGCCCCACCTTCAATGATCACGCTAGTAATGTTGTGTTGATGTAGCACATCGCAGATTTGTTGTCCCAAGTTCTTCGAATAGTCGATTACTGCATAATCAACACCTTCCATATATTTTGATGTGTCCCCTACCGCTGTCAAAATAAGGGTTTGCACGGATTTGTCCAAAATGTGATAGCTTGAATCAATTTTTAAATCCCTATCCAAAACAATACGAATCGGGTCTTTGCCTGTCCAGTTTCGGGTGGTTAGTTTGGGGTTGTCCTCCAAAACGGTTTTGGTTCCAACCAAAATGGCCTGTTCTTGGCTTCGCCATTGATGTACCAATTGTTTGGAATAGGAGTTGGTTATCCAGAAAGGCTCAGGGGCGTTGCTTCGGAAGGATGTATCGGGGGCCAAAAACCCATCATCCGATTCTGCCCATTTTAAAATAATGTACGGACGATTCTTCTCTTGAAAGGTTAAAAAGCGTTTATGGTGTTCCCTACATGCATCTTCCAGAACGCCTACCGAAACAAGGCAACCTGCATCCTTCAATTTTTGGATGCCTTTGCCGGATACTTTATCATGTGGGTCCTGTAGGCCTATCACAACTTCTTTGAGCTGGTGTTTGGCGATCAAATCTGCACACGGAGGCGTTTTTCCGTAATGGGAGCAAGGCTCCAAAGTGACATATAGCGATGCGTCTTTGAGCAAATCCTTGTCCTTTACCGAGTCAATGGCATTGACCTCGGCGTGCGGACCTCCGTAGGGACTAGTGAAACCTTCGCCAATAATTTTATTGTTGTGTACGATCACACATCCCACCATAGGATTAGGGGCTGTTGTTCCCAGTCCTTTTTTGGCTAGTTCTATGCAGCGAAGGATGTATTTTTGATGTATATTCACCCCGCAAAAATAGAACAATAAAAACACAATAATGGGAGATACGGTGATTCGTGAAATAACCCCCGAAGACAACGCACAGGTGGCCCAGGTAATCCGAAAAGTTTTTGAGGATATGGGCGTTCCCAAGGTAGGCACGGCTTATGCCGACAAAGCTTTGGATGATATGTATTCCAATTATAACGTGCCAAAGGCCGCTTATTTTGTGGTAGAGCACAAGGGCAAGATAATCGGTTGTGCCGGCGTGGCGCAATTGGACAATTATGAAGGAAACGTCTGTGAGCTTCAAAAAATGTACTTTTTGGAAGAAGCCAGAGGTAAGGGACTTGGTGCCAAAATGATCAAGGCCTGTTTGGACAAGGCGAAGGAATTCGGGTTCGAAGCCTGTTATCTGGAAACGATGCCCTACATGGAAGCTGCCCAAAAATTATATAAAAAGAACGGTTTTGAATATATAGATGCTCCAATGGGAAATACGGGACATTATTCCTGTCCCGTTTGGATGCTTAAAAAACTGTAATGCTCCTAAAAGAAATCAAAAATATTTTCCATAAGGAGTTGGGCACCATCTATCCCAAAGAGGAAATTGATTCCTTTTTCTACGCCTGTATTGAGCATTACTTGAAACTGGAACGGTTTATATTGGCCATTCGACCAGGCATTACATTGACCAAAGAAGAGGAGCAACCTCTTTTTGAAGCATTGTCGGAGTTGAAACTGGAAAAACCCCTTCAATATATTTTGGGAACCACCCATTTTATGGATTTGGAGCTTCAGGTCGATGAAAATGTGCTGATACCACGTCCGGAGACGGAAGAATTGGTGCAATGGATTTTGGATGACACCAAAAGTGGGATGTCAGAAGTTAGAAGTCAGAAATCAGGAGTAAAGAACCTAAAATCAGGAGTTAAAGATCAACATGGGGATGATGCAAACCTTCACATTTCACCTTTGAACATTTTAGACATTGGAACCGGAAGTGGTTGTATAGCCATAGCTTTGGCAAAAAACCTTCCGGATGCTAACGTATTTGCTTTGGATGTTTCCGAAGATGCGCTGTTGGTTGCTCGAAAAAATGCAGTATCAAACGGAGTGGATATCGGTTTTTTGCATCAGGACATCCTCAATGCTCAACTTGATACTACACTTGTTTTTGATGTTATCGTATCCAACCCGCCCTACGTCAGGGAGCTGGAAAAGAACCGAATCCAAAAAAACGTTAAGGATTTTGAACCCGATACGGCCTTATTTGTGCCGGACGAAGACCCGTTGTTGTTTTACAGGGCTATCATTGAATTTTCAGAAAAGCATCTATCCAAAAACGGAAAGTTGTATTTTGAGATCAACCAATATTTGGGAGAGGAAACCAAAGCACTTTTCAATACCCGTAATTTTTCAGAAATTGAACTTAGAAAAGATATTTTTGGCAACGACAGAATGCTAAAAGCAATTAAAAAATGAACATCAAAGATAAAATAACCTCCTTACGTGATGAGCTAAGGGAACACAATTATAAATATTACGTGCTCGATGAGCCGTCCATTTCGGATTACGAGTTTGACATGAAACTCAAGGAACTTCAAAGATTGGAGGCGGAGCACCCTGAATTTCAAGACCCGACCTCGCCAAGTTTGCGAGTGGGGGGGATGGTCACTAAAAATTTCGAGACCGTAGTCCATGAGCATCGCATGTACTCCATGGATAATTCATACTCCAAAGAGGACTTAGAGGATTGGGAGAAGCGTATTCAGCGAATTTTAGGGGGTGTTGATGTACAGTTTACGTGTGAGATGAAGTATGATGGAGCTTCCATAAGCCTTACTTATGAAGACGGGAAATTGATAAGAGCCGTTACTCGTGGGGATGGCTTTCAAGGGGATGATGTGACCAACAATATAAAGACTATAAAATCGGTTCCTTTGCAGTTGAAAGGGGATTATCCGCCAAAATTTGATATTCGAGGAGAGATTATTTTAACGCTGGAAGGTTTTACAAAAATGAACGCGGAGCGTGTTGAAGCGGGAGAGGATCCCTACATGAACCCACGGAACACGGCATCGGGAAGCTTAAAACTCCAAGACAGTGCCATGGTGGCCCAAAGACCTTTGGAATGCCTATTGTATAGTATAGCTGGCGATAATTTAGGAGTAACATCCCAGTTCGAAGTACTGGAAAAAGCAAGGTTGTGGGGTTTTAAGGTGCCAACGGTGGCCAAGCTTTGCAAATCAACCGAGGAAGTGATGCAGTTCGCGGATTATTGGGAGGTAAACCGCCACAATCTACCTTATGAAACGGATGGGGTTGTGGTAAAGGTGAACAGTATCCAACACCAAGAGGAACTCGGATTTACTGCCAAATCACCAAGGTGGGCCATGGCGTATAAGTTCAAAGCTGAGCAAGCCATCACTACCTTGAACAAAATAACATATCAGGTCGGCCGTACCGGAGCCATAACTCCTGTGGCCAACCTAGAGCCCGTTTTATTGGCAGGTACTACGGTAAAGCGAGCCTCTTTGCACAATGCAGACCAAATAGCAAAGCTCGATGTTCGCGAGGGAGATACCGTTTTTGTGGAGAAGGGCGGGGAGATCATCCCAAAAATTGTGAAGGTTGATTTTACCAAACGAGATGCTGATTCCCAAACCACGGAGTACATTACCCATTGTCCTGAATGTGGCACAGAGCTGATTAGAAAAGAAGGGGAAGCGCAGCATTTTTGCCCTAATGACATTGGTTGCCCACCCCAAATTACGGGAAGAATTCAACATTTTATATCCAGAAAGGCCATGGATATTGAAGGCTTGGGCGCGGAAACGGTAGAATTGCTTTTCAATGAAGGGCTGATTGACGATTACGCGGACCTTTACACCTTGACCAAAGAACAGATTTTGCCTTTGGAACGAATGGCGGACAAATCGGCCGAGAATTTGGTAAATGGCGTTCAAGCATCAGTTAAAATCCCGTTTGAACGCGTGCTTTTTGCATTGGGTATACGGTATGTGGGGGAAACGGTGGCCAAAAAATTGGCCAAAGCCTTTAAAAATATCGATGCTTTAATCGCAGCTTCACAAGAGCAATTGATGGCTGTAGACGAAATAGGGGAGCGTATCGCAGAGAGCGTTGTCAACTTTTTCTCTGAGCCTAAGAACATGGATATTATTAATCGTTTAAAATCCCATGGATTGCAGTTCTCCCTATCCGAGGAACAACTGGAAAATCAAACCGAATTGCTCAAGGGGCAGACGTTTGTGGTGTCCGGGGTATTCGAGACCATCAGTAGGAATGATTTGAAGAAAATGATAGAGGACAATGGTGGTAAGGTGGCATCATCGGTATCTTCAAAAACCAGTTTTTTGGTGGCCGGCGATAAAATGGGGCCCAGCAAGCGGACGAAAGCGGAAAGCTTGGGAGTGCCCATTATTTCAGAACAAGAATTTTTACAAAAATTGGAATCATGATACCCAAAACTTACGAGGAATTTGTATCAACATTGAATCAAAGCACGCCTCCGAAGGAATGGTCTGAACCCTTAAAATCGCTTTGGTTTGATGCAAAAGGGGATTGGGAAGCATCGCATGACATTGCCCAGGATCTCCGTTCCCCAATGGGCAGTTGGATTCATGCTTACTTGCACCGTAAAGAAGGGGATAAGTGGAACGCAGGCTATTGGTACAATAATGCGGGCAAGCCTTTCCCGGAATATAGTTTGGACGACGAACTGAAAGTTCTCGTGGAGGCCAATCTATAAACCATCCCCAGCCCCGATACTAAACAGTGATGCTTACGCCATTGGCCGAAGCATTTTTATCCGAATCAAAATAAAAATCAATTCTACCTAGGTTTATTCCGTAACAGCCTACTTGGTTTACGAGCACAGAATTTCCGTTTTGGTTGGTTCGCACATCTGGTTTGTCCAAAAAGGTATGGGTGTGTCCACCGATAATCAGATCAGTATGGAAGGTTTGTTGTGCCAAACGGGTGTCGCATGGCCTTTCTGGATTTTTGTAATCGTATCCCAAGTGTGAAAGACAAACGATCAAATCACATTTTTCTTCTTCCTTGAGTTGCTTTTCCGTATCCAAGGCAATCTCATAAGGATTCAGATATTGGGTCTCTTTGTACAATCTTTTGGTCACCAAGCCATCTAGCTCAATGCCAACGCCATAAACTCCGATTTTAATCCCATCAACCATATAAATCTTATAAGGCTTTACGTAACCATCCATTACCGTATTGGAAAAGTCGTAGTTGGCGCTGATCATCTCAAAAGTGGCATATGGCATTTGGGCCAACAAACCATTAATTCCATTGTCAAAGTCGTGGTTTCCAATGGTAGCTGCGTCATAGTTCAGCTTGCTCATCAACTTAAACTCCAACTCACCTCCATAAAAATTGAAATAGGGCGTGCCTTGGAAAATATCCCCAGCGTCAAAAAGTAGCGTGTTTGGGTTTTCATTCCTAATCTGTTCCACCAAGGTGGCCCTTCTGGCAATTCCACCCAAATTTGGATACCTGGAGTGGGAAGATGGGAATGTGTCGATATGGCTGTGCACGTCGTTGGTGTGCAGAATGGTGATTTGCTTTTTTCCAAGATTGGCGCACGAGCTCAAACTTAGCCCCCCCAAACCGATTAGGGTAGAAGCCGCTGTGGTATTGGTAATAAAATCCCTTCTTTTCATCTAATTCAATTGTTTTATGCGATCATCTGCCACTGCCTTTAGGGTGTCCACTTTTTTAAAGTAGTCGATCAAAGCATTTCTTAATAGGTAATCGGTTTCCGTTGTTGAGATAATTTCGTCAAAAAATCCTACACTTGGGCCTCCGTTTACTAGGTAGTCGGAAGTGGCCACATAGTAATTTCGGTTCTCGTCAAAAGGTTGCCCCTGAATGTTTACCGATTCCAGCGAACGGTTTTTACCAATTACAATCTGAATACCGGACACAGGATGCCTACGGGAAGACTTGGCTACAAAATTGATTAATTGTCTTGTGGCCGAACCGCTAAGTTCCACCACTTCTATATAATTTTCAAAAGGCATTACTTCATAAGCGTTACGAGCGCTTACATCGCCCTCTGAAATTACGGAACGCACCCCGCCGGCATTAAGCACTACAAAATCCAATTCCTTGCCCGACCTGGAAGTAAAAACGGTAGCGGTTTGCTCAAAAACAATATCCGCCATAAGGTTACCCATGGATGAGGTACGTTCACCATCCTTTAATAATAATGGGTTGGGTGCATATGCCAACGTACTGTCCAGCACCTCATTAATTCTGTTTCTATAGGGTTCCACAAAACTGGCAATGGAATCCGTTTCAGTTATGGTGGAATCAATGGGAATTTGTCTGCCCTCAATTTCAGTGAGTTTCTCTGTGTCGGTTTTACAGGAAATCAAAAAACAAAAAGTTGTAAATACAACAAATTGTTTGAATTTTAGATTGTTCACGTGCGTATATTTGTTAAGTCGTCTTGGTAGATTATTTACCTTTGTAAAAATCATCAAAAATATGTTTTTGAAAGGACTCCAAGACAAATTTAAGGTTAAATCCGGGCTTAAATATTTAAAGGAGGAGATGGAAAAGCCTCCAAAGTCCGTGGCCAGGGAACAGGGGATTACCAGCATCGGTTGTATTGTAGATGTGGATAATTTTCAGAAAGCAGAGGCCTTTTACGAACTTATTGATGAGTTTGACTTGCGCCCCAATGCTATAAAAATAATAGGATACAAGCGCGAATACGACAAAAGTTCACCTTATGCCATCCAAATGTTTTCCGATAAGGACCTGGGATGGAAAGGTCAAATTGAAAATGGTTACGTACTTGAGTTTTTGGGCAGGGAGTATGATATGTTGATCAATTATTATGAAGATGATAATTTAATGATGAAGCTATTGTCGGTTAAAACCCGAGCGCGTCTCAAGGTAGGTCTTGGCGCACAAGACCCCAAGGTCAATGATTTGATTTTAAATACGCCCTTAAATGATTTTGAGTTGTTTAAGAGTGAATTAAAAAAATATTTAAAGGTCTTAAAAGAAATTTGAACGAATGGAACAATTGATCGGAACAGGAGTGGCACTGGTAACTCCGTTCAGAGAAGATTTAACGGTTGATGTAGAAGCTTTGGAAAGCGTGGTGGAGCACAATATTCAAGGCGGTGTGGATTATTTGGTGGTGTTGGGAACAACGGCCGAATCGGCAACACTCTCACCTGCAGAAAAGCAGTTGGTGGTCGATGTTGTGGTGCGTACCAATGCAGGAAGACTTCCGTTGGTACTGGGTGTAGGAGGCAATAATACCATGTTAGTGGCAAATGAGTTGAAAACATTGGATTTATCCGATTTTGATGCTATTCTATCCGTTTCTCCCTATTACAATAAACCTACGCAGGAAGGAATATACCAACATTTTAAAGTTATTTCAGAGGCATCACCAATCCCAATCGTGTTATATAATGTGCCGTCAAGGACCGGGAGCAATATGTTGCCCGAAACCACCTTGCGGTTAGCTCATGATTTTTCCAATATAGTAGGGATAAAAGAAGCTTGCGGTGATTCTTTACAAACGGATAAGATCATAAAAAACAAACCAGATGGCTTCTTGGTGATTTCTGGAGATGATGGTACTGCTTTGCCTACTGTTTTGGCGGGCGGTGCCGGGGTTATTTCGGTCTTGGGGCAGGGACTGCCCGCACTTTTTTCCGAGATGATCAAGTTGGGCCTGGAAGGCCATGTCAAGGAAGCATACGCGATCCATCACAACCTATCGCCTTTAATGGCCTTAATTTTCGAAGAAGGTAACCCAGCAGGCATTAAAAGTATTTTTGAAAGCAAGGGCATTTCTAGAGCAACCGTAAGATTGCCATTGGTAGAGGCAACTTCTGGTTTAAAGGGAAAAATCGCATCTTCCTTGAAGACGTTAGGCAGGGCACATGCATAAAATTCGTTAAATGTTGCCCAATTTATTGGGCATTGGTATTGCTGCCCTTTACATTTGAATGGTGAAAATTCTTTTTTTATATCCATTCAATATCACTAATTTTGCAAAATGTTTTTGAAAATGAGGTCAATACTCCTTTTTTGTTGTGCAACACTGCTTCTCTTGTCCTGTAGCGAGTACCAAAAGGTACTCAAGGAAACCGATGCGAAGGCTAAATACGATATGGCCGAAAAGCTCTATGAGGAAGGTGATTATAAGAGAGCGGTTCGCTTGTTTGAGCAAATTGCGCCTAAATATGTAGGGAAACCTCAAGGGGAGCGTGTAATGTTCTTCTTTGCGGACAGTTACTTCAAGAACGGCGATTATTATTTATCGGGTTACCAATTCGAAAGATTCATAAAGTCCTATCCAAGAAGTGATAAAATCCAAGAAGCAAGTTTTTTGGGAGCAAAAAGTTACTATATGCTTTCTCCCAGGTATTCATTGGACCAGTCGGAAACCGACAAAGCCTTGTTAAAGCTCCAAACATTTATAAATAATTATTCTGAATCGGAATATTTTGATGAAGCCAACAACATGGCAAGGGAGTTGACCACCAAAAAAGAAAAAAAAGAGTTGGAAATTGCCAAGCAATATGGTAAAATCGGTTCTTGGGATTTGCCAAGACTTATTTCTGCCATAACTGCTTTTGACAATTTTCTTTTGGATAATCCAGGTTCCATTTACACGGAAGATGCCTTGTATTATCGGATTGAAGCAGCTACCAATTTGGCTGTGAACAGTACAGAGGACAAGAAGAAAGAGCGATTGGAAGATGCTCTTGACTCATATAACAATTTATTACGTTATTTTCCAGAATCGAAATTTAAAGAAGAGGCAGATAAACTAGCCGAAACAATTCAAAAGGAATTGAGCGTATATAACACTACTTCCGTATCCAAATAAAAACAAGTTTTTAAACCACTGCATATGCAAGATTTGAAAAACACAAAGGCCCCAGTTTCCACGGTAACACTCAATAGAAACGAGTTTGACGAAAAAACTGGCAATATTTATGAAGCCATTTCCATTGTGGCAAAACGAGCTATCCAAATCAATTCTGAAATAAAAAAGGAATTGTTGGAGAAGCTAGAGGAGTTTGCCACTTACAGCGACAGCTTGGAAGAGGTATTCGAAAACAAAGAACAGATCGAGGTTTCCAAATTCTACGAAAAGTTGCCAAAACCACACGCTTTGGCGGTACAAGAGTGGTTGGAAGACAAAATCTACTACAGGAATACAGAGAAAGACGCTTAAGAAATGCTTAGCGGTAAAAATATCCTTTTGGGAATTTCCGGGGGAATTGCCGCGTACAAGACCACATTTCTTGTTCGTTTACTGATTAAAGCTGGCGCCCAGGTCAAAGTTGTTATGACCCAGAGCGCCAGTTCTTTTGTTACGCCACTTACACTTTCCACACTCTCTAAAAATCCAGTTTTGATGGATTTTATCAACGAGGAAGATGGAAGTCTTTCTTGGAACAATCATGTGGAGCTTGGTCTTTGGGCCGATATCATGCTGATTGCCCCGGCAACGGCCAATACACTTTCCAAAATGGCCAACGGGACGTGCGACAACCTTCTTTTGGCCACCTATTTGTCCGCAAAATGCCCCGTTTATTTTGCTCCTGCTATGGATTTGGATATGTACAAGCATCCATCCACTAAGAACTCTTTGGATAAACTGGAATCTTTTGGCAATACCATGATTCCTGCAGAATCAGGAGAACTCGCCAGTGGATTGCATGGGGAAGGACGTATGGCTGAGCCTGAGAATATTTTGGCCTTTTTGCAAGAGGATTTGGCCAAAGGCTTACCGCTATCAGGAAAAAATGTGCTCATTACTGCCGGGCCAACACAAGAAGCTATTGATCCCGTTCGATTTTTGGGGAACCGTTCCACGGGCACCATGGGATTTGAATTGGCAAAGAAGGCGGCCAATTTAGGTGCAAATGTAATCTTGGTTTCAGGACCGACCCACTTGAGCATTGACCATTATAATATTCAATTGATTCGCGTGACCTCTGCACAGGAAATGTACGATGCCTGTCGTGAACACTACGCGGACACGGATATTGCCATATGTGCTGCTGCTGTGGCGGATTATCGACCTAAAACCATTGCTTCGGAAAAAGTGAAAAAGCAAGAGGGTGATATGAGGATCGATTTGGAACGAACCCCGGATATTCTAATGTCCCTTGGGGAGGCCAAAAAGAATCAGTTCTTAGTAGGGTTTGCTCTGGAGACCCAAAATGAGCTGGAAAATGCCAAAGGCAAGCTAAAAAGAAAGCATTTGGATGGCATTGTGCTCAACTCGCTCAAAGATGATGGCGCTGGGTTTGGCGGAAGCACGAATAAAATCACCTTTATAGATAAGAATTCGGAGATAAAAACGTTTGATGTAAAAACGAAGCCCGAAGTGGCTTCCGATATTTGGGAAGAAATCATCTCCAGAATCCATGCGTAACATACTTTTTTCCGTTTTTCTTTTATTTACTGCCTTCGGGACGTGTGCACAGGAACTGAATTGTGAGGTGACCGTGAACTCGGATCAAGTAGGGCAGACCAATCAACAGATTTTTAGGACTTTGGAGCGTTCGCTCAACGATTTTGTGAACAAAACCAAATGGACAAACCGGACCTATCGTGAAAATGAACGCGTGAACGCGCGAATGTTCATCACGGTAACCCAATACGAATCGGACCGTTTTGAAGCCAATATCCAGATACAGTCCACACGCCCCGTTTATAATACGACCTACGAAAGCCCTGTATTCAACTATAAGGACAATGCTTTCAATTTTCAATATCAGGAGTTTCAGCCTTTGGTGTACAATCCGAACAATTTCAATTCCAATTTGGTGGGCGTTATTTCGTACTACGTTTACGTTATTTTGGGATTGGACGCCGACACATTTTCTTTGGAAGGCGGCAACGATTTCTACCGACAGGCCCAGAATATCGTCACTCAGGCACAAAGTTCCAGCTACAGCGGCTGGAGTCAGGAAACTGGGGACCGCAGTCGTTTTGAATTGGTGGATAACCTATTGAGCAATTCTTTCAGGGAATATCGGATTGCCATGTACAATTACCACAGAAAAGGGCTCGATATATTGGCGGACAACAACAGTACGGGCAAGCAAATCATTATGGGAAGTCTTCGCTTGTTTGAAACACTCATTAGCCGTAGACCCAACGCCTTCTTGATTCAGACCTTTTTTGATGCCAAATCTGAGGAAATACAGAATATATTCTCCGATGGTCCCAAGGTGGACATTGTAAAACTCAAGGAAACCCTCAATAAAGTGGCCCCATTTTATTCTACTACGTGGAATGAAATAAATTACTAGTGCAGTTCTCTAAAGAAATTTATCTTTACGGGTAAATTCTTCAATATTGCTAGCAAATCTATCCATCCAAAATTATGCACTCATTGATGACGTAAGTGTGTCTTTTTCCAATGGTTTCACAACTATAACTGGGGAAACCGGTGCTGGAAAATCCATACTGTTGGGAGGTCTTTCCCTGGTTTTGGGAAAGCGTGCCGATCTATCGTCCCTTAAGAACCAAGAACAAAAGTGCGTAATAGAGGCAGAGTTCGATGTTTCAAAATACCAACTCCAATCGTTTTTTGAGGAAAACGACTTGGATTATGAAGAAACTACGATACTTCGGAGGGAAATATTGCCCAGCGGTAAATCCAGGGCGTTTGTAAACGACTCTCCCGTTACTTTGGATGTGATGCGGGCATTGGGCGATCAATTGGTGGATGTACACTCACAGCACCAGACGATGCAGCTTACCGATAATGATTTTCAGATGAAAGTGCTTGATGCTTTGGCAGGGAATACCGAAAATCTTTCCGGATACGCCCAAGAACTGGAAACGTTGAGAACAGCCTCGAAAGAGCTTCAAAAGTTGGAGGATTTTCAAGCGGACGCCGATAAAGAACATGACTACAATAGCTTTTTGTTGAAGGAGCTGGAGGATGCAAAGCTCAAAGAAGGTATGCAGGAAGAGTTGGAAGAGGAGTATGAGCAGCTGAGCAATGTGGAGCAGATCATGGAGCAGTTGTCCGCGGGGCATCAGTTGTTGAACGATGAGCAATTGGGTATTGTCGGCCGGCTTACAGATTTAAAACGAGCGTTCCAAGGGCTAACCGATTTTGGGTCGGACTACAAATCTTTGTATGATCGGATTCAATCGGTTTTGATTGAAACTGATGACATCGCTTCAGAATTGGAGCGTTTACAGGAAGGGGTAGAGGCCAACCCTGAACGATTGGAAGTGGTCAATGGACAATTACAGCAACTGTACGACCTTCAGAAAAAGCACCAGACCGATTCAGTTTCGGAGTTGATGGATATTCGCGAAGATTTGGCCCAAAAAGTGGATGCCGTGGCCAATATCGAGTCCAAAATCAAGGAAAAACAAGAAGAGGTCGATGCCATCACCGAAAAAGTGAATGTATGGGCCAACAAAATAAGCGATGGCAGAAAATCTGTTATCCCCAAATTAAGCGAAAGACTTCAACAGAACCTGTCATCTTTGGGAATGCCATCCGCTACTTTTAAAATTGAGGTAAACCCGTCTAAGTCATTCAAAACCAACGGGAAAGATGATTTGGTGTTCTTGTTCTCTGCCAACAAGGGTTCCAGTTATGGCGAATTGAAAAAGGTGGCATCAGGAGGGGAACTTTCACGAATCATGCTGACCATAAAATCCATTTTAGCGGAGTACGAAAACTTGCCCACCATGATGTTCGATGAAATAGACACAGGGGTCTCTGGGGAAATATCCAATCGAATGGGAGAGATCATGCAGCAAATGAGCGGCACCATGCAAGTGTTTTCCATAACGCACTTACCGCAGGTCGCTTCAAAGGGGCGTTATCAATTCAAAGTGTATAAGGAAGAAGGGGTAGAAGGAACAAGTACGCATATCAAACAATTAAGTACAGATGAACGCGTACGGGAATTGGCGGAAATGTTGGGCGGCAAGTCATTGTCCGAATCCGCTTTGGCGCACGCCAAGGAACTGTTGCAATAAAACCGTTGAGCAGCTTCCCAAACTTCAATTAGTTTAAATATCTTTGTCACACAATCAACAATTGCAAGAAATTATGGCATACAATCTTTTAAAGGGTAAAAAAGGAATCATTTTTGGCGCATTGGACCCTAATTCCATTGCTTGGAAAACCGCTGAACGCGTTCACGAAGAGGGAGGCGAATTTGTTTTGACCAACGCACCTATTGCTATGCGAATGGGACAGATCAATGAACTGGCGGAAAAAACCAATTCAGAAATTATTCCCGCAGATGCCACTAACGAAGAGGATTTGAAGAACTTAGTGGAGAAGTCCATGGAAATTTTGGGCGGAAAACTGGATTTTGTGCTTCATTCCATAGGAATGTCCGTAAACGTTAGGAAAGGAAGACATTACACAGATGAGAACTATAGCTTTACTGAAAAGGGGTGGGACGTATCCGCACTATCTTTCCACAAGGTAATGCAATCACTTTACAAGGCCGAGGCCATGAACGAATGGGGAAGTATTGTTGCTTTGACCTACATGGCAGCACAAAGAACATTCCCAGATTATAATGACATGGCGGACAATAAAGCCTATTTGGAGTCTGTTGCAAGGAGCTTTGGCTATTTCTTCGGAAAAGAACATAAGGTAAGGGTGAACACCATTTCCCAATCTCCGACGCCTACAACAGCGGGTCAGGGTGTGAAAGGATTTGATGGATTCATCAATTACGCAGAAAAAATGTCGCCACTTGGTAATGCCACGGCGGATGATTGTGCCAACTATACCGTGTCACTTTTCTCCGATTTGACTAAAAAGGTGACCATGCAGAACTTATTCCACGATGGAGGTTTCTCCAATACAGGCGTAAGTCAAGAGGTAATCGATGAATTTTCGGAATAAACTGTAAAAAATACATGAGAAGCCATCCTTTTTCGGGATGGCTTTTCTATTTCAAATGAATATTCTTTTCTCCATAGTAGTTCCTGTATACAACAGGCCCGAAGAGGTCAGGGAGTTGTTGGAAAGTCTTCAAAAACAAGATTACCAGAAGAATTTTGAAGTAGTTATCGTGGAAGATGGCTCATCAGAATCTTCGGAGGACATTGTACGCAGGTTCCAAGACAAACTCAACATATCCTATTACTTTAAAGAAAACTCGGGTCCGGGCGATTCCAGAAATTTTGGAATGCAAAACGCCAAAGGGAATTATTATATCATCTTGGACTCGGACTGTATACTTCCTAAACAGTATTTGTCCGAAGTTGACAAGGAACTTGAAAGAGGTTTTGTGCATTGTTTTGGGGGACCTGATGCAGCCGATGCATCGTTTACCACCGTACAAAAGGCAATAAACTATGTGATGACCTCCTTTTTGACCACTGGAGGCATCCGAGGAGGTAAAAAAGCCGTTGGCAAGTTTCAGCCACGTAGCTTTAACATGGGCATTTCCAAACAAGCATATGAAAAAGCAGGAGGGTTTGGTAGAATCCATCCAGGAGAAGACCCAGACCTGACCTTTCGTATATGGAAAGCAGGTTTTGATACAAGGTTGTTCCCCAAGGCTTATGTTTACCATAAAAGACGAATTGATTGGAATAAATTTTACATTCAAGTGAACAAATTTGGTATGGTGCGCCCTATCCTCAATAAATGGCATTCAGGAACTGCAAAGCCTACCTATTGGTTTCCTACTTGGTTTATGTTCGGATTATGCGTTGCCGTTGTTTTTGCATTTTTCGGACTTTGGCTTCCCTTGATACTGTATGTGTTCTATTTTTTTATCCTTTTCTTGGATGCATTGATCAAGAGTAAGAGACTAAAGGTTGCCTTATTGGCCATTTTTGCTGCTTTGGTTCAGTTCACTGGATATGGTATTGGTTTTTTCAAGTCCACAATGTTGCTTAACTTTAGTAATAAGGAGCCCGAAGAATTGTTCCCAAAACTATTTTTCAAGAAAAAGTAAAAAGTGTTTAAAAAAGTATTGCGCGGCCTCAACCAAAAGAAAGTGAAAATATTTTCGCTGTTCTTGCTATGCTCTTTTTTGGCTTGGTTCATCAGTAACCTATCCGAAACCTATGAATCCCGCGCGTATTTTACACTAAATTATAGAAACCTTCCAGACTCGTTGTTGTTAGGTGAAAATTCGAATGATCAGATTGAAGCTAAACTTAGGACCAGTGGCTTTCAGTTCTTGTATTATAAAATTTTCAAAAGCAGAATGGATATTGATGTGTCCCAGGCTGAATTGTTTAATGGGGAGTATGTGCTAAGTGAAGATGCCTTAAAGAAGCAGATGGACCAACAATTGTCCCAAAACATCTCCCTCTTGGAATTGGACCGAAGTCAACTGGTGGTGGACATGTATCAAGTTGATACTAAAAAAATTCCAATTAGTGCGAAACTGGACCTCCAACTACAGCAAAACTATATTCTTGATGGTAAAGTTAAGATTACCCCTGACTCGGTAGAGGTAAAAGGACCTAAAAGTGAGATTGATACCATTCGAACAATCAATACATCCCTCATACAGTTAACCAATGTTAACGATGATTTTTCCAATGAAGTCACCTTGGTTTTTCCCAAAGGGTTGGACAACAGCATTTTTTCGATAGGCCGAGCCACTGTTTCCGGCAAGGTGTCAAAGTTTTCCGAAAAAGTATTCGAAGTGCCTGTTCAAGTCATAAACATTCCCGAAGGTTATCAAATAAAGACGTTTCCCAACCAGGTTACTATACTTTGTAAGGCAACAATAGAACGATTAAAGGAGATATCCGCTTCTGATTTTGAAATTGTTGCAGATTATGGTCAGCTTAAAGGTTCGGAGAGCAGTTCGTTGTTTTTGGAGGTTACAGAAAGCCCTCAAAAAGTTTATGATGTTCGGTTGGAAGAAAATACGGTAAACTTTGTTTTGAAACAGCAATGATGATAGTTGGACTTACAGGAGGAATAGGAAGCGGTAAAAGTACTGTGGCCGGTATGTTCAAAGAGCTTGGGGTTCCTGTGTACGACTCCGATTTGGAGGCTAAAGCATTGATGGCCAACTCAAAGGAGGTGAAAACCGCCATTACTGATCTATTGGGCAAGGAAGCTTATACGGAGAAAGGGCTGAATAGATCTTTTATAGCCAACAAGGTCTTTAAGGACCCGGAGCTTTTGGAAAAACTGAATGGCATTGTGCATCCAGCGGTAAGGAAACACTTTTTGGATTGGGTCAATCGTCAAGATTCGCCTTACGTTATACAGGAAACTGCGTTGATTTTTGAAAACAGTGCCCAGGACAAGTATGATTGCACCATCTTGGTCACAGCCCCGGTAGAAACTCGAATTGAAAGGGTAGTGGATAGGGACCAAATTGAAAGACAGGCTGTTGTTGACCGTATGAACAATCAGCTGGATGATGAACAGAAGCTTGATTTGGCCGATTATTCAATTGAAAACCTCGAATTGGACAAAACCAAGGACAAGGTTAAAGAACTACACCTCAAACTTTTAGCGGTAGCATCTAAATTTTAACATTTATGTTAAGTTTTGGTTAAACGCTAAAATTACTAAATGTTAAATTTTTAATTTTACAAAAATGAACAAGAAGCTATTCGTTCTTCTGGTTGTTCTTATGAGCTTATCCCTTTTAGGGATAATTTTTGTGCAAGTTTATTGGATTCGAACCTCAATAAATGACAAAGAAGAACAATTCTCAAGGACAGTTACGGACATACTGGATAAAGTAGCCAGTAGGGTAGAGAAGCGCGAGATGAAGGAGTACTCAGATCGTTTGGCTTCTATTGCGGATAGTGTTGGCGAGCCTAAAAGTGCTCAGTTCAAAAATTTCATGTTCGTAGAAAGGGATTTGGATTCAGATGAAATTCTCTTTTATTCCCATGGGATTCTTGAAGAGGATTACAATATAACCTCAGCGTTCTTTGATATTAACAATACTTTAGGTGGTGAGGACAGCACAACGCTGAAGAACTATACAAGTAGAAGAACCAAGCAGGTGTTTAAGCGGGAAACAGGGCTTGATGGTCAAAGCTACAGCTTAACTCCTATCGAGAAAGTGACCAGTATTGGAAAGCTGGACAAAATAGAGATAGCGGCATGGGAAGATGTATTTATGGAATACGCCAAAAGCCAACCCATACATAAAAGGGTTTCCAAACAAGAGTTGGAACTGCTACTTAGTCAAGAGTTAAGCAATAGAAACATTGATATAGACTATGAGTATGGGGTATACAGTCAAGGTTACCCGACCAAGGTCCGGTCCAGGAAATTCAAGTTTTCTGGTTCTAAAATTTATAAATCCCCCATTTTCAAAGACAGTGAGGGAGTATCCAATTTCTCACTATTGCTAACATTCCCAAGCATGAAGAGGTATATTTTTGGGTCGGTAATGGGAATGGCAATATTGTCTTTGGTTTTCACATTGGTAATTATGTTGGCCTATTCCAGTGCTATCTATCAGTTGATCAAACAAAAACGGATTTCTGAAATCAAGTCCGATTTCATCAACAATATGACGCACGAGTTCAAAACTCCGATAGCGACAATAAACTTAGCTGTGGAAGCGATTCGAAACCCTAAATCCATCGAGGATAAGGAAAAGGTATTGAGGTATTTGGGTATGATTCGTGATGAGAACAAAAGAATGCACGCCCAGGTAGAAAATGTACTCAGAATATCAAAACTGGAAAAAAACCAGTTGGACATTAGCAAGGACAGGGTCAATATGCATGATATAATTACAGATGCCATTGCCCATGTTGAACTGATTGTTCAAGACAGGGGAGGATATGTAAATGCCCACTTGGATGCTGAACGATCAGAAGTATTGGCCAATGAGATGCACATGACCAATGTGGTGGTAAACATTTTGGACAATGCGGTGAAGTATTCGCCAGAGACCCCTAAAATTGATGTGTACACCGAAGTGGTAAAAAACAGCATCATTATAAGAGTTGAGGACCAAGGTGCGGGTATGAGCAAGGCAGTGCTCAAAAAAGTATTTGAAAAATTTTACCGGGAACATACCGGGGACATACATAACGTTAAGGGGCACGGATTAGGGTTGGCCTACGTAAAAAGAATTATAGACGACCATCAGGGTGAGGTTTATGCGGAAAGCGAAAAAGCAAAAGGAAGTACTTTTTTCATAAAACTCCCTTTAATTTAAAAAGCGAACTATGGATACAGAGAAAAAAAAGATACTATTAGTTGAGGATGACCCGAATTTTGGAATTGTCCTAAAGGATTATTTGACCATGAACGACTTTGATGTTGTTCTGGCCAAAAACGGAATGGAAGGATTTGAGAAGTTCAAAAAAGACAACTACGATGTGTGTATCTTGGATGTCATGATGCCTTACAAGGATGGGTTTACCTTGGCAAAGGAAATCCGTGAAAAGAACGAAAACGTCCCGATTATATTTTTGACCGCTAAGACCATGAAAGAGGATGTTCTTAAGGGCTACAAGGCAGGTGCGGATGATTATTTGAACAAACCTTTTGATTCCGAGGTTCTTTTGATGAAGCTTAAGGCAATACTTCAAAGAAAAGCATCAAGTTCTTTGGCCGATAGTAAGCAGTTTGAATTCCAGATCGGAAATTTCCATTTGAACTCAAAACTACGTTTCTTAAAGTACAAAGAAGAAGAGCCGATAAAACTGTCACCAAAGGAGAACGAGTTGTTGCGCTTGTTGGCGCTACACGAAAACGACCTGATGCCACGTGAATTGGCGTTGACCAAAATTTGGAGAGATGATAATTACTTCACTTCCAGAAGTATGGATGTATATATTGCCAAGTTGAGAAAGTATCTTAAGAAAGATGACTTGGTTGAAATCCTCAACATTCATGGAGAAGGATTCAGGCTCGTCGTAAAAGCAGAAAACGAGCAATAATTATCAATTTTAAAATAATTGAAAAAGCCACCTTTTAGGGTGGTTTTTTTTATACCAAAATGTAGACTATGGATACAGTGATGACCCCGGTAAATGCAAGAATAGTGGTCATTATGGTCCAGGATTTAAATGTTTGCTTCTCCGTTATCCCTAAATATTGGCCAACAAGCCAAAAACCACTATCATTGACATGGGAAAAAATACTGGCCCCAGAAGCAATGGCAATTACCATGCAGGCCAATTCCAAAGGGGCAAGGGATGTGTTTGCCAATAAAGGGGAAACCAGTCCTGCAGCCGTGATCATGGCAACGGTAGAAGAACCCTGGACGATACGTACAATTGCTGCGCTGATAAAAGCAAAAGCTAAAATAGGGATACCTGCATCGCTCAAAGAAGTAGCTAAAAGTTCACCGGCACCGGTGTCGGTCAAAACCTGCTTGAAAACCCCGCCAGCACCTGTCAATAGGATAATGGTACCAGCCGGCGCCAAAGATTTCGTTGAAATCTTCAGCAGTTGATCTTTGGTAAACCCTTTGCGTAATCCAAAAAAGTACCACGCCAATAGATTGGCAATGATCAAGGCCGAAAACGGATGCCCGATCAAGGCAATAGTGTTTAAAACCAGTGGATTGGTGATTCCGAATGTGCCGGCAGCGACAATAGTATTGAGTAGGATCAGTACAATGGGCAAACCAATGATCGACAATGTCTGACCTATGGGAGGGAGCTCTGGGTGATTTTCCTCTTCAATTTCTTCGGGAGCGGCAACAAAAATCTTTTTTGAAATCCGTTTTCCGAACCAGAGCCCGGCAATCAAAGCCGTTGGAATACCAGCTATAAACCCCATTAAAATAACCCAACCCAAATCCACTCCGATAATATCGGCAACCGCAATGGGTCCGGGGGTGGGGGGTATAAAAGCATGTGTAATGGCCAATCCGGCCAAAAGGGGAATGGCATATAGCAACAATGATTTTCCCGTTTTACGTTGAAGGGCATACATCATCGGCACCAATATGATGAAAGCCACATCAAAAAAAACCGGAATGGCGATCAAAAACCCCGAAACTACCATTGCAGACGGAGCTCTTTTTAGTCCAAACTTGGATATCATAAAATTGGCAATGGTCTTTGCTCCCCCGGAAGCTTCAAGTATACCGCCAAAAATAGCACCCAAGCCCACGACTGTGGCAACAAAGCCCAGAGTGCCACCCATGCCCGTTTGGATGGTATTTATAATTTGGTTTGCATCTAAACCAGCAATGAGTCCAACAGCAATACTACCGATCAATAAGGCAATAAAAGCGTGTATTCGTAACTTTAGAATAAGAAACAGCAGGATGGCAATTCCTATAATGACTGCCATGAACAGATTGAATTCCATGATGTGTTAGAGTTGTTTTACAATTTCCTTGACAATCTTTTCCGGTGTCTTATCTATGGAAACTTTAATTGCTTTGGATGGAGGTTCCAATGTATCAAATTGTGATTTTAATAAGTCAATGGGCATAAAATGGCCTTTTCGCTCGTCCAGCCTGGATTTTATCAAATCAAAGGAACCGTCTAGATATACAAATGCCAAACAACTTCCCATGCCTGCCCTTAGTAGGCTTCTATAATTTTTTTTTAGGGCAGAGCATGCAATGATGGCACCCGTATGTTTATGTTCCACGGCAAGCTTGTTAAGTTGAATCAGCCATTCCTTCCGGTCGTCATCATTCAATGGATTGCCAGAACGCATTTTTTTTATGTTAGCTTTGGGATGAAAGTCATCACCATCGAAAAAAGGTCGGGATAATTCTTTTGATAGCAGTTTTCCAATTTCGGTCTTACCCGAACCACTGACTCCCATAACCACAATCACAGTTTTACCGTTAGGCATAAAGGTCGGTTTTAAGTCGGTCTGTAACCATTTGGAGCACCTCTTTTGGTTCAGCATTGTAGGGTACCCACAAAATAGCATCATTTTTTCGCAACCATGTAAGTTGCCGTTTGGCGAAGCGCCTGGTGTTCTTCTTTATTTCAGAAACGGCAAAATCCAACGTGCAATGACCTTCAATATATTCAAAAAGTTCTTTGTAACCAACTGTTTGTAGTGCATTCAGTTCTTTATGGGGATAAAGTTTTTTGGCTTCTTCCAGCAGTCCTGCATCCATCATCAGGTCCACTCGGGTATTTATCCGCTCGTAAATCGTTTCTCGGGGGGCGTCAATGCCAATATAAAGGGTTTTGAACCGTCGTTCTGCTTTGGGCTGGTTCAAATATGATGAGTAAGGTTTATCAGCCGACAAACATACCTCTAGAGCCCTGATCAATCGATGCGGATTGTCCAAGTCAACAGTTTTATAATATTGGGGGTCTCGTTGTTCGAGTTCTTTTTGAAGAGGTTCCAAGCCCTCTTCTTCCAGTTGCTGATTGAGCTGTTTCCGTATTTTGGGGTCAACCTCTGGAAAATCGTCCAATCCAGATACAACGGCATCAACATACAGTCCACTGCCCCCGACCATAACTACGATATCTTTTTTCTGGAATACATCATCCAACAAATTGATGGCCTCCCTTTCAAAATCACCGACCGAGTAGGGTTCAAAAATACTTTTATGTTGAATAAAATGATGAGAGGCCTCGCTCAACTCTTCTTTGGAAGGTACTGCAGTACCAATTTTCATCTCTTTAAAAAACTGGCGGGAGTCGGCAGAAATTATTTCTGTATCAAAATGCTTGGCCAATTGAATGCCCAACGAGGTTTTTCCAATGGCTGTGGGCCCTACTACGGCTAACAAAACTTTTGTGTTCATAAAGGGTGTCCGCAATTAAAGCAATGTGTGGCATCATCCCTATGGCCTTCTATTCCGCAACTAGGACAGGCCTGGGTATTTACATGCACCATAAAACCATCATCATCTTCGTGATTGCTATTATTTTTGTTTCGGGCAAATTCTGCCGTAACTATACCGGTGGGGACTGCTATAATACCGTAACCCAAAATCATGATCACGGTTGCCAAAAACTGCCCTAGATTGGTTTGAGGGGCAATATCGCCATAACCTACCGTGGTAAGGGTTACAATGGTCCAATAAATACTTTTAGGAATGCTTGTAAAGCCGGACTCATCACCTTCTACAATATACATGATGGTGCCCAGGATCACGGATAAAATCAAAACCACATAAATAAACACGGCGATCTTGGCCCGACTTGATTTTAACGCTGACTGTAATTGTGAGGCTTCGCCCATAAATTTAACGAGCTTTAGTATTCTGAAAATCCGTAGCAAACGAAAAGCCCTTACGGCCAATAGAACCTGTGAGCCCGCTAAAATGTATGATAGGTAAAGTGGTATGGTGGATAAAAAATCAATGATGCCGTAAAAGCTGAAAACATATTTTAAAGGCTTTTTTATGCTTATCAGCCGTGCAATATACTCTAGGGTAAAGAAAACAGTAATTATCCATTCAAGGCTCAGTAACGTATCGTGGTGATGCTCATCAAAATCATCAATACTTTCCAACATCACCAAAATTACACTGATGATGATCAGTATAAAAAGCAGGATGTCAAAAAACTTGCCCGATGGAGTGTCTGCTTCATAAATAACTTCATGAAGTTTATTTTTCCATTTGGGAAGTGGTTTGTTGTCTTTCAATGATCAGGAGGTTAATGGTATAGCTTTAAGTCGATTGTTTTTTCTCAGATAGGTTTCAACAATAAATGTGGTGTTTTCATCACTCCTCATGGGAGTCATTATAGATTCTAAGATATGAATATTATTGATTTGATGGTTGAGTTCTACATAACCAAACCCATGAAGCCTACCGTTTTTTATCAAAATAAAACTACGCTCGCCTGTTTCCCTGCCTCGATCCGTTAATGCAATGCTCTTTTCTCGAATACTGTACTTCTCAAAAGCGGACAGCACTTTTTCATTACAGTTGGATGCATTTAGTTCGGATTTCTCGTGAACGCATTTATTTTCTGTTCCCAGTGAGGATGGACAAAGTTCAAATTCTGTAGATAACTTCTCCAAAAAGTTTTTGGCAGCTTCGGTTCCATTGAAGGCCATTTTTTTGTGTTCCAGCGACCGATTCTTTTCAACCTCCAATTTAATATGTTCGGTTCCGTTCTGGTTAAAGTCTATCGTATGCGTAAAGAGTTTGCTTTTGGAAACGTGATTATGGCGAGGCTTGTTCTTTTTTTGCTCTACATAGGCCTTTAAAATGGCGATGAGTTCGCTGCCCGTGGTTTCATAGGTGACTTTCTTGGTTTCTTTTTGAAGTTTGCGTGCCAGTTTGCCCACATTCGTAAAATGCTGGTTCACCCTTTTTTTAATGTCCTTGGTTTTTCCCAGAAAGATGATTTCACCATCCTTATCGTGCATATAGTACACCCCGGTTTCCGATGGGAGGCTGAAAACCATATCCAATTGGTTTGGGGACAGTTCGCCATGCGTCTCTTCTCGGATAACTTCGGTAATGATTTTCTTATCCGAATCCTTGTCCAACAACAACTTGAAGAGTTTCAAGGTGGCAAGTGCATCTCCATTGGCGCGATGTCTATCGCTCATAGGAATGCCCAAGGAACGCGCCAATTTTCCCAAGCTATGTGATTCGGCCTCCGGAATGAGTTGTTTGGATAAATCTACGGTACAAAGGGTCTTTCGCTGAAAATCATAGCCCAATCTTCGAAACTCGGTTCTAAGAATACGATAGTCGAACTGAGCATTGTGCGCTACCAAAACGGTACCTTCGGTAATCTCCACAATGCGTTTGGCCACTTCGTGAAATTTGGGTGCCGAACGCAACATCTTATTGCTAATGCCCGTGAGTTTGACCACAAAGGGCTGGATTTCCCTTTCTGGATTGATCAAACAGATGAATTTATCTACGACCCGGTGCCCATCAAACCTGTGGATGGCGATTTCGGTAATTCCTTCCTCATTGTATTTTCCTCCTGTGCTTTCAATGTCGAGTATCGCGTACATGGAAATTACTGGTTATGAATAGTTTCTAGCCCCAAATATACTGCTTCCGATCCGTACCATGTTGCTGCCTTGCCCAATAGCTATCTTATAATCACCGCTCATGCCCATGGAGAGGATGGTAATGTCGTTCAGTTTTGTTTTAAGGTCGTCAAACATGGATTTAAGTTGAGCAAACTCTTTACGGACCTGTTCTTCGTCATCCGTAAAAGTGGCCATGCCCATTAAACCAACAATTTTGATGTGCTCCATGGCCTTAAATGCATCAGACTCGATGAGTTCGTCCAGTTCTGCTTGATCCAGACCAAATTTGGTGTCCTCTTCAGCAATATGGATTTGAAGCAAACAAGGAATTACACGATCGTACTTTTTTGCTTGCTTGTTGATTTCCTTCAATAGGCGAGGACTGTCAACACCATGGATCAGAGAAACAAATTCGGCCATATATTTAACCTTGTTTCGCTGCACGTGGCCTATCATGTGCCATTCGATGTCCTTGGGCAGATCTTCCCACTTTTGGACCATCTCCTGTACTTTGTTTTCCCCAAACACCCGTTGCCCTGCTTCGTAAGCCTCCATAATATCCTTATTGGGCTTGGTTTTGGAAACGGCGACCAGGGTAACCCCTTCGGGGAGTTCGGATTTTATTGTATTTAGATTATCTTTTATGGACATAGTTTAAAATGATGTCATTCCGCATTTGATACGGAATCTTTTAAATTTCTGGAGTCCTGCTTTCGCAGGTATGACATTTATTACAATTCATAAATAGCCAGCCCACTACGGAGCTTAGGTTCAATATACGTGCTTTTTGGGGGCATTACCAAACCGGCATCGGCAATTGCCTTTATTTCTTCCACTGTCGTGGGAACCAGACTGAAACCTACTGCATAACTGCCAGAATCCACCAAATCCTTCATTTGGATCAGGTTGTTTTTGCCATAGCCGTAGCAAATACGCTTATCGTTCCTGAGGTCTGTGATGCCCAAAATAGGCTCTAAAATGGTTTTGTACAGGATTTGGGTGTCCAATTTGCTCAGGGCATCGGTAAACTCATGATTGGTTTTCCTGAAATGCAGGGTGTAGAACTCTCCCTCCAAATACATGCTGAATTCATGTTTCTTGGATGGTTTGCACAGTCCGTCCTCCCTTTTCTCTATTCTGAAATGCGCGTCCAACTGAATCAAGAACTCCTTTTTCGAATATCCGTTCAAATCTTTGACCATGCGATTGAACTCAGAAATCCTCATCTGTGATTCAGGAATCAGATAGGCCATAAAATAATTATAAGCCTCTTCTCCGGTATGATTATCGTTTTCGGACGTTTTTAGGTCTGCTAATAAGCTGGATGATGCGCTGCGGTGGTGTCCATCGGCAATATAGAGCGTGTCGAGTTCCCCAAAGGCCTTTTCCAGTTTTTCAATCCCTTCGGGATACGAGATTTTCCAAAGTTTATGGTTCACCCTATCCGTTGTAGTGAAGTCGTATTCGGGTTTTCGTTCAATTTTACGCTGAAAGATTTCATCCACCAAGGCATTGTCCTCATAGGTCATTAAAACAGGCTCTGCGTTAAAACCTACGGTATGTAGGTAGTCCGCAAAAAGCTCCTCACGGTCCTGTATGGTGTCCTCGTGTTTTTTAATGACATTGCTCCTGTAATCATCAACACTGCAGGCACAAAAGAATCCCAAGCTCTTTAAGTCATCTTTTTCAATTTGATACAGATAAAAACTGGGCTCATCATCTTTCTGAAAAATGTTTTCCTCCAAAAACTCCAAATACCTATTGTGAACAAGTCCAAACCGTTCCTTGCCTTTGATGTTCTTTTCAAATTTGAACCCTGGGTTGATGATGTGCAGGAAAGAGAACGGGTTGTACTGCAATACCGCTTTCAGTTCCTCTTTGGAATATTCCTCGTAGGAGCGCGATGCTACAAAAAAAGCTTTGTCCTTTGTTGGGCGTATGGCCTTAAAAGGTTTTACAATGGCCATGAGATCTTATTTGAATTGTTCGGAAACGTTTTCAGCTTTTCTGGATTCGGAATAATCGTAAAAACCTTCGCCTGACTTTACCCCCAATTTACCTGCCATTACCATATTTACAAGCAGGGGGCAGGGGGCGTATTTTGGGTTTTTAAACCCATCGTACATCACATTTAAAATGGAAAGGCATACATCCAACCCGATAAAATCCGCCAATTGGAGCGGACCCATGGGGTGTGCCATGCCCAATTTCATTACGGTGTCGATTTCTTGAACACCGGCAACGCCATTGTACAGGGTTTCGATGGATTCGTTGATCATTGGCATTAAAATGCGGTTGGCCACAAATCCAGGATAATCGTTTACCTCGGTAGGGGTTTTTCCCAATTTTTTGGAAAGCCCCATAATGGTTTCCGTTACTTTGTCCGAGGTACTGTAACCGCGAATGATCTCTACTAGCTTCATGATCGGAACAGGGTTCATAAAGTGCATTCCGATTACTTTTTCCGGCCGATTGGTGACGGCACCAATTTGCGTGATGGAAATAGAGGACGTATTGGTGGCCAAAATGGTTTCTGCTTTGCAGGCCTCGTCCAAGTCCTTGAAAATCTTGAGTTTGATGTCTAAATTCTCTGTTGCCGCCTCGACAACCAAATCCGTATCCGATACACCATCTTTAAGATTCGTGTAGGTGGAAATATTGCCGAGCGTAGCCTCTTTTTTGGCCTCGTCGATTGCCTCTTTGGCAATCATCCGGTCCAAATTCTTGGTAATTGTGGCCATTCCCTTGTCCAAGGATGCTTGTGCAACATCCACCAAATTGACCTTATATCCATTTTGTGCAAAAACATGGGCTATTCCGTTCCCCATGGTTCCAGCACCAATCACTGCTATTTGTTCCATAGTATGTTATTTACAACTGTTGTCAATTCGAACAAGGTCGAATAATGACGACGATTAATTTTCAAAAGACTCGATTATCTGAAGGGCCACGCGCAGGGCATTTGTGCCTTGTTCCAAACTTACGATCGGGGTGGTGTCGTTGTTGATGGCATCCGCAAAAGTTTCCAACTCGTCCAATATGGCATTGTTGACATCTATTTCAGGGTTTTCAAAATAGATCTGCTTTTTTTCGCCCTCGGCATTTTGAAGGATCATATCAAAATCTCCAGGGTTTTCAGGAGCGTCCTTCATTTTTACCACCTCCACTTTTTTCTCCAAAAAGTCAACGGAAATATAGGCATCACGCTGAAAGAAACGTGACTTTCGCATGTTTTTCAGAGAGATTCGGCTAGAGGTCAAATTGGCGACACAGCCATTTTTGAACTGAATGCGCGCATTGGCAATATCCGGGGATTGACTGATGACGGAGACCCCGCTAGCGTTGATTTTCTCAACTTCTGAAGGAACAACGCTCAAAATGGCGTCAATATCGTGGATCATCAAATCCAAGACTACAGGAACATCGGTTCCGCGCGGATTGAATTCGGCAAGTCGATGGGTTTCGATGAACATGGGGTTTTCTATTTTGCCCTTTACAGCCAAAAATGCGGGATTAAATCGTTCCACATGCCCAACTTGGCCTTTTACGCCATGTTTTTTGGATAATTCCAATAATTGCTCCGCTTCTTCAAGCGTGTTGGTAATAGGCTTTTCTATAAAGATGTGCCTACCTTTCTCAATGGCTTTTTTAGCACAATCAAAATGAGACAATGTCGGTGTTACAATGTCGACAACGTCCACGGCATCTATCAAATTATTGATGTTGTCGTAATGGGTATAACCAAATTCGGCGGCCACTTTTTTGGCATTGATCTCATCGGGATCATAAAACCCCACAAGTTCATATTTGTCCGATTGGTTTAAGAGCCTAAGGTGTATTTTTCCTAAATGTCCCGCTCCCAGGACACCAACTTTTAGCATATTACCTGTTTTTGTCAAAAATACGGATATGAAGCCAGTTTCCATAAATTTTTGAGTGGAACTAAGCGGATATTTTTAGGAACTTTTTAAATTCGTGGCACCAGACCACAGACCATGAAGGATACGCTCAAACATAGGGGAATGCGCAAGAACTTGGCGGAGATTGTTGCCACCAAGGGTGTTACGGACAAAAAGGTGCTCGAAGCCATAAAAACAATTCCAAGACACTTGTTTTTGGATAGTGGTTTTGAAGATCATGCGTATCAGGACAAGGCGTTTCCCATAGGTGCGGACCAAACCATTTCCCAACCATATACCGTTGCATTTCAAACAGAGTTGTTGGAGGTGGCACCCAATGCCAAAATTTTGGAGATTGGCACGGGCAGTGGATATCAAACTGCTGTTTTGTTGCATTTGCGCGCCAAGGTTTACACCATTGAACGTCAATTGGAACTGTTCAAGACCACGCGATTGTTCTTCAATAAAATGCATTACCGACCCAAAAAAATGATTTTTGGGGATGGTTACAAAGGTTTGCCCGAGGAGGCTCCTTTTGATGGTATCATAGTAACCGCTGGCGCGCCCGAAGTGCCAAGACCACTTTTATCCCAGCTGAAAGTAGGGGGTAGGTTGGTGATTCCCGTAGGGACGGACGAACAAATTATGACCTTATTCGTGCGAAAGTCCGAAAAGGAATTCGAAAAGAAAGAGTTTGGCTCATTCCGCTTTGTGCCCTTGTTGGAGGATAAAAACTAGTTGTTGAAACTCTTTTTGATTCGGTCAAGGTTCCGTTTGTTGTCCCTGCTTTTGATGGTTTCCCTTTTATCATATAGTTTTTTACCCCTGGCCAGGCCAATGTTCATTTTGGCCAGACCTCTATCATTGATAAAAACTTTGAGCGGAACAATGGTAAGTCCCGTTGTTGCCACCTCTTTTTGAAGCTTTTTTAATTCCCGCTTATTGAGAAGCAATTTACGCGTGGCTTTTGGGGCGTGGTTGAAATGACTTGCATGGCTGTATTCATCAATCTGCATATTGACCACAAAAAGCTCACCTTTGTCGTTAAACTCACAAAAGCTTTGGGAAATGGAAGCCTTGCCCAATCGGAGCGATTTTATTTCGGTACCTCCCAGCACAATTCCTGCGGTGTAGGTGTCCAAAATTTCGTAATCAAATCGGGCTCTTTTATTTTTTATGTTGATATTTTGCTGCATTGTGGACAAAAATATAAACTCTTTGCCAAGAAAATTGTAATGTTATGCTAGATTTTACGAATAAGTACCAAAACAATCTCATGAGAAAACTTTTAATTCCCCTGATGCTTGTTTTTGCCATTGGATGCAAACAAGAGCCGAAAAAAGAACTGACAACACAAGAAATTGTGGACAATTCCATTGCCGATAGTGGTGGAAAACTGTTCAATGACCATAAGGTAACCTTTGATTTTAGGGACAAGAGCTATGTTTCAGAAAACGTTGATGGTCAACGTGTTTTTAAACGAATATCGGATTTGGACTCCACAATCATTACAGATGTAAAGCGAGGAAATGATTTTGAACGTTACATGAACGATTCTTTGGTCATGGTTCATGATACCATGGCCGTCAAATATGCCAACTCCGTCAATTCCGTACATTATTTTGTGCGCTTGCCGTACGGTTTGAACGATGGTGCCGTAAACAAGGAACTTTTGGGCAAGGAGACCATCGACAACAAAGAATATTATAAAGTAAAGGTAACTTTTGATCAACAGGGCGGAGGAGATGATTTTGAGGATACATATCTGTATTGGTTTGATATAGAGTCGTTTAAACCAGAATACCTAGCATATGACTTTCATGTAAATGGCGGTGGACAGCGTTTCCGAAAAGCGTATAACGAACGCTACGTCAACGGCATTCGATTTGTGGATTATGAAAACTATAAGCCCAAAAACGATGGCACGGACATCTTAGAAATCGGTCAATTGTATAACAAAGGGGAACTTGAGCTTTTAAGCAAAATTGAGCTCAAAAATATTGCGGTGGAGTAGATGTTTAGTCCATTTTTAGACGTATATCCGTAGGGACTCCATCAATTATTCTTACGATAAATAGGCTGCTGTTGTCCGTATCGTCCATTTGATCGTACTTTTCCATACCAATCATTTTATTTACGAGCATTGGGGTGGTGTTACTATGGCCAACAACCAGTACACTTTTACCTTCGTTCTCCATTTTAAACTCTTCGATATCGAAAGATCGGGGATCATAGTACGCAATATCGATGTCTTTTTTTATTGATGTTGGTGCTGCCGTCATTGATGTGCGCTCGTAATTGGTGGAATAAACCATGTCCAAGGGAATAGGGTCAAATACTTCTGCCCATCGGATGGCCCTGTCCAGTCCGTCTTGATTTAATTCTGGGTCTGGGTTTTCAGGGTCGGTCCTATCTTTTTCTGCATGTCTGATAAAATAGAAGGTGGAAATAACCGGATCTTCTGCAAATTTCGTATCTTTTTTGCAGCCGATACTTCCAACGAGTATAATTGCTAGGGCAATTAGAGGTTTGATGGTTCGCATAGTTCTATTCAAAGTTCCCGTGTGTTTTTGTTAATCAGTTTAAAAGTAACGTTTAATTTTCATTTTCTCGTATGCCCAAGTTTTTGGTTTATTTGTTTGCATTAACAGTATGCACTTTGGTTTGGGGGCAAGAAACAACATTGCCGTCCGATTTTAGGCAGCATTCCCTTACTCAATTCAATGCCAGTCTGTTCAATCCTACCTATGCCTTGGATTGGAACAACCCGAATTCCCTTTCGGTATGGACCCGTTGGCAATGGCAGAGCATAGATGGTGATCCAACGACCATTTTTGCCAATTATACCCATCAACTAAATAGTGGGTCGGTAGCAGCGGCCGGTTTTTTACAACATAACACCGGAGTGTTTCTTTACACGGGTGGAAATTTGAATTTTGCCCAAACCTTTGAATTGGATGACGGTATACGTTTAATGGCTGGATTGAACGCTTTTGCTTACCAACAGACCGTTGCCGATGAACTATATGTTCAAGGGGATGTATTGGACCCAGTTGCATTGGAAGATTTTGAAGGCTTTAAGGTCCAATTTTCACCTGGATTACGTTTGTCGGTGAATACGTTTAGTGTGGGTTTGGCCATGGAAAATGCCATTGGTTTCAACGTTTCAGGAAATAATGGTGAAAGTATGGAAAGCTTCCAAAGTTTTACGGGAACACTGAGCAACGACTTTCCTTTGATGCTATCCGAAGGTTTGGGTGATAGTTACCTTCGTCCCATAGCCTATGTAAAATCGGTTCCCAATGGTGATACCCAATTCGGATTGAACGGTTTGTTCTCCACTTCAAAATTTTGGGTACAGGGCGGATACAATAGTTTTTATGGTGTTTCGGGAGGATTAGGCGTCACTATCTCGAATACATTTTCCATCGGAGGGCTTATGGAGTTTGGTACGGACAGTTTAATAAGTGAAGAAGACCCCACTATCGAAATTGTTGCATCCTATCACATTGGAAAAACAAAATTCAGGGAGAAGGAAGAGAAAAATGAAGAATCGAATGAACTTGAAGAGGAAATTGAGCAACAAAGGTTAGAGCAGGAGCAAAGAGAACTTGAAGCAAGGAGGCAAGCTCAACGCGAAAAGGATTCTTTGGCGGAAGTGCAGAGAATGAAAGAACAGTTGGATCTGCAGCGAAAAAAGGATTCTTTGGCCGAAGTGCAAAGAACAAAAGAGCAGTTGGAACTGCAGCGAAAAAAGGACAGCATTGATCGCCTTCAAAATCAAAAAGTGGAAGTAAAGCCCAATGAACGTTATGAGGAAGTGGAAAACGAAGAAGGCCTGGAGCCTGGCTTCTATTTGATAGCCAATGTTTATGGCACCAAAAAGTACTTTGATAATTTTATGAAGACGCTCAGGGAAAAAGGTTTGGAGCCCAAATCATTCTACAGAAGTTTCAACAAGTACAATTATGTGTATTTGGAGCGATACAATAGCATGGACGAGGCCAGAAAGGCCTGAGACAGTAAGTTTTTTGGAAAGTATAGTGGTGATACCTGGATATTCAGGGTAAAAGGGAATTGATTCAGGGTATTATGTCATTTCGAACATGGTGAGAACCTCTTTCTAAATTCAACAATGTGAGCTTCCTCGTCGCTTGGCTCTGTCGGAATGACAATTGGTTCTAATTCTATAAAAAAAGATAGTTCGCCTTACTTTTTAAGCTCTTGCTTCACCAAGTATTCCAAATAAGTTATGGTATTCACCAAATACTTTCGGTCCTGTGTCATGGTGCTCATGGCAACGGCTCCTTGGATCATCGTGAAAAATTGCTTCGCAAATTGCAAAGGCGACACCGGCAATTTAATTTCTTCTTTGTTTGCTCCATTTTCCAAAACAAGAGCAATTTTACCTTCTATCTCTTTAACGGTTTCCTTAACCGCAGCGGCCAAAAGTTTGTTGTTGCCCTGGGCGTCTACCCCGACATTTAATAGGGGACACCCTCCCATTGGTAGCGTGAAAACATCATATTGTTTATAAAAGTTCAATATGGAGAATAGTTTGTCCAATGCTTCCACACCGATTTCCAACTTATTGTCAATCGCTTCCAACAGAATATTGCGATTGTGCTCAAATGCGGATAATGCCAATGCCTCTTTGTTCTCAAAATTCCCATATATAGCACCTTTGGTTAGACCTGTGGCTTCGGTCAAATCACTCATGCTGGTGCCTACATAGCCGAATTTATTGAAAATAGGGGCCACGGTCTCAATGATATAAGCGGTGGTCCTTTCTGCTTTCTTAGTCATTGTAGTATGGTTGGTATTGGTGGAAACTAAGATATAAAAAATTAGATACTGTATGGTATTTTTCAAAACAAAAGCCCTTACTTTAACACAGTAAGGGCTTGTTTCTAAAGTGATTTGATGTTATTCCACCAATTCATTCTGATTTCTGAACACTAATTCATCATCGAAAGAATCCAAGAGTACAATACTGTCTGCGGTTATTTTTCCTGACAACAATTCTTTGGAGAGGTTGTTCAAGACCTCTTTTTGAATCAATCGTTTTACGGGTCGTGCACCGTACTGGGGATCATATCCTTTTTCAGTCAAATAAGCTACAGCTTCTTCGGTCGCATCCAAGGTGATGTTCTGCTTGGTCAACATTTTCTTCAAGTTATCCAATTGGAGTCTCACAATATCCTTAATGTCCGATTTACTCAACGGAGTGAACATGATAATATCATCAATACGGTTAAGGAACTCCGGTCTAATGGTTTTGCGGAGCAATCCCAAGACTTCGACTCTTGCGGCCTCTGAAGCACTTTCCACGTCCACTGCATCCTCAAACTTCTCTTGAATAATATGGCTGCCCATATTACTGGTCATAATAATGATGGAGTTCTTGAAATCCGCCACACGACCTTTGTTATCGGTCAACCTACCTTCATCCAAGACCTGCAATAGGATGTTGAAGGTATCCGGGTGTGCTTTTTCAATCTCATCCAACAAGATTACGGAATAGGGTTTGCGCCTTACGGCTTCTGTCAACTGTCCACCTTCATCGTAACCCACATATCCTGGAGGTGCACCTACCAATCTACTCACCGAGTGACGCTCTTGGTATTCGCTCATATCTATCCGTGTGATGGCATTTTCATCATCGAACAGATAGGCGGCCAAGGTTTTTGCCAACTCGGTCTTACCTACACCGGTTGTACCTAGAAAAAGGAAGGAACCTATCGGTTTCTTGGCATCCTGTAATCCGGCCCTGCTTCTTCGAATGGCATCGGAAACGGCAATGATCGCCTCATCTTGGCCCACTACTCGTTTGTGCAGTACATCTTCCAGTTTCAAAAGTTTTTCCCGTTCACTCTGCATCATCTTGTTCACGGGAATACCAGTCCACTTGGCAACTACTTCGGCAATATCCTCATAGGTTACTTCCTCTTTGATCAAGGTGCCCGCAGATTGTTGTTCCGCTAATTCCTCTTGAAGTTTATCCAGTCTTTCTTGGGATTCCTTGATTTTACCATATCGCAATTCCGCTACTTTTCCGTAATCGCCATTTCGCTCGGCGCGTTCTGCCTCGACCTTGTAATTTTCAATATCCTCTTTTGTTTTTTGGATGTTGTCCACCACGGCTTTTTCACTCTCCCACTTGGCAAAGATTTCATTGCGCTCTTCTTTAAGGTTGGCGAGATCCAAATTCAAGGTTTTTAATTTGGCCTGATCATTTTCTCTTTTAATGGCTTCTATCTCAATTTCCAGCTGCATTATCTTTCTGTCCATCACATCCAATTCCTCGGGTTTGGAGTTGATTTCCATGCGAAGTTTGGAAGCGGCCTCGTCCATAAGGTCGATGGCCTTATCGGGCAGGAACCTGTTGGTAATGTAGCGTTGTGATAGCTCCACGGCACCGATTACCGCATCATCCTTGATACGGACCTTGTGGTGTGCCTCATATTTTTCTTTGATTCCCCTTAGGATGGAAATGGCACTCTCGGTATCGGGCTCGTCCACCATGACCTTTTGGAACCTACGCTCCAAGGCCTTGTCTTTTTCGAAATATTTTTGGTATTCGTCCAACGTGGTGGCACCTATGGCTCTCAATTCGCCACGGGCCAAAGCAGGTTTCAGGATGTTTGCGGCATCCATGGCACCTTGTCCGCCACCTGCACCTACCAAGGTGTGAATCTCATCAATAAAGAGAACAATGTTCCCATCGGATGAGGTTACTTCTTTAATTACCGCTTTTAAACGCTCCTCGAACTCACCTTTATATTTGGCACCCGCTATAAGTGCACCCATATCCAAAGAATAAATGACCTTATCCTTAAGGTTTTCGGGCACATCGCCCTGAATAATCCGGTGGGCCAAACCTTCGGCAATGGCAGTTTTACCCACACCGGGCTCACCTACCAACATAGGGTTGTTCTTGGTACGTCTGGATAAAATCTGCAAGACTCTTCGGATTTCCTCGTCCCTACCGATTACGGGGTCCAATTTCCCACTGTCGGCCAGTTGGTTAAGGTTGTTCGCGTATTTGTCCAAGGAATTGTAAGTCTCCTCCGCACTTTGTGAAGTGACCTTACCGCCCTTGCGAAGTTCCTGTATGGCAGCTTTCAAATCTTTTTCGGCCACACCTTGATCTTTTAGGATTTGCGCGATCTTACTTTTAGATTTAAAAATGGCCAATAGCAAGTGCTCAACGGAAACATATTCATCGCCCATATTTTTGGCAATGATACTTGCTTCGTTCACTGTTTTACTTGCTTCCCTGGAAAGCATTATTTCTCCTCCCGATACTTTTGAAAAGCTTTGGAGTTCCTTGTCCAATATTTGGTTGATGAGGTTGGTGTTGACGTTCAATTTTTTCAATATGAAAGGCAGCACGTTTTCATCGACTTCGGCAATGGCCTTGAACAGGTGTTCGTTCTCGATCTGTTGATGCCCAAATTCTTGGGCCAATTGTTGGGCCCTCTGAATGGCTTCCTGTGATTTTATTGTAAAATTATTAAAGTTCATAGTCGTTGTTTTTTTCTATAATGTCAACAACCTTACCAATGCGCCTGTACCGTCAAAATGTCCGATAAACCCTTTAAATACAAGACATTTAGTCAGCTGTAAGCTTTTTGTTCACTCACGACTTATCCCATAAATTTGCATTATGGGAATATTTGACAGCGTCTTCGGAAAGAAGGAGAAAACAAAAAAGGAAAAGAAAGCATTACCGTGGATCCAATTGGAGTCTATAGATCAATTGGAAGCGATTGCCGAAAATTCAAAAAACAAACCTCAGGTGATCTACAAGCACTCCAGCACGTGTGGTATAAGCAGAATGGTATTGAACATGTTTACCGAGTCTTATGATACGGATTTGGATATAGACCTGTATTTTTTAACGATACAGCGCCATAGGGATGTGTCCAACGCAATTGAGGATACGTTCGGAGTTAGGCATGAGTCACCTCAATTATTGGTTGTTAAAAACGGAGAGGTGGTTTTTCACACTTCGCACGGAGCCATTTCGGATACGGACCTTACAAAGTTTTTATAAAACGAAAGCCCCGGATCAACGGGGCTTTTTATTAATTGAACTGATATTGTGAGACAATGCTCTTGAGGCGTAATTTTAGGTCCTCCCCTGCATCGTAGACCATTTGCTCGTTAGAAGGGAATGGAACTTCCCTAGCGTTCAAGTATAGCATTAAATCGTCTTCCAAAGCCCTTTTATCACCTTGATAATTGGCGAAAATATGCTCAAAGATAAATTCGCTGGATAGGGGATAGGAGTTGATTTCCTGCCCGCTTCTAAGATCCGTAAAGCTGATCTTTGCTCCGATTTGGGCACTTTTGGTTTGTGTAAACTGGAACAATTTACAAGTAACTGTTCGCATTTTGTCAACTTTAATTTTGTTGCCCAAGCTATCCTTTACCACATTTCCATCAGCATCCAAAAGGTATTGCCATCCATCTTTGATTTGTCTTTCTTTAATAACCTGTGTTTCGTTGATACGCTCAGGGGACACATTGATCTCCATGAAATCCAGATTCATGGCATAATCATATTTTACGTTTTCCAAAGGATTGGTATGGTATTGCAACCAGAAATTATCAATACCGAAAGCATTAAAATCCAAAAGTTCAGTTTCCAAACGCTCAGGAATGATCTGTTGGGTCTGGTTTGCGATATCGACTCTCACGAACTCCAATCCTTTATTGTAGGCTTCATCCATTTTGGCGACGGTTTCCCTATATCCTGGATTTATCTCCTGCAAATACTTTAAATCTTCGTAAGCGGTTCTGTAATCGGTTTTGTATTTCGCAGAAGCCAATAAATCCAAAGCATTTTGGTACAAGTGCTCGGAAAGGTCGTCCTTGGTGTTCAAAATTCTGTTGTCGTAGTTCACAAAACTGAATTCAGCCGTTCTTCCTTCGTCTTCAATGTAGAGGGGCAATAACGGTCTGATCCGTTGTTGAATCTGCTTTAATTGCAAATACTTGTTGTAGATGGTCTCCAAGTTGGCCGGGTTACCATCATTTTGGAGAAAAGCAATTTCCTGCTGTTCCCTTGCCGTGTTTTTGGCAAATGCTTCTTCCAATAAAATAATATATTCCTGATGTCCTTTTTTGGTCTTGTTCTCGGCCAAGTTTTTAATGGCCTTGTTCATAGCCGCGGAATAATTACCGGTATTCAGGGCCTCCTGAGTTTTCTTTACGCCACTACAAGCGCTTAAAACTATAATCGTGGTTAAGAGTAAAACTTTTTTCATACTGGTCAACTTTATGGTTGTTTAGGGGGATTCAATAGCTGTGCCAAAAATCCTCATCCTATTAACGAAAAAGGACGCACGGTAGTATATTTTTTATAAAAAGCTTTGAAAACAGTGGTCTTTGGCCTCATTCCATTTTTTTTGAAAATTGTTAATTGTCGTTTGATAAAATTAGGTCCCAATCGCATTTTAATAGATGGAAATCCCCTTTCAATTCGTAATTTTACGCCCTTAATTAAACAATGGGCAACATGCAACGAGACCAGAAAATTTTTGAACTTATAGCGCAAGAGAAAGAAAGACAGTTGGAAGGTATTGAACTGATAGCTTCCGAAAACTTTGTAAGTCCACAGGTAATGGAAGCCGCTGGATCCGTACTTACAAACAAATATGCCGAGGGATACCCTGGAAAGCGCTATTATGGTGGTTGCGAAGTGGTGGACCAAGTGGAACAGTTGGCCATAGACCGCGCCAAGGAATTGTTCGGTGCTGTTTATGCGAACGTTCAGCCTCACTCGGGCTCTCAGGCCAATGCGTCCGTTTACCATGCTTGCCTTAACCCAGGAGATACTATTTTAGGTTTCGATTTGTCCCACGGAGGGCATTTGACCCATGGTTCGCCCGTTAATTTCTCAGGGAAGTTGTACAACCCCGTTTTTTATGGTGTTGATGAGGAAACTGGTTTGTTGAATTATGACAAAATCCAGGAAATCGCCGACAAGGAAAAGCCCAAATTGATTATTGCCGGCGCCTCTGCCTATTCCAGGGATATGGATTTTAAACGTTTCCGTGAAATCGCCGATAGTGTCGGAGCCATTTTATTGGCGGACATATCCCACCCCGCAGGATTGATTGCGAAAGGTATTTTGAGCGATCCAATCCCACATTGCCACATTGTTACCACTACAACCCACAAAACCCTACGTGGACCGCGTGGAGGCCTTATTTTGATGGGCGAAAACTTTGAAAATCCATTTGGTATCAAACTAAAAAATGGAAACTTGAGAAAAATGTCGGGTCTTTTGGATTTGGCGGTATTCCCAGGTAACCAAGGAGGTCCATTGGAGCACATAATCGCTGCCAAGGCCATTGCCTTTGGTGAAGCACTCTCCGATGAATTTTTGCACTACATGGTCCAAGTAAAGAAAAATGCTGCCGCTATGGCCAAAGCTTTCATGGACAAGGATTACAAAGTAATTTCTGGAGGAACTGACAACCACATGATGCTGATAGACCTTAGAAACAAAGGTATTACGGGCAAAGATGCAGAAAAAGTATTGGAGCACGCGGCTATTACTGCCAATAAAAATATGGTTCCGTTCGATGATAAATCCCCATTTATCACCTCTGGAATACGCTTTGGAACTTCGGCCATTACCACAAGAGGTCTTAAGGAAGCCGATATGGAAACCGTTGTAGGCTTTATAGATGAGATCATTACCGATGCGGAGAACGAGAAAAAGGTAGCCGAGATAAAACAAAAGGTCAACGACTTAATGAAATCGCGACCTTTGTTCAGTGTTTAGTATTTGCTACAGGAGTTTATTCGTATAGGGAAATACCCTCTTCATAAAGTTTCTTTTTACCAAGAGAGTAAATAAGGGCTTCGTGCTCTTGTTTTTTGTCAAAGTATAAGCCCCAATAGTCAAAGTAGTTGCATTCTTTGCAGTCGCCGCTATTTATGGAGGTGTCTTCAAAAACAGGGACAAAAACTTCATATGGCATTTCGGTCAATCCTTTGGTGAAGTATATAAAGTGCTTACCAATGGTGGTTAAAATAGCACTGATTTGTTCAGGAATGCTGTATGGATAAAGTCTTGTTATAATAATGGAGGTATCCAAAAAATGCAAGGATATTTCCATGATATCCGCTGGGTAGGCACTTTGTTCATTTAATTGTTTTAATGCTCCACTTACTACAAGGGACATGTCGAAGCTGCTTTCTTCCGATAAAGAATAATTGACCCAATCACCATTGTTAAAATGTCTCAGGCAATCTGTTATGCCGAAATTAAAATGTAGGTCAATCACCAAATCCAGCTTTCCTTCAACCCTATTTTGCTTGCAACGAAGTTTGGCGTTCGCAAAAAAGTATTTTTCCAAGACTTTTAAAAAATCATCCAAGCCCTCTGCGGCCTCGTAAGTTTTTGCACCTTGAGCGTTGTTTTTATTGTTGAATTTGTTAGGGAACGGCATGTTGATTGAATTCCAATTTTCTTTCAACATAAAATTAGAATGAATCTTTTGCATAGGATTGCAGATAATCCTTAAAAATTCTGGGGTTTTCCCCTTGTTTGTAGGATTTTTTGGTGATTTTAAACTTAAACCAACCACAAATGGTATCCGCTTACCTTTTTTAAGCTTGGGCCATTAAATAAAACCTCTGTTTTTTGCCGCCAAAATCAAGGCTAAATCATTTTCGTTCTCAGTGCCGAACAATGTTTTTAAGTGGCGCTTCCTATTTTCAATGGAGGAGGGGGAGAGCCTAATGAATTTTTCCAGATCCTTGTTTTTGGTTCCCTTGGAAAGGTGGTAGAGAATCTGTTTGTCCTTTTCATCAATTTCAATGTCGTTGGCCATTTTCTTTCTAATGGCGCCCAACGCCTTGGATGAATAATACGGCGGATCCAACATTATGGTTTTTACGGCATCTTCAAGCGTTTTGGGGTCTATGTCGGTCTTTACCAAATATCCATCGGGATCCACGGATTTTAGAATACTGTTGATTCGAAAATTGTCGCTAAAAGAAGACATAAAAACTATTTTGCTTTCGGGTACGATCTTGCGGGCCAGTATGCCCAAGTCCTCACCGGTGTATGGTTGTTCCTCATTTGGAGCAAACAATTGAACATCCAAGAACAAGATATCGTACTGAAAAGAATTTACGGAATCCTCGATCAGTTTTTTTCCAGTATCATATGAGGTGGCTGTATCAACAATTATATTGTATCCTTCAAATTCGATGCCTTCGAGTATAAACTTATACCCTAACATTGTCATTTCGTGATCATCGATTGCCAGTATTCTCAGTGTTTTCATTGTAGGTTTTATCTTTTTTAATGGGGGATTTAGGCATTTAGTGCATTTATTTTCTCGGCGATACCCAATTCCATGTATTTGGCTGGTATCATTACTTTAATCTCAGTTCCTTTTCCTGGTTTACTATCAATGTCCAACTTTCCTTTGATCTTTTTCACCCTGGAAATTATATTTCTAAGACCGATTCCTTTCTTTTTCCTATCGATATTAAATCCAACACCATCGTCTTCAATGGTAAGTTTTAACATATCGTCCACTACGGTAAATGAAATGGATACATTTTTACTTTTTGCGTGCTTCACACAGTTTTTCAAGGATTCTTGAATAATCCTGTAAGCATTGATCTTAATGTCCCCGAGTAAATTGTCCCACGGTATTTTATTGTCGTAGATAAAGGAACAAGATATCCCGGAAGATTTTTCAATACCATCGATCATATCTTCCAACGATACTATAAAATTATGGAATTTTTCATAGGAGGCATGGTTAAGTTCATGGGAAATGGTCCGTATTTCTTCTTCAACCCCCTGCAATTTTTCAATAAGCGAGGCCCGTTGTTCAATGGCAGCTTGGTCCTCCCGTTCGTTAAGCCCACTCAAAATCAGGCGTATGCCCAACATTTCTCCCAAAATACCATCATGTAGCTCTTCAGAAATACGTTTTTGCTCCAACTGTTTCCCTTCCTCCAGCTTTCCTTGTTGCGAGAGCATCAAATTATAGATTTCTTGGTTGCTTTCTTGTTGACGCTGTTTAAATTTTAATTGATTATTGCTTACATAAAGCGAAACAATGACCATAAAACCTAACCCAAAAACAACGAGGAGCACTGCGGCATATATCCATACTTGCTTTTCCTTGGCCAAGATTTGATTTTCTTCGATAATGTCATCGGTTTCCATTCGAATTCGGGCAAATTTGTCGCGTTTGGTGCGCTCCTCCTCTTTGATGGCTTCATTTAATTGAAAATATTCCTCGAAATACGATTGTGAATGGGCAGGGTCCAATCTGTTCAGTAATCTCAGGGCATCCAATGATCGATCGTTGTTGTAGGTTTCACGCGCAATGCTGTAGGCTTCTTTGGCCTGTGCTATCGCTTGTGCACTGGCACCTTGGGCCGCCAAAACCTCGGCTTGATAGTAGTGTATCCGGGCCCTATCATATTTATCACCAGATTCGATATTGAATGCAAATGCCTCTTGCAGGAGCTCATTTGCTTTTTCTATGTCGTTATCCACGTTAAGAATGGAAAAGGCCAAACTGCCCAATGCTTTTTCATAGGTTTCCGGTTTTTCCTCTTTTAAATTGGGACTGGAAAGTAGCTGTTGGTAAGCCTGTTTGGCCTTATCAAAATTTTCGGTGTTCAAATAAACACTGGCAATGTTATTTTGGTTTTGCAGGATTAGATCAGCTTTGTTTTTTCTTGTGGATTTATCCAAATACTCTCGCGCTTTTCCGTAAGATTTTAGCGCTTTTTCACTATCCCCCATGCCATTCGCCAACATTCCAAGGGCAGAGTAACTATTATATAACCGATAATTATCTTTCAGCTCATCAAAAATTTTAATGGCTGCTGTGGCACTGATTTCGCCGCCCAAATAGTCTTTGTAGGAATCCTGTACCCTGGCCATACTATAAAACATTCTAGCCCTGAGCGATTTTGATGTGGAATCCACAGCTAATTGCTCAAAATTTTGCAATGCTTTTTTATAATGGTAAAAGGAACTGTCCGTGACCCCGTGGGAATTGAAAAATCCAGCTAAGTCCCAATGTGAGTACCCTAGAATGGTATTGTCTTTCAAGTCTTGCGACATTTCCAAGAGCAATGCATTTGTCCTCCTAAATGCTAGGGAATCCTCTAATCTTTTATAAGCAAGCGAAATTGCTGAAAGTTGTTTTAACTGAACGGTGTCCTTCGGTAATTCCGCAGTCAGTTTTTCGGCATCCGTCAAGTATACTTTTCTGTCCTGTAACGGTAGTTCCTTGGCCGTTTGGGCAACATTGATCAGTTCTTGAATAGAATCTACCTTAGGATTGGAAACCGACTCTTTTTCGGAGATTTGCTCTGTACACCCCCATAAAAGAAGCATCACTACTAAATAGGTACGGTTTTTCAAGTTGAATAGGTTCATTAATTAAATTCAAGGTAACAAAAAAGCCCCAAATCGTTTAAGGTTTGGGGCTCTGATCTATATATATGTCTAATTATAGTTGACGCTCATCGCTCAAACTACTGGCCAAACGCCTTCGACTTTTATTTTCGATGCCAATACGTACCTGATGAATTAAAATATCCCTCTTGGCAAAAGTGGATATTCTTTCTTCATTAGTTTGGATGCCTTGATTGTCCATAACCATTGTATCCGTTACATTGAGGAACATAATACATGAAACGGGCAGGTACAAAGTTGTCCGTAGCATTGTTTTCATCTTTTTAAAAAGTAAATTGGCTGGGCATTAAGTGCGATCATCTGGGTCTAAATCCTCCCCATCAGTAGCATTCTGGTCCATTTGTAGTTGTTCGAACATTGCTTCGGTGTCCTGTACATCACTTTCTGCTTCGCAAGAGTAGAATCCAACGGTCAATAGTGCCAATGCTAAAATGCTAAATACTTTTTTCATAATGTCTGTTTTTAGGTATAAATATTAGGTCTATACCGCTAAAATAAATGGCATTTTGAGCAGAAAGGTTACTTACGAATGGGGGATAGTATTTTTGGGAAATCTGAAAGAATTCTAACGGAATCTGAAAGAATTCTGCTAATTAAGGGCGTTTGTCGCTGTTTTGGAGAGTATTTCTTTAAGTCTATCCACTTTATCCTTATAGGTTTTGGAAAAAGGAAGTTCCTCTTCCTCACCATTTTTTAGGCTGCAGATAGATTTACCGTAGTTGATACGCGAAACATAGCTACTATTAAGGATATAGCTTTGGTGCACACGTATAAAATTCTTGGGCAACTTTTCTTCGAAGGACTTTAAGGTCTTGAACGCACTGATGACACTGCCGTCTTTCATAAAAAAATCGGTGGTGTTGTTATCGGATTTTAGGTACAGAATGTTATTGGTGTCCAAATACCGATAATCTTTATAGGACTTTAAACAAATTGTAGAGGGTGTATCCTGTTTTGGGTGGAGTTTTCTTAACCTTAGAATCGTTTTTCTGATATCGAACTCGTTGTGCGGCAAAATCCAATAATCGAAAAAACCGCTTTTGATCGCATTGTAAGCGTACTCTTTTGATTTTGCATAACCTATGATAAGGGGTAGGGTCTGCATATACTGGTTGAGTTCGGTAACCATTTGGAAGTAATCCATACCATCTTCCCCAAGATTTACAAGCACCAGGTCCGGATTGTATTTTAAAATGGAATTAAGGCCTGAAGGAGCAGTGGTATCAACACCCGCACAAACCAAATCCTGGTACTCCTCCAAATACAGTTGCAACTGTAGTTTTGAGGATGCATCCGAATCGATTATGTTGTAGGTGTATTCCATGTGCAATTTGCTGATTGCAAGTTACTAACGCACGAAAAAAACTCATTGCAGTTTTCCCTTAAAAAAACTATGGGTTTCTTCCTAAAACGGGCTATTTTCCTACACTTTCCCATAAAAAATCGTTAAAATGGATTCAACTGTAACGAATCCCATGATTTTTTAAACCCATTTTATGGAGTGGAATTCCGGAAAATTTGGAATGTCAATTGGATAAAGGTTGCGTTTAGTTGGTTCAACAAATAGGATTAGTTTATATTTGGTTTACTACTATATTACAATTTGTTGGACCCGCTTCAAAATTTTGGGTGGTGGATTTTAAAATATACGCCTATATTTCGATGAAATACAGCATCTTATAACATTTGGAAGGGTTTTAATCCATAAAAAGTGCTTCAATTTCCTCTGGAACCCGTTTGGGGCGAAAGGTTTTGGCATCCAATAAGCACCATTCTGTAATCGCTTTTACCAAAAGCTCATCTGTTTCCTTGTTCTTTATTTCCACGACTCGAGTGGAAATCGGCCCTTTGTTACTTGCTATAAAGGTGTTTATTAGTATGGTGTTTCCCAATACGGCGGATTTATGATAGGTGATGTTGTGGTTCCTGACCACCCATATCATGGAATTTTGAATCTCTTCCGTTGTCACATGCATCCAATGCTTTTTGGAAATATCCTGAATCCACTCCACATATCTGATATTGTTTACGTGGTTGAGGTCGTCCAGGTCATTTGGGGTTACATCAAAGGATTCCGTATATGTTTTCATTGGTCTTTTTTACGGATTTCCACTTCGAACAACTTGTCCCAGTTTTTTCCTGTCACAAAAAATGTCTCCCGTTCCGGATGATAGGCCACTCCATTCAATACCGAGTTGCCCTCGTCCCATTCAGGACCTTTTTTTACTTTGCTTTTGAGTCCACTAAAGTTGATGACCCCCTCAATAGCACCAGAGACCGCGTCAATGATCATCATGCTTTCCTTTTGGTACACGTTGGCATAGATTTTTCCATTGACATACTCCAACTCATTGGCCATATTAAAAATGGATTTGTTGGTCACCGTTTCTATATAGCCTTGTTCTTCCAAAGTTTCCGGGTCCAAGAACCAGATTTTTTCGGTACCGTCGCTCTTGAATATTTTTTCATCATCGTGGCAAAGGCCCCATCCTTCGCGACTTTTACCATAGGTGAAGTTTTTGATTTTTTCCAGATTGGATATGTTGTACACATAACCTAAACCGCTTTGCCAGGTTAGTTGGTAAAGCTTATCGTTCATTATAGTGATGCCTTCTCCAAATACGGAAGCATCCAAATCTATTTGCTGAAGCACTTCACCTGTTTCAAAATTGACTTTCCTAACCGTGGATGCGCCTTTTTTTCCAGTGCTTTCGTATAAAGTGTCCTCATGGAACTCCAAACCTTGAGTGTAAGCCCCCGTATCGTGGGGGTAGGTATTGATGATCTCATAGGTATATACTTCTGGTGCGGTAGCGGCCAAAACACGTACTTTTTTCTCAACTTCCACAGCTTGGTCCTCAATATTGAACTTGGCCACCAATATTTTGTTTCCCAAGGTGGGTAGGTCCAACGTCAATTTGCCATTTTCTACGGGCATTTCCCTGCCGTCTATATAATAGTGCAAGTCAGAAATTTCGATGTCTTTTTTGTTCTTGAGGGCCACGCCTAATTGCCCGTTTTGCTGTATAGTTTTGTTTTCCAATTGAATGGAAAAATTCTTGGCCGGGTCTGCATTTCCGCCACAGGCCAAAAAGAAGAGCAATGCTCCTGAAATGGAAAAAAGTTTGCCCATTGTTCTTATTGCTTGTATCATAAATTATTGATCGTAAAACACCGAAATTAAGAATGAATTGGGATTGCCACAAATTTAAAAGGTCGTATATTTGCGGCCGGGCAAGTCCTACACGACCAGCTCCTGCAGAATCCCCCAGGGCGGGAACGCAGCAAGGGTATGCGGTCGTAGCGGTGCGATGTAGGTAGCTTGCCCTTTTTTGTACCCAAAAATCAGATGATCATGGATAAAAAAGTTGTACTGATCACCGGCGGTTCTTCAGGTATTGGTAAATCTATCGGGATATACTTGACCCAAAAGGGATTTACCGTTTACGGTACTACGCGTAATCCAAAAAACTATCCCGATTTTACAGCATTTGAACTTGTTCAATTGGATGTGAAAGATGTCGAAAGCATTCAAAATGCCGTTTCCTACGTCATTTCCAAGGAAAACAGATTGGATGTATTGATCAACAATGCAGGTGTGGGTATCACGGGACCCATTGAAGAGACGCCCCACGAAGAAATTCTACACGTGTTCGACACCAACTTTCATGGCCCCGTACATGTAATGAAAGCCGTTTTGCCGCAAATGCGCAAGCAGGGGAATGGAGTTATCATCAATATTACATCCATTGCAGGCTATATGGGACTGCCCTATAGAGGGTTTTATTCTGCCACCAAAGGTGCTTTGGGGCTTATCACTGAAGCACTGCGCATGGAAACCAAGGATTTTGGCATAACCATAACCAATGTGGCCCCGGGTGATTTTGCCACCAATATTGCATCGGGCAGATACCATTCCCCAGTAATCAAGGGTTCCGCTTATGAAGAAAAGTACAGTCAAACCCTAAAAGGAATTGACGAGGACGTTGATAGTGGGGGAGACCCCATCCAAGTGGCCGAGGCGGTTTACAAGATCATCAACAAGAAAAAACCAAAGATACATAACCCGGTAGGTGCGTTTTTACAAAAGTTCTCCCTTAGGTTAAAGAAGATTTTACCCGACAAAGTCTACGAAAAATTGCTCCTCAACCATTATAAGTTGTAATTTTACACTTATTAGCGAACCAATTATAAATACTTAGAAATGAAGTTTTTTATTGATACTGCCAACCTTGACCAAATTAAGGAAGCCCAAGAGTTGGGCGTGTTGGATGGTGTGACCACCAACCCTTCCTTAATGGCGAAAGAAGGTATTACAGGAAAGGATAATATTTTAAAACACTACGTGGATATCTGCAATATTGTTGATGGTGATGTTTCTGCTGAGGTAGTGGCCACTGAGTTTGATGGAATGGTCAAAGAAGGTGAGGAGCTAGCAGAGCTGCACGAGCAGATTGTAGTGAAAGTTCCTATGATCAAGGATGGTGTAAAAGCATTGAAATATTTTTCCGATAAAGGCATCCGTACCAACTGTACCTTGGTGTTCTCACCGGGTCAGGCCCTATTGGCTGCCAAAGCGGGAGCAACCTACGTTTCTCCGTTTTTGGGCAGATTGGACGATATTTCCACCGATGGTCTTAATTTGATAGCGGAAATCCGTTTGATCTATGACAACTACGGATTTGAAACTGAAATCTTGGCTGCATCCATCCGACACACCATGCACGTAATCGATTGTGCCAAACTTGGCGCCGATGTGATGACAGGTCCATTGTCTTCTATTGACGGGTTGTTAAAGCACCCATTGACCGATATTGGATTGGCCAAATTCTTGGAAGATTACAAGAAAGGCAATTCCTAAATAAGGATAAAATAAAAGTAAAATAGAGGCCCTGAATGAAAATTCGGGGCTTTTTTTATAGGGAAGTGTAAAGGTTGGCAAACCCATCGACTACAACAGTGTCCTTTGCGATGACACATTTGTTGAGACCATCGATAATCATGGCCATTTGTAACTCTTTAAAATTCTCGCCAAAAAACTGCTTGCTCGTGTCCAGATTGTAATCGTGCATGAGTTGCTTCCATTGGCTAAAATTGGTTCTTAAGTTAATGCCAACAAAGTTATAGTGGGGGTATTTCTCTTCGAGGGAGGTAATATGTTTATTTACGTTTCTAAAATGGCTTTTTTGATCGGCCGTCCAAAAATAGAAAACTGTATTTTTCTTATTGTTGGTCAAATCTTTTAAGGAAACCGACTCATTATTGATGTCCTTTACCGCAACATTGGGAATGGCAGTGTTCGGTTGCAAATTTTTAATGCCCTTGTACAATAAATCTATTTCCTCTTGGTGTTCTTCGTTTGTGGAAAGGGATTTGAATTTATCTATAAATACAGTGGCCTCTTCACTTGGCTTGTGTTCCCTTAACAGATAATCCATGGCAACATTTCTGAAAAGGATATCCCTTAGATCCGTCTGTTTCACAATACTGTCCACCAAAGTGAGCTTGTGTTTATTGAAGTGCAAACGGTCGCTGACAGGTTGTTTGTTGGTAGAGCAGTTTTCCAAACAAGTCATGTAGGACATGTTTCCGAAATGCCATTTCATAAAATCAAAATAAGGTCTAAAATACGTCAGGTCCTTATTATTGAGGTCGATATTTTTTCGGTAACCATAAAAACCCTCATCAAGTTCATGAATGGTTTCTTCCCCAGTTTCCTTTTTATGGTAGAAAGGATACTTTTCCTTATTAATGTAAGTGTTGTAGTCAATTGAAGCTTCGGCCATGGCCAAGGCCTTGGGCGTAAATTGGTTGTCCGCGTTCAGTTCGTTCAACAATGCGACCTTAATGGCATGCAAGGAATCTATTTTTTCACTAAATGCTTCAGGAGCTAAGTTGTAATACTCTTTTATAAGAGGTTCTTCTTTCTCATTGGTCAAGAAAATCTCTATCAAAAAGTTGTTGATTTCACTTCCTTTTCCGGAGTAAACCAAAGATTCGTCAAATTCTACGGTATTCAAGCGGGCCAGAAGGCTATCACCCTTGGTCAAATAAACGTATTGAAGTTCCGGTGTATGGTCAAAATGATAAAGACCATCCTCTATTCCGTCAAGTTCAAAGGCAAAGTGATTGTTATCATCGAGCTTTACGGAGTCCACATAAGAATCATTGTGGTAAAGCACCACATATTCGCTTGTAGGGTTTACAATTTCTCCGCCAAAAAATACTGAAGAACCGTTTTCTGGAGAACCAGAACACGATACGAGCGATGACAATAAGATAAGGCCGAGTAAAAATCTTACCATATATAGGGAACGATTCATTTGACTATCAAAAGTAAGCAACCTAAGAAGCCAAACTTGTTAAGGGGTAGTTAAATGTTGTTAAACGGCGATTTTTCATCGTTCAAATATGCGCTTTTAAATTAGAATTACGAATCCTATTTAGCTACTTTTGCAAAAAAATAAAGATAGTTGCATGTTATCAGTATCGAATTTATCCGTACAGTTTGGCAAAAGAGTTTTGTTCGATGAGGTCAATGTAACCTTTGCCCAAGGGAATTGTTACGGTATTATTGGTGCCAATGGCGCTGGTAAATCTACATTTTTAAAAATATTATCCGGGCAAATCGAACCTACTTCGGGCCATGTACATTTGGAACCTGGAAAGCGGATGTCCATTCTGGAACAGAACCACAATGCATACGACGAGTACCCTGTATTGGAGACCGTGGTCATGGGAAATAAGCCCTTGTTCGAGATAAAAAAGGAAATAGATGCCCTTTACGCGGACTATACCGATGAGAACGCTGAGAAAATAGGGGAGCTGCAGGTAAAGTTCGAGGAGATGAACGGATGGAATGCCGATAGTGATGCAGCTGCGATGCTTTCCAACCTTGGGATTGCCGAGGACCTGCACTATACCAACATGGGCGATTTGGATTCCAAACTTAAGGTACGTGTCCTCTTGGCACAGGCCCTGTTCGGAAACCCTGATGTGTTGATCATGGATGAGCCTACCAACGATTTGGATTACGATACCATCAACTGGTTGGAGAATTTCTTGGCCAACTACGATAATACGGTAATCGTGGTATCTCACGACAGGCACTTTTTGGATGCCGTTTGTACCAGTATTGCGGATATCGATTTTGGAAAAATCAACCTGTTTTCAGGAAACTATACGTTTTGGTACGAGAGTAGCCAATTGGCAGCGCGCCAAAGAGCCCAACAGAATAAAAAAGCCGAGGAAAAGGCGAAGGAACTTAACGAGTTTATACAGCGTTTTAGTGCCAACGTGGCCAAAAGTAAACAGGCAACTTCCCGTAAAAAGATGTTGGACAAACTCAAGGTTGAAGATATTAAGCCTTCAAGTAGAAGATATCCTGCCATTATTTTTGACCGAGAGCGCGAAGCTGGAGATCAGATTTTGAATGTAGAAAAATTATCGGCAACTTCGGAAGATGGGGATTTATTGTTCAAAGACGTTAACATCAACTTGGCCAAGGGCGATAAAGTGGCCATTTTATCCAGGGATTCTCGTGCGACCACGGCTTTCTACGACATAATCGCGGAAAAAGCAAAGGCGGACAGTGGTAAGTTTCAATGGGGTGTGACCACTACGCAATCCTATTTGCCTGCGGATAACTCCGATTTCTTTCAGGAGGATATCAATCTGGTCGACTGGTTACGTCAATGGGCCAAAACGGAAGAGGAAAGGGAAGAGGTATATCTAAGAGGTTTCTTGGGCAAGATGTTGTTCAGTGGTGAAGAGGCCCTAAAAAAATGCACTGTGCTTTCCGGTGGAGAAAAAGTACGTTGTATGCTAAGCCGTATGATGATGCTCCGTGCCAACGTTCTTATGTTGGACGAGCCCACGAACCACTTGGACCTGGAAAGCATTACCGCCTTCAATAACTCCTTGAAGAACTTTAAAGGGACGATTTTGCTTACCACCCATGACCATGAGTTTGTGAACACGGTGGCAAACAGAATTATTGAGTTGACACCCAACGGCGCCATTGACCGTTACTTGAGCTTTGATGATTACATGTCCGACAAGTCCATAAAAGAGCAGCGTGAAAAAATGTACGCAGTTACGGCCTAGGCATTAAAATACTTGCTTTTCCAAATAGCGGGGTTAAAGTTTTTTCCCAGTGCAAATCCGTAGAAAATTACTATGGATGCTATGCATTTGAACATAAAAAAGTAGATGATCCAAAACTCTGCTGTGGTATTTTTTTTGGAGAACAGGCCCTCTGGGACCATTAATGTTACAAGGTAACTGAACAATAGCACCACCAGCGTAAGGTTTGCAATGTTTTTAAATGGCCATGCAAACAATTTTCGCAATGGGTGAAGATCGTTTCCCCATTTGTGAATCAAATAGAAATAGTCGTTCCCAATGGGAGCGAAGAGCAAAGGGTCGTCCTTATCTTCCAGCTTGAACAATTTGGAAGGAGCCATAATTTTAAATCCCTTGATTTCGGTATTATGGGCAGATTCCAAGTGTTTTATTTTGGAAATGGCTTCCTGTGGAATTTTACCTTTAAAGTAAGAACTGTTCAAAAAACGTAACCGGTAATCAATACAGATGTCCTTGATTTGATCGATATGGAAGATTTTATCGGTTTCCAACAAATCAAAATCAAACTCATTGCTACGAGTATTGTTTTTGGAATTGAGCTGATCGGATATTTTCGATTCTTTCAAAGCATCTTCCTGCAAAATTTGCTGGACTTCCGCTAAAATCTTCTCATGGCTTCCTTTCTTTTCTCTAATGTTTTGAAGTTTGTGTTCAATGTTTGTTCCTTTCAAAATCACGTATTTTTTTAGTAATCAACTCAAATTTAAGGATTTGAATTTTCGATACTGACATTTGTCATAAAAACGCAATGTTAAGTTTTTGTTAAATGAAATTTTGAAATGTTGAAATAGATGTGATGTCATCAAAAAAGATGTATCTTATCGACGTTTTTGGCAGTTAGTCGTATAATTATACTAAAAAGAACAAGCCCTAAAATTTTGACCAATTATATGAATACCCCCGCAACTAAACTCTTGCTCGGCTTTTGCTTGGCTTTTTCTATCTATACGACCGCCCAAAATACTTCCAATGCGCTTTCGTACACCAGTAAACTGGACAACCATAAAATTCTATTGAGTGCGGTAAATGCAACAGAGTTGGGTACATTGCTCAAAAAATCAGGGCCCTTTACCATTTTTGCACCTTCCGATGCAGCATTCGAGAAATTTTCGAACAACAAAATGGCAGAGCTGATCAATGCAGAGGATAAAAGCGCCTTAAAATCCTTGTTGTCCTATCATATTGTAGCCGGTCAACTGACGGCATCTCGCATGCTTCGAGCTATAGGCAGAGGTAATGGAATTGCTCGTTTCACCACGGTACAGGGCAAAAAATTGACAGCACATTTAGATGGGTACGATATTGTGCTCACCGATCCTGTTGGGAATACGGCAAGAATAACCACAGCCGATCTTAATTTGGAAAATGAAGGTGTGGTTCACGAAATAGACAGTGTTATTTTACCTGCCCAAATGTAATTAGCGAAGTTCCGCTCCCAATTCCTTTTGATACTGGGCCAATAGTTTGCCCATGATCTTGTCGATTTGCTTGTCCGTCAAGGTTTTCTTTTCGTCCATCAAAGTAAAGCTTACCGCATAGGATTTTTTACCTTCAGGAAGTTTCTCACCTGTATACACATCGAAAAGGTTCACTTTTTTAAGCAATTTTTTCTCTGTATTCCAAGCTATATCGTATACTTTTTGGAAAGAGACCGAGTCATCGAGTAACAAAGCAAAATCCCTGGTTACTTCCGGGAACTTGGGAATTTCCTTGAAAACCACATTTTGAGTGCTCACTGACCCGAGAATGGCGTCCCAATTCAAATCGGCATAAAACACCTCTTGCTTAATGTCGAATTGTTTTAGAGCGGCTTTTCCGACCAATCCAAGCGACACCATTGTTTTGTTGTTTTTCACATACGAAATGCCTTCAGCATAATCCGATTGTGATAAAGGTTTTGTATCGATGTCCGTAATGCCCAAGCGCTCAAAAACATTGTCAACAATGCCTTTCAAATAGAAAAACTCCGATTTTTTTGAGGCAACGGTCCAACTATTCTGTTCGCGGTCACCAGAAATGAAAATAGCCAAGTGCTGCTTTTCTTTATGTTGGCCATCTACTTTGTGATAGGTTTTGCCAAACTCGAACAATTTAAGGTCTGTTTTTTGCCTGTTGTGGTTGTAGCTTACCGTTTGTAGGCCAGAATGAAGCATAGAGGTCCGAAGCACTGATAGGTCGGAACTCAAAGGGTTCATCATTTGAACAGCGCTATCATCATCCGAAGTGATCTCCGATGAAACCAAACTGTTGGTCATGATCTCATGAAAACCTTTGGAGGCCAGCATACTTCCGATAACATCTTGAATTCTGTAGTTTTCGAATCGTGAAGTTTTGGCGATGGAGGCGTTCAGTTTTTCCTTGAAATCAATATTGTTATAGCCAAACACCCTTAGAATCTCCTCAATTACGTCAACTTCTCGGGTAACATCGACCCTATAGGTCGGAATGGTCAATCCGAGACCTGACTCGGTAACGTTGTTGATTCGGATTTCGAGCGACGAAAGAATGGACTTAATTGTATCCTGTGGGATTTCTTGACCAATCAGGGAGTTTATTTTACTGAACGTCAAGAACACCTGTCTTTCTTGTGGTTTCTTCGGGAACAAGTCGGCAATCTCAGAAGTAATATATCCTCCAGCGATTTCCTTGATCAATAAGGCAGCCCTTTTTAGGGCATATTTCGTTACATTGATATCGATACCTCTTTCAAATCTAAAGGAAGCATCGGTGTTCAATCCATGTCTTTTTGCCGTTTTTCTTATGGAAACTGGGTCAAAGTAGGCACTTTCCAAGAAAATGGACGTTGTGTGCTCTGTAACGCCCGAGTGGATTCCACCAAAAACACCGGCAATACACATCGGTTTTTCGGCATCACAGATCATCAGGTCATCCTCGTGCAGTTCACGTTCAACTTCATCCAAAGTGATGAACTTTGTTCCGGCGGGCAAGGTTTTTACCTCAACCTTGTTGCCTTTGATTTTAGAAGCATCAAAAGCATGCAACGGCTGGCCCAGTTCGTGAAGTACGTAGTTGGTAACATCCACCACGTTGTTTATAGGGGCCAGTCCAATGGCTTTCAACCTATTTTTTAACCAATCCGGGGAGTCCTGCACCAACAGATTACTAATGGTAACACCGCAATATCGTGGAGCAAGGTCACTGTCCATGACCTCTACATCAACTTTTAGCGAGCGATTGTCAATGGAAAAATTACTGACCGATGGGGTAACCAGTTCCTTTTGTATTTCCTTTTGTTCCAAACCTGCCTTTAAATCGCGCGCCACTCCAAAGTGACTCATGGCGTCGGCTCGGTTAGGGGTGAGGCCTATTTCAAAAACTTCGTCATCCTCGATTTCAAAAACTTTGGAACAAGGGGTGCCAGGAGCCAATTCTTCATTGAGCACCATAATACCATCGTGGCTTTCACCAACACCGATTTCATCTTCGGCACAGATCATTCCCTGGCTCACCTCTCCGCGAATTTTACCTTTTTTGATAACCCAGGCTTCACCTTCTTTGGTGTATAGCGTAGTACCTATAGTGGCAACGGGCACTTTTTGTCCAGCAGCTACGTTGGGAGCGCCACAAACAATTTGTGCGGGGGCTTCCTGTCCTATATCAACAGTGGTTAATTTAAGTCTATCGGCATTTGGGTGTTTCACACAGGTAAGCACGTGTCCTACCACAATGCCCTTTAATCCACCCTTAACTGATTCGAATTCTGAAATGCCCTCGACTTCCAGACCTAAATCCGTTAAAAGTTCACCTGTTTTTTGAGCATCCCAATCAATTTGTAAAAATTGCTTCAACCAGTTATAAGAAATCTTCATACTCCATTTTTAGAGGGCACAAATATATAACAATAGGGGAACAGATTCAACGATAATAATCACCATAAACCTTAAGGAGTGGTTTGTTTTAAAATGTATTTCCTACATTTAGGTTAAATCTTTCATTTTATGAACAACCTAAGAATAGCTATTATAGGATTTTTGGTTTTATGCGCTTCTTGTAAAAAAGAAGAAAAGCCCCAATTGATGACAGGTGATTGGTTGGCTAAAATTGAAGTTTCCGAATCTCAGGAGTTGCCTTTTGAGTTCACACTTTCCAAAAATGAAGATGGTGGATACGAAATGAAGGTCTACAATGCCGAGGAAGTGGTCACTATAGATGAATTCACGTTCAACGGGGATTCCATCAACATTCGCATGCCAATTTTTGAAGGCCATATCTCTGGCACGTACACTGCGAATGGTATTACCGGTGAATTTATAGAAGAAAGTAAAGAACGTAGAGTTCCCTTTAGGGCCGAACATGGAACAAGCGATCGTTTTGAAGTGAAGGAGGGTGCAGCGGTCAACATTTCTGGTGTTTGGGAAACCTACTTTAAAGTAAATACCGAAGACGAGTATCCGGCAAAGGGCATCTTTATGCAGAGCGGAAATAAAGTTAAAGGTACGTTTAGAACCAAAACAGGTGATTATCGTTATTTAGATGGTGTCGTGACCGGGGACAGTATGAAGCTTTCTGCATTTGACGGTTCCCATGTATTCTTGTTTTTGGCCCATGTAACGGATAGCACTTTAAATGGTAAATTTTATTCTGGTAAACATACGGTTCAGGAATTTATGGGGGCAAGGAACGAAGGGTTTGAGCTTCCGGATTCCGATGAACTGACTTTTTTAAGGGAAGGGTACGATAAATTTGATTTTGCTTTTCCAAATGAAAAAGGAGATATGGTGGATTTGGACGACCCTATGTTCCAGGGTAAGCCTGTGCTCGTGCAGATTATGGGCACATGGTGTACCAATTGTTTGGACGAAACACGTTTTTATGTGGATTTCCTTAAGAACAATCCCGATTTGGACTTGCAGTTTGTTGGCTTGGCGTTCGAATATGCAAAGACAGAGGAGAAAGCTTTTGAGGGCATAAAAAGACTTAAAGAGCGTGAGAATGTCCCTTACCCAATACTATTGGCGCAATACGGGACTTCGAACAAACAAAAGGCCAATGAGAAATTACCAATGCTGAACCATATCCTTTCCTATCCTACAACTATTTATATTGACAAAACGGGAGAGGTACGTAAAATCCATACAGGGTTCAATGGTCCTGCAACAGGTGAAAAGTTTGTTGAATTCAAAGAAGAGTTTAATAAGACCATTCAGAAATTGACTTCTTCGGAAGAATCGGAAAAAGAAACCAGTGAAGCTATATAATGGTTGATTTGCCCAAATCGATATTTTCATCGTTCATGAGGGAGTCATCTTCAATATCCACAATGTTGTGAGCAATAAAATCTCCGACTTGATTGGTGCCGTATTGGCTGTTTTCCTTTAAATCAGGGGTAACAACACCTTTTTTCAACGATTTGTCGACCGCTTTTTTAACGGCCCAAGCCTCTTCGGTCAATCCAAAATGCTCCAATAGCATAGCTGCGGATAGGATGGAAGCAATCGGGTTGGCTATGTTTTTTCCCTTGGCTTGTGGATATGAGCCGTGAATAGGTTCGAACAAGGCGTTTTCCTCACCAATGGAGGCAGAAGCCAACAATCCGATAGAACCACCGATCACGCTACCTTCATCGGAAATAATGTCCCCGAACATATTTTCCGTCAAAATTACATCAAACTGTTTGGGGTTGAGTATGATTTGCATTGCGGCATTGTCCACAAACATAAAATCCAAGGCAACTTCAGGATAGCTTTCGCCAATTTTGGTGACCACCTTACGCCAAAGCCTTGAAGACTCAAGAACATTGGCCTTGTCAATTAAAGTGAGTTTCTTTTTTCGTCCCTTGGCAGCTTTAAATGCCAAATGGGCTATACGGCTTATTTCATCCTCGGTGTACTCACAAAGATCGGAGGCTTTGGTACCATCGTCGTTCAATTTTTTCTCCCCAAAATATATACCGCCGGTAAGTTCTCGGTAAATCACAAAGTCGGTTCCGTTGATCACTTTCTTTTTTAAAGGGGATTTATCCAACAAAGTCGGATGGGACAAAACAGGCCTGATATTGGCAAACAGTCCAAGTTCTTTGCGCAATTGCAGTAAACCTTGCTCAGGTCGGACCTTCGCATCCGGATCATTATCATATTTAGGGTCGCCAATGGCACCGAAAAGAACCGCATCCGACTCTTTGCAGAGCTTTAGCGTAGCATCCGGTAGTGGAGTTCCTTTTTTATCGATGGCAATGGCGCCAACAGGAGCTTCCTTAAAAATGAAATGTTGATTAAAGGTCTCTTCCACGGCCTCCAAGCATTTTACTGCCTGGGCCAACACTTCGGGTCCTACACCATCTCCAGGAAGCAATGCAATTTTTAATGCCATATGGTATGCGTAATTTAAGCTAGGCTTTTCATTCCGATATTGCTGGTCTCAACAATTTCGTGGATGTCCTCATCCAATATTTCTTTTTTAACATCGGCATACTTCAAAAAGTTTTGGTAAACGGCATCCAATTGAACTTTTGTTAGTTCGTAGCCAACATTTTTTGCTCTATAAGCCAAAGCGGCGCGACCACTTCTTGCTGTCAATACAATGGAAGATTCACTCACTCCCACATCTTTTGGGTCGATGATTTCGTAGGTTTCACGTTGCTTGATCACTCCGTCTTGGTGAATTCCTGAACTATGCGCAAATGCATTAGATCCCACAATAGCTTTATTGGGCTGGACAGGCATTCCCATTTTTTGTGAAACCATGGTACTGGTGTCCCAAAGCAGTTTACTGTTGATGTCGGTGTCTAAATTTAAATAAGGGTGTTGCCTCATGATCATAACAACCTCCTCCAAAGAAGTGTTGCCCGCTCTTTCCCCGATACCATTGATCGTACATTCGATTTGTCTGGCTCCGTTTACTACCCCCGCGATGGAGTTTGCGGTGGCCAATCCTAAATCATTGTGGCAATGGCAGGAAAGAATGGCCTTGTCGATACCCTTTACATTTTCTTTCAAGTATTTCATCTTGGCACCATATTCCTCGGGCAAGCAATATCCTGTTGTATCGGGAATGTTCAGTACTGTTGCCCCGGCCTTGATGGCCGCTTCACAGATTCGTGCTAAAAACTCATTATCGGTACGGCCAGCGTCTTCGGCGTAAAACTCAACATCTTCCACAAAAGTTTTGGCATAGGATACAGCTTCTACTGCACGCTCTATAATTTTATCCTGTGTGGAGTTGAATTTGTATTTGATGTGAGATTCAGAAGTACCGATTCCAGTATGTATTCTTGGTCTTTTGGCATCTTTGATGGCTTCAGCTGCCACTTCAATGTCCTTTTTCACTGCGCGGGTCAATCCGCAGACCGTTGCATTTTTGACCAGTTTGGCAATCTCGTTCACCGATTTAAAATCACCAGGGCTAGATATGGGAAACCCTGCCTCGATTACATCAACTCCCAGTTCATCCAATCTTTCGGCAATGATTAATTTTTGTTCGGTATCCAGTTTACAACCAGGTACCTGTTCTCCATCTCTTAGTGTTGTGTCAAAAATTTCTACCTTATCTTTACCCATTATATCAACCTATTTTTTTCTATGACTTACGAAAATAGGGAAGGTAGGCTGAAGGGGAAAAGCAGTTGAGAGTATGTTACAACGTTAAACTGCTTTTTGAATAATTTAAATAACTGAAAAACAATAGTTTAAATAATATTTTTTACGATGACAAATGCCCATAAGGATGCTTTGTTTGTACTGGTAAAATCGCTTTCTAAGTCCGAAAAACGCCAATTTAAGCTATATGTTGGCCGTTTAGGGGTGAATACGGATGCCAAGTTTTTGGCCCTTTTCAACCTTTTGGACAAGATGCGTAAGTACGATGAAAAGCAGATTCTGGATAGTGGCATCGTTAAAAAATCACAGCTTTCCAATCTTAAGGCACATTTGTACAAGCAAATTTTGGTAAGCCTTAGGTTGAATCCCGTAAACCAAAATGTTCGAATTCAGATTAGGGAACAGTTGGATTTTGCCACTATTCTTTATCAAAAAGGGCTCTACAAACAGAGCTTGAAGATTTTGGAAAAGGCCAAAAGCTTCGCCATAGAAAATGAGGAGAAGAACGTGGCCTACGAAATTGTGGAGCTCGAAAAGGTAATCGAAACCCAATACATTACCCGTAGTATTCCTGATAGAGCAGATGAGCTAGCGGTGGAGGCCAAGGAACTTTCCGAGCAGAATGTTATTACAAGCAAACTTTCCAATCTTTCGTTACAGTTATACGGTATGATGTTGAAAGTGGGCTATGTGCGCAGTGATGAAGATCTTCAAAAGGTAAAAACCTACTTTGAAGAGCATTTGCCCAAGTACGATATTGAAAAGTTGGGCTTTCGTGAAAAATTGTGGTTGTACAAGGCGCATTTGTGGTACAACCTTTTGATTCAGGACTTTTTGTCAGCCTATAAATATGCCAGTAAATGGGTCGACCTGTTTTATGAAAACGAACATATGATTCCGTTGAATCCCGTGTTCTTTTTAAAGGGAAACCATTATTTGTTGGAGTCACTTTTCTTTGTGAAATACGCATCCCAGTTCAGGGAAACATTGGAAAGATTGGAAGAGCAGGTAAAAGACCCTAAGTTCCCCAAAAACGATAACATTTCTTCGCTAGCCTTTTTGTACATCAACACCAACAAATTGAACCTCCATTTTCTGGAGGGGACTTTTGATAAAGGGATTTACTTGGTAAACATTATCGAGTACGGAATCAAAAAGCACCGGCAACAGATTGATGAGCACCACATTATGTTGCTCTATTACAAAATCGCATGCCTGTACTTTGGAAATGGGGACAACAAAAACTGTATCGCCTACCTCAAAAAGATCATCTCCAACAAAAAGTTGAAGATGCGTGAAGATCTTATGTGCTTTGCGAGGGTCTTGAGTCTGGTGGCGCATTACGAGGCTGGAATGGACTACCACTTGGAAGTGCAGCTTAAAAGTACGTACAAGTTCTTGTTGAAAATGAACGACTTGCACGAAGTACAAAAGGAAATGATCAAGTTTTTGAGAAACCTCGGGGACATTTACCCGACAGATTTAAAAGGAGAGTTCCAGAAGCTGTACAACGAACTCAAAAAGTACGAGAACCATCCCTACGAAAAAAGGGCATTCTTGTATTTGGACATCCTTTCCTGGTTGGAAAGCCATTTGCAAAACAAACCGGTTTCCGAGATCATTAGGGAAAAGGCTTTGGCACTTACTCGCTAAGGCAGGCGTTCCAAACGGGGTCCTCTGGTGGAGGCGCCAAAAAAGCAATGGCCTCTTTTTGAACCGGGTGCATAATGGCCAGACTTCTTGCATGTAAATGTATGCCACCATCCTTATTACTTCGGTCGGCTCCATATTTTAAATCTCCTTTTATGTAACAGCCGATAGCCGCCAATTGTGCCCTAATTTGATGATGTCTACCTGTTTTCAAATCAATTTCCAGCAAGAAATAATTATCCAGTTTTTTTATGATCTTATAGTCCAACTCAGCCTTTTTGCTATTGGGAACTTCTTTGTTGTGCGCATAAGACTTGTTCTGCTTTGGATTGCGTACCAACCAATGGATCAAAGTACCGCTTTCCTGTGGAGGGGCATTTTTTACGACCGCCCAATACATTTTTTTAGTCTCCCCTTGGGCAAACATTTTATTGAGACGGGGCAGGGCTTTGGAGGTTTTGGAAAAAAGTACAATCCCCGAAGTGGGTCTGTCCAAACGGTGCACAACACCCAAATATACATTACCGGGCTTGTTGTATTTTTCCTTTAGATATTGTTTTACGACCTCACTCAAAGGATCGTCACCTGTTTTATCTCCTTGAACAATATCCCCTACGCGCTTATTAACCACAATAAGGTGGTTGTCTTCATAGAGCACTTGAAGGTTGGAGGGAGTGGACCTGTTGGAGTCTTCGATTTTTGCATTTTTTGATTTCACTTTAGCGTGGACTTAAATTTTGAAGTCATTTTAATTATAGAATCTAATTTTTGTAGAAGACAGTTCAATTCATTTTTTTGAATGAAATCCAAATCATTGGAAATTAATAGTTGGGTTTCAATTTCATACATTGAACCCAGGGCAATTTCCAAAAACCTTGAAAAATCTCTTTTGGATTTTCTTGAGCAACCTTCAGCAATGTTTGATGGAACTGATACTGAAGCCCTTCTCAGTTGATTGGTAATCCCAAATTTTTCAGTTTCAGGGAATGATGATGTGGCTTCATAAATATCTGAACAAAACTTCCTGCTTAACCTCCATATTTCCAAATCTTTAAATCGGTGCATTTCATATGATATTTGGTTTGGAGGTCGATGCTCAAAAATAATCATTCAGATCAAAAACAGAAAAATCCAAAAATCGAATTATCAAAAAATCCAACCTATCTAGTAGGACTCATCATCGTTCGGGAAATCCCGACTTTTTACATCATCCACATATTGGGAAATGGCATTGCTCATTTCATCATAAAGGTTCAAATACCTTCTCAAGAATCTTGGGTGGAATTCGTGTGTCATTCCCAACATATCATGCACTACCAGAACCTGTCCGTCTACATGTCCACCAGCACCGATTCCAATAATGGGTATGGAAACACTTTCTGCCACCTCTTTGGCCAATTTTGCTGGAATCTTCTCCAGAACAATGGCAAAACAGCCCAATTCTTCCAATAGTTTGGCATCCGACTTTAGTTTATCGGCCTCTTCCTCTTCCTTGGCGCGGACCGTATAGGTGCCAAATTTATAAATGGACTGTGGGGTCAGCCCCAAGTGGCCCATTACAGGGATTCCTGCCTCCAAGATTCGGCTGATGGATATTTTGATTTCTTCACCACCCTCAACTTTTACCGCATGCGCACCACTTTCTTTCATGATCCGAATAGCGGAGCGCAAGGCTTCTTTGGAATCTCCTTGATAACTCCCAAAGGGTATGTCCACAACTACCAAGGCTCTTTTTGCAGCCCTGACCACAGAGGTGGCGTGATAGATCATTTGATCTAGGGTGATGGGCAATGTAGTCTCATGACCGGCCATTACATTACTGGCAGAATCACCGACCAAAATGGCATCTACATTGGCACCATCCACAATTTTGGCCATGGAATAATCGTAGGAGGTAAGCATACTGATTTTCTCACCGGTCTTTTTCATATCCACCAACGATTTTACCGTTACCCTTTTATATTCTTTTTTAGCTATAGACATCGTAATTACATTTGAAGGCTAAAAGTAAGCAGATTTGTTTAATTTAGGCTTCAATCAAAAAACTAATAAAATGAGAAAACTGTTCAGTTGTGTAGTGCTGTTTGCTATGGGAGTGTTCGGATATGCCCAAGGACCAAATCCTTCAACCGAAGAAACCAAAGCCGAAATAAAACAGGTTGTCGAAACTTTTTTTGATGGCTTCCACAAACAAGATTCCACCATTATCAAAAGTACCGTGGCCGATAATATAGTCCTCCAAACCACAGGAAAAAATCAAGAAGGGAAGACGCTTTTTAGGACGGAAGAATTCTCCAAATTTCTAAAATCCATTGTCGGCATTCCGGAAACGACAAAGTTTGAGGAAAAGCTCACTTCATTCTCCATTCAGGTAGATAGGACGATGGCCAATGCTTGGGTAGGTTATGAGTTTTGGTTGAACGGAGAGTTCAGTCACTGTGGCATCAACTCCTTTCAGCTCATTGATTTTAATGGCGAATGGAAGATTATCTACCTTATTGATACCAGGGGCAAGGAAGGCTGCATGGATTAGCAATCACTTAAGAATACGCCCACTGCGAGCCCGCCCTCGGAAGTCTCCTTGTACTTGGAACTCATATCCTTAGCGGTCTCCCACATGGTGTTCACCACTTTGTCCAAAGGCACTTTACAATCTTTAGGGTCGGTGTCCAAAGCCAATTCCGCGGCATTTATCGCCTTTATGGCCCCCATTGCATTGCGCTCAATGCAAGGAACCTGTACCAAACCGCCAATGGGGTCACAGGTAAGTCCAAGATGATGCTCCATTGCAATTTCTGCGGCAATCAACACCTGCTCGGGAGTGCCGCCCATCAGTTCCGTTAATCCAGCTGCGGCCATAGCGGATGAAACCCCGATCTCTGCTTGGCATCCTCCCATAGCTGCGGAGATGGTGGCCCCTTTCTTAAAGATACTTCCGACTTCACTGGCCACCAATAAAAATTGTTTTACATCATCAAAATTGGCATCGTGGTTTTCGATCACCATATAATACATCAATACAGCAGGGATTACGCCTGCGCTTCCGTTGGTTGGAGCGGTAACCACTCGACCCAAGGAAGCATTCACTTCATTGACGCTGAGTGCAAAACAGCTTACCCATTTAATAATTTGTCGAAATTTGACCTCCGTGTCCCGAATACTTTCCAACCATTCATGCGGATTGGAGTAGGAGACGTCCCCTTTCAGTTTTTGATGTATCTCGTAGGCACGTCGTTTCACGTTCAATCCACCGGGGAGCTTTCCTTCGGTATGACAGCCAACGTACATGCAATCCAGCATGGTATTCCAGATGCGGGCAATACCTTCATTGATTTCAGTTTCGGTTCGCAGTGACAGCTCGTTTTCCATCACAATGGTAGAGATGGATTTGTTTTGTGCGGTGCAGTGCTGGAGCAGTTCATCGCCGGTCTTTACAGGATGTGGAAAGGTTTTAAAGGTTTCTTTGTTCTCTTTGGCGTGTATACGCTCTTCCTTTACCACAAATCCGCCACCTATGGAATAGTAGGTTTCCGATATTTTTTTACCGTTGGACAGCTCCGCTTCAAACTGGATACCGTTGGCGTGAAAGGGAAGAAATTCCTTCTTGAAGAGGATATCGTTCTGAAAATTGAATGAAATCTCCCTTTTTCCACCAAAGTTGAGTTTGTTTTCTTCCTTGATCCTGTCAATTCTTCCTGTAATGCTGTCAATATCCACAGTCTCTGGATCGGTGCCCAACAAGCCCATGACCACGGCAATATCGGTGGCGTGTCCTTTGCCCGTTAAACAAAGGGAACCATACAAATAGGCTTTGATGGATTGCACGTCATCAAATACATGCTGCTCTTCTAGTTCGGCAATCCAGCGTTCGGCGGCACGCCAGGGTCCAAGGGTGTGAGAGCTAGAAGGCCCTACACCGATTTTTAGCATATCGAACACACTAATACACTCCATAAACTCAATTTACAGTTCCAAATATAGGAAGCTAAACGGGATAAAATTGCGAATATTTAAATATACGGGTCGCTTTTTCAATTTTCATTGTAGCATCTTCAATACAATCATGGTATTCAAGGGTTTTGGTAATAATCTGACACCTTGTCATATTCTTGGTCATGGCATAATCATTGACATTTTAAGAGCGAGATAAAAAAGGAATTTGTAAACAGATATAACTTTAGATACGATGAGCAAGATTATAGGTATAGACTTAGGTACGACCAACTCCTGCGTCTCTGTAATGGAAGGTAACGAACCCGTGGTAATTCCAAATGCCGAGGGTAAACGAACCACTCCATCGATGATCGCATTTGTTGAAGGTGGGGAGATCAAGGTCGGTGACCCTGCAAAAAGACAAGCGGTGACCAACCCTCACAAAACGATTTATTCCATTAAACGATTTATGGGTAACAAATACTCTGAATCCAGCAAGGAAGCGCAAAGAGTACCTTATAAGGTGACAAAAGGTGACAACGATACGCCACGTGTAGATGTGGACGGCCGTTTGTACACTCCACAAGAATTGTCTGCCATGATTCTTCAAAAAATGAAGAAGACCGCAGAGGATTACTTGGGACAAGATGTTACGAGAGCGGTAATTACCGTTCCCGCATATTTTAACGATTCACAAAGACAGGCCACCAAAGAAGCTGGTGAAATTGCCGGTTTAACAGTGGAACGTATTATTAACGAGCCCACTGCCGCATCTTTGGCATACGGACTCGATAAAAAAGACACGGACCAGAAAATAGTGGTGTTCGACTTTGGTGGTGGTACGCACGATGTTTCCATTCTTGAATTGGGTGACGGAGTGTTCGAAGTATTGGCCACGGATGGTGATACCCACTTGGGTGGTGACGATGTTGACCAAAAAATAATTGATTGGTTGGCCGAAGAGTTCAAGAAGGATGAAGATATGGACCTTCGTGAAGACCCCATGGCGCTTCAGCGTTTGAGGGAAGCTGCCGAAAAGGCCAAAATCGAGTTGTCTTCTTCTGCACAGACAGAAATCAACTTGCCTTACGTTACAGCAACGTCTTCAGGACCAAAACACTTGGTAAGAACATTGTCCCGCTCCAAATTTGAGCAATTGATTGCCGATTTGGTAAAAAGAACAATCGAACCATGTGAGAAAGCATTGAAGTCCGCAGGACTTTCCAAAAGCGATATTGACGAGATTATCTTGGTAGGTGGTTCTACCCGTATCCCTGCGGTACAAGAAGCCGTTGAGAAATTCTTCGGTAAAAAGCCATCCAAAGGTGTAAACCCAGATGAGGTTGTGGCCATTGGTGCCGCTATCCAAGGTGGTGTGTTGACAGGAGATGTAAAAGATGTACTCTTGTTGGATGTAACCCCACTTTCTTTGGGTATCGAAACCATGGGAAGCGTGTTCACCAAATTGATTGAGGCGAACACAACCATCCCGACCAAGAAATCACAGGTGTTCTCCACGGCAGCGGACAATCAACCTTCGGTTGAAATCCACGTTCTGCAAGGAGAAAGACCTATGGCAGCGGATAACAAAACAATTGGTAGGTTCCACTTGGACGGTATTCCACCGGCACCAAGAGGTACGCCTCAAATTGAAGTGACCTTCGATATCGACGCGAACGGTATCATCAAGGTTTCTGCAACAGACAAGGCCACTGGTAAATCGCAAGACATCCGAATCGAGGCTTCTTCCGGTTTAACCGAGGAAGAAATCGAAAAGATGAAAGCAGAAGCGGAGGCCAACGCCGAGGCAGATAAAAAAGCCAAAGAAACCGCTGATAAACTGAACGAGGCAGATGCCATGATCTTCCAGACCGAAAAGCAATTGAGTGAGTTTGGCGATAAATTGTCCGACGACAAGAAAAAGCCGATCGAGGAAGCTTTGGAAGAGTTGAAGAAAGCCTACGAAGGTAAAGACCTAGCGGTTATTGAGCCTGCTTTGGAAAAAATCAACGAAGCTTGGAAAGTAGCATCCGAAGAAATGTACAAAGCACAAGCTGAAGCTCAAGGCGGTGCAGCCGGAGCAGGAGATTCATCTGCAGGTGCCGATGATACGGCCAGTAACGGTGGTGCTTCTGAAGGTGACAACGTTGAGGATGTTGACTTCGAAGAAGTGAAGTAATTTAATTAGGTTATATAAATAGAAAAACCCTGACGATTTCGTCAGGGTTTTTTGTTGGATAAAGTTTTTGATTTAAGCCGCATTCAACTGCTGCATTTCCATTTCCTTGAGCTTTCGCAAAGCTTCCGATTTTGAGTTTACATTGAGCTTAACGTAAATGTTCTGAATGTGGAAATTGACCGCGCTAGGGGTCACAAATAGTTTGTCGGCAATCATCTTGTAAGTAAAGCCTTGGGTAAGGAGTTCAATGATCTCGTTTTCCTTTTTAGAGAACACATCGAACGACCTGGTTTGGAACGAATCAATAATTTTTTTCGCTACATCCAGTTCCAGAGCAATGCCATGTTGGCCAAGGGCATCAAGTGCATTGAACAACCTATCCTTGGTGATTGGTTTGATCAGGTAGCCGCTAGCTCCTTTTTTGAAGGCTTCTTTTATGATTTTGAAATCATTTTCTTGGCTCATCATCAATACCTTGAGGTCTTTGTTTTTGCGATAGAAATATTCAAGGCCATCAATGCCTGAAATTCCGTTCAGCAATGCCTCACAGATGATAATGTCCGGATGGGACCGTCCGAAATTGGACAATAGGCTGTGAACAGAGCTATAAACTCCATGAAGTTCGTACTGCTCATTGCCCTGAAAGTACTGATTGTAAATGCCGCCCAGCTTGTCATCATTGTCGATGACGGCAATTTTTAAAACATTCGTTTTCATGATAAGAAAGATTAGGGGGATTAATACTGTTACATATTTGTATTGTAGGTTAAGTTTTGGACAAAATTGTCCGTATCCACGTTTTTGAAGTTGGGATAATCCAATCAGAAACCGGTGTATAACCCTAATAGGACAATACCAACGACAGTTTTATTTTGGATTTCTTCAAAAAAGGGTGTAATCCACAAAGGGATTAAGCGCTAAAATCTGTGTTTAGTTGAGGATGGTTACCTCATCAAAAAAGTAAGGTGAAAAGAGGTTTTGGGACGCCTTTTTTTCGAGTGTTGTAGTTTTTGTTCATGACTTAATAGATTTGGGATTGTATTATTTCAAGAGTTAAATTATCATTTTTTACCAATTGAGCAGAATTTTTGTAGTGATTTTCGTTCAAATGCACTTTTTGCAAATCCCATCTACATGGAACAGTGAAGGAAAGAAAAGAGGAGTTTATTTGTAAACAATTGCCTTTCAGTTTATTGCATAAAAAAATAGGATGCCGTCCCATCAGCATCCTATTCTTGGAGTAAATCGGTCAGATTGAAATAATACAACCCGCTTTCTATGATAGTCTGTCAGTTTCCCCCTGTCTTTCTTATCATTGTCATGAGTAGTGTTTCTAAATTCGGCTAAGAAACAACATCATTGGACACTTCAGGTTTGTTGACCGATTCAATACGTTATATAGTGAGCAGTTGTTATTCTTCGTCCTGGAATGAAGTATCAACGTATTCGTAGGTTTCTTCATTCATTGCGGCTTGGAGTCCTGCATCTCGCTCAGCAACATCGTTGTACTGATTCTGCTTACTTGAACGTCCATATGCCACAGTATATTGTGATATGGTGTTATTGAATCCTCTGTTGGATACCACAAACCCTAATTTTTTCTCTGGGCTCAACTGAATGGCGTACTCATCGCTATTGCTATTGATGTGGGCACCAAGGTTCACCGATGTGGTAAGCGTGTTCTTCACAACTTGGGAAGCATAAAGGTCCAATCCACCAAAACCATCTCGTCCTTCGGAGGCAAAGAACAGCAATGTTTCGTTATAAATACTAGGATATAGTTCATCTTCTTTTGTATTCACCTTAGGACCAAGGTTTTTGGACACACCCAAAGTTCCGTCTGCAGCAATGTCGGCCACATAGATATCGTATTTGCCAAAGGTGCCTTTCATGTTGGAGGCAAAGAACAAACGAGATCCATCAGCGGTAACGGTAGGGTGTTTGGCCGAATAGTGTTTGGGGCATACATCCATTTTTGTAACGTTGGTCCATTCCCCGTTTACTTTTTCGGCACGGTAAACATGATATATCAATTCTTTTTTCGAGAAGACACCGTAAAGTGGCTTTTCGTACGTACCCTTACTAAAGTAGGCTGTTTTTCCATCCTTGGTGATTGACATGGAGGGTACATAACCATCAATAGTGGAAACACTTCCTTCCATGGTGTCGTTGATTATTTTTTCATCTGCCTGTGCAAAAACATTTTGACTGGCCAGTATTATTCCTGAAATAAGTAGACTGTAAATCGTAGATCGTGTCATGATGTATAGATTTGGGGGTTAATACATAACAAAGATCAAAAACAATCGGAGTGATTACTTATTAATTTTTCATAGGTTTTTACTTTTAACGACTAAAAAGTGCATTTTATCGAATATTTTTTAGGTGTTTAACACTCGCTTAGGCTTAAAAATGCGTTTAAACGTTCATTTTGTGTCGTTTATCCACTAAAAGTTGCGATTCTTTAGAATTGAAACATCGGCTAAATATGGGCGGTGAAAGACTTGAACTTAAACGTAGACCCTATAAGACAATGTATTAATTTGATTTGTCTGGATGAAAAATTTGATCAATGGCCCTGGGAGGGTCGAATCGATAACCAAAGTAGAGCACTCCGTAAAATTGGTCGTTTTCCGTGGTCGAGACATTATCCTCATTGTACCAATTTGTACTGAAATTGATATTTACTCCATAAATCACTCTTTTTGAGCTGTAGCCTAAGTTTAGCCCGCTGGATAGTGCCCGAGTGACATAAGCGTTGTTTTCAACATCTAGATTGTTTTCCAGGCCCGATTCAGCTGTGGAGATTCGCAAGCCCAGGGAAGGGGACAAATTAGCGGACAAAAACCAATTTTCATGAAGTACAAAGGTGTAATAGTAGGCGGGTGCCAATCGTATATTAAAAAACTTCTCCCTGTTTACCACGTTGGGTTCGTTCAAATCAAAAATATTGTAATCGTAAAACAAGGAACCAATAATGCTCCCGCTACTTACCTTCTGCCACTCATTTTGGTACACTATATTTCTGTAGGAGAAATTCGGATTAAAAACATAGGAAGTTGACATTCCATAGGTTTTAATGTATAGATTATTGAATTGAATATATGGGTCCGAACCCTCCGTCCAAGTGGGAGCAAAATCTTTGGTATTTCTCACATAGTATCCAGAGGTCTTTCTGTAGGATAGTCCTTGAACCCATCTTCCTAGAAAAAACCTGAACTGATAATCGGTAAAGGAAGATTCTCCCTTTAAGTTTTCATCACTGTTCGCCCCTAAAAATTTCGGCACTATCCCTACACTAACACCTATAAACTCATAATCCAAGGAAAGGAACATTCGATATCTGTTATTGGGTTTTATATGGAGCCGACTGCCATCTTCGTTATTCTTGTAGAAAAAGGCATCGGTTTGGGTGTCAATATTTGCTTTGAGAATTATTTTGTCCCCATAGTTGACAATGGCAGTGGTATCCGTCTGTGCATATAACGGGAACACAAAGACGGTAACGAGCAGCACAAGACTTGCCGTAATGTGATGGGTAAAACCTCCAGAAAAATCACAATATTCCATACAAGTACAAGATACACTGCTATTTGGATTAATCTGAATAGTAGCGTTCTATTTGTTCAAATATGTAATTTGGTTTCGGTTTGTCCATACTAGGATTACACAGAAAATAAAGGTAACCAATGCCAGAAAAAACAAGGCACCTCCGTCATTTTGTACAACAATGCCCAATGTGGTAAAGTGCGAGAAGATGGCGCCGCCCATAATGCCAATACCGATCAATGCGCCCAGCCAGGTAGTTTTGGGAATAAGTATCAGTACGGCCACAATTAGTTCAAGGACCCCCAGTCCTATTCTTCCCCAGGGTTCAAGACCAAGTTTTTCAAAGATATAGACAGATTCCGGGGCTGCGGAAAACTTAAAAAACAGCGTTTGCAATAAAATTACAGCGGGAACTATCCTTAAAATAGCGTTTACAATGGATTTTGTTCTCATAGTTGTGTATTGATAAGGTTGTTGTTTTTTGGTCGGAAAACTTGGATTCACATAACCTTTGATGCACAAATAATTCTACCCCAGGTTGATTTTTGTATGCGGTGATGATGAGTTTGATCGCAAAATCATCTTCAGAAATGGTTAATTTTACCGGCATGAAAAATTTGTTCCTTGTATCCATATTATCAGTACTGTTTCTACAATCCTGCTCTCAAGAGGCATGGCTTTCCGGTACCTTGAACTTGAAAGAGGCGGATGATTGGAAACCTATGGTTTACCTGGTTTATCCGGAAAAGTTTGAAGCGGTGGCCCAAAGTTTTGTGGGAAAGGTGTTGGATTCCGCTCAGGTAGATGAACACGGTCGATTTGAATTTAAAAACAAACCAGGGTTTCAAGAACACGTCTTACTTGAAATAGTGGTTCAAAAGATGGGGGAGAAGTATCCCAACCGATTATTGAACAAAAACCCTGAAACTGATAATTATTTCCCTTTGGTTTACAAACCAGGCGACCACCTGGTGGTTGAGGCGGATATAGCCCATTTTCAATCCACTTTTTCGATTATGGAGCCATCCCAAAAAAATATGGCTTTATTGGAATTGAGAGATTTGCGTTCAACGGCCTTTAAAAAGCACCTCGAAGGTCAGCAAGATGGGCACGGAGACGATGAGGATTTGTTGGAACGGGAAAGGAACCAATATGAGTTTCGAAAAGAATTGATTGATTTTGCAGATATGGCGGAAGAGTTGATGCCTGCAATGGTGGCTTTGCGATGGGCCAGTCCTGAGGCAGATTACGAACGAATCGCTGAACTTGCTTATGCACAATCCAGAAAATGGAACAGCTTATACCCGGAACATTCATGGACAAAGGAACTGGCTTCACTTGTAAGCAAGGATAACCTTCCCATCTTAATCGGGGATACCATTCCTGATTTACAATTACCTATTAAGAATAATGGAGCGGTTAACTTGATGGAAATACTTAAAGGAAAAAAGTTGGTCTTATTGGATGTATGGGCATCCTGGTGCGCTCCTTGTAGGGTTGAGAACCGCAATATTTTGGTACCGCTTTGGGAAAAATACAATACTGAAGGTTTCCAAATTATGGCATATGGATTGGAAAGCAGTGAAAAAGCCTGGAATAATGCAATAGAAAAAGATGGCGCCCATAGATGGTTACATGCTTCGCACTTGCAGGGTGATCAAAATTCTTTTATGGAAACATTGCGATTAAAAACAATTCCCGCCAATTTCTTACTGAATGAGGAGGGGGTCGTGCTGGCCAAAAATCTTCATGGGCAGGATTTAATCGATTTTGTGAATGATTATTTGGCCAACCCTTAAAAACTTAAACACCTGTTTGTTAGCATAACTAAAATAAAAAAGCCAGGTTATTAGCCTGGCTTTCTTGATTGTTTTAAAGCTTGTTTTAATTACCACCCTCGGTAGTATCCGTACTGTCGTCAGTGGCATCTGGATCCACTTCGAGCACAAAATCCTGTGTGGTAACATTAGCGGCATCAATCTGCACATCCAATGTATCGCTGGAAATGTAACCTTCCAATTCCGCAACTACTTCATACATGCCTGCCTCAAGACCGAGAACTGCATAATTGCCATCTACATCGGTAAACGAAGTGGTATTCAAGGTATCTGCGGCAAAAACGGATATTTGGGCACCTTCCAAGGCAACGGATGTCTCTTCTTCAATGGTACTTACATTGCCGGAAAGAGTACCTGCCGTTGACATATTGCTTGCCTTTATCACTGGTTTAAAATTGAAACCATTTATGCCTGCAGCGGTGTCCATGTTTCCTTTTGCAACAAAAGAACGACTTACGTCGAAATCCAATAGGAGGTCAGCCGAAAGTCCACCAACAACTGTAATTGCGGGTTCAACAAAAACCTTGATACCGGAAGCATCACCGCTGGGTACTTTTAAATCATAAACAGTCCCATCGGTCAAAACCACATTCACTCCTTTTACATAAACACGGATCAAATCATAGGAACCTGCTGGAACATCGATTTCTGCCAATTGTTGTGTAAGTCCATTGGTCAATTCCAAAAGATTGACATCCATCTCTTCCTCCATCAAAATAATGTAAGGGGAGCTGTCATCAGAAGAATCATCGTTTGAATCATCATCGGAGGAGTCATCATCAGATGAGCTATCATCGTTCATATCATCCGAATCACCATCTACCAAGCGAGCTTCGACCTTATAAACGGTGACGTTGGCTTCTGCAACAAGTTCAGTGGGGAAAGGGGCATCTGTTAACTGAACTGATAAAGTACCAGTGCCTTCAGCGTTTCTACCTTCACCATCTGAACAGCTCATTATAATAAGAGCCATTGCCATTAAAAAACTGAAAATAAATTTTGTTCTCATAGTATGGGGTTTAAAAATTTTAGGGCATAATTATCCCTGCTTTGACTTTATCTTAATTCAACAATCAAAGTTTAAAAAACCCTACTGAATTCCATGAAAAAACCAATTTAATCGATGAAATGCATATTTAGAAGAGATATAAGTAGTCTTATTCTCACAAGAATTAATTTTTGTAGATAAAATTTGGTGCCTGTTGATATTTATAGGTGGTGTCCGTTAGCATCTTCATTTCTTTTGTTTCCCAATTCATTAAACCAATATGAAACTGGGATTGTTCATCATCAAAAAGTTCAATGACCAGCCATTTTCCATCTGGGCTCCAATCATGCCAACCTTCATTTTCCGTGTTATCGGTCAATTTCCATTGCTTCTTACCATCGAGGCTAACAGCATACAGGCTATATTTTCCATTCTGTTTGCTTTGATAGGTAACAAAATTTTCGGTAGGATGCAGTTTCGGCGCTCCCGCCCTATAACCATATTTACCCGCAGTGGAATCTGCTTCAGGATAATGTGTCAGCTGTTTTCTATTTTGTCCATCAACATCGATAATGTACAGTTCCTCATTAAACCCATCAATTAGTTTGTTTTTTGACAAACCACCTCTGAATACCACCTGGTTGCCATTGTTTACAAATAGGGGATCAGCGGCAAAGGGTAGATCGGTATCTACTTCCTGAATCACCGTACCCTCTTTATTGAGAATATAAAAAGTAGATTCAAACAAGGTTTTTGGTTTCACAATAATTTCGGTACCGTTCTTTCTACTGCTCATCCAGCTATCGGTAAGCTCAAGACCCGACACTTTTTGCGGGTTTTCTCCATTAAAATTTGATTTGTACAGGAAAAAGCAACGCTTGCAGCTGTTTCTGTCCGAGATAAAATACAGGGTATCTCGGTGTGAAAAATAAGACCATTCCACACCATAACGATTGGTGATGTTTTTTTTGTTCGAACCATCAAGGTTCATGGAAAAAACTTCGTAGTCGTCAATTTCAGCATCTCGAAGCACGTTGTACACAATGCCCAAATCCGGCTCATCAGTTGAATTACAGGCAAAAAAGAGCGTGGTCAGCCCAAAAAGCACAATCATTCTTACCATAATCGAATTATTTTAAGGTTTCAATGTGGTTATTAGCGGGCTGAAGTTACTAAACTCTACGAATTTTTAAAATGTTCTTTTGCGTTACACTTTTACCTTATTGAGGTTAAAATATTTCTTTTTAAACCAAAATGATACTTTGACCAATAATATCAGTGCCGGTACTTCCACCAAAGGTCCGATGACCCCTGCAAAAGCTTGACCAGAGTTTAATCCAAATACTGCAATGGCAACGGCAATCGCCAGCTCAAAGTTGTTTCCGGCAGCCGTGAACGCCACGGAGGCGGTTTTGTCATATTCCGCGCCCATTGTCTTGGTAGCAAAGAAACCGATAAGGAACATTAATGCAAAATAAATCAATAGAGGAATGGCAATGATCAAAACATCCATGGGTATTTCAACGATCAACTCTCCTTTTAAGGAAAACATGATTATGATGGTAAACAGAAGAGCAATCAAGGTAATGGGCGAAATAGCAGGGATAAACTTTTGGACATACCATTCTTCCCCTTTCAGTTTTACCAAGATTTGACGGCTCAAAATTCCCATCAAAAAAGGAATACCCAAGTAGATGGCCACACTTTCGGCAATAGTTCCAATGGAAATATCAACTATGGCCCCTTCAAAACCAAAATAGGGCGGAAGTATGGTGATAAAAATCCAAGCATAAAAGCTGTAGGCGAATACTTGAAAAACGCTATTGAGTGCTACCAGACCAGCGCCATATTCGCTGCTCCCTTCGGCCAAGTCGTTCCAGACCAGCACCATAGCAATACAGCGTGCCAAGCCAATTAAAATAAGGCCTACCATATACTCCGGGTGGTCCCTCAGAAATATGATGGCAAGGGCAAACATTAATACCGGACCCACAATCCAGTTCAAAACGAGCGAAATGGATAGAATTTTAGTGTTTTTGAACACTTTCGGCAGCAAAGCGTATTTCACTTTGGCCAAAGGCGGGTACATCATCAATATCAATCCGATCGCAATTGGGATATTGGTGGACCCACTACTAAAGGAATTGACAACATCGGGGAAGTTTGGAAAAAAATAGCCGATACCGACTCCTAGGGCCATGGCCACAAAAATCCAAAGAGTCAGGTTCTTATCTAAAAAGCTTAGTTTTTTGATGGCCATTATTTTTGAATTTGGGAAAAAACATAAAACATTTCGGTAGCAATATGTTGGCTCCGTTCGCTGTATTTTTGGGCTTGTTGAGGTGTGTTGTCGAACGCTTTAGGGTCTTCATATGTGATTGGAATACGTTTTTCGGCACCGGGAACAAACGGGCAACCTTCATCGGCCTGCGAACAGGTCATAATAGCTGCAAAGTCTGATTCAGGGTTGAAACCATCATCCATTTTTTTGGAAAAACAAATAACAGGGTGTTCGTTCTCCGAAAACTTGATGCTATAAACAGGATTGCGTCCTTCAGAAAGCGTATGTACCTCAAAACCCGTGTGTGCTAAGGTAGAGGCCACCATAGGGAATAGGGCGGTCGCCTCTGTTCCACCTGAATAGCAGTTCACATTGTTGATTCCAAAATGATGTGCCATGGTCTGTGCCCAAACCTGGGACAGATGGCTGCGTCTGGAATTATGGGTGCAGATAAAGTTGAGACGAATGGGTTTCCTGCGGTCCACTTTTTGTTGAATAAACGCTACAAGTGCTAACAAGATTTCCTTTCTGTCTCTTGAAATGGAGGCGATATCCAAATTAGAGACAAAATCGTTCAATGAGTTATTAAGGGCCATGTTGATGTATTGAAGTTAACAGCAACCGTTTCCTGGAACGCATCCAGAATCTTGAAGTTCGGATAGTTTCACTTTTGGCTTTTCGGCAGGAACACCACATTTGTCCCTGGCCAAACAATCGGTTTGTTTAGTGGTCAACAAAAAGTTGGTGCCGTCAAAGTCCAGGGCGAATTTCTCGATGGTCTGACCTTGGTACTCCACTTCAACCTCCAAATTTCCGATATCCAATGTTTTTTGGGACAATTCAATAATATGGACCAATTTTTCGGGATGAAGCCTATGGTCGTAATCATTGGCGTTCCAAAGTTGGAAGTTGACAACCTCTTCATGGCGAACGGTTCCGCCGCAATCGATAAAATGTTTGGTGATCTTACCCACTTCGGTCACGTGAAAATGATTGGGGACCAAATCGCCATTGGGCAATTGAAAAGCAATGGTGTCCAACTGGGCCAATGCTGATTTAATTTCTTCTAACTTCATAATTAGTTCTATTTATTGTAATATTACGATTAATATGTTCAAATTTTTTTTAGCAACAATCCCCCTGGTCGATATCTTGGTTTAAGAACTCGGACATGACGCTCTTCATCTTCTTCCAGTTGTCGGCATCAATACAATAGCAAACACTTGTGCCCTCAACATTGCCCTGGATCAACCCTAAATGCTTTAATTCCTTTAAATGTTGGGAAATTGTGGGTTGTGCCAAACCGATTTCATCTACAAGGTCGCCACAAACACAGGCATTCAGTTTATACAAATACTGAAGGATTGCCACACGGGCAGGATGACCAAAAACCTTCGCATATTGTGCAATCTGGTTTTGTTTGTCGGTAAATATTTCAGTTTTCGTTAAACCCATGGATAATTTTATTCATTGCAATATTACGATTAATGGTTGATAAAGCAAAGATTTCCTTCAAATTTTTCACAATGGTTTCAAAAATGTATGGAATTCGTCGTTATTCTTTTTAAATTGCGTTATGCACGCCCATACATAACGATATAGATTTGTCACTGAAAGAAAAAATATATCTGGATTATAACGCAACTACCCCTGCCGACCCCAAGGTGGTGCAGGCGATGCTCCCTTATTTTACCGAAAACTTTGGTAATGCGAGTAGTGATCATTCATTTGGTTGGTACGCTGATGATGCTGTGGAAACGGCACGTGGTCAGGTGGCAAAGCTGGTAAATTGTAGACCTGTGGAAATAACTTTTACCTCGGGGGCAACGGAAGCTGCTAACCTAGTCTTGTTTGGATTTTGTAAAAAGAACAGGGGCAAGGGAAATCATATAGTTTCTTGTAAAACAGAGCACAAAGCGGTCTTGGATACATTGGAAGCGTTGGAGTCCGATGGCTTTGAAGTCACTTATTTGGATATAGATGGACAAGGTAATATTGATTTGAATGAGTTTGAAGATGCGATCAGGCCATCGACCTTATTGGTCTGTTTGATGCTTGCCAACAACGAGACAGGTCTTATACACCCTATAAAAAAGCTAACCGAAATAGCACATTCCAAAAATGTTCCCGTCATGTCGGACATTACACAGGCCGTGGGCAAAATTCCAGTTGATTTACAGCATTTAGGAATTGAGTTGGCTGTTTTTTCTTCACACAAACTTTATGGCCCCAAAGGTGTTGGCGCCCTTTATTTAAATAAAAGGAACCATATTTCTATCGATAAACATCTTTTTGGTGGAAACCACGAAAAAGGAGTACGGCCAGGTACCTTGAATGTTCCCGGGATCGTTGGTTTTGGGGAAGCCTGTAAAATTGCCCAGCAAAGCTTGGAGGAAAACCATCAAAAATTCAAAGTTTTGCAAAACCATTTGGAGCAGGGGCTTTCGACTATGGAAGGAGCAACCATCAATTGCCGAAATCAAGACCGTTTGCCCAATACCACCAATGTATCTTTCAAAGGTGTGGATGGAACTAAATTATTACGCCATTTGAACAAGTTGGCTTTATCCCGTGGCTCTGCATGTACTGCCAATCAAGTGAATCCATCCCATGTGTTAAAAGCCATGGGGATTACAGATGAGGTGGCCTTAGCCAGTTTACGGATAAGTACCGGACGATATACCACTTTGGAAGACATTGATAAAACCGTGACGGAAATTGAAAAAGCAGTCGACCAACTAAAAATCAGCATCGTATGAGGGAGTTGGATGTCATTATAGAGCGATATCAGGAGCTAAAATTACAGAGTGTCCGCTGTATTTTGGCCACCGTTGTCCACGTTGAAGGGTCATCGTACCGTAGGGCAGGTGCACGAATGTTGGTGGATGAATACGGAAATATAACTGGAGCTATCAGTGGGGGCTGTCTGGAGGGCGATGCGCTCAGAAAGGCACTTTTTGCCTTGGACAGACAAGAAAATAAATTGGTGACGTACGACACCAGCGATGAGGATGATGCAGTAATCGGTGCTCAGTTGGGCTGCAACGGAATTATTCAAGTGCTCTTTGAACCCATTGCTTATGAAGAGGTATACAATCCCTGCGAACTTTTGAAAGTCGTTGCCGAACAAGAAGTTCCCACGGCCATTTCTGTAGTTTTTGATTTGGATAAAACCAGGCAACAGCTTGGGACCAGTATGGTTGTGGATGAAAATCAGACGGTTTTTGGAAAAAAACTACATGATGATCTGCACAAAGCTTTGCTTGTTAAAAGTAGGGAGGTCATCCACGAAAGCGCTTCTTGTTTTGTAGAGCTATCAACGGAAGGGAAAACGCATTTTGTTTTTATTCAGATACATCAACCATCAGTAAAGTTGGTTTTGGTAGGAGCAGGAAACGATGCCCAAATCTTGGCACAGCAAGCCGAATTGTTGGGCTGGAAAGTCACCGTGACCGATGGGCGACCTACCCATGCAAACAAAGAACGTTTTGTCGGGTCTTGCCAGGTAATTGTGACCAAACCAGAGGAAACGCTCAAGAATATCAACATAGATAATCGAACCTGTTTTGTGCTGATGAGCCACAATTATAACTATGATCTATCGGTTCTCAAGCTACTGCTGGGGAATTCGGAGTCACCCTATATCGGCATACTTGGACCATTGAATAAATATGACCGTATGCTCAACGAGTTAGCGGATGAAGGTTTCGAAGTTTCAAAAGGGGACTTGGCCAAGATTCATGCACCTGTGGGGTTGGAAATCGGAGCTGAGACGCCCGCTGAAATCGGATTGTCCATTTTGGCAGAAATCCAAAGTGTATTGACCAACAAAGGGGCTCGACCGTTAAAACAGAAAACCGAGCCGATTCACGATACAAAAGAAAATCAATTTCAAAAAATATCCATTTGAGCGCAGAAGAAAACATAGCAGTAGTTGTTTTGGCAGCAGGAGGCTCCACTCGTTTGGGACGACCAAAGCAATTGGTGGAATTCAGAGGAAAAACGCTTTTGGGCCATACAGTTGACAAAGTGGATATGCTGGGATTTCAGACCAAGATTTTGGTGCTGGGCGCAAAGCGGGAAGAAATTTTGGATAAGATTGATTCAAACGGGTTTAAAGTGGTCATTAATACCGATTGGGAGCAAGGAATGGCATCCAGCATCAAAGTGGGACTGCAAGCTGCTTTGGCGGAAGAAGCCGGGTTGGACCATGTACTCTTCTTGGTATCCGACCAACCCTTTTTGGAGCGTGCCAACTTGATCAAGCTGGTCCACACCCAATTGATCAACAACCCAAAAGCAACGTATTCCCAATACGGTGATAATATTGGTGTGCCGGCCATTTTTGGTAAGGCCGCATTTCCATTGTTGTTGCAACTGGAAGGAGACGAAGGCGCCAAGAAATTGATTCGCTTGGAGGATTTTGATTACTGTACGGAAACATTTAAAAAAGGTGGTTTTGATGTGGATACCGAAGAGGATGTGCAGCAACTAAAACAAATGGATGTATGAAAGTGACCGTTAAATATTTTGGTTTGGTGGCCGAAGCTGCCGAAAAGTCCGAAGAGGTTTTGGAAATCAACGAAGCACTTACGGCTTCGGAACTAAAAGCACGATGCTTGAACGGCTTGGCCATAGCGGAAAAAGATTCCGTGCAGATTGCCGTAAATCAAAATTTGGACGATAAAACAATTATTAACGATGGGGACGAAATAGCCCTATTGCCACCATTTGCTGGAGGATGAGTAGATACGACCGACAAATAAAACTCACGGAAGTTGGCCCAGAAGGCCAAGCAAAGCTTCTCAATGCCAAGATATTGATTGTTGGTGTTGGAGGATTGGGCTGTCCTGCTGCCATGTATTTGTCGGGCGCCGGAGTTGGTAAAATAGGTTTGATGGACCATGACAGGGTCGATGTGTCCAACCTGCACAGACAAGTTTTATTCCAAGAATCGGACGTAGGAAAACCGAAGGCCCTTGTTGCCAAGGAACGTTTGGAAAAACAGAACAGTGATGTACAGTTTGAGGTATACAAAGAGCCTTTGACCATTGAAAACGCGGAAAAAATCATTCAGCAATACGATGTTATATTGGATGGCACTGATAATTTTGAGACAAAATACCTCATTAATGATGCTTGCATACTTGCTGATAAACCTTGGGTTTTTGCCTCCATTTATAAAAATGAAGGACAATTATCGGTCTTCAATTATGAGGATGGGCCCACTTACCGTTGTGTGTTTCCGAAAAGCACTCGGCAGAATATCAGTTGTGAAGCTACCGGGGTTTTAGGTGTGCTACCGGGCATATTGGGAACATTGCAGGCTGCGGAAGTCCTTAAAATTGTTCTAGGGGCGGGCCAAGTGCTATCCGGTAAGCTAAAGCTTATCAATATGATGCAGGCCAGCGAGCAGGTCATCAAAATAAACAAGCGTCCAGAGCAGGTTGAAAAAATACGAAAAGAAGGAATAGCACCCGTTTATATAGATTGCGATTTAAAAAATAAAGAACAGTGGTACCTCGATGTACGAGAAGTGTTCGAACAGCCCAAACCAAAAGGGAAAAAAGTACTGAGCATTCCTCTGGGCGATCTCACATCACGACACCAAGAGATACCGAACAATAAAGAAGTTTTTGTATTCTGCCAGTCCGGAAAGCGAAGCAAAAACGCTATAGAAATCCTTAAGAATGAATTTGGCTTTCACAACTTGAAAAATGTGGAAGGCGGCATAGAAACAATTATTGATGGATAAGAAGAAACCAAAAAAAGTATTTGTACAAGGAGCGATTCCTCCCGAAAAAATAGCCAATTCGGTGGCCAACCACCAAAGCAAGACGAATATTGGCGCACACAGTATTTTTTTGGGACAGATCAGGGCCGACGAGGTGGAAGGCAAAACCGTGACCGCCATCGATTATACAGCGTATGAGGAAATGGCTGAAAAAGTGTTCCACGACATACGTGAGGCCGCTTTTGCCAAGTTCGACATTACCTGTGCCCATATTTATCATAGTTTGGGCAAAGTGAAGGTAGGGGAACTCTGTTTGTTTGTATTTACATCATCGGCACATCGAAAGATAGCTATAGAGGCCACCAACTATTTTGTGGAAGAAATCAAGGCGAAAGTACCCGTATTCGGCAAAGAGATTTTTGAGGACGAAACCCATCAATGGAAAGTAAACAAGTAAATGGTAGATATTACACATAAAGTGACCACCTTGCGCGAAGCCACCGCGGAAGCCATCGTAAAAACGAGTAGCCAGTCAACTATTGATGCCATACAAAACAATGAGGTTCCCAAAGGGAATGTGTTTGAAATGGCCAAGGCGGCAGGTTTATTGGGCGTAAAGAAAACACCGGACCTGTTGCCCGACTGTCATCCGTTGCCCATTGAGTATACAGGAATCGATTATGAAATCATTGGTTTGGAAATCATCATTTCAATGACGGTAAAGACCATTTACAAAACAGGGGTGGAGGTAGAGGCAATGCACGGAGCCAGTGTTGTGGCCCTTACCATGTACGATATGCTAAAACCCATTGACAAAAATGTGGAAATCGGTACCATTCGCCTTAAATCGAAAAAAGGAGGAAAATCCTCATACAAAATCAATTCAGAAGGGTTGACTGCCGACGTTGTTGTCTGTTCCGACACCATTTCCCAAGGAAAAGGAGAGGACAGGGCAGGAGAGGCTATCATTGAAAAATTGAAGGCTTTGGGAGTGGAATCCCAAAAAAGCATTATCCCTGATGAAGCTGAGGAAATCATCAAAAAGCTGGAAAGCACCTCCGCAGACCTTGTGATTTTTACGGGAGGTACGGGTGTGGGGCCACGAGATGTCACCCCACAGACCTTGGAGCCATTACTGGACATCAAACTAAAAGGAGTAGAAGAACAAATGCGAAACTACGGGCAAAATCGAATGCCGTATGCGATGTTCTCGCGTTCCATTGCGGGCATCAAGGACGGTAAACTTATTTTGGCGCTGCCGGGCTCCACCAAAGGAGCAGCGGAATCAATGGATGCGATTTTCCCCCATGTGCTGCATGCATTTAAAGTGATAGAAGGAAAAAGACATGATTGATACAAAACCACAAATAATAGACAATTTCGGTAGGCCACATACCTATCTCAGGATTTCATTGACAGACCGATGCAACCTGCGGTGCTTTTACTGTATGCCCGAAGAAGGTATTGAGTTGATGGAAAAGCCGAGCATCATGACCTTGGAAGAGATCATTGAAATGACAAGGAGATTCCGTGATTTGGGTGTGGATACCGTGCGGTTGACGGGAGGCGAGCCCTTGGTTCGTAAGAATTTCGGCTATTTGGTCGAGGAGCTCGCCAAGCTGGGCGTAACCCTAAAATTGACCACCAACGGAATTGTACTCGACAAATACCTGGACCTTTTTGACAAAATCGGGCTACGCAAGATCAATTTTAGTCTGGATACACTGGACAAAGCTAAATCTGTGTTCATTACCAAGCGTGATTATTACGAGCGAATTATGAGAAACCTGAACATGGCCTTGGATATGGACATGGACATTAAACTCAACATTGTACTCATAAAAGGTGTGAACGATAAGGAAATCAATGATTTTATCGCCTTGACGAAGGATAAAAATATTACGCCAAAGTTCATTGAGTTTATGCCCTTTAAAGGCAATAAGTGGGACTGGAGCAAGGGAGTATCCAAAGAAGAAATCTTAAAGACCGTTGGCAATAAGTTTGGTGAAATCGAGACCTTGCAAAATCCAAAACACAGTACCTCCACCAATTTTAAGGTGAAGGGACACAAGGGCAGTTTTGGCATTGTGAGTACGATTACAAATCCGTTTTGTGATGAATGCAACCGGATTCGTTTAACCGCGGATGGTAAAATGAAAAATTGTTTGTTTGCCACTTCCGAAACCGATTTGTTGACACCTTTACGCAATGGAGAACAAATTGAAAACACCATTTTGGAGGCCATTAAATCCAAAAAGCAATCCCGTGATGGCATGGACGTGAAAATGGACGCCGACCATTACGAGCAAAACCGTTCAATGATTTCAATAGGAGGCTAATGGTTACGATTGAAGAAGCACTTCGCATTATTAAAGACCAAAAGATTAGTTTAAAAAGTGAACCGAAACCTCTTGAAGAGGTACTCGGTTATGCACTTGCATCAAATACGGTATCCCCTTTTGACGTTCCGGAGTTTGACAATTCCGCGATGGACGGTTATGCCCTTTGTGGACTTTATCAGGAATACCAATTGGTAGGGGAGGTGGCCGCTGGCGATTCAAAGGACGTTTCGTTGAAAGATGGTGAAGCGGTTCGAATTTTTACAGGCGCAAAGGTACCCAAGGACACTATGGCCGTGATGATGCAGGAGAAAACCTCCGTTAAAGAAAGCATTCTTTATCTTGATGAGATGCCCAAAACTGGGCAGAACATTCGAAGAAAAGGAGGCCAATTGACCGAAGGACAAGCAGTGTTTGAAAAGGGCCATATTTTGAATCCACCCTCCTTGGCTTTGATGGGCAGTTTGGGATTGTCGCAATTGGAAGTTTTTTCCAAGCCACAGGTCAACATTATCACTACAGGAAATGAACTTGTAAAACCAGGCGACCCCAAAACCGCGGGACAGATATACGAATCCAACAGCTACGCGATTTCGGGAGCGTTACAACAATTCGGATTTCAGCACCATCAAAAAACACAAATAAAGGATGATTTTGAGGCTACAAAAGCGGGTATTAAGACCGCATTGGAATCCTGTGATGTGTTGATTATCTCAGGTGGAATATCGGTAGGCGATTATGATTTTGTAAAACAATCCCTCGAAGAAAATGGGGTCAATGAGTTGTTTTACAAGGTATTTCAGAAGCCTGGAAAACCGCTTTATTTTGGCAGAAAGGGCAATCAGTTTGTGTTTGCGCTCCCTGGTAACCCGGCATCTTCATTGACCTGTTTTTATGTGTATGTGCTTCCTTTGCTCCAGAAACTATCAGGGTATGGGAACTATGGTCTACCCACCTATCAATTCCCCATAAAACATGCATATGAAAACCGTTTTGGACGTCCATCGTTTTTAAAAGCCGCTGTTGTTGATGGAAAAGTGGAAGTTTTGGACGGCCAAGGTTCTTCCATGATTCAATCTATGGCAAAAGGTAATGCACTTGCTTTTGTAAATGAGGGCGAAGTATTGAACGAAGGCGATTTGGTGAAGTGCAAATTAATAGCCTAGGGAATGAGCGTTGAATATTTGCCCATAGTCTTCTTTTTGATCGCATTGTTTTATAGCTCGGTCGGATTTGGGGGCGGGTCCAGTTATTTGGCAATTTTAAGCCTTTTCCTGACCGATTTTTACGAAATCCGTTCCACCGCACTTATTTTGAACATTTGTGTGGTAACCATTGGAACCATTGTATTTATCAGGAACAGGGTATTTGATATGAAATTGTTCTGGCCTTTTTTGGTGATGAGCATTCCGTTTGCCTATTTAGGAGCTCAAATTCGCTTATCACAAACCGTGTTCTTTCTGGTATTGGGAAGTGCCTTAGTGATGGCAGGTTTTTTTATGCTACTTCGCTTTGCAAAGAAAAAACTGGACTCCAAACAATTTTCCAACTCTAAAAAGTTGCTGTTGGGAGGCAGTATCGGCTTGCTTTCAGGTATTTCGGGGATAGGTGGTGGTATTTTTCTATCCCCCGTGCTTAACCTTTTAAAATGGGCAAACCCAAGAGTGGTGGCCTCTTTGGCCTCCGTATTTATTTTGGTGAATTCCATTTCGGGTTTGATCGGCCTCAATGTGGCAGGAACTTTCAAACTAAATAATGAATTGATGCTGCAATTGGTGGTTGCCGTGGTTATTGGTGGAAGTATTGGTTCTTATTTGTCCAATAAAAAGTTCAATCTTAAGTTTTTGGGCGTGCTTACCAGTATTTTGGTACTTTACGTGGGATTACGTTTGATTTTGCTACACGGTTTTGGAATTAAAATTTAAATCAAACCCAACATTTCATCCTTATGTTGCTCTAGGGTTTCATTTATGTCATCATTCATTTTTTGGAAGGTGATCAGCACTTTTTTACCGGTCTCTGTTAATTCAGCCCCACCACCTTTGGTACCGCCTTTATGCAGTTCCACATAAGGTTTTTGGCCTCTTTGGTTCATGTCTTCAACCATTGCCCATGCCTTCCGGTACGACATCCCCATTTCTTTGGCAGCTTTGGATAAAGAACCGTTTTTCTCAATCATTAACAACAGTTGCGCGCGTCCTGGCCCAAAAAACTTTTTCCCGTCAATATCGACCCAACATCTTGTCCGTAATTCCTTTTTACTTTCCATTACAGTTCAATTTAAGCATATAATTTTGAAAAAGACAGCCCTGGAGTTTTTACCTTATGGTATGCCATCATTTCTTCTTGGCAAGTAGCAAGAGGCCCTTTTTTACGGCCTCACTGTAATTATCATATGCTCCCCGATCGTATTTTTTCAACGCGTTCAAAATATCCGGGATGTACTTAAAACTACGTTTGTTAATATAATTGTATCGCAGACGCTCTGCACGTTCCAGATTCCCCATTTTTTCCGCAATGATGATTTCACCTGCCCTAACAAAATGTTCGTAAAGGGATGCCTTCCAGGTATTGTAGCCTTGATCGGCCATTGCTGACTTTATTGCTGCAAATAGGTGCTCCGATTTATTGAACAATTCGTTTGGTTGATCTGCAACCACGGGGTTTACAAAGGAGTGACCGTACTCATGGATGGTGAGTTCGGAAAGTTTGTCCAAATTGGCAAAGCCCATATCCAAGTTTTCGGGATTCTCAAAATGTTGAAAGTCGACAGCTCCGAACACACTGTAGATCACATCATCACTTTTTATTCCAAATCCCATTCCCTTTGGTATGGTCAAACTTGGTATCAAACGGTAGGAATCGAATTCGTTTTTATAGAATTTCTCCATTGCGGTGATAAAACCGTTATCGGATAAGGTCGTGGAAATCTCTTTTTTTGCCTGTACGTAATACGGTTTGGCATTTTCCATGTAGGAGTCAAGATCAATCTCTTGGGCAAAACCGTTCATTCCCTCCAGAAATATCTGTGCATTTTTCAAGGCTTCTTCTGGATTTTTATCCTTTGAAAAATTGAGGTAGTACCCCACATCCAGAGCATCGTTGATTTTTGCGTTCGGCACATCATCCAGTTGTAGTAAAAATGCGGTCAGGTAGTCGAGCCACAGGTGGTCTGCCACCGAGAAAGCCTTGAGTAGATTATCACTGTTCTGATAGGGCTCAAATTGCTGGTATATTTTAAAACCATAAGAATGCCATTCCTTTTTGGGTATGGTCTTGCCATCGACCTCCACGGTTTTATTCTCAATATCGATACCTTCAAACCCGATAAAGTAACCGATTCCCAACAACTCTATGTTCTTGTTTACTTCAATGTCCATTTTGGAAGATCTGATCGGACCGATTTGGGCACTTGTAATAATTGGCAATAAGAATGTAAATAGGATTGAAATTCGTTTCATTTTGTTTTTTTGGACAAAGCAATATTGATTTTTGGTCATTATCGCCTTTTGGGGGTTTCCGGACGTCCGAAAACGTGTTTCCGCACCTATTTGTTGTTTAGGTAGTCCGAGGGGTTTTTACCGGTTTGGACCTTAAAGGACTGGTTAAAGGTGGATTTGGAATTAAAGCCCACATCCATGGCAATTCCCAAAAGGCTTTTATGGCGTTGCTGTGGATTCTGTATACGTTCAATGGCCTCGTTTACCCTAAACTGGTTCACAAAATGCCTAAAACTTGTTTTGTGGTGGGTATTGATCAGTTCAGAAAGATATCTTTCGGGAAGGTTCAATTGTTCTGCCACTTGCGCCAAGGTCAACTTTTGCTTCAGGAAAACCTTTTCTTTTTCGAACAAATGCCTTAATCTTTCCAATTCCGTTGAATCATCCAGGTTTGGATAGTTGTTTTTTCTTTTTTGAAACTTGATGATTTCGGGGACATCAAAAAATCGAGGCTGAAAATAACCGAGGTAGCCCATGGCAAAGATGAACAGCAGCAACAGTGTTTTTATAATATTGAACACTTCGATTTGGAAAAAGGATTGCAATGCCCAGAGCAGGGTCAAGAAAAGGAATACAGCAAAGAAGATGTACAGCTTGGTGAGCGACTGTAACCCCATCTTTGAACGATAGTTTTTGTATTGAGCCGTTAATTGTAACAAAACGAAGCCGAAATATGCCAGAACCGCGACCATTCCGATAAGGGGGAGTATTTCCGTCAGAAAAAACCAGAATTGATTTTCGATCAAATGATAATCGGTGCCTAAAAGCCTATTGGAATAAAAGACAAAGCCGGCCAACCCAATTTCAATACAGGCAGGAACAAAGTAAAGGATATCTTTTCCTCGGAACAGGAAGGAGGCTTTTGTATTGGCTTTCACAAAAAAGAAAAGCGCTGACGGTAATATCAAATAAGATCCAAGAATCCAAAAAGGGAGCATGTGTGGTGTGCTATGGTAACCAATGCCCGTGGCCCAAGCGTTTAAAATTTCCAGCGTAAAAACCAGAATGATCAGCCCCAAAAAAAAGGTTGACCACCTTCTTTTTAAAATGGTGGACAATAGGGCAAGACTTAAAAGAATCCCCTGACCCGAAATCAATAAAAGAACGATTTGTTCAAAATTCTTCAATACGGAACTTTTTTGGTAACAACTGAATTTCGTTTAGAATACGGCAAAATACAGAATTTGGGACGATTACCCATTTTTGAAATTACTGGTAATTTATACATTAGTGGACAACAGCACAAACAAATGGTTATCACAAGTTGTACATTGAACAAAGTGTTATATGTACGATCGCTAAAATCAGATTGGATACCCAAATGGCCTTTTATACCCAGTATTGTAATCTTGTTCACAAAAAAATAAATGGTCATAGATAATGTTATTTCGCACTTTTAGCATCTTCAAAAAGTCGAGTTAAGGCCGATGTATGATGTCCAATTAAGGTTAGCGCCGGTTCTTTAAACAGTTTTAACCTTGATTAAACCCACCATTTTATTTATTTTTTAGGAATCAACCAAAAAGACTGAACATTTATAGACCATTTCCACAATGCACTTATGGGTTCATATTAAGCACCCAGAAAATCAATGATATGGATTTATTTGACAAGGAAATAAAAAACCGATCGTGCATACAAAAGGAAACTTTCAAAGTTTAAATGTCCAGTCACCCTGAAATATGAAAATAAAAACCTTTATTGTAAGTCTTTGTAGTTTGGTTTTACTAGCCTGTAATACCAAAAACAAAGAAATTGATTCCAGTGTAGATAATTCAAATCATGTAAGCAAGGATTTTGAGGATATAAAAGAAGATGGGAAATTAAGAGCGCTTCTTGCCTACAGCAGTACAAGCTATTTCTTGTACAAAGGGAGGCCCATGGGTTACGAATATGAACTGTTGGAAAGACTCGCGGAACATTTTGATCTTGAGTTGGAAATCACCGTTTCAGAAGACTTGAATTCATTACTATCAGAGTTGAACAAAGGCACGGTCGATATCGTTGCTTATGGTTTGGCCATAACTACCGAACGCAAAAAAAAGGCAGCGTTTACGGATTACCTATATCTGACCAATCAAGTGCTTGTGCAGCGAAAGCCATCAAACTGGAGAAAATTGACCTTGGATAATATCAAAAAAAGATTGGTGCAGGACCCTGTTCAGTTAATAAACGACACGGTATCGGTCAGGTTTAGCTCTTCATACTTCGACCGTTTGCAAAATCTTTCCAAGGAAATTGGGGGGCCTATTGTTATAGATACCCTGAAAGGAAAATTAGCTACAGCGGAAATTATAAAAATGGTTGCAGACAAGGAAATTAAATACACCTTGGCCGATAAAAATCTGGCTCAAATCAACGCATCCTACTTTCCAATTTTAGATGTGTCGGTACCCGTTAGTTTTTCTCAGCGAATAGCCTGGGCGGTAAATAAAAACTCCAAGGAATTTTTGGCCAAGATCAATAAATGGATTGAAAGCGAGAAGAAAAAAAACGACTATTATGTGATTTATAATAAATACTTTAAAAACAAACGAAACTTTAATCGTCGCATAAAAAGTGAATTTTATAGCCTTACCAACCATCAAGTAAGTAAGTATGATAGTATAATTAAAAAGAATGCAAAAAAATTGGGATGGGATTGGAGACTTTTGGCTTCATTGGTATATCAAGAATCCCGGTTCGATCAAGAAGCCAACTCTTGGACAGGAGCAGAAGGTCTAATGCAACTTATGCCAAACACAGCTGAGGAATTAGGTGTGGAAAACAGCTTGGATCCCGTTGACAATATAAATGCAGGGTCTAAATACTTAAAAAGCATTTACGAAAATTTTCAGGAGATTACGGATACCGTTCAGCGCATAAAATTTACGATGGGTGCTTATAACAGCGGTTACTACCACATTAAAGATGCTCGAAAACTTGCGACATTGAACAAGTTGGACCCAAATGTTTGGGATGGGAGTGTCAATGAAATGCTTTTGGAGCTTTCTTATCCTAAAAACTATAATCACCCCTCAATTAACTATGGCTATGTGAATGGAATTGAACCCTATAATTATGTGAACCAAATTTTTGAAAGGTATGAGCATTATGTGAATGTTATTGAGGAGTAGCCGAATGACCACAATTTTTCAATTTGTTTTTTTTGGAAGAAACGGAGGATAACCACGCCGAAGAATCGAATTGAAAACGAAAATTAAAGTTGATTGGGAGCTTGTTTTTGATTTATCATGAAGTATCGATTTACAAAAACTTTCAACCAAACAAAGCAAACGTGAAAATGTGGAGTTAGTTGATAAGAGGGCCGGTAATTACCGGCCCTCTATCTTCATTTGTATGTAAGACCTTGGAAGTAAATTCCTGATGTTTTGATCAAGGTCCTGCACATCAACTCCAAAGTCTGTGATACAAGAATCATTGTACTTACACAACTGGCTAGTCGCAGAGGCAACTAAGGCCGGTTTAACTCAGTAAGTACGGTTTTTATTGGATTAAATTATTTGTTGTTACACAATTAATCGTCCAACAGATCTATGTGTGCCTTAATGGCATTTCGGATGCTTTGTGCCAAATCGTTGTTTCCATCGGGGTCTGATGGACTGATTTCAATGGTGCCATCTCCATTTCCATCGGTTGCCTGTGATAGGTCCACACCTGCAGTACCGTCAAATATCAAACTCAGATCAAAATCTATAACAATGCCCCCGGGGGTCGAGGAAATAGCGATATCGAAGGTCGGATCTTCAAAATCCACTTCGACCTCATCCTCAAAATTGTGCCAAAATATAAATGGGGTGTCCTGAACGGTACCCTGGATCAGTACCGATTTGCCAAAAAGATCACTAGTGGCATCTGTACTTTCATCAAACTTGAACTCCAATTCCTCAAAATTTCCCATGGGCATGGTCACGTTGATAAAACTGATCTGACCCGCCATGAGGTCTAGTTCAAAAGGCCCGGCCAGTTCAATTTCATCCTCGAAATCGTAATAACCATCGTCGTCCCATAGATCATCATCGGAGCCTTCTAGGTCATCACCTGAATCTTCAAGATCAAGCTCCAATTCAAATTCCTTAAGGTTCATTCGAAAATCAGTGACAACGACATCACTGTTGACCGTTTTGGAAGTAGTAGACTTTCCGGAAGCACTTGTGAAGGTACTTTTTGCACTTACACTCAGCCTACCTGTGTTTTCGGGCATTTCGTCCTTGGAACAACTGAAAAGTCCCATAAAAGAAAGCAATAATACAAAAGCTAAGGATTTCTGTGTAGATACATTAAAATTTTTCATGTTAAATAATTTGGGGTTTACCTATAAACAACTTGTACTGAATAAACCCTACCGGAATGAAAAAAAAATATTGATAATGTAATAGTTGGCACGAGAGATGTGATGTTTTTGACGGAATATGAAGAGAAAGAAGGGGAGTTAAATCCTAAGCGACTTCGTAAATTCAATTATATTTTTGATCAATATCGATTGGATTAATAGTTGAAAAACAGAGTCAGCTAAACGATTTGTAAATCTAAATCAGTATAAAATTGGAAGTTCTGTCAACTAGACTAGCACCCAAAAAACAAAAGCCCCTAAAAAAGGGGCTTTTTACGTAATTAAGCGGAGGAAGAGGGTCTTCTTTAAATTGAAAAAACCACTGTTTTTAGGGGTTGTAAAGGGTGGGGAATTGATACTGACACCGAAAGGGACACCTTTTTAACAGTAATTTAACAATTATGGGCTTTTTAAATGCCAAATGGATACAATGAGATTTAAAATAAATTAAAGAGCTTCAAAATGACAGAATTTAAAATTGGGTAATACCAGATAACGAAATCAAAATTTAAAATAGAAAGTCTATTTAACCAGGATGTTAAAAACTTTCAATAGGTCACTTAATGAAATCTCTATCAAAGAAACCTAACTTTCCTGGTAGGCAAGAGGCCACCGGTTCGAATCCGGTATTCTCCACTAGGATTTATAGGGCTTGAAGAGTTTTTAACTTTTGAAGCTTTTTTTATTTGCACGCAATTTGCACGCAAACTCAGGTCAAATTTGTTTTTGATTATTTGTTGCAAATTGGACTATTTCGATGTTTTTTCACTTATTTCTGAGTAATTTGAAAAAGTTATATACCCATTGGATATCTTTGACCTTCTTTTCCTTTTATCAACCAGATTCCCGGCCATAGTAACTTTTGCCAACCAATCCTTACCGTTATTGTACAGATAGCCGAATTCTAAAAAAAATGATTTCACAACTATTAGGGCACGATTCACAACAAAAAAAGATGATTTTATATCATCAGGGTAGGGAATTCGTTAGTATGATTGTTTAACCTATGGAAACTATAAAACAACAATTCTTAATTAATCAATAGTAAAGTATGAAAACCTCAAATCTATTTAAATACTTAATAGCCGGAGTAATGGTCCTTACCGTCATTGCCTGTAGCAAAGATGATGACCCTTTTGCGAGTGTAACGGTCAATGGAACAACATTAAGAACAAGCCCTTCCGACTTTACCGTTGGTGACCGGTCGGATTTCAATGGTGACATCGATGCAAGTTTTACCGGCAACGGTGGTTCTACCACCCGTATATTCAGCTGGAACAACAACCTCAGTACAGCGGATTATAATGCCGATATCACTGCGACTACGGAAGGTACCTTCAATATGGTGGTAACAGATGCAGATGCAAATATCGTGTTGAATAGATCATTGAACGGTGCGGTTGAGCCCGATTCTTTCTCTGGAGTAACCGACGCAGGCACTTCCGGAATATGGACCGTAACGATTACAGTAGAATCTTTTAGTGGTGATGGCAGCTTTTCTTTGAGTGAAGGAAACTAGTCAATTCTCCTACTTGTAAATACATAAAAGCACCTCATAAACGGGGTGCTTTTTTTTGAAGTAAAGTGAACAGGTTTAAAAAGCTAACCCTTTTCGAGACAGTATTCCAGAGCTACCTGAATGTTTTCATCCAATAATCAATCGTTTATTGGTGCCCAAAATTTTATATCTGTTTATTTCAATTGTTGATAACTCAATATCCTTGTATTCTAAGAAAATTCGATTGATGTCATTTGATTTGATTTAGAACAAAATTTTATTTGCCATTTTTCATTTGGTTTGATATGAACTGATATGATGTAAGTGTTTGCACATCAATTTTTTGTGGATAAAATTCAATCCATAAACCTTACTTTCCCTCCGCCCTCTATTATCTTTATCCAAAGAATTCTTCAAAGGAAAACAAAAGCGCTTTTGTTCATTTCTAATCGTTAAAAGGAACAAAATGGACAATTTTTTGATACTCGAACGGCTTGACCGTTTGGAACGACTTATGATAGCCAATAAAGAAGTACTGACCTTTGATGAGACCTGTGATTACACCGGCATATCAAGAAGTTATCTGTACAAGCTTACCGCTGCGGGGCAAATCCCGCACTCCAAGCCCAATGGAAAACTTATATTCTTTGAAAGGGAAAAGATAGTCAGTTGGTTGCTACAGAACCAAAGTAAGCCATTGCCGGAAAGCGAAACGATTGTGGATTCAAATCCTTAGTCGCGTATTCATCTTTAAATTATTTGTGGATTCACCAAAAGTGGAAGTAATCACAAAATTCCAAAAAGCACCAATATGGAAACAGTACCCTACATAAGGGTCGGGACCACTTTTTACAAGTTGGTAAGGATTCCGACCATTTCCGGACATTTCAACGAGCAGCTGCTCCCGTGGAACGAGCATATCATAAAACAGGACCATGGCAAGGACTATCTGGGCAAGGTTCCCAAATATGACGGGTTCGCCTGTATTCCCTGTCATGTCGATTTTAAAAAAGAGCACCACGGTTTCTACAACACCTATTCCCCTTTGGCGCACGAACCGAAAGAGGGAAGCATCAAAAGAACATGGGCCTTTTTGGGGCATATCTTTGGTAACCAACTGGAACTGGGACTGGACTATCTGAAACTCCTGTACCAAAGACCGGTGCAGGTGCTCCCCATCCTTTGTCTGGTCTCCGCCGAAAGGAACACGGGGAAAAGCACCTTTCTCAAATGGCTCAAGGAAATCTTCGGAAACAACCTTACCTATCTGACCAATGACAGCTTTGCAAGCCAGTTCAATGCGGACTGGGCCAACAAGCTGTTGATATGCGTGGACGAGGTGCTGTTCAACAAGGAGGAGCTCACCGAGCGCATCAAATATCTGAGTACCACCAACAGGAACAAGCTGGAGGCCAAGGGCAAGGACAAAAGGGAAGTGGAATTCTTTGGAAAATTTATCCTCTGCAGTAATAACGAGGACAGTTTCATCAAGATCGATGCCCATGAGACCAGGTTCTGGGTTAGAAAGATTCCTTCACTTAAAAGGGAGGACACCGATTTCTTGGACCAGTTGTCCAAGGAAGTGCCCGCTTTTTTGGATTTCCTTTCAAAAAGGGAATACAGCACAAAACAAAGAACCCGAATGTGGTTCACAGCTAAACAGGTTTATACCCCTGCCCTTAAGAAGCTGGTGAACAATAACCGAAATAGGGTGGAGAAGGAACTGGCCAGTCTACTGCTCAGTGCCATGGAAAAGTTCGAGATGGACTCGGTGGACCTTTGTCCCATCGATGCCCTGCACATGCTCAACCGCACACGGGTCAAGACCGACCTGACCCAATTGAGGCGGTTGCTGAAAAAGGATTGGAAACTGGACAACCAGCCAAATTCAAACAAGTACCAAAAAATCACCATTTGGAACAACGGCGAGATCAACACCGAGGACGCCAAGGGAAGGTACTTTACCATAAAAAAGAATTTTTTGGTCCAAAATTTTGATGATTTGATGACAGATTGATATAAGCCCAGTGTTTATAAGGGTTTAGGCTGTCATCACTTTGTCATCATTCTGTCATCAAAATAAAAAATGATGACAGGGACAATGAAGAAAAAAACAAAAGTGATGAAACGATGACAAAATGATGACGGGGGAACAACCAGTATTTACAGGGTCTCCCAGAGGTTTGTCATCAAATCATCAAAAATCGATTAAAAACAGAACCATGAAAGAAAAGAGATTGGACTGCGAAAAAGCCCGCAACATTGACATCGTTTCCACGCTTGCCAATTTGGGGCACTTTCCAATCCGGAAAACGGAAAAAGAAGCTTGGTTCCTCAGCCCGTTCCGGATCGAGACCCAAGCCTCTTTCAAGGTATCATTGAAGAAAAACTATTGGATAGACTTCGGGACCTTCGAAGGGGGCAGTACCATAGACCTTATCATGAAAATGGAGAACTGTTCCGTAAAGGAGGCATTGGAACGATTGTCCGGGAACATGGACCATTTTTCTTTTCACCGGCGGCCGAATCCAACCAAAACAGAACACCGGTCCAATCCGATTGAAACCATCCAGGAAGAGGAAATCGAACACCGGGCCCTACAAAACTATCTGAGCTCCAGAAAGATCTCGATCACAACAGCCAGAAAACTTTGCAAGGAGATACATTATCGAATAGGGGAGCGGATATACTTTGGCATCGGACTCCAGAACAGGTCTGGAGGCTGGGAGCTGCGGAACAGCTATTGGAAAGGGTCCACATCGCCAAAGGATGTTTCATTGATAAAGAACGATTCCAAAAACTTGACCATTACCGAGGGCATGTTCGATATGCTCACCCTATTGGAGCTGAAGCCGGATATCGTAAACAGCCATGACCTTCTGGTATTGAACACCACGGCCTTTGCAAAACGAATGATAAAAGAAGTAGGGGAATATGAAAATGTGGAGCTGTTTCTTGATAGGGACAAAACGGGAATGGGGATGACGGAACTTTTATTGGAAAAGTGCCCGAACAGTAGGGATATGTCCTCTCCCTATGAAGGATTCAAGGATATCAACGAATGGAAGGTAAAAAGCGCGAAGAATGAAGTTCGGCAACGAATTCAAGATGTGTCATTGTCATGACAAATCTTGCTTTTGCTCCCGAAGGTCGCAAAAGATGATGTGAAAATGAAGAAAGAGTTCGTCCAGTTCCGGTGCTCGGTCTACGAGAAGAAACTGCTGAAGGTCAAGGCCCGGAAAAGCGGTCTTTCCGTCAGCGAGTACTGTCGCCGTGCGGCCTTCGATGACCGTATCGTGGAGCGGATGACGGACGAACAGATAGAGGCCTATAAGCTATTGGTCAAATACCAACGAAATTTTAGGCTGATCACCAATATGTTCCGGAAGCGGAACCCCAGGTTGGCCGAGGAAACGGCGCAGCTGGCCAAAGAGATAAGACAACACCTTTTAAATTTCAAGAAATGATAGGCATGGGGAAATCCATATCGCACACCGCAGCCTCCATGAGCTACGGTATGAACGAGGAGAAGGAATCGGAGATCATCCACAGCCAATATCTGGCGGGGGAGACCCCAAGAGAGATCACCGAGGAGTTCAAGGTCATCCAAGAACAGAACGAACTGTGCCGTAAGAACACGCTCAGCTTTGTGCTCAGTCCCACCATCGAGGACGGCAGGAAATTCGAAAGCGAACGGCTCAAGGAAATGACCGAACGGTTCCTTAAGGAAATGAGGTTGAAGGAACGACAGGCTGTGGCCTTTGTACACAGGGATAAGGAACACGTACATGTCCACCTGTATGTGAACCGGATAAACTTTCAGGGCAAGGCCTATAACGACAGCTTTATCGGGAAGCGGAGCCAACAAGTGGCGGAGCGGGTGGCCAAACAAATGGACCTGACCACGGTAAGGGAGGTACAGCAGGAAAAACTCTACCGGATGCAACATGTCCGCTCTGAAATACAAAAGATCCATGAAAAGGTCATGGCCAGGGAACGGCCAAGGGATTTTGACCAGTACATCAAATCCATGGAGCAGAACAATGTAAAGGTCATTCCCAGCATCAACAGGCAGAACCAGTTACAGGGCTTCCGTTTTGAGTATAAGGGAACCAATCTCAAGGGAAGCGAGGTGCACCGGTCCATGTCCATGGGCAGGATTGCCCGTCAAATGAACTTTGAAAGAAATATGGCACAGCGGATTGCCAAGGACAGGAGCATGCAGCTTTTGGGCAGGACAGTGAATGTCCCAACAAGTCTGACCCAGACCATCATAAAGAAAACCATCAAATTGGCCATCAAGGTGGTCAGGGACACAGGAATAGGAATTTAAACATAACATCATGGCAAAAATGGATGAAATAGCGGAACTGTTGACAGAGGAGATCAACGGATTTGAAAGGAGTATCGGCCGATTGGAAAAGGTTCATGAGTATTTCAAAAACCATCCATTAAGGCCAGATACCAGCGAATTAAATGCGCTTCTAAAAGACTATGGCAACAACCAAAATAACAACATTAAGGAACAACAAAGACTGATGGAAAGGATTCTTCATAAAGTAGAGCGGTCCGTTCTCTTGCCCAGTTGGGCCATAAAACTTACTTGGGGGTTGTTGGTCACGGTCCTGTTGGTCCTTGGTTTTTCCATCTATCAGGTATCAAGAATTTCCAAGAAAGAAGAGGCAGCATTCATCAAAGGTCAGGATGATGCAATTGAACACTACGGGACATTCTTTAAAGAAAGCCCAGAGGCAAAGGAACTCTACCAAAAATGGCTGGAGGTAAAAGGCAAAAAGTAGGACAGCGCCCTAGCCTATTTTTGCTTTACGCTTATCTTTCCGAATCGCTGCAAAAATAGGCCAGGGTCCATGCGCTGAAGTTGGAGGTAAGGATTTGGGGTTTATCTAAGCTGAAACCGTAATTTTGAGTAGACTTATTATATATTTGTTTGCGATTAACTACATTTATCATAAATTTACGCAAACAGATTTGAGGTGATAGGCCACGATATTTCAGATTATTTATATGAAATCCAAGCTCAAGGCAGGTATTCTGTTAGTCTGCATGAGCTTAGGAAACGCTTTGGCCCCAACGAAAACGCGATAGCCCAAAAACTACACCGTTTAAAAAAGGAGAACAAACTTGCCCAGGTACGAAAGGAATTTTATGTAATTATCCCTCCTCAATATTCCCATATGGGAATATTGCCCACTATCTATTATTTAGATGATATGATGAATTTCCTTAATCGGGAATACTATCTTGGGCTATACTCTGCTGCTGCACTTCATGGCGCAGGACACCAACAGCCGATGCAATCGCAGATTATTATTAAAAAACCGGCACTTAGGGACATCAAGACCAAAAATCAACATTTAAAATTTTTTACGAAAGGTTCTTGGAGGGGCGATTGGTTGGAGCAAAAGAAAACCGATGCCGGATATGTCTTGGTCTCAAGCCCTGAATTGACTGCTGTAGATTTAGTACATTATCATAAGCAAATAGGAGGATTAAATAGAGTGATTCCGGTTCTAGAAGAACTAAGCGAGAATTTTAAGTCGTCAAGAATTTTAGCTATTGCCAAGGAATCATCCCTACCCACCTTACAGCGATTGGGCTATCTATTGGAGCAGTTGTCAGAAACTAAACTTGTAGATAATCTATCCAATTTTTTGAGGGCAAATAAAACCAATACGGCTCCATTATCATTGTCCCACAAAAACAAGAGTGGTTTCATGGATGATAAATGGAACTTGATCATGAATACTGAACTGGATTTTTCATGATACCGAGGAGATATATTACCGAATGGAAAGCAAACGCCCCATGGCCGACAGACGCACAAGTGGAACAGGACTTGGTCATAGAGCGCGCTTTGGTGGCTTTGTTTTCGGACCCTTTTTTAAAGGAGCATGTAGCGTTTCGTGGTGGTACGGCCTTACATAAAATCTATTTGAAACCCCAAGCCCGTTATTCCGAGGATATTGATTTGGTTCAGATAAAGAAGGGCCCCATAAAGCCAATTTTGCAAGCTATAGGAAAGCAGCTTGATTTTTTGGGAACCAAAAGAAACATTAAGCAGAATGTTAATATGAATACGGCGACCTACCGCTTTGAATCTGAAATTCCACCGGTTGTCAACATGCGGTTGAAGATTGAAATCAATACTCGAGAACACTTTACTGTCATGGGCTATACCGAGTTAGAGCATAGTATGGAAAACGGTTGGTTTTCTGGAAGTTGTACCATGAATTCCTTTTCTATTGAGGAGTTGTTGGCCACAAAACTACGAGCATTATATCAACGCAGAAAGGGGCGGGATTTATTCGACTTGAACCATGCAATAAGTCTACTGGATGTTGATACAGATAAATTGATATCTATATACAAGCACTATATGGATTTTTCTAGAGGGCAATCACCAACACAAAAACAGTTCTTGTTAAATATGGATGAAAAAATAGAGGCTCCGGATTTTGGAGGTGATATCTATGCGCTGTTAAGGCCCGGCATTGAATATGACCAAAGAAACGCCTACGAGATCATAAAAAAACAACTTCTCTCAAAAATATAGAAATAGTAATTCGGAAGAACGAAAAAAAACAATTTTAAAAACAATTATGAGCCATAGTCTGGCACGGCGAATCGCCAAGAATAAAAGTATGCAGCTTTTTGGTTAGGATAGTGGATGTCCCAACAAATCCCACCATATGCTTTGTGAATACTTTCATAAACGAAAGTCAAGTTTTTTGCGAAAAAAACTTGACTTTTAATTTTTTTTGGAACTTAGTTGCTTTGTGTTTGAGTTATGTATAATTATAGGATAATGATATCAAGCATTTTTTGACTTAACTTTTTCTTGGAAACTCAACTTCTTTTTTAACAGTTGCATATCCTCACTGACCCTACGGTTCAATATTTTCGCATAATGTTGTGTGGTTCGAAGTGATTTATGCCCCAGCATTTTACTTACCGATTCGATGGAGACGCCATTGGAAAGTGTTACGGTAGTTGCAAAAGTATGCCTAGCCAAATGTGTGGTCAGGTGTTTGTTGATTCCGCTAAGGTCTGCTATTTCCTTTAAATAGGCATTCATTTTTTGATTGGTCAATACGGGTAGTACCTTTTTATCTACAAGTAAGGAACTGTGCTCGTATTTTTCGAGAATCATCAATGCAGTGGGAAGAACAGGAATGTTACTTTTGGTTTTTGTTTTGGTACGTTTGGTATTTATCCAAAGATCTCCGTCAATCCCTATCACAAAATCATCATGGGTAAGTTTTTTTACGTCTGCATAGGCTAATCCGGTAAAGCAACAGAAAACAAAACAATCCCTTACATGCTCCAATCGCTCATTTGTAAAAGCATGATTCATCAGTCGTTGAAGCTCTTCATCGGTCAGGAATTCCCGCTCAACCGTTTTCAATCGTGCTTTCCAATTGGCAAAGGGGTCTGTTCTGATCCAACCATTGGCATAGGCAATCCTAATGATCTTTTTAAAGTTCACCACATATTTGATGGCCGTGTTATGGCTGCACTTTCTTTTTGTCTTTAGATAATATTCGAAACCAGAAATAAAGGAATGGTCTACATCCACGACTGGAACATCTTTCTTTCGAAGCTCGTTCTGTAAATATTCGGCCAAATGACTTTTTGCGGTTTTGTATCGTTCTGCTGTACCTGGAGCAAAATCTTTCCCAACTAATTTTTCAACCCTGTCATTGTGCTCTTGAAAGATTTCCAATAACATTTTTGAGGGCTTATCGACACCTAGGTAAGAATTTTTAAGTGAAACAGCGGTCAATGGTCGGCCCTTGTCTTTCAATTTATCCGCATGCCGAAACAGGTCGGTACGTATTTTCATTAATTGCGAATTCAGTTGACGTACTTCTTGCGAGAACCCCAACACCTTTCCATTTGTGGCATCCCAAGTGTTGGGATAAATTTTGCGACCTGTGCTGAATTCGGAACGCTTTCCATTTACAGTGATTCTGATATAGATCATTGCCCGACCTACTTTGTCGGTTTTGTGCTTTTTGATGTAGAATAAGAGAGATAACATAAAAGGGACACCTATTTTAACATTATTTACCTTGAATTTAGTAAAAAAATATTAAAAAATAATTCCTGTAATAAATTGATTAACAATATTTTAAATGGTATTAGGTGTCCCTTTTTGGTAAGATTACAGGTGACACCGAATTGGGCACCTATTAGGATGATATTTAATGATATCATTTGATATCAAAAAAAATAAAAACCCTGTAAATCAATAATTTACAGGGTTTAATGTGTTGAGATGTTATTTCTCAGCGGAGGAAGAGGGATTCGAACCCCCGGAGGTGTGACCCTCAACAGTTTTCAAGACTGCCGCATTCGACCACTCTGCCATTCCTCCTAAGCGGGTGCAAATATATAAAGCTTTTTGTTATCCCAAAAGACCTTTTTGCATTATTGTTTAATTCACTGGTTCAAATCATTTTACCTCAACTATATAAAAGTTTGTAAAAATCAGTTGGTGGGTTAAAAACAATGGTCATACCTTTGTTTTTATGCTAGAATGGTACCACTATTTGCTTTTGGTGGCTGTAGGTTTTGCGGTCGGATTTATAAACACGGTAGCAGGAGGTGGGTCTCTGTTGTCTTTGCCCACACTTATCTTTTTAGGCTTGCCGCCCGCCGTGGCGAACGGTACCAATCGAGTCGCTATTGTTATCCAAACAGCCATGGCAACTGCCGGTTTTAAGAGCAAGGGCATTTCTACCTATCCCCTTAATATATATTTGGGAATCGCTGCCTTTTTGGGATCTATTATAGGGGCCTATATTGCCGTGGATATAGATGGGGAAACCTTTAATAGGATTTTGGCCATTGTAATGCTGGCCGTAGTGCTCATTATCATATTTAAACCCAAGATGAGGGTGGGGGAATTAGAGGAACGACTTACAGGCAAATATCTTTGGGTAAGTTTGATCGTATTTTTCTTCTTTGGAATTTATGGAGGTTTTATAAACGCCGGTCTTGGTTTTTTAATGATGTTGTTCATGCATTTTTACAACCGAATGAACTTGGTTCGGGTCAATGCCACCAAAGTTGCGGTTGTGTTTATATACATGTTGGCCGCCTTGGCCGTTTTCGCCTTTAATGATAAGATTGATTGGAAACTGGGGTTTATACTGGCCATCGGTAACGGTTCGGGAGCATGGTTCGCCAGTAGGTTCTCCGTAAAAAAAGGCGATGGATTTATAAAAACATTTTTAGTGGTTGCCGTAATCGTGATGGCTGTCAAACTATGGTTTGGAGACCAATTAATGGATTGGATCTGCAACTATATTCTAAGTGATGATTATTGTAGTTGAACATTTTTTTGATAAAGTAATATGCCTGGATTTGAACTTTTTGGAGACAAGGAAAGAAAAGAAGTACAAGATGTAATGGACTCTGGAGTGCTGATGCGCTATGGGTTCGATGGCATGCGCAACGGACATTGGAAAACCAAGGAACTTGAAGCCGGTCTGTCCAAGCGTATGCAAGCTAAATATACCCATGCCGTAAGCAGTGGTACAGCAGCCTTGACGGTTGCATTGGCAAGTGCCGGCATTGGAGCGGGGGATGAAGTAATTATGCCCACCTTTACCTTTGTTGCCAGTTTTGAATCCATTCTAGCCCTCGGGGCTGTGCCGATTTTGGTCGATATTGACGAAACCCTTACCTTGAAGCCCGAAGCGGTGGAAAAAGCCATCACACCCAAAACTAAAGTGGTAATGCCCGTGCATATGTGCGGTTCCATGGCCAATTTGGACGCTTTGCAGGCCATTTGTGACAAACATGGGCTCTTGTTGCTCGAAGATGCTTGCCAAGCTATTGGCGGCACTTACAATGGAAAACCTTTGGGCAGCATTGGCGACCTTGGATGCTTTTCTTTTGATTACGTAAAAACCATTACCTGCGGAGAAGGAGGGGCGGTAATTACAGATAATAAAAATTACTACGAAAATGCACATAAATACTCCGATCACGGTCATGATCATGTTGGAAATAATCGAGGAGCAGAAGAACATCCATTTTTAGGATACAATTTCCGAATCTCGGAGATGAACGCTGCTGTAGGAGTAGCCCAATTGGCCCGATTGGATGAGTTTGTCGGCATTCAAAAAAGGAATTATACCATTTTACGGGATGCATTGTCAACTATTTCTGAAATTGTTTTTAGAACGGTGCCAGATGGAGGCGAGGAGAACTATTCTTTTCTCAATTTCTTTTTGCCAAGCGAGGATTTTGCCCAAAAGGCGCATCAAACTTTGAGCGAAGCCGGTGTTGATGGTTGTTTTTATTGGTACAACAACAATTGGCATTATTACAAAAAGTGGGAGCATTTGACCGAAATGAAATCCTTGGGCAGGCTACCAAAAGATGTCCAAGAGTCTTTGCCCGATTACAGCAAGGCTGATTTCTCCGAATCCGATAAATGGATGTCCAGAAATATTTCCTGCTTGATCAAATTAGGATGGTCGGAAGAGGAAGTAACCGATCGGGCCAGTAAAATGGTGGAGGCTATTAAGTCGGTTCTTTAATATTTTACATACTCCACAATCTCCAGGCCGTAACCTACCATTCCCACACGTCGGGTTTGACCGGAATTGGTCAATAATCGAATCTTCGATATATTAAGGTCGTGCAAAATTTGGGCACCGATACCAAAATCCTTGTTGTCCATTTCAATTTTGGGCGCTTTGCTTATGCCTTCCTTTTGTAATTTTTTGAATTCGGATAACCTGCTCAACAAATTCATGGATTGGTTGCCCTGATTTATAAAGATCATGGCGCTTTTTTCCTCTTTGTTCAACGCATCGAACATACGTTGTAAGCCTTCATCCGGATTGTTGGTCAAGGTTCCCAACATATCGTTGTTTACCAACGTAGAGTTGATGCGGGTCAGCACGGGTTCCCCACTTTTCCAATTTCCTTTGAGCAAAGCAATATGGACTTGGTTGTTGGTGGTTTGTTGGTATGCCCGTAATCTAAACTCACCAAATCTAGTGTTTATGGTAAAGGCTTCTTTAAGTTCGATCAAGCTATCGTGCTCCATACGGTAGGCAATCAAATCCTCGATGGAAACAATTTTAAGATCGAACTTTTTGGCAACTTTAAGTAGTTGTGGCAGTCTGGCCATGGAGCCATCCTCGTTCATAATTTCCACAATTACTCCAGCAGGTTCCAATCCGGCCAGTCGTGCAAAATCAATCGCGGCTTCGGTGTGCCCTGTTCGGCGTAAAACGCCACCTTCTTTAGCAATTAGGGGAAAAATGTGTCCGGGTCGGGCCAACTCATGTGACTTTGTGGTTTTATTGGTGAGTGCGAGAACTGTTTTTGCTCTATCAGCTGCCGAAATCCCTGTGGTTACCCCATTGCCCCTTAAATCTACGGAAACCGTAAAGGCCGTCTCTAACGGATCGGTATTGTGGTTTACCATTTTATGGAGTCCCAAATCCTTGCATCGCCCTTCGGTAAGTGGGGCACAGATCAGTCCTCGACCATGGGTGGCCATAAAATTGATGGTCTCTGGGGTGATCAGTTCAGCGGCTGCCAAAAAATCACCTTCATTCTCCCTGTTCTCATCATCCACAACAATAATCACCTTACCTTGTCTAATATCGGCAATGGCTTCTTCTATGGCATTTAGCTGTATTTTTTTGTCTTTGGCGATCATTGGTCTTCAGCTTCTTTTGCTTTCTTTTTAAATATTGATTTGATACGGTCAATAAAATGACCAAACCCGATTAATCCTTTATCTGCAGTGGCACGTCTGGTTAACGATATGCCCAGAGGCAACATGATCAATGTGGGTAGCCAAGCCCCTATGGCGGGATGAATGTTTCCCTCTTTGGCATAGTTACCTGCAAAGACCCCAATAAAATAATAGGTCAAAAATAAGATGATCGCAACTACCATGGGCAATCCCAGCCCTCCTTTGCGGATTATGGCCCCTAAAGGCGCTCCTACAAAGAACAAAATAATACAGGAAAGTGCAAGCGCATATTTTTGGTGTAGCGATAAAATATGACTGTTATAGAACTTATATCTACTTTGCAGCTCATCTTTTTTGGCAACTACTGTATTTAAGATACTGGAAACCTCGTTTTGGGCTTTTTTCATTACTTGAATTTGCTCCCACTGCACTAAACTCTTGATGAACTCATCTATAGTTTTAATGGAATCTTGTTTGGCCTCTTCTATAGTGTCTCGTTTAATGGGGTCCAAGTTTTTCTGGGTACTGTCTTGAGGTACGGTATTTTGAAAAGCTCCCATGCGGTTCACTACGTTTTTGGAGAATGCCGCTACTTTTTCCAAGTTGTTTTCGCGCAGAGAATCAATATCCTTGATGAGTCGCCCTACGTTTTTCATCTTATTTGTGGTGATATTTTGATCCTCTTCCAAATCTTGTTCATTGAGCTCCGAAATGTCAATATTAATGGTGTAGGTTTCGAAATTCGACTTAGCAAAAGGCTGTTTCCGCTTTTCTTTGGAGTCTTTTGGCAAAACTTCCTCATAATAATGTCCATCCTTCAATACCAGTTGAATAATATCGGATTCCTCACTACTGATCAATTCCCCTGATTTTGCCTTGATCACCGTGTTGTTGATGTTCTGTTCTGTTTTTTTATGGATGATGACATTGTCCAAAAAACGGTCTTGCTCTCCGTATTTTTTATCCACTTTTATGTTCATTCCCTCGCCAGTCCCTTCAAAATCACTGAAAACCCCTTCGGTGATGGCAGCTGCAGGCTTTACTTTAGCGATATTTCGCCTAAGGTTGAACATTTTTTGCTCAGATTTCGGTATCACATCATTTGCAAAAAAGAAGGTTACTAAACCTAAGAAGAGTACAAATACGATTAGACTTCGCATCCCACGTTGGAGCGATATCCCAGATGCTTTCATGGCGGCAAACTCGTAGTTTTCCGCAAATGTACCAAAGGTAAGGATGGAGGAGAGGAGTACCGTAAGGGGCAGTACCTTGTCCACCAATGTAGGGATAAAGTAGAAAATAAACTTGCCAATAATAACCATGCCCAGTCCTTTTCCCGCCAAATCATCGATGAACAGCCATATTCCCTGAAAGATGAATATGACGATCAGAATGAAAAAAGAACTGAAGAAGTTGTAAAGAAATCTTCTTAGTATATACTGATCAAGTATTTTCAATGCCTAGTTTCTTATGATATAGTACCCTTTGTCCTCGTACTTTTTCTCGTCAAAGGTAAACAGAGTACTTGATATGGGCTGATTGGTTTTGAAAGAATTAACGGTAATGGTGGTTTTGGTTCCGTTATTGCCTGTTTGAATCAGCTTGTAGATATGCTTTGTTTGCGTATCGATCCCCAATAAAACTGATTTGATTTCTGTATTGGAATCAATCGGAATCAATTTTACATATTGAATTTTTCTACCACCTACATTTTGAAGTATGTCCCATTGGTAATTGTGTCCCGTTTTGTAGAAGGTCAACATTTTAGATGGACTCACGTTGTCTTCATCCTCGTTTACGTCCTCAATGGTCACCTCTTCGTTTTCTGGAACCACGGTATATACTTTGTTTCCGTCGTACAGTTGTGTGGCCCCGAAATAATTCAACAAATACTTTTCTCCTTGGAGTGTGACATTTCCGTTGGTTTCCTGTTTTAAATTAGCTTCGGTGTTTTCCAAAGTGGACTGGAAGTCAATATAGATATTGTCGTAGCTCTGCACTTTGTTGTATACTTCGTCCAAAAGCGCTTTGGCCTTATCTGAGTTTTGTCCATAGGAAAATAGCCCTACGGTAAACAATGCTATTAAAAGAATACTTTTCTTGATCATGGTCTTATTTTGCTTCATTTTCTAATAGTTGATCTAAGGAATACATATCGGGAACCAGAACTTGTCGCGCCTTGCTTCCTTCAAAAGGGCCTACAATTCCTGCAGCCTCCAACTGATCTATGATTCGACCAGCTCTATTGTACCCCAATTTTAATTTTCGTTGTATCAAAGAGGCCGAGCCTTGTTGGGCCGTTACAATTACTTCCGCAGCTTCCCTGAACATGGCATCTCTGTCCGCGATATCATTATCAAGACTTGTGCCAGATTCTTCGCCCACATACTCTGGCAATAGATGTGCTTCCGGGTAGGCGCGTTGTGACCCAATATAGTCTGTTATTTTAGCCACTTCTGGCGTATCCACAAAGGCACATTGTAGCCTTGTTACATCATTCCCTTGCGTATAGAGCATATCACCTCGTCCGATAAGTTGGTCGGCTCCCTGTGCGTCCAAAATGGTCCTGGAATCAATTTTTGAGGTTACCCTGAACGCTATCCTTGCTGGGAAGTTGGCCTTAATGATACCTGTGATGACATTCACCGACGGTCTTTGCGTGGCTATGATCAAGTGAATACCGATGGCACGGGCCAATTGTGCCAATCTGGCAATAGGTGTTTCCACTTCCTTGCCAGCCGTCATGATCAAATCGGCAAATTCGTCTATGACCAGTACAATGTAAGGCAAGAATTTATGCCCGTCGTTCGGGTTTAATTTTCTGGCTTTGAATTTTGTATTATACTCCTTTACGTTCCGTACCATAGCTGATTTGAGCAACTCGTAACGGTTGTCCATTTCAATGCAAAGGGAGTTCAACGTGTTGATCACCTTGGTGTTGTCCGTAATGATGGCTTCCTCGGAATCGGGCAGTTTTGCCAAAAAGTGACGCTCAATTTTGTTGTACAGCGTCAATTCCACCTTTTTCGGGTCGACCAAGATAAATTTGACCTCCGCGGGATGCTTTTTATAAAGTAGGGAGGTGATGACAGCATTCAACCCTACCGATTTACCCTGACCGGTAGCACCAGCCATGAGCAGGTGTGGCATTTTGGCCAGGTCCACAACAAAAGTCTCGTTGCTGATGGTTTTTCCGAAAGCGATGGGCAGTTCCATCTCCGCTTTCTGGAATTTGTTGGAAGCGATTACCGAGCGCATGGAAACAATGGTCGCGTTTTTGTTGGGCACCTCTATACCCACGGTTCCTTTTCCGGGGATAGGGGCAATGATACGGATTCCCAATGCAGCCAAGGACAGGGCGATGTCGTCTTCTAAATTTTTGATCTTTGAGATACGGATTCCAGCCTCGGGAACAATTTCGTATAGGGTTACCGTTGGGCCAATGGTCGCTTTGATTTGGGCAATTCCGATTTTATAGTTTTTGAGGGTGCTTACAATCCGGTTCTTGTTTTCCTCAAGCTCTTCTTGATTAATGGTAATGCCCCCCGAAGCTCCGTGGGCCTCCAATAGGTCCAATGTTGGGAATTTGTAGTTGCCTAATTCCAATTTGGGGTCAAATTCCCCAAAATCCTCTACCAACTTGGCGGCTTTGGCATCGGTTTCTTCCTCTATGGTGGTTTCTTCGACCTTTAGGTCGATATCGGATTCCTCTTCTTCTGGAATGTTGACATCAAGTCCTGCTTCATCCAAAGGAGGAATATCCTTTTTATGGGTGTAGGTATCTATTTTTTCGGGAACGGTATCCTCTGTGGTCAGCTCAATGCTTCCCTCGTCATTATCCAATGTGGATTCCGTAGTGGTTTGGGTTGATGGCTCTTCATTAAAGTCCGACTTGATTTTTTGCTTTTGCCTTTTGAAGAAATTGGCGAATCCTTCGGGTGTAAAATTGAACAGCCTTACCAAAATCACCATCAAAACAAATATCAGAATCAAGAACACACCGATCTTGCCCGTATAATCTTGGAGAAAATCGTTCATTTCATAACCAATGAGTCCTCCCAGTAGCGGAAACTCGGCAGCGAAAAAACCTAGGGCAACGGACACCCAGATAACCCCGACCAAGCCCCAAATCCATTTAGAGATCAAACGTGTTCCGTTTAGGCCAAGAAATAGATAAAGCCCAGTAATGGCCAATAAGATGGGAAATATAAAAGAGGCCAGGCCAAAGCCCTTGTACATGAAAAAGTGGCTTACGTTTGCCCCGAATTTGTTCAGTAAATTACTGGCTTCGGCATTGCGGTCCGCAAACTGGGACAGCATACTCTGATCCTCCTGCCATGTAAAATAAAATGACATAAAAGAGAAGAAAAGAGCAATGCTTAGAACAATCAAAAGGCTACCAAAAATAATCTTGTTCTGCTTGGAAGGCTTAAAGGAAACCTTCTTCTTGGCAGTTGTGGCAGTTTTTTTTGATTTGGATTTTGTTCGTTTTTTGGCCATTAATCAATTTTAAGCGGGGCTAAGTTACAAATTTACGTTGCTACTAGGGGTCATGGATTTCACTAAAAGATTTTGGGCACATAGATGATCAAACCAATAATACTTGCTATAACCGATACGATCATAACGGCTCCTGCGGAAATATCTTTTATTATACCGATTTTAGGGTCCATATGGGGTTGAATGTAGTCACAGATTTTTTCAATAGCTGTGTTCAATCCTTCGACACCCATGACCAGACCAATGGCCAACAGCTGTAATATCCATTCTGTATTGGAGATTTGAAAGTAGAAACCGAAGACTGTAACGACCACGGCAATAACAGCTTGAATTTTGATGCTGGATTCTGTGCGCAATAATAGAAACATGCCTTTTAGGGCATATCCCACACTTTTTATCCTGTTCCTAATAAAAGACTCTTTTGGCATTTAAAATGCTTCAAGTATGTTTTGAAAATGGTTATTATGCTTCATTAAAGAGCAAGTTCGGTGCCAAAAATACTAAAAAACTCTCCTAAAAGTGTGTTATAAAAGTACCTGGTCCACAACTATTTTTAAGGGTGGCTCCCATCGGTATTTGATACCAGAAAAAACACAACTGAAAAAGTTGATCGGAATACTAACTGCTTGGACTATTACTTGTGGCCAATTGCTTGATCTTGATTCTGAATGCGGCAAAAAGCAATGTCATAAACGGACTTAACCAGTTAAAGACGGCATACATGGCATACTCCCCGACACCAACTCCCAAAACACCACTATGGTAGGCTCCACAGGTGTTCCAAGGTACCAAGACCGAGGTTACAGTACCTGAATCCTCCAAAGATCGGCTGAGGTTTTCAGGGGCTAGTCCACGTTCCTTATAGGCCTTGGCAAACATTTTACCGGGTACTACAATGGCCAAATATTGGTCGGATGCAGTTACGTTTAAAGCCAAACAACTCCCTACGGTACTGGCAAAGAGTCCAAAAGTGGTCTTGGCCAATTTTAGAAGGGACTCGGTAATACGCTCCAAAGCACCGATACCGTCCATGATACCTCCGAATACCATGGCGCATACGATCAGCCAAATGGTGCCGAGCATACCGGACATTCCGCCCGAAGAGAATAGGTCGTTCAAGGCTGGATCGTCGGTAGCTATGTTGGTATCAACAGTTATCGCGTTTAAAATGCCTTTGTAGCCTGTTTCAAAGTTCAATGTGCCCCCCCCACCAATGTTGGCGACAATATCGGGCTGAAAAATAAGTGCAAAAACACCGCCCAACAAGGTCCCGATCAAAAGGGCCATTAACGGAGGTGCTTTTTTTACGATCAATAAGATTACCACTAATGGCACTAAAAACAACCAACCATTTATGTTAAAAGTGGCACCAATATTTTCGAGAAGAGAACTTGTATCTGCCACACCCGACGTATCAATGGTAAAACCAAGTATGATGAACACGATCAAGGTGACCACGATAGTTGGAACCGTGGTATAGGTCATGTAACGAATATGGGAGAACAAATCCCCACCAGCCATGGCAGGTGCCAAGTTGGTCGTATCGCTCAATGGCGACATTTTATCACCGAAGTAAGCACCAGAAAGTACAGCTCCCGCCGTCATCCCCAAAGAAATGCCCAAGGCGTCACCTATACCAATCAAAGCAATACCTACTGTTGCTGCCGTGGTCCAACTACTTCCGGTAGCTATGGATATTATGGCGCAAATAATTACGCTGGCGGCCAAAAATATGGTGGGATTCAGTATTTGAAGTCCATAATAGATCATAGCGGGAATAATACCGCTGACCAACCAAGTGCCCGACAGTGCACCGACCATTAAAAGGATGAGCAAAGCTCCCGTGGTAGACCTTACATTTTCGGCCACTTCCGCAATCATCTGTTTGTAGGATACCTTATTGAAAATGCCGACGATGGCGGCTACGGCACCACCCATCAACAAAATGAATTGGTTGGAACCACTTAGGGCATCATCCCCAAAAACATATACATTATAGGCCAACATGGCAACCAGGGCAAAAACAGGTATCAATGCTTCGCCGATGGTTAAATCTTTATTTTCTACAATGCGTTCATTCTCCCTAAATTTTGGCTTTTCCGTTTTTTTCGGCATTTGGTCTGAGTTTGTTAGAAGGTAATATTACGATTTTGCACTATGTTGTGCAAACAACATACATTTGGTCCCGCTTAATCGTAGGTTAAGCGAATAAAGCCAATGTTCCGATATGTGTACTGGTTTTGGTAATTCAGAGTGGATTTAGTGGTAGTGGAATTTGGGTGTTTAAAATTTGTTGTGAACGGTTTTAACTCAATCTTCTTTAGTTAGAGGTCTTATTCCAAAAATCAATAAATACCCTATCATCCAGAATTCCCCGATTGTGGCAGGTAAAGTGAGTATTCTTGTCCAAGAACCTGTTGTAACACCTGAATAGTTGATCATGGTACTTACCAGATAGCCAACACCACCTATGATCAAGGTTCTGCCCAACCACACAGGCATTCTTTTTGAACTGGTAATGATGTATCCCAATGGAATGAGCCAAAGGCCAAAGAACAATCCGCCAACGCTCCAAGAATTTGATATTACGTTGGATAGCAAATCAATGGATAGTACCTTATTTTCCAACAATTGAGAGGATAGGGCTATTTTAATGGAAGCACCCATAGCTATGGCGCTGACCATGATAACAACTGCATTAACGGTACCCCATATTGCTGTTGCGAGTGCAGCCCATTCATTACAACTTTTAAATAGGCGATAAAACCAAATGGCAGTAAGTGCTTGTGAAACGATAATCACAAACTCCAACAGCAACCTAAGTCTCGCCACTGTTTCTGCCTCTAGGATATTGCTCAATGTTTGTTCGGGGTTGGCACTGAAGACCTGAGGGTGGAATATGAGAAACCCTAAAACGCCGGAAATAGCCATAATTAGGTACCATATTCCGGCTGTTCTTGCTGTTGCCAATAACTTACTTCGTTTATCGTCAATGTTCAGATTCAAACCTTTTTCCATTCGCTCCTAAAATTTCAATTTAGCTGATTAAACTAATATTGGACGATAAAGAGTGCATTTTGATACAAGAAAACTAAGATTTTGTACAACTGTTGCCTATGTCAAACTAGTTTCGGGCGATAAAATATCCAGCTTTTCCATACAGCTTCGCATGGTGTTGTAGGTTTTATGGATATCATTGTCCAAGCCAATGGAAAAACGGATAAGCCCTTGGGACAGTCCGAGTTCTTTTTGTTCTTCTTCAGGTATTTCGGAAGAGGTGGAAGTTCCCGAAGCACTGAACAAGGTTTTGTAGAAACCAAGGCTTACCGCCAAATATCCTAACTTTTCCTTTTGCATCAATTCCATGAGTGCGTTGGCTCTTTCCACCGAACCTACATCGAGGGTAAGCATACCGCCAAAACCGTATTCGTGGTTCATTTGTGACTTCATGAGATCGTGGCCAGAATGACTTTCCAATCCAGGGTATACCACTTTTAGTCCATCCTTCTCAAATTGTTTGGCCAAGTAATGGGCATTTTCACTGTGTTTTTTGATTCGAATGTGCAGGGTTCGCATATTTTTTAAAATGGAAGCGGCACGTAAACTGTCCAAAGTACTTCCCAATAGCATTCCAGCTCCATTGTTCACATCTTTTAAACTCAAGCAGAAATCCGCCGTACCACAAACAGCGCCTGCAACACAGTCGCTACTGCCATTGATGAATTTGGTAAGACTGTGCACTACAATATCGGCACCTAATTGTGCTGCATTTATGGTCAACGGAGAAAAAGTGTTGTCCACTATTAAAGGCATATCATTTTTCTTGGCGATTTTTGATAATGACCGGATATCGGCAACTTCCAACAATGGGTTGCTGATGGCTTCACAATAAATCATTTTGGTTTTGGGCGTGATGGATTTTTCCACAGTATCCAAATCGGTGATGTCAACAAAGGAAACATCAATATTGAATTTCTTCACAAAATTCTTGAGAAAAGCATAGGTCCCTCCATAAATGGTTCTACTGCATACAATATGATCGCCCGAATCACATAATTGCAGAATCACAGCGGTGATGGCACCCATTCCACTGGCGTACACATTGGCAGATTCCGTTCCTTCCAATTGTGCCATGGCTTCCCCCAAATATAGGTTGGAAGGGGAGGAGTGACGGCTATACAGGTAGCAGCCTTCCGTGTTTCCTTCGAATGTATCGAACATGGTTTTTGCCGACAGGAAGGTGTAGGTGGATGAATCTGAAATAGAAGGGTTTACACCTCCGAATTCACCAAAATATTGAAGGTCTTGTATGTGTTCTGATGCTTTATAGTCCATATATGTACAGTTTTTAGTAAAAATATGAATTTGTAGACCCTAAGTCAATAGTATTGTTTAAATGAAGATTATTTGACATTAAAAATGATATTATTAGGAAAATAATCTATAAAATATGATTTTAGCCATATGGACTAGAAAATTCGTCGGTATGAAATTGGATGGTATAGACATTGAACTGATAAGATTGCTTCAAGAGAACAGTAAAAAAACAACCAAACAATATGCAGATGCGCTGCATTTGTCCAAAACAGCCGTTTACGAGCGTATCCGCCGGTTGGAGCGCAATGGGGTGATTACACAATACACGGCTTTGGTGGACAAGGTAAAGGTAGGGCGTGATTTTATGGTGCTTTGTCAAATTCGATTGGTGCAACATACCAAAGAAAATGTCCTAAAGTTTGAACGTGAAGTACTGCAATTAAAAGAAGTCTCCGAATGTTTCCACGTGGGTGGGGATTACGACTACATTTTAAAGATCTATGTAAAGGATATGAAGAGCTATCGGGAGTTTATGGTCACCAAGCTCACGGCCATAGCCAATATCGGGAACACCCAAAGCTCTTTTGTGATCAACGAAGTGAAGAACAGCCCATCCGTTCATATCTAATGAACAATCAACAATGAACAATCAACAATGAACAATCAACAATGACCAATGAACAATCAACAATGACCAATGAACAATGACCAATAACCGATAATCCAAACGATCTGACCATCTAGAAATCGAACCATCCGAAAATCAAATAATCCCCCTTCATCCTTAACCCAACAATCCAACAGAATTGATTGGGACTGTCCCGAAAACATTTGTATTTTTACGCTTGTTTTAACGAAACACAGTTTTTAAGCAATTATCCTTACAAACCATACAATATGAATCAATATGATGTAGCCATCATCGGCTCTGGACCAGGAGGCTATGTGGCGGCCATTCGATGTGCCCAATTGGGAATGAAAACGGCAATTATAGAAAAGTATGCCACCCTTGGTGGAACCTGTCTTAATGTAGGTTGCATTCCATCCAAGGCGCTTTTGGACTCATCACACCATTACGAAGATGCGGTAAAGCACTTTGAGGAGCACGGTATCGATATTCCAGGTGAAGTAAAAGTGAACTTGGAGCAAATGATTGCCCGTAAACAAGGTGTAGTGGACCAGACCACCAAGGGCATCGAGTTTTTGATGAACAAAAACAAAATCGATGTATACCACGGAGTGGGAAGCTTCAAAGATGCCACGCACATCAATATTGCAAAAGAAGATGGGGAGGAGACCATTGAGGCCAAAAACATAATTATAGCTACAGGTTCAAAACCTTCGTCCCTACCGTTTATTGAAATTGATAAAGAACGAGTGATCACGTCTACCGAGGCGTTGAAATTGAAAGAAGTTCCAAAACACCTGATCGTGATTGGTGGTGGGGTCATTGGACTGGAGCTCGGACAAGTATACAAACGTTTGGGTGCCGATGTAACTGTGGTGGAGTACATGGACCGCATTATTCCGGGGATGGACGGTGCACTGTCCAAGGAACTCACCAAAGTGATGAAAAAGCAAAAGGTGAAGTTCAATCTTTCCCACAAAGTAAAATCCGTGGAGCGCAAAGGTGACGAGGTAATCGTAAAGGCAGATGACAAAAAGGACAAGGAAGTGACCATAAAAGGCGACTATTGTTTGGTCAGCGTTGGCCGTAAGCCCTATACCGATGGATTGAACGCCGAAGCCGCGGGAGTGAAATTGGATGACAGGGGCAGGGTAGAGGTAAACGAACACCTACAGACCAATGTTTCCAACATTTACGCTATTGGCGATGTGGTAAAAGGAGCCATGCTGGCACACAAAGCTGAAGAAGAGGGAACCATGGTTGCAGAAATATTGGCGGGACAAAAACCGCATATCGATTATAATTTGATTCCCGGGGTGGTTTATACTTGGCCAGAAGTAGCCGCTGTGGGTAAAACGGAAGAGCAATTGAAGGAGGAAGGCGTGGAATACAAATCAGGTCAGTTCCCCATGCGTGCTTTGGGCAGAGCTCGAGCCAGTATGGATATTGATGGTTTTGTGAAAATTCTTGCCGATAAGAACACTGATGAGGTATTGGGTGTCCATATGATCGGGGCGCGTTGTGCCGATTTAATCGCAGAAGGTGTCACGGCTATGGAGTTTAGGGCATCCGCAGAGGATATTTCCCGCATGAGCCACGCTCACCCGACTTTTGCGGAAGCAGTTAAAGAAGCTGCTTTGGCTGCAACCGATGACAGGGCGCTGCATGTTTAGTTAGAGAAGAAAAGTCAAGAATATTTAAAGCATTCAATCTTAGGGTTGGATGCTTTTTTTAGCTCCTAACAGTACGTAATAGACGACGGAGAAAAAGCCAGATACGAATAATACTTTCACGAAGTACGGGAACAGAAATCTCCTTCAGTTCAATGAGCTGGGACTTGGTAAACAAAATGCCCCATGAGATTTGTGATTTGATGTTCGCTTCGTATTTATTGTACTGCAAGGCCAAAAACGTACAGGCGACCATAAAAGCAAAGGCGCCTGGGATCACAATTTCCGGTGATAGTGAACGATTGAAGAAGCGATACAAGCCCAATCCGGTAAAACTGCCATAAAGGATAATAAAGTGAATCACGTAGATGGAAAGCGTGCTCGCCCCGATTTTCAAAACGGTTTTGTTAGTCATAAGTTGACGAAGTACCATAAATACGGCAAATACCACAAAAACATTCCCCAATCGTATGAATAAGTAGTTGTTGGACAAAATCAATTTAAGGAATTCAAAACCTGTCCAATCATACCAAACCGCAAAAGCCGCAGAGGATTGATAAATCAGCAAATAACCGATAACCAATGCTGTGGAAATAGCAGCAGGGTACAAATATTTGTAATTTTTGAATCGGGTAAAAAGCACGGAGATAAAAGCACCTATGGTGGCATAACCAAACCATGGGACAATGGTGAACACCGAACCATTGGCCTTGGTAAAGTAATTGGCCAAAAAGTCGGGCAAAAAGGCAAAGGACCAGTCCTTATAAACTCTTTCGAACAAGAAAAGCACCATTGTGACAATTACCAACACAGTAGGGAATACATACTTTTTCTTTTTAGCGGTGAGCACATATATGCCAATAAGCCCTAAAATGGACAGCCCAATGCAGTGGAGTACATCAATAAGATAGAAACCACTGTAGATCTGGCCCTTTAACAGCCCGCCAAAATTCAACCGAAGCAAATAGCCAATGGCCAAAAGTTGCAACCCTCGACGAATTCCTTTGGAAACTCTCGGATTTTCGATTCCGGTCTGGGGTACCCGGATCAACAAATAGGTGAAGATAAACCCAGAAACCGTAAAAAAGACAGGAGCTGTAATTCCCCGAAAATAAAGCCAAATATTATAAATGGTATTGCTGGAATCCCTAAAAACAGGGTCCAACAATCCATCGATGAAGTGGCCTTGGAGCATCATCAAAATGGCCCATGCCCTCATGGCATCGATAAAAAATAACCTATTGCTTTTGGCTGTCATCTGGTTCACGTTCACCCTATATACTTGTTTTGCAGGCCGTTTGGATGTTTGTCGCGCCAAAAATATGCAAAATAGTCGCACCTATGTTTTTATTGAGGTATTTTAGCGAAACAATCAATCATTTTAGGGTATGGCTGAAATTTTGGCATTTGCTGGTAGTAATTCTTCCACTTCTATCAATTTTAAATTGGTAGAACACACTGTTTCTTTGGTACAAGATCATGATATTCAGACCCTCAACATGGCTGAATATGATTTTCCCATATACAGCGAGGATCATGAAGCTGAACAAGGATTTTCCGGTTCTTTGGTGGAATTAAAGCAGAAATTGGAAAATTCGGATGCCATGGTACTATCCGTAAATGAGCACAATGGAAACCCTTCGGCCTATTTTAAAAATATATTGGATTGGCTTTCGCGTATGGACCGTAATTTTCTTCTTAACACGAAGGTCATGTTGATGTCCGCTTCGCCGGGTCGTTTTGGAGGAGTCAGATCTTTGGTTGTTGTGGAAGGTATGATTCCCAAATTTGGAGGTGAAGTAGTGTCCACTTTTTCCCTAAAATCATTCAATGAAAATTTCGGGGAAGCCGGTATTCTGGACGAGGACATGAAATCGCAACACCAAAAGGCATTGGACATATTCTTGAATTCCTTAAAATAAATAGGTATTGCGAACACAACGTTCCTTTAAGATTGATTCCCTTGCACAAAGTAAAAAGGCTGTTTTTGAATGGTCACGAAATCATCGGCATGCGGTTTGGTTGGATAGTAATTCGCACGTTGATAACTACTCGAGTTTTGAAGCCTGTCTTGCGGTTGGCGCTCCTAAAATATTCAAGGTGGCTGATGAACTCCACACTTTTTTAAAAGAAGAAAACGAATGGCTTTTCGGATACTTTTCATATGATTTTAAAAATGAACTGGAGAATTTGTCTTCCGATAACTTGGATTCTTTGGCCTTTCCGACGATACAGTTTTTTTGCCCGAACAAACTTATCATTGTAGCGGACGGACAACTTCATTTTAAGTATTTGGAAACTTTTGCCGATGAAATTGAAGTTGACCATAATGAAATAATCAAGAGTAAGCCACTTGAACCATCAAACAAAAAGGAGACCTCCATCAACATAAAAATGCGCATTCATAAAGATGCTTATTTTGAAAAAGCCAACCGTTTTTTGGAACACATTCGCAGGGGAGACATTTACGAGGCCAATTTTTGCCAAGAGTTCTATGCAGATGAAGTTGACATTGACCCTTGGGAAACTTATCGTAAACTTAACGGTATATCCGAACCGCCCTTTGCGGCTTTCGGAAGGCTGGAGGACAACTATTTGATATGTGCATCACCCGAAAGGTACCTTAAAAAAATGGGTGAGAAAGTGATTTCCCAGCCCATAAAAGGTACAGCGCGAAGGGGGAATGATGAGTTGGAAGATGAAAAAATCAAAAAAGAACTATCCCAAGATCAAAAGGAACGTTCTGAAAACATTATGATAACGGATCTGGTCCGTAACGATTTATCTAAAAGTGCATTACGGGGCTCTGTTGAGGTCGAAGAACTTTGTGAACCATACACCTTTAAGCAAGTGCATCAGTTGATCTCTACCATAGTTTCAAAAGTTTCGCTGGATAAAAATCCATTGGAATTGATCAAGGAAACCTTTCCGATGGGGAGTATGACGGGCGCTCCAAAAATCTCCGCAATGAAAATCATTGAAGAACAAGAAGAGACTAAACGGGGCCTCTACAGTGGGGCTGTCGGTTATTTTGCTCCAAATGGCGACTTTGATTTCAATGTAGTCATTAGAAGTATTTTGTACAATGCCGCTAAAAAATATGTATCCTTTTCCGTGGGGAGTGCCATTACCTCAAAATCCAATCCAGAAAAGGAATATGCGGAATGTTTGCTTAAGGCCAAAGCTATGCGAACCGTTTTGGAAGAAGGCTAAGGTTTATTCGTAAATTCGCAACATGTTCCCAAAGTTCAAACAGCATATAACCAATGCGATGCCCTTCCTTAAAGGACAAAGGCTTCTATTGGCCTGTAGTGGAGGGGTTGATAGTGTTGTGTTGACCCATTTATGTGTTGCAGAGGGAATGGATGTGGCCTTGGCCCATTGCAATTTTAATCTCCGCGGCGAGGAAAGTGATGGGGACGAGACATTTGTACGAGAGTTGGCCTCAAAATTAAAGTTGGAAGTCTTTGTGAAGCGTTTTGATACCGAGCAATATGCCGAAAAAAAGCGTTTGTCCGTACAGATGGCAGCCAGGGAACTGCGCTATCAATGGTTTGATGAACTTTTACGGAACAAAGGCTTCGATTATGTGTTAACGGCCCACCATGCTGATGATAGCTTGGAAACGTTCCTGATCAATTTGTCCCGTGGTACTGGCATCGAAGGATTATCTGGAATTCCTGAAGTGAACAAAAAAGTAGTCCGACCCTTGTTGCCTTTTTCCCGGGGCGAGATTTTGGGGTATGCCCAATCAGAAAACCACCATTGGCGCGAGGATAGCAGTAATGTCAGCACCAAATACCTTCGCAACAAGATTCGTCACAATATTGTGCCTAATTTAAAGGAGTTGCACCCGACCTTTCTGCAAAATTTCCTCCATACACAGCATCATCTGCAACAAACCAATGGCATGGTCAACCAGCATTTACATGAATTGAAGTCCGAATTGTTTTTAGAAGGTGAAGATGTCACCCATATACCGATTGCCGAACTGCAAAAACTGTACCCCTTGGAATCCTATTTGTACGGATTGTTCAAGGATTATGGTTTTACCGAATGGAATGACGTAAAAAACCTGTTGACGGCCATGAGCGGCAAACAGGTGTTTTCCAAAACGCATCAATTGCTCAAGGACAGAGACCATCTTATACTATCTGAAATAAAAAATAGGGTCAATGAGACTTATACTGTCTATTTGAATGTGGACACTTCCGAATTGCCCGTTAGTTTAAAACTGGAAGAGATTGAAACCGTCGAAAAACAGGGTAAAAATGTCGTATTTTTGGATAAGGAAAAGTTAAACTTTCCTTTAGCGTTAAGGAAATGGGAAAAAGGCGACTATTTTTACCCCTTTGGAATGCAAGGGAAGAAAAAGTTGTCCAAGTTTTTCAAGGATGAAAAAATGAATCTTGTTTCCAAAGAAAAACAATGGCTGCTCTGCTCAGGAGATGATATTGTCTGGGTAGTGGGCAAAAGAGCCGACGAACGATTTAGGGTTGAGGATTCAACCGAAGGAATTATAAAGATTACATTAGTTCAATGAGATTTTTAATACTCTTTTTAGGATTATTTTTTGTCAATACAACCATATTCGCCCAAACGGATGAGAACCCTGCAGTTTGGAGTCACGAAGTTCATAAACTGTCCGATACCGAATACGAACTGGTGTTCAAGGCTAAAATTATGGACGGTTGGCATATCTACTCACAATACACTGCCGAAGGTGGTTCGCTTCCAAGTGAGTTTACCTATGAACAAGCTGGTGTGGATTACGAACTCATTGGGAAAACGGAGGAAAGCGAGACCATAAAAGAGTACAGTGAAATCTTTGAGGTGGAGGAAACCTTTTTTAAAGAAGAGGCCATTTTCACCCAGAAAATTAAGTTGTTGGATCCTGCGGTCAACCAGATTTCAGTGAACCTCTTTTATCAAATTTGTAAAGAGGTTTGTCTTCCCGTTGATGAGTATTTTCAAATTTCGTTGGATGGAAGCGGGTTTGTTTCCGAGGAAGCTTCTTTGGATGAACGAAGCGTAGCACTGGGAGAATCCCTCAAAGTGGATTTAAAGAACAAACAACTGCTCAACCAAGGTGGAGTCACGGATTCCGAAGGAAAATCCAATCTATGGGTAATCTTCGGACTGGGCTTTATAGGCGGATTGATTGCCTTATTGACCCCCTGTGTTTTTCCGATGATCCCTTTGACCGTTTCATTTTTTACGAAGCAAACACAAAATAAATCAAAGGGTATCGGTAATGCCTTACTCTATGGTTTCTTTATTGTCTTGATTTATTTCTTGTTGAGTTTGCCTTTCCATTTGTTCAACTCGGTGGATTCGCAAATATTGAACACCATTGCCACGAACATTTGGCTTAATGTGTTCTTTTTTGTCATTTTTGTATTCTTTGCCTTTTCGTTTTTCGGATATTACGAATTGACGCTGCCCAGCTCTTGGGCAAACAAGATGGATTCGGCCTCATCCAAAGTAGGCGGAGGACTCGGTATCTTTTTTATGGCGTTGACCTTGGCCATTGTGTCTTTTTCCTGTACGGGACCTATTTTGGGAGGACTTTTGGGAAGTACCACATTGGCAGAGGGTAATGTGGCTACCAATTTAACTTCGGGAATGGTTGGTTTTGGTTTGGCTTTGGCCTTGCCATTTGCCTTATTCGCCATGTTTCCGGCTTGGTTGAATTCCTTGCCAAAATCTGGCGGTTGGATGACCACCGTAAAAGTAGTGCTCGGCTTTTTGGAGCTTGCTCTTGCATTCAAGTTCCTATCCAATGCCGATTTAGTGGGGAACTGGGGCATTTTTAAACGTGAAATCTTTGTGGGGATTTGGGTAGTGCTCTTTATTTTAATGACGCTTTACCTTTTTGGAATCTTTAGATTTCCGCATGATGGACCTCGAAAAAATCTTTCTCCAGCAAGAAAAATAACGGGATTGTTGAGCTTTGCCTTCACCCTGTATTTGATTCTTGGGCTATTCAACATCAGTAATTTAAAGCTGTTGAGCGGTTTTCCACCACCAAGTTTTTATAGTGTTGTGGAAACAGAAAGTGATTGTCCGTTAGGATTGGATTGTTATAAGGATTTTGAAGAAGGGGTGGCACATGCACAAGAAGTGAACAAGCCCATTCTGCTCGATTTTACGGGTTGGGCCTGTGTGAATTGTAGAAAAATGGAAGAGAACGTATGGAGCGATGCAAAGGTATACCCCATCCTCAAAGAGGATTATGTGTTGATTTCCCTTTATGTGGATGATAGAAAAGAACTTCCCGAATCCGAACAGTTCGATTTTAAATATGATTCTGGCCGGATAAAATCCATAGAGACCATTGGTCAGAAATGGGGAACGTTCCAAACAATCAATTTCAACGCTGCATCACAGCCCTATTATGTTCTATTGTCCCCACAGTTGGAAATTCTTAATGAGGCTGTGCAATACGTTGACGTTGAAACCTATGAGGAGTGGTTGAAATCCGGCTTGGAAAAACACCATCTTTCCATGAACAAATAATTGACATTTGTCAAGATATTTTTTCAGTCATCCGAAAAAATAGTTATACCTTAGGATGGACTAATTAACTTGACCCCATCTGTGAAAAAGTACAAAAAGATTCTCCTTGTTCTTGCAGGATTTATTTTACTTGTTGCTATTGGCATTGCTATATTTATCAATAGCCTAAAACCCGATTATGGCGGCAAAAAATCCCTGCCAGGCATTTCCGAAGAAGTAACCACTTATTTTGACCCCTATGGGATTCCCCACATTTATGCTGAAAATGAAATCGATGCAGTAAAGGCATTGGGCTATGTTCATGCGCAGGATAGGCTGTGGCAAATGGAGCTGTTGCGAAGGGTTGCAAAAGGAAGACTTTCCGAAGTTTTTGGCAAAGACATGGTGAAGACCGACAAGTTTTTCCTTTCGCTGGGAATAGACGATCATACAAAGGAAACCATTTCCAGCCTTGACGATCAAAGTGAAGCCATACTGCTTTCCCAAGCCTACCTGCAAGGTGTCAATGAGTTTATAAAGAATGGACCTACACCTGTCGAATTTTATTTGACAGGGATTGAAAAGGAGCCATTTACTATTGAAGATGTCTACAATGCAGTGGGTTATATGGCCTTTAGTTTTGCCATGGCCCACAAGACCGATCCTTTATTGACCAGTCTTCACAATAAATTGGGTGAAGAATATTTAAGTGGTTTGGCTATAAGTTCAGATACTTCCACAGTGTGGATCAAAAACTACAAGGGAGTGGATACGGATACTTTGGGAGCCAATATTACGGCAAGTGTTACCGCTGCTCTGGACAAACTCCCCGTTCCCCAATTTGAAGGCAGCAACAGTTGGGTAGTTGCACCACAGAAAACCAAAAATGGCAAGGTGATTTTAGCCAACGATCCCCATATTGGATTTGCTCAACCATCGGTTTGGTACGAAGCCCATGTGAGCACACCTACCTACGAAAAATATGGTTATCATCTCGCAGGAGTACCTTTCCCTTTATTGGGGCATGATAGGAACTTGGCCTATGGCCTTACCATGTTCGAGAACGATGATATTGATTTTTATTATGAGGAAACCAATCCATCTGACAGTACACAATACAAAACTGTTGATGGTTGGGGGAATTATGAATTTGTAAACAAAACCATCAAAGTAAAAGATGGCGATGATGTTACGTTTACGTATAAGAAAACGCATCATGGTCCGGTTTTAAACAATATTGCGGATCAAATTTCTGGCGAACGCCCTGTAGCTATGTCTTGGATGTATACCAAACCCAAGAATATGATAATGCACGCATTATATGGGTTGAGCCATGCCACCAACATGGAAGAGTTTAAAGGCGCACTGCCCAATATTCATGCGCCCGGCCTTAATGTAATGTATGGTGATGCCGAAGGGAATGTGGCATGGTGGGCCACTGCCAAACTTTATGAAATGCCCGATAGTCTATCCACTAAGTTTATTCTGGACGGGGCATCAGGGAACGAGGAACCATTACGTTTTCTCGATTTTTCGGAAAACCCTATGGCGGAGAACCCTCCGTGGAACTATGTGTATTCAGCAAACAATCAACCCGATTCCATAGCAGGAATGTTGTATCCGGGGTACTATTTGCCCGAAAATAGGGCAAAGCGAATAGTTTCATTGCTGGATTCCAAGGATGATTGGGACAAAGAGGCCATATCTAAAATGATACTGGATGTGACTTCTCCAGTCAATACAGAGGTGGTTTCTGAATTGATAAAGCTTTTCGACGTAACCCATTTTACAAGTGAACAACTGGTTTTGTTGGATTCCTTAAAGAATTGGAACGGTAAATATTCGCTAAATACGACCAGCCCGGTTATTTATCACAGAACATTGTATTATATAGTCAAGAACACCATGGAGGATGAGATGGGTCCAGAAATGTTCAAGCAATTCTTGTCCACTCACCTGTTTAAAAGACAAATTGCATGGGGAGCGAACATGGAAAACGGAAAATGGTGGGATAATGTAAATACTCCCGATGTAGTGGAAACCAGGGAAGATATTGTGCTGATGTCCTTTAAACAAACATGGGAGTCCTTGGTAAAAGATTTTGGCGAGGATACTAGCCAGTGGACTTGGGATAAGGTTCATACTTTGGAGCACCAACATCCTTTTGGTCAAGTAGAATCACTCCGTAAATACTTTAATGTTGGTCCTTTCCCGGTAGAAGGCACCCGTGAGGTGATCAACAATCTTGCTTTTCCTTATGACGGCACCGGTTTTTACAAAGTGAATTCTGGTCCATCAACTCGCAGAATCATCGACTTTTCAGATATAGAAAACAGCATTAGTATATTACCCACAGGGCAGTCGGGCAACCCTTTAAGTAAACATTACGATGATCAAGCCGAAATGTATGTCAAGGGTGAGTTCCGCAAAATGATGATGAACAAAGAGGAAATAGAGGAGAAAGCGGAATCCGTTTTAATATTCCGTTAATCCAGAAGATACTTTCATCAATTCAAATCGGGGTATTCATCAAAATGAAATTCTTTTTGAGATTGGATTGGCTATTTTTTCAGTCATATTCAATTAGAAACTCCATATGCTCATTAAAGTTTACGGAAGTGCTGTATTTGGCATTGAGGCAACCACTATTGTTGTCGAGGTGAATGTAGACAAAGGTATTGGGTATCATTTGGTAGGATTGCCCGATAATGCGATTAAAGAGAGCAATTATCGTATTGCGGCCGCTCTCCAAAATAATGATTATCGAATTCCAGGAAAAAAAATCACCATAAACATGGCGCCTGCCGATTTAAGAAAGGAAGGTTCAGCTTATGATCTTACCTTGGCCATTGGTATTTTGGCCGCATCCAACCAGATTCGTTCAGATAACATTGATAAATACCTAATAATGGGAGAACTTTCCTTGGATGGAAGCCTGCAACCGATCAAAGGTGCCCTTCCAATTGCCATAAAAGCAAAAGAAGAAGGTTTTGAGGGATTTGTTCTTCCAAAATTAAATGCCAGTGAAGCTGCTATTGTCGATGGTTTAAAAGTTTATGGAGTCGACAATATTAAAGAGGTGATCGATTTTTTTGATGCAGAGGTTCCGTTGGAACAAACCTATGTGGATACTCGACAGGAATTTTACGAACACCTACAGTTTCCAGAGTTTGATTTTGCTGATGTAAAAGGGCAGGAAAGTATAAAGCGATGCATGGAAATTGCCGCTGCAGGCGGGCATAATATTATTTTGATCGGTCCGCCCGGTGCGGGTAAAACAATGTTGGCAAAGCGCCTGCCATCCATTTTACCCCCGATGACTCTTCAAGAGGCCTTGGAAACCACCAAAATACATAGTGTCGTTGGTAAGGTCAAAAATAATGGGTTGATGAGTCAGCGGCCTTTTAGAAACCCCCATCATACCATTAGTAGCGCCGCTTTGGTAGGTGGGGGCAGTTATCCTCAGCCTGGTGAAATATCACTTTCCCATAACGGAGTGCTTTTTCTGGATGAACTCCCGGAATTCGAGCGTAGGGTATTGGAAGTGATGCGACAACCAATGGAAGATAGGGAAGTGACCATAGCCCGGGCTCAGTTTACGGTAACCTATCCCAGCAGTTTTATGCTGGTAGCCAGTATGAACCCGAGTCCTGGAGGCTATTTTAACGACCCCGATGCACCTGTAACTTCTTCACCTGCTGAAATGCAACGTTATTTAAGCAAAATATCGGGTCCTTTGCTGGATAGGATAGACATTCATATAGAGGTTACACCTGTTCCTTTTGATAAACTATCGGATGAACGGAAAGGAGAGGGCAGCATTGTTATCAGGAAAAGGGTAGAGGTGGCACGAGAAATCCAAACCCGAAGATTTGAAGGAATGGAAGGCATACATTACAACGCCCAAATGGGAACAAAACAAATACGTAAGTTTTGTGAGTTGAACGCGTCTTCCAAAAATCTATTAAAAGATGCAATGCAACGATTAAACCTTTCAGCCAGGGCCTACGATAGAATTTTAAAAGTAGCCAGAACCATTGCCGATTTGGAACAATCCGAACAAGTCGAACAAAATCACATTTCCGAAGCCATACAATACCGAAGTTTGGATCGGGAAGGTTGGTTGGGTTAACTTTAATTAAATCTTTTGATCAAATTATAGGTGAAAATTATCATTTCCTTGTAATTGTCCTTGCCGATTTTTTCATCTATCCCATGGAAACGTGTCATGCTATCGGGACCTAATCGAATAGGGTAGAATCGGTATACGTCGTCAGAAACACCATAAAAATACCGAGCATCTGTTCCACCTCCTATCAAACCCGGAACCACAACAGCTTCCGGAAAAACGGAACGAATGGTTTTTTCAAGATTTTTAAAGGCATCCGAATCTATACCGGACACAGGGGACGGATTAGTGGCAAAACCGGCCAGCTCCACTTTGACCTTATCCCCGACAACTTCAATAATATGTTCCTTGACCGATGCAATGGTCTCACCGGGCAAAATCCTGAAATTGATGGTTGCTTTTCCGACAGTAGGAATAACATTGTCCTTTACACCGCCCTCAATTATCGTGGGGGCCGTGGTGGTATGCGCATTTAACGCTTTGAGCACGGGTCCTTTGAACAACCACGGATTGGCAAATGCCATTTTTTTTAAAAAAGGCATTTCAGCACCCATATATTCAAATTGATAATCAATGGGTTTTACCAACTTATAAGGAAGTTGATTGCCTTCCAGATCCACGATTGCCTGTGCCAACATGCCAAGGGTATTATCCTCAGGAGGAGCAGAGCTATGTCCTCCGGAGGTTTCAACAACAAGGTTAAAGGATGCATAACCCTTTTCTGCCAAGTTCACCATCGCTACGGTTTTGTCAAAATCCGGAACCATATGTTGCGCAAGGAATCCACCTTCGTCCAAAGTCATGGCAGCATGCACATCTTTTTTTTCCAAATGGGCAGCTATTGCTTTGGCTCCATGTTCCCCGCCCAGTTCTTCATCATGTCCAAAGGCAAGATAGATGGTTTGTTTTGGAGTAAATGACTCTTCCAGTAACACTTCCACAGATTCCATAAGTGCCATTAGGGAACTTTTGTCGTCCATTGTTCCGCGTCCAATAATATGACTATCGGTAATTGCCCCCTCAAATGGTCCCGCTTCCCAATCATCTAGGGTGGGCTGATCCACTGGTACCACATCTTGATGGGAAAGCAGAATAATTGGTTTTTTGGATGCATCACTCCCTTTCCAAGTATAGAGCAGACTATAATCATTAATTTTTTCCAATGTCAGGTTTTGATGAATCAGCGGGAAAGATTCTTCCAAAAATTGATGAAACCCATTAAAGGCAGTGGAATCAGGTATGGCGTCTTCACTAAAGGAAATAGTTTTGTACTGCACAGCTTTCGAGAGGTTTTCGAACGCATTATCAGGAAAACTCATAGCTTCCAAAGCTTCAGGCTCGACTTGTTTTGAGCTAAGGGACAAGGTGTTGAAAATCAATACTGCAGCAACAATTACGAATAGGCCTAGAACGGCAATGAGAATTTTTTTCATGGTTGGTTTGGTTGATTGCCCCAAATTAGATAAAAATTGGTAGGTAATCAATCAGAAAAAAATAATTTAATTCATTGTTCTTGAATAATTTCTCAATAAAAGCGACTTTAATGACAACAAGTTCATCGATAACGTTAAATATTATTTAATGAGCTGTAATCAAGTGGTTTAAGACGTAATTTTGCACGGTTTTAGAAAATTTGGAGAACATGCAGTTTGTGGAGTTGAACCCAGTAGGCAATTTTGACCCTTGGGAGCAGGAGAGGATTGATGAGTTGCTACATCATGAAATTAAAGAGTCGTTGAGCAACCGATTGGTTTTTGAAAATGAAGCTATGAAGCTCTGGGACCTTCGTCTTTTTCCTGGAGAACGACTTTCTTTTAGGAGGCACAATACCAATTATGGGTGGATATGCACCACGGGTGGACTGGTGATCACCCGGTATGGAAATGGAAAAATCGATATGGTAAAGCTCAATCAGGGCGATACCGAATATTTTGAAAATAGTGGTAAAAACCATATCAACGATTTGGAGAATATTGGCGAAGAAATTGTCGTTATCAATATTTTGGAATACAAACAGACCAAAAAAGAAAACATCGCACAGTTCTGGAACTAAATGGCCTTGATATTTGCTTTTAGCCCAGAGATGATTCCCAAAATATTTTCCACGGTCTCATCCAGGTAATATTTAATGGCCAAGTGTGGTATTCTAATGGTCGTAAACCCGTTTTTGAAGGAGTGCATGGCATCTTCGAGATCGTTTATGGCCTGCTCATGGGTGATCATATTGTAATTTTCGTCAATCTCGATATTGAGCTTAACTCTAGAAATTGCAATATCCACGGATTTTTTACCATCCCACCATTCCAGCATCGGGTAGACTCCAGCATCTTTCAGTGCATAAAATAAGTGAATGGCATCAATTGGGGTATTGTTGTCCAGGATTACCTTTTTAATCAGGCGTGTGTGTCGTTCGCAAAGCGCTACACCTAAAGACTCTTTTGAGTCCTTAAACTGTTGAGGGTCAATGTCTTTGCCGCAATCCTTACATGTCATAAGTTTTGTCAGGTTTAAGTCTAAGTATGATTTGGGACTATTATAACTTTGAGATTTTTGAAATCGTATAAAAATTCGACGTACTGCATTTCACTTTTAGACGAAATACACTTTTTCGGATGAAATGCATGATTTGTCCATTTATCCTTTTAATTTAAGCGCACCAAAACCAAAGAATCCATGTTTAAAAAAATAGGACCTGGTGTTCTTGTCGCAGCAGCTTTCGTAGGACCCGGAACCATAACCATGTGTACCTTGGCAGGTGTGCGTTTCGATTATGCCTTAATTTGGGCTTTGTTGGTTTCCATTATCGCAACTATGGTATTGCAGGGCATGGCCGGGAGAATTGGGCTTATCACACAAAGTGGGCTTGTGGATGTGGTGCGCACCGAACTTAAGACCCCATGGGTCAGAAATCTTGTAATTGCCATAGTTTTAGGTGCTATTTTGGTCGGTAACGCTGCTTACGAAGCTGGTAATATTGGAGGTGCTACGCTGGGGCTTGAACAATTGTTGCCGCAACCCGGGTTAAGACCTTTTTTGCCCGCAATTATTGGAAGTATAATATTCATGTTGTTGTGGTTCAGTAGCTATAAGGTATTGGAAAAAATATTCGTTGGTCTGGTCGGTATCATGGGTGTCAGTTTTGTTCTTTGCGCCATTATCACACAACCTTCCATTACGGAAATTTTAAAAGGAATGTTTATTCCCAGATTGCCCGAAAACGGATTGCTTACCGTGATTGCTCTGGTGGGGACAACCGTGGTGCCCTATAATCTTTTTTTACACGCTTCATTGGTAAAGGAAAAATGGAATTCCAAAAGTGATTTAAAAGCGGTGAATTGGGATACCCTTATTTCCATTGGATTGGGAGGATTGGTTTCCATGGCCATATTGATCACTGCTTCTGCCGCACCTATTTCGGAAATAAACAATGCTTTGGATATGGCCAAAGCATTGGAGCCCTTGTTTGGCAGCATAGCGTTCCTTTTTATGGCCATAGGGCTTTTGGCAGCGGGCATTACATCGGCCATTACCGCTCCCTTGGCCGCAGCTTACGTGGCTAGTAGTTGTTTTGGCTGGGAAGGTGGCATGCAGAATAGAAAATTTAAAATAGTATGGACCATTGTTCTTTTATGCGGCGTGGTTTTTCTTTCTTTTGATATAAAACCTATCGAGGTGATTCAATTTGCACAAGTGGCCAATGGTATATTGCTTCCGGTGATGGCTTTGTTGTTATTATGGGTGGTGAACAAGAAATCGGTAATGGGCGAAAATAAGAACACTTTGGTTCAGAATGCATTTGGGGTGGCCATTGTGGCTTTTGCGATATTCCTCGGTGCAAAAAGTATATTTAAGGTAATTGGATTGTTTTGATGCATAAGTTCAAGATAGATATTAATTGTGATGTTGGCGAAGGGGTTGGCAATGAGGCCGACATTTTCCCTTTTATAAGCTCATGCAATATTGCTTGTGGCGGACATGCAGGCGATAAGAAAACCATGTTGAAGGTAGCTTCACTTGCTAAGCAGCATAACATTAAAGTAGGTTCGCACCCTTCATACCCCGATAAAGCCAATTTTGGCAGGGAAGTGATGGATATTTCAAACCAAGATTTAATACAAAGTATTAAGCGGCAATTATCGGATTTTGACGAGGTCTTGGAGCAGGAAGGAATCCCATTGCACCACATAAAGGCTCATGGGGCACTGTACAACAAAACGGCAAAGGACGAAAATCTGGCAAAAGTGTATCTGGACGCCATCAAAGATTATAAAGAAAGGGCCATGCTCTATGTGCCTTTTAATTCAGTGATCGCAAGAATAGCAGAAGAGTGCGGATTTAAAATTTGGTTCGAGGCCTTTGCGGACAGAAATTACAATTCCGACCTGTCCCTTGTTTCCAGAAAAGAAGATAACGCACTCATCGAAGCCCCCGAAGCCGTTTTAAAACACATAATACCGATCATTAAAAACAAAGAGGTTTTAGCTTTGAATGGCGAATCGTGCAAAATTCAAGCAGATACGCTTTGTATACATGGCGATACGGTTTCTGCCTTAAAAATATTAACGTATCTTTCTAAAGAATTACCCAAGAATCAGGTAGAAATACAAAAGTGAAAAGTTACCCCATCAGTATCAAACCATTTGGAGAACGAGCTGTTTTAGTAGAATGGCCAGAAAAAGTGAGTGAATCCATTTTGGCGGACATCCTCGATTTTATGGACGCTTTCAAGGAGCTGGAAATTCCGGGTTGGGAAATGTCCGTGGCCTATAATTCCTTGACGATGGTCTATAACAAAGACCATATTGATTTTGAGGAGACCAAAAACATGATTCTGGAATGCCAAGAAAAGCAGGCTAAATCCAAAACGGAACGCGTACAACATTTATGGACATTGCCTGTGTGTTACGATCTTGAATTTGGTATGGATATCGAAGAGACTGCCAAAACATTGGGTCTATCGGTCGAAGAACTTATTAAACAGCATACATCGCATCAATATGTGGTGTACGGCATCGGTTTTTTACCTGGCTTTATGTATTTGGGCGGACTCCCACCTTCTTTGGAGATTCCCCGTAGAGCCGAACCAAGGTTGAAAGTCCAGAAAGGTTCAGTGGGTTTGGCCAGTAAGCAAACGGGCATATATCCGCAGGATTCACCAGGTGGTTGGAACATAATCGGCAATTGCCCAGTTGATTTGTTCGATCCCGATAAAGAGGATCCTTGTTTTGTGAAAGTCGGGGACAAGATACAGTTTGAAAGTATTTCCAAAGCCGAGTATGAACTTCATAAAATTGAAGGCGAAGTAGGTATTTACGAACCCGAAAAAGTTGTACTGAATGCTTAAGGTGTTGAAAGCTGGCCTTTATTTGAGTATCCAGGACCTTGGAAGGTTCGGCCATCGGGACATTGGCGTGCCCATTGCCGGTGCCATGGATGTGGAATCGGTGAAAAAGGCCAATCTTTTGTTGGAAAATGATGAGAACGATGCGGTACTGGAAATTACCATGACAGGTCCTACGCTTCAATTTGATACTGATACCTATATTAGTCTGTCAGGAGCACATATCGTTGCTACACTGAACAATGAACCCGTGGATAATTACACCGTGATCAAGATTGGTAAGGGGGATATTCTCTCCTATGGCCGTCTTGAGAAAGGTTTTAGGGGATATTTAGCTGTTAAAGGTGGTTTTCAATCCAAAAAGGTACTCGATAGCCGTTCGCAGTTTTATCCCGTAACCCAAGCGGCGCGACTTAAAGATGGGGATGAGGTGCCTTATGAAGAGACAACGGATTACACCCCTAAAATTACCGAAGTAAAAATTGAAGAGCATTTTGAAAATACCACTTTAAAAGTATATAAAGGGCCTGAGTTTTCAATGTTGTCCGACGCTCAGCTCACGGAAATATTTGCAAGGCCCTACACCGTTTCCAAGGAAAATAACCGAATGGCCTACCAACTTTCCGAGTTGATTACAGGACATTCCCATTCCATGTTGACATCGGGAACATTACCAGGAACTATCCAACTCACCCCTGCAGGTCGAATGATCATTTTAATGAAGGATGGCCAAACCACTGGTGGCTACCCAAGAATACTTCAACTAAGCGAGGAATCCATTTCGGTACTGGCCCAGAAAAAGTACGGGGATGAGCTGAAATTTAAACTGGTCTGAGAAATATACCTTAGTTGTCAACCCTAAATTCATAATATTTTTTCGTACCATTGATGTATGAAAGTAAATCAACAAGTCATTATCGAAGTAACTATTATCCCAAAAATGGGATGATACGGACTTTCTATTGACTGAAAAAGGCCTGTATCCCATACGATACGGGCCTTTTTCATTACAATAAAATTAATTGAATGTTGGAATTTTAATCAATCTAAAAACCTGAAATACAGTAATTTATGTTTATTATGTTTCCAGTGGATTTAAACAGCCAACAACTGTTAAAAATCTAGGGCTTTTTAAACATTTATCTTTGAATTGCGGTATATATTCAGAAGAATACTGTATTTGAATGAAATTTGACAATGGAATTGAACAAGTTTAGTAAGAAAGTAACTCAAGATCCAACGCTGCCAGCCGCTCAGGCCATGTTGCATGCGATTGGACTAACAGACGAAGATCTACAAAAACCTTTAATAGGAATAGCGAGCACCGGTTACGAGGGCAACCCCTGCAACATGCACCTAAATGATTTGGCCCTCGAGGTAAAAAAGGGAGTGGAGTCCTCCAATTTGGTGGGGCTTATCTTCAATACCATTGGGGTGAGTGACGGAATTTCCAACGGAACCCCGGGGATGCGATATTCTTTGCCGTCAAGGGATATTATTGCGGATTCCATTGAAACCGTAATCCATGCGATGAGTTACGATGGTTTGGTAACGGTAGTGGGCTGCGATAAAAATATGCCGGGTGCCCTAATGGCCCAATTACGATTGAACAGACCTTCCATTTTGGTTTATGGTGGAACCATTGCGCCAGGATGCCACAACAACAAAAAACTCGATATTATCTCAGCTTTTGAAGCTTACGGACAAAAAGTGGCCGGAGCTATTGATGAGAAAGAATATAAAGAAGTCATCCACAAGGCCTGTCCAGGAGCAGGAGCCTGTGGAGGGATGTACACCGCCAATACCATGGCATCCGCCATTGAAGCCATGGGCATGTCCATGCCGTTCAATTCTTCAATTCCTGCAGTGAACGATAAAAAACAAGCAGATTGTGAAGCGTCGGGCGCTGCCTTGTACCATTTACTGAAAGAGGATATCAAGCCAAGGGACATCGTGACCAAAAAGTCCTTGGAAAACGCATTTAGGTTGGTGACCGTGCTTGGTGGGTCAACCAATGCCGTACTTCACTTTATGGCCATAGCACACGCCGCCGAGGTGGACTTTACATTGGAGGATATCACAAGAATTAGTGAATCCACTCCTTTGTTGGCCGATTTAAAGCCAAGTGGAAAGTATTTGATGGAGGACCTTCATAAAGTTGGAGGAGTCCCTGCCGTTTTGAAATATATGTTGAAGGAAGGTATGCTTCACGGTGATTGTATGACCGTTACAGGAAAAACCTTGGCAGAAAACCTGTTGGATGCCCCGGATTTGGCCGAAGGTCAGGACATTATCAGAAAGAAGGACCAACCCATTAAAGATACAGGTCATATTCGTATATTATATGGAAACCTTGCTTCTGAAGGTGCCGTTGCAAAAATCACAGGTAAGGAAGGTCTCGAATTTACAGGGACTGCCCGTGTTTTTGATAGTGAAACAGCTGTTAACGAAGGCATCCATACAGGCAAGGTCCAAAAGGGCGATGTGGTGGTTATCCGTTACGAAGGCCCAAAAGGAGCACCGGGAATGCCCGAAATGTTGAAACCCACTTCCGCCATTATGGGAGCAGGCCTTGGAAAAGACGTAGCCTTGATCACGGATGGAAGGTTCTCTGGTGGTTCCCATGGATTCGTAGTGGGCCATGTTTCCCCCGAAGCACAGGTGGGTGGTGGAATTGCCCTTGTGAAAGATGGTGATGAAATTACCATTGACGCCGTCAAGAACACCATTAATATTAACATATCGGACGAGGAGTTCGAACAACGAAGAAAAGAATGGAAGCAACCCGAACTTAAAGTTAAATCGGGAAGCTTGTACAAATATGCCAAAACGGTATCATCCGCAGCAAAAGGCTGTGTAACCGATTTGTTTTAATTATTATGATAGGGGTATCTCCCTAAATACAGGCTTATGGAGACATTAAAAGCAGAAAAAAAAGATAGTAAAAGTCAAAAAGCGATCAGAATTACTGGTGCAGAGGCGATTATCCATTGTTTGCTCGCCGAAGGCGTGGATTTGATATATGGCTACCCAGGCGGTGCCATTATGCCCGTTTATGACGAATTATATAAGTTTCAAGACAAACTGACCCATATTCTGACGCGTCACGAGCAAGGCGCTACACATGCCGCTCAGGGCTACGCCAGGGTCACGGGTAGAGTAGGGGTTGCCATGGCAACATCTGGGCCTGGTGCCACCAATTTGGTCACGGGAATTGCCGATGCACAGATAGATTCCACGCCAATGGTATGCATTACCGGGCAGGTGACGAGAAGTCTTTTGGGCTCGGACGCCTTTCAGGAAACGGATATTGTAGGTATTTCCACACCAGTGACCAAATGGAACTACCAGATTACCAAAGTCGAAGAGATTCCGGAAATCATGGCGAAGGCATTTTACATTGCCCGGTCAGGAAGACCAGGGCCCGTATTGGTGGATATTACCAAGAACGCGCAGTTTGATGAACTTGACTTTGTATATGAAAAGTGTACCGCTGTACGAAGCTACAAACCCGTTCCTAAACCGCAACCAAGCAGTCTTGAAAAGGCAGCAGAGCTCATCAATAGCGCTAAAAAGCCTTTTATCGTATTTGGTCAAGGGGTGATTTTGGGCGAAGCCGAGGCCGAACTCAAAGCTTTGGTGGAAAAAGCTGGAATCCCTGCAGCATGGACCATTCTTGGCCTTTCTGCCATGGATACCGACCATCCGTTAAATGTGGGTATGGTGGGCATGCATGGGAATTATGGCCCCAATATGTTAACGAACGAATGCGATGTGCTCATTGCCATAGGAATGCGTTTTGATGATCGTGTAACAGGTGATTTGAACACTTATGCTAAACAGGCTAAGATCATTCATTTTGAGATAGACCCTGCAGAAGTCAATAAAAACGTAAAAGTCGATGTTGCTGTTTTGGGCAATGCCAAGGAAACATTGGAACAGATCCTGCCAATGCTCGATAAGAAGGAGCATAAGGAATGGAAGGCCGAGTTCGACAAAATGTACCAAATTGAATACGATACGTTGATCAACAAAGATATTTATCCTACTAAGGAGGGCTTGACCATGGGAGAGGTGATCGAACAGATCAATGTGGCCTCGGGACAAAAAGCCGTGATTGTTTCCGATGTAGGGCAACACCAAATGATCGCATGTCGCTATGCCAAGTTCAAGCAATCCAAGAGCAATATAACCTCAGGAGGCCTGGGAACTATGGGATTTGGGCTTCCAGCCGCCATTGGTGCCAAAATGGGTGCCATGGACCGCGAAGTGGTCGCTATTATTGGAGACGGTGGGTATCAAATGACCATTCAGGAGCTCGGTGTTATTTTTCAACACAATGTACCTGTAAAAATCGTGGTATTGAACAACGATCACCTGGGAATGGTACGCCAATGGCAAGAACTTTTCTTTGACAGACGTTATGCATCCACGGTAATGACCAACCCGGATTTTGTAAAAATCGCGGAAGGATATCATATCAAATCAAGAAGAGTTACGGAAAGAGGAGACCTTCAGGACGCAGTAAAAGAAATGATGGCATCCAAAGACCCCTACTTTTTGGAAGTGAAAGTGGAAAAAGAGGACAACGTATTCCCTATGATACCATCAGGAGCATCCGTTTCAGATATCAGATTAAAATAAAAACACATTAACCCCGATAGAGCAAAATACGCTTTTGCTTTATCAGGGCACAAGCGTATAAAACACTATGGAAAAACAATGGTATACCATCTCGGTGTATTCCGAAAATCATGTGGGGTTGCTCAATAGAATATCAGGGATATTCTTAAAGCGACATATCAATATTGAGAGTTTAAATGTTTCAAAATCAGAGATTGAGGGTGTTTCGAAATTCACGATTGTGGTTTTTACTACCGAGGATTGGACACGAAAAATCGTAGGTCAGATAGAAAAACAAATAGAGGTCATCAAGGCATATTATCATACCGACGATGAAACCATTTATCAAGAATCTGCCTTGTTTAAAATTGCTTCACATTTGTTGTTCGATGAACGCCAGATACAAAACATTATCAAAGAAAGCAATGCACAGATCGTTACCGTGAACCGTGAGTTTTTTGCATTGGCCAAAACGGGGCGTAGGCACGAAATCGACGAAATGCACGATGCATTGGAACCTTACGGTATTATGCAGTTTGTACGTTCGGGCAGGATAACGGTGACCAAGGCAGCAATGCCCATAAGTGAAATATTACAGGAATTTCAAGAAAACTAAATAGCGTAAAATCAAATATTAAAAATGGCAAATTACTTTAACACACTATCACTTCGCGAACAACTGACACAGTTGGGAAAATGTAGATTTATGGATTCCAGCGAGTTCGCTGATGGTGTTACCGCACTAAAAGGAAAGAAAATTGTAATTGTTGGGTGTGGTGCCCAAGGGTTAAACCAAGGGTTGAACATGCGTGACTCTGGATTGGACATTTCGTATGCCCTTCGTCCAGCAGCTATAAAGGAAGAAAGACAATCCTTTAAAAATGCAAAAGAGAACAACTTCGTAGTGGGTACTTATGAGGAATTGATTCCGGATGCTGACTTGGTCATCAACCTTACACCGGATAAACAACACACCAATGTGGTAAGCACAGTAATGCCTTTGATGAAAAAAGGGGCCACCCTATCGTACTCCCATGGTTTCAATATTGTGGAAGAAGGAATGCAGGTGCGTGAGGACCTTACCGTGATCATGGTAGCACCAAAAAGTCCAGGTTCCGAAGTGCGTGAAGAGTACAAAAGAGGATTTGGCGTACCAACCTTGATTGCCGTTCACCCAGAAAATGATCCAGAAGGAAAAGGTTTGGAGCAAGCCAAAGCATATGCTGCAGGAACCGGTGGTGACAAGGCCGGAGTCCTTGAGTCATCATTTGTGGCGGAAGTAAAGTCAGATTTGATGGGAGAGCAGACCATTCTTTGCGGTTTATTGCAAACAGGATCTATTCTTTCCTTCAACAAAATGGTCGAAAAAGGAGTTGATGAAGCATATGCCTCCAAATTGATTCAGTATGGTTGGGAAACTATTACGGAAGGTTTGAAACAAGGAGGGATCACCAATATGATGGACCGTTTGTCCAATCCAGCCAAGATCAAGGCTTTTGATTTGGCAGAAGAGTTGAAAGAAATCATGCGTCCATTGTTCCAAAAGCATATGGACGATATTATGAGCGGACATTTCTCCAAAACCATGATGGAGGACTGGGCCAATGGCGATAAAAACCTGTTGGACTGGAGAGCTGCCACAGGGGAAACTGCTTTTGAAAAAACACCGGCCGGAGATATGGAAATCGCTGAGCAAGAATATTACGACAATGGTGTTTTGATGGTCGCTTTTGTAAAATCCGGTGTGGAATTGGCCTATGAGACCATGACCGAATCCGGGATTATCGGTGAGTCCGCTTACTACGAATCGTTGCACGAGACGCCCTTGATCGCAAACACCATTGCAAGAAAGAAATTGTTCGAAATGAACCGTGTAATCTCTGATACGGCAGAGTACGGCTGTTACTTGTTCGATCATGCTTGTAAGCCACTTTTGACCGATTTTATGAAGAAAGTGGATACGGAGATCATTGGCAAGCACTTTGGTGAAGGTAAGGATACCGGGGTGGACAATGTAAGATTGATCGCAGTGAACAAGGCTATCCGTGAGCACGATGTGGAAGTTGTTGGTGCCAGATTACGTGCATCGATGACCGCAATGAAGCCAATCGGATAATCCAAAAACCATCGGCCCCATGAACGAAACTGTGGAAATCTATTTTCCGCAAATAGCGGATATTTATCAAGCAGCGAAGACCATTGCCCAAGTGGCAGAAGTAACGCCTTTGCAGCAAAGTATCCGCTATTCCAAAACCCATGGGGCCAATATTCTTCTTAAACGGGAAGACCTTCACCGTGTACGTAGCTATAAAATACGTGGGGCATACAACAAAATAAGCTCCCTTGGTCAAAATCAATTGGATAGCGGTGTGGTGTGTGCCAGCGCTGGGAACCATGCGCAGGGCGTTGCCTTTGCCTGTAGCCATTTACAGGTGAAAGGCACTATTTATATGCCCGTAGTGACCCCAAAGCAAAAAATAGACCAGACAAAGATGTTCGGTGGGGAATGGGTCGATGTGGTTCTGGAGGGGGACACCTTCGACGATTCTAAGAAAGCAGCTGAATTGTTCTGCGAGCAAGAAGGCAAAACCTTTGTCCATCCGTTTGATGATGAAAAAACCATTGAGGGCCAAGCAACGGTCGGTTTGGAGATATTGCAACAATCCAACGGGCCCATCGATTATGTTTTTGTGGCTGTTGGTGGCGGTGGATTGGCATCGGGACTTTGCGGTACGTTCCAGGCATTATCGCCCAATACAAAAATAATAGGGGTGGAGCCTGAAGGAGCACCATCCATGCTAAAATCCATTGAGCAGGGGGAGTTGGTGGAACTGGAAAAGATAGATAAGTTTATTGATGGAGCGGCAGTTCAGAAAGTTGGGTCGCTGACCTATCCCATTTGCAAGGAATATCTGTACAAAATGGCAACTGTTCCCGAAGGAAAAGTATGCCAGACCATTTTGGACCTCTATAACAGGGATGCCATTGTAGTGGAGCCCGCAGGTGCCCTGACTATTGCTGCCCTGGACTATTTCAAGGAAGAAATCAAGGGCAAAAATGTGGTTTGTGTGGTAAGTGGAAGCAATAATGACATTACCCGTACCGCCGAAATCAAGGAAAGAGCCTTGCTATACGCCCAATTAAAGCACTATTTTATTGTGAGGTTTCCGCAGCGTCCAGGCGCTTTGAAAGAATTTGTGGTGGATATTTTGGGTCCAAATGATGATATCACACATTTTGAGTATTCAAAAAAATCGAGCAGGGAAAATGCACCTGCCATTGTTGGGGTGGAACTAAAATCGCCCGACGACCTAGAGCCTTTGGTTCAAAGGATGAAGGAAAACAATTTCTTTGGGGATTATCTCAACAATAAACCTGATCTGTTCCAGTATTTGGTGTGATGCCACCAACATTTTCAAGTATCATTATTATAAAGTTTGGTTTTCAATAGATACAAAAGGCCACCTATAAAAACAGTGTGATTTTCAATGGTTTTTATGTTAGCTTTGTGTAAGAAGAGTGACCATACATCAACACTAATCGCTTAAAAAACAACAACTAATGGCAACAACTACAACAGAAATACCGGAAGCTTTTCAAATTACCGAAGAGATCCATCAAAAAACATATCTGGTCAACGGAGAACTGCGCAAATGGGAAGGGGATACTACTCCCGTGATCTCCACTATATCATCCACGGAGGAATATGCACCTACTGCTTTGGGAAGTGTCCCTGATATGGGAGAGCCTGAGGCAATGGATGCTCTGGACGCAGCTCTGGCGGCATATGATAGGGGGCAGGGACTTTGGCCTACCATGAAGGTGAAGGACCGTATTGAGTGTATGGAGACGTTTGTGAAGAAAATGGAGCAAAAGCGAGAACAAGTAGTAAAGCTTTTGATGTGGGAGATAGGGAAGTCCAAACCAGATTCTTACAAAGAGTTTGATCGTACCGTTGAGTATATTTACGATACCATCGAAGATTATAAGCAATTGGATCGTAATTGTGCAAAGTTTGAAAAACACGATGGTGTTTACGCCCATATCCGCAGAGGTCCACTTGGGGTGGTGTTGTGCCTTGGACCCTACAATTACCCATTGAACGAAACCTTTGCCCTTTTGATTCCGGCCATCATAATGGGGAATACTACCATTTTTAAACCGGCAAAGCATGGAGTTCTATTGATTACACCTCTTTTGGAGGCGTTTCAGAGCAGTTTTCCCAAAGGAGTGGTAAATATACTTTTTGGTAGGGGAAGGGCTGTAGCGGCGCCTATAATGAAAACAGGAAAGGTGGATGTGTTGGCCTTGATCGGTAACAGTAAATCGGCCAATGCCTTACAGGACCAGCATCCAAAAAGTAACAGGTTGCGATTGGTTTTGGGTCTAGAGGCCAAAAACCCGGCCATTGTGCTTCCGGATGCCGAGTTGGACCTGACCATCAACGAATGTATTTCGGGTACGTTGTCCTTTAATGGACAGCGCTGCACCGCTTTAAAGGTGGTGTATGTGCACGACGAGGTAAAAGATGATTTCCTGAAGCGTTTCGCAGAGAAAGTGGATGGATTGAAATTCGGGAACCCTTGGGACGATGGTGTGAATTTGACCCCACTCCCCGAGCCTGATAAACCAGCCTATATTCAAGAGTTGTTGGATGATGCTTTGGCCAAAGGTGCGAAGATCATCAACAAAAAAGGAGGGAAGCATTTTGATAATTACATATGGCCTGCAGTACTGTACCCTGTGACAAAAGATATGCGAGTATACCAAGAAGAACAGTTTGGCCCTATAATTCCTGTGCTTTCTTTTAAAGATATAGAAGAGCCTTTGGACGATATGGCAGAATCCAACTACGGACAGCAGGTAAGCTTGTTCGGAAAGGATGTCTATACCTTGTCTCCGCTTATTGATACTTTGGCAAACTTGGTTTGCCGCGTAAACCTGAACAGTTCCTGTCAACGTGGACCGGATGTGTACCCATTTACGGGCAGAAAAGATTCCGCGCAGTCCACATTAAGTGTACACGATGCGTTGCGTTCGTTCTCCATCCGAACCTTTGTAGCGTTCAAGGACAACAGTTTGAACAATCAGACCGTAGAGCAATTGATGGAAGCTAAAGTGAGCAACTTCTTGAGTACGGATTACATTTTGTAGTGAAAAAGTCGATATAAATAAAGAAAGCCCCGGATTATCGGGGCTTTCTTTTTTGGTTGTTAAAAGTGGGTTGATTAAATATTCTTCGCCAACCAGTCACCAACTTCGCTGGTCTTGTATGATTTTCCACCATCGGCTAGATCTTCGGTAACCACACCATCGGCCAATGATCTGTTCACTACCTCGCGGATAGCTTCGGCTTCGTCCTTAAGTCCAAACGCTGTTTCGAACATCATTGCGGCAGATAAAACGGTCGCCAATGGATTGGCAATATCTTTTCCAGCTGCCTGTGGGTAAGAACCATGGATGGGCTCGAACAAAGATGTTTTTTCGCCTAAAGAAGCTGATGGCATCAATCCCATAGATCCGGAAATCACAGATGCTTCATCTGTTAGAATGTCTCCGAACAAGTTTTCTGTAATTAAAACATCGTAAGCACTTGGCCATTGTACCAAACGCATGGCTACGGCATCCACAAATTCATAGGATACTTCCACTTCGGGATACTCTTTTTCCAGTTTCTGAACGGTTTCCCTCCACAAACGTGAAGTTTCCAAAACGTTGGCCTTGTCCACGCAACAAAGCTTTTTTGAACGCTGCATGGCCATTTCAAAACCTTTTTTAGCCAAACGCTCTACTTCGGCACGTGTGTAGGTACAGGTATCATAAGCGGTATTGTCGTTATCCTCACGGCCTCTTTTACCGAAATATATGCCCCCTGTCAGTTCACGGAGGAAAACAAGGTCGGTCCCCTCAATTCTTTCCTTTTTCAAAGGAGATTTTTCTATCAAGGAAGGAAATGTAAAGGTTGGACGAACATTGGCGAACAATCCCAGTTTTTGGCGCATTTTCAACAAACCTTGCTCGGGGCGTACCTTGGCAGATGGGTCATTGTCAAAACGTGGATGACCGATGGCGCCAAAAAGAACGGCATCGGCAGCAACACAGGCTTCGTGGGTTTCGTCCGGGTAAGGTTCACCAACGGCATCAATCGCTGCAGCGCCTGTTAGGGCAGGGGTCCAGCTAATTTCATGACCGAACTTTGCAGCTACGGCGTCGGATACTTTTACGGCTTGATCAATTACTTCGGGGCCAATCCCATCTCCGGCCAAGAGCGCTATGTTTAGTTTCATTATATCAATTATCTATTATCAATAAAAATTATCAAAGTCTGTTATACTAAATTCAACATTTTTTCCGTGGCTTTAATGGCTGATACCGTTTGGTCCGAATCTAGCCCACGAGTGGTAAAGTCCTTTTCTTTGGTCTGCCATGTGATTACCGTTTCGCAAAGTGCATCGGAATTACTGCCTGGGGGAATCCGCACGGCATAATCTACTAGTTTGGGTAATTCCCGCCCCTCTTTTTTATATACTTTTTTCAACGCGTTGATAAAGGCATCGAATTGTCCATCTCCTTGAGCATTTTCCTCGTAAGTCTTCCCTTCAATCTCAATGGAAAGGGTGGTTGAGGGTTTCAGTCCTTTGGAATGTGTTAAGACATAGGATTTTACAAAAACCTTTTGCTGATGCAGATTGCTGTCCAATACATCGGAGATGATGTAAGGTAGGTCATCTTTTGTGACGCGTTCTTTCTTGTCACCAAGCTCAATGATCCGCTCTGTGACCTTTTTTAGTTCGTCATCGTTCAAGGTCAATCCAAGTTCCTGAAGGTTCTTTTGAATGTTTGCCTTTCCTGATGTTTTGCCCAACGCATATTTACGCTTTCTACCAAAACGCTCCGGCAATAAATCGTTAAAGTATAAATTCTTTTTGCTATCCCCATCTGCATGTATACCAGCTGTTTGCGTAAACACATTATCTCCGACAATAGGTTTGTTGTCAGGTATGCTGAAACCTGTAAAGGCGGACACCAGTTTACTTACTTTGTAAAGGGATGATTCCTTTACGCCAATCTTGATTTCGGGTAAAAAGTCATTGATTACCGCCACGGCGCTAGCCAGAGGTGCGTTCCCTGCACGCTCGCCCATCCCGTTCACGGTAAGGTGCAACCCGTGGGCGCCAGCTTTTAAGGCTTCCATCACGTTGGCTACGCTCAAATCGTAATCGTTGTGGCCATGAAAATCAAAATGGGTATTTGGGTACCGTTCAATGATTTCCTTGAAAAATTCCCCAGTCTCGGTATGTGTCAATACACCTAAAGTATCCGGAAGCAGAATTCGTTTAATGGGTTGTTGGGTTAGAAAATCCAAAAACTGAAAAACATACGCTTTGGAATTCCGCATCCCATTACTCCAATCTTCCAAGTATACATTGGTTTCAATACCGAGCTTTTGTGCTTCAGAAACTACATTTTCAATTTCCGTAAAATGCTGTTTAGGAGTCTTTTTGAGTTGATGGGTTAAATGGTTGAGTGAACCTTTTGTAAGTAGGTTTTGAACTTTTGCCCCTGCTTCTTGCATCCACTTCAAGGAAACCCCATTGTCCACAAAAGTGAGTACTTCAACTTTGGAAATATATCCTTCGGTAGCGGCCCAATCGGTTATGTTTTTAACCGCTTGTAGCTCTCCTTCCGAAACACGTGCGGAGGCCACTTCAATGCGGTCCACCTTGAGTTCTTCCAACAAGAGTTTGGCCAAGGTAAGTTTTTCCGAAGCCGAAAAGGAAACCCCAGAGGTTTGCTCACCATCCCGTAGGGTGGTGTCCATAATTTCTATGGTACGTGTTTTCATTTTTTAGTGCCGTAGTGTTCCGAGCAATTGATTATAAGGGCGTGCTTTCGGCGTATTTCTCAATATCTTTCTGGATGTTCAGTAAGTAATCGATATCATCAAAACCATTGAGCATATTGCCTTTTTTATAATCGTTGATATCAAAGCTTTCGTGTTCTCCCGTGGCTAGAATGGTAATCTTTTGTTCCGGTAGATTGATTTCCAATTCAGTTTTTGGGTCTGCTTCGATAGCCTTGAAGATTTTATCCAAAAACTCAGGACTCACTTGAACTGGAAGTACACCGATGTTCAAGCAGTTGCCCCTAAAAATATCTGCAAAAAAGCTGGATACCACACAGCGGAAACCATAGTCATAAACCGCCCAAGCTGCGTGCTCTCTGGAAGAACCTGAACCGAAGTTTTTTCCTCCCACCAGGATTTTTCCTGAGTAGATGGGATTGTTCAGTACAAATTGTTCTTTTGGAGTTCCATCGGAATTATATCTCCAGTCTCGGAACAAATTGTCCCCGAATCCCTTACGCTCGGTAGCTTTTAGAAATCGTGCAGGGATGATCTGATCGGTATCCACATTTTCGATCGGTAATGGTACCGCTGTACTTGTTAGTATGTTGAATTTATCGTAAGCCATTTTTGTTTCAATTATCTGTTATTCAATTATCAATTGCCAATTGATTGTTAATTGCCAATTGTTTATTGCTCATTGTTTATAGTTACGCCAATACTTCTTCTCTCATTAATTCCCTTGGGTCGGTTACTTTTCCTGTAACGGCCGCAGCTGCAGCCACCAAAGGACTAGCCAATAGTGTACGTGCTCCAGGACCTTGTCGTCCTTCAAAGTTTCTGTTGGAAGTACTTACGGCATATTTCCCGGCTGGGATTTTATCATCGTTCATGGCCAAACAAGCAGAGCAGCCTGGCTCTCTCAATTCAAAACCAGCTTCCGTCAAAATATCCAAGATACCTTCTTCTTTAATGGCTTCTTCCACTTTGTGGGAACCAGGGACCAACCAAGCAGTCACGTTGTCGGCTTTTTTCTTTCCTTTTATGATAGAGGCAAAGGCTCTAAAATCTTCAATTCTACCATTGGTACAGCTTCCAAGGAATACAAAATCAATAGGTTTGCCTACCATGGCTTCACCTTCGTTATAGTTCATGTATTCCAAGGATTTTTTGTAGGTGGCAGGAGAACCGTCGATGCTTTCTGCCATAGGAATATCCTTGCTGATACCGATGCCCATCCCAGGATTGGTACCGAAAGTGATCATAGGTTCTATCTCGCTGGCATCAAAAGTCACCTCTTTGTCAAACTCGGCGTCATCATCAGAATAAAGGGTGCTCCAATATTCCATGGCAGCGTCCCAATCCTTGCCTTTTGGAGTGTATTCCCTTCCTTTAATGTATTCAAATGTGGTTTCGTCGGGAGCGATCATACCTCCACGGGCACCCATTTCAATACTGAGGTTACAAACCGTCATACGGCCTTCCATGGACATATTTTTGAAGACATCTCCTGCATATTCGGCAAAATAGCCAGTTGCACCAGAGGTGGACAGTTTAGAAATGATGAAAAGTGCCACATCCTTCGGTGTAACAGCTTCACTCAATTCCCCATTTACATTGATACGCAAACTCTTTGGTTTGGGCTGCATAATGCATTGTGTGGATAATACCATTTCCACTTCACTGGTTCCGATACCAAAGGCGATGGCCCCAAAAGCACCATGTGTAGAGGTATGGGAATCACCGCAAACAATGGTGGCACCGGGGAGGGTAATTCCGTTTTCCGGGCCAATTACGTGTACAATTCCATTTTTCTTATGTCCAAGTCCCCAATATGGAATGTTGTGGGCGTTGGCGTTTTCTTCCAAAGCCTTTAGTTGATTTGCGGACAATGGGTCCTTAACGGGCAAGTGTTGGTTTCTTGTTGGTGTATTATGATCTGCCGTTGCAAAAGTGCGCTCTGGGTACAATACTTTTATTCCTCTGTTTTTTAATCCTAAAAAAGCTACGGGACTCGTTACTTCGTGGACCAAATGCCTGTCTATAAAGAGTACATCCGGACCGTTCTCAATATGCTTCACCACATGGGAATCCCAAACTTTATCAAATAATGTCTTGCTCATTGTGTCTTCAATAATTTGTAAGCCTACAAAGTTAAAATTTGTATGTAAAACCGATTTTCGGTTAGTGGTAAAATTACGATGTTCAATCGCAATTTCAAGTGATTGTTTTTAAAGTTAACAAATCTTAAGGGTTGATATTCAGTTTGTAACAAAGAAGTGTAGAGAAACGCACTATCTCCCAATTACAAACCTAAATCGCTACTAACTAATATAATTCCAAATGGTTTTGTTGGCCATCATTTTGGAATAGGCGTTTAAGATGGGCGCATTTTCGGCTTTTTCCAGTTTTGGGTCTTGCTTCAGTAGTTGAATCGCATGATAACGAGCCGTTTTTAGAATTTGATTGTCCTTAACGATGTCCGCTATTTTGAGGTTCAACATGCCACTCTGTTGTGTGCCCATTAAATCGCCAGGCCCACGAAGTTTAAGGTCGACCTCCGCGATTTCAAAACCATCATTGGTGCCCACCATGGTTTGTAAACGGGTTTTGGCATCTTCGGATAGTTTGTGGCCTGTCATTAAAATACAAAAGCTTTGTTCTGCACCCCGGCCCACTCGGCCTCGGAGCTGGTGCAATTGAGACAGTCCAAACCGTTCGGCGCTTTCAATGATCATAACGGAGGCATTCGGTACGTTCACGCCAACCTCAATGACCGTCGTAGCGATCATGATTTGGGTTTCGCCCTTAACAAAACGCTCCATTTCGTAATCTTTGTCGGCAGGTTTCATTTTTCCGTGCACAATGGAAATTTGATACTCGGGTTGCGGAAAATCACGGACAATGCTATCATAGCCATCCATCAAGTCCTTGTAATCAAGAGCTTCAGACTCTTGGATAAGTGGATATACAATATAAATCTGTCTTCCTTTCTTGATTTCATCTTTGATGAACCTAAACACCTTGAGTCGATTGCTATCATATCTATGGACCGTTTTAATGGGTTTTCTACCAGGAGGAAGCTCATCAATCACCGAGATATCCAAATCACCGTACAGACTCATCGCAAGGGTTCTTGGGATAGGAGTGGCCGTCATCACCAAAATATGGGGAGGCGTTTGGTTTTTATGCCAAAGTTTGGATCGTTGTGCCACACCGAACCGATGCTGTTCGTCCACTATGGCCAAGCCAAGGTTTTTGAACTGCACTTTGTCCTCTAAAACCGCATGTGTGCCTACCAATATGTTCAAATTGCCATTTTCGAGCTGATTGTGCAGCAAGGTGCGTTCGGATTTTTTCGTGGAGCCGGTCAACAAGGCAATCTTTACATCCATGTTTTCCAAAAGTTCCTTGAGACCATTATAGTGCTGTGTAGCCAGAATTTCGGTAGGGGCCATCAAACAGGTTTGGAAACCATTGTCAATGGCCAGCAGCATGCACATTAAGGCCACAATAGTTTTACCGGAACCCACATCACCTTGTAACAAGCGGTTCATTTGAGCATTGCTGCCCAGATCGTTTCGGATTTCCTTGATAACCTTTTTTTGTGCCTTGGTAAGTTCAAAAGGCAGGTGGTTTTCAAAGAATTCGGTAAACTTTTCGCCCACGGCCCCAAAAGGCATTCCTTTGATTTTTTGCTTGCGGAGCATTTTTTTGGAGATAAGCTGCAATTGCACAAAAAACAACTCTTCAAACTTTAACCGAAACTGCGCTCTGGCCAATAATTCCTGATTCTTCGGAAAATGGATGTTGAAAAGGGCGGAACTCTTGGAAATCAACTTTAATTCTTCCAAAATGTTGGGCGATAAGGATTCTTGAAACCTGCCCTTGCACTCCAAAAACAATTGTTGGATCATTTTGCCAATGACACGATTTGTGATGCCCTTATTGCTCAGTTTTTCCGTTGAAGGGTATATGGGCTGCATCACCATTTTTAACCCTTGTTGATGCTTTTGTAAGGTCTCCATTTCGGGATGCGGCATCGAGAATGTGCTTCCGTATTTATTGACCCTGCCAAAAACCACGTAGGGTTCGTTCAATTTTAAATTTTCCTTGATCCATTTATGGCCACGGAACCAAACCAGGTCCATTTGTCCTGTTTCATCCACAAAGGTGGCCACCAAGCGCTTGCCACGTTTTTGTTCTACCGTTTTTATATGAACAATTTTGCCCACTATCTGCACATCGGCACCACTGGGCTGTAGTTGATTTATCTTGTAGTAACTGGTCCGGTCTAGATAGCGGTTGGGGAACAGGTGCAACAGGTCCCTAAAGGTCTCAATGCCCAATTCGGCCTTTAGGGCATCGGCCCGGTTGGGGCCAACACCTTTCAAATATGCTATGGGAGTTTGCAGAAAATTGGGATTCATCGAACTAAAATATGTAATTTGGAAGGACTTTTGATAAGATGATGGTATGAAGCTGAGCCCCATAGTTGTTTTTTTCTTATTAGTACAGTTCCTGTCCGGCCAAATTCAGGATAAGGTCAACTTTGTACGTGCCGATGTTTTGATCGAACCCACACCTATTGAAAACCGCATAAATGGGAGGGTAACGTATCAATTCGATGTATTGGAAGATGTGAAATCCATTTTTTTGGATGCGGTAAACCTTGAATTTTCCAGCGTTTCTTTGGATGGTGTAAAAGTTGATTACGATTACAATGGCAAAAGAATCACCGTGAATAAAGAGTTTAAAAGCGGGGGGAACCATACCGTGTCAATGGCTTATGTGGCAAAACCAAAACAAACGGTATATTTTTTAGGATGGGACGATGCCGTTCGAAACAATGAGCAGGTTTGGACCCAGGGCCAAGGAAAATATACCAGTCATTGGTTGCCCAGTTTTGATGATATGACCGAAAAGGTCGAGTTTGACCTAGAAATTATCCTAAAAGAGGATTACACCGTTATCGCCAATGGAAATCTCATGAAAAAGGAGATATTGCCCGATGCCAACGGCTATTCATGGCAGTTTGATATGGAAGAGCCGATGAGCAGCTATCTAGTCGGTTTTGCTATTGGGGACTATGATAAGAAAACAATTGAATCATCCTCGGGAATACCGATTGAACTGTATTACGAACCTTCAGACTTCACAAAAGTGGAACCCACTTACCGACACACCAAACATATTTTTGACTTTTTAGAGGAAGAAATCGGGGTTTCGTATCCATGGCAGAACTACAAACAGGTTCCTGTTCAGGATTTTCTGTACGCTGGGATGGAGAACACAACCTGCACCATATTTTCCAATCAATATGTAATAGATTCCATAGCTTTTGTGGACAAAAACTACGTGAACGTCAATGCGCATGAACTGGCCCACCATTGGTTTGGCGATTTGGTAACAGAAACCAGTAGTGAGCACCATTGGCTGCACGAGGGATTTGCAACATTTTACGCTTATTTGGCGGAAAAAGACATTTTTGGTGACGATTACTTTTATTGGCACTTATTGAATACTGCACAAGCATTGCAGAACTTTTCTGAGGATGATCAGGGCGAAGCATTGCAAAATTCAGGAGCTGGCAGCCTCACCTTTTATGAAAAAGGAGCTTGGGCCTTGGTGATGCTGCAAGATAGAGTGGGAGAGGAGACCTTTAAAAAAGGGGTCCAAAACTATCTGAACAAATTCGCATTTAAAAATGTGACCATTCCAAACTTTATGGAGGAGCTGGAAAAGGTATCGAGCGCTAACCTTAAAGATTTTGAGAAATTGTGGTTGAAGAATCCCGATTTCCCTTACGACCAAGTGGTTTCGTTTTTGCAGAAGAAGAATTCATCTATCGAAACCTATTTTGATCTGAAAGATAAAATGGCGGAACGGCCCGATAAAACAGAAGGGATATTAAAACGTAATTGGAGAAAACTGAAATCGAGTCAATTAAAGGAAAACCTTGTTTTAGATTATGGGGCAAAGTTGTCACCTGAGTTTTTGGGTTCCATTCTGCAGTCTGCCGATTTAAAAACACGGCAAGCGGTAATCCTGTCCCAGAACAAGATTCCTTCAGAGCTCAAGATTGCTATGGAAGGCCTTTTAAAAGATAAAAGCTATAAGACGGTTGAGGCTGCTTTATATCGTTTGTGGACAGACTTTCCTGAAAATAGGAGTAAATACCTCAATGAAACCGATGGAATTACAGGTTTCCCCAATAAGAACATTCGATTATTATGGTTAACGCTGGCCTTGGTGACGCCGGAATATAACACCGATTCAAAGGCACTTTATTTTGATGAATTGAGCGGGTATACTGGTTCCGAACATCATTTTGAGACCCGTTTGATTGCATTTCAGTATTTAAAAAGTATTGGAGGTTTTACGGATACGGTGCTAAAAAACCTTGTAGAATCCTGTAGTCATCATGTGTGGCACTTTAGGAAATCGGCCAGGGAAATATTGAACGACTTTCTGCAATCCGAAGGGAACACCGCCCGTATTAAGGGACTTTACCCTTTGTTAAGTCAGGAAGAAAAACAATATTTGGAGAAAACTTTAGGTGAATGAGGGCATTGGTCATTTCGGGAGGTGGTAGCAAGGGTGCCTTTGCAGGCGGAGTTGCTCAATTTTTGATTCAAGAAGCCAAACACGACTACGATCTTTTTGTGGGAACATCCACCGGGAGCCTTTTAATTTCCCATTTGGCACTGAACAAACTGGATAAGATCAAGGACATTTATTCAAATGTCAATCAACATAGCATTTTTAACAATTGTCCTTTTATCATCAAGAAAAAACATGGGGTCGAGACCATTGCTATCAACCACTGGAACGTACTCAGAAATTTTTTAAAGGGCAAAAAAACCTTTGGTGAGAGCGAAAACCTTCGGAAACTGATCAGAAGGTCCATTACCGTTCAAGAGTTCAACAAACTCAAAAAAAGTAAAATGGATGTGGTGGTCACGGTTTCCAATCTATCTTTGAACCAAGTGGAGTACAAATCCATAAACGATTGTACTTACGACGAGTTTTGCGATTGGATCTGGATATCCTCCAACTATACGCCCTTTATGAGTTTGGCCAAAAAGAACGGCTGTGAATATGCTGATGGTGGTCTGGGAACTTTAGTCCCCATCGAAGAAGCGTTGAATCGCGGAGCGACCGAGGTGGATGTTGTGGTGCTACATACCGAAGTGAACCATTTGAACCGCATGTCGACCAAAAACCCATTTGATCTGATTACCACTATTTTTGGGTTTATGCTCGACCGTATCGAGAACCAAAATATCAGGATCGGTAAATTGGTGGCGAATCAAAAGGATGCCATAATCAATTTTTATTATACGCCAACGGTTCTCACCACAAACTCACTGATCTTCAATAAGGAACGAATGACCTTGTGGTGGAAGCGGGGTTATTTGTATGCCAAGAACAAAAATGAGGAAACCAGTCCCATTGAACCTGAAAAGCAGGAATAGCTTATTTCCAAAGTTCGCTCACCTCTTTTTTAACGAAGGCCAAGGCTGCGTTGGATGGTGATTCCTTTTCCATGGTTTGGTTCAGGATGTCCTCTCGCAATTTGTCAGGTGAATCGGTTTCGCTCATTCCAGCGGAACGGATAATCTGTATGGTCGTGTTTTTTGCGGTCTTGATGATGTTCCAGCAGGAATCCGACATATAAATCTGTTGCGATAAATTGTGTTCAAATTCCGTTTCAATCTGTTTGATCAAAAGGTTTTCGTAATCACTTTTGTTTTTCCCCGTTGGTGCTACGCGAACCACTAGACTGTTCAAGGCAATGCGTTCCAAAAAAAGGGCCATACGCTCATACGCCTGTAATCTAATAGGGAGGGTTTCCTTTTGGGAATCCTTGTGCAACAAAAATCGTCTGCGGCCATCTTCGTTTCGGGTGTGCAATCTAAAAAAGTAGAATGCAACAGCACCGGTAACAACGGCTGGCAGTAAATAAGAAAATAACTGAAGGATTTGATCTCCACTCATAAGGTAGTCTGGTTTTTATTGATTTTACACTACCAAGAACGCATCAAAACCACAAAAATTATGTTGGATGAAGGTTATTGGGCTGCTTTGGAGCTTTCTTTGGCCTTGGCATAAAAACCTTTGTAATCGGGCTGTAATTTAATGTTGATGCCTTCCCTGAAATTACCGTCCTTGGCAGAAATTGAAAGACTTTCTGCAGGAACCTCCAAAGTGCTCACCAATGCTGAAGCAACAGATGCCACCTGATTATAGGTAGGGCCAAATTCGCCCGTAATGTTCAATCCTTCAATTTCAGCTTTAAAGTTGGGGTTGGCCTTGATCACATTGGCAACACCGGCCAACCAAGTTTTTCCCTCTTCGGTCAACTCAGCGGAGGTGTCCGAACCAAAAAGTGTATTCAAGCTATTACTGATAATGATAATACCTCCCTCAACACCTACTTTGGCGTTTTCGCCCAAGGTCTGCTTTATCCGTGTCAACGATACAATGGCGGTAGAGTCGTTGGCGGAAATCATGTCGTTGATGCCACTGAGCTGCTTTTCTTTTCTGGAAAGGGCGGCCATGGCCTTGTTCACGTTTTCAGAATTTTGCTTGGAAAGTTCAGAGAAGTTACTCAGGTTGCCCAATAACGTAGCGTTGGCATCTCGCAGACTTACATTTTCGGCTCTTAAAGCCTCGGCCTCCGCACTGCTGGAAGATATTTCCCGTTTTGCCTTGGCCAATTCCTGCTCCACTTTGGAAATTTTCGTTTTTAACGTATCAATTTCAGCAAAAAGCTCACTTTTTCGTTGAGAAAAAGCACTTGTGGCTATCACTAACAACAGGATCAAGGGTAAATTTCTTTTCATAAGTAGTATAATTTGGTGTTTAAATATCGGGGTCTAAATTATAATGTTTTTTCCAATGCCGGTTTTCCGCCCAAGTGTTCGCAATCAAAAAGGTGCTGCATCGATTTAAATGCCACTTGTTCCTTTTGATACCCATAAACGGATTTCAAATCGCTGCTAAGATAATCATCATCCACGTTTACTTGCACATCATCCATCTTAAATTGACAAGGATGTTCGTAGCCCGCGGCATGGGTGATTTCCAAAAACTCTTTCCTGAAAGTTTTAAAGTATTGGGCCAATCTATCCGACTTTAAGGGCACATTTATGCCATTTTGAAGCCATTTCTTTTGTGTGGCAACACCTGAGGGACATCTATTGGTGTGGCACACTTGTGCTTGTATGCACCCTATGCTCATCATGGCTTCCCGGGCAACATTAATGCAATCGGCCCCCATGGCAAATGCCATTGCGGCCTTTCCTGGGAAACCTAATTTTCCACTGCCGATAAATACGATTCTTTCCGTAAGTCCGCGCTCCATGAACAAGCTATATACTTTGGAAAAACCATAAGTCCATGGAAGGGAAACGTGATCGGCAAAACTTGGTGGAGCTGCTCCAGTGCCCCCTTCACCTCCATCAATGGTAATAAAATCCGGTCCTTTGCCTGTTTTTTTCATTAAATCGGCCAATTCGATCCATTGATCAACTTTTCCAATAGCACCTTTTATGCCCACGGGCAACCCTGTTTTATCCGCGATGGATTCTATAAAATCCAAGAGCTCTGGAATTGTGGAGAATGCTTTGTGGGTGGGTGGGGAAATTACATCTTTGCCGACTTCAACACCCCGTATCTCGGCAAGCTCAGGCGTTATTTTTGAGCCGGGAAGTACACCCCCTTTGCCAGGCTTAGCTCCTTGGGAAAGTTTGATTTCTATAGCTTTGATACAAGGGTTTTCATCGACCAGGACTTTTAACTTGTCCATGGAAAACCCTCCATCTCTCGACCTCACTCCAAAATATCCCGTTCCAAAATGAAAAATAACGTCACCTCCTTGTTTGTGATAAGGGGAAAGTCCACCCTCACCCGTATTGTGGTAAGCACCGCACTTTTCCACCCCTCTGTTCAGTGATTCGATGGCCGCAGCGGACAACGAACCAAAGCTCATGGCCGAAACATTGATGATGGAGCCGGGCCGATAGGGTTTTTTCCGCTTGTTATAAGCACCCATTACCTTGGCACATGGCATAAAATATGGGTGTTCTTTATTGGGATGGTTTTCGGGGACCTGAAACCCGATCATGGCATTTTTAATGAAGATGTGCTGGTGTTTGTAAATATCCCTGTCGGTACCAAAACCCTCATAATTGTTCTCTTTTTTGGCAGAAGCATAGATCCAACTGCGCTCTATACGGTTAAAAGGAAGTTCCTCACGATTGTTGGCAACGAAATATTGGCGCATTTCAGGGCCGATACTTTCCAACCAATACCGAAGATGGCCTACCACGGGGTAATTGTGACTGATGGTATGGGCTTTTTGGAAAAAGATATCACGTATGGCGACCAATAACAGAAAAATCAAAACCCAGGCCCACCAAGGGATATCACCCAAAAAATCAAGGAATGCTTCCATTTTAATATTATAAGTAGTGGTTACAAATATCAAGCCCCAATATCCAAATTCCAAATAATGGAGGATATTGGGGCTTAGCGGATGTTCTGTTCTTTAAATAATTATCCGAGTTTTATTTTCTATCCAAGAAATCCAACGCGATGTTGGTCATGGCCTTTACGCCCAACAACATTCCACTGTCATCAATTTTAAAGTCCGGTGTATGGTGTGGATAATGCTCGTCCGGACCTGCATTTGGGTCTTTACCTCCCAAGATAAAAAAGAAACCGGGCACCTCTTTTTGATAGAATGAAAAATCTTCTGCTCCAGTGGTGGCATTCACCAAGTTAACATTTTCATCGCCAGCAACTTCTTTCAGGCTTCCTATAGATGCTTCTGTCAATGCTGGATCATTGTATGTGATCAAAGTACCTTTTGCAATATCCACAGTGGCTTCCGCACGGTAAGCTTTGGCAATATTGGCGGCCATTTCCTTCATTCTCGCATTCAGTTTTTCCTGCATATCGTAATCCAAAGTACGGATGGTACCGACCAATTCGGCACTCTCTGGTATGATGTTGTTTCGAACTCCACCAGAAATTTTACCAACGGTGATCACGGCAGCTTCTTTTGTCAATTCCATTTCTCGGCTGATGATGGACTGAAAGCCATCGATAATTTTAGCAGCCACGTATATTGGGTCAACTCCGCTCCAAGGTGCAGAGCCATGGGATTGTTTTCCTTTGATGCTGACCACAAAACGTTGTGCTGCTGCCATGGCACCGCGCGGTTTATAGGCAATTTGGCCTACGGGAAGGTAGGAGCCAATGTGAAGACCGTAAATCGCGTCCACTTTTGGATTGTCCAAGACCCCTTCTTTTACCATTAATTCCGCACCACCTTCTTCTCCCGGAGGCGCTCCCTCTTCAGCAGGTTGGAAAATAAATTTTACAGTTCCACGAATCTTGTCTTTGTTTTTGGCCAATATTTCTGCGGTACCCATTAAAATGGCAATATGAGTATCGTGCCCACATGCGTGCATTACGCCAACCTCTTGCCCCAAATAATCGGATTTCACTTCCGATTTAAAGGGAAGGTCGTTTCTCTCGGTTACGGGTAGGGCATCGATGTCCGCTCTGAGGGCAACTACTTTTCCTGGTTTATTTCCTTTCAGTATTCCCACAACTCCCGTATGGGCTACACCTGTCTGCACTTCAATCCCTAGAGATTCAAGGTGTTCGGCAATTTTTTCGGCCGTTTTGAACTCTCGGTTGCTCAACTCGGGGTTTTGGTGAATATCGTGTCGCCATTCGATTACTTTGGATTCAATGGCAGCAATATCTTTTTCCAACCCGTGTTGGGCATACATGGATAAACTTGCAGTACATAGTGCAAGTGCTAAAATTTTCTTCATAATAGAGTTAGTTTATAATTTAATTGGACGGTATCCTTGGTTTTGTAATTGAATGTTGGCGGTCATTGCTGAGAGGGCAATTTTCACACCGGGGATCAAGTCTTCCTTTGGAAGGTCCCTTGTTTTGGAGGATTGTCCGCACATGATCACTTCTACCTCAGCATCCAATAATTTTTCGACAAGCTCTAGATTGGGGTTTTGTACCTGATACCTTTTTTGATAGGCTTCATCCGAAAGCAGGTTTCTGGCCGCTGTTCCATGAACAATCAATGCGACCTTTAGTTGGGATAATGGTATGCCATTTTGTGCATGCAAGTTTAAAAAACGGGCAACCGTATTGAGATTTATATTGATCTCGGTGTCAGACTCCGGTCCGTCCTTAACATCAAACACTACTTTGAACTCCTGTGAAGTATCCGTTTTGAAATCAGGATTTTCAATGGCCCAAACTTGACCATAACCTTCTACAACGGGACCAGATTTTTTTTCTTGGGAAATACCAGAAAATGTCATAAAAATTAAAAGAAATAGGGGGAAAGGGTAATAATTCATCAGCAAAATTAATTGAGGGCTTAAATATATTTAAAAATAAGTCCAAATCCGAAAAGGATGTTTATAAAAATTGAAAGCTTGATTTTAGCAAAAGGTCAATATTGGCTAATTTCACGCCTACTTTTAAAAGCTTCTGGCCCTTGAGTAATTTTATAGATGAATTGAACGATGCGCAGCGCGCTCCTGTGCTGCATAAGGATGGACCGCTAATGGTGATTGCAGGCGCAGGCTCTGGAAAGACCCGTGTACTAACCTATAGGATTGCCCATTTGATGGAGCAAGGGGTGGATTCCTTTAATATTTTGGCTTTGACCTTTACCAACAAGGCAGCGCGGGAGATGAAAAAGCGTATTGCGACCATTGTGGGTAATTCGGAAGCAAAAAACCTTTGGATGGGTACCTTCCACTCCGTTTTTGCCAAATTACTTCGTTTTGATGGTGACAAATTGGGGTACCCCAGCAACTTTACCATTTACGACACCCAGGATTCCCAACGTTTGATTGCTTCCATCATCAAAGAAATGGGGCTCGATAAGGATATTTATAAATACAAGCAGGTCCAGAACCGAATCTCATCCTATAAAAACAGTTTGATCACCGTAAAGGCTTATTTCCAGAACCCGGAGTTGATGGAGGCGGATGCCATGGCCAAACGGCCAAGGTTGGGGGAGATTTATCAGAACTATGTGGATCGGTGCTTTAAGGCGGGAGCCATGGATTTTGACGATCTTTTACTTCGTACCAATGAACTATTGACACGTTTCCCGGAAGTGTTGATGAAGTATCAGGACCGTTTCCGATACATTTTGGTGGATGAGTACCAGGATACCAACCACTCCCAATACTTGATCGTGAAGGCACTTTCCGATCGCTATCAGAACATTTGTGTGGTAGGGGATGACGCGCAGAGTATTTACTCTTTTCGGGGGGCGAACATCAGCAATATCCTCAACTTTCAAAGAGATTATGATGATGTTGCCGTATATCGTTTGGAACAGAACTATCGTTCCACCAAAAATATAGTCAATGCGGCCAACTCCATTATTGCCAACAACAAAAACCAGTTGGAGAAAAATGTGTGGACCTCCAATGACGATGGGGGACTCATAAAAATACACCGTAGCGTTACCGATGCGGAGGAAGGGCGCTATGTTGCAGGTTCCATTTTTGAAAGCAAGATGCAAAACCAGATGCAAAATGGGGATTTTGCCGTGTTGTACAGGACCAATTCACAATCCCGTGCCATTGAGGATGCATTGCGTAAAAGAGATATACCATATCGTATTTTTGGGGGGCTGTCCTTCTATCAGCGTAAGGAAATCAAAGATGTATTGGCTTATTTGCGACTGATCATCAACCCAAAGGATGAAGAGGCCCTGAAGCGGGTCATTAACTTTCCAACCCGGGGGATAGGGCAGACCACGGTCGATAAATTGGTGGTGGCCGCCAACCATTACGGGCGTTCCATTTACGAGGTGATGGACAATTTGGACAAACTCAATCTGAACATTAACGCGGGAACCCAGCGTAAGTTGAAGGATTTTGTTACCATGATCAAGAGCTTTCAGATCATGAACGAAGGCTCTGATGCCTTTACGTTGGCAGAGCATGTGGCCAAAAAAACGGGACTGTTGTTAGAGTTCAAAAAAGATGGTACTCCTGAAGGAATAGCCAAAATGGAGAACATTGAGGAGCTATTGAACGGTATCAAGGACTTTGTGGAAGGACAGAAGGAAGTTGCCGACGCCACAGGAAGCTTGACCGAGTTTTTGGAAGATGTGGCACTGGCTACCGATATGGATAAAGAGGTGGAGGATGATGACCGAGTGGCTCTGATGACCATCCACTTGGCCAAAGGACTTGAGTTTCCTTACGTGTACATAGTAGGGATGGAGGAAGACCTGTTTCCGTCTGCTATGAGCATGAACACGCGAAGTGAGTTGGAAGAAGAGCGAAGGCTCTTTTATGTTGCACTCACACGTGCAGAAAAACAGGCATTTCTTACCTATACCCAAAATAGGTATCGATGGGGTAAACTGATCGACGCGGAACCCAGCCGTTTTTTGGAGGAGATAGAGGAGCAATATGTGGAGAATCTAACACCCGTCAATGACGGCTATCGTTATAAGTCCATGATCAACAAGGATATTTTTGGCGAGGTGGACAAAAGCAAGCTACGACAGGTAAAGCCCAAAAATGGTACGCCGCCAAGTGTGCAAAAACCGAACGAAAACCAACTGCGCAAGCTACGAAAGCTAAAACCCGAAATATCCTCTCCCGCCAAGCCCATGGACCTCGACCCCGGTTTGGTTATCGGGGCCCGTGTTAACCATACCCGATTTGGAAGAGGGAAAATACTGAATATAGAAGGAGCGGGGAACGATAAAAAAGCAGAAATTCATTTTGATCAAGGCGGTATCAAAAAACTATTGCTTCGTTTTGCCAAACTTGAGGTTTTGGACAATGCCTAATGCATATTTTCGCTTTCCAATAATGAAACCGTTACTGGTTTAGCAATTTTCCAATTAATTTTCGAGAGTTCAGTTGAGTGGTTAAAAATCATTAAATTCAAATCCATTATTTTGAATTTTTAGACCAAACCGACCAACTCTATGAAGAATCTATTTCTCAAACCTGTTTTTTTGGCAGTTGCTATACTTGTGATCACCCTTTTTGGAGTAGCAGGTTATCATTACGCTATTGGTTATCCCGCTTGGGTTACTATGGTTATAGGCATATTGATAGGTATTGTGCTGCTCGTTGTTTTAAAACTGCTACTTAACTGGTTGGTACCCTTGATAAAAAAGATACCCTTACCGTTTGTTACAACTTTTACAGCTGGACTTTTGGCCCTTTACCTTATGCGGATGTATGCCTTTAGGTGGCCACCCATTTTGTTTTATGGCCTCGCATTGTTCGGTTTTATCTGTTTGGTATTGCTCACCTTTGGGATTTGGCAAATCATCAAAAAGAAAAACAGGGGAACTGGAGGCATTCTTGTTGTTTTAGGGGTCGTGCTGATGGTTTTAGGGTTTTATGGATTCAATGCTTTGGATGGTGATCCTTATGTGGATGCATCATCGGAATCGGAAGCCGCAGATAGTAGTACATTAAGTGAAATGGGTATCGATGACCCATCAACAAAAGGCAAATTTGATGTAGAGGTTTTTACCTACGGTAGTGGAACCGATGAAAAAAGACCGGAATATGCCGATGGTGTAAAAATAAAGACACCTACCGTGGATGCATCAAAATTGCTTCCTGACTGGAAGGGAAAAAAGAAAAAGTGGCGCGAAAAATATTGGGGGTTCGGGGTGGATAGTTTCCCGTTGAATGCCCGTGTTTACATGCCCAAAGGCGAAGGTCCTTTCCCCATGGTGATGATGGTACACGGCAACCACAGTATGCTCGATTATTCTGATGGTGGCTACGCTTATCTTGGGGAGCTTTTGGCCAGTAGGGGAATGATAGGTGTTTCCGTTGATGAAAATTTTATCAACGGGCACTGGTCCGGTGATTTTAGAGGAAAGGAAATGCCCACTCGTGGATGGTTGTTGCTCAAACATCTGCAGCAATGGAAAAAATGGAACCAAGACAGTAATTCCGAATTGGCTGGTAAAGTAGACATGGACAATATCGTTCTTGTGGGGCATTCCAGGGGCGGGGAGGCTGTATCCATAGCCGCTGCGTTCAACCAACTGGATAGATTTCCGGATAACGCCAACGAAAAGTTTGATTTTGGTTTTGGTATAAAAGGCATCATAACCATCGCTCCTACCGATTATAGGTACAATCGTGAAATTAGTTTAAGAGACATCAATTATTTGTCCATACAAGGTGCTTACGATTCGGATGAAACCAGTTTTTGGGGCATGCGCCCTTTCCATCGTTTACAGTTTTCGGATGGTTTTGATGGTTTTAAAGCAGGTTTGTATATGAACCATGCGAACCATGGCCAGTTTAACTCTACTTGGGGACGCTCCGATTTTGGGGCTCCCATGAAATGGTTGCTGAATCTCGGACCTTTGGTCAAGGGTGAGGAACAACGTCAAGTTGCCAAGGTGTATGTGAGCGCTTTTGCGGAAGCTGTGCTAAACGGGAGCAAGGATTATCAACCCATGTTCAAAAATGTGGATTTGGTGAGTAATTGGTTGCCCCAAGAAGATTATAGAAGCCAGTACAGCGATATTCATAAAAGTATACTTGTCAATTTCGAAGGAGGTCTGGATGTGACCAAGGCAGCCAATGGAATACAGCTGCAGGCGGAAAATTTTAAGGTCTGGCGTGAAACAGAACTGGATGCCAGGGATGGGGGAAGCCAACAAAACAATGCGTTGGTCCTTGGTTGGAGCCATGGCAAAGAGGTGCAAAGTGATTCCATCCCCATATATAAAATCGGATTGCCAGATACTTTAAAGAATTTAGGAAAAGCCGATACCTTGGCGTTTTCCTTGGCCATGGGCGACATTTCCGAATTGGAAGTCAATAAAGGGAAAGAAAAGACCGAGTCACCAAAAGCCGGATATAATTTCAGCATTATGCTCAAGGACAGTATTGGCAATTCGGCAGCAGTGGAAATAGCTGAAACAAATAAGCTTCCAGGAGTCATTAAGACCAAATTCACCAAGTTTAAGTTTTTGGACAAGGATATGATCGGTAAAAATTCGGAAACCCAACTGAAGAGTTGTTACGTCCCCATCTCTGCTTTTCTGAAACAGAACGATAGCTTGAAGTTGAATAACTTAAAAAGCATCGACCTGATTTTTGACAAAGATACTTTGGGGGTTGTTGTTTTGGATGATATTGGGTTTTACAGTAAAGAGGATTGATTATAAAAACATTATTCAGCGAATCCGCAATATGTCTGTCCTGTTGCTTTTACCGTAGGATAGGTTGACCTGTATTCCAGTAGAAAGGTTTTATAATAACTCGTTTGGTCCCCAAATGCTGGATTACAGTTAGGCTTATTCCCTAACGAATCCATTTGGCTGATAGGTTGTGCAAACAGTAGGGCATCCTCGTAAAGTTTGATTCCTGATTGGGAGATGCTGGAAACATATTGCTGTTTTTGAATGTCATAAATCAATAAAGGGGAACTAGTTGGGGTTCCGGATAGTTCCACAAACAAATATTGGTTTTGCTTGGCCAATAGCCGAGCATTGTATGCACTGTAAGAAAGTACTATGGGTGGTTGGTTTATGTAATTTGCCTTAATCTTCAATTCGGTTATTTCTTCATTTGGATTATAGCTATAGTCAATTTTGGTACTATCCTTAAAAATGAGTTTGTAAGAAGACGAATCTCCGTTTTGTATGGTAACGATAGGCTTTTCCGAGCCATTTAAAAATCCGTTCTCATAATTTTCAACTCCGTTAAAAACACCTTCTATTAGAGGTTCATCTATTTGTGCCATTTCTTGTTGATAGCTTTTTCCGTTAAAGTAGAGCATTTCGTAGGTTAATCCCCAATTGTTGTCTGGATAGGCTTTATTTGGAATATATATTTTGGAGGCACCATCAATTACGATAAAGTCCATAGGGTCATCCAAAATATGGTTGATGTACATCGAATGCTGATTTTCAGGAAAAATATGGGCTTTTTTTAAGCCATTATTATCCATAACAAAGGCATTGAGTGAGATAAAAATGTCGACAACTGATGATCGACCGGAGCCTTTGAACAGATAAACGGGTTCTTGCGTTTTACGGTCAAGCGTGTAAATATCGGTGAATCTTGGAGATGCTTCATTTAAAACAAATGATTCCAACCCATGAGTGCTGCTATACAATACAATGGATTTTACTTCAGGACTTGAACCTCCCAATCTGGTGTCCCAAGAAAAGGCAATGATTGAAGTATCTCTCGAAATAGCAATGGACAACTCTTCCCCAATGTCTTCTTTCAAAAATTCATAAACAGTATCAGGGTGATCTATAGCATTTAGAAACCCAGCTATTTTCTGGTTTATTGTTACAGCTTGTTCGTAAAAATCAGTGTCTTCTGTATCAAGCTGGTTTAGTTTGATGAAAAGATTGGAAATGGAATCAGTCCCAGAAATGCTGTTGTTGGAACCAGGCATATCTGGGGCCTTATTTTTGCACTGAAGAAACAATACAGCTAAAAATGGGAATACGATTACTAATTTTATAGGTTTCAAAGCATTAGTTATGTAGGTTGTTAACATAAGTTTTTTCTGCTACCGGTATTGTTGATTCCACCAAGTACCCATTGGTTATGGTATACCCCATAATAGCTGGTTCTTCCGAGGTGGTTCCCCCATTCAAGAGGTAAACTACGTTGCCATTGTCTTTTTGTATTGAACCTATACTATTGAATATCAATGATTTTCCGTATAGGGAAGAGGCAATGACCTTACCATTGGATTTATAAAGGGAAATATTTTTAATAATGTGTCCCAAACAGTCCATTTTTGTGTGCCAAGAGAAAACCCCTATCTGTTTGTCTTCGGAAAATGAAAAAGTAATTTGATGCTCCTTGGCTTGATATGCTTCGACCAGCCTATCAAATTCATCAATGCTTCGAATGTTTTCCACTATTCTTCGCATATCTTCATTAATGGTGACTATCTCATCCAGATTTTTACAATCAAAGCTGTCTATACCTTGGAGTTGGCCCAGTAGTGTGTCCAGTTGCTCCAAAGTTGCATTTGCATTGAAAGGTTCTTTATTGGATTTGGTGGAGCTGTTACAACCAGATAGATATAGCAGTAACATGAGGCATATCAATGGCGTAACCATTTCCTTTAATTTCATTGGGATGTGTTTTTATTTAAAGGTGAGGCATTTTTCGTGTAAAAATTGGAGTAGATTAACCAATAGGCGGTATGAATTGATGAATGGCTCTTTTCCATTTATATCGATTTCAAGATTATTGGAGGTTAGGTGCTTTTTATATGTTCAATAGGCTTTGTGCCTATGTTATGCACGCCGTAATAAGTAGTATCTTTGTATTCAATTCCTTATGCTTATTTGCACTTATTTGGACAAAGAATGGCTGAGCTTATAAAACTTTACGAAGAAAACCCTAACCCAAAGCAGGTTCAGCAAGTAGTGGATGTGCTCAAGAAGGGCGGGCTTGTAATTTACCCTACCGATACGGTGTACGGACTTGGTTGCGATATTACAAACTCCAAGGCACTACAACGAATTGCCCGTATAAAAGGAGTAAAGCTGGAAAAGGCGAATTGGTCCTTTATTTGTGCAGATTTGAGCAATTTATCGGATTATGTTAGGCAAATAGACACTCCTACATTTAAGATTTTGAAAAGAACCCTACCCGGACCATATACTTTTATTCTACCTGGAAACAACAATCTTCCAAAGGATTTTAAAAAGAAAAAAACAGTAGGTATCCGTGTTCCTGACAATAATATTGCCCGCGCATTGGTGAAAGGATTGGGGCATCCCATTGTTTCTACTTCCATTCGTGATGATGATGATATTTTGGAATATACCACAGACCCCGAACTTATTTTTGAGAAGTGGCAGAACCTTGTGGATGTTGTGATTGATGGGGGATATGGTGATAATGTGGGCTCTACCGTAATCGACCTCTCCGGAGATGAACCGGAAGTGATTCGTGAAGGCAAGGGAAGTCTTGAGATATATTAAATAAAAAAGCGGCCGATTGGCCGCTTTCCTATTTTAAGCTTATTAAGCTTAGTTCTTATTTTCCTGTACCACCGATAGCAGGATCTTTCATTCCTTCTTCGATCATGTTATAGAACTGATCGATTTTTGGAAGTACAACAATTCTTGTTCTTCTGTTTTTGGCTCTATTGGCAGAAGTATCGTTATCAACAAGTGGTACGTAGTAGCTACGTCCAGCTGCTGTCATTCTTGCTGGGTCTACACCAAAATCGTTTTGAAGGATTCTCACAACGGATGTTGCTCTTTTGGCGCTCAAATCCCAGTTGTCCAATAGAACACCGCTTCTGTAAGGTACATTATCGGTGTGTCCTTCTACCATAAACTCGAAGTCAGGCTTGTTGTTTACCACTTTGGCCACTTTTCCAAGCACTTCTTTAGCTGCACTTGTTACGTTGTAGCTTCCGCTTCTAAACAACAATTTATCAGAAATGGATACGAATACCACACCTTTTTCAACACTGATTTCGATGTCTTCGTCATCCAAGTTGCCCAGCACACCTTTTAGGCTCTGTACCAAAGCAAGGTTTACAGAGTCTCTACGTGTAACGGCATCTTGTAATTTTCTGATGGTAAGGTCTTTTTCTCGTAGACTTTCCAATGATTTTTCAAGGTTTTCAGCACCTTTTGTAGTAAGCGTTGTCAAGTTACCCATGTTGTTGATGAGCTCTTGGTTGTTCGCTTTAAGGAATGCATTTTGATCTTCGAGGGTTTTCAATCTGGAATCAGCAGTTGCTTTTTCTTCCAAGCAATCGTTCAACTTAACGGTTGCTGAATTCAATAGGTCTTGGGTTTCTTTGTGTTTGGCTTCCAGATCAGCATATTTCTTCTGCGATACGCAAGAGGATAATAGAACTGTCATTGCCAATGTTCCTAGAAAAACTTTTTTCATAGTTCAGAGTATAATTTAAGGATTGTTAGATTATCAAATGTTAAAAAACTACACCAAAATTAGATAAAAAGCAAGGTACCTATCTTTCGGCTTCGTTAATCTTTTACTAAAATGTTAAAATTCTTTACTTGATGTACGAAGTAAGACCATACTATGGATGTCGTAACATAGTACTTTAGTATAAAATTAGCTTTTTCCCGTTTTCTATACATTTTGATAAAGTTAGCATAAAAACTTAGATGTGCCTTTAAAATGGCAAAGCAGTGATCAAACTTTAATTGAAAAACAAAGCGCAAAGCAGCGATGGCATCAAAGATCAGTCTGGCAAATACCAATGGCAATGCCTTTTTTCTGGGAAGGTTTTTGGTAATGGAATACAGGGAGTTCCTAAAATTAAGAAAGGTCTTTTTGGGATTCATATTGGATAGGGTACTGCCTCCCAAATGGTACACATGGCTATGGCCCACATAATATACCTTGTGCCCTGCATTTTTGGCCCTCCAACACAGGTCGATTTCCTCTTGATGTGCAAAATAGTCCTCGTCAAAGCCCTCCAATTCCCGGAACACCTCACTTTTTATGAACATACAGGCTCCTGTGGCCCAAAAAACTTCCTTGATGTCGTTGTATTGGCCCTCATCCTTTTCTATGGTCTGGAAGATACGTCCCCTGCAGAAGGGATATCCGAACATATCAATGAATCCGCCTGCGGCCCCAGCGTATTCAAAATGGTCCTTTTTGATCAGGTCTAAAATCTTGGGTTGTATGATAGCGGCCTCTGGCAGCGTTTCGAAAGCATTTTTGATGGGCTCCAGCCAATTAGGTGTCACTTCCACATCAGAATTCAAAAGACAGAAGATGTCGGCCTCAATATGTTTAAGACCATCGTTGTAGCCTTTGGCAAAACCGCCATTGGTATTGTTCTGAACAATTCCGACAGTTGGGTAGTGCTTTTTTAGAAAATCTATCGACCCATCGGTACTGGCATTGTCAACAACAAAAATATCCGCTCCTTTGGAATACTCCATTACCGAGGGCAGGAACCTTTCGAGCAAGGCTTCTCCATTCCAATTGAGTATGACTACAGCGATTTTCAAAACGGAGGCAAATTAACGGCTAAAATCAGGAATATCCTTCAAAAACGTATACTTTTCATTCTCGTGGTCCATTTTGCAGTAGTAATGGTCCAAACCATTGGTCACCATCAAATACTCCGCCTTTAGTTCGTAATTGTACCTCGCTATTTGGTCAAAAGTATCTTGGGTGATCTTCACCTCGGGCGCCTTGCACTCTATCAAAAGAAAAATGGAGCCATCGGGATTGAACACAACGACATCGTATCGTTTCTTTAAGTTGTTGACGGTGAGCTGCTTTTCCACATTGATCAAGCTTTTTGGATAATTTTTTGTGAACACCAAATACCTTAGCACATGTTGGCGTACCCATTCCTCAGGTTGGAGCACCACAAATTTTTTACGTAACCCATCAAAAATGTACTGCCTATTTTGGCTATTTTTGATTCGAAACGAATAAGGTGGAAAATTCAAATCTTGCATTCTACAAAACTGGTGATATAATTTGAATGGACAAAGTAAAAGAGATTGTATCGGAAATCAATAATGGAAATCCAAAACCCATCTATTTTTTAATGGGGGAGGAGCCTTATTACATTGACAGAATTTCCCAATATATTGCCGAAAATGTCCTCACCGAAGATGAAAAGGGGTTCAACCAAATGGTGCTTTACGGGAAGGATACCTCTGTTGATGAAGTTGTTGCAAATGCCAAGCGCTTTCCTATGATGGCGCCATACCAGGTAGTTATCGTAAAAGAAGCGCAACATCTGTCACGAACCATCGAAAACCTTGTTCCGTACGCAGAGAATCCGCAACCTACTACAATTTTGGTGTTTTGTTATAAGTACAAAAAGTTGGACAAGCGTAAAAAACTCTACAAGTCCATTCATAAGACCGGGGAGCTGTTTGAAAGTAAAAAACTGTACGATAATCAGGTAGCGGACTGGATCCGTAGGACCATGGCAAGTAAAAAATATAAGATTTCTCCCAAGTCCTGTGTCATGCTGGTGGAATTTTTGGGTACTGATCTAAGCAAGATCAGCAATGAATTGGATAAGCTGACTTTGATTGTGCCTCCAACCACGGAAATAACGCCGGAGTTGATCGAGGAACATATAGGAATCAGTAAAGACTTCAATAATTTTGAGCTAAAGAAGGCGATAGGGGAGCGAAATGTAAAAAAAGCGTCACGTATCATCGATTATTTTGCGCAAAACCCAAAGGACAATCCTTTTGTGGTCACAGTAACCCTGTTGAACACTTTCTTCACCCAATTGTTACAATATCACGGGCTCAAGGACCATTCCCCCGGTAATGTGGCCAAGGTACTTGGGGTCAATCCTTATTTTGTGAACGAGTATGTGGTGGCTGCTCGCAATTATCCTATGAAAAGGGTGAGCGGTATTATTTCCAGCCTTAGAAGATTGGATTTAAAAGGCAAAGGGGTAGGGGCCAGCAATATGGCGCAAGCCGATTTACTGAAAGAACTCCTTTCCGAAATAATCTAGATTACTTTTTGTCCACGCTGTATTTACCAGGACCCAATAACATAATTACCACAAATACGGTAAGGTATAGCAGTGCGGTTTCCTTTCTTCCGAATGGATCTGCTCCATGGATAACGAATCCAGCAACAAACATGGTAAATGCTGTAGGGATAGCTGCCCATCGGGTTTTAAAACCAATAATTATTAACAGTGGGCATACGAACTCGGCAATAACGGTTAAAAAAAGAGAAGGTGCCTGACCAATTCCAAAGGGGTTGGCAAACTCCGTATTACCGTTGATAAGATTCATGAGTTTGGGGTATCCGTGGGTAAGCATAAATGCGGATGGTACAATTCTTAACAGTGCCAATCCTAGGTGTATCAACGTATTGTTTTTCATGTGGGGAAATTTTAATCCACGTGAAAATATAAATTATGTTTTAAAAAACGCAACAATAATTGATGAAAGGCATTTTTGAATTGATCCCACGTAACATTTTATCTTAACGCTGGATAAGATTTTGGGTCGGATTCGTTCATAATTTGGTATACCTTCTCAAAAACATCTTCTGCATTTGGTTTGGAAAAATAATCTCCATCCGACGCATATGCAGGGCGGTGGGCCTTTGCAGACAATGTTTGAGGTGCACTATCCAAAAACCTGTAACCACCTTGTTTTTCAACAACTTCCTGCATTAAATATGCTGAGCATCCACCTGGCACATCTTCATCAATTACCAAGAGGCGATTGGTTTTTTCCAAACTTTTCACAACATTGTGGTTTAAATCGAACGGAAGCAATGACTGCGCATCAATAACTTCTGCGTCTATACCGACTTCCAAAAGGTCTTGAGCTACTTTTTCAACTATTCTAAGGGTAGAGCCATAGGACAGCAATGTAATATCTGTTCCCTCTTTAAGTGTCTCCACTTCGCCGATCGGTGTACAGAATTCCCCTAAGTTGGATGGCATATTTTCTTTTAGTCGGTAGCCGTTCAAACTTTCTATAACCAAGGCAGGTTCATCACTTTTCATTAGTGTGTTGTAAAAGCCAGCGGCTTGCGTCATGTTTCTAGGAGCCAAAACATACATTCCTCGTAGCAAGTGAATCAATCCGCCCATGGGTGATCCAGAGTGCCATATTCCTTCCAAACGATGCCCTCTAGTGCGAACAATCAGTGGTGCTTTTTGTTTTCCGACCGTGCGGTACATTAGAGTGGCCAAATCATCACTTAAAGTTTGGATGGCATATAAAATGTAATCCAAATATTGGATTTCGGCAATCGGTCGCAATCCACGAAGCGCCATACCGATTCCTTGTCCTATGATCGAGGTTTCCCTAATTCCGGTATCGGAAACCCTTAGTTCCCCATATTTATTTTGAAGCCCTTCCAATCCTTGGTTTACATCGCCGATGTTACCGGTATCTTCACCAAAAACAAGTGCTTCTGGATATTTACTGAATAGAGCGTCGAAATTGTCTCTTAATATGACTCTTCCGTCCACTTGATTTGGCTCGTTCGAGTATGTTGGCGGAATCGCCTGAACCTTAGTAGCTTTATTATCCAACTCGTTGTATAGATGGGAACCATATTTGAATTCATTGGTGCGAACAAAATCGTTTATCCATTGTTGGAGCTGTTCTTTCTCTGGGTTGGACTCCCCTAACAGATAGCGTAATGCTTTTCTTGATTTCGAAGCCAAATCCTTTTTCAAAGGTTCTTCCGTGGCAATCAAATCGTTCTTTATTTTATTGATAAAGGCGCGATTCGGACTTTGTTTGGCAACTTTTTCGAGCAATTGCACCAATTGCTTTTTAGCTGCAAGTTGCGGTTTTAAGAACTCGGACCAAGCCTCTTTTTTAGCAGCACGGACCTTATGTTTAATTTCCCGTTCCACTTTTTTCAGCTCCTCTTCGGTACTTATACCGTTATCAATGATCCATTCTCTAAATCGCTTGTTGCAATCATTTTCACGTTCCCATTCCAAGCGTTCGGAGGATTTATATCTTTCGTGCGATCCGGAGGTAGAGTGGCCCTGTGGCTGGGTTAGTTCCGTTACATGTATCAAGACGGGTACGTGTTCTTCACGGGCAATGTCCGACGCATTTTCAAAAGCATGGATAAGCGCAGTATAGTCCCATCCTTTAACTTTTAATATTTCAAATCCATCATGGTCTTCATTTCTCTGTAATCCACTAAGCGCCTCGGAAATGTCACCTTTGGTGGTGTGGTATTCAGATGGAACAGAAATACCATATTCATCGTCCCAAATACTGATTACCATTGGCACTTGCATAACACCGGCCGCATTTACGGTCTCAAAAAAGTGGCCTTCACTTGTACTGGCGTTTCCAATAGTTCCCCAGGCCACTTCGTTTCCATTATCGGAAAAGTTGGTCTGATCTATGCCATCCACATGCCTGTATATTTTGGAAGCTTGGGCCAGGCCTAGTAAGCGGGGCATTTGACCTGCGGTACAGGATATATCGGCACTACTGTTTTTTTGCGCTGTTAGGTTTTTCCATGAACCATCCTCATTTAAACTGTGGGTCACAAAATGACCACCCATCTGCCTACCGGCGCTCATGGGCTCTTTTTCCAAGTCCGTGGTGGCATAAAGCCCATGAAAAAAGGCTTTGGGACTCAAATAACCCAATGCCATCATAAACGTCTGGTCGCGATAATAACCGCTTCTGAAATCACCATCTTGAAAAGCACGGGCCATGGCCAATTGGGGAAGCTCCTTTCCATCTCCAAAAATCCCGAACTTGGCTTTACCTGAAAGCACTTCCCTTCGTCCCATTAAACTACATTCCCTGCTGGTTACAGCTGTCTCATAATCTTGAAGAATTTGAGATTTGAAATCGTCGAAGGAAATATCGTTACTTGTACTAGGGTTAGGTTTCATGTATTGTTGAAAGATTTCTGCGAAATTACTAAAAATCCGTCAAAAATGCAATATAGGGCAGCGTTAATAAAATGAGAATAATTTAAAAATACACTGTATTGATTCGCTATATAACAATAAATTATTTTTAAAATAGCCTTAAATTATCAATTTGATAATTAAAACCACTTTCTAGCGAATAGCCCAATTAAGGTTCTAGGGCTTATGGTAACCACAAAACGAATGCGCTGTCCGTAATCGTCATCGGCTATTTCCCAGCCTCTATTGGAATACACCGGAAAGTATAATTCAAAATAATCGGTTACCAAATTCAAACGTATGCCGGAATCATAAACAAAACGTGCGTTGTCACCTTTGTTTTTTAAAAAGCCAAGGTCTCCATAGGCCTCTACCCATCTCCAAATGTTAGTGCTTGCATTCGTTGTCGCGATCCAATCGTTGGCAAATGGATTTTCCAATTTGGATTTAAATCCACCCTCGGCAATAATCACTTGCTGACTGTACAGGCCGGAATCTTCGGATCTACCCAAATACGCAAGATCGAACATGTAATCTGTTGGTCTGTCCAGGGCAAAACTAAAAAAGTCCGATTCTGTCTTGTTTCGCAAAAACTTTCCGGCATAAAACCGCAGGTTTAACTGCCGATTACTTTGGAACAGTTTTCGATATTCCAATTCAAAGGCAAGTTTGGTAAATTCACTGGAATGCTGTGCATCCACAGACCACGATGAATAATTCAAAATATTATTGTCAACATCGGTATAGCGTACATTCATTACCCCATAGTCAGGGTCTGTATCCAGTTCACCTATCAAACTATCGTCGATACTTCTAAATACGCTCCTATACCTCAACAAAAGGAATTGTCTTCGGTTGGAGAGCAGGTCATTGGGACGCCAACCAAAGCTTACTGCTGGTGTTAAGGTTGAGAACCGTGAGTTTTCCTGAAAGTGGGAAGTGGATGCGGAAAATGAATAATTGGTTACGTACAAACCTGTTTTTTTATGATATTTACGGTACCTAAAACTAGCCTTGCCCACCATGGTTCGCTCTAAAAAGGAGTAGGTGGGGGATATGTCATATTGAAATGGTCTCTCCAAAAAAGTTTTGTTGTAAAGCCTTAGCCCTGGGGTTATACCATCATAAAGGTTAAAATTGGCTATAGGAACATAAAAGACCTGATTGTAATAAGGGTTCTCCGTATCTTTAAAAAATTGAAATTTCAATTTTTTATTACTGGAAAAGAATCCATTCAATGTTTTCCAATTATCACGCTGATTGAATTCTGGGATGTTTTGGTCATAGTTGAGAACCAAGCGGTCTTCACTTTTTCTGGGAATAGTAATGGTTTTTGTGGTGTCTATATCTGAAAACCAATAGTTGGAAACAACAGAATCATTCTTAAGTCCAAAAACAGAGATTGGAACATTGGTCCCTCGTTTATTTTTTAGCACAAAAGTGATGGAATCTTCTGTTTTCTCGACTTTCTTGATTTTGAAATCAATTTTTTTATCTGTGGCCACATATTCTTCAAAAAACCAATCCACGTTTTTATGAGCATATTTTTCAATGGTTTTTCTAAAATCCAATGCAGTTACTTGCTGCTTTAGCTTGTAATTTTTATAAAAATCCAGCACTGTACTATCTATTTTTTTCTCCCCTAAATAGGCGGATAGATAAGACATGCCCAGTCCGGCCTTGTAGCCATTGGCGATTTTTTGATTGAATTTGATCAACGAATCATTGGAGACGGTAAGTGCTTGATCAATATTCTTTCGGGCAGATAGCATACTAAAGAGCGCATATTGTTCGTTGAAGTCCATCTTTGCAAAATGGAAGTTCTTTATCCCCCAGATTTTTGAGAGTTTTCCAGCCAGTTTTTGATTTGGATAATATTCCTCTATAAATTTGATCATTAGGTAATATCCAATGGCATCGTTTACCCATCGCTCTTTTCTTGGGTCTAGGTACAGTGATTCCTTCAAGTAACTACGGATGGCCGTTTTCAAAAATTTCATTTCAAATTGAAATTTCTCTTCATAAGGCCTTATAAATGAAGGTAGCTGACTTATTCCGTACAATGGGGATTTATTGTAGTGGAACTCACTTACCAGAAGGTTGTCATGGGGGTACCTGCCCAAATTTTCATACAGGAACTGGGCAATTTTATTAATCGAGATCCCCTGTGTAATTTCCTCATATTTATTGGACTCTATATCCGTTGTGATGGTCAAATAATCAGTCACATGTTTGGTGAACCTATCATCAATGGTCAGTATGAGTTCACAATTTTTCCTTTTGTTGCCAAAAAGCTGAACATGTTGACCTCCCGGGAAACTTGAAACGTTGGACCTTCTGTAATTTGAGGCTAGGAACAGGTTTTCAGGATAGGTAAAATTAATTCTTGTTTCGGTGACATCCGTATAGAGGTCATCTAGATTAATGTTGTTATATAACTTCCATTCACCATCGAACACGGCAGGGGTAAAATACCAATCTACTATATTGTAACCTAGGTTCCCATTATGCCCATACCCTGTAAATTTAGCTTCGGGCAATCTTATGGTATAGGTAAAGAACAGTTGGATCGATTCACCTGGTTTAAGGACTTCGTTCAAACTAACGGAAATAATGTCCATGTTGCCTTCGCGTTTCCAATCCATTCCTGCATAGTTGTCATCTACAATGGTCCTAATTGTGGTCTTACCACGTTCCCTGTCTTTGGCAAGGTGTAGGCTTCTGTTGAACTCCTCGGCAAATCGCTTGGCAAGTGCGGTGTTTTTATTGGAATAGGCATGGTTCCAATCATTGAAATAAAGGGTAGAAAGTCCTTTGTTCGAATGATTGATGTAGGTGAAGTGTTGCCGTATACGTATTTGATTGGTGGGACCATCGAGCGTAGCCACTATCTCATTTTGATGCTGCCCCCAAACCGTAGGACACATCATGAGGATGAGCAACGAAACGCTAAGTAATATTCGATATTTGGTCAATGCGATATGATTAAAAATTTGGGCTCAGTGTTCTGCCTTTGTAGAAGGCATCTATAATTTCAACAACTTCATCTTCAGTGTCCACTAATTTTATCAGGTCCAAATCTTTTGAGCTTATATTGCCCGCTTCAACCAAGGTGTTTTTAATCCAATCAAGTAAGCCTTTCCAGAACTCCGATCCCACAAGAATAATAGGGAAAGTGTGTATTTTATGTGTTTGGATAAGGGTAAGGGCCTCAAAGAATTCATCTAAGGTCCCAAATCCACCAGGCATTACAACAAACCCTTGGGAGTATTTCACAAACATGACCTTACGTACAAAGAAATAGTCAAAGTCGAGGCTCTTATCTTCGTCGATAAAAGGATTGTCGTGTTGTTCAAAAGGCAGGTCGATGTTCAATCCAACGGAAGTTCCTCCCGCTAAGTTGGCCCCTTTATTACCGGCTTCCATAATTCCCGGGCCTCCACCGGTGATGATTCCATATCCGGCCTCGGATATCTTTTGGGAAATTTTAACTGCCAAATCGTAGTAAGGATGGCCTTCGCGCACCCTTGCCGAACCAAAAATGGAAACGCATGGGCCGATTACGCTCATTTTTTCAAATCCATTCACAAACTCGCCCATAATTTTGAATATGGCCCACGAATCGTTTGTCTTTATCTCATTCCATCCTTTGGAATGTTTTTCTCTTCGCATGTGCATCGTTGTTCCGTGTTTTTTTAAACCGCTCGTTTAATTTTTTGATTTGTATTGTCCAATTCTTTCTTTAAGAACTTAGCCGTGTAGCTTTTGTTGTCTTTCGCAACTTCTTCTGGACTACCTGTTGCAACAACTCTTCCGCCTCCTCTTCCTCCTTCGTATCCAATGTCTATAATATGATCCATCATTTTTATAACGTCCATATTATGTTCTATCACTAATATGGTATTGCCTTTATCCACTAGGCGTTCAAGTACTTCCATAAGTACCCGGATATCTTCAAAGTGTAAGCCTGTGGTCGGTTCGTCGAGGATGTAAAACGTATTTCCAGTATCTCTTTTGGAAAGCTCTGTTGCCAATTTCACCCTTTGGGCCTCTCCTCCAGAAAGGGTAGTGGATTGTTGTCCTAATGATATATAACCCAAACCTACATCTTTTATTGTCTTAAGTTTACGATGAATTTTTGGAATATTCTCAAAGAAATCCACTGCTTCGTTGATGGTCATCTCCAACACATCTGCAATGGATTTTCCCTTGTAGCGTATTTCCAAGGTTTCCCGGTTAAATCTTTTGCCATTACAAGTCTCGCATTCCACGTAAACATCTGGCAAAAAATTCATTTCTATGACTTTGAGCCCCCCACCTTGACAGGTTTCGCATCTTCCGCCTGCTACATTAAAGCTAAATCGGCCAGGTTTATAGCCGCGAATGGTAGCTTCCGTGGTTTTGGAAAAAAGGGAACGTATTTCACTAAAAACACCTGTGTAAGTGGCTGGATTCGACCTTGGTGTACGTCCAATCGGTGATTGGTTAATATCAATGACCTTGTCTATGTGCTCCAGCCCTTTAATTTTTTTGTAAGGCATCGGTTTTTTAACGCCATTAAAGTAATGGGCGTTCATAATAGGGTAGAGGGTTTCGTTTACCAAAGTGGATTTGCCACTGCCCGATACTCCCGTGACCCCTATTAGTTTTCCCAAAGGGAAATCCACGGTCACATTCTTAAGGTTATTGCCCGTACAACCAGAAAGCGTTATTTTTTTGCCCGTTCCCTTGCGTCTTTCCTTAGGTACGGGAATTTCCATCTCGCCTGTAATGTATTGTGCCGTGATGGTGTGGTGGTCGATAAGTTCTTTTGGACTTCCTTCAGAAATGATTTCACCCCCATGTTTTCCTGCTTTTGGGCCAATGTCGATAACATGGTCCGCACATTCGATCATGTCCCGGTCGTGTTCCACCACGATCACAGAATTACCAATATCGCGAAGGGCTTCCAGGGAATGGATAAGGCGTTCGTTGTCACGTTGGTGCAAACCTATACTTGGTTCGTCCAAAATATAAAGTACTCCCACCAATTGTGATCCAATTTGGGTAGCCAACCGGATACGCTGTGCTTCACCTCCCGACAACGATTTGGAGCTTCGGTTCAAGGAGAGGTAGTCAAGCCCCACATCCAACAAAAAACCAACCCGGGCCTTAATTTCCTTAATGATTTCCTCGGCGATTTTCTTTTGGTTCCCCTCCAAGGTATCTTCCAAATGTTTGAAGAAGTTGGCAAGTTCGGCAATGTCCATCTGGGCCAACTCGGCAATGTTTTTACCGTCGATTTTAAAATAGAGGGATTCTTTTCGCAACCGGGAACCTTCACAAGCAGGACATTCTACTTTGTCCATATAATCCTTCGCCCATCTTTTTATAGATGTGGAGTTGGCTTCTTCATACTGTGTTTTGATGAAGTTGGAGATACCTTCGTAATCAATTTTGTACTGTCTTTTTACACCCAGGCTTTTGGAATCCACTTCAAAACTTTCTTTGCCTCCGTTTAAAATAACGTTCATGGCTTCCTCTGGAATCTTTTCAATTGCATCCGATAGATCAAATTTGTAGCGTTGTGCAATAGTTTCCAGTTGTTTGAAGGCCCAGGATTTTTTGTATTCGCCAAGGGGAGCAAGTCCACCGGATTTGATGGATACTTTTCTGTTCGGGATGATTTTGCGCTCGTTCACCTGGAACACGTGGCCCAATCCGCTACATTCGGGACACATCCCTTTAGGCGAGTTAAAGGAAAATGTGTTGGGCTCAGGAGTTGGGTAGGAGATGCCCGATGATGGACACATTAAATCCCTACTGAAATACCGTGGCACAGCTTCACCCTCCTCCAGAACCATAAGGACGTTGTCCCCACTGTACATTGCTGTGTTGATGGTCTCGCTCAATCGTTTGTGGAAATCTTCACTGTCGCCCACCTTTAAACGATCTATTACAATCTCGATGTCGTGGGTTTTGTACCGGTCTACTTTCATCCCCTTTGTGATGTCCATGATCTCACCATCCACACGTACCTTTACAAAGCCTTGCTTTGCAATCTGCTCAAAAAGTTCGCGATAATGCCCTTTACGCGATTTGATAACAGGGGCCAGTACATTTATTTTCTTGTCTTTGTACGATTCAATGATCAAATCTTTGATTTGCTCGTCGCTGTAGCTCACCATTTTTTCGCCCGTGTTGTAACTGTAAGCGTCACCAGCTCTGGCAAACAAAAGTCGGAGAAAGTCGTAGACCTCGGTAATGGTGCCCACTGTAGAGCGAGGAGATTTTGAGGTGGTCTTTTGTTCAATGGCAATTACAGGGGACAAACCGTCTATCTTATCCACATCGGGGCGTTCCAATCCGCCCAAAAACTGTCTGGCGTAGGCCGAAAAAGTTTCAATGTACCTACGTTGGCCTTCGGCGTAGATGGTATCGAAGGCTAAAGAGGATTTTCCACTCCCGGAAAGCCCAGTGATCACCACTAGTTTTTCGCGTGGTATGGTAACATCTATATTTTTAAGATTATGGACCCTAGCGCCCTTAACCTCAATATTTTCTTCGTAATTGATCATAAATCATAGCAAACCTCAAAAGTAGCGATTTGAGATGTAAAAAGGAAGTGGCCCCGAGTTTCGTTTTTAATACCGAAAAATACGAGGAGCCTTATTTTTTCACATCAAATTATAAGTCGTACCCCGCCCAAATCCTGTAATGGGTAGGGGAACCTGTCACCAGGGCTTCCAATGAACATGAAATTGATGGGAATGTTCCATCTTTCGGACAATTCTTTGATCAAATCAGGTGTAAACTCCCCATGTAATTGGATAAACTCAACTTTGATTTCGGGATACTCCCTGTCCAATACATTCAAATCAGACACAAAATTATCAGTAGCATTTTCCCCTTCGGGAAAAACGGATACAATTTTTAATTTTCGCGTATGTTCATTGTTTCTGATGTAAAGCAACACTTTGTTTAGGGCAGCCACATCATCCTTTTTAGTGAAATAAACAAACTCTTGGTCGTTGATGCGGTCGATCACCTGATTGATGCCACGATAGGATTTAAGCAAAAATCGGTTGACGGGATCGAGAAAATATCGAATCAATCGCAACAACAACTTTAAAAGGGCGGTTCTGTTGAGCATTACCAAAACCAAGGCGATGGTGGGAATAAAGTATTCCATGAATACAGCCAGGTAATCCGGGTTTAGCAATATGTTGCCCACCAAGGCCAAAATTACCGCAGCAATGGCAATCAATAGGGATAACCAACCAGAACGCTCAGGTCTAGGTAGATTTTTGCGTCTAACCTTCAACAAAATATTACCAATGCCAAAAAGTGCCATAACCGACAAAAATGCTATAGTGTAAACGCCCGCCAATGCCTCCAGGTTTCCTTCGGTAATCAATAGGATGGAGACACACAGCATAAAGAAAACGATGGCGATGCGATAGGTACTTCCATTTCTATTTCTTTTTAAAAGAAAAGGGGGTAAAATTCTATCCAAGGTAATACGTTCCACCAAACCAGACACACCAATAAAAGATGTGAGTACGGCACCACTGAGCACTAAAACTGCATCCACGGAAACTAAAAACGATAGCCAAGAACCGCTTACTTGGTTCCCCATGATGGACAACAGGGCTTCACTGTTGGATTCTATATCCGAGATCGGTAGCACGGCCAGGGCCAAAAACGCGATCAAAGGATTAAAAATGGTGACAACCACCCACATATTGCGCAAAGTTTTTGGGAACACACCTTTTTTTTGTTCCTCAACAAAGTTCGCTGAACTTTCAAAACCGCTGATTCCCAACATGGCGGCGGAAAAACCAAAAAATAAGGCCATGGGCAATGCTCCGTGTTTTACGGGCAGCGCATTGTTGTTGGAAAACACTTCCCATCCATGTTCAAAAAGGTAAATGCCTGCAAAGGAGGACAATAATATCAAAGAGGATAAGTGAAAAATGAATATAGCGATAGCAACTTTTGAGGATTCACCAATACCGATGATCACTAACCCCATAAAAATGGCCAACAGACAAATGGTGGATAAAATAACGGGAAGTTGGGGTACGATATTCTTCAGATAAGCCATGGCTTCATTGGCGGAAATTACAGCAGTTGCCATGTACGATAATAAGGTAAGGGATGCGGCCAAAGATGCCATGCTCTTACTGGTAGTGTTGAGCAGGGCATTGTATGCGCCACCATTCATAGGAAGGGCCCCGACCACTTCGCCATAGATTTTTCGAAATAAAAAGAGAACGACTCCTACGATAAGTAAAGAAATCCAAGCGTACTGACCGGCATGTAAGACGGCCAAGGCCGACACGTAAAGGCATGATGAACTGATGTCGTTACCACTAATGGACGTTGAGGCCAACTCTCCGAGCTTTGCCCTAAGTTTGTGTGGTTCCATGAATGCTGGTTTATAAAACCGACAACTAAGTTAGGGCTTACAACCAAAAATTCTAAATTTGATAACAGAAAATAATTATAATTATGAAATTATTGGGTATTGGCTCCAGAATAGATCACCCGGAATATGGCAAGGGTGTGGTCACTAACGTATCATCCAAACATTATTGGGTTACCTTTTTGGAAAACGGGTTGGAAACCATAGACCTCGACGCTGATTTTGATGTGATCGAAGGTGTGGAGGACGAAGTGGACAGTGTAAGTTTTTTTGATGTGGAACGCTCCTTGGTTAAAATACTGGAGAAATGGAGCGACACCCATGAAAAAGTGGCCATAGCGGATAAATGGAAAGGCGGGAAACTGATATTGGAACCCGATGATGGCACGGCTAACAAGGAAATGCCCATTGAGACTTTTTTCCATAAAATTGTGATGGTGCGCGATCGTATCCGCGTGATGGAGCAAAAGATCAACAGCAGCAAAAATCTGGACGACCAAGAAAAAGTAGATCTACAACAATATATTACACGCATTTATGGCAGCTTGACCAGTTTTAATGTGTTGTTTAAAACCAAAAGCGACCATTTTGTGGGGGAGAGGGGAAAAGGATAATTAAACCGCCTCCTTTTTCTCACTCAAATATTTCCAATATCGTTTTGGCACATGTTGGGTATGTAATTTAGGATTGATACGTGAAGCGATATTGGTACTTTTAAAATAATCGTTCCAAAGGGTCTGGTATTCGTATTCCTCATGTGTAAAGACGTCACTTTTCGCGGTTTTGTTGTGGTGTATGTCCTTTAAGTTCAAGGAAACCATCTCCACATGGTCCAAATCGTAATAAATACCATATTTGCGTTTTACATCGTAGATCAGCCATTTTTGGTCCGCGTAGCGATCACGAAAATGCTTGGAGATCAGGGGTAATACATCAAAATCAGGTTCAATATTGGCAAAATATATATCGTCATTGGTCAATTGAAATCGAACAAAAGCTTCCATTCGATGCTTTTCACGCCCCACTTTTCTGGCCAGTTGGGCGATGTATAGCACAGTACTGTCCGAATAATCCAAATACTTGCCATTTTTGGTGCGCATTAATTTTTGAATATAGGAGTAAAGTATCATTTCCACGCCTTCGGCTTCGCTCAAAAAAGCAAAATAGACGTTCGAAATGGCGTTGTGGCTCCTGTTGCGGATACCGTTCCAAACACGTTTGGCTTTTTCTACATGGGTGAAAATGGTTTCGGTTTCGGAAAACAATCCACTTTGGGATTGATTGTTCTTTTGAATGTCGGCCACATTGATCTTTTCATCAAAGGCGACGAAAACGGCGGTCAAAAATCCGTTAAAACTACCGTCATAAATTAAGGTTGTTGAAGCATTCATAGTGCGTATATTTTGTTTTTTCATATCACTACTAATTGAACAATGACAATTGCGTACTGTACTGATTTCGAAATTTCCCAGAGGAATTTTGCAAAATCATACCTTTTATTTTATCCGCGTCCAAGTCACGACGCTCCCAATGCCGGGAGTCGCAAACCATAAAATATTGTGCACGGTTGAGGGCCACACCAATCTTTTTGAGATGGTCCCAGTTCAACTTTCTAAACTTTCTTGCCTTTATGATTTTGTCCACGGACCGCATGCCAATGCCCGGAATTCGGGCCAAAAGGCGCTTATCTACCGTATTTACATCCACTGGAAAATGATGTAGGTTGCGCAAGGCCCATGAGAGTTTCGGATCCACATCCATGTCCAAGTTGGGATGCCGGTTGTTCAAGATTTCCCCGATGGAAAAGCCATAAAAACGCAATAGCCAATCCGTCTGGTACAAACGGTTTTCGCGCAACATCGGCACTTGCGACCCAATGGCGGGTAAACGCGAGTCGTGGGTCACGGGAACGTAGCCGGAATAGTATACACGCTTCATATGGAACGTTTTGTAATAATAGGCCGCAGAATACATGATATCCTTGTCCGATTCTCCAGTTGCTCCTACAATCATTTGAGTGCTTTGACCCGCTGGGGCATATTTTGGGGTGCTTTTAATGATTTTATGCTCCGATTTGTATCGTACGATCTCGTTTTTCACTTTTTCCATTGGCTTGGTAAAGTCTTCGTGCTTTTTATCCGGCGCCAATAATTTGAGCCCAGAGATAGTGGGAACTTCAATATTTACGGAAAGCCGGTCTGCATAAAGCCCTGCTTCGTACATTAATTCATCGCTTGCCCCAGGGATTGACTTTAAATGGATGTATCCATTAAAATTCTCCTCTTCACGCAGCTTTTTGGCCACGGATACCAAGCGCTCCATGGTATGGTCGGGACTTTTAAATATGCCGGAACTCAAAAAAAGTCCTTCGATATAATTCCTTCGATAAAAATTGATGGTGAGGTCGACCACTTCCTGCACCTTGAAAGCAGCTCTGGGCACATCATTGCTTTTTCGAGTAACACAATAGGCACAATCAAAAATACAATGGTTGGTCAACAATATCTTTAATAGGGACACACACCGGCCATCTGCTGTATAGCTATGACAAATTCCCATTTTGGAAGCATTGCCCAACCCTTTTCCTTTATTGGTTCTATCGCTTCCGCTGCTGGCACAGGAGACATCGTACTTGGCTGCATCCGCCAATATATTTAGTTTTTCACGTATCCTATCAAAATTCATAACTTGGAAATATTCCAACCAAATATATGGATATAATCCAAATAATGGAAATAATCCATAAAAGTTTTTGGAAATATTCCAAAATAGCTATATTTGAGAATGGATTGTCAATTTCTTGTGGAACGGATTTGCTGGAATTGACCTTATCAATTTGATGATGGAAAACGAAATAACCTTAAAACGATTTACCGATATCCGCAGGGAACTCGGCTTTACCCAAACCGAGTTTGCCAAATTATTGGGTGTCAAAAACACCACAGCGGACATAGAGCGCGGGAGGACCAAACTTTCAGGTAAAGTAGTGGCCGAACTATTAAAGCAATTCAAAATAAATCCGTTATGGCTGTTCGGCGAAAGTGACCAAAAACATTTAGACACTTCCAAAACCAGTGTTATTCCAAAAGTAGTAACGGTTGACAATTCCGAAAATGACAACATGGTGATGGTTAACGCCAAAGCTGCTGCAGGGTATCCACAGAATATATCGGACACTAGTTGGTATAGGCAATTACCTGCTTTTGATATGCCCATTCCCGAGTTCCGAAATGCAACTTACCGTGGTTTTCAGGTTGAAGGAGACAGTATGCTTCCCAATTTAAGGCCCAATGATTGGGTATTAGCGCGTGCCATTGAACATATCGATCATGTGAGTCCCAATAAAATGTATGTTGTGGTGTTGCAGGATTCCGTAATGGTTAAAAAAATAGAGCGCAAGCCCAACTCCAACAACATCACCTTGGTTTCCTTAAACGAAACCTATCCACCTTACGAAATCAAGCCCTTTCAAATACAGGAAATCTGGGAGGTGAGCAGCAAGCTCACATTTAACGTAGATGCTACTACCGAAACAGGCTTGTTAAAACAACTTCAAGAATCCATGGAGGAGTTGAAAAAACAAATTGCCAAGTAAAGTTTTAAGTAAAAAATTTGTTTTTGATCGCTTTTGCCATGGTGTGGGCCGCACTCTGGTTTAAACGAAACCAGAGCTCAGGTTCAAAAATTTCCAGTTCGGCCAACGCCCAGTTACCATCATTGTCCTTAAAAATATCGACTCTTGCATAAATAGGCAGCTCAGGTGCAGCATGTACAACACTTTTGGCAAATGCTATTTGCTCTTGACTTGGTTCATAACCATGAACGGTCCCTCCAAAGTCATCCTGAACCCTGAAATCACCTGGTTTGGCAATCTTTAATACGGCGTGGGTGAACTCTCCGTTAAAAACCATCATGGAGATTTCACCTTCGGAAACGATGTTCCCTTGAAACTCCTGAAGCATCATGGCCTCGTTCCCCACCAATGCTTTAAAGATGGATTCGTGATTGTTAACTTCGTCTCTTCCTATTTTGTAGGTGTGTCGAGCTGCTCCAGATACACAGGGTTTTAAAATATAGGTATCGGCAGTAAAACCATATTCCGATTTAGCCTTTGCAATGGCATTGGCGAGTGTTGTCTCTGAACTCTTTTCCACAAAAACCGTTTTGGGAATCGTTACTCCAGCGTTGGATAGATCTTGCAAATAGTGCTTATCAATGTTCCAATAAATTAGTTCTTTGGAGTTGATGAATTGTGTTTGTTTTGAAGCTTTCTCCAACCATAAGGAAAACTCCGCATAACGGTCAAAATAGTCCCAAGTGGTTCGGAACAGGGCGTATTTGGTGTTTGACCAATCAAAATCTGGGTCGTCCCAAGCTTTACGCACCACATTTAATCCTTGACTTTGCAAAGCGTCCAAAACAAGTTGGTCTTCTTGCAGTACATTTTGGATGTAGGGTGTCTTTTCTTTTGGGGCCACGTATCGGTGGTCCGTCAAAACAACAAGGTCGAATTTCATTGAATGCTAATTAATAACCAACTGCGGTATCATCTCCGCGTTTGTCCGCTCCACCTTCCAATTTTCCGTTGGGCAGTACACGTATTGCATCTACCTTTCCGATGATAGGTGTACGCTCTTCGTTAATGATGTACCCTTTGGATTTTAATTCAGCTTTGAGCTCTTCGGTGAAACCTTCGGGCTCAAAAATCACCATATCGGGTAACCATTGATGGTGGAAACGGGGTGCGTTCACCGCTTCCTGCATGCTTAGGTTAAACTCATAAACATTTAAGATAGTCTGTGCAACCGCTGTAATTATTGTTGAACCACCAGGTGTGCCCACAACCATGTATAGTTTGCCATCTTTTTCCACAATGGTAGGGGTCATGCTGCTCAGCATACGCTTTTCCGGTTCAATGCTGTTGGCTTCGGCGCCGATAAGCCCAAACATATTGGGAACACCCGGTTTGGCACTAAAATCGTCCATTTCGTTATTCAAAAAGAAACCGAGTTCGGCACAGTATAGTTTGGAACCGTACCCTCCGTTTAAAGTAGAGGTAGCTGAAATGGCATTTCCTTCGCTGTCCACGATGGAGTAGTGAGTGGTCTGTGCGCTTTCAATGATTTCTACTTCACCATGGCTTACATCTGAAGACAATGTGGCCTTATCAAACGAAAAGTCGGCCATTCTTTCTTGCAAGTAGTCATCGTTTAAAAGCACATCATAAGGAATGTCCACAAAGTCTGGGTCTCCAAGAAAGAAGTTTCTATCGGCATATGCCCTTCGTGAAGCTTCGGTGAACAGTTGTATGGTCTTGGTAGTGTTATGCCCAAACTTTGAAACATCATAAGGCTCCATCATTTTAAATATTTGATTGATGGTGACCCCTCCGCTACTGGGCGGACTCATGGAAATCACTTTAATGTCCTTATAATTAAAAACGATAGGGTCCCTCCAGACGGCTTCGTACTTTTCCAGATCTTCTTCGGTGATGAGTCCCCCATTTTCTTGAACAAACGCCGCTAATTTTTGGGCGACCTCACCCTTGTAGAAACCATCACGTCCTTCTTCCATTATTTTTTGGAGTGTTTTGGCATAGGCAGGGTATTTTATGGTATCCCCTGCAGCAAAAGGACCGGCGAACTTTGTGCTGTCACCATTGGCTTCGATAAAGCGTTCACGTGTTCTTTCCAATCTATTGGCCTGCTTCTCGGTAACCACCACCCCTTTATTGGCAAGTGCGATAATGGGCTGTATAATCTCTTTTAACGGAAGCTTTCCAAATTTTTCGTGAACCTTGATCATTCCTGCAACCGTACCTGGCACTCCCACAGCGGTTCCTCCCGATGTGCTCAAACCAGGGATCACATTGCCCAAAGAATCCAAATACATGTCCTTGTGAGCGGCCAACGGGGCTTTTTCGCGATAATCGAGGCCACCGACTTCACCATCATTTTTACGATATACCATAAACCCGCCACCGCCAACGCTTCCTGCGAATGGATAAGCGACAACAAGGGAAAGTTCCGTAGCCACCATGGCGTCAAAGGCGTTTCCACCTTTTTTCATAATATCAACCGCCAGTTGAGAAGCTTCTTCACGGGCGGATACCACCATGGCCTTTTCGGCAACCAGTCCGGTAGGTGCTGCTGGTTGTTGCTTACAATTGATAAAAAAGATAAGGGGGAGGAAGAGGAGTATTAGTCTTCGCATAGAGAAATAAATTTTTGGTTGGAAAAGGTAATCAATTCTTTAAAAAAAGAGGTAAACTCATTTTCGAATTCTGTATAGTGTTCTTCAAGGTCCAAAATGGCAAAATTCATTCGCGATTTGTTTTTGGTCCGTCGGTTCATACCATTGAGCACCCGATCAATTCCTGTTAAATTGGCATAATTGAGCAACCAATTGTCCGCAATCATGTATGGCATCATCCGTTTGGTGGCCATGGGAAGGATGTCGTAATTGTCCTCCAAGAGAATATAGAAATTTTCAACAAACTCCTCCAAGGGAATAGTGGAATAATCGCTCCAGTTCTTTGCTAAAAAATGGTCGTAATAGATATCAACGATCACCCGACTATAATGATGATAATTCTCGTGCAGGCGCTTACTGCTTTTTCTTGCGGTCGGATGCGCATCGGTGAAGGTGTCGATTTCCCGGTGCAGTAGGATACCTTTCTGGATTTTATCCGGCAAATGTTTGTACCTGTTGCCGCGAATGTGATCGGCAAAGAAATTACCCAAAGTTATTTCCTCATCATCAAAAGATAAATAGATATGCGCTAAGAAGTTCATCGGGGCAAATTCCTTTTCTGTCGAAATTTACAAATTCAAAACATGGAATCCGTTAAGCCCGATTATATTTGCAAAAACTTTTTTAACAATTATGACACTGATCAAATCAATTTCTGGTATACGAGGCACCATTGGAGGCCGAACAAACGACAACTTGACCCCCGTAGATGCGGTTAAATTCGCAGCAGCCTATGGCTCATGGTTAAAATCGTATGCCAAGAAAGATAAATTAAAGGTCGTAATTGGGCGAGATGCTCGTTTGTCGGGCGAGATGATCCAAAATTTGGTGGTCTCTACTTTGGTTGGACTTGGAATTGATGTAATTGATTTAGGATTGTCCACCACACCAACAGTAGAAATTGCGGTTCCTTTGGAAAAAGCAGACGGAGGTATCATTTTAACCGCAAGTCATAACCCCAAGCAATGGAATGCCTTAAAACTCTTGAATGAAAAAGGGGAGTTTTTGGATGCTGAGCAAGGAGCAAAAATTTTGGCTTTGGCCGAAAAGGAAGATTTTGATTTTGCCGAGGTCGATGATTTAGGAGAAATCACTAAAAATGATTCCTATATCGACATTCATATTGATGAAGTCCTGGAATTGTCCTTAGTAGAAGCCGAAACAATTAAAAAAGCAGGCTTTAAAGTAGTTATTGATGGTGTGAACTCTACGGGGGGCATTGCCATTCCCAAATTGCTTGAAGAATTGGGGGTGGAAGTGGTAAAGCTCTATTGTGATCCAACAGGCCACTTTCCGCATAATCCGGAACCTTTGAAAGAGCACTTGGGTGACATCTGTAAAAAAGTAGTCGAGGAAAAAGCTGATTTTGGTATCGTGGTCGATCCCGATGTGGACCGTTTGGCCTTCATCAGCAACGACGGAGAAATGTTCGGTGAGGAATATACTTTGGTGGCCTGTGCCGATTATGTATTGTCCAAAACCAAGGGAAACACAGTTTCCAACCTATCATCTTCCAGAGCTTTGCGAGATATTACGGAAAAACATGGAGGAACCTACGAAGCCGCTGCGGTAGGAGAGGTGAACGTTGTGACAAAAATGAAAGCCAATAACGCCATTATTGGTGGCGAAGGTAATGGCGGAATCATTTATCCGGAAAGCCATTACGGTCGTGATGCCCTGGTAGGAACAGCCTTGTTCTTGATGTTGATGGCAGAGCGTGGAGGGACGGTTGCCGAGCTACGCGCCAGCTACCCCAGCTACTTTATGAGCAAAAAGAAAATTCAACTGACCCCGGATTTGGATGTGGATGCGCTTTTGGAAGCCATGCACAACAAATACAAAGATGAAGATGTATCGACCATTGATGGAGTAAAAATTGATTTTCCAGAAAACTGGGTACACTTAAGAAAATCGAACACAGAACCTATTATCCGAATTTACACTGAGGCAAAATCCCAGGAAGAAGCAGATGGATTGGCCGATAGAATCATCGGCGAAATAAAGGAAGTGGCGGGAATCTAGGTGTTCGCCACTTTAGCAGGTGTTTCCTGGAACTCTTTTGGCACTTTGTCTTTGTGTTTCCAGCGTTTGTGCGTCCAGAAATAATATTCCGGTGCCTCTCGAATGGATCTTTCCGTTTCACGTAGAAAGGCATCGGTAATTTCATAATCAGGAACTTCGGTGGGGTTTTCAGACAGAATTTTAAAGGTGCCTTCGTAATATCCTCTTTTCTTTTTACGAACCTTGAGGTAGACTGGTATAAAGTCGTTGGCTTTGCATATTTCTTCGCCGCCAACATGAGCAGGTACCACAATTCCCATAAAGTCTGTCCAGTACTTTGTTCTGCTGACCATAGGAGACTGATCGCTGATTATACCGACCATCAACAATTCTTTGCTTTCTTTTGCAGCTTTAAGAATTTTTCTGGATTCTCTGGTGGATATGAGTTCAGTATTGTATTTGCCCCTGATGTCTCTGACCAACTTATCAAAATACTTGTTTTCCACTTTTTGATAAATACCGTAGCCTTTGGATTTGATTTGTAAATTCAACGACAGAACCCATTCCCAACTGGCATAATGGGGAAGCATTAGCATGGTATTGAGACCTTTTTCTTCCAATCCGTTGACGAGCTCAATATTGGTTACCGTGAAGCGTTCTTGAATTTCTTTTTTGCTCATGCCCATGGTCTTCATCATTTCCAGAAATATGTCGCACATATGCTTGTAGAACTTTTTCTCTATCAATGATCGTTCTTTTTCCGACTTTTCGGGGAAAACCAAAGCTAAATTGTTGCGCACCACTTTTTTACGGTAACCGATCACATGATATAGTAGCATGTAAACACCATCAGAAATAAAATAAATGATTTTAAATGGAAGTCTGGATATCAACCAGAGCAATGGATAAACAAGGATAAAAACTACGAGCTGCATAGACTATTCTTGTGTGCAAATATAGCTATATTTGGACCCAAACCTTTATTTACATGCTCAATTTACATATTGCCACTATTGCCATTATGGTTGCTAATGTTCTAGTTTCCCTGCGTGGATTCAATAGCGCTGCTTTTTTTGATAGATACAAGTTCAGTATCAATGCTATACAGGCCGGTCAGCGAGAACGAATGGTGACTTCGGGCTTTTTGCACGTGGATATTTCGCATTTGTTCCTGAACATGTTTACCCTTTATTTTTTTGCTCCCGTGGTCATCGGATGGTTTGGTCCCATAAAATTCTTGATCATTTATTTTATCAGTTTGATTGCAGGGAGCCTGTTGGCGCTTTTCTTTCACAAAAACGAACCTTTTTATAGTGCCGTTGGTGCCAGTGGGGCCGTTATGGGTGTTTTGTATGCAGCCATTTTATTGAACCCGGATATGCAATTGGGCATCATGTTCATCCCTATTCCATTGCCAGCTTATGTGTTGGGTATTGCTTATTTGCTATATTCCATTTGGGGGATGAAGAGCAGGATGGGCAACATTGGCCATACCGCACACTTTGGTGGCGCCATTGGGGGCTATGCAACCACCTTGCTCTTTAAACCGGAACTTTTTGCTACGGACACTCTTATTGTGGTATTGTTGGCCATTCCGATCATTATACTTTTTGTGTTGGATAAAATGGGCAAAATATAGTTTACAAAAAAAAAGGCCTTGAAATTATCAAGACCTTCTTTTACTTTACTTAAATTTTATCGTTTAGCTCTTTCCAAGAATTTCAGCTACTTTTTCTTCCAAGGCTGGACCTCTGAGGTCTCTGGCTACAATAACGCCATTTTCATCCAACAAAAATGCCGCAGGTATCGCATTGATGTTGTACATGCGGGCAATCGGGTCTTGGAAACGTTGTAAATTGGAAATGTGGTTCCATTCCAACCCATCGGATTCGATGGCATTGGTCCAATGCTCTGCTTTGTTGTCCAAAGAAACACCCAGTACATCAAACCCTTTGTCGTGATACTTCTTATATACGGAAACAATGTTTGGGTTTTCGGCACGACATGGTCTGCACCAAGCTGCCCAAAAGTCTACCAAAGTAAGTTTGGCATTGCTGGTCACATCACTTAGAGCAAGTACTTCACCGCTTGGAGTAGGGGCTGAAAAGTCCGGTGCCACGGAACCTATTTCAGTTGATTTAAGATTTTCGAGTTGTTCTGCGATTCTTTTACCTGGCTCCGTGGCCTTCATTTCAGGTGAAAGTCCTTCGAACAGTGCTTTGACTTCGTCTACAGGAAGTGCCTTTGTGGCCAAGAAATTACCAACAATAAGCACTGACACAAAAGCATTGGGATGCTCTTTGGCGTAGTTTAAATTAAAGTCCTTTGCATCTTCTTGAAACTCCATGAACTCTTCGCGAAGCGCTGCAACCGTAGCAGTATCTCTCTGTTGTGCCGCCATACGCATATCGTCTTGCATTGATCGCGCACGTTGCGATAGTTTCCTGGACTCCGTTAAAAAGTCCATGAACATTTCGTTCTGTTCGGTACCTTTTATTTTGGCCTGATCAATACTATCTTTCTGGAATTCCACTTCAATGGCTCCGTTTTCAACAATTACAGGAACATTACCGCGAACTTGGTCCACAAAAATGTAATGCATTTTAGGTTCAACTTGGTTTCCACTGAAACTGAACATACCATTTTGTACAGAAGCTGTGTCAATATCTACCAATTGATTAATGGAGTCCGTGGTTTTTAAGAATATTTGGGTACCATTTTCGGGTTCACCATTTATGGTACCGTTCAAAGTGTATCCTTTAGGGTCGGAATTACAGGAAGTTAGAAATATAACCCCAAGGGATAGTGTAACTAGTCTTTTCATTTAAAAATGTTTAGGGTGCTAAGGTATTCAATGTTTATGGCATAAAAAAACCCCTGGCCGTATTGAGCCAAGGGTTAACTTTTTATTTAGAACAGATTTAGAACTGGTATCGGATACCCAGCGCTATATCAAAATCAAAATCATTGTCAAAGCCATCATAACCAAGTATGCCAATTTCGGGCCTAAAGTCCAAAGATAGCAGCAATGGGATGTCAAAATCGTATTCTACACCAATATCACCTGCAGCGAATACGAACAATCCGTCGTTATCATTGTTAAAATCTGGATTAGGTTCAAAATCCACGCTTCCTAATCCTCCACCAACACCGTAATACCAATTAAAGTTACCGTCCAATTGGTGTACCCATTGGTAGACACCTGCCAACTTAAAGGCATCAAAGTCTCTACTGTCTCTCCAGCCAAGATCGAACTCGGCTCGATTGTATTGTCCTATGGATTTTTGATAGGAAATCTCGGCCCCGAAGCCGTCGCTATCGCCCAAACGCAATCCCAAGGCATGCTCGGAAATATTCTGTGCGCTAAGGCCAACTGTTGCAAACAAAAATAAAACTGAAAATAATGTGGTAATCTTCATAAGGGTCTCATTAAGTTAAAAATTAGAGATAGTTTTGTATTAGATTTACGTTGTAAAACTAGTTTTGGTTCCCAAAAGTATTCCGAATTGGATAAAAATTTGTTAAAAGACCTCTCATTGGCCTTAAAAGGTGAGTTGTTGTTCGATGATTTGAGCAAGGCCATCTATGCCACAGATGCTTCCGTATATAGAAAATTGCCAACAGCGGTGGCCTATCCCAAAAATGCTGATGACCTTAAGGTTTTACTGGATTTTTCCAATAGGAATAACATTGGATTGATTCCAAGAACGGCGGGAACGTCTTTGGCCGGACAATGTGTGGGAGAAGGAATTGTGGTCGATGTAAGTCGTTATTTTACCAAGATCATTAGTCTGGACAAGGACAAAAAACAAGTTACGGTACAGCCTGGAGTGGTACGTGACGAGCTTAACCAATATTTAAAACCTTTCGGTCTTTTCTTTGGGCCCAATACCTCTACATCCAACCGATGTATGATTGGCGGCATGGTCGGCAACAATTCCTCTGGGACAACGTCCATCCAATACGGCGTTACCAGAGATAAGGTTATTGCCATGCAATGTGTGCTTTCGGACGGAAGCGATGCCTATTTCTCCGATATTTCCAAAGAAGAGTTTGAAAAGAAGAAACAAGGGCATTCGTTGGAAGCCAAAATCTACAATGAACTTTACAAGGAGCTTTCCGATCCAGAAGCGCAACACCATATCAAATCCGAATTTCCGAAACCCAGTATTCACAGAAGAAATACGGGTTATGCAGTGGATGAACTGCTCAAAAACAACATTTTTGGGGATGATGCAGCAGACTTCAATATGTGTAAATTGTTGTCCGGGAGCGAAGGCACCCTTGCCTTTACCACGGCGGTAACACTGCAACTTGATGACTTGCCTCCACCATTTGCAGCCATGGTGGCCACGCATTATAAAACATTGGAGGATTGTTTAAGCGACGTTGCACCTGTTATGCAACACAGTCTCCACCTATGTGAAATGATGGACAAAGTAATTCTAGACTGTACCAAAAACAACAGGGCCCAATTGGCCAATCGTTTTTTTGTAGACGGTGACCCAGCGGGTATTTTGATGTTGGAAGTAAAGGCCGATTCCAGGAAAGATCTGGACCAACAGCTCGATGAGTTGTTAAAAACGATTGAAAAGTCCGGCCTGAGCTACGCCAACCCAATTCTGTACGGAGAGGACATCCATAAGGCGATTGAACTGCGTAAGGCAGGTCTTGGCCTGTTGGGCAATATGGTGGGGGATAGGAAAGCGGTGGCCTGTATCGAGGATACGGCCGTGGCTTTGGAGGACTTAAAAGATTTTATCGGGGAGTTTTCCCAGATCATGAAAGGGTACAACCAAGACGCAGTGTATTATGCCCATGCGGGTGCTGGAGAATTGCATTTACGGCCCATTCTTAATTTAAAGAAATCAGCGGATGTGGTGTTGTTCCGGAGCATTACCACCGATGTAGCCAAGTTGACCAAAAAATATCATGGAAGCTTTAGTGGAGAGCACGGGGATGGAATTGTCCGTGCAGAGTTCATTCCACTGATGATTGGCGAGACCAACTATGAGCTCTTGAAAAGGGTAAAAGCACTTTTTGACCCAAATTTGGTGCTGAACCCGGGGAAAATCGTGGATGCATACCCAATGGATGAGTCTTTACGCTACAAAGTTGATCGCAAGGAGCCCGAAGTAAATACGTTACTGGATTTTTCTGATAGTGAGGGAATTTTAAAAGCTGCCGAAAAATGCAATGGTAGCGGTGATTGCAGAAAGAGCCATAACATGAACGGTGGTATGTGCCCGAGCTATCAAGCCACCAAAGATGAAAAGGACACTACGCGAGCTAGGGCCAATGCATTGCGTGAATTTTTGACCAATTCTGAAAAAATCAATCGGTTCGACCACAAAGAACTTAAAACGGCATTCGACCTTTGTTTGAGCTGCAAGGCCTGCGCCAGCGAATGTCCCAGCAATGTGGATGTTGCCGCCCTAAAGGCCGAATTCTTATACAATTACCAAGAGGCCAACGGATATTCCTTGCGAAGCAAATTGTTTGCCCACAACACCCGATTGAATGCTATGGGGAGTAAGGTTTCCGGCATCACGAACTGTATGTACGAGTCCAAAATGGTCGGGGGAATGCTTAAAAAGGCGGTAGGGGTGGCCCCGGAGCGCAACTTGCCCAAGGTAGGTCGATTCAATTTTAAAAATCACCTGAAAAAGCACCGTGTAAAGCGAACCGACCTCTCCAAAAAGCAGGTCGTCCTTTATATTGATGAGTTTGTGAAGTATCTGGATATCCAGATCGGGAAGGATGCCATAGAGCTATTGTGCAAATTGGGATATGATGTAGAGCTTTTTTATGGTGAAAGTGGGAGAACCTATCTATCCAAAGGATTTCTGAAACAAGCCAAAAAGTTGGTGGCCCGGAATATGGAGAACCTTAAAGAGGTTTTAAATACAGGAACTCCAATTCTAGGACTGGAGCCCTCTGCAATTCTTTCGTTCAGGGATGAGTACCAGCGATTGTATGATGACAAGGAACAATTACAGAAATTGGCATCCCAATCATTTTTGATAGAAGAGTTTTTGGCCGCTGAAATCGCAGCGGGCCATATCACCTCCGATAGCTTTACAGATCAGGAAAAGACCATCAAAATTCACGGACATTGCCATCAAAAAGCGTTGAGCAATCAAAAAGTGACCTTCGATGTTTTGAATCTCCCAAAAAACTATAAAGTGACGATTATACCATCGGGTTGTTGTGGTATGGCAGGTTCTTTTGGTTACGAAAAAGAACATTTCGAAGTAAGTATGCAGGTAGGTGGACTAAAGTTGTTTCCCGCGGTGGAGAAAAGTACTGCGGACACTTTGATCGCGGCCAACGGAACAAGTTGCAGGCATCAAATAAAGGATGGGACGAAAAGGGAGGCACTGCACCCTGTTTCAATCTTGAGACAGGCCCTTGTCGTCTAGGTAATCCTGATCTACATTTTCTTCGCTTTCGCCAGAGTATTCCTCGGTAACGTCCTCAATCTTGACTTCTTTATCGGTTATCGAAGCGATGAGGTCGTTCATATCCATTTCCTTTAAATCCTCGTCCACAAAGAAAGGGGAAAGTCTATCGTGATTGTAATGGTATATTCTCCAGCGTTTGAAAGAATACTCCAAAGCTGTCAGGTTTTCCACCCAATCCCCTGAATTTAAATAGGTGCAACTACCGTATTTGTTCTCGTACACCTCTTTTTTGGGTTGATGGATGTGTCCACAGACCACATAATCATAATTGTTTTCTATGGCCAATTCGGCTGCGGTCTTTTCAAAATTGTTGATATGCTTAACAGCACTCTTAACACTGTTTTTTATCTTTTTTGACAACGAATATTTCTCACGTCCCATTTTGGCCAAGCACCAATTCAGGAAGCTATTGATCAAAATAAGGATGTCATAGCCATAGCCGCCCAACTTTGCCAACCATTTGGCATTTTGTATGGAGACATCAAACACATCACCATGAAAAATCCAAGCTTTTTTACCATCCAGATTAAGCACCAACTTGTTCATGATTTTAAAATTTCCCATTGAAGTATCACTGAACTTACGAAGCATTTCATCGTGATTTCCAGTGATATAGTAAACCTCGGTCCCTTTGGAGGCCATCCCGATGATTTTTCTCAACACTTTGAGGTGGGAAGGCGGGAAATACCGTTTGCTAAATTGCCAGATGTCAATAATATCCCCGTTCAAGACCAGCTTTTTTGGCTGTATGCTATTTAGATATGTAATGAGTTCATCTGCATGGCAGCCATAGGTTCCCAGGTGTACATCTGAGATAACCGCCAATTCTATCTTCCTTTTTTTCAATGGTATAGGGTTTACTGCAAAATAAAATGGTTGGGATAAAATAAAAATGAAATCGAAGTCATCAATTCATGAGGATAATGTTAAAAAATCATCATGCTGAATCTAAATATGTTACAATAATATTAAGGCATGACATCGTTTTTGAATTAGATTTGTATCGTCTACCTTTGGGGACATCATAATTTATATACCGAATGGCAGGAAATTCTTTTGGACAACTTTTTAGGCTCACCACCTTTGGTGAATCTCATGGAAAAGCATTGGGAGGTATCATCGACGGTTGCCCTGCAGGGATAACATTGGACTTGGAAAAGGTTCAAGAGGAATTGAACAGAAGAAAGCCCGGGCAATCTGCCATTGTTACCCAACGCAAGGAACCTGATACGGTGGAGATTTATTCGGGTGTGTTCGAAGGAAAAACTACTGGAACGCCCATTGGTTTTGCCATTCACAATACCAATCAGAAGTCCAAGGACTATTCGCATATCAAAGACTCGTACCGACCATCGCACGCGGATTATGTGTACGATAAAAAGTATGGTTTCCGTGATTACCGTGGTGGAGGTAGAAGTTCTGCACGTGAAACCGCGAGTCGGGTTGTGGCAGGTGCCATTGCAAAGCAATTTTTAAGTGATATAAAAATAAACGCCTTTGTCTCCCAAGTTGGGGAGATGAAGTTGGAAAAGCCTTATCAGGAATTGGACTTTTCCAAGATCGAGTCCAATGCCGTTCGTTGCCCCGATACCGAAATGGCCCAAAAAATGGAGGATTACATCAAATCCATAAAGAAACAAGGCGACACCATTGGTGGAGTGATCACATGCGTGATCCAAAATGTACCAATTGGTCTGGGAGAGCCTGTTTTTGATAAGCTCCATGCCCGTTTGGGTGAAGCTATGCTTTCCATTAATGCGGTAAAGGGTTTTGAATATGGCAGTGGGTTTGCAGGAGTGGCCATGAAGGGTAGTCAACATAATGATGCCTTCAATGCCGACGGCACCACAAAAACCAACCGTAGCGGTGGTGTGCAAGGTGGTATCAGTAACGGAATGGACATCTACTTCAGTGTGGCGTTTAAGCCTGTGGCAACCGTACTGCAATCCTATGAGACGATCAATAAGGAAGGTGAAAAAGTAACCACCCAGGGCAAGGGGAGGCATGACCCCTGTGTAGTTCCAAGAGCTGTGCCGATCGTGGAGGCCATGGCTGCATTGGTTTTAGCCGACTACTCGCTATTGGCCCGCACCAACAAAATCTAGTCCACGTTAGGACGTTTCCATTCAAAAAAGTATCTTTCCATCCATAATCTTACTTTATGAAGAAATTGGAATTGCACTGGCAAATCCTCATAGGAATGCTAATTGGTATTGTTTTTGGATTTGTGATGACCCAAGTTAGTTGGGGCAAGGAATTTGTAAATGATTGGATCCAGCCTCTGGGAACCATTTTTGTAAAACTTCTTAAGCTTATTGCCATACCACTTATTTTGGCATCCTTGGTCAAAGGGATTTCCGACCTCAAGGATATATCAAAATTTAGGAATATTGGTCTTCGAACCATTGGAACCTATATCGTGACAACCGTAGTGGCGATAACCATTGGGCTATTGTTGGTAAATGTCCTGAATCCGGGTAGTGGTATTGACGAAGAAACGGTGACCAAGCTTACCGATACCTATGCAGGTGATGCTGGGGTTACCTCAAAATTGGAAGAAGCTTCGCGTCAAAAAGATAGTGGGCCCTTGCAATTCTTAGTTGACATGGTGCCGGACAATGCTTTGGCGGCCATGACGGACAATGCCTTGATGCTGCAAGTAATATTCTTTACTATCTTTTTGGGCATTTCCATGTTATTGATTGGTGAGAAAAAAGCAAAACCACTTAAAGATTTTTTTGATGCTCTCAACGATGTGGTTCTTAAAATGGTCGATTTGATCATGTTGACGGCTCCTTACGCCGTATTCGCCCTGTTAGCGGGTGTTGTAGTGTCATCCAGTGACCCAGACTTGTTATTGGCCCTTTTGAAATATGCAGGAGTTGTTGTCTTGGGTCTTTTATTAATGATTATTTTCTACGCCACCATTGTAGGTCTGGTTACCAAAAAGAATCCGTTGTGGTTCTTAAAAGAGATAAGTCCAGCGCAACTATTGGCTTTTTCTACCAGTTCCAGTGCAGCTACTTTGCCGGTGACCATGGAAAGGGTAGAGGAGCATATTGGTGTGGATAAAGAAGTATCCAGTTTTGTACTTCCTGTAGGTGCCACTATCAATATGGATGGGACAAGTTTGTACCAAGGTGTTGCCGCAGTATTCATTTCGCAGGCTCTTGGGTTTGATTTGACTTTTGGAAATCAATTGACCATAGTATTAACCGCTTTGTTGGCCTCTATTGGTTCAGCGGCAGTTCCCGGAGCAGGAATGGTCATGTTGGTGATTGTTTTGGAGTCCATCGGATTTCCACCGGACAAATTGGCGATTGGCCTGGCCTTGATTTTTGCTGTAGATAGACCGTTGGATATGTGCAGGACCGTAGTGAACGTTACCGGTGACGCCACCGTTTCTATGGTTGTTGCAAAATCTGTGGACAAACTTGGCGACCCACATGTGGAAGAATGGGATGACCATTATGATGAGGTCAAGTAAACCAAAGAAAGAAACATTTGAAATAAAAAAGACCTCCATTTTTGGAGGTCTTTTTTGGTTTTAGAGGGAGATATATCTTCCTTTTGGGAACCTTACCTGAAAAGAGAAGCTTTCCTTTTCCACGGATTTAGGTTCCATTGCCATATTCCAGGTCAATAAACCTTTGTTCTGGTCATACGTCGCATTATTGGTCACAATATCATCCACTTTGATCTCCTTGTTCTGTGATTTAGGTATCCTATCCATAAGTTTTAGATTGATGGAGCTGTTCTTGTTATTTTTAACCTCCAGTACATAACTGCGATCTAATATCCGGTTACTGCCCACAAAGGGTTTACTTTTAAAATTACGTTCCTGCTGCCTTGTTACCGTGATATTGTGCTCAATACCCAACGATAAGATCATTTCTTTTTTTGTTGTATACGGGTCCAAAACGGTTTTACCGGCATAGGAACCTTCAAAGTAGATATTGGCTTCACCTGGTAATAGCTGGTGTTTCTCCCAATCTTTAAAACTGGCGGTGAGATATACATTTTCATTCAATATGGGGGCAGCAAAATATTCGTAGGTAGCCGGTATGTTATAGGTATTCACTTCAACGGACGTAATATCGCCATCGGACAAAACGGTATAGGGTTTTTTAATGGTAAATTCTGTTCTGGTTGCTCCTTCTTGGGTATCACTTTTCTTGGTTGTTATGACCACGACACCATTGATTCCCCGGTTTCCATAAATGGCAGAAGCATTGGAGCCTTTCAGCACCTCAATATCCTGGATTTCGTTTGCGTCCAAGTCACCCTCAACAAAATTGTCAACAGGTACTCCGTCTATAATGTAAAGGGGTTGGGGGGTGCTGGTCGCCTTGGAAGCACCTCTAATGGAAACCCCTGCTACTCTGCCTTGTAAACTTCGTTCGCCGGTAACCGCCCCTGCAGCAGCAGTACCATAAGCTGTTACCACCACTTCATCCAAATGTTGTGCATCTTCTTCCATACGAACGTTCATAATGGAGGAGTAAATGGGCAATTCGTAAGGACGCATCCCGATATAGGAAAAGGTCAATTCTTGACCAAAGGGCACCTCCAAAGCATAATTGCCATCAAAATCGGTTTGTGTGCCCTTTGTGGTGCCTTTGATCACAACGTTTACTCCGGGCAGTGGAGCACCGGATTCGTCGGTAATGGTCCCAACCACTTTTTTTACATTGGGATTAAAGGCATATCCCTTTTTCTTTGTAGCCGGGGTGTACCTTTTTTGATAGGCACTCACAAAGTTCAAATAATGGACCTCAATTTTGGGTTTGCTGATATTGTGATTTGGATTGCCTGTGGACAAAGCGATCTTTACATTTTTCCAATCCTGCCCCGTATTTTGGTATACGTTGCCCTTGTATGCCAAGGAAAGCGGTGCGTTCAATCCAGAGGATTTAATGTTGTAATTGGGCACCCACCCCGCATCTTTTACCAAGTAGGACAGTGAAGCGTTCAGGTTGGTGGAAATCGGTGCATCAAAAGTAATGGTTATTTCCCCTTGTGGAGTCGCTTTGGCATTGTTTGCCTCGGCCAACTGTTGCTGTAGATCGTTGATTTCCAGCTTTAGTTTATTTATTTTTAAATGGGCCTTGAAAATTTCATTTTTAATGCTGGTAATGCGCTCTCTGTAATATTGACCAACCTGTTTGATTCTTTCCAGATCTAAAACCTGACTGTCGCCATTTACAATTCTATTGGAGGTGATTACCTTTTCTTCTTCCTCGAGACCTGCAATGGTATTCTTTACCAATGAAACTTCATATTCCAGTTCTTCAATAGTGTTTTCCCATGCTTTGATCTTCGGGTTGCTCTCGGTTTTTTCAAGGAAATTGGTGTCGTATGCGATAGCTAAAATGGAAACGGCACCTAGTCCTGAAATTTGAATGCTGCTCTCATCAATTTTATGGGATAGCCCTGTAAAAACCACTTCGTTCGACCCCTCTTTTAGCAGACAGGAAGCTGTTCGTGTTATCTGGGCCCCATTGAGATAAACGGTGACTTCCTTTATTTTAGAAGGAGTTTTTATCGTATTGGCAAATAGTAGGAAGGGTACACACAAAAATAGAATGACTGTATTCTTCATAATGGTTGGATTTTAATTGTTTATCCAAACCTATACTTCAAATGTTCCAATTAAAACCGGGAATAGTGTGAATGGGTCAGTTGGCTTAGGGAACCCTGGGTTTTGATGAGTCAATCCAAAAATTTGGCTTTTAGCTCCGGGGTCGGAACCATGCAAGACTCCTGTTTGCCAAACCATTTATAGCGATTTTTGGCCACAAAGTCATAGATAGCGTTTCGGATAGAGGAGGGAATCCATGTGAAAACGGAGGTCAATTTCCATAAGCCTCCCAGGTCTTTTGCGATTTCCAGGGCAGCGTCGGATTTGGTATAATAGGCCACGCCGGGCTCAATAAGGATAATGGAATCCACTTTGCTGGTATCAATATGGCGTTGACCCACCAATTGTTGCCCCGCTTCGCTCTGTAGGGCCGCATACCGGAATATATCCTTTTTGTCCCTTTTAATTACAAATTGGACAGCGTTGTTGCAGAGGTTGCAGACCCCATCGAACAAGATGATCTTTTTACCGTTTTCCACGCTGCAAAGATAGTGTGGAAGTAGCTGTATTGGAAATATTAACCCATAACACCACGTGTACTATTATAAACGATAAAAAAGACCGAACGATAAAGCGGGCAACACTTTGGAGTCGGCCGTGGAGGATCCCCAGTCAAAATTGAACCAATAGGGGAGTACCACGGGTTCTTTTTCAGTTCTGTTATACGAAAGCTCCAACAAGAGCCCAAGATCTAAAGTAATCCCAAACCTTTTGGATAGATTAAAATCCCTGCCCATCCGAAGGTTCGTATACAGGTAGGTGTCCTTAAAACTGCTTGTTTCATCTACCAGGTAATTGAGTCCACCCCTAAGGTACCAAGGTCGTCTATCCGTATATTTGGATTGCCCACTAAAGTGATTGAAATAATCCAGTGAGATGACATAAGTAGTATTGTAGGAATCATTTATGGTCCCAAAACCATAGCTTAGCCCCAGTTGGGATTGCTTCATTTGAAATCGGGCTCCGATACTTATTAAATCAGGTACTCCGATAGTTGCTGCCAGGTTTACTTTCTCTTGACCGGAAACACTTAAAAAACAAAGTGTACATAATCCGGTAACGATAAAAATCTTAAACGGTTTTTTCATCTTACTTATAGGTTTGGTTGCTCTATTTTGAGCCAAAGAAGTAGGACGAACGTTTTTAGACTACCGGGCAGACTATTAAGATACAAATAATGTGCTTGTATTCAGTAAATTAATTTGATTTCCGACAATGAAAAACAATACCGTTTCTTTTCAATACCCGGCCAACTGATATATTTCATCGGGAGTGAGTTCACTAAGTTCTAGAACGTCCTTGCCCGATTTTGTCATGGCCTTTCTGATCAGATAATTTCCGGTACGGTATCCGACCGCCAACCGGCCATCGGGGTGTTGGAACATCCAATGTTGATAGTTGGCATTTAGGGGCAACGACCTGATCTCTTCCACCCATTGCTCCGCAATAGCTGCTTCTGGCGGGGTATCCGCTTCCATGCTTTCACCGGTATAATCCTCGGAGAATACAACGGCCAGGCCTTCGTTTATGGCCGCTATGGATATGCCGGGTCCATATTTGTTGTCCTGAATGGCCCAACCGCGTGATAAATGGTGGAATTCGTGGAAAATAGTATGCTTAAGTGCCGTTTGCGTTGCTTGGGTAACGCCTCCCGGGTATTTCTCCGAGATTTGAATGAGCACTACAGGAGGAACATTGGTTTCCGTACGTCCGGTAACGCCACCTACCATATCAAGGTCCCAATCCACAATTTCCAAGGATACCTTTATGCTGTCCGGTAGGGTGGGCAATAGGGCTCTGATTTCTTTTTCCGATTCCAATGCCACTTCGCGAATGAGCTCTTTTTGTGAAGGGGTGAATTTTCCACCTGCTTCGGTAAAGGAGATAATGGAACTTGTGGTTTTTGTGCTGTTCGATGTGTTTTTACAATTGCTGATGACTAATAGCGCAAGAAGGAATGATAGGATTTTGATTGATTTCATTGATGTTTGTTTTACCTGTAGACTCTGTAGAAGCAAAAATGTTACATCAAAAGGAAATGGAACGCTAGAAATTGTCATTCGGAACCAACCGAAGGGCGTGCAAGAAATCTAGATTTCCCAATCGATGCGTTACATCTCCTATCGAAATGACTCGGTACTTGTACTTATGGCCAATGTTGTGATTTCCTGCTATTTTTAACTACCCAAAAGGTCCATACACAATAGCCTTATCCCCGATATCGATATGTTCGCAACTTTTAGAGAAGCTGCTGTTATCCTTTTTAATTTGGAATCTTACGTTTTTGTCCTCCCCATTGGAATCTATAGGAAGCCAACGATAAGGTAAATCCAGTGTTGATTCTTTTGGGTTTATAAGTTCTAGAATAGCATGCTCACCGTTTAGGTTTTCAAAAGAGGCTGGTTTAGCAAAGGATAATTCCAGTGTGTTGTCATCCACTATTTTGCGTTCCATTAACTGAACTAACCTTTCATCAACATACTTTTCATCATCACATTCGGACCAAATTTTATCCTGGTTCATTTGCAATGCAGCCAAGAAACCTCCCTGAATCGACCCTTCGAAACCACCTCCTGGGAAAGCCCATGCCGATGCAAAGTATACATTGGGGATCAAGAAATTGTTTCTAAATCGCTTATTTGCTATCTGGTCTTTAGTTTGAGCGTAGCCATAGACCGAACCGCTTGGGTTAAGGGTATAGCGTTCAATGGTCATGGATGTGGATACTTCGTAGTACGCTATACTCTTTCGAATTCCTGGATATTGCTTTTCCAAACGTTGCAATAAAATTTGGGCTACTTCTTCTTTTTTGGCATCGTACTCTTCTTTGCTTAAAGTTTCCCAGTCTTCAATATAGTCAACCGTACAAATCACACCTTCAGATTTGTCAGGTGGTGCAAGTCCGGCATCTACCTTGTTATAGTCCACAAAAATGAATCTACGTTTGGCCCAATCACCGTGATGGTTATTTTTAATATCCTTTAATGTCATTACACCATCCCCTTGAAAAACGTTCGAATAGTATTTTACGCCAAACTGTTCCACATCGGTATTGAAGCCAAGATACATGCACAACAGCGAACATGAATTAATTTTCGAGCTAATTTTTTGTTGAAGCTGGGTCGAATAAGGTTCATCCAACATCGATGATACCAAAGGAATGGCGCAATTGGCTATCACATTGTCACATAAAACCGTAACAGGTTCTGAATTCGTATTAAAGCTATCACGAAACATAACCCCAGTTGCCTTGCCATTTTCCGTAATGATCTTTTCCGCTTTTTTACCCAAGAGTACGGTACCGCCGTTATTTTCGATATAGGATGCAAGGTAATTGGAAAGCTGTTGTGACCCACCTTTTATAAAATGGCCGCCATTCTCAATAAAGCCCGAAAATGGTACAGCAAAGTAGAACATTGACAGTGTATAAGGATCATCTCCCCAATAAACAATATGGGCTATGAGGTCTAATTTCGCATCTTCATTGGCAATGTACTTATCCAACCAAGATCCAACGGTATGTTTGGTTGCCTCTACTAGATTAGGGTAAAGTAATGGCATCAATGGATAAATCAGTTTTTGTACCAAAGGCGAACGTGGAAGACTGGTGGCATCCTTTCGTGTTCCTGCTATCAACTTCATAAAACGTTTGATCCCTTTTTCCTCTTCCGGGTATTTATCTATCAATGCCTTGGCAGCTGCAGCATATCCATGTGGCATCACAAAATCCTCTTTATCGGAAACCACCCCATAAAACTCAGGTACTTTTTGGAAATCCACATGTTTTTGCACGTCGAGCATTTTAAATATTCGCGTTATTGAACCATTTTCTGTGAGTCCGCTCATTTCGTGTAGCCCAACTTCTATAATAAAATCTCCTCGTTTAAATGTGGTTGCACAGCCACCAGGCTTGTGATGCTGCTCTAATAAAAGAACTTTCTTTCCAAATTTTGAGAGCGTCGCTCCAGCGGTTAATCCTGCCAATCCGCCTCCTATGATAATGGTATTGTATTTCATGACTGATAATAGGTTATAATTGATTGATAGTTAATTGTTTAAATAACCTTTAAAACTATCTATTTAAACCCTATTAAGTAATGATGATCGTCAGTTCCCTGTCTTTTTCTAAAAGCAGGAAGTTTAGTTTAAGGAAAGAAGAAACAATGCATTATAGCCTTTGTTTTAATGCACTTTTATTGATGGTCAAATTAAGGCAAACCGTCCAGGAAAGAATCAGGACAAAAGCAATTTTCTGAATGATAGGAGAATATTGAGTTAGATTTTCATTGTAGTAGAAGAAGTTGTTCAACCCAACAATTAGAATACAAAATACTCCCATTACCATTAAAAAGATCAACCGGTTTTTGTACAGGGCCCGTAGCATTCCGATGATGACCATGGTGCCAAATACACTTAAAATGGTTGTCATAATATTATGGTATATAGTAAAAATGAAACATGCTGATAACATGGCCAAAGTCCCCGAAATTCGAATTATATTTTTCCAATTTCCATTTTTTTCAAAATGGTCCGCAAACTGAAAGAAAAAGATGATCATACTACCGCAAAGGATGGTTATACCGGCAATGGCAACGGGCCTTGCTCCATTTTGAACTCCATTCAAGCCATTTTCACGCATTAAATTGCACCAATGATTGTTGAGCCAATCAAAACCTGCTGAATTTACATCTACCAGCGAACCTCCAGGGTATAGTTTGGAAGCATAAAAGTAAATACCTATAAACACCAGAATCCCTATGGTGGGAAGAAATTTAAATAATCCTTTTTGGTTTATCGTATTCCTCATTTTAAACAAATGTATGGTGACAATCTCGGCTATGGATTCTTTGTGATTGGCGGCCGGTACGATTTTCCAGTGAGTCAAGGCCGCAGTACGAAACCATTCCTTTGGTTGTTTGCTTACCTAAAAGTAGGGAATTTAGTTCAAGGCAGGAGGGAACAATTACTTAAAGCTATTATTGGATATAGTGCTTTACTATTTTGACAGTCAACATTATTCTTTTATCCCGTGTTTTTTTCTTTGATTCCTGCCATACTCTATAAATGAGCCATCAAAAAATTTGCTGAACGGATGTTTTAACAATGCTCCAAATCCAGCGGAGAGTACAACTCCATCGACCAGTGCTTTTCTAGATCTCCAATTTTTGGCGCTCAACATTTTGTTCTCGTTTTGCAAAAATAAATTTTCGACGTGCCGAACTTCTGCACCGAACAGGTAAAAACCATGAATTTGTTCTTCCTCGCTCAAGGAGTCGGGATCATCTCTAAATAATGTTATCAATCTTGCCAATTCTGGAGAACTGCTAAAATTGAGCAGTATGTTGATGTCCAAAGCTGCAATTTCATGAAAAGTTGATGCCTGTGTTGCTTTTGTATTGGCTTTGATTTGAACACCAACAAATATCAAGGATATAATAATGGCAACCGCTGATATTATTTCAGCGATCAATGCATATTCTTCCAGTGTTTCTAACATATCCTTAGTTTTTTTCCAGTTCTGATGTTATTTCTTTTGCCTGGGATTTCATTTCTTTTATTGCGTAACTGATATTTCTAACGGCAATGGGTATATAACCACCAGAAGCAACTAGAAAGTCATCGAATTGATCGTTGGTATAAATCAACTCATGATTTATGATATATTCCACTTTTATACCATCTGTTGTGTCGGGGATAATTTCTTTTTCAAATATGGCAGCGACCAAGTCATTTTTCTCATACAGTTTTCTTCTAATAAATTCATTGACCCAAAACTCAACTGCTTTTAATTTTACCTCGTATAAATCCGTAATGCTATTTCTAAGTTCGGAATTTGAAATTTTATCCAATCCTGTGGACTTGATGGACTCGTATGGACTATAATTGATTGCAAGCGCAATACCTCCTTGTCTTACATTGTTAAAATGGTAGACCAGTGAATCGTGAGGGTAAGTTGATCCATTTCGAACAGTTGTCAATACAATAACGCTTTGTTTTAATTCTTCAAGATTTTTAATTCCGCCCTCCATGTTGTATATGTCTTTATCCAGGGCCTCCTTAATTTCATTCAGCATCGTTAGTTCATAATCTCTATTGATTCTTTCCTGATTCTTGTTATTGATCTGTAGGGCAATCAAAATTCCAATAACCACCAATACAATTTCCCCAATGGCATAGGCTAGGTATTTTCTAAACTTATTTTCTACTAGTAGTTGTTGGCGGATTTTCCGGAAGAACTTGATCATCTTGGGTTGGTTTCCCTAAAGATATGGTTTTTAATGAATTGGATATTGAATCAATAAGTAGCAAAGACGTGTATAAAACAGGCTTTAATGCTCTTTTTCCCTCATTGGCAAAGAGACATTTACTTTATAGCGATAATAGCACTTGACGGACCGGTCAAGGGCATCACACTCGTTTGGCCAAATCCTGCCTCTTTTGCCCATTGATCAAAGTTGGAGGCTGTAAAATCAAAACCGTGTTCTGTTTCGATAGCCATATTCAATGACATCATTAATCCGAATGCATTCTTATTTCTTTGATCATCAATAATATTTTCAATAACAATAAGGGCTCCTCCCTCAGGTAAGGCTTTATAAGCCTTTCTTATCAACATTACTTTGTCCTCATAACCCCAATCATGGAGAATATTTCCCATAGTGATTACGTCTGCCTTTGGTAGGTCATCTATGAAAAAATCGCCTGAAACGACCACTATTCTATCACTTAATCCAAATGCTTCTACATTTTCTTTTGCAATTGGACTTACAGGGGGAAGATCAAAAGAAATGCAATTCATGTGATTGTTGTTTTTTGTAACATGAATCGAGAAATTGGCACCGGATCCCCCTACATCACAAAGCGTTTTATACTTCGAAAAATCAAAATCATGCGCCAGCTTCATAAAGTTCCCGGCTTGAACACCTCCCATACCGTGTATGAATTCCCTTAGTCTATTTTCATTTGCATAAATAGCTTCAAAAAGTGGTTTACCTCCATCTTTCATCTCATTTTGTGGCTTGCCTGTTTTTAGACACGTTTCCAAATCGTTCCAAAACGGGTACAATCTATTGTTCGACATTTCTAAAATGCCTCCAATGTAGCTTGGTTTATTTTTATCCAAAAACAAATCTGAATCGCCTGAATTACTATATACAGCATTCTCTTTTAGTCCCGAACGTTGCAAAAAACCCAATGCTACCAAGGTGTCTAGAAAATCGTATAGGGATCTTTCATTCAACCCCAAAGCATTTTTAATTGCCTCGCCCGATAACGGTTCATTGGCCAGATGGGTGAACAGGCCCATATTAACAGCTGTAAGCAAGGTTTTTGAAGCCCAAAATCCCATTCCGATTTGAATTATTTTAGAAGGGTCGATTTGATGTTTAATGGTAGTTTCCATAATGCAGTTGTTTAGTTAGTATATATTTTTCAATTTGTGCCCACGGTTCATATACGAACTGTTATAATGACTTATATACATTGTTTGTACTTTCGTTAATTTTTGATATTATTTTTTCTTAATTCCAGTTCTATTTCAGCTACCAATTCTTTGCTATTTGAAAGTATTTCCGTGATGTACCTTCGCTGGACTCCATTAACAGCGTTTATCACATGACTATAGAATCTGGATAAGGCTAAATAAGTAGGAGAATTATGATTGCTGATCCAGGTAGTATCAATACTTGTAACATCGAATGATCGATCGCCATAGTGCCTTTTTATAAAATCAAAATGGTCTAAATTGGAGGCTTTATAATACTCCCGTGAATCTTCATTAATCTCTCTAAAGTTTTGTTGGTACAATTCTATTAAAGCATAATGATCACTCAAATCATTTAGCAAATCCCTGTTCGTAATAATGTAAATGCCACTGGTATTGATCATTTCATCATAGGTCTTTCTATTTACTGCAAAACTTTGCCAACGGAATTGAATGAGAGAATCAAGGGTTAACATGTCCTTTACTGATTCTGCTTCAAGAAATAATTCCCACCCTTTTTCTTGATTGGATTGATAAACAGCCAAAATGGAATCTCTCAACGTTAAATCCTGTATATCCAAATGGATATCATCTTTCAGTTTTTGAAGAAAGGATAATTCCTTTTCACGTTCTTTTCTATCTCCATTAAAATCGTTTAGTTGAATAGCTATTAGAATACCGATTACTACTAGAATGATCTCACCGATAGCATAAATCAGATACTTGCTGAATTTATTTTCAGAGAGTAATTTTTGCCTAATTTTTCTAAAGAACTTGATCATTGGAGGTTGGTTTCCTCTAAAGATATGATTTTTAATGAATTGGATGCTGAAGGAATGTGGTACAACCCTTTCGGCCATGGATTCGCCCTTGGGTTGTTTGTTTTCTTAAAAGTAGGGAATTTAGTTTAGGGGAGGAGCGGGCAATGGATTATGGCCAGTGTTGACGGTAGTTGTATTTTATACGCTTAAATTTTTACATGAAATGATTATTGAACTTTAAAGGTTTCAATAATCTTGGCATCGACCCAATAGTTTGTACTCTCCCAATATGTGCTGCCATCTTCTCTTTCTTTTTCTTCCGACCTTCCAAAAAGCAAATATTTTCCATCTGGGGTTAACCTTGCACCATTTTCTACTAGTTCTGAATTTATCTTATCCCCCATATTAATGGCAGGACCCCATGAACCATCTTGCTGTCGAAAGCTGATATAATTATCGGACATACCATATCCATCTTCGCGCTCACTACCCCATATTAAAAATGATTCATCAGGAGCTATAAATGGGTGAGCTGTCCATTTTCCTGTATTAATATGTTTACCAAGTAATTTAGGTTCTTCACGTTTACCGTCTATAATCCTTGACATTCGGATTACGTCGTTACTTTTATAGTCATCAAAAACCAAGGTGCCTTTAGCCGAAACTGACATCACCATAATGCCCCAATCTTCCCTATCGAACATTGGGCCGAGGCTTTTAATTTTTGACCAACCAGAGTCTGTACGTTCTATGTAATTCCATCTAGAATATAAGATATTACTGTCGCTGGGATTATGTTTGAAGCTATACTTATTGACCCTGTAATAACTACCCTCATTCCGATACACAACTACTGGGTCCTCAAAGGGGTTGTTCCCCGTATATGTAAAATAAAACTCATCCATATCCAAAGAGTCGGTATTTCCTAATTTCCAATCTTGGGAGGTACCCTTTTTGGGAACAAAAATTTCGGGTGTTAATCCTGGTGGTTTGTAACCAAAGTATAGGTTTTCTTCTATTGTAGAGTCATTCTTCTTTGATTCTGATTTTTCAGTTTTGCAAGCATTTAAAAATATTATAAATGCAAATGCTAAAAATTTAATTCCAATATTTCTCAAGGTTAATTTTGTTTTAATTACCGCCACCAAACGTCTCGGCTATCAGTGTTTGTTTTCTTAAAAGTAGGGAATTTAGTTTAGGGGGAGGATGGTACTATGAATTATAACTGTTACCCCTGTACCGCTTTATTCCGTTATTTCAATCAAATTTCCTTCGGGGTCGGCAATCACACTTTCATAATATCCATCTCCGGTAGTTCTAGGTTCTCCGATGACCTTAAATCCGTTTTTACGGATGGTTTCGGTAATGGCATCCACTTTGTTTTTCGAACCAACGGATATGGCAAAATGGGTCAGGCCAAGTTTGGCATCCAGGTTATCCATGAAATCTGAAATATCGGGCCTGTGCATTAATTCGATGCGTGCTCCTTTTTTAAAGGAGAGAAAATAGGAACTGAATTCTTTCTTTGGATTGTAATATTTTTCATTGGATTCCAGTTCGAAAAAATTCAGATAAAATTCTTTCATTTTTTCCAAATCCGAGGTCCATAGGGCGATATGTTCAATCTTCATTATACTTCTTTTCTTAAAAGTAGGGAAATTTGTTTAGCGGATAGGAGCAATGGATTATAGTCATTGTTGGCTAGCGTTTTTTATAAAACGTAACGGTGTCGATTCCATCAATATGGTCCGGAGCATTCCGGTAATATTCACTGTATTTTCTTTCTACAACCATTATACTGTCAGTAACGTTTAAAATCCGCCATTTTTTCTGATATCCAATAGTGTATGTCCACAAGCCTTCAGGCATAACAAGTACATCGGAATTATCGAATTTATATTTTGCTGAATCAATCCCCAAGAAATAGTGCCTGATTTCATTTTTGTCAATCTCATAATATGGAGGCCATATCGAATCATGTTCAGGAATAATTGCAGGTGGGGGTGGCGGTAAATTTTTATTTTCAACTCCGACCCATACCTCTTCAGTCCATTTTCCAAATACTTTTAAGGAATCAAGAATTCTTTTTTTAGATTCTAACTTGATGTTGGTTGCGTTTACATTCTCAACGTCATTATTATTTCCAGTATCTGGTTTACAGGAACAAATGAATAGGATTATAAGAAAGGTTTGTAAACGCATTTTAAATGATAGGCCTCGGCTATGAATGGTTAGTTTTCTTAAAATAGGGAATTTAGTTTAGGGGAGGAGAGAGCAATAAATTATATCTGGTGTTGTAAACAGTTATTTTTGTTCATAATTATAGGGAATATAACTTTCCCATTTCCATGGCGTATATGTATCTCTAATTGATATTTCTAAAAGTTCTTTGAAGATACTTTCCGCATTATCACTATTGGATAGAATTATAATTCCTATATTTTTTTCTGGGAAAATAATAGAATAATGTTGATATCCTTCTCCATGCCCTTCTTTAAATGCCCCTTTGCCATAAGGCGAGGTGAGCAATCCCCAGCCAAGACCATAACTCAATTCTATTGAATCATTCTCGTTTGTGTCTTCCCATGCCTGATGTCCAAATTGTGTTTTTGATTTTATTCTAATGTTTGGCCTGAATAACAAATCAGTTATGGGTAAATTGTGACTGGTTTGTTCGAGTATGTGTTTGATCAATTTTGAATAGTCTTCAAGTGTTGTCGACAAAGAACCTGCTGCATTTGCTTCATCTTCTTTATCTATTGGAATAATTTTTTCTTCCGTTGTGTGGCCATTACAATATTTGTTATTGAATTTATCCTGCCATACATAGCTTGTCATATTCATCTGAAGTGGATGAAATATGAGTTCCTGTGCCAGTTTTTCAAGTTCTTGTCCAGTGATTTGTTCAATAACAAATTGTAGTAATTGAATCCCTTCTCCGGAGTAAGAATATCTTGTTCCCGGTTCCACTGTAAAACGAATTTTACCCTCCCGAAAAAAATCATTTTCTTTTGTCATCCATCTCCAGTTGGGGAAACCAGTGGTATGAGATAAGCACATCCGGGCAGTAATTTTTTCATATCGTTTGTCTTTCTTAAGGTTTTTGTATCCTCTCCATTCCTTTTCGAATTCAATGGTGGGAAGCGGTTTGTCAAGATAGTCTTGTAAAGGTTTGTCAAGGTCCAATATTCCTTCGGTCACCAGTTGAGCAACCAAATATCCAAAAACAGCCTTACTTAAGGATGCTCCATAAAAAACGGTTTGATTGGTTAATGTGTCTTTATTATTGATATTGGCATACCCAAAAGAATTTTGGTAAGTAATTTTGTTGTTATTGAAAATGGCTATTGAAATTCCAGTTACGTTGGCAGAATCAACAAGCGATTTAATTTTAGCTGTTAATTCTGATTTAGAAATTTGAGAATCGTCTATTCTTTTTATTTGTGGTCCACTGTTTATGCACCCAAATAAATTGAAGAGTATAAATAGTACTATTAATTTTTTCATAATTGTTGCCAATGGCCTCGGCTATAAATGGTTAGTTTTCTTAAAAGTAAGGAAATTAGTTTTGGGGAGGAGCGGGCAATGGATTATGGCTAGTGTTGGCGAAAGATTTTTAATTCAATTCATATTTGGTCAATTCTTCTGTTAGCTCTTCCCGTGTTATAAGCGGTCTCCTTTCCAAATGAGCAAACCCATATCCGTTTCCTCGAACAAAAGCAGGCAAAAATTTATCCCCAATGGATAAAATTATGCCAACATCTATCAAATTGGAATATGCTTCTTTTACCTTTTTGGATTCTTCCGAATTTGGTTTGCATATAATTTGATCGTGATAGCTACTTGAAGACTCCTCGAATATTTTCTTTATTTTTCTTTCAGTTGTTCCCCCAATAATACTCAAGATCTTATTCCAGTGAGCATCCAGGTCAGGTGATGTCATCGAATCGGTAAAGTATAATAAAGTCCGAACACATTTGATGTCCGTTATGGGTTTGTTTTCTACAAGTACTTTGGCATTGTTACAGGGCAGGTATTGTTTGTTATGTTTTCGAACTTCAACGGTCATAGCTTCGTCAGCTCTATTTTGTGAACTCGCAATTTTAGGCACACATTCCAATTCTACGTAATATTGCTCAAACTCAAATATGACTTTTATAAATTCAGTCCATATTCGAATGGGCTTAGAATTATTAAGCCGCTGTAGCATATCCTTTTCTATGTTGCTGAATGTGTAGTTCAATTTGTGTTGGAGGCACAACGGCCTCGGCTATGAATGGTTGTTTTCTTAAAAGTAGGGAATTTAGTTTAGGGGAGAAGGAGGGGCAACGGATTATAGCTAGTGTTGCCTGTAGTTTTTTAATATTCAAGTTTGTTTTTCAATTCATTATTTTCAATAATTATGAACCATTTATATCCTGAACTAATATATCTTTTCTGGCTTTCCAAATAACCCGGTTCTATATTTTTTAAATCAGAAATAGCTTCAGGCACAATCTTTTTCAAAGACTCATTTGAAGTAATATTATCTAAAATTGTTAGAGTTCCGTTTTCATTTACTCTAATTCCAATTTGTAACGTGTCTTTTTCTAAAACTAAATTTCTTTCATTCGCTTTATTCAATATTATTTCACTTATTGAGTTTTGAAAACAAGCATCAGTCTGATTATTTTCACAGTTTTCTATAAATGGAACGCTAGATTTGTTTTTAAAATTTTGTTCTGTTTTGGATTCCGTCTTACTAGCTCTGTTGGGTTTGTTAGAAAAGCAAGAAGAATTTAAAATCAGAATAAATATTCCGATAAAATAGGTAATCAGGTTTCGATAGTTCATTCAGCATTCTGTTTTTTTATTCGTTCCGTTTATAATTCAGTCCAGTTTTTATTCCGCTTACTGTGAGCAGTAGTATTAAAATCAGCTGTATCGCTCCCAAAATATAATAAGCGTTGTTCCATCCATTTCCTGCGTTTTCCACCATTCCGCCACTCAAAGAGGCATATTCGCTGGCACTGGGAACTTCTCGAACAGCATTTACCAACGAAATTAAAAATGTGAAAACCACGATCAGGGTGATGTCCGAAACCATAAAAATAAGATTGACGGTCAGGTTTTTAAAGTTTCGCCCTAACATTCGGATGAGGTAAACACCAAAGAACATCAGCGTTGTAATTAAAGCGATCAGATGGATTTTCGCAACCACAAAATAGGTGTCGTACACATTGATGTCGGTAACTGCGTCCAATGTCAAGCCATCAATTCCGAAAATCCAAAGTAAGGCGAGCAGCACTAAACCTAGTGTTCCGATAAGCCAAAATAGTTCCTTTTTTCTCAAAATTTTAATTCGGATTGTGTTTTCTTAAAAGTAGGGGATTTAGTTCAAGGCAGGAGGGAGCAATGGATTATAGTCTTTATTATTTGCGGGTGCTATCTTTCCTTTCTATTATTTGTTCAGCAGTTTCAGAAAGAAAATCGGTCAGTTTATTAATCAGAGTTTTCAAAAATTCGATTGATTCTATTTTAATTCTGGATTCTTCCATATCAAATGATATTCCATTCGAGGAATTAATAAAATTCAAAATATCTTGATTTGCTGATTTTATTACTCCATTATTATGAGCGATTGAATTTCTAATTATTTGATATTTTCTTATTTCAGCCCATTTTTCATTTAGATTATCCAAATTCACATCCAACACTTTCATAACGAATTTTCTACATTGTCCGATATAATTTAGGTCTTTGATGTCTTTGGGTCCGATTTTAATATTCTCCGCTCTTCGACACCATTCACACAGTTTAAAAAATTCATTTTCAAAAGTCGAGTAAATAGTAAGATAAACGGATTGATTTAGAATATTGGGAAATTCAGAACTGTTTAAAATGTCCATTTCATAAACATCGAATGCGCTTGGCATTTCAGGTTTATTTCCGTGCTTTTCATTCCATTTATTATATTTTTCCGCTAGTTTTTTTTCTTGTTGAAGAATCATTTCCTCCGTGCTTTCTAAATATGCCTTGATTGGGTCAAACTTAAAGTCATAAATAATCCTTGAACTTTGAAGAGCCCAATACTTACTTCCTTTAAATCTACTTCTTATTGACATAGTTGTTTTCCCATTGGAGGTAGCGGTCTAGTGTATGAGTAATAGAGGATTCCTACTCACTAGCTTTTTAGTTTAGCGCAGACCTTCGTTTCATAATTATACTTTGGTTTTGCCACTTAAGCCGCTATTACTTAAACACATTTTTGTGGGGCGTTTTTTTATTTCCGATATCAAATTGAGGGTAAAATCATTATCTTTCATTTTACAAGCATAAAATTGGGGATTACTAATGATTTTTTTCAATTCTGGAATATTCAATGCTTGCGAGCAATAATAACCTTCTACCAATCTTAATCTTTGATAAGGATTAAAATTTCTCTTGATAATCGATTTTTCAATGATATTTTGAAATTTTTGTGAATTGACAAACTTTACAGATTCTAAAATTCCTAAACCTTTTGCAATTGGTATTACTTTTTTTATGAAGTCCAATGATGGTAACTCGTCAAGAATTTCTTCTCTATAATTTCTTTTTACAACTCTTAATTCTCTTAATATATTAATGTCAGACTGATTTATTAATCTTTGCTCTTTCAATCTTTTCAGCAGTTTTATAAATGAAAATTCAAAAATTCCATCTTCGGCATTTTTAAAAACCAAATAATTCCTTAATCCAACAAAAAGACTATCACAAAACCACGCATAACCTAAAGTAGTTTTAGGCACTGTCTTAATTATGTCAAAATAACTCTCACAATCTTTAATGTCCTTTTCATAATTATTCTTTGGAATAAATTCATTTAATATATCTTTTAATCTATCATCTTTATCAATAATGATTTTCGACTCTTTTTGTAAATGTTTTATAAATAGGCTGCCGTTTTCTGACAGATATTTAAGTTTTGAGTATGTATAGAAAGAGATAGACCAATCATCTTTTGAATAGATTTTTGTTAAGTTCTCCATAGTTTCATAATCATCTGCTACAATTAATAAATCCTTATCGCTGTATTTATCAAAGTCTGACCTTAAAGAACTACCAAATATTGCTATACTATAATTTTTCATCTTACAAATTTGTTTAGAATAATAGTGATTAAAGCACTTAATAGAAGGAAGCCAAATAAACTCTGTGCGGTAAGCCACCCCATTCCAAAAGTTGTAGTGGCTTGAAATTGAGAGTCAATAAGCTTAGTTGTGCAATCTAAAGTGTAATAAAGTGTTGAACTTATATTGGGTTCTATTGGGTCAAATACATCTATTGACAAATCTTTTTGTTTAAGGCCATAACCTTTCCAATTTAAGTGATTTTTATATGCAAAGAAGCTAAAACCCGCTATAAAGACTATGAGAAAGTTTGGTATTCTGTAGCCGTAACCCGTTAAAAGGTAAAGACTTAAATTTGGAAAAAACTTTTTAATAAACATCCAATTAGATGTTCTTCTGCTATCTTTCTCGGGCTTAAACTTTTTTTGAATATAATTTAGGCCTTTCCATTTTCTGAAATGATAATCTGCCTGTTTTGTATGCTCTGGTTGTCCTTCGTCTTTTGAATTGTCAAGTATTTCTTGAAAAAAAGTAACGCACATATTCGCGTTAGTAACACAACCGATAAAGTCTCTTATGTTTGGTATTATATTCCTAAAAGAATTTGGTTCTATATAAGTCTTTTTGACTGTAACTTTAAACATATTCACATATTGAAAGTTACAATCGTGAAACCTACAATCCTTAATTATCGAGTGATTAAATTTGCAATTATAGAATTTACAATTTTGAAAAATTATATTCTCAAATTTAGTGAAAGCGAAACTACAATTGGTAAAAGTTTTATTTTCAATTTTGTATTCGTGCTTTTCTTTAGGGCTTAACTCATTAGGCCAATAAACAAAATTTTTAAAGTCATCTGCACTTTTGAGCGCCGTGTAGAATTCAACTTGAGAAACAATTTTTCTATTGAATTCTTTTTCGTCTAAATCCCAAAACTTTTTAATTATTTTACTCATCTTTTGTTTTCAAATGCTACATAACTTATTTCTAGGAATGTAAAACCCATCCCTTATCCCCGAAATAGGAGTATTACCGATATTTCTAACCATTAGCCCCCTAATATCACCGAAATTTCCTTCAAAAACAATAAGGTAACCTGCCTAGTTGTAAGAAGTTATCAACGAACTCCAGTTTTTCCATTTCCAGATAAGGTGTATATTTGGAGTGCTACACTTATCGAAATTAAGGTGTCCTATCCAACCTCATTTGAATAATTAAAGGACAGGCAAAAGGGTGAAAGTCCCCAGACCTTCAAGGCACCGCTTTGATGAGTGTAGCAGTGACCTGTCCTCAATTTAACTTAATTTTCTTTTGTTATGCTACACTCAAAAGGTCAAGAAAACTGCCCAAAAGGCAGTAGCGCGGAGGCGCAAAGCGCTCCCAAAATTTCCCAAATGCTTACCCCGGCCCAAGTACAATTGTTGGACTACGCCAATTATTTGGATGGTCCCGATCTGGTAAAATCCCTAAAACTGCTGCACGATATTGCCGTGTATTTTTCCAACGAACCTATTGATGAAAAAGAAAAGTATGCGCTCTTCAGTGTTAAAGTACTGTGGGAGTGTATTGAGGAGGTTGTTGGTGAGACGGGGAAAGGGCGAAGGGTGAAGGGTGATGGGTGATGGGTGATGGGTGAAGGGTGAATGGTGATGGGTGATGGGTGATGGGTGATGGGTGATGGGTGAAGGGTGAATGGTGATGGGTGAAAGGGTGGGCCATAAGCCGACCAGGGCGACAACGTAATCGTTTACAGCATCGCCTACCTTAAGGCATTGGGCCACATCCCTCAATCCTTCTCGATCATCTTTTTCCGCTGCTCATATTCTTGCGTGGAGATCTCACCGTTGGCATATCTTCTTTTGAGGATCTCCAACGGTGATTCCTTTTTTTGCTCGTTGAACCCATTGGTTTTCATGAGCTTAAGAATGATCCACACGCCAACAAGAATCAGCGGAATCCAAATAAACCACATCATGCCCGAGCCCCAATTATGCCAGTTGAAATCATGCATGGCATTGTTGTTTTACTGCTTTTGTCCATACGTTGGAAATTGTGTGTGCTACGCCAACCATTTTAATGTTCCATCATGTCCATCATGTCCATCATGTGTTGGTTGCCCATCATCCTATGGGACATTCTGCTGCCAAAAGCGGAATCCTGCTCCATCATTTCCAGCATATTGCCCATCATCATATTGGAAAATGTGCTGTCCTTCATCATCATGTTCATCATGGCCTGCCTGTTTCCCATCATGCTATGCATCATATCTTGGTTTTGCGCCATCATTTGCATCGCATGTTCATTATTTACCATATGCCCCATCATGTTCATCATCATTTGATGGTCGCTGGCAATGTTTTCCATAATGGCATCCTGCATATTGGGATCCCTTAATAGCTCCTCGGCACTTTGGTTTTGTGCCTGTGAACACCCCACAAGAATACATGTGAGTGCCAAAATCACTGCTGAATTAAATTTTATATCCATAATCATCTGATTTTATTTCAAAATCTCAATCAACTACATTAAAGTTACTGAATATCAATAGGTTTATGAAATTTTACGGCATGAAATTGGTGCGGGTGGGAGGTTGATGGGTTAAAGGTGAAAGGTGAAGGGTGAAGGGTGATGGGTGAAGGGTGATGGGTGAAGGGTGAAGGGTGAAGGGTGATGGGTGATGGGTTGAAGGGTGAAGGTGAAAGTGAAAGGTTATAGGTTATAGGTTATAGGTGATGGGTTGAGGGTGAAGGGTGAAGGGTTATGGGTGAAGGGTTATGGGTGAAGGGTGATGGGTGATGGGTGAAAGGTGATGGGTGAAAGGTGAAAGGGTGAAAGGGTGAAAGGGTGATGGGTTGATGGGTAAAGGGTGGGAGGGCCTTGTACGGCCCTCTTTCCTTTTGTTTTATGCTGCGTTTACTCTATAATGGGCTTTAAATGCTCCTTGGAGCCCGTCATTTGCCAATGCCCCAACGAAATAGGGATGTTCCCAATGCTGTTCAACGTATCAAAAAAGTCCTTTACTACAAAGGGTTCGCCCTGCAGCTCTTGCAGTCGGGCATAATCGGCCAGGGCGGTTTCCAACAGATATTTACCGGTAATATAACTTGTTCCGTACCCGGGTTGCCGCAAATAGAGATGTTGCTCAAAAATGAGTAGCTCTTTTTCGGTCTTCATCCAACCACGCGGGGTGTATTCGCTGTGGATGCCCCCGGCCTCTTCCATGGTCATTTCGTTGGCGTGGGCATATAACGAGCCCAAACCTCTGGCCGCACGCTGCGCGATCATAATGTATACGATCTCCTTGGCCCTTGGGCTATCGTTGTACAGACCGGCCTGCATAAACATTTCTTCCACGGCCGTGGCGGTCCCTTCGTTTCTGGAATCCCAAATGTTGTACAACAAGGGGCCTTTCCGTATCTCACTTTTATGGGGCTCAATATCCATGCGCGCCAGTTCAAACCAATGGTAAAAATGGGAGTAGAGGGGCCTGGCATCGTAATGCTCGCCGATCTCGAAGAAATTACGTTTTTCCTTGGGGATAAATTCCCCCAAATGCTCGCGTAGGGCGGGATCAAAATACGGTTTTACGGTAACAATGTCCTGTTGCGCCAAAAAGTCCATCAAGCTTTTGGCAGAAACATCAGCCATGTTATCATAGGCTTCGGGGGAGTCCACTGCTTCCAGTTCCGGTAGCTTCCTGTTGTTGTGCTCCACCAATTTCAAGGAGGCCCACGCCCGGGCGAGCTCCCGTTTTAGGATCATGACCTCATCTTCCCAAGTCAACGGCACCAAGTGCACATGTTGCAAATACCAGGTGTAATTATCCTTCCCAATGCCCGAAGGGCCGGTTTTGGATTCGGATTCGGCCTGCAGCCATTGAACAAGGTCGTTGGTAGCAGCTATACCCTCATCGATAACGGCCACCAGTTCGGCATCGTTGGTAACGGCATCGTTCTTTTTTAAGTCGGTGAGTACCACGCTCTGGTTTTGGATATCCCGAATACCGGTGATCCATAGATCGCGGGCGTTCCCGGTCAGGTTTTTCTTGGCCTGGGCATAAAAGGGTGGAATTACCTGTAGGTCGGTCAGGAGCCTAGCCCGTTCCTCCTCGGATAAGGGGAAGGTATAGGTCCATAGTTCCGTAGTACCGTGATTGGTGGGCCCTTCGTGGGCGGGCACATCGCTTTTGTATTCCCAAACCACTTTGTAATAAGCGGGATCGCGGACCCAAGGTTGTAATACGCGTTGGTTAAAGTCATACCCGTTCATTTCGGCCCAAACGATCATCCAATCCACTTGGTTCTCCACGGACCAATCGGTGGTGTCGATAGCCTGTAGTTGTGATTGCAGCTCCTTGAACTTGGGCCAACGCTTCTCGAAGGTTTCCGCTCGGTAATCGGGAGCTCCATTCAACAGCGGAGGATTTTCGAAGGTTCTCCATTCCTTGAACAGGGCCACTAGATCTTGGTAATCGTTGGTGGTGAAATTTTCGGTTTTGGTCGAGGTTTCCGCGGTACTTTCTTTTGTATCGGTTTGGCAGCTGAGCAAGAACAGCATTACCAAGGAGAGGAGGGTGGTGGTTGTTTTCAATGGGTTGATGTTTTTAGAGGATTTCAAGTTCGGCGAAATATCCGTTAAAAACAAAAGTTCGTTTACATGATCATGGAGTTGTTACTTGAGAAACATTTAGTTGCAAAGCTCGTTGAGTTCTTGATATTCGGATAAAAATACCGTAGGTATTTCCTGTCCGCTATGGATTTTGATGCAGCTTAAATCCGGGTTTCTATCCACTCGTAAATCGATAAGCGCAGTATTTTGGCTTACATCCAAAGTGCTCAATACATTGGAAGAGGCATAAAAATACATCAGGTTTGGATTGTCCTCTAGACTGATGTTTTGCAACGCATTATTGGAGATCACCACGGTTTCCAAGGATGGATTGGAGCTTAAATCCACCGTGCTCAGTTGATTGGTGGTCAACAATATACTTTTTAGATGGGGTGCTCCAGAGGAATCAAAAGTCGTTAAAAGGTTGTCGCTCATCAGCAAATGTTCAATGGATGCATTGGTAAGGCTAAAATCCTCAAAGTAGTTGTACGATAAGTTCAACCGCTTTAATCGGGTTGCTTGCTCCAGTCCGGTAATGGCGGTCAATTCGTTTACCAATAGATTGACCATGATCAGATCGGTATTCTTACTCAAGTCCAAAGAGGTGAGGTAATTGTTCTGAAGATATAAGGTGTCCAATTGGGTGTTCGCACTTAGATCGATGTCTTTCAGGTTTTGGCCAGCCACCGATAGAAAAGTAATATTTGTAAATCCTTCGATTCCCGTGAGGTCTGCGATTTCACCAAAGTGACTGTTACTGTTTAAATCCAATCGATGCACTTGTTCGGCATCTGCCCTTAACATGCGCTGATTCACGATACCATCGGAATCTATACCCTGTTCCATTAAAATCGTTTCAAAATGATTGTCGGGTATATTCAGATATTTATTGATGATCGGGTCTTCGCTGGAATTATCCTTTGAACATGAGGTAATTAGGAAGGTGAATGTAGCCAGAACCAATCCAATGTTCTTTGGGCTTTTGATTGAATGTATCACTTGTGTTTTTTGATGATGAACCCATAAGACTGCATATCCATTGAACTGTTACATGTATTCAGACGGATTTAACATTTTAATTGGCATTCGGGCATTTTTTCGATTCTCGTTCCAATTGTTGATCTGCAGGGCGATCAAGATGCCGATCACCACCAACAGAATTTCCCCCAGGGCATATTTCAGGTACTTACCGGTTTTACCTTCGTTGAGGAGCGATTTGCGGATGTTCCTAAAAAACTTGATCATTGGCGTTAATTTTTAATAAAAGCTGATTGGCCTGGTCTATCGCCTCTTTATAAAGCACATGTTGTTGTTTTATCTGAAAATGCCTTCCAAAAACCATGGCCTCAAATGGATTGTCGTTTAAAAAACCTGCGCTGTCAAGGGCTTTAGGTGTTCGTGGGTCCTCTTTGTAATAATCCTGAACCGTTTTCCAACGTGTTTTTGGATTTACGGTAAAACTGTAATGTTCAAAAAAATAGGGTTCGTACCTATTCTTGATAAACGTATTGGAAATTTCTTCACGAGCCAAAATATGATCAAGAGTGGTGTAATAATTTAAGATCATATCCTGAATGTTTTTATCCACAAAGGATAATTCACCTGAATTATTAATGGTTTCCATACCACTTTTATTGGGCGATGTCGACTTTTCCAGTAAAAGGTAAAACATATACTTTGTTGTTTTATCGTCTACAGGATCCAATGTCTGGAATTGTCTGGCAAGTTTCTTGGAATACGTTAAGGTAGTATCGGTAAACTTATGCATGTAATTGAGTTGAACAAGATCTTCCTTGATATTTTGGGATACCGTTTTTAAATGAAGATTCGCCAAAGCTGTACTGCTTCTGTTTTGGTTCCAGTTGTTAATGGCCAGAGCGATCAAGATCCCTATCACCACCAATATGATTTCCCCCAGGGCATATTTCAGGTATTTACCTGTCTTCCCTTCGTTGAGAAGATTTTGTCGGATGTTCCTAAAGAGTTTGATCATAATTCGTTCAATTCTTTATCAATTAGGTCGAGAGATTGTCGGGTAAGGGAAAGGAGTCCGTATTTCACCCAAATTTCTTCGTCCCTAAAGTTTTTATAAAGACTTTTCAGCGCCAGATAGGTTTCAGGTTCTTTTATAAGTGTGACCAGGGCGGCATCGTCCAATACAAATTCGGGATGCATGGGGATTAGGGGATGAGCTCTAATTCGCTCCGGTACAGTTGGTTCTATGGATAATTTGGCCATTATCACTGCAAGCTCATCTGTACTGTTGTAATAGTAATTCTTTTGAATCTGATCAGCGATGGAGTTTCTTGCATTGGCATAATCCTTTAATAAGGAAAGCCTTTGCCTAAGGCTATCGCTCAATAGCTCAAACTTTCCGGATGAAATGGCTTCTTCTTGAACGGTAGTTAAAAAGGACAGTGTAATTGAATATACCATTTGAGATAAATACTGCCTCAGACTATCTGTGGGCAGCAAAGTGTTATCTGCTGAGAAGCTGAGTACTTTATTGAATTTGGAATTGCTTTGGTTTAAACCGTGATCGTAATCCTCTAAAGTCTCCAGGTTGATCAATAATTCTTTTTTTATGGCCAGCATCAAATTCACCTTGCTGTTTTCCAGCTTTCGGTTTTCATTCCAATTGTTGATCTGTAGGGCGATCAAGATCCCGATCACCACTAAAACGATTTCCCCCAGGGCATATTTGAGGTACTTGCCGGTTTTACCTTCATTGAGGAGCAACTTGCGGATGTTCCTAAAGAGTTTCATTCAATTATTTTTCCAGGTTTTTGATGACGTTCAATAGATATACATTAAAATCGTCCGAATTGGCAAAGGCTATATCCATCCACCCATCATTATTGATATCGCCCAAGGTGACATCATAACTTTTAAAGGTGTCCTGCATAAGGTTCACTTTTTCGAACACTTCGCCTTCCTTGTTCAGAAATACCGTATTTGCCGTACCATAATTTGCGTTGACAATATCCATTAAACCATCCTTGTTAAAATCGGCCAAAGCAATGGCGTAGGTATGCTCCAAATCATTGTCGTAATTCATTGATCGGTCGAACTTTAAGTCGTTGTCTCCCCAATAGATTTTGTTTTCACCACCCACATTACCGGTAACAATATCCAAAAAGCCATCCAAGTTCATATCGGCAACGGCCACGGACCTTGTATCCAATTCCCGAAAGCCAAAATCAATCAATTTCCCAAACTTGCGTTGGCCTTTGTTGATGTAGATGGTATTGAGGTTATTGTCCCTATTGGCGAGGATAATATCCAATAACCCGTCCTTGTTCAAATCTGCCAGTGCAATATCTATGGTCGAATTATTTTCGGTTATCAATTCTTCGCAAGAATAGGTGAGGTCACCATTGCTGAAGCACAAGGTATTCCGTGCACCACGATTGCAGACAATGATATCCAAATAGCCATCTTGGTCCAAATCGCCTATGTTTACGTTTCTGGCATTGGAGTAGGAGGAGAAATAGGAGTGGAATGTAAAATTTCCATCACCATCGTTGCTATAAATTTTGTGGGGCGCATTATCATTCACCTCAACGATATCCAAATCCCCATCGTTGTCCATATCCGCTAGTTCTGCAGCATAGCTCGTAGCATGTTCGGTGCCAAGAAATTCCATGGTGTTGAAATTACGTCGCTCGTAGGTGAAAATGAGATTGGTTTCGGGCCAATGTCTGCCGTTTGCTATGATGGCATCCAAGTCTCCATCATTGTCAATATCTCCTAAACTAATGGAAGCGCTGCGATTTTTTCCGGTACCGAAGGAAAATCGCGGTTCTTCAAAGTTCATATCTGTCCGAATTAGGAATAATTCCTCTTGAGCTGTAGAAAAATGTGAAATACAGAGGAATAGCAACGGGGTTAAAAATCGCATAATTTAAAGGAAATGCTTAGGTTGAACTACCAAATTCGTTTATTTCCAGCTTAAAATCAATAGATTATATGTAATGATCTAACTTAATTATCAACAATCCAGTTAATTTTACAAGGAATTGAGAAAGTCGGATAAATCCGTTTCCTTGTCCAGTCCCAATTTCTTCTTTAATCGGTATTTGGATTTAAGAATACTATCGGGCAACACATTGAGGGTTGCCGCAATCTCTTTGGTGGTCAGGTTCATCCGTAAAAAAGCGGCCAATCGTATTTCTTTTTCCGATATGTCCGAATAAATGGTCTTTAGTTTCTGGTCAAAGTCGTTGTGGACCTCAGCGAAGTAAGTTTTGAATACTTCCCAATCCTTGTCTGAGGCGTTTTCCTTTTTAAGGAGCATTACCATACGCCTAAACTCCATTTTAAATTTTTCGGGGGAGTTTTTAATGTTCTCCAAGTTCTCCATCAGCTCTTGGATAAAGGTGTTTTTTTGAACCAAATGGAGGGTTTGGCTGGCGAGTTCCTTCTTTTTGTGTGCTATTTCCTGTTGATAGATTTCCTCTTGCTTTTCCCGTTCAATTTTGTTCTTTTTCATTTTTTGACGGTAACCGAACACCAATAATCCGGAAAGGGCTAGGGCAGAGGCCATGCCTCCGGCATAGAGCCCTTTGGTGAGCTTATCCACTTTGGCTTTTGCATTCAAAGTGTTGATCTCCTCTTCCTGCAGAGCGATTTCAGCTTCTTTTTTCTCGGTTTCGTAAATGGTTTGAAGCTCGGATAGCCGTTGACCGTTTTCAATGTTGTAAATACTGTCGTTCACTATTTTATACTGTTTAAAATAGCGTAAAGCATCACCTTGTTTGTCTTCCCTTAGCGCAATTTCCGACAGAAGCTGATAGGCTTGCGCCTGATCTTCCAATAAATCTGTTTTTTTTGATAGCGTCAAGGCTTGTTGCGACCAGGACTTGGCTTCATTAAGACTATTTTCTTGAAGGGCAATCTCAGCCAATTCCAATTGGTTGTCCACTACACTGCCTATTTGGTTCAATGAATCAGCGAGGCTCAACGATTCCTTAAAAAGGGATTGGGCCCGTGCCATATCATTCTTTTTCACATAATACTTGCCCAAACCCAAAAGGGTGAAAACTTGGCCGCTGGGGAATTTCATGGACTGCGATAGCTCCCAACTTTCGTCCAACATTTCTTTGGCGATTTCCAGACTGTCGCCTATGCTAGTGTAAAGTATCCCCAAATTGCTTAAATCGGAGATTAAACCATGTTTGTCATTATCCTCCCTATTCATCTGCATCAATCTTTTCAGATACCTTACGGTGTTGGTGGTATCCTTCATTTTGAGGTAGTTTTGGTGAATGTTTCTTAGGGAAGTTTTGGCATCACGACGGTCGTTATGCCGTTCCGATATCCCCATAGCCTTCAGGGAACTTTCCAGCGATAATTTATATTGACCTTTATTAAAATACATGCCCGCAATAACGTTGTAGCAGGCAGCGATTCCCGTAGAGTCATTCTCTTTTGCGAAATTTTCGATGGATTTGTCGGCATAGATCAACGTGCTGTCATGTTGGTTCATAATGGAATGGTTGATGGCAATATTGATTTGCATGGCAGCTGTGGAGCTATAACGCTGACGCTCCTCACTCAGTTTCATGGCTTTTCTGTAATAGATATTGGATGAAGGGTAATCGTCAATGTAGGAATAGGCAATTCCCATTCTTTGATAGCCTGTATGCTGAATGGGTACATTGTCCAACTGTTTCCCTAAATCAATGAGTTGGTCGGCATATCCGAAGGCCTTGTCAATATCACGATCAATATGGGCTCTCCAGAGATTAACCAATATAGGGGTTCTGGAGGAATCAATAGGGGTGCTGGCCAATACTTCCAGAAGACTATCGATTTGTTGTGGGGTGGCATCATATTGGCCAAAACTTAAGCTGGGTGCCAAAACAAGTAAAAAGAGGATGTGTAAGACTGATTTTCTCATAGTTAAGGTTGCATGTTGTCCTACAAGGTAGAAATATTATGCCTTTGAATCCCAATGGATTATAAAACCCAAAAAAGGCTTGTCCATATAAAATCCATGTTTCCTTTCTTCGATTCTGATTTCAAAACCTCTTTAAAGTATTGATTTTGTTAGTGTTAATCGATGAACTGCACAAATTTTAAAATCAGGCTGTCCATATGGTTTTTGGGTATCGTCCATGGTGGCTGTCCATACTTTGTCCATGCCCGAAAATAGGTTTGAGGAGCGTACGCCTCTAATTTCGAGCGTGTTGAACCTCAAAAAACTAAAAATTATGAAAACAAAGCAATCACTTTTTAAGAACAGTGCCTTACTAATGGTGCTGTCATTGAGCTTGATCATCTGTGTCGGATGCTCAAAGGATGAATCCTCTGAACCGCCGATTACGGGCACCGAACCTCCTACTGAAGAAGAGCAAACGAACTTCAATACCGTATTGGCAAGTCTACAATCGTTTGAACAGGAAAGCGAAGCGGCTACCGAAGAAGTGGGCGAACCGGAAAACCCAGAGCGAAATCCAGATGATGTCACGGAGGAATGTGTGGTACAGCGTTACAAAACATCTCCAGGCTTTGACGAAATGCTTTCGTTGGATCCCACCACCGATGTGATCTATCCTGGGGCCATGCTCAAAGGTGAATCTATTCCAACAGGGGAATATATTGGCATCAACGGTGGACGGGCACCAATTACGTTATCGGTTTCCTTGCAGAATATCGATGGAACATCATCGGTTGAGATCGAGGACCCTAAACTGTCCACTGTCAGGGAAGGGGTCAATAGCGTATTGCAACAAGGGGTCACTGGTGCCACCGCTGCCAAGTTGAACTTCACTATTGAAGAAGTGTACTCCGAGCAACACCTCAGTGTAGCCTTGGGAGCTAACTATCGCACCAAGAACAGGGATGTTTCGGCCTCTTTCAATTTTGACAATTCGCAATACAGCTATAAATACGTCATCAAATATTTTCAGGAATACTATACGATTGATCTAGACCTGCCACCCAATAACAACCCGGGTTCCTTGTTCTATGAAATGCCTGTGCTAAATTCCACGAGCCCCGTAATTGTGTCCTCGGTAAAATATGGACGTATGGTGCTATATACCGTGGAGTCCAACTCCAGTATCACGGATGTACAATCCGCGTTCAATGCCTCGTTCAATTCAGCGGACGCCAATGGCAATGCCGAATACCAGAGTATCATCAATAACTCTAAAATTGAAGCTTTGGTCGTAGGGGGCAGTGGTTCCGATGCCGCCGGGGCAGTAAGTGGTCCTGCCGGTGTATACGAGTACATTACCAATGGGGGCAACTACTCGGCAGATTCCCCTGCCGCACCTTTGGCCTATACGTTGCGCTATATCCGAAATGATTTTCCGGTGGCGAGAGTTGTGTTGAGCAGTGAATACAACATTAGGACCTGTTATGAGGCCTATCAAAAATATCGAATTGAATTGGGAGGTATCGAAATGATTTCGCACGCCGGCGAAAGCGGGGATCTGTCCTTGCGCGGCAATCTGAACATCAAACTGTTCCAAGGAGGTCAGCAAATGGCTAGTGAATCCTACACCAGAACCTCAAACAATTATATAAGCATCAGGGAAGGCGTGTTTTGGTCGATTCCGGGAGGCGAAGCCAGTGAAGTTGAGCTTTATAAGCCTGATTTGGAGAATGATTATGTTCAGATTGAAGCGGAATTCTCTGAAGATGATTTATTTAGTTCGAATGAATACTTGGGCAAGAATTCACGCAAAATATATTTAAAGGACATCAAAATGAACTTTGACGATAATGGCAACGCCATACTTCAAAATGAGGTGTTGAAATTAGAAGAGGATTCTGGAAGTGATTTTGAAGTAACATTTTACATGTCCAGAATATATTGATTTAGTCATTTACTAGGGCAGTCGGCCGCTCAAGTGGGGTTCAACCATTTGATGCCGGCTGTTTTATTTAAATAGTAATGAACTTCAACACAATTCCAATGGTTAGCCAGAAATAGCTTAGTATAGCTATCCATTTTAAGGTTTTCTCCAATAAAGGGCTTTTCGGTGCCATTTCTTTATGGTAATGAACATCCTTCCCTTTAAAAAGACCGAGGTAGATCATTATTCCTGATATGGCCAGAAAAGCGATGTTCAGGAAAAAAGTATAATCAACCGAAAAATATTCCTTTCCTGATATTTTATCGGCAGCGGCACTGGGTATGGCATCGAAAAAATCAAAGCCATAGTGGAGTAGCAAGGAAGCCCCTATAAGAGATGTGAACAATAGGAAAAGTATAAATAAGGACATTTTCCAACCATAATATTTAGCATTGATGCGAAGCACGGGAAAAACAACCAAATCACTAAAAATAAAGGCCATTACACCAGCAAAACTTACACCTTTACCAAATAATAAAGCAGCCAAGGGAATGTTTCCCATGGAGCCAATAAAGGTAAGAAAGGCTGCAACAGGACCTACGATTACATGTTCCAGCAGGGTGAAAAAGTCAAACGATTGTTGCCCTTGTCCCGTATTGATAAAAAGTGTTTCAAAAAAAGCATCCGGAACAAAGGCGGCCACTATTCCGGCAATGGTAAAACCTACGGTGACATCTTTCCACACCATTTTCCATTCCATAAAGTATTGCTTTCCCACCTTCGCCCAATTTTCTTGCAAGGTGATTTTTTCCCGCAACGAAGCTTGCTCAAGGTGTTCTTCCTTGGCTTCATCCAAACGTTTTCTAGCATTTTGGATCAACTTTTTCGGGTTGATAATCCGAATCAGCAACCAACTGCACAAAATAAGTAACACCCCGCCAACATATTCACCAACAACAAATTGCCAGCCCAAAAAGATGGATATGATGATCCCTAATTCAATCACCAGGTTAGTGGATGCCAATAAAAAGGCGATTGATGAAACAAAGCTGGCCCCTTTTTTAAATAGGGATTTTGAAGTTGCCAGTGCGGAGAAGCTACAGGAACTGCTTATAAAACCAAAAAAGGTGCCCAGTAGGACACTTTTCCCGCCTTTGTCACCCATCACCTTTTGCATTCGCTTTTCCGTAACAAAAACTTGTATCATGGAACTTATGAGGTAACCTAGGGCAAATGCCCATAGCGCCATCCAGAAAAAGCCTAGACTGGTATAAGCGGCCTCTCCCCATTCATGCAAAAATGTATTCATGTAAACTGTTTATTTAAATATGGTTTCTTGATTCAGAATTCGTGTACTCCTATAAGTTCAGGGATTTTTTGTCCAATTCAAAAGAATCCTTTCTCTATTTTGTAATACATCCGCATCTAACCATAAAAAAAAGCCGCTATTCAGCGGCCTTTTTTAATGTATGGATTCAGTTTAAACATCTTGCATACTCCACCCTTCGCGGTAGGTGCGGGTGACAAACTGGTTGGCATCCTCAAAATTGGTGATTTCCATATTGTCTCCATCCCAAAGCAGTTTTTTACGGCCATAAAACTCCATGTTGCCTTTGTCGTTCTCCCTGCGCAACATATAGCTGCGTATGGCCAGGTTGCCCATCAATACGGTTTCTGTCATCGGGCCCGCATAGTCGAACGAGGAGGTCAATCCTTGGTGTTCTTCGCTGCCAAATCCGGCCTTACAGGCATCCACCCATTTACGTTGGTGGCCATATTCCGGTTCGGGCATTTCCTCTACCTCTGGACCAAACTCGGTAACCCCATTGCTCATGTATAATTTAGGGGTCAAAGGGGAGCTGTCGTTTATATTCGTGGAGATTACTCCGTGCTCTCCGTGAATCAAAACTCCATTGTAGCTACCAGGGCCTCCTATGTCGCTATCAGCGGGAATAATCTCTGGGTGGGAGGGGCGTATACCACCATCGCTCCAGGTCATGGTCAATGGGGCGGCCGTTTTGTCCGTGGCCTCATAATTCAAAGTGATGAACGAGGATGGGGGACACCCTTCCGGATGGTAGTCCGGATTCCACATTTGCGAAAATACCGTTCCTACGCTACATTCGGCCGCAGTGGGATATCCCAATTTCAAAGTTCGGTATGGGATATCGATCAAATGACAGCCCACATCACCCAAAGCCCCAGTTCCGTAATCCCACCAACCTCTCCAATTAAATGGATGCAGATTGGGTGTGTAGGGGCGCATGGGGGCTGGGCCTAACCATAGGTCCCAAAACAAATCATCGGGTTTGCTTGCAGGGTCTGGTTGTGGCATTGCATTTCCTTGTGGCCAAACAGGGCGATTGGTCCATATTTCCACTTTGGTGATCCTTCCCAAGGCTCCAGAATCCACCCATTTTTGAACTAAGCCCAATAACGGATTGGACGCCCCTTGGTTTCCCATTTGGGTCACCACCTGTTTGTCTCGGGCCATTTGGGTCAGCATGCGTGCCTCGCTGATATTGTGGGTCATGGGTTTTTGCACATACACATGTTTACCCCTTTCCATGGCATAGGCCGCTGCAGGTCCGTGTACATGATCGGGGGTACTTATGGTAACCGCATCGATATCCTTCACAGTATCCAGCATTTCGCGGTAATCATTGAATAGTTTGGCTTTGGGAAAACGCTCTACGGATTGCTTTGCGGACCCGGAAAAGTCAACATCGCAAAGCGCAACAACATTTTCCCGACCATTAACGGATGCGTTGGCAATATCAGACGCACCTTTACCTCCAGCGCCTATGGCGGCAATGTTCAAGCGGTCGCTAGGGGCCAAAAATCCAGGACCTCCCAAAACGTGGCGGGGAACAATAAAAATACTGGAAGCGAGTGCGGTGTTTTTTACAAAATTTCTTCTACTGGAAGAAGTCAGTGGTTTCTTCATTTCTTGTTTAGGTTGGTTTAATTCTTATTGCCAAACAAGATAGGAAAAATACAATTGGGAATAAATACGTATTTTTTGCTGTAGTTCCTCAAAAAACTCCACACTAAAGGAAGTTTATAATGTAAAGTTTATCATTCATGCATCCACATCGGTGGCCAATTATACGCTTTGGAAACAGCCCTTACTATTTCATGAATAAAAGGAAAACCGTTATCCGAATTGGTCATTACAACAACTCCACGTCCAGTATCTGCAAAAGATACAGCATAACAAACAAAACCAGCATTTCCACCAGTGTGTCTAAAACGAAAAGCTCTGCCCTTTCCATCGATACCTATTCCAATTCCGCCAGCGTTGGGTACACGGGTCATCATAGTTCGTGCAGATTCTTGACTTAAAAACCGGGTGTCTTCTCCTCGATATGATTTACCCAGTGCTATCATAAATTGTGCTAAATCCGTAGGGGTGCTCCAAAGGCCTGCTGCTGCTTTTTCGGGATAAAGATGATAGCCTCCGTCAATCACATTACCATTTTCATCGTGGCCAAAAGCAGTTAATTTGCTTAGTTTTTCTGGTAGGGGATAAGCAAAGGAACTATGGCTCATTTCAGCAGGATTAAGAACCAATTCTTTTAGAAGCTGAGAGAATTTTTTTCCGCTCACATCTTCCATTAGCAATTGTAATACTTCCATTCCACCACCGGAATACAACTCGGATTCCCCAGGTTTTTGTAGGACACGTACAGGTTCTGAATTGATTATGCTACTTCCTTGTAAAATCTCTACTAAGCTTGGTATGGAATCTTTTTTGTTGTAACCTTGAAAACCAGAGGTGCTTAATCCCGAAGTATGGCTCATTATTCTTCGAGGTGTTACTTTTTCAGTTCTTGTAAATTCATTTTCAGGTACTTTCCATCGTATCAATTTGGAGTTAACGTTTTCATGGAGTGAAAATTTATCTTGCTCTATCAATTTAAAGGCGGCCACACTGGTAACAGGCTTGGATATTGAGGCAGCTTGGAAAATGGTCTCTTCATTTACATCTTCTTCCGTTTGCATATTTTTTTTACCATAACCTTGTGACCAGAGGATTTTGTTGTCATCGAAAACAGTAATGCTTGTCCCAGGTATGTTTAAAGCTTTCATTCTCGACTCAAGTGTAGTAGCAATTGAGTCGCTTTTACCGTTTTCGTCTATGGGATGGATATTGTTCTCAATCTTATCCTGAATTGCTGTATTGGTTTCGATAGAGGGGGATACTACTTCTTTTTTCTTGTTTGATTGGCACGAGAGTATAGCAATGGAAATAAAAATTAGACTTGACCTCATTTTTTTCATCATATGATTGTTTTGATCATTTTAACAAGGACGAGTTTGATTTTACAATGTTGCAACCCTCTTATCTAACCATATTCTTAAACTTAGCTCTGTTTTCAAATTTTTTTGGGATGAATAGAGACTGTGGTAAAATAAATTGCCAAATGATTTGAGATGCATAACCCACTGTTGGCAGTTTCCAACTTAATATGCAATCTAATGCCTTGTTTACAAATGCTGAGGATGGTCGTAGTAAGGTGCCTCACCCACCATATGGAAAATAATGATTGGATTCCTGCTTTCGCAGGAATGACATTGAATTACTTCTTAGCCTCCACCAAGTCCAATTGGTCTACGCTTACATTGGTTGTAAACATGCCATAGTTGACCACTGCTTTTCCTTTTTCCAAAGTGTCGATGGTGCCTACGGCCTTACCGTCCATTAAACGAACACGGTCTCCAATTTTAAATACTGGTCGCGGTTTGTTCTTTTCGGCCTGGATGGCTTTTTTCTTTTTGATTTTCTTCTCTACACGTACCTTCTTGATCTTTTGCTCCAGTTCTTGGGCCACCTGTTTCTTTTCCTGCTGTTTGGCCTTGGCCTTTTTAGCCGTGGTTTTTTTACGCTTACTGTTTTCCGTTTCCACAATGCGAAGCATTTCCGAGATCAACGGGCGTTTCTTTTTATCAATGAAATACTTTTCGGCAGCGGTATTCAATTTGTTGCCCAATTGAATCATACGCTGGTTGTGGTCGTACATTTCCTGATAGCTCTCCAACTTGGATTTGATCTTGGAATTGAGTTTCTCCAAACGTTCATTTTCCTCACGGGCCTTGGATTCCTCTTCTTTGAGTTTGGAGCCCGTCTCCACCATTTTACTACGTTCTTTTTGCAGTTTGGCAATGGTGGCATCAAAACGGACCTTTCCACGCTCTATCTTCTTCTTGGCCTTGTTGATCAAAGAGTAGGGGATGCCGTTCTTTTGGGCAACCTCAAATGTAAAGGAGCTTCCTGCCTCGCCCAAAACCAATTGGAAGGTCGGTTCCAGTGTTTTGGAATTGAACAGCATATTGGCATTGGTGGCATGCGGTAGTTCGTTGGCCAAAGCCTTTAAATTGGCATAGTGTGTTGTGATGACCCCGTAAGCTTCACGTTCGTAGAACACTTCCAGGAAAGCTTCGGCAAGCGCACCACCCAATTCGGGGTCACTACCTGTTCCGAACTCATCGATCAAGAACAGGGTTTTATCGTTGCACTTTCGAAGAAAGTAGTTCATGTTCTTGAGTCGATAACTGTATGTGCTTAGATGATTTTCAATGGATTGATTATCTCCAATATCCGTCAAAATTTTATCAAAAAAGCAAACGGAACTGCGTTCGTGCACGGGAATCAGCATGCCACTTTGCAACATCACTTGAAGCAACCCGATGGTCTTTAGTGTGATACTTTTTCCTCCGGCATTCGGTCCCGAAATCACAATGATTCGATTCTCCTTATGCAGTTTTATGGTCTGTGGCCAGGTTTTCTCGTTCTTTCGTTTGTTGGACAAATAGAGCAGGGGATGAAAAGCATCGCGTAGGAACAGTTCTCGTTCCTCATTGATTTCGGGCAACAACCCGTTCATCTCGTTGGCATATTTTGCCTTGGCCGCGGTAATATCGGTATCGGACAAATGCTTTTGATACTGCTGAAGTACCTCGATATATGGCCGAATTTCGTCCGTTAGCTTGTTTAAGATACGTTGAATCTCCTCTTTTTCCTCAAATTCGAGATTATTGAGCTCTCGAGTGTAGGTCAATGTGGCCTCTGGCACAATATACACGATGCTTCCCGTTTTGGAGGTACCCATCACGGTACCCTTCACCTTTTTGCGGTGCATCGCTTTAACGGCCAATACCCTACGGTTTTCCATTACGGACTCCCGGATTTCATCCAAAAAATCGGAAGATTGATAACGGCCCAGCGCAGCACTAAAACTCTGATTGATCTTACTGCGCACATTATTGATCTGGCTTCGAATGTACCGTAGCTCATCCGAGGCGGAATCTTTGATTTCTCCGAATTTGTCGATGACATCATCAATGGCAGCTGGGATTTCTGAGTGCAGTTCCAGTGCATTCACTTTATTAAAAAGCAGCGGATAGTACTCCTTGAATTTCTTAAAGAATTTCTGGTGAATGGCCACGGTTTTGCAGATACCTCCAATTTTTCGAAAACCGGCTATCTCCAAAGTGCTGTTGTCGATTTTGAGCAGCCCCAATTCATTGTTGATATGGTCAAAACCATGATTCGGAATACGATTGTAATTGGAAAAAGAAGCCAAATACTCCGAAGTTTGCCCCAGTACATCCATCAGTTCCTCCTTATCTCGGAAAGGTTGTATGGACAAGGCATCTTCTTTTCCCAGTTCTGTATTGCATCGCGAGGCGATTTGGCTCAATACCGTCGGAAACTCTAGATCTTGAAGTGTTTTGGAGTGAATGTTTTGCATCTTTTTCTACTAGCAGCGCAAAGATAGGATTTTGATGTGTTTTTGAGGTCTTCCCATTTAGCAAAAACAATTCGCTTTGTGTACTTTTGATCTGCCCCTGTGTTATTCAGTAAAATCCAATTAAAATGAGGAGCGACAATACGGTGATCTATATTATTGCAGGCGTTGTTCTGCTCCATTTTGCCGTGGGCATTGGGTATTTGATTTATAAACTGACCAAAAAGAAGTAAAATCATCGCATGGACGTAAACATTGAGCCGAGCTGGAAAGGGCAATTGAACAACGAGTTTGAACAGCTTTATTTCCAAGAATTGACCACTTTTGTGAAACAGGAATACCAACAGGCTACCTGTTACCCAAAGGGTAAGGATATTTTTGCGGCCTTTGACCATTGTCCGTTTCAAGAAACCAAAGTGGTGATCATCGGTCAAGATCCTTATCATGGGCCCAATCAGGCAAACGGATTGTGTTTTTCCGTGAAAGATGGTGTACCGCATCCGCCATCCTTGGTGAATATCTTCAAAGAAATCAAAACTGATATGGAAAAACCCTATCCAAAGAGTGGTAATCTGGAACATTGGGCAGACCAAGGAGTGTTGTTGTTGAATGCAACTTTAACGGTTCGTGCGCATCAGGCTGGGAGTCACCAAAAAAAAGGATGGGAGCAGTTTACCGATGCCGTGATCAAAACGGTTTCCAGCGAACTGGAAGGTGTTGTTTTTTTACTCTGGGGCGGATTTGCGAAGAAAAAATCATCCTTGATAGACAAAACCAAGCATCACATCTTAACCTCGGGTCATCCCTCGCCTTTGAGCGCCAATCGCGGATTATGGTTCGGCAACCAGCATTTTAGCAAAACAAATAGCTTATTGGCCAAAATGGGTAAAGAGCCCATTGATTGGTAATTAATTGGGATTGTTGGAACCTTGGATTTTTCGATTGTTGGAACGTTGGAGCGTTGGATTGTTGGAAGGTTGGGTTTTAATGTTGCCCCATTTCCAAATAACCTAAACCATACCCCTTACCTCTTTGGCCTCAATTGGACCTCTATTCCCAAAGGAATTCTGATGCCTTCCTGACTTCATCGATCAATTTAAGGTTGTGCAATCTGGTCTGTACCTCGTTTACCGTTGCTTCGGAGAGTTGTTCCTGTCCCCAAGTGGTTTTGGACAACCATTCCTGTATGTCCTCCAGTTTTTGTTCGTACCGGTTGGATAAGGTTCTATCGATACTTGGAATTTGTTTGAATTCGGAAGTATAGGTGTTAATGACTTCCAATACATGTTTTAGTAAACCTTCATTTTCTTTAATGAACTTTTCCGAAGCTGCAATCACAAAACAGGGCCAAGGGGTAGGGCAGTCACCCACACGTTTAAAGGTGCCATTGTCCACTAGGGGCTTTGTGGTAAAATGCTCCCACATAAAATAAGCATTGGACCCACTTGTGAGGTTGTCCACGGCACCATCGAGATTGTTGATGATCTCGAACTGGAGCTTTTCCGTGTCCCATCCTTGGTTTTGGGCGTTGATATAGGCCATTAAATGACTCCCGCTGCCCATCCGGCTGATGGCTACTGTATCGTCTTTTAAATCTCCAATTGAGTTGCGCTCACTGTTGGCATCCACGTGAATGCCCCAAAGTAAAGGAGAGGAAACGTATTCCTGAACAATTTTACTGGGATTACCCTGCGAGATACTTTTAATGATTCCTTCAGTAAGGATAATCCCTAGGTCGGCTTCACCATCTTGAAGCATCTTGGTCATTTTTCCCGTTCCTTCGGGAACATCGGTCCATTCCAATTGAATGCCTCGGTCTTCAAAAGCATTGTCTTCCATTGCCAAGTGCCAAGGAAGGTTAAAATGCTCGGGGACTCCGATTATTTTTATCGTTTTCATTTGTTTGGCTTGTTTGTACAGTTAAAGTTATGATGCCATGCGGTATTTTTCAAAAAATGCCCTTCGAAAAATTATACCAATTGACTTTTGGCTATGCAGCCCAAGGTGTATTGGATAAGTTCATCAATGGTTTGATGACCTTGCTTGGAGAACTCACTTGTGGCCCTGTTGGCCAATATGGCGTTTAAAGAAACAGCTCGATGTCCATGCAGTTTTGCAATTCCGTACATGGCTGCGGTTTCCATTTCCAAGTTGGTTATACGTGTTCCCCTAAAGGAAAAGGCCGCTAGTTTGTCGTTAAAGTCTTGAATGGCGGGAGATATACGAAGCGTTCTTCCTTGCGGGCCGTAAAACCCTGAATTTGTACCTGTTAAGCCTAATCGTATACGATTTGAAGAAAAAACATCACCCAAATCCGAATCAAAATCCACCGCGTAAGGATGGATGTTATGTTTGCCCCAGCCCAAGTAATCGGTAACGGCCAGTTCCAGCTCTTGATTTTTGATGTGTCCACAGTCATAAAAATGCAAAAGATTGTCGAAACCGATACCGGCCGTACTCATTAAAAAGGAATCAATGGGTATGTCGGGTTGTAGGGAGCCGGATGTACCAACCCGTATATAATTGAGTTGTTTCTTATTGGTTTTTATCTGGCGTGTGTCAAAATCTATGTTGGCAAGAGCGTCGAGTTCATTAAAAACAATATCTATATTGTCCGTTCCTATACCCGTGGAAATTACAGTGATTCGTTTGCCCTTATAAACTCCGGTATGAGTGACAAACTCACGTTTGTTTTTTTGCACCTCAACGGAATCAAAGTATTTGGATACTTCGTGCACACGATTTTGATCACCTACCGTAATAATGGTGGTGGCGATGTCTTCTGGAAGAAGGTTGAGATGGTAAATGCTCCCATCAGGATTCAGAATAAGCTCTGAACTGCCCAGTGATGAGCTCATGAATTATAATTTTAGGATTCGGTCTATCTCAGTATTGTATAGGAAGTTATACTTTAAGGAACCGCCTAAATACATTTGATTATCACGTAGTTCCGAATAATAATTTGCTTCTTGTTTTAGCACGTCCAATCCTTTTTTGGTCAATTTGACCGGGTCAAAAGAACTGAATAAAGGTTTTAACGAAGTTACCATGCGTTCGTACTGTGTGTCCCCAAAACCGTAAAATCCTTGATCGGTCAATAAATTATGAAGTAATTCTTTTTTGGACCTTGGCTTTTCCTGTTTGGCCACTTCCAAAATATGGTTCTCCAAGTCGTTAAGTCCGTTTTTAATGGTAGGGAATCGTTTTAGATGTGTTTTAAGTGCATCCGACAAGTACTCGAATTGAAAATCGTTGTTGTCGATTTGGTTTTCCAATCGGATGGGATTGTCGCTACAGTATAATTGCCAAATATAATCGGCGTATTCTATATCGTCTTGTGAAAGCACTTTTCTATTGTCGTAAAGCTCCATCAACTTGTCGTCGTCGAGCTCGTTTAACCCATAGAGTTTAGTGGAGCCTTCCACTTTGCCACTGCACACCAAAGAAATTTCCGCGTGTCTCCGATGCTGTTTCAACCAGCTTATTACGGCCAGCATATTGATTTGGCAAAAAAGGTCGTATTCGAACCAAAGAACAATTTGGTCCTGTTGTTTGTGGTTACAAAGCGATCGATATTCCTTGAGGGTTTTCTCGATAAACCAAGACTTGGAAACTTTGTAATTCTTGTTTAGGAACTCGAACCTTGTTTTCCAGAACGATTCGCTTCCTACTGTGGAGAGGGTTTTGCCTTCGCAAAGCATTTCCCTCCAAGTGATTACATCACCTTTAAATTCCAAAGATTGTAATCTAGACGTGAAACTGTCCCCGTTGGTTATGTGCAACAGTGATTTCATTTTCAGCTATGTTTTCGTTGGTTAGGAATAATAAAAATAAGGTTTAAAGCAGGAACAGAAAAATTTTTTCACAAAACATTGGTATTCTGGCCAACTTTTTAACATGTGGAAAAAAGCAATTCTTTTTTTTAAAGAATCAGCAGTTATCCACCAACGCGCTTAACAGAAAACCCGTTATCCTTTAGGAAATCCATGATTTTATCCCGGAAATCACCTTGTATGATAATGGTTTCGTTTTTAAAACTTCCTCCTACGCCCAAGAGTGTTTTTAGGTCTTTCGTCAGTTTTTTAAAATCACTATCCGCCCCATTGTACCCTTCCAGGATGGTTACAGGCTTTCCTTTGCGCTTTTCATATTTGCAAATAATCGGGTCATCCTGAAGCCAATAAGGGGATTTTTCCTGTTCTCCGTTGGAATCCTCTTCCGGAACATGATCTGGGAATAAATCTTTGAGCTGGTCTCCTAAATCCATACTTACTTTTTAATCAATCCTAGGTCTATCAATCGTTCGTGTAAATAAGCGCCTGCAGTAATATTCGCAAAGGCTTTTGGGTGTTCCTCGTCGATACAGTTTTCCAGGCAGTTGAGCGGCATATCGCTTATTGGGTGCATAAAAAACGGAATAGAGTATCTGGATGTGCCCCAAAGCTCCTTTGGAGGGTTCACAACTTGGTGAATAGTGGATTTAAGCTTGTTGTTGGATAATCTGGACAACATGTCCCCCACATTGATCATCAATTGGTCCGGTTGGGCAATGGCATCCACCCAGTTTCCTTGATGGTCCTTTACCTGAAGCCCCTTTCCGTGAGCGCCCATCAACAAGGTGATCAAATTAATGTCGCCATGCGCCGCTGCTCTCACTGCGTTTTTGGGTTCTTCGGTAATGGGGGGATAATGAATCGGCCTTAAAATGGAATTGCCATTTTTAATATAGTCGTCAAAATAGGTTTCTTCCAGACCCAAGTGCAAGGCCAATGCCCGCAATACGTATTTTGCTGTTTTTTCCAGCATTTTATAGGTTTCCTTTCCAACTCGATTAAAATCGGGAAGTTCTTCTACAGTAACATTATCCGGGTATTCCGCTTCCAATTTGGGATTATCTTCCACATACTGGCCAAAGTGCCAGAACTCTTTCAGGTCTCCTTCTTTTTTGCCCTTGGCATGCTCTTTTCCGAAGGAGGTGTACCCGCGCTGCCCTCCAATACCTTCAATCTCGTATTTGTCCTTGGTTTCCTGTGGTAGGTTAAAGAACTTTTTTATTTCTGTATATAGGTCTTCGACCAGTTCATCGGACAGGAAATGTCCGCTTAGGGCCACAAAACCGATATCCTCGAAAGCAGCACCTATTTCTTTGACAAACTTTTCTTTTCTTTTTGGGTCGCCTGAAACAAAATCTTTCAGGTCCACGCTTGGAATAGCACTCATATTGTCATATTTGGAATCTGCCCAAAAATAGGGAATAATGCCGAAGGTTTTGGAATTTTAAGGTGTTTTGAAAGGCTTTTTACTACATTTAACGAACAGAATTTTATTGTATGAGGTATCATGTTGGCAGCTTCGAACGCGAAAAGTTGTTGGATTTGTACAAAGGCATGCTGAAGCCCAGATTGATAGAGGAAAAAATGCTGATTCTTCTTCGGCAAGGCAAAATTTCCAAATGGTTTAGTGGTATAGGGCAAGAGGCAATTTCCGTGGGCGTTACCAAAGCGCTCAAGGATAGTGAATACATTCTTCCCATGCACCGGAACCTTGGGGTGTTCACCTCAAGAAACATTCCCCTGAACCGACTTTTTGCACAGTGGCAGGGCAAACAAAGTGGTTTTACCCAAGGCAGGGACCGAAGTTTTCATTTTGGAACCCAGGAATACAAGATTGTGGGGATGATTTCCCATTTGGGCCCTCAATTAGGGGTGGCCGATGGGATTGCCTTAGCGGATATGCTACGTAGAAAAAAGCGTGTCACCGCTGTTTTTACCGGGGAAGGTGCTACCAGCGAAGGAGATTTTCACGAAGCTTTGAACGTAGCCTCGGTATGGAACCTACCTGTGTTGTTCTGTATTGAAAACAACGGTTACGGGCTTTCCACGCCCACCAACGAGCAATACAACTGTGAGCATTTGGCAGATAGGGCCAAGGGGTATGGTATCGAGTCTAGAATTATTGACGGAAACAATATTCTCGAGGTATTTGCCAAAGTGGACGAATTGTGCAAAGCTATTCGGCGAAGGCCAAGACCTGTGTTGTTGGAATTCAAAACTTTTCGCATGCGCGGGCACGAGGAGGCGAGTGGCACCAAGTATGTTCCCGATAAGTTAATGAAAGAGTGGGGCAAGAAAGACCCAATCTCCAACTACGAAAGCTTTTTATTGGAAGAAGGTGTGCTCACCGAGGAGTTCGTTGAGGAATACAAGGCGGAAATCATGGAAGAAATCAATTCCAATCTGCAGTTGGCCTTTGATGAGCCTGATGTTTCTTCATATGAAAGTAAGGAGTTAAAAGAGGTATATCAAGAATTTGATTATCAAGAAATTAAACCAGAATCAAACACAACACAAAATGTAAGGCTCGTGGATGCCATTTCCCAAGGATTGGAGCAATCCATGTACAGGCATAACGAACTCATTATCATGGGGCAAGATGTGGCGGATTATGGAGGTGTTTTTAAAATCACCGAAGGTTTTGTGCCCAAATTTGGGAAAAGTCGGGTGCGCAATACACCCATTTGTGAGTCAGCGATAGTTTCCACCGCCATGGGATTGTCCATTAACGGGATGAAGGCTGTAGTTGAGATGCAGTTTGCTGATTTTGTAAGCTCTGGGTTCAACCCAATAGTCAATTATTTGGCCAAGATACATTATCGATGGAATGAGAACGCCGATGTGGTCATTCGAATGCCTTGCGGTGGTGGAGTGGGGGCAGGTCCCTTCCATTCACAGACCAATGAAGCCTGGTTTACCAAGACCCCGGGCTTAAAAGTGGTGTACCCCGCTTTTCCTTATGATGCCAAAGGTTTGTTGAACACGGCCATAAACGACCCGAACCCTGTCTTGTTTTTTGAACACAAAGGATTATATAGAAGCATTAAGGGCGATGTACCTACCGATTATTATACCTTGCCTTTTGGTAAAGCAAAGCTTTTGCAGGAGGGGGAGTCCATTTCCGTGGTCACGTATGGCGCTGGGGTGCATTGGGCTCTTGAAGTATTGGAAAAACACCCGGAGATCGATGTAGATCTGATTGATCTTCGAACCCTTCAACCATTGGATACGGAAACCATTTTCAAATCGATCAAAAAAACAGGCAAGATGATCATTTTGCAAGAAGACACTTTATTTGGAGGTATAGCAAGCGATATTTCTGCCATGGTAATGGAGAACTGTTTTGAGTTTTTGGACGCCCCAGTGAAAAGAGTAGGGAGCTTGGAAACCCCAGTGCCCTTCGCAAAATCGCTGGAAGCCAATTTTTTGCCCAAAAAGCGATTTGAATCGGAATTAATTGAATTATATCAATATTAAAACCAGTTGGTTAGCTAATTTTTTAATAATTTAACAACTATAAGCATATCCCCAATCGTATATTTTTTGAACATTAACTTAACACCTATGATGAAACGATCAATTTTAATGATTGCAGTGATGGGACTTTTGCTCTCGTCATGTTCAATTTCCAAAAGCGCTAGAACGCAACGAAATCTTTTCAGCGGCACTTGGAATTTGGACAATGTCTACTACGAAAACAATTCAGGTAACTTTAAGTCTGTCATTTTTAACGATGCAGACGATATCTGTTTTGAGGACAGTGAATGGTTCTTTAGGGATAATAACAGTACAGGACGCTATACCATCGCTCCAAGTTCGCTCTGCCAAGGAGGGGACCGTTTTTTTAGATGGTCCGTGGTGGAACCCGAACAAAATTACCAGAGCCAACTTCAATTCAAGTTTATTGACGAAAACCGAAAAGATATCTCGGGAGGCTACGGGTATCGGTTGAACATTGTTAGTTTGTCCGAACAAGCCATGACGCTTAAATCCAATGTTTCCGTTGAAGGTCAGCCCGTGACCATAGTTTACGAATTCTCAAAAAAATAATTTCATGAAAAATATAGTATTAAAAGGGGCAACGGCTTTTTTGGCGTTGACCATGATTATTAGTTGCGATGCCATTAAAAATGCCAACAACACTCAAAAAGGTGCCGCTATCGGTGCTGGTGGTGGCGCTGTAATCGGTGGTGTCATCGGTAACAACGTAGGAAAAGGAAATACGGCCTTGGGTGCCATAATCGGCGCCGTAGTAGGTGGTGCTGCCGGAGGTTATATAGGTAATCGAATGGACCGCCAAGCCGAAAAAATAGAACAGGAGATTCCAGGGGCCGAAGTACAACGTGTAGGTGAGGGTATCAACGTTACCTTCAGCGGTGAGAACGGTGTTTATTTTGACACCAACAAATCCGACATTAAGGGTGCTTCCGCCAACACATTGGATAAATTGGCCGGGATCTTTAAAGAATATCCAAAAACAAACATCTTGGTGGAAGGCCATACCGATAGCGATGGTGCAGCGGAATACAACATGGGACTTTCCCAGCGTAGGGCGCAGGCCGTAACCGGTTATTTGGTGGCCAAAGGTATTTCAAGTGGACGTTTCACTACCAAATGGTACGGAGAGGAGCAACCTGTTGAAAGCAACGAAACTGCTGCAGGCAAAGCAGCAAACAGACGTGTAGAGCTTGCGATTATTGCCAGCGATGAGCTGAAACAGGAGGCTTACGAGCAAACCAAAAACTAGGAGGATTTCCTTTTAAGTATATAAAGCCCGGTCGTTACCGGGCTTTTTTATTGATAGATGTTAAATAAACCATTAAATCTGGGTTAAGCCGACAAGATTTTGACAGAAATTAGTTAACTTCAAGGGTGTCAATTTCTTAGTACTTAAAAATCTTTTCTAAGTATATGCAAAACGCCACCCAAAATAGTATCAAATACCAACAGGAACTACTGGTAAAGGTGGAACGAAACAATAGAATGGTGCAGCGCCTGTCAGAAAAACTGAGCTCATACACCTACGAACCCAAATGTCCCCAACAGTTTGAAAAGTATTACGAGCTCAACAAAAGCATTCAAAACTATAAAAAGTACCAGAAACAGGTGATGTCCAAAATCAGGAAGCACGAATTGGACTTATCTGACGCCAACAACAAAGAAGTGGTGAATCACTTAAATCGATTTAAGGAGCTTGAGCGGGATTTTGCTTCATATCTACGTGATTAAAAAACCCGTGTAAATAATTTCCAAAATTTTTGGCACACCCTTATTTTCTTCCGTAAACATACGTAATATTGCAGGGCAGTTAAACTGTCTTTGAATGGGAAAATCCTCAAACTCCGCTCTCGTCGTAATGGCTTTTTTTGCCATCTATGTTATTTGGGGGTCTACGTATTTATTGAACAAGATAGCCGTTCTGGAGTTGGAACCGTTTATGCTGGCCAGTTGTAGGTTTACCTTGGCGGGTCTTTTCATTTTCCTACTGGCAAAAATCATGGGGATTTCGCTCAGGATAACACAAAAACAACTTTTCAATACCATAATAGCTGGAATTCTGTTCCTGAGTATCGGCAACGGATTGGTAGTTTGGGCCTTACGATATGTGGATACCGGTTTTGCCGCCCTCGAAATTTCCTCTCAACCGCTTATTATCCTATTGCTGATGCGAATCCTACAGGGCAAAAAAATACAGCCCATGTCCGTGGTCGGCGTTGTTTTTGGAGTGGTCGGAATTTATTTATTGGTGAGTCAAAAGCAAATTATAACACAGGAAGAGTCCATTGTGGGCATGATCATGATTTTTTTCTGTATGCTCTGTTGGGCCTATGCCAGTCTTTTTGTGGCCAAAGCGGACTTGCCCACCAACTATTTTGTGAATACGGGCTATCAAATGCTTTTTGCCGGCATTATTTTAAGTTTGATGAGCCTTGGTTTTGGTGAGGAATGGTCCTCTCCGATGGCTTGGAGTGGAGAAGTACAGATTGCCATGCTTTTGCTCATCTTTTTTGGGAGTATTGTGGCCTTTACCTCCTTCAATTACTTGCTTAAGGCCGTTTCCCCAGAAAAAGTGGCTACATCTACCTACGTAAATCCCATAGTGGCCCTGCTACTGGGATGGTATTTTTTGGATGAACAAATTACCCTACAATCCATTATCGCGGCTGCCGTTCTTTTAACGGGGGTGTATTTTATCAATACCAAAAAGACATTGGCCATTTTTGAACGTTTTAAACGTTAATACACCGTTATTTATCTCGGAATTGGTTCTTGGATTTTGTAATTTGTAGGAAGTTAATTCTTACACCAATGAAGTCCCTGATAAAAATTGGCGCCTATATGCTATTGTTGTTTTCGATAGCGTGCGCTTCGAGCAAAAGCAAGGCCACTCCGGAAGAGCTTGCCGCTTTCGACAACATGATCGCGCAAAAACATTTTGAAGTCAAAGTTCTTCTGGCGCAACCCATGGCCACCCAAAGTTTAAACAGTATAGCAAATGCAGGATTATTGCCACCGGGCAGTACCGCCAGCCGAATTGATGTTTCGGGAACCGGGGGCTATTTTCGCATGGTAGGCGATAGTGTTATGGCCGACCTGCCCTTTTATGGGGAACGCAGAATGGGCGGCTACTACAATCAGAACAATACAGGGATCCTATTTGAGGGAATTCCCGAAGAACTCTCGTTTTCACCCATCAAAAATGGAACGGGCCAAACCATGCGTTTCACCATAGACCACGAGTCCGAAGGATTTCAGGTGATTGCCCAGCTTTATCCCAATGGCAGGGCAAGGCTTACCATATCCAGTACGCACCGAACAAATATGTGGTACCAGGGCGATCTTTCCGAATTTAAGGACGAAGAGTAGGTCAAATCACAAAAGAATGCCGTAAGGGGCATGAGGGTTCCATCATTTTATTATAGCTTTATTGATTCAAAAACCAAAACACCTAACATAACAAGATGAGAATGTATACGTTGACCTTAAGGTCTGTGCTGATGCTGCTACTTTCAGTGGGATTTATAGCATGTAAAGGAAACAAAGAAAGTAAAGAGGAGGAAACTACCGAGGAAGTAGCGGAGAATGCAGAAGAAGCACCGGAATATACCGGTGACCTGCCCTTGGACCGCCTCAATCTACCAGAAGGTTTTAGCATAGATGTTTATGCGGAAAACATTGAAGGAGCCCGTTCCATGGCTATGGGTACCGATGGAACCCTTTTTGTAGGTACCCGAAATGAAGGAAGTGTTTATGCATTAAAAGATGTGGATGGGGATTACCGGGTAGATGAAACCTATACCATAGCCACGGATTTGGAGCAACCCAACGGAATGGCCTTTAGGGACGGTGCTTTGTATGTTGCCGCAGTTAGCCGTTTGTACAAGTATTCGGATATTGAGTCGCAGTTGGAAAACCCTGCGGAGCCCGAATTGATTTATGACGATTACCCGACCGAATTTCACCATGGATGGAAATACATCGCCTTTGGGCCCGATGATAAATTATATGTTCCCGTAGGTGCCCCTTGTAATATTTGTGACCGCACCGACGAAGATGAACGTTTCGGGACCATCACCAGAATGGATCCCGATGGGAGCAACAGGGAAATTGTGGCACATGGGGTTCGGAATACCGTTGGCTTTACCTGGCACCCGGATACCAACGAACTTTGGTTCACCGATAACGGTAGGGACATGATGGGCGACGATGTACCTCCGGGCGAATTGAACAAACTTACCGAAGTGGGCCAACATTTCGGCTATCCATTTTGCCATGGGGGAACGGTAAAGGACCCAGAGTTTGGTGATCAGCGTCCATGCTCCGATTTTGTGCCTCCCGTACAACAGCTCGGAGCCCACGTAGCAGCTTTGGGGGTTAAATTTGCTCAAGGGCCCATGTTTCCGGATGCCTACACAGGACAGGCATTTTTGGCGGAACACGGTTCTTGGAACCGCTCTTCCAAAGTGGGGTACAGGGTAAGCTTAGTAACATTGGAAAATGGTGAGGCCGTAAGTTACGAGCCATTTATTGATGGCTGGTTGGATGAAGCATCACAAGAAGCCTTTGGTAGACCTGTGGATCTATTGTTCTTGGAAGATGGCTCTTTGCTGATTTCCGACGATGAGGGCAATGCCATTTACCGGGTGACCTATAAAGGATAATCATTAAGAAATATCAATTAAGTACTTGGGTATGGGCATTTGTTCCATTTTCCAAGTACTTTTTTTATGGCTTTCATCCGATACCTCTAGAAAAAAGAAATGGGCACCCCCATTTGTTGTCGGGGGGATGTGCTCCACGGTAAAAACCTGTTCATCGTGCAGGAAAATATATTCGGTGGTTTCACCATTGGAAGCCTTTTTTGTTTTTCCGTTCCTTAATATTAGATTGGGTTTCGCCAAAATACTATTGCTTTTGTGCCAGCATAAATACCGTATTTCCCCGGTGTGTAATCGGTCTATTTTAACGGTAAACTGCCTATCTCCAAAGTAGGCCAGTATGCATGCAATATGGGGGTCTTTCCAAAAAATGGCAATGTAGGTTTAAGTAGGTTTGGATTGGGTTCAACGTGTATAAAGTTAGCGTATTGTCCTAAAACCTATTTCTTTTCCCCCAAATGGCACCGGCCAACCAACCTACCATAAAAATGATCCATCCCAACAACACCAAACAGATGATCTGCAAGGTGTTTATAGTTTCCAAGGTAGTCATATCCTATTTTTTTGGGCAAACTACAGTATACGCAATTATTTTGCGCACTTAATTGATGCATACCTCCTTTGGATTGAGGAATGCCCTATTTGAAATGACCAAAATTCAGCAAGTTTAAATCTAAAGGAAAATTGTCCAAGGACTTGCGACATCTGTCCATTTTATTCACGACAACATCACCGCACCTTTGTAATGTCAATATTGACAAACGAATTATTCATTAAAAAACAGAAAGTTATGACACGTTTACAAGCATTAGATCCAAAGGAAGCAACCGGAAGATCAAAAGAATTATTTGAAGGCATCCAAGGTAAATTGGGTATGGTGCCCAACATGATGAGAACCATGGGGAACTCCTCCGCCGTTTTGGAAGGTTATTTGAACCTTAGCGATATTTTGGGCAAAGGATCTTTGGGTGGTAAACTGGGCGAATTGTTGGCCTTGACCGTAGCAGAGTCCAATTCCTGTAACTACTGCCTGTCCGCGCACTCCTTTATCGGTGAAAAATTGGTGGGTATCGATACCAACACCTTGCAATCGGCAAGAGAGGCCATTAATGCGGACCCTAAAGTGGCTGCCGCACTTCAGTTTGCCCAAACCTTGATCGCCAAAAACGGACGCGTTTCCTCTGAAGATGTGGAAACTGTAAAAGCGGCCGGGTATACCGATGGAGCCGTGGGGGAGATCGTGGCACACGTGGCCTTGAACGTATTCACCAATTACTTCAACAATACGGCCAACACCGATATCGATTTTCCAGTAGTGGAAGCCGCTACGGTATAATCAATCAGTAATCTTAAAATCAAATACAAATGAAAACATTTAGAAATCTTTTTCTTTTTGGGATCCTATGGTTTGCTGCTATCAGTGTACAGGCCCAAACCCCTCCGGTAGACGATAACGGTCTGGCCATTGGTGGGTACGATGTGGTCTCCTATTTTTCTGGAGAAGCACAAAAAGGCAGCAAAAGTTATGCGGTAAAGCATCATGGTGCTACGTATTACTTTGCCAGCAAGGCGAACCAGAATGCCTTTAAAAAATCCCCGAACAATTATTTACCCCAGTTTGATGGCTATTGTGCCTGGGGCATTGGTGCAAAAGAGGCTAAGTTTCCCATCAACCCGGAAACATATGCGGTGATCGATGGTAAACTGTACCTGTTCTTTAACGGACCTTTTAACGGAGAGCCCTTTAATACCTACGAAGATTGGGCACAACGTACTTCGGTGCTAAAAAAGGCGGCACACGCCAATTGGCCCAAAGTGCAACGTAGCAAGTAGTTTTAATTAGCTCATAGGGTAGGGCCCCGCCATAGGTCCTGCCCTTTTTTTGTTTTAAAAATTCATGACCATGGAAATAGAAAAAAAATATCCCCTGCCACCCTTTACCGAGGAAACCGCACGCGAAAAAGTACAATTGGCCGAAGATGCCTGGAACAGCCAAGACCCCGAAAAGGTAAGCAAGGCCTACTCGGTGGACACCGAATGGCGCAACCGTTCGCAGTTTATCAACGGGCGCAAGGAAGTAGTTTCCTTTTTGACGGAGAAGTGGCAAAAAGAAAAAAATTACAAATTAAGAAAGGAATTGTGGGCCTATACCGACAATAAGATTGCAGTTCGTTTTGAATACGAATACCAAAATGCCGAAGGAGCGTGGATTCGCGCATATGGGAACGAGAATTGGGAATTCAACGAACACGGGCTTATGCAAAAGCGCTTTGCCAGTATCAACGACCTGCCCATAGACGAAACCGAAAGGCGACTTTAATCAAGATGTGTCAGGTCGAGTGCAGTCGAAAGGCTCGACAAGACATTTTTTTGAGGGGTTGCCGATATTCAACCTATACAATCAAAAAATGGACATCTACAACACCCACACGCTCATCGACGAACAAACGGGCAACCTGGCCTTTAAACTATCCTCTTTTGACGATAGCTGCCAGTTCTGCGATACGCAACGGTTGAATCACTATTCCTTGATCTGGATAAAAAAGGGGAGGGGCACCGCCCATGTGGACTTTTTGGAGTACACCTTTACGCCAAATACCTTAATTGCCGTAACGCCCTATCAACCGTTTACCATTACCGAGGAAGAACCGTTGGAGGGCGTGGTGTTGCATTTTCACCCCGATTTTTTCTGCATCCACAAGCACCACGAACAGGTGGCTTGCAATGGGGTGCTCTTTAACAATATTTACAGTCCGCCCATGCTCTGTGTTACCGAAGAAATGTGTCACAATTTTGAACTGATGCTGGAGCAGATGTACACCGAGGTGCAAAAATCGGAGCTGGCGCAGTACGAGCTGTTGGTCTCTTACCTTAAAATATTTTTGATCACGGCCTCCCGTGCCAAGGCCAAGCAACAGCCCGAAGCCTTGGAGGGCACCCCGGACGAAAAGGAGCCCTTTATCCTCCAGAAGCTCAAAAACCTGATAGAGACGCACTACAAGACCATACACTCCGCCGGCGAATATGCCGACCTGTTGAACATAAGCCCCAAGGCGCTGGCCAAAATGACCAAGAACCATTTTAACAAGACCATGACCAACCTGATCAGCGAACGGATCATAATCGAGGCCAAGCGCGAACTGTACCTGACCAACAAAACGGTAAAGGAGATCGCTTACGACCTCGGGTACGACGACGAGCACTACTTTAGCCGATTTTTTAAGAACAATGCGGACATCTCGCCCAAAACCTATCGCGAAACCGTGGGCTTTGCCCGTTCCGCCATGGCGTAACCTTTTGTTATGAAAGCACATGTAATACACCAAACCCTGCCCGTGCCCTTTGGGCAATTGTACGGTGCGTTGAAAAAACGCATTGTGGAGCACGGCTTTTTGCTCCTGCACGAGATAGACACCCAGGCCATTGTGGCCCAACAGGGCATAACCATACCCCCGTTAACCCAATTGCTCTTTTTTGAACCCAAATACATTGCCCAGATCATGGCGAACGATCCTTTGGCCATAAACGATATCCCCTTAAAACTGGTACTGCACCAAGTGGATGCCCACACCACCCAACTGAGTTTTAAAAACCCTGTGGGCAGTTTACAGGATTATGGGTTGAAGCCTGAAATGGCCGATGAGCTGTTGGAACGGGTGCAGGGGATTATTGCTTTTTAGGGAAGGTGGGATAGTTGGATTTTTTGGAATAGTTGGTAAAGCCCTTTGGGGGCTTTTTTTGTTTGTATTAGGGGAAAACCCCAGTTTTTATGACGCTTTTCTGTAATTGTTTAACAAATTGAAACCCTATATTTAAATGCCTCATTTTTAAGGTCAAAGAAAAATACATTTTTAATGACCGCCTTCACCATTTAAGCTTAACGTTTGAATTGACGCAAACACTAACCTTTAAATTTATAAAATATGGAAGATTTAATTTCTGAAGCAATTGAAAATCAAAAAATTATTGAGTTTGACTATGATGGATATTCTAGGACAGTTGAACCTCATTGCTTAGGTGTTTCCACTGCTGGAAACACTGTTTTGAGGGCATATCAAGTAGATGGATTTAGCAGCTCTGGAAGAATGGGTTGGAAACTTTATGACTTAAACAATGCAGATGGACTTGAAATATTGACTGAAACCTTTAATGGTCCACGAGATGGCTATAACCCAGATGATAAAGCAATGGATGAGATTATTTGTGCTTTATGATAAGTAAAATTGAGTTTATTAAGGATTTTGGAATATTGAAAGATATTTCAAACACTGGTCAAATTCAAGGTTTTGAAAAATATAATCTCATTTATGGTTGGAATGGAAGTGGGAAATCTACTTTTTCAAAGTTGTTTAATTGTTTGAAATCTAAAACCTTAAATGATTCATTTAAAAAAGGAGCATTCAGTTTTAGAACAGATGATGGAATAGTTCTTAATTCAAAAAGTATAGATAACATTCCCGAGGGATTAAAAATAGAAGTATTTAATGAGCATTTTGTAGATGAAAATATTGATTGGGATAATATAACTAAGAAACTGCTTTATATATCAAAAAAGAAAGTTGAGGATAAGAAGAATTTGGATAATCTGACCGACGAATTTAATTCGCTTGAAGTTGAGATTAACAAAAAGGAAAATGAAATTGAAAAAACTGCAAATGAACTGGACACATTTCTCATAAATGGAGCAAAAGAAATAAAAAATGAATTTAAAATTTTAAGTACTGAAGACAAATATTATCTCAATTACGATAAAAGACGTTTAAAAAAATTAATTGACGATAACATCTCAGAAATAAAAAAGACTAAACTTATTGCTAAAACAAAGGAAATTGACAGTTTGAAACTAACTGCAAGATTAGAATATTTGGATAAAATCGATGCTCTAATTCCTGAAAAAATTGATTATGATTCAATTCGAGAACTTCAAACTGAGGCTAATTTACTAATTAAAAAAAATATAGTTGCTGACACTATTTCCTCTCTTCAAAAAAACACACAGGTTAGTATGTGGGTGGAGGAAGGCTTAAAGTTTCATAACAATTCAAAGCGATGTAAATTTTGTAAAAATCCAATTTCTGAAAGCAGGTTAAGTGAATTAAACGCCCATTTTAATGAAGACTTCAGAAGTCTGCAAATGGATTTGGAAGTAGTTATTAGGAAATTCGAAACATTTAAAAGTGAAATACTAACTGATTTCTTGTTGGATGTTGAATTATATCCATTTTTAAGGAAGGAATATCTAAAATTTCTTTCAGAGTTTAGGTCGTTAAAGGTAAGTATAGAGAATTCCTTAAATAAATCAATTGACACGTTAAATTTAAAATATAAGAACCCATTCAATTATGAGATTGGAGTAATTGAAATTGCACATGAAGAGATTAATAAATTTAATGCGACTATAGATGGTATAGTAGATATTGTTAAAAGACATAATGAAACTTCCGATGATTTTGAAAACTTTGTTGATAAAGCAAAGAAAAAGTTAGAATTGTCAATAGCTCAGAAAGAGGTTAAGAAAAGCAAGTATTTTTCAAAAATTAGATTAAACAAAGCCAATGAGAGACAATTGGAAAAATTAAGTGAGAAGAAACCTGTTTTAACTAAAAAGATTAGGGTGTTAAATGCATCTCTAAATGATGAGATTCTAGGTGCAGAAGAATTTAATAATAAGCTCCATAGATTTTTAAATCATAGCGATATCAGTTTAAGATTTAATTCTTCAAAGAACGGTTATGAAATAATCAGAAGAGTTGGGAAAAAAAGTGAAAAGGGAAGTAATTTAAGTGAAGGCGAAAAAACAGCAATCTCTTTTGTTTACTTTTTGACAAAACTTTTGGAAAAAGAAGGTGAATTAAAAGAAACCATAATTGTAATAGATGATCCTATATCGAGCTTTGATTCAAATCATTTATTCAATGCATATTCTTTTATAAATAATATTTGTAACGATTCAAAGCAATTATTTGTGTTGACACATAACTTCACATTTTACAGACTTGTTCGTGATTGGATGATGAAAAAGACTAAAAAGAAGAAAGATTCAACTGGAAAAGTATTTTTTCAAAGAAAGTATAGTATTTATAATATTATTAGCGATTACAGAAATGGAGTAAGACAATCATCTATTGAAAATGCAGATAATACTTTGTTACTTTACAGCACTGAATATCATTACTTGTTTATGAAGTTAAACACTTTTTTAAATCAATCAAAGTTATCGGTTGAACAGTGTTTTTCAGTTGCAAACATATCGCGTAAACTTTTAGAGATTTTCTTGAACTTCAAATTTCCAAAGAAAAGAAATGATTTCGCACAATTACTCAATAATGCTTTGCCCAGTAAGTCTGATGATATAATGAGAGAAAGAGTTTATAGATTTATAAATAAATATTCACATAGTGATCATATTGAGGCATTTGATAACTCTATTGATAACATTTTAAGTGAAAGTGACAACATTGTAAAGGATGTGATGAAAATTATTAAAAAACTTGATAGGAAACATTTTGATGAACTTGTTGAAATTGTAGGTGAATGACTAAAATCAAATTGAATCAAAAATTAAATAGGGTAGAGGTCAAAGACTTTGAAGTAGATAATGCTATTGTTTTCAATTATTTCGATAATCTTCCTGTTTCTGAAAGAGAAGAAAATTTGTTCAAGGCTCTTTATATAGGTGTTTTGGCTTTAATGGAAGATCGTCTTTCTGCCTTTCTTTCCAAAACAACTAATGAACTTGGTACAGAGTTAGAAAGTTTAAAGATGATCTTTGAAATGAAAAAGGAGCTTTTTTATAAAACGACCATAAAAGGTTCTTTGGCAGAAGATGATATTGCGGAGTTTTTAAACGAATATTTTAAGGAGAAAAGAATAAAAGACATTGCTTTATTAACGGGCAATGAAGCGGGTAATCTCCAAAGAAACAAAACAGGAGACATTATTTGTAGAATAAATGGCGACTCTGATTTAAAAATTTCCATCGAGTGTAAATTTGACAAAAGCATCAAGCTCGGGGACATTGACAGTAAAGACGTTTTTACCCGAAAATATGATACGGCTTGGAGTCAGTTGATAGAGTCAGATGCTAACCGAGCTTCAAAAGTGAGCATCATCGTTTTCGATATCTCATTAGTGGATAATAGTATCCTTAAAATATTCGAGAACGTCGGCTTTATCCAATCGATAGGGTTTGTGGCTATCATCGATTCACAAAAAGGAGATTATTCAAACCTTGCGATTGCTTATATGTTGGCTCGTGATATTGCCATGAATGCTAAAGATGTGGAATTGGATAAAGACGTTTTAGCCATCATTGTTAACCGAATAATTAAGGACATCAACCAAATTACCAGCATCAAAAGGATGGTAGAGGGTAACATCGAAAACAACAAATCAATATTAAAGCAATTGGAAAAGAGCATTCTGCTCATGAATTTCAATCAAGAGTATCTTTCCAAGTTCTTGGAGGATGGAACGCTTACTAAAAAGGACTTATTGGATTTTTATATGGGTGAGGATGTAAAGGATAAATACAAGTTAATTGAAAAGGAGATTAATGGGTTGTCGGATTAAATCCCCCCAATCTCCTTCTTGCTCAATCCAGTATACTTTTTAATGGTATCGGCATCAAGTCCGTCCTTCTTCATCTTTTTGGCAATAGCTTTTGCCTTTTCTTTTTCTGCACGTTTGCGTTCCGTTTCCAATTTAAAGGCTTCCAACTCCTGCCTTTCGGGCCCCATAATTTCAAACAGGCCGTTTTTTAGGAGCTCGTCCATTACGCCTTGGTCGGCAAAACTGGTGTAGTTGGTTTCGGTGATCACCAAATGGTCCAACACCTCCACCTTGATCAATTTTCCTGCTTTTAGCATGTGATCGGTAAAGGTAATATCGGCATCGGTAACCTCGTGCGAGCCGCTGGGGTGGTTGTGCACCAAAATCAGTTTACTGGCCAGTTTGTAGATCGCCATGCGGAACACATCGGGCGGGTCGGCATTCACCCGGTTGCTGGCCCCCAGACCGATCAGTTCCACAAACAGGATCTTGTTGTTGTGGTTAAGGCCCACCACCCAAAAATGCTCTTGGTTGCGGCGTATCTTGTTTTCGCGCAGCAATATCTGCTGCATGATCTTATATATGTCCGCGGAGTTGAGCACTTTGATCTTTTGTTCTTTGGTAAGCCGTACGTTCATGGTAGGTGTTTATAACATTTGGGTCTGGGCAAGGTAGTCCATGCCCGCGAAAAAAGCAAAAATGGCGGTCGGGCATAAAAAAACCGCCCTAACGCTATTTGCTGGGGCGGTTTTGGGTTTTCAGTGGAATCCAATTACTGCACTATGCTGTTCAGTTGTTGTACCTGCGCATTAAAATTCTTTAGGGTAGTGGCCAATACCCCGATTTGTTCCTGTGCTTCTTTCCATTCCTTCTGTTCAATGGCCTCGCGCACGCCTGGAAGTGTTTTTACCCCATAGCCAGTGTAAAATCCGGGGGCGTAGATCTGGTGCTTGAACCAATCCCTACGGGGCAGTCCCTTATCCTGCAGCAATACCTGCTCCATGCCCATCAACTCTTGGTTCAGTTGTGCCTTTTTGGCGCTGGACAGGGCAAGTACATCGGCCTTGGAAAAGGTGGCTATACTTTTCTTTAGTTCGGCAACCACATTTTGTATGGGCGAAAAGTCCAAATACGGTACTTCGTCCTTCATTGTTGCGGGTGCCACGGGTTTTTTGGGGTCCATGGTCAGTTGGTAAGCGTCCTGCTTTACCAGTTTGTTGTGTTTTTCCACTTCGGCACGCATGTCCTCCAATGTTTTCATGACTTCGCCCAAATAGCCTTCAATGGTGCTGTGCCATTGGGTAAGTTCAAACGGCAATACCTCGGCATTCGCCAAACGTAACGAAATACGCCCTGCGGTGTTGGCCAAAGCCACACCATAGTCAAAACCAGGGTCTTTAAAACGGGTGTAGTGGGTGTAGGTATCGTAAATGGTGTGGTATTCCCCACCACGGCCTTCGCCACCGTAGCCCAAGTTCAACGAGGCAATGCCCGTATGCTGTATAAAAGGCGTATAATCCGAACCAGAGCCCAAAGCAGACAATTTAAACGAGTTGTCGCCACCGCGCATGACGTTGGCGGCCTTGCGACGTTCCGCAACGGAAACGCCTTTTTGTGGGTCGGTCACCGCATTGGCCACCTGGCCCACCATGGCCTGTAGGGAGTGGGAACCTCCAACGCCCAAATACCCACGGCTGTTACCATCGGTATTAATGTAGGCCACGGCCTTTTCTTTTAATTCTGGAATATGGTCCTCCACCCATTCGGTGGAACCAATCAATCCAGGCTCTTCAGCATCCCAGGCACAGTAGACCATGGTACGTTTGGGCTTGTTGCCTTCCTTGGCCAATTGGGCCACTACGCGGGCTTCTTCCATTAGGGCGACCATACCACTAATGGGATCGCTGGCACCATGTACCCATGCATCGTGGTGGTTGCCACGGATTACCCACTCGTCTGGGAATTCATCGCCTTCCAAAGTGGCAATCAGGTTGTGGGCAGGCTTCAATTGCCAGTCGAACTCCAATTTCAGGTGCACCTTGGCAGGTCCGGGCCCAATATGATAGGTAAGGGGCAGGGCGCCTCGCCAAGAAGCTGGGGCCACAGGGCCTTCCAATGCCTCCAACAACGGTTGTGCATCCTCGTAGGAAATAGGCAGTACCGGGATTTTGGTGATGGTCGGGGCCTCTTCGCGGTCCAAACGCTTCGCATTTTTGGTAGCGGCATAGCCGGGCGTCAATACATCACCGGGATACAGGGGCATGTCCATTACGGAACCACGCTGCACGCCTGTTTTGTTTTTAAAGGCACCTTTGGGGTATACATCGCCTTGGTAGTAGCCATCATCCTCCGGATCGGAATAGATGATACAGCCAATGGCCCCTTTTTCGGCGGCCAGTTTGGGTTTGATGCCTCGCCAAGAACCATAGTATTTGGCAATAACGATCTTACCTTTTACATCAATCCCCATTTTTTCAAGTTCCTCATAATCGCTAGGAATACCGTAGTTCACAAAGACCAGTTCGGCCTCTACGTCGCCATCGGTGGAGAAGGCGTTGTAGCTGGGCAATAGTTTGTCGCCCTGGGCCGTGTACGGGTCGCCCTCTACGGGAATGGCTTCCAAAGAGGCGGTGTATGTGGTGGGAGCGGTCAGCTCCAGCACCCGTACCTTGGGATAGGGAAAAAGCACTTGGTAGGTATCGATACGGGTCTTGTATCCCCACGATTTAAACTGCTTTTCCATCCATTTTACGTTCTCTTCGCCATATTCGGTACCTACCCAGTGGGGTTCGGCGGCCATGCGCTTCATCCATTGGTCGAGATTGTCGGCGGAAAGTTGTTTTTCGTATGCTGCTTCGAGCTGTTCTTGTGCTTCCGAAGCTGTTTCACTGAACCCAATAATGTTGTCCTGGGCCGAGACGCTGATTACTCCTAAAAGAAGGAGTAGGGAAAGTAATTTATTTTTCATTGTTTTGAATTAGCTCCCTAAATTTAAGGGATTGTTTAAAGGTAATGAAGTAAAAAGGCAAGAAGTGATGCCAAATTTTCAAAGAATTTGCATTTTCGTTGAAAAGGACCTCTCAAATTATAAGACACGAAATGTTTTTCAAAGTGGATTTCTTTTTTGAAAAGATGTTTTGCTTTCTTGAGCTTCACAAGAACATTTTTTGTGCCTAGATATCTATTAATCCCAGCGAACCTCCATGGTTTAATATATTTTAATTAACTTGTTGAAATATAGGTAGATAAATATCTGCTCAATAAAATTCCCCTTCCCATCTCTATTAATTTAATTATTGTTTACCCTCTGCCACGAACGATATTTTGGTACAAGTAACAACCTAAACAAACATAACATGGAACGCACACTTTTTGAACGACTTGGAGGAAGAGAAGGTATTTCCGCCATTGTGGACACCACTGTAAACAATCATATGGAGAACCCTGCAGTAAATGCCAGGTTTCTGCCTTTAAAGGACCAACCGGAGCGTTTACGGATAATAAAAGATCATACTATTGATTTTTTCAGCATGGGCAGTGGTGGTCCAGCAAATTATACCGGTTTGGACATGGTAGCTGCTCATACAGGAATGAATATTAGTCCTGGTGAATATTTTCATGTAATGGATGATATTATGCTTGCTTTGGATGCAAACGGAATTGATGAGGATTCCAAGAAAGATGTTCTTTCTGTTTTATGGTCCTTAAAGGGTATGATTGTTTCCAAATAGACCTTTGCCAATGTCCGAGTCGGTTGTTTAACATTGGGGAATATTGGTTATTTTAGAACCAATCAACCCAACCGATATGTCACAACGCAGAAAATTTCTTAAGCAAGGTGCGGCAGCGATGCTGTCGATGCCCTTTATTTCTTTTGACCCTCAAAAAGATTGGTCCATTGCACCCTTGCAAACCAAGGCTCCCAAAGATGAAGCGTACTGGAACATGGTGCGTAAACAATTTCCATTGAAAGAAGGACAGACTTATTTTAACAACGGAACCATGGGACCTACTCCCGGTTATGTGCTAGATAAAATGTTCGATCATATGATGCACTGGAACGTGGAAGCCGCTACGGTGGACTATAAAAATGGTTCCGGGCCTGAGTTGTTGACGGGCTATTTCCCTTATGAGGAACTGCGAACCAAATTGGGCAAGATCATCAACTGTGATTTTAAGGAAATCTCCCTCACCCAAAATGCCACCTTTGGCATGAACTACGTGGGCATGGGGCTCAATCTAAAAGCAGGGGACGAGTTGCTCAATACCAACCAAGAACACGGCGGTGGATTTGGTGCGTGGCAATTGTTGGCCAAACGCAAAGGCTGCGTCTACAAACAGGCCACCATGCCCGAACCTGCAAATGACCCCCAGGAAATTGTGGATGCCATTTTTAAAGAAGTCACTCCAAAGACCAAAGTAATCGCTATTCCACATATCGTATCGGGCTTTGGAACGGTTATGCCCGTAAAGGAAATCTGTGCCGAGGCGAAGAAGCGTGGAATCTTTACCGTGTTGGACGGAGCGCAGTGTGTTGGTCAAATTCCGGTGGATGTTAAGGATATTGGTTGTGATGCCTATTATTCCAGTTTGCACAAATGGTTGTTGGCCCCTTCGGGCAGCGGGTTGTTGTACATCAATAAAGATGTGGTGGGCGATATTTGGACGACCATTGCGAGTTATAACTGGGACAATCAAGAGGACCATGGTTTCCGTTTGATGCAAAACGGAACAGGCAATGCTGGACTTATGGCAGGGTATGATGCCGCTGTGGATTTCTTTAATACCATCGGTCATGATGTGTGGTTGGACCGGGTAAAGGAATTGGGCAACTATTTGCGTGATGGCCTTAAAGAAATGAAACATGTTACTTTTTATTCCTCCACTAATGAAGACATGGCCGCGGGTATCACTACCTATGGCGTGGAGGGCATGAGCGGGCCGGAACTACAGAAATATATGTGGGAAAAAGAAAGGTTGCAGCCCCGCTCTGTTGGGAGTAAGATGCTTCGGCATTCCGTTCATATTTATAATTCCAAAGCAGAAATTGATACCGCCTTGAAACTGGTAGAGAGGTTGGGGTAGTTGACAAAGTAAAGACATTAAAAAAGGCGCACTGATCAGTGCGCCTTTTTCTTTTTATAAAGGTATGTTCTTATTTCTTCATGCCTGGCACGCCTTCCGGTTTTTTGGTTTGCCAGTGGAAGGGTTCTGCTTCCTTTGTCACAGGAGCCACTTCATCAAGCGTGTCCGCATCGTAGACCTTACCGTTTTTGATCACATGGGTAAGCGTATTGGTATTTCGGATATCCTCCAACGGATTTTCATCCAGAATGAGCAGGTCTGCCAATTTACCTTCTTCGATACTTCCCAAATCCCCGTCCAAGCCAAGGGCTTCGGCACCCAAAATGGTGGCTACTTTTAGGGCATCCATGTTCTCCATGCCGCCACTGGCGACTGACCATAGCTCCCAATGGTAACCCAATCCTTGCAACTGGCCGTGGCTTCCAACACCGCCAAGTCCATTATCTTCTACCAAATCTTTCATAAACTCGGCATGCTTGGGGAATACATGTTCCTCAGGCATAAACCAAGCGCCTCTTCTGCGTGATTTTTGTGCCAACTCTTCATAAGGCGTGAAGTATTGGAGCTTTTGATCGTGATAGGGTTCTTCGGTTGCATAATAATAGTTCTCTGCCCATGGTCCACCGTAGGATACCAAAAGGGTAGGGGTCACAGCCATTTTGGACTCGGCAACGGAATGCACCACATCATTGTAAATGGGATAAATAGGGAACGAATGTTCATGCCCCGGGTATCCATCCAACATTTGTGTCATGTTCAGTTTAAAATCCAATCCACCTTCGGTAGTGGGCATTAATTCCAATTCTTTGGCCGCCATAATGATCCATTGGCGCATTTGACGATTTCCTACCAAATACATTTTTATGCTTTTGGTGTCGTAGTACTCGCTGTATTGCTTCAACACTTCTTTGGCATGCTCCAAGGATTTGATCTTATAGGCCCAATAACCAACACCGGGTCCCGTGCTGTATACACGTGGCCCGTGCATCATACCGGCATCCACCATATCGGAATAGGTCAACACATCGGTAGTTGCCGTTTGTGGGTCGCGGGTAGTGGTTACACCGTAGGCCAAGTTGGCGGAATAGATCCATATCTGATTTTTATGGATTCCCCAATTGGGCCACATGTGGGCATGGGTATCCACAAAGCCCGGGGTAATCGTTTTGCCGTTCGCATCTATTTCAACGGTTCCTCTGGGTACATCCAAAGAGCCCGATGTTCCTACTGCTTTTATGCGATTGTTCTCGATTAGGATATCACCGTTTTCAATAACCTCATCATCCTTCATGGTAATGATCCTAGCGCCTTTAAGCAGTACCGTACCTTCCGGAATATCTTTGGTGTAGGTTACTTTTACCTTCAATTCCTTCGCTGTGTACCCTTTATCCTCTTCCTTGTCTTCTTTATCCTCATCTTTTTCATCATCCTCATCCTTTTCTTCATCCTCCAATTTTTCGGCCTCTTTTTTGGCGGTAGCTACGCTGTCCGCATAGGCTTTAGCTGCTGGGATGTTATAAATAAAATGGCTTGCTCCCAAGGACCAATGTACATCTTTGCTGTTACCGGCCCATGCAGGGAATTCACCCCCCATCACCGTTAGTTTTTTGGCCGGAAATGCCGCTTTATCGGCGTTGGCGACCGAAATTTTAGGAGTTTTTCCAAATTTTGGAATGGTCACCGTATAAATATCATTGTTGATCTTGGCCAGTGCAGTGGTTCCATCAGGGGATATTTTTATTTCCGATGGTGAAGACGATTTATCCTGTGGTTCTTGGTATTGCTCTGAACCCGGCAGGATATTGTGCCCACCATTTTCATCATGAAACCCAAAAGAGGAGGAGCCATAAGTTGTGATACCGCTTAATTTTAAATGTTCTTTTTGGTCGGTACCGTCCCAACGAATGGAGAGTAGGTCTTTTCCTTTGTTTAAGTAAATACGATCGTCCACTTTGGTAAAGTGCGGATTTGAACGCCCCTCTGCTTTGTCGATAACGGTAACTTTTCCACCATTTGCAGAAATCCATGCCAAATCTTCTTGCGCGCCTCTGGCCCTTGGTCCGATAGCGTCCCTATAAACTTGCGCGGAACCTTTTGTAAATACAATCCGGTTGTTTTTATAGGACCAGGCCGGGTTGCTGTATATAGCTGCTTCTTGGGTCAACCTTTCGACCCTTCCACGTCCATTGGCATTCACTTTGTATAAATGGCCACCATCTGTTTCCCAAGAGGAGAAAACAATGTTTTCCCCATCTGGCGACCAAGTGGGCTGGGCTTCTGTAAAATCGTTTTTGGTCAATCGCTCCGGTGTTCCGTTGGGCAAGTCCATCACATACAGCCTATTTAAAGCTGTAAAGACCAATTTGCTCCCATCTGGCGAGGGTACTCCATCACGAATCTGTGTGACCAAAGCTTCAGGGGTATCTTCAATGGGGTATTTAAATTTGAGTTGTGGTCCCAACTCAATGTTTACATCTACTTCAAAAGGTATTTCTGTGGCCGTATTGGACTCAATATTGATCGTATAAATTTTACCTCCGTAGCTGGCCACCAAATTTTTACTATCTGGAGTAAAGGCCATACCTGGCAATACACCAAGGGGAGCAATGGATTCCTGTTCGTCCCTTTGAACCGGATAGGCCAACCAGCGCTCATCACCATTCTCCAGGTTTCTCAGTACTAGTCCTGTTTCTGTTTCAAATCGGCTTCCGTACACTAACCATTTGCCATCTGGGGAAAGGGTAGGGGTAAATGCAGAGCCATATCGGGAGGTAATGGTAGAAACGCCACCATCACTCATACTATAAGTGCCCAATTGATATTGCGGCAGTTGTGCATTATAGTTCCATGCCCTCATCCTTCTTGAAAAATAAATGAGCTTGCCGTCCGGGGCAAACTCCGGGTCGATGGTTTTCAGGTTGTCGGGTTTATCGATCAGCTGTGCACCGCTGCCACCATCTTTATGGTACATGTGCAGTTTTATGTTTCGGCGACCGCGTGCACCAACGATATATTCACCATCGGGACTCCAATCGGCTGAAAAGAAGTTCTGATTTTTATCCTTGGTGATCTGTTTGGTTTCTTCGGATTCCAAATCCAAAGTCCAAATATTATCGGAGCCACTTTTATCGGAAATAAATACAATGGATTTTCCATCGGGGCTATACCTTGGGTGTACATCATAGGCCATTCCTTCGGTGACTTTGGTGGCTTTTCCTCCTTGTACCGGGATGGTGTATAAATCGCCCATCATATCAAAAATGATGGTTTTGCCATCCGGGCTAACGTCCAAAGAAAGCCAAGTGCCTTCTTCGGTGGTAAAGGAGATTGTTCTTTCAGGTTCTAGGGGAAGTTCCTTGGTTGCTTTTTTGGTACTGTCGGTTTCTTGCTTTTTGTCCTGCGCGAAAAGCGTTGAAAACCCTAAAAACATGGCCAAGGCCAAGAGGTAGAGATTTTTTTTCATTTAGTTAGTTTATTGATGACTTAAGCTACCAAGATATGAAAAAATGAGATAGTTCTTGAGGAGGTTCGGATTGTTGAAAAAAACCACGTTCAAAGCAACTCTTTCTCTTGCAGGATTTCCTTGAGCCGATCATGGTTCTCCCAAAACCTATCCTCTATTTTTTGCATCACCTTTTCGTATTTTGGGTTAGTCTCAAGTTTTTGAAGGTTGGGGTCCAATCCCATAAACAAAAGGATCCAATATTGAAAATGGTTCTTTTTGGCAAATGCCTCCAATTGTTCAATGGCTTGGTCCGTTTTTCCTTCGTAGGCATATTTTACGGCCATACTTGCCGGTTGATACATGGATTGGTCGTTTTCACAATACTCGGTGTAGGATTTCAATAATTCATCGGCTTCTTTTTGGAATCCCATTTTCTCATAAACAACCCCGATTTTAATATCCTCCTGCGGGTAAATAGTTAACCCTCTTTGCTCTCTAATATCATGAAAGGGCTTGTAGTAATGATACGCACTATCATACTCCTTTTGAAAATAATGTAGTTTGGCCACTTCCTGTAAAAGATCCAATCGGGAAGTATCTTTTTGAAGTTCTCGTTTAAGGTCATTTAAGGTTTGCTCGATGTCCCCGTTCTTCGCATACTGAATATAGGCTTTTAGGTAAGGGGCATAAGGGTTTTGGGGAAATAGTTCAAGTGACTTGTCGATATATTCCAAAGCCTCATCTGTAAATCCAGACTGTATCAGGGCATTGCTCAGATGCAGATATATAAAGCTCTTGGCCGTATCGTTATCCGCAACATCCAGTTGAATGCCCTTTAGGGCATATTCCAAATACTTTCCTGTATCGGGCAGGCTATTGGCGTAAAGGGAGGATAACATATTCACTACCGCCGAAGAATTGGGGTTGTATTCCAAAGCTTTTTCCAAATGCGGGACTGCTAATCTATAATCCCCGATGTGCATATAATACAAGGCCTTTGCAATCAAGCTTTCGGTCAGTTTGGAATCGTGCAAGAGCGCCTTGTCAGCATAGTTATTGATGATTTCCGTATACTGTTTTTCCTTTTTGTAGATATCAAGATAATAGTAAGCAATCGCCAAATCTGCGTAGACCAATGCAAAGCTTGGGTCTTCTTCCAGGGCTTTTTTGAACAATGGAATCGCTTCTTCGAGTCCTTCGGCAGTTCCCCGGTTAAATGGCTCCATTGCCTGTAGATAATAATCGTAGGCCGCTATATTTTCGGTAGGCTTTTTATCGATTTGTTCCAATTCCGACGGAGTCACCTTCGCCTTGATGGCGTCGGCAATTTTCTTGGCCACTTCGTTCTGCACGGCAAAAATATCCACCAATTCGTGGGTATATTGTTCGCCCCAAATTCGAGTATCGGTAATTGCATCTATCAACTGGATGTTGAGCATTACTTGATCGCCCACTTTCTGACCACTGCCTTCCACAATGTAATTTACATTCAATTCTGAAGCAATATCACCTATGTTCTGATCGGAATTTCGATACTTTTCCACCGATGTCCGACTGATTACCCGCAAATCTTCAATTTTTTGAAGGTTGCCCAACGAAGCTTCCATTAAACCATTTACAAAATATAAGTTAGTGGTATCACTGCTCTCATTTTTAAATGGAAGTACCGCAATGGATTTTTCCAAGCTCGTTTTTTCCACTGTATCCGCAGTACGAGGGTAGGAGGGCATTAGGATATATGCGATACCACCACCGATTAAAATGGCCAAGGCTACAAAAGCCCATCTATAGATTTTTAGAAAAGAAGGCGATACCAGCTCTTTTTTTTCTTCCATGCCCTGTTTGCCAACTTCACCGGGAGGGTAACCGTAATGTTCCCGAAAACATTTGATAAAATAAGAGGTACTGCCAAAACCTACCTGATAAGACACTTCCGAAACAGTAAGATCGGAATCATGGAGCAATTCCATAGCCTCCTCCAAACGTATTTGCCGAATAAACTGACTGGCCGACAATGTTGTTTGTTTTTTGCATTTACGCAGCAGACTGGAGCGGCTCATGTTCATGGCATTGGCCAGTTCCGATACGCCAAAGTGTTCATCGCTAAGATGTTGTAGAACAATGGATTTGGCTTCCTCGGTAAATTTCTGCCCTTTCGGTTTGTCTAGCATGGTGGTTTGCAGATTAATAGCTGCATGGACTTAACAAAGATAAACGATTCCTTTTCAGGGCAAAAATGAAGGTTTTGCCGCATAATTCATATCACTGCATCATAATTTTTATGGACTGTGCAGGACTTATATACAACGCAGCATAGGTGATTAGTGCTGCATCATGTTTTGGGGAACCTTTGTAATGTAAAATTTATTGTTCAACACTTAAAACGAAAAGTCATGAAAAATTTTAAAAACAATTCAATGAAAAATGTAATGTATGCGCTCCTTATTGTAACGACAAGCTTGTCCGCTTGCGGACAAAAAAAGTCAGGGTTCGATAGGGTATCAACAGCCCAAACAGAAGTTAAAGCGCCAGACATGGCCCTTTCTGCTGCCGTGGTCGCTGGAAACTTGGATGCGGTTAAACAGCATATTGCGGCAGGAACCGATATTAACGAAAAGGATGCGTTGAGCGGATCTACCCCATTGATTACGGCCATTACTTTTGATAAAAGGGATATTGCCCAAGCATTGGTCGATGCCGATGCAGATTTGACGATCAAAAACAACGATGGCGCCACTGCGCTTCACGTGGCCGCTTTCTTTGGTAGGGTTGAGGCCGTTCAAATGTTGATGGATGCCGGAGCCGACAAGTCCGCAAGAAACAATTTTGGCGCGACTCCGCGCGAGACCGTTATGGGTTCTTTTGAGGATATGAAACCTATTTATGAAATGATGCAGCAGCAATTGGCTCCGATTGGACTACAACTGGATTTGGCCGAGGTAGAAAAAGCACGTCCTACCATTGCCGTAATGCTACAGTAATCAAACAAAAAACAACAGTCATGAAAACAACACGTAGACACGATATTGATTGGTTAAGGGTCATCACCATTGCCCTGCTTTTAATGTATCATATTGCGATTATTTTTCAGCCTTGGGCCATGTTTATAGGCTTTGTAAAAAGTGAACAACCTTTGGAGGGTTTATGGATACCGATGACCATGCTCAATGTGTGGCGTATTCCGATCTTGTTCTTTGTATCGGGCATGGGACTTTATTTTGCCATGCGCAAACGGAACTGGAAACAATTGATAGGCGAAAGGTACAGACGGATCTTGTTGCCCTTGTTATTCGGGATCGTTGCCATCGCCCCCTTGCACATGTTCATCTTTCAAAAATTCTATAATTTGCCATTAGGGTATTATCCGCACATGGGCCACTTGTGGTTTCTGGGGAACATTTTTAGCTACGTGTTGTTGTTTTTGCCCATCTTCTATTTGTTAAAGCATAGGGAAGGAGGGAAGTTCAAGCAAATTTTGAACAAGCTGATGTCCAATCCCTTTGGCCCATTGTTGGTGTCCCTGATTTTTATGTTGGAGGCCATTTGGGTAAAGCCACAGATATATTCCTTGTATGCGGAAACCTGGCACGGCTTCTTTTTAGGAGGATTGGCTTTCTTTTTTGGTTATCTATTGGTTTACAGCGGTCAACATTTTTGGGACACCGTTAAAAAATGGCATTGGGGCTATTTGGCCCTTGCCCTGGTATTGTATGTGGTGCGTTATCTTGAATTCCAATTGGAAGCACCGGGTTATCTTATGGCTTTGGAGTCCAATTGCTGGATTTTTGGCGTGTTCGGACTTGGATATCGCTATCTTAACAAACCGAACCGAATATTGGGTTATTTGAGCCAGGCCGCCTATCCGGTATACATCATCCATATGTTCGTCATGTATTTTGGAGCTCTGTTGATCTTGCCTTTAAGGATTGACCCATGGATTCAATTGTTGGGAATAATTGTTTTCACTTTTGCCGTGTGTTATCTTATTTATGAGTTCCTGATCCGTAGGGTTTGGTTTTTACGGCCACTGTTCGGTTTAAGAACAAAGCAAAAGATGGTGACTGCAAAAAAAGTCTTGGTGAATGAACCTTGAAAACTTTGGATGGAAAAGGTTGACTAAGGAAAATTTTGCTAAATAACGTAACAGATTTGAAATCAAAGCGTCAGATAGGACAGTAAAAATTTATTTAATATATCCATGAAAATTCTAAAACGATTCGTAAAGATTGTTTTTGCTCTTGTTGGTCTTCTGATCATCGCCGTTCTTATCATTATCGGGGTCGATTCCCAAAAAACGAGTTATTTGAAAATTGACAATCTGTCCGATGGGAATGTCGACACTTATCTGATCACGCATGCGAATGTTATCCCGATGACTAACGACACTGTTCTTAAAGATCAAATGGTGTACATCAAAGATGGAGTTATTCAGGACGTTGCAGCAAATATTGCTATCGAGGGTGTGGATGTCATTGATGCTGAAAACAGCTATCTAATGCCGGGTTTAATTGATATGCATGTCCATGTTTGGGACAGATACGAATTGGGGCTTTACCTTTCCAATGGCGTTACTGCCGTTCGAAATGTATGGGGCATGCCCATGCACTTACGGATAAAGGAAGATGTGAATTCCAATGAAATTGTTTCACCCCTGTTCTTTACTTCCGGTCCAAAACTTACAGGGCCTGAGTTTATAGGTGATGATAACTTGAATTTGACAACTCCAGAAGAGGCAAAGGACAAAGTGGTTTCCTATAAGGAGCGTGGTTACGATTTTATCAAAACCTATTACGGGTTGACCCCGGACATATTTGAAGCCGTTCTTGAACAAACCAAAGTATCAAATGTGGATATTGTTGCCCATCCTTCGCAAAAAGTACCGTATTCCTATCATTTTGACCCTCAGATTAAATCCATAGAACATACGGAAGAGTTTATTCAACAACCACTGAATTATACCTTGGATACGGTTAAACTAAAAGAAGTGATCGATCTGTATGCGGGAGCAAAATACAGTGCCCATTGCCCAACATTGGTTGTTTACCATAATATCTATCAGATGTTGATAGACGATAATATCTTGGAATCCAAGGCATTGGAATATATCAACCCATTGATCAGAAAGGAGGATAGCAAGGCGCAGTTTGATAGATGGCACAATAGCAAACTGGAAGACGCTTCGGTAACGGAACGGATTAAGGATCAACATGAATTTCATTTGTACATCATAAAAAAACTGCATGAAGCCAATGTGAAGATCATTTGCGGCACCGATGCCGGTATCGGTGTTACAGCCCCTGGGTTTTCCATTCATAAAGAACTGGAGTTTTATAAAGAAGCGGGGCTGTCCAATTACGAAGTACTGAAAACGGCTACCGTAAATGCTGCCCAAACACATTCGATCATGCACAACATGGGAACCATTGAAGGAGGGAAGGTCGCAAATTTCATATTGGTGGACCGTAACCCCTTATCGGATCTTTCTACATTGCAACATCCATCCACGGTTTTTATAATGGGCAGAAAATTGGATAGAAGTACCCTGGATTCTTTTGAAGCAAAAGCCAAAAACCGTAAAAACATGATCGCCTCGGGGATACGCTATGCCGAAAATTTGATTATTGAAAAATAAATGGGCTTATACCGTTAAATATTTGTTTAAAATCCCATTTTTCAGAAAGCAAGGGCCAACTCTTTCGTTTAACCATTTTATACCTCATATATTTGCAACGTTTTGATTTTAAAACTGTAAACAAACATTATGAGTAAAGTAAAAGAAAATGACACTGTAAAAGTTCATTACACGGGTAAATTGACCAATGGGCAGGTTTTTGACAGCTCATTGCAAAGAGATCCGTTAGAAATAAAATTGGGCGAAGGTCAGTTGATACCTGGTTTTGAAAAGGGACTTATAGATATGGCCGTTAATGAAAAGAAAACCATCACCATCGATAAAAAAGATGCGTATGGAGAGGTAAACGATGCACTTTTCCAAAAGATATCCAAGTCACAATTGCCGGAAGACCTTACACCAGAAGTTGGAATGGGCTTGGTTGGAGCCAATGCTGCTGGTCAAGAGCAACAATTTAGGGTAGCTAAGGTAGAGGAGGAAGACATTATCATTGATGCCAACCATCCTTTGGCCGGACAAGATTTGGTATTCGACCTAGAAGTGGTTGAGATTCTATAAGCATACCATTTTAATATACGCTCTTTTATAAAAGAGTAGAAAAGCCACCCTTTGGGTGGTTTTTTTTATGGTTAAATATTATAGGTTGGGAACAAAAGCGATAACCTATCTACAAGTAATTAAAATGTCTTAACTCTGATTTCAATAGCAACTTTTTTCGGATAGCCAAGTGAATTGGCTCTACTATGCCTATATTTAAAGGAACAAACCAACAATTGAATTAATCCAATGATTTTGAATCACTTTGGTTCAAATCGGAACTACCTTTTAAAAAGTTGAAAATGAAAATTTTATCTTCCTTCATTGCCATGGTCTTCTTGGGAGGCATGGTTAATGCACAAGACCGATTGACAGGGGAAACCTTCACCACACGCTCTGAAATTTTAGCACAGAACGGTATGGCCGCAACAAGTCAACCCTTGGCCACACAAGTTGCTTTGGATATCCTAAAAAAAGGAGGTAGCGCAATTGATGCTGCCATAGCGGCCAACGCTGTACTTGGGCTTGTAGAACCAGCAAGTTGTGGTATCGGGGGAGATGTATTTGCCATAGTTTGGTCTGCCGAAGAACAGAAATTATATGGTTTAAACGGTAGTGGCAGGGCACCCCAATCCTTATCCATTGATTATTTTATGGAAAAAGGGATGAAATATGTCCCTCTTTATGGTCCATTACCGGTATCGGTTCCAGGATGCGTAGATGGCTGGTTCACATTGCATGAGAAATTTGGACGGTTATCCATGGAGGATATTTTGCAACCGGCCATAGATTATGGAAACAATGGATTTCCGGTATCGGAGGTCATTGCCTATGAAATGGCGTCCAGTTACGAAGGACTAAAAGATCAACCGGGTTTCGCCCAAACCTATATGCCTTCTGGAAGACCTCCCGTTAAAGGAGAAGTATTTGTAAACCAGGATTTGGCCAACACGTATAAACAAATTGTCCAAGGGGGTCGTGATGCCTTTTATAAAGGTTCCATTGCGAAGACTATTGACAGCTACATGAAAAAACATGGCGGATTTTTAAGTTATGAGGACTTGGCCAGTCACACCTCCAATTGGGTAACGCCGGTTTCCGTGAACTATCGGGGTTACGACGTTTGGGAACTTCCACCCAACGGACAAGGTACCGCTGCGCTGCAGATGTTGAATATTCTTGAAGGCTTTGATATCGGCGAAATGGGTTTTGGTAGTGCCGAATACCTACATGTGCTCACAGAAGCCAAAAAGTTGGCCTATGAGGACAGGGCCAAGTTTTATGCCGATCCGGAATTCAACAAGATTCCTTTGGAAACGCTGTTGTCAAAGGAATATGCTTCGCAACGAAGGAACCTTATGAGCCCCGACAAACCGGCTGATACCTATCCCGCTGGTGATATGGAAATAGAAACAGGAAATACAACCTATTTGACCGTAGCCGACAAAGATGGTAACATGGTTTCGTTTATACAAAGTATCTATTCCGAGTTTGCATCCGGGATGGTGCCTGATGGATTGGGCTTTGTACTTCAGAACCGCGGTCAAATGTTCAATGTTCAAGATAGAAGCCATGCCAATGCATTGGAGCCCGGTAAACGCCCATTTCACACCATTATCCCAGCATTTATAACCAAAGATGGTAAACCGTGGATAAGTTTTGGTCTTATGGGTGGAGCGGTGCAGCCTCAGGGCCATGCACAGATTGTAGTGAACATCGTTGATTTTGGAATGAACTTGCAAGAAGCTGGGGATGCTCCAAGAATGCGGCACCGCGGTAGTTCGCAACCTACAGGGTCCAAAATGACCAATGGGGGTACCTTATATCTTGAAAGCGGTTTTGATACGGAAACACTGAGGGAATTACGTAAAAAAGGCCACCGTATTGGCTTTGGCGTGGGGATGTTCGGTGGATACCAAGCTATAGGGGTTGATTTGGAGAACCGAGTTTATACAGGTGCATCAGAATCAAGAAAGGATGGTCAAGCTGCTGGGTATTAAATCCGAAGCACAGGCTGTCAAGGAAATGAATGCCGACAATCTACCATGGCAGCACTGTATGGTCTTTATGAAAGAATAGTGTTCTTGTTCGTGCACATGCGCTACTTTCCATTGAACACAACCATAAGAATATACCCCTAACACTAACTTTTTTATAGTTTTATGACCCATGAACCGCTAATTGAGCACGTGAAGAACCAGGTGGCTGCAAGACCAGAGGATTTGCTTTTGTTCGCCTCAAAACTTAGGGAAGTCGCTGTTGCCAAAGGCAAATTTTTATTACGTCCGAATACCTATGTAAAACACGAGTATTTTGTGGTAGAGGGCTGTTTAAGCGCTTATTATTTGGACAAGAAGGGAAACAAGACCATTGTTCAATTTGCCATAGAGAACTGGTGGCTCGGCGATTTTGACGCATTTTACAATGGGGTGCCTTCCAAATTGTATATTGAAGCCCTGGAAGATTCCACCTTATTGGCCATCAATCACGATGATTTACAGACCCTATTTCAGCAAGCTCCCATATTTGAACGTTATTTTAGGCTATTGGTCACCAGTGCGTTTATCTCGCTCCGTAAACGTATTCTATCCTCCTTGGGAAAAAGCGTTAAAGAACGGTATATGGAATTCTGCGAAAGTTATCCAAATATTGAGGACCGTGTTCCCAACTATCAAATAGCTAATTACTTGGGTGTTTCCGCAGAGGGCCTTAGCCGTGCTCGAAGAAAAATGAAAGCGTTAAAAAAAACCTAATTGATCTAGGTCAATCATTTTGGCTTTTTCTCATTGTATATTTCTGGTGAACAAAATTAGAAATATGCAAAACTTACTTACTCCTTACAACAAGAATATAAGCTTAAAAAACCGTGTCGTTATGGCACCAATGACCCGAAGCAGGGCTGTTAACGACGAAAATAAGCCGACCGACGAACTCCAAGGGCTATATTATGAACAACGTGCCTCTGCGGGTTTAATCATCACCGAAGGTTCCCAAGTATCCGAACGTGCGGTAGGATATGTAAACACCCCCGGAATACATACCAAAGCCCAAGTAGAGGGATGGAAAAAGGTGACCAAACGGGTTCACGACAAAGGCGGTAAAATCTTTATCCAGTTATGGCATGTCGGTAGAATATCACATCCGGATTTTCATGATGGGGAATTGCCTTTGGCGCCATCAGCGATAAATCCAAACGAGCAATCGTACACCCCCGATGGTTTTAAAGATACCGTAACCCCAAAGGAAATGACCAAAGCCGATATTAAAACCACGGTGGAAGATTTTAAGAATGCTGCCAAAAATGCAGTAGAAGCAGGGTTTGATGGCGTAGAGATCCATTCCTCCAACGGCTATCTCTTCCATCAGTTTTTTAATGGCACCTCCAATAAAAGGACCGATGAATATGGTGGAAGCCATGAGAATAAAGCAAGGTTCTTTTTTGAAGTATTGGACGCGGTCAAGGAAGTTATTCCAGAGGAAAAAATCGGAGCTCGATTCAATCCTTCGCTAAACGGGGTTTTTGGAATGACCATGGATGAAGACACCATTCCCACATTTGAATACATCATCAAAAAATTGAATGATTACAATTTGGCCTACATCCATTTATCTGAGCCATTTACGGATGTTTCCGATATACCCTACGCGGTAACGGAAATTGCGAAACATTTTAGGCCTTTGTACAATGGTACATTAATGATCAATGCAGGATTCGACCAGGATTCCGGAAATGAGGTCATTGCCTCGGGAAATGCGGATTTGGTGGCCTTCGGTAAACCATTTATTTCCAATCCGGACTTGGTAGAGCGGTTTGAGCAAGGTCTTGAACTGGCCGAATGGGACAAGGATACTTTTTACACCCCCGGTAAAGAAGGGTATACGGATTATCCCATGGCCAATGCCAAACAAAACGCATAAATAGATTTAAATAAAATTAAAAAGATAATACATGAAATTTACAAGAAACGCACATGCCCAGTGGAAAGGTTCGGGCAAAGAAGGAAAAGGAACATTAAGCACAGCAAGTGGGATATTGGACAAAACGTCCTACTCGTTTCACACCCGCTTTGAGGATGGAAAAAAAGGTACCAATCCCGAAGAATTGGTAGGGGCGGCACATGCCGGTTGTTTTGCGATGCAGTTAAGTTTTTTATTGGGTGAGGAAGGATTTACGCCCGATAGCTTGGATACAGCTGCCACCGTAACCTTTGAAGATGGAGAGGTGACCACCATCAATTTGGATTTAGAGGGTGACATTCCCGAGATAGATGCTGAGCAATTCCAGCAAATTGCACATAAGGCCAAAGAGGTATGCCCCATTTCAAAATTGCTAAAAGCGGATATTCATCTAAAAGTCACTTTAAAAAAGTAGTGCTGGGCATCCGTTGATAGGAGAAGGGTGCTCACGTTTAAAAGGTAACGTAGCTTTTTAAGGGCGGACACCCTAAAAAAGAAGAGAATACATTTTTTAACGACCAAAAACACTACATGCCACATAAAGTAAAAATTCAAGAAATAGGTTTTATAACCCATAACGTACTTCAAATTCGGACCCAACGACCGGCCGATTATGATTTTGAGCCCGGTCAGGCTACCGAAGTTGCGCTGGATAAGGAAGGCTGGCGGGAAAAAAAGCGCCCGTTTACCTTTACGGGACTTCCCGACGATGGCTTTTTGGAGTTTACCATAAAAGTATATCCCGACCATAATGGCGTAACCGATATGTTACAAACGCTGGAACAAGGCGACCATTTGTTGTTGGAAGACGTTTGGGGCGCCATATCCTACCAGGGTCCCGGCGTATTTTTGGCCGGTGGGGCAGGGGTAACCCCCTTTATTGCCATCTTTAGGGATTTGGCCCAAAAGAACCAGTTGGAAGGAAATCGGTTGTTGTTCGCCAATAAGCGCGAAAGGGATATTATAATGCAAGCGGAATTTGAAAAATGGCTGGGTAAGGATTTTATCAATATTCTTTCCGATGAGCAGAGCAGTAAGTATCCGCACGGTTTTATAGACTCCCAGTTTTTAAAAGAGCACATTACGGATAAGGACGCCAAGTTTTATCTCTGCGGACCACCACCCATGATGAAGTCCGTACAAAAAGATTTGGAAGCACTCGGTATTACAAAAGACCAAATGGTAGCTGAAGAGTTGTCCTAAAAGGAAATGCCAGTATAATCAAAAACAGAAAAGCCAACCTTAAGGTTGGCTTTTCTGTATATTATTTGCCGCTCACTACAAATAGGCCTGTAATACCTGGTTGTGCGAACGCTTTCTCAATATTCGGATGGCTTTTTCCCTAATTTGTCGCGCACGTTCCCGGGTAATACCAAATAGTTCGCCTATCTCACCTAGACTTTTTGGAGTCCGTTGTCCAAGACCATAATAAAGTCGTATAATTTCGCTCTCACGATCTGGGAGGGTTTTTAATGCTTGGTTAATATCGGCGCTTAGGGAATCCTTTATCATTTTATCATCGGGGCTCGAAGCGTTCTTTGATTCTATGACATGGTAAAGGTTGGAAGATTCACCATCCCTAAAAGGCGCATCCATGGACAAGTGTTTTCCTGTATTTTTCATGGCCAGTTTTACCTTGGCGGAACTCATATCAAGCTCATTGGCTATTTCGGCCGCGCTTGGAGTTCTTTGATGGGTTTGTTCCAAAGATGAAACGACCTTCTTTATCTTACTTATTTCACCGATTTTATTGAGGGGTAACCGTATCATTCGGGAGTTTTGTGAAATGGCCTGTAGTATGGACTGTCTGATCCACCAAACCGCGTAGGAGATAAATTTAAATCCCCTTGTTTCATCAAAACGTTTGGCTGCTTTCACCAAACCTATGTTTCCTTCGTTGATCAAGTCGGAAAGCCGTAATCCACTTCCTTGGTATTGTTTTGCGGTGGACACCACAAAACGCAGGTTGGCATTTACTAATTTATTAAGTGCAGCTTGATCACCTTCACGAATTCTTCTGGCCAGTTCTACTTCTTCTTCTGCAGTTATCAAATCGATTTTGGAAATTTCTTGAAAATATTTTTCCAATGATTTGGTATCCCTGTTCGTAATTTGTTTGGTAATCTTTAGTTGCCTCATATATTAATTTTAGTTTACAATTCCTTATTATAATCTAATACTTTTTTGCAGAAATCCTAGTAAAAAAGGATTTTCTTTGAATATTTAATGGTGTAGTATCCAAATTTGATTTGTTTTTTATTAAAACTGTACACTTTTCTTCCTTTTTCACATGGTAAACCCTCAAAATAGGACACCACTACGTTTGTGTTGAAGCTGAAGCATAAGAACAAATTACAGGAGATACGCTACTACCATTGGTTTTCTTCGTTTTTTTATACATTGTTCTGTATTCAATCATTGCAATATGAAAATAGCAGGAAGGCTCCTCTTGATGCTTTTATCATTATTGGTCGTATTTCATGTATTGGTACTATTGGATGTGCTACCCTACGATCAAACTTGGGGTGGGTCAATTCAGGACAAATCGCAAGTAATCGCCTATGAGGGATTTGCTATTGTGTTGACCCTTGTATTCATTTTGATGGTTAGCATTAAATTGGATTACCTTAAGATCAAGAGATTACAAAAGGTTGCGGATATCGCTATTTGGATAATGGGGGGCTTTTTTGCCATAAGTCTAATAGGAAACATAATGGCCAAGGGAGCTATGGAACGAACCATTTTTACCCCTTTATCCATTGTATTGGTATTATTGAGTTTTAGGCTGGCCGTATCCAAAAGGAAATAAACAAAGTAATGAAGCGTTGGCCTAAGACAAGCAAAGCTTACTGCCCGATCCTGATGAAAAGTTAATCTAGCACTTTCTAAATAAAGGTGTGGTTTAAACTACCTTGTCCAATGCTTATTTTTTGACACCCAAAAGCAGAAAATCCTGTGAACCGCGATTGCTTAAGAAAAGATCATTGATGCCATCCCCGTTCAAATCCACAAAATCGATATCAAAACCTCTACCGGATATGCCCTCTGGAATGATCTTCTCAGTTCCTTCGGTAAACTTTCCTTCACCATTGTTCAGGTAAACGCTGTATGGTGTGTTGCCGCCAAATCGGGGCCCATTTGTATTTCCGGTCATAATGTCCGGATCACCATCACGATCAATGTCCAAAAAGGCCACTCCAAAACAACGATTGTCATCTTTGGGTAAATGGGTGGCAGTAATATCCGTGAAAAAGCCTTTTCCGTCGTTCAGTAATAACCGGTTTTGCCTCAGGGCATTGTCCACAAAAGCCTGAACATTGCCGTATAGGATGTCCAGATCACCATCCCCATCTATATCCGCTACAACCACTTCGCGGGTTTCCTCGGGTTCACTGCGGTAGGGGAGCCTATCGGAAGATTGATCTTCAAAAAAGCCATTTCCGGTATTGATCAATATTCTATTGGCATCCTCATTGCCCACCAGTACATCTTGGTCCCCGTCCTTGTCCACATCGGCAAGGGTAAGGTCTTGTGTAACATCTATAAATGCACCAAACCGCTCAAGGGTCTCATCTTTAAAATGACCCGTTCCGTCATTGATCAACATATTGTTCTGGCCATTGTTGCCGATCAAAATATCGGGGCTACCATCGGAATTGATATCAAAAACAACTACGGAATTGGAAGTTCCGGTCACCGGAATCCTGTCGCCACCATCGCTAAAAGTACCATCGCCATTGTTCAAGTAGAGCTCATTGGTCTTGTCGTCCTCACTGACCACGATGATGTCCAGGTCGCCATCCAAGTCAAAATCGGCAAAGCCGATATCCTCACTATCATGATCTACCTGAGGTATCCGCAAGGCACTCTCGTTAGTGAAGCTTCCTTTTCCATTATTGATGAGCAGAATGTTGGGCCTGTGCTCATTGGCGATCAAAATATCCATGTCCCCATCCTGGTCCAAATCAGCGATTCCGGCATCCATGCTGAGCAATTGTAGGTCTTTGTATGGCAAATGCGATGTGGTGACGTCTGTATAGTAAGCGGTCGAACCAGCAGGGGTTCCTTCGTTCTGTTGGCCATGACCGGTCTGCAAAACAACAAGGGCCAAGCTCAACAGTATCATTTTCTTGTACATGGGTATTTTTTAGAGATCCGCTACTAATATAAGCTATTTGCACTTCGGCTTGTACTATAATGTGCCCAGAGCGAAGTCCAAGGGGAGTGGGGGAGTTGAAAGTGTATGGAATGGAGTTTAGGCAGAATTGATTTGCTCCATATGGATTTTTAGAACAGCCTCTTTAAGCTCCATAAGCACATGACATACATTTTGGCGCTCCGTTTCTGTAAAAGCATCTACAGGTAGGTAATGCAACATATAAATGGTCTTGTCCAACCATTGGACAAAGCAAAGCAAGTCTCCTTCATGGCAAACTTCAAAGTAGGAGATAAGGGGGAGTAGGTTAATCTCTTTGGGAATCATATGACTATTAGTGTAAAGTTATTAACAACTAGAGGTTAACCATGACTTTTATTTATATAAAACAGAATTAAATAAAGTTAAGATAAACTTATATAAAAATATTTTAAGAGCAAAGTATTGGTTATATAAATGAAAGTTGAAGTTACATTTTAACAAGCCTGAATTATATCTTGTAGTATCTAAACAATATCATGGCAGATAGAATTAACAGGATAAAAGAAGTGTTGGTAATCCAAGGAAAGTCACAAGTTTGGCTTGCAGAGAAACTTGGAAAAAGCACGACTTCAATAACCGCTATCTGCAACAATAAATCCCAACCACATTTAAAAGATCTCAAACGAATTGCAGAAATTCTTGATGTGGATATTCGGGAGCTTTTGGTTTCTACAAAATAGCGCTAACGCATCAGCTGTATTTACATTATAATGTTCTGCATTATGGAACTTTAGCTTTGGTACGGCATAAAAGTGAAGGTCTGTTAGACCTTTTCTTTTTTGAGCGAGATGGTGCGTTGGCAAAGTTTGTACTGCACTTCCTGAAAAATTTCTTCTAAAAATTTCCTTTTAAAAAATGTAATGGAATACTGTTTTGCCGAACCTGAACCTATCCTGAGAGAAGTCGAAGGAGAGTGGGGGAGGTGAAAGTGTATGGAGTGGGACGATTTAAATTTTAATATTTTACTTTAAAAAAACATTTAAAATACATGTTTATAAATAATAAAAATATTTTTATATTTTATTATAATAATCTTATAAACAGCATTTTGTAAAGTATAAAAATATAAAAAAATATTTATTTAGATTAATTATTTTATTGTGAATGACAGTTTAGTCCTTATTCAAAAGTGAATTTTTGTCATGTTAATCTTGAAAATGTCAGTAGCATTGTCAGTAACTGACACTTAATCAAATTTATATGCTTATTGTCGATAAAATATACTGAACTTAAAAAGCCCTGCCACAAATTATTAATTATGGCATACATATTGATAAAATGTTTTCATTAATTAAAAATATTTTTATCATGAGTGAAAATGAGAAATCACATAAGGCCAAAATAAGGTTCTCATTGAAGAGCAAAGAATTTGAGATTTCTGGCAATGAAAATTTTGTTAATGAACAGATTGAAAATTTTAAGTCTATTATCCAGGGTAGTCTTGAAAAACTGGTTATACAGGATGAAATGTCCATACCTCCTAAATCTAAGATGTATTTACCCTCTACTGAGGAAATCGATGTGGTAGATTATGTTGAAGAAAAGAATACTGCCTCTGAAAAAGATATTCTTGATTTTCAAGATGTTGTGGTAATTGACGGTGAGATTGTAAAGGTGATAGCTGACGTACCAGGAAATACCACATCTAAGAAAATGATTAGTGTCATTCTACTTTATATGTGGGGGAAAATGAAACTTGGACATAACGAAATATCATTTAAAGAATTGAGAGAGGTTTGTACAGATTATGGCGAAATTGACCGGGGAAATTTTTCGGCAATTATGAATAATCAAAAAAAGTATTTTTTGATTAGTGGCTCGGGACAATCCCAATCCGCAAAATTAATTAGGCCAGGAATTAAAGCTGCAGAGGAATTGATATATAAGCTTAAGGATGAGTAGAGGCAAGGTTCATACTATATTGGAGTCTAAGTATGGTACTGAGGTTGCGGATAAACTTCTCGATTCATATAAAGAAATCGAAGAAAATTATGTCTTACAAAAGTGGAAACCAAGTGAACTTGATGCGGGTCATTTTGTTGAATCAGCAAGACGTATATTAGAGATAGAATTATTCGGCAATGCTACCTCTTATAATGATAAGCTTGCAAACTTTAGTGATCAAGTACTTAAGGGATATGAAAACTGTTCTGGCATCCATGAGTCATATAGAATCTTGATACCAAGAACACTTAAAGCAATTTTTAATATTCGAAATAAAAGAGGAGTAGGGCATGTTGGGGCAATTTCTCCAAATAAAATGGATGCTACTTATATTTTCTATTCCGTCAAATGGGTGCTTGCAGAAATTGTGCGACTAGCATCTGGACTCAGTATCTCTGATACCCAAGAGTTAATTGATAAAATCATTGAGAGAAATTTAGACTTAATATGGAAAGAGGATGGTTTTGAAAGGATTCTTGATACCAAGCTTCCTGCAAAAGACCAAGTATTGATTCTCTTATTCGATTCAAGCCCTAGAGAAATTGAAGATATGAGGAGTATAATAGAATATAAAAATCGGCCTAATTTTTCCCAACTAGTGCTTAAGCCTTTACATAAGGAAAGATTAATTGAAATGAGGGGGGATGGCACATGTGATATTTCTCCGAAAGGAATTTTAGAAGCAGAAAAAATAATTTTAAAATTAAAATATTAGAAATGAATGATTCATCAAAGATTAGAATTAATCTAACCACGCGAGAAGTTGAAATACAAGGAAGTGAAGAATTTATTGCCAAATACAATCTAACCATAGATTCTTTTTTAGAAAAAATTTATGATGATGGTAATTATCAAGGTAACTCTCAAAAAACTAATCGAACTTTGCCAGACGAACAAGATTCTTCGCCCATAAGAAAAGATGATGATAGCAAAAATAAGTCTAGCTATGAAATCGAGGAAGAACCATCATTTGGAGAGTTATATAACAAAATGCCTAATAGTGCTAAAGATGTAGATAAAATGCTGTTAGCCGGTTATTTTGCCCAAAAGAATTCTGATGACAGGATTTTTTCTACAAGAGATGCTTCTTCATTATTGGTAGAACAAGGGGTAAAATTGAGTAACCCATCGGCGTCTATGCAAGCTAATATGGCAACCAAAAAAGTATTCAAGCATAAAGGTGGCTACCGTATATCTGAAACAGGCATGAATTATATTAAAAATAATTTCAACGGTGAGTAACAGTGATATGTTTAGTGCAGGTGACATCTTGATGGCAAGGAATCGAAAAAGAAATGCAGGATTTCATTTTATTATTTACATCGAACCATTGGATAAGGAATGTTTTGTAGGTTCAATCATAACTACATCTGGTAAATACCCTGAAAATATTGCTATGGAAGATAATTTTTTCGAAAAGGTTGACGAAAACGGCAAAAAATATAAAATAATCAACAAAAATTCCTTTTTAATACCTGCCAAACTCATAAAATTAGAAAATTGGGGTCCATTTTCAAAAAAAGGACGTTTGTCGAAAGAAGGGTGTGACTTCGTTGATCAACATGTTGGACATTTAGAACCTCAAATTTGGGAAGATTTGGTTAAAAACTACAGAGAATTGGGCACAGCTGACATTGATAAATGAATGATTGGCTAGAAGAAAATGCGGGCTGGCGTTGGGGTGAATTTACTCATGGGCTTGTCTATTGTTTTTTTAAGGAATTCATGAATGCTGCGCATTTGTGGCTTGGCACACGCGATAAAAAGTGATTATCCAGTGGATGATTGCTTTTTTCGGCGAGATGGAGTAGTGGAGCATTGCCGCCAACGCACCACCTGGCTCCTACACTAAAAAGGTCTACCAGACCTTTTCTTTACGTTTCGGCCCTGTGCATGGGTGTTTACGCCCAAATAGCGAAGCTATAAGACACAAGGCACAATAAAAAGGAATTAGCCTCAGGCTGATTGCTTTTTTTGGTGAGATGATGTGGTTGTGAAGCATATTTTACTCATATCACTTTTATTATTTTCAAAGGTATTCGTGAATGCTTCGCATTTCTTTTTGATTTTTTTGATTCTTTTTTATCAAGGAAAAAGAAAGGGAATGGATAATATTAGAATGTGGTAATAGATTTTTTATAATAGTAGTTGTTGTTGTACGGAAAAAAAGCGTACAATTATCTGTATTGTATGGAAATTATACGTACATTTGAAAAAAATAATCATGAAAGCAAAAGCGATTAACGAAGAAAAAGCCAGATTCGATACTAGACTTCCTAAGAAGCAAAAAGTATTTTTTGAGAGGGCAGCTAGTTTAGGAGGCTTTCGCAGTCTGACTGATTTTGTTATATCTGCTACTCAAGAAAAAGCAAAATTAATTGTTAGCGATTGGGAAAAAGTTATTGAAAGTGAAAAAGATAGCGAAATTTTCTTTGATGCTATTGTTAATGCAGGTAAGCCTAATGAAAGTTTAATTGAAGCTGCCAAACACTACAATGAATCAGTTTCGAAATGAGTTTCCTAACAGAAACTTTAGATAGTTCTCATATTAAAAAGGAGTTTTCTTGCGGAAAAGAAATGCTCGACAATTATATTCAGAAACAAGCAAGCCAAGATGTAAAAAGAAAATTATCGGCTTGCTTTGTTTTTGTTGGGGAAGATAAAATAGTACAAGGATATTATACCTTGTCAAATAATGGGATTCCTCTTGAACAGGTTCCGGAAAGCTTTAAAAAAAAGCTTCCTAAGTCGTACGCTTCAATTCCAACAACTTTATTAGGAAGGTTAGCAGTTGGTAAGAAGTTCAAGGGAAACGGTCTTGGAAAACTACTCCTAATTGAAGCACTGAAAAGGAGTTATTTGATTTCAAAAGAGATTGGGTCATTTGCTGTTATTGTGGATCCAATCGATGAAGACGCGGAAAACTTTTACACTAAATATGGTTTTATAAAGCTTCCAGATAGTGGTAAAATGTTTTTGCCAATGAAGACAATTCAACAACTATTTTAATTTCTAAAAAATCAAAATAAAGTTAAGCAAGGGCTAAGAAATTTTCTCGCAGAGAAATTTTAAGCTTTTGCGACAAGCGGACGAAAAGATTGTGAAATTTTTCTTTCCAAAATTCACTCTTAAACCAAAGGTTTCAATAAATACGAAATGATGAGCTTTTAATGGCGCTGGACACATGGCGAATAAATTCATCCACTGGATAATTTTATTTGATGGCGAGATGAGGCGTTGGAGATATTAGCAGAATTTCTTTTTACATCATATCAAATAGCAAAGCTATACGCAATTTACTATACGTTAATGTTTGTACTATAATTTATGTTATGTAAAATAGAAAATGTCAAACTCCACTACCCAAAGGTGCAAAACCAATCAAAATAAATGCTTTATTCGCTTTATCAAACCTATGGGAATGGTATATGGCGGATATCGCAATGGTACATCCAACCAAGTGCCTCTTTTGGAAATTGCTTTGTGATGGGAAAATAGATCAAACGTATATTTTCCGTGGTAACCGCCAATTCCTGACCGGCCCACGCCGCCAAACGGTAAATCCTTATTGCTGATGTGTACCACGGTATCGTTTATGGTTCCGCCACCAAAGGAATAATGGTCCATCAACCGTTTTTGAAACTTTTTATTGCCCGAAAACACATAAAACGCCAGCGAATTCGGGTATTTGGAAATATAGGTATCCAGTTCACTTTCATCCTCATAACTGATGATCGGTAATATGGGACCGAATATCTCGCCTTCCATAATGGTACTGTCCAGTTCGGGCTCATCCACTAAAGTGGGCGCTATATATTGGTCTTCGTCCTTAAAATCCCCTCCAAACAACACCTGCTGTCCTTCAAGCATTGCTTTAAGTTCCTCATAGTGTTTATGGGTCGCTATTCGGGCAAAATCGCTGGATGCTTCTATGTTTTGACCATAAAACTCCGTGATATGCTGTTGGATATGGTTCACCAGCTCATCTTTTACGCTTTTGTGCACCAATATATAGTCTGGCGCAATACAGGTTTGCCCTGCATTGATCAATTTTCCCCATGCAATTCGTTTGGCGGCCAGTTTTATGGAAGCCGTTTCGTCCACAATACAGGGATTTTTGCCGCTCAGCTCCAGGGTAACGGGAGTTAAATGCTCGGCAGCGCTTTTATAGACGATCTTGCCCACTTTGGTACTTCCCGTAAAAAAAATGTACTCCCATTTTTCGGCCAGTAATTGCGTAGCGACCTCTACTCCACCTTCGACCACCGTAACGTATTCGGGCGGAAACACTTTTTTAATGATCTGCGCAAGCATCTTGGAGGTGTGCGTACTGAACTCCGATGGTTTTATGATGGCCGTGTTCCCTGCCACCAATGCACCGATCAAAGGGGAAATGGCCAACATGAACGGATAGTTCCAAGGGGAAATAATGAGCACCTTTCCATAAGGTTCGGGCTGTATCCATTCTTTAGCGGGAAAATTGGACCAAGAGGCCGAAACCCGCTCAGGTCTGCTCCAGGTATCCATGTTTTTTATGGCGTGCTTTAGTTCGGCCAGTGCCAATTGGGTCTCGGTGGCCAGGCTCTCGAACTTTGGTTTTTTAAAATCGGCATACAGTGCATCGCAAATGGCATCTTCTTGTGCTACAATCTCTTGCTGTAGTTTTTTGAGATACTGTTTTCTAAAGCCGACATCCTTGGTTTTCTGTGTGGCAAAAAAGTCGTTTTGGGCAGCCACCAATTCCTTCACCATAAACTGATTGTTTCTTTAAATATAACCAAACTAAACAGGAATGCTATCAAAATAAAAAAGCACCAGGGTTACTGGCGCTCTTTCACATATATTTTGCAGGAAATTACAACGTAATCTCTTCGGTAGCTCCGTTCGGATAAATGATGGTGGCCACATTGTCGCACTCTCCGCTCCCGAAATCAACGGTAACGGCCAATCCATTTTTGGATACACTCATGGAACCGGTGGTTATAAATTCACAGGAAGCGTTTCCTTGAAGGTCTTCCAAGGTGGTTACGGAATACGTGTTTCCATCGGCCTCTACGGTCCAATTACCGGAAAGACTGAAAATGGTGGTTTCCAACGAATCACCAAAGGTGATGCTAAATGTTTTGGTACCATTTTCGGAAATAATACTGCCGTCTTCCATTTCTACGGACATATCGCTCACCACCGTAAAGGAAACGGATGTTTGGTCTCCACTTGCGGTGATTTCGTAACTTCTTGTTCCGTTGATTTTAACAGTGCCCACATAAAAATCCTGATAGGTCGCTGTAAAAGAGGAAGCCTCCTGCCCTGCTTCATAGGTTACGGTAACGGTTCCGTTTACATTGTCCGTTCCGTTGAGCACGCAATTGTTAAAGGTTGCCACAAATCCGGTTTCGGTATACTCGGCCATATAACAATCCCCTTCTTTGGCTGTGGACACTTTGGCCGAACTTCCAACAAAAAGCTCTGCCAGAGCAGTATCCGCAGTTCCTGCGATTTCATCGGTGGTCAAAATAGTTTTTAATTCCGCTTGGGTAAGTTCTTCGCCTTCTCCTGGTATGGCATCTTCGCTACAGGATTGAAAACCAATTAGCGTGGCACCAATGAAAGCAATCGATAAGATTTTTTGGGTAAGTTTTTTCATTTTATTGGTTTATTATTTATGATGCAGTAACGAGTTTCCGAGAATTTTAGTGCTTTAAACTATTCCTGATCGATGAAATGCGGGGGCAATTCAAATAATATTCTTGAAATTGTAGTATTTTCATCAAAACCTAAAAAGGGATTTCATGAAAAAGATCAAGTCGTTTTTTGTTTACCTCTCCATGTTTCTGATTATTGTTTCCTGTAGCGATGACGATGGCGGCAACGGTGGTTTTTCCAGTGCAGCGCTTGTGGGAACATGGGATTTGGTTGCGGTAAACGTGAGTTCAGCGGTGGATGTTAACGGAGATGGAAGCTCATCAAAAAACTTATTGGATGAAGAGGATTGCATCTCTGGATCTATTATTTTACGAGATGACACCACGTATCAATTTGAACTATCAAATTTTAATCTTACCCCAATAACCAACAACCAATATGCTGTGCAGTGTTCCGGTGCGTCGCGTGCCACTGGCGCTTGGGCCAGCGATGGAATGGAGATTGTTTTCCAGGGCAGTTCCTTGTTGGGAACATTGCAATTGAGCAATAATACCATGATCAAAGTGGTGGCCAGTGAACTGCCGGGAATCGCTACGTATGTTTACGAACGTAGGTAGCTTGTTTTAGTTTGGGCGATTCAAATCCTCCAATATTTTTTTAAATCCCAAGGCCACACCGTTGGTCCAACCAAAACCATCCTGTGTCGGGTACTCCCCTCCTCCGGATAGTAGGGACAAATCCTCTACGTTGTATTTCTCCATCATTTTACCTGTGTTGGCGTAAACCTTTTCGTTGAGTGTCAACCATCGTGTCATAATTTCCTTGGCCTCGTCCACATAACCATAGTTCAGCAATCCGTTCACGGCCAACCATTGCAAAGGTGCCCAACCGTTCGGTGCGTCCCATTGTTGCCCACTGTGCTCCAATGTGGTGACCAACCCACCTTCTTTTAAAAAGGTGTTCATGATCACATCTTTGACTTTTGCTGCTTGCTCTGGAGTGGCAATTTCAAAAAATAAAGGGGTAACACCTGCCAAGGTAAGTTGAGGGGTCATGGAATTGTCCTCAACATTGTAATCGAAATAAAACCCTTCGGTCACGTTCCAAAAATACGCTTGAATCAAAGCCTTTCTGGTCTCGGCCAAAGCCAAATAGCGTTGTTGGGATGCTTCGTCACCTTTTAAGCCATGGCCCTTGGCTATTGTTTTTTCCATAAAATAAAGCAGACAATTAAGGTCTACGGGCAATATGGAAATGGTTTCCGTGGAGGCAAGTCCCCCTGCTTCACCAAACCATCTGCTGCTAAAATCCCAACCCGATGCGGCGGCAGAACGTAAATTTTTATAAAGCTGTTGTTTTAACGAATCTGACTCCAAATGTTCAGCAAGCAGATAATCTTCTTTGTACGATTCGGGACGGGGCGTATTGCCAGCATCCCAATATCGGTTCAAGGTGTGACCATCCCCAAGGTTCACCACCCGTTTTGTTGGATTTAGGCTATCCCCTACTTTGGCACCGTCCATCCAATAGTTGTACTCTTTGGTCATTTGCGGAAGGTATTCGAGCAGTAATGCTTCATTGTCACGGGCAATGGCATCCACCATCAAGGAAAAATAAGGCGGTTGCGAACGTGTTTTGTAATAATCTCGAGTGCCATTGGGTATGAATCCCAAGGAATCTATCAAAAACGCAAAATTGTCCACCATTCCTTGGGCAACTTCCTCTTCACCATCTACCATAAGCCCTTCCAAGGTAAAATAACTGTCCCAATAATAGATTTCCTGAAAACGTCCTCCGGGAACAATATAGTTGTACGGAAGGGCAATACGGGATGAATTGGCAATGACACTATCCGGGCTTCGCTTTAAAATATCCCACATATTAGAGATATGTTCGTACATGTTTTTGGTGGTATCCAGCTTAAACTGAAGCCCTTCGAGGGATTTGTCCTCAAAATTTTTGAGTACAAAAATATCTAGTCTAAATCCCTGATTATCTTTAGTATTAAGGTACTCTTCCTCAAGTGTTGCTATATCCTTTTTGGGAACTAGGTCCACAAAGGTTTTGGAATCCTCAAAAACACCCGATAGCTGCACAGCCTTGAACAGTTCTGTTTCGTAGAGACCGATAGGTTCTTTTGTGGTGGTTTCGGATTGTTTACATGCCACAATAAACAATGGTACCAATAGACCCAACAACAGTTTTTTCATGATTTTTAGAATTTTATAGGCTTAAATATATAATAATAAGCCCAATAGGATTCCGTTTAATCGTATACGATTTCTATTTTAGTGCTATGGGCAAAAGACATGTTTTAAGGGATAGCATCAAGGAACATCTGTTGTTTCAGATACAAAATGGTGAATTACAGGTGGGCAAGACCATTAATTTGGCAGCGCTTTCCAGAGCTACGGGGATTAGCGTCACCCCTATTCGCGAAGCCTTGAGCCAATTGGAGCATGCGCAGGTGTTGCAAGCCGTTCCCAATCGGGGTTTTGTGGTAGCAAAGCTTTCCAAGACCGAAGTCAAGAACCTTATCGAAATTGTGGCCCAGTTGGAAGTAATGGCATTGGAGCAATCCGAGTTCAAGCCAGAAGAAATGGAAGTTTTGGCCAAACTGCATTCTGAAATGGAGGCTACCACAACTATTGCGGAAGGACTTAGGGCCCGATTCAATTTCCATAATCACTTGGTTCAACATTGCACCAATAAAGTGCTGTTGCAAATTTTGAAGGACCTTAAACTGCGACTCCATTTTTACGAACACGATTTTATCGAAGATTTTGAATTCTTCAAAAAACTGAATTCACAGACCCGTTCGGTTGTAGAGGCGATCCAACAAGATAATGTACCTACAGCGGCCCTGATCCTGCGAATGCATTGGATGTCCATTTTGGAGCATATCGAAGCACAAATTCAAGTTAAAAATGGTTAATCTTCTGATTGTCAAAATAAAATAACGCTAATTTCGTTTTAGGAAAAATAGTTCACAATGAATTACCTGAACAAAGAAATAGAAACACGCACCAAGCGAAAGAAATCCAAATCGCTTGTAAAAAGACAGATTTCTTGCGGAACTTTTCAAGATTTAGAGACTTTGGATCTGGACGGTCATAAAAGTAGGGCCACTAAAATCTAGCTTCCCTCCCGCTCCAACAATTTCTTCTTTACAATGTCATGATCCGACACCGAATTGGCATTGAAAAGTACTTGGTCATCTTTTGCATGCACCAAGGTGCTATCAGTATTCATCAAAAATTTTTTTGGGCTTTTTTGATCAGAGTTTTGCAAAAAGGCTTTGGCCTTTTCCAATCCTTTGGGTTCCCAAATACAGGCCAACGGTTCCGGTTCCCCGGTTTCGGGGCTTGCGAAGGCGGTTGCTGATGTATTGGGTTGTCTTTCCGCTACCAGGTGTTGCAAAGCTTTCAAATTCATCAAAGGAAGATCACAGGCCAGCACGAGCCAGCCCACATCGGGATACGCATCAAAAGCACTTAAGATACCATTGAAAGGCCCCTTGTACCTGTTTTGGTCCACGATGGTCTTGAACCCTTCGGGCACGGTTTCCAACTGTTCGTTTCTAATGCTTAAGAATACTTTATCGCATACTTGGTCAAGGAGGTTGTACACGTACTCACGTTGTGGGATACCATGGTAATCCAACAGGCCTTTGTCCCTCCCCATCCGGGTACTGGCGCCACCCGACAACACCAACCCAAATAATTTGGATACATTTTCACGTGATGATGTGGATTTTAGCTTCACAATGTTGGTTTACATATCACACCCGAGGCGGAGGAATGAGGGCAATTTCGTCGTAAGAGTTTATTTGATCATTATCCGAAGCGTAATTTTGGTTCACGGCAACGGTTACCTTGGAGATGGATTTGAGTTCCGGGTACGTATGTTCAAGAAACTTTTTAAGCTCTCCTACCGTATTTGGAATTTTTTTGCCGCTTAGGCTAGCTGTAGGAACAGAAAGCGTTGGGGTTCCGATAATATCTTTGGTAGCTCCAAACAAAAGTATTGTCATAGTATCAACCTATTAGTGTTATTGTTTATTTTGATTTTTGGTTAGATAGGTCGGTAGGTTTTGTTGAGGGTGAAAATATTAAAAATTGATGGGAACCCTATCATTTTAACAAGTGCAAATTTCTTTTAACTTTTCTTTAGTTTAATTCTTTGGATTATGCATACTTTTCCGCCTTATTCAGCGTTGTGCATGGTGGACCCTAACTTTAATATGAAAATGAAACACATACTTCAATTTACAATCCTATTATCATTTAGCCTTATTTTGTTTTCCTGCGGAAACTCGGATGACGATGTCAGTTTTGATATAAACGACAGGGAACTTGGCCTTGGTGAAGAACCTGATGATTGCCTTGGATTTGGAGAGAATGAATTGCTATTGTCCATTCAGGATGAATTTACAACCTTGCCTGGTAAGGTTTCCATACTGTTTCGGGTGTCAGATTTAATGGGCAACCCCATTTCGGGCTTATCCGCAGACCAATTTTCCATTTATGAACAAGGAAGAAACGATGACTGCTTCAATTCCATATCCTCTTCGGAATCCTTTGCGCGAATTTCCCCAAACTCACAGGTGTTCAACAACAACACCCTATTGGTACTGGATTTGAGCAATAGTGTATTGGAGGGCAGTTTGGATGAGTTAAAAGCGGCCACCACGAGCTTTATCAATAATGTAATGCCATCACCAGGCTCCGAATCTTATAGAATGGCCATTTATTGGTTCGATGGTGAGGACGAACTTCATTTATTGAACCCGTTGACATCGTCGGCTGCCGAATTAACCGCGTCCGTGGACGGAATAACTGCCGACATCAGCAACGATCCATCAACGGATCTATATGGTGCTGTGATAAAATCGACAAACATCGCAGCCGATTTGTTGGCCGAGAATGCCGAAGTCATCAATGCGGCTTCCGTGGTATTGTTCACCGATGGAACGGACCAAGCATCTCGCTACAGGGAGTCCGACGCCCTACAGGCCGTTGAGGAGGCAGATAGAAACATCTCCTTCTTCACCATTGGATTAGGTGCCGAAATCGATACCGAAGTGTTGACACAAATTGGAAAGACCGCCAGTGTATTTGCCAGTAATTCCGAGGAATTGGAAAATACCTTCAACGATATCTCACAGCGGGTCGAGGAACAGGCAGGTAGCTATTACCTGTTCGAATATTGTACCCCAAAACGTGATGGTAGCGGTGAAAGCAACTTGGTGATCCAGCTTGCACACAATGGACTCCAAGGAGCCGTACAGACCAAGTTCAGCGCCAATGGCTTCACCGGAGGTTGCGAATAGATCAAGCGCTTCTGGAATCAGTTAATTTTTGGATTATACGTATCTTGTTCTTCAATTTAACTAAACATACGTATGAATACCCAAAGAAAAACAGTTTACACTTTTATTTGCGCCTTACTTTTAGGTTTTACAAGCCATATATACGCCCAGCATATCAGTCCTTTAGAGGGCCGATGGGACCTGGAAATGGATTTTATGGGGAAGACATCCCCTTCTTGGTTGGAAATTAGACATTCGGGAACTGCTACACTCGTAGGCCGTTTTGTTTTTGCTTTTGGTAGCGCAAGGCCCGTTGCCGAAGTAAAAACCTTTGGTGAGAACAAATTCACTTTTAGTATTCCCAACCAATGGGAACCAAAGGGTAGCGATATGATTTTCCACGGTGAGCTGGACGGTGATACATTAAAGGGAACCATGATTTATACCGATGGTTCCATTATTCATTGGACCGGTGTAAAAGCACCTGAATTGGAGTACACGGAAAACCCGAAGTGGGGAAAGACCATTGATGTCTTCAACGGTAAAGATCTTTCGGGATGGCATGTAGATGGGGAAAAGAACCAATGGATGGTAAAAGATGGTATTTTGACCAGTCCCGAATCCGGTTCCAACTTGATTACCGATGAAAAATTCCAAGATTTTAAACTACACGTGGAATTCCGCTACCCCGAAGGAAGTAACAGTGGTATTTACTTGCGTGGACGTTATGAGGTTCAGATTGTGGATAGCGAAGGGTACGAACCTTCCGATATTTATCTAGGTGGTGTATACGGCTTTTTGGAACCGAATGAAAATGCTTCCAAGCCAGCGGGTGAATGGCAGACCTACGATATCACTTTAATTGGACGAAGGGTTACCGTAACGCTGAACGGGAAAACCGTAATTTCCGATGCCACTATCCCTGGAATCACAGGAGGCGCTTTGGACAGTAAAGAGGGGGAACCAGGTCCGTTCATGATTCAGGGAGACCACGGCCCTATTGAGTACAAAAGCTTTGAAGTAACTCCTTTGAAAAATTAACAGCTATTGGTTTAGAGATAAAAAAAGCCCGATTTGAAAATCGGGCTTTTCTTTTGTTGTTAATCCAAAGGAACGAGCTGAATGTTTCTCCACTTTACTCGTATACCGCCACCATCATGTATCTGGAGGGCAATGGCACCTTCGCCTTCCCCAATTTTTTCATCTTTTAGATGAACCATTTCCACACCATTGAGCCAAGAAGTGACCTCAGGGCCTTTCACACGGATTTTCATGGTGTTCCACTCCCCCATTTTTAGGGCTTTGTCTTTTTCGGGGTCAGGTTTTATCAACCAACCACGACCGTAGGATTCATAAATACCACCCGTATCTTTTCCAGGAGGAGCCACTTCAACCTGCCAGCCACTTACTTTGGTGCCTTCAAACGTGGATCGGATAAAAACACCACTATTACCGTCGGCCTCTTGCTTAAATTCCAAGGTCAATTCAAAATCCTTATAGAATTTTTCCGTGGATAAATAGCCATACTCAGCTTTTGGGCCACTTTCGCAGATGAGTTCGCCATCCTCCACAAACCATTTTTCTTCTCCGTGATTGATCCAACCATCCAGGTTCTCCCCGTTAAAAAGGGCAATGGGTTCTTGGGCGAAAGTCAATTGTGCCACCAACAGGCAAAGTCCTACCAAAATTTGTTTTTTCATTTGATTTAAAATAAGGTTGTTTAGTTTATAATTAAGTTTTTATATTATTTGTTCAGCAGAAAGGGGGAATAATCCCCTCCCGATTTTTTAAGAATATTACTTTGAAAAGAGATAATCCTATTGTTTTCGATAATAATGGGCAATACTATTTCTCCACTACAGATGATAAAATATACTTGTTTAAATTTCGAATAATTTTTTTCGTATTGATGAAAAGTACTCAAGTTGGAATTTTCAACTTCGTCAAAGCTTAACACTTCGTAATCCATGTTGCAATCATCCACCAATTCCTTCCTCATATATATAAAGTACTTTTCTAAAAACGCAAGATAGTTAGGCTTGGACTTAACTTCTTCACCTAGACCTAGAAATTCTTCAATGTTTTCAATTTTACCAGAAACAACCAATTCATCAACAAAGTTATTGATCAGAAGTTTTGATCGATCTTGGCCACAACCATAGAACAGTATCACAGTCAAAAGACTTAATAAAATCGCTCTTGTTTTCATATAGGAATGAAGTTTTGGGATATAATTAAACCCATAAACATTAATCTAGAATCAAACCATTACCGGTATGCTGTGCATCCAAAGGTTTAGATAGGTCTATCAGAAAACCATTGACCACGGCGTGTGTCAGTTTTCCATCTTTCTTTAAAAAGAAGGTCGGGTTGATGCCGGGCTGAAGCCTAAAGTCCGTTATTTCGAATTTTTCGTCCACCAACATCAATGGAAAATGCACAAAGGCACTCTTTTCCGGCCTTTCTATTTTAACATAGGCAACACCATCTTTTAATAAACGCATGGGATCTTCAATCCGATCCACTTTCGAGACTTTTGGTGGAACTACGGTGTAGCCTTCGGCATCAAAAGTTTTGTAGGCGTAGTAAGTGGACAGGTCACCTTGATCGGCAACTGTGCTTCTGAAATAAAATTCGTTGTGGTTTTCCAAATCCACTTCATTGTTAAAAATCCCCAGGTCAAGAATATAATCATCCCCTAAAAGCTCGTAGCTCACATTTTCAATTTTAAGATCGAACAACATTCGATTGTTACGTGGAATTTTTTCATAATCCTCTATAGGAATATCCTTGTAAGACTCGTTGGCCATGGTGTATAGGGCGGAAAGAATGGATACATAATTGAGTTTACGGATCTCCTGCTTTTCCGGATCCCTTGGGTACCCTCCAGATTCAATCAAGATCAAGCTTGTGCCCCACTTGGCAATATTATCACCAAAGGCCCTAGGCTCAAAATCGTCACTATAGCGGCCTACTTGACCTGGGGCATAGTTTTGTATGATCTTGTTCATGTACACAATCACTTTCATGGCATTGGCACGTACTTCGTTGATGTCCTTTTCGTAATTGTAAGCCGTGGCCAAATACGATATGGTGGCGGGTTTTTCGGTACGTTCGGCATTGTAGTATTTGCTCTGATCATGAAGGTTAAAACCGAAATCGGCATCCAGACTGTCTCGAAGTCGTTTTAGGGTCTGTCCTTCTGGAGACTGTAACCGAAGGGCATCTCTGTTAATATCGACTCCCAGGGCGTTTCTTCGAGTGAACACTTCCGCCCCATCAGGGTTGAGCATAGGTAAAAAGTGAAGCTTCAGTTTGGAAAGTATCGCTTCCTTCTCTTCTTTGAACTCAGGGGCATCCAAAAAATTAAGAATGTCAAAAATCGCTTGGGTGGCAGTAGGTTCATTTCCGTGCATTTGCGACCATAAAAAAATATTGCTGTCCCCCGAACCTATACTGATCAAGTGTAAATCCCTGCCTTCAATGGAGGCTCCAACTTTTTGAACCTCAAACTTGGGATTGGCCTTAAATTTTTGAATCAAAGGTTGAATGTCGGCATGTTTTATTCTTCGTTCCCCAATGCTTGATTCTTTGTAGTTCTCGTACGTCTCGTAGAGTTGGGATGTGAGTTTGTCCTGTGCTTGCAGGGAAAATCCGAACAGTACTATCAATAAAGGTAAAAGCTGCTTTTTCATTCGTGTTTTTTTCTTGGTACAGGTTTAAAATTAAATTTTTTAGTGGCATTCCTTACTTTTTCAACAAAATCCATTCCTGGGTCTGTTTTTTCGGTTCGATACCCATCGTCCACTTCCAGCCAAAGGGGGTGCCCTTCGAACAAGGTGTATTCTTGATGACCGATCACATAGTCAATGTCATATTTTGATGCCAAATAGTCCACCAAAAAAATATTGGATTTGAGCTGTTGCCTGGTCAAGGGCATTCCATCGGTACCGCCAACATTTTCGATGCCAATGGCACAATGGTTCAAGCCAATGGTATGTCTTGCCATGGTGGTTTCGGGCATTAACCGGTAAATGGTGCCGTCTTGATCAACAAGGAAGTGCGAGGAAACATTCAAGCCGCTCACATTCTCCAAATCGGGCCGCCAATTGGGCAATGTAGATCTATTAAAGGCTTCAAACGATTTTTTTAGGGAAGGTATGGCGGTCCAATGTAGGACTACCATTTTGGGGACTATCTCGGGAGTATCCTGATCAAGTTCGTACCTGTTCAACAAGTATTCCTTGGTCAATTCAATCCGTTGCTCATCAAAAATAATGGGAATATCCACGATTTCCCTATGCGTGGAGCATGCCCCAAAAACAATCAAAAATGTTATAGCAATGCCAGCTTTTTTCATTTAGTGGTATTATTTGTGTCAATATCCATAGGAACCGCGTAACATATCATTACTTGTTTTTTACCCCATTCCCTTGCTTTTTTTACGTCTTTGCCCATATAAATATCGATTCGGTTTTTCCACCGATAATGCATTTTGTCCTTTACATAAAACGTATCGGGAAAAGTATCTATTTTGACCATGGTGTTATGGGTCAGCCCCAATTCTACAAGGTCTCTTGAGACAGCAATACTTTTCATTCCAGGTTTTAATGTATCTCCCCAGGCCGCTACTGTTGGGCTAATACTATCAGTTTGCCAATAAACGGAATTGTAGGCCGATGCCGTAACTTGGTGACCGTACCACTTATATTTTGAAATAGGCTCTGCCGGTGCTTGCTCTTTTGGTGAACAAGCAATGAATATTATAAATGCTGTGGCGATCCATTTTTTCAATGCAATAAATTTTCCAAAACCACAATATCGACATTGCTTTCTTTCCATCGTTCCGATAAAACCTCGGGAACCGGTGTAAAGCCCAGTGTAAGGGAACTTAAAACGATGTCTTCATCCCCATCATTGTCAATATCAGCGGCGTCCATTAAAAACCAACGAGCTAAAGTGGGGTCTTCCAGAATCTTAGTGGAAAAGACATAATTTTCGGAGTCCTTGTTTTCCAAGTAAACAAAAGTGAGCTCGGGAAACTCCAAATAATTAGGGAAGGTACTGATCAATGCAAAGTCTAGGTCACCATCTTGGTCATAATCCCTGGATACCACTCTTGTAGCTCCATATAACGGATAAAAGTACGATTCGGAATATGTGCCATCCCCATTATTGAGATGTATTCTCATTCCGTGGTAGGGTTTGTTCACATAGGAAATATCGGCATTGTCCCCCTGTACAGTGATAATATCCTCGAGGCCATCACCATTATAATCGACGAGCTCGAACCAACTGGTCCCATAAACTGGGCTAAATTCCAATACTTTTTTGGCTTGGAACTCCAAATCGTCGGTTTGATAAAAAATAGTGATGCTTTCATTGCTTTGGGTCATTAAGGCCACAATATCCGTTTTTCCATCACCGTCCATATCTCGAGCTACCGTTCTTATTGCTCCAGGTAGGTTCAATAATACTTTTTTGTCATATTGTCCCGATTCGTTTTGAATCAAAAGGGATAATCTCCCGGCCTCATTTCCGAATTCACTGACCACAATTTCGTTTTTGCCATCGCCATTTAAGTCTTCCAGAAGGGTATGCACTGGCCTGTGAAAGCTGTTTTGTAAGGATATGGTGTCTTTTCCAATTTTACGGGTCAGTTTTCCTTTTTCCAATTCGGATGGTCCCAAAATCCCCACTTCACTGATAATTTCAACCGAGTCTTTTTTGCTATACCAGGTGACTGGGGTTTTTCCTTGATAAAGTTGCTCTGTGGTTTCTTCTGAAAAATCAAAAGAGCTCAAATTTCCTGTAAGGTCTCCAAAGAATAAGGGATTCTCTCCGTTCATGAACTCCACATAGGTGATAAGGGCTCCGTTCTGACTATCCAAGGCATATGGTCTGACCGTGAAAGATTGCAGGGTGTCCGCCTTGGGAACTTGTATTGTTTCCAACTTTTCCGGAGCATTGGATATGATATAATTTTCCAGTTGCGCCCACTCTTTTAAAGTGATTTGTGGTCTAAAACCAGGCTTGACTTCATTCGGGTCCTGATACATTCCTTCAACATCCATGCGAGCTACCATGGCCGGTAGTACGGATTTTTTCCAAACTTCTTTGGTCAATTCTTCAATTTTTGGGGCTAAATGGCAACTTGCGCAGTATTTGTTGTAAAGTTGTGCTTCTTCTTGTTTTGGTTTTTCTTTTTTGCAGGACCCCATTAAAACAAGGAGCGCAAGCATGGTAATCGAATAAGATACTCTTAATTGGTCTGGCATTAGTTGGTTTTGGTGTTAAGATTTTAGTTTGGCAATGGAACATAGGTGCCATCATTCTGCATCATCGGAAAAGTTTTATCCCTCCATGACTTTTTGGCCCGTTCCAGCTTTTCTTTACTGGAAGAAACAAAATTCCAATAAATATAGCGTTCTTCAGGAAAAGGCTCTCCACCAAACAACATTAAATGGGTGTTGGGTTTAAGCTTGATGTTACAGGTGTCCTCCACTTTGGATACCAAAATGTTTCCTTCCTCCACCGTTTCACCGCAGGCCTCTATACTTCCCTCTACAATGCAAATACCTATTTCTCCTTTTAAATCTCCATTTACATTGAGGGTGTAGGCATCTTTGTTTTTGACCTCTACCATAAAAAGATTGGAGTGAACGGGGACGGGCGATTTTTTGCCATAACCTTCTCCGGCCACCAATTTAAATTCGGTATTGCCGTCGGTCCATTTCGGTATATCCTTTTCATCAATATGGTGGAATTGTGGCTCCATATCTTCCAATTCTTTTGGTAGCGCCACCCAAATTTGATAACCATGGGCGATAAATGAATTGCCATTGCGTAAATCCTCAGGTGTTCTTTCCGTATGGGTCACCCCCTTCCCTGCCGTCATCCAGTTTACAGAACCGGGTTTAATACGTTGATGGGTACCAAGACTGTCCTCATGGATCAATTCCCCTTCCAACATAAAAGTCAAAGTGGATAGACCCAGGTGCGGATGCTGGTCTACATCCATATACTTTGTGGGTCCCAATTTTGTGGGTCCCATGTGGTCTATAAAAATAAACGGACCGATCATCCGCTTTTTTCGGAAAGGAATAAGTCTCCCCACTAAAAAATCGCCGATATCCCTACTCCGTTCTTCAATAATCAATCCGATGTTGGACATGTATAAATGTTTATATTTAGACGCAGAAAGTTACAAATACATCCTATAACCATGAAACTACTTAAGCGTGTTTTACTGCTCCTTATTATCGTAATCGGAGCAGCCATCTATTTTAATTATCCCAAATTGAATATTATCTCTGGTTATGCGGCCAAAAATATGGCCTCCGGGGTATTTGTGGCCCAGCGTTCAGCAGCTAGCATGAACCAATATGATAATAGTGCTCCCCTTATTGAAATAGCTTCGACCGAGGTGAATGAAAGTGAAGAATCCGCATCATCAACGGTTTACGGTCTTATGGAACGTACAGCGGTTTATAGGGATGGGCTTGGAGCGGTTTTGATCAATGACGATTACGACCCAGAAAAATTGACCATTCGTCCACAAAGAACCCAACTAGCAGATACTATTCCGTATCCTTATGGACAAGCTGCCCCTATTGACAGTGTTCTTCCGGAAGTAAATATGGACCAAATCAATAAGGCGATTGCCATGGCATTTGCGGAGCCTGAAACACAAAAAACAAGAACGCTACTAATTCTTTACAAGGGCCACTTAATCGCTGAAAAATATATTAATGGTTTTGATAAGGACACCCCTATTTTAGGTTGGTCCATGACAAAAAGTGTTTTGGCCACTTGTTATGGGATTTTGGAACACCAGGGAAAATTGGAAATGGATTGGCCGGCTCCTATTCCAGAATGGAAAGATGATGAGCGAAAGAATATAACCTTGAACCACTTACTTCGTATGCAAAGTGGTTTGGCCTGGGATGAAGATTACACAGGGATATCCGATGTTACCCGAATGTTGTTCTTGGACAGCGACATGACCCAGGCCCAGCGTAATAAAAAAGCAATTGCAGAACCTACAGAAGTTTGGAACTATTCTTCTGGAACAACCAATCTACTATCCGGAATTCTAAGGCAACAGTTTCGGAGTCACCAAGAGTATTTGGATTTCCCTTACTCCGCTTTGATCGATAAAATTGGGATGTATTCCATGGTTTTGGAGGCAGACATCGCAGGAAATTATGTAGGATCTTCCTACGCATGGGCCAGCACTAGGGATTGGGCACGATTTGGACAATTACATTTGGATAGGGGTAACTGGAATGGAGAGCAACTGTTCGATTCCACTTGGGTTGATTATATAAGCGAGCCCACTGCTAATTCCGACGGCACCTATGGAGCTCATTTTTGGCTCAATGCCGAAGGCAAATATCCCGATGTGCCCAAGGATATGTTTTCCTGCAATGGTTTTGAGGGTCAGCATGTTTTTATGATTCCTTCCAAAGACTTGGTCGTTGTGCGGACAGGTTTGGCCGAGGAACCATATTTTGATATAAACGGCGTACTGTCAAACATCGTAAAAGCGGTACCTTAAATCGATGAGATATACTAAAACGTCCAAAAAACCACAGGATACGGCCACTTCACAACAATAATTTCGTTTACGGGAACACTATGGGTAGTTTTACCATGTAATAAAAACGAAAGTAATTTTTTCATTTTCATATAGTGTTCTCGTAAAAGAGTCTTGACCCAAGTGGCAGGGCTCTTTTCAATTTTGGGCCACCCTTAAGTTGTTATGTGCCATCTCGACTGCGCTCGATGTGGTAAAATAGATGTCATTCTGAGCAAAGCGAAGAATCTCAACCTTCAAATTGATTCATATGCTACAGTCGCTATTCTCCTTTAGTATAACCTTGAATTGATTCAAACAGGAGTGTTCATGTACACGATTTCCACGAATTGCTCTAATTGATTCAAGAGCCAAGAGAATGTGCATTCTTTTTTTATTTAGATTTCGATTACAGTCGAAAAATCTATATTCTTCCGTAGTTTACTCTTTCCGAATGACCCCTTACCATGTCAAAAATGAAGCACAGGATTACAGAAAATGTTCAGATGACAACAAGTAAATGGCACTTCACAACAATAATTTCATCAAAGCGGAGTTACGAGGTACATTTACATTGTAATTAATTCAGAAAGTAATTTTTTCATTTTCATATAGTGTTCTCGTAAAAGAGTCTTGACCCAAGTGGCAAGGCTCTTTTCTTTTTTAGTAACTTTCCCTGCTACAACTCTACAATCCACAGGTATGCAATCAAAACCACCTGAGAGGCTCACTACCATACTGCTTTTGGATGGAGAAAACTATCATTTGATGGCCGTACTCCAATGCTTGTCCAGAGTTAAAAACACAAAACTTGTTGTTATATCTGATAAGCCTACTTCGAGCATGCGATATTCGCGTTTTGTATGGAAGTACATACACTGTCCCATCAATACAAAAAGTTGGGTAAATAAGGTCAATGAGTGTATTGAGCGTTATCAAATTGATGTTGTCATGCCCATTTCCGAGGACACATTGGAAGAACTGATTTTAAATAGACATAAATTACATGTTAAAAACAAAACACTTATCCCCGATACGCTAAAACAGCTGGACACCATTCGTAATAAGCGCCTTTTGGCACTTCACCTGTCCGATATTGGTATTACACCGCCAGCTTATTGGGTGCCGATAAAAAACTGTCCCGATGGATCAAAAATTTTGCAAAAACACTATCCCGTATTGGCAAAACCGGCAATTACCAGTGGAGGAGGATTGGGTATTTTGAAAATAAAAAATGAGGAGGAACTGGATGATTTTCTATCAAAGCATGATTCAGGTAAGGACTATCTAATACAAGAGTTCATTGAAGGGCATGATTTGGGTTGCAATGTAATTTGTATGGATGGGGAGGTTATGGCCTATACCATTCAGGTGGGGAACATGTTTTTGAAAAAAGCATATACTCCACAAGTTGGATTGGACATCGTACATAACGAAAAGGTAATCAAAATAGTAAGAGATCTTATGAAATCACTACGTTGGAACGGGGTTGCCAATGTAGATATGCGTTATGACAACCTGACCGGTCAATATTATGTGTTGGAAGTAAATCCACGATATTGGTTAACCCTCTTGGCATCCTGTATGGCAGGGATCAATTTCCCCTGGTTGTATTGTCGGATAGTTCTTGATGATAAATTCCAATTGCCCGATTATAAGGAAATTGAATACTGGAACCTCAAAAGGCTACCGTACCGATTAAAAAAAGAACCTTTGTTGTTGTTTCGGTGGAAGTATTTATGGAACAATACCCCTTTTTCTTATTTGATAAACGATCCTATCATGACGGTTTATCATTACTCATGGACTTTAAAAAATATTATTGTTTCCCTATCGAAGAGGGTCTTCAATCGACAGGCTTAAGGTATCCATTTATCCTTGCCAAAATCTGGTTTTCGTTTTTCCAGAAACGCATTCCTTCCTTCTTTGGCCTCCTCGGTCATGTAAGCTAAACGTGTAGCCTCACCTGCAAACACTTGCTGTCCTACCATACCGTCGTCGGTAAGGTTCATGGCAAATTTTAACATCTTTATGGATGTTGGGGACTTGGCCAGAATTTCCTGAGCCCATTGGTAAGCGGTATCCTCCAATTCATTATGCGGTATAACGGCATTCACCATTCCCATTTCGTAGGCTTCCTGTGCAGAATAGTTTCTTCCTAAAAAGAAAATTTCACGCGCTTTTTTCTGCCCCACCATTTTGGCTAAATAAGCTGAGCCGTAACCACCATCAAAACTGGTCACATCGGCGTCGGTTTGCTTAAAAATGGCATGTTCTTTACTGGCGAGGGTCATATCGCACACTACATGCAGGCTATGTCCGCCTCCCACGGCCCAACCAGGAACTACCGCAATAACAACTTTTGGCATAAAACGGATCAATCGCTGTACCTCTAAAATATTCAACCTGTGGTAACCATCATCTCCAACATAACCTTTGTGCCCACGTGCTTTTTGGTCTCCACCACTACAAAATGCCCACTTTCCATCTTTGGAAGATGGTCCCTCGCCGGATAGCAATACTACTCCTATCGAAGTGTCTTCTTGGGCATCATAAAATGCTTTGTAAAGCTCACTAGTGGTTTTGGGGCGAAACGCGTTTCGAACATCGGGTCGGTTGAAAGCGATACGTGCAACGCCGTTACATTTTTTATAGGTAATATCCTCAAATTCCATGGCGGTTTGCCAGTCGGGTGACTCCATAACTGTATATTTTATTGTGTCACAAAATAACGGAAAATCTAGGTTATGACCATTGTAGAAAAAGGGGTTTAAATTTTTAAGACATCAAAAATGTTATCTTTAATCCAATACAACATCCGATCTGAGCAAATAAAATAAGGATACCCTGATGTTGGTTTAAATTTTTTATTGAACATGAATGAACCAGTGGCAAAAGGCAATGAACTTAAAGTTGCGTTGGCGCAGATAGCGCCAGTTTGGCTCAATAAGGGCAAAACCATCGAAAAAATTAAATCCTCCATAATTGAAGCCGGAAAAAGTGACTGCGAACTCATTGTTTTTGGTGAAGCCTTGTTGCCAGGTTATCCGTTTTGGGTTTCCATTACCAATGGCTGTGAGTTTGATTCATCATATCAGAAAAAACTGTTTGCACATTATGCCAACAATTCGGTTCAAATAGAAAATGGAGATCTGGATGAACTTTGTTCGTTGGCAAAAGAGTATAAAATCGCCGTGTATTTGGGAATCATAGAAAGACCGAGAAACCGCGGCGGACATAGTCTATATTGTTCTTTGGTATATATTGATGCCAATGGCAGCATAAAATCGGTCCACAGAAAACTACAACCCACCTATGAGGAACGATTGGTGTGGTCCCCCGGCGATGGCAATGGTCTACAGACCCATAATCTTAAAAAATTTACTGTCGGTGGACTAAACTGCTGGGAAAACTGGATGCCTCTTTCGAGAACGGCCTTATATGGATTGGGGGAAAATTTACATATCGCTGTTTGGCCCGGTTCTGATTATAATACGCGAGATATTACAAGGTTTATTGCCAGAGAATCGCGTTCATTTGTTATTTCGGTATCCGGTCTAATGCGTAAATCGGACATTACCTCGGATATTCCAGGTTTTGAAAGGATCATCGAAAATGCCCCCGAAGTTATGGGGAATGGAGGTTCTTGCATTGCAGCTCCTTCAGGTGAATGGATTCTTGAACCAGTGGTGGACAAGGAAGGTCTAATAATACAAACCATTGATTTTGACAGGGTTTTGGAAGAGCGGCAAAATTTTGATCCTGTTGGACATTATTCCAGACCGGACATTACAAAATTGTCTGTGAACAGGGAGAGACAAGCGATTGTGGATTTTGATGATTTTTGAGTGAACACTAAAGATAAGTCATCGTTCTCTGAACATACTTAAAATGGTATTAACAGAAAATAAAGTACCTTTAAGTACCAACCGCCAGACTATTATGGAAACTTTCAAAACCCCTCTAGAGGCATTTTTGCACTGGTTGCAAAAAGACCCGAATCATATTTTTTTAAGACAGCCCATTAACCGAAAGTTTATTGAGTACTCACGTCAGGATGCCTTTGAAGAGGCTTTGAAAATTGCCGGTGCTTTGCATCGTATGGGATTGAAGCGAGGCGATCATGTAGCACTTTTATCCAAAAACTGTGCACATTGGTTTATGGCCGATTTGGCCATTATGCTGGGAGGGTTTATTTCCGTCCCTTTATATCCCACCCTGGACGGCGATAGTATTCACGAAATTTTGGTGCATAGTGAAAGTAAGGCCATTATAGTGGGGAAACTGGATGATTATGGTTCCCAAAAACCAGGGATTCCCCATATTCCAAAAATTGGGGTAGGGCTCTACGAAATCCAAGAGGAACATACATGGGAGGATATTGTAAAAACACCTACTGATTTTGAACCTTTTGAACAAAATCCGGAGGACCTTATCACCATTATGTACACTTCAGGTACCACTGGAAACCCAAAAGGAGTGATGCATAAGGTAAAGTCGTTCAACCAGGTCACCAATACAGGGGTCGAGGTACTGAACATTAAAAACCAATCAAAAATGTTCTCCTATTTGCCTTTGTCGCATATTGCGGAACGTATTGGAATAGAAATGGTTTGTTTGTACACCGGAAGTACAGCTAGTTTTCCGGAGTCTTTGGAAACATTCCCCGAAGATTTGGCATCCGTGCAACCGGATACATTTTTTGCTGTTCCGAGAATTTGGCAAAAATTCAAAGAAGGCGTGTTGAGTAAAATCCCTCAAAAAAGATTGAACATATTCCTATCCATTCCAGTCATCAATAACATTATCAAGAAAAAAATCGTGCATAAGTTGGGACTTTCCAAAGCCTCTTTCTGTGGTTCTGGAGCTGCACCATTGGCAGTAAGTCTTCAAAATTGGTACAAGAAACTTGGCGTTGAGATTCAACAATGCTATGGTATGACGGAGGATTGTATCCTTTCTCATTTCAATCTTCCAACAACCAATAAATTTGGCACTGTGGGCAAGCCGTTGCCAGGGGTTACTTCCAAGCTGTCGCCCGAAGGCGAAATTCTTATAAAAAGTGACACACTGATGGTGGGATATTATAAATCCCCTGATCAAACGGCTGCTATGTTCACCGAAGATGGATTTTTAAAAACGGGTGATCTTGGTGAATTTGACCATGATGGATTTTTGTCCATTGTTGGGCGAATCAAGGATCAATTTAAAACCGATAAGGGTAAATATGTAACCCCATCTCCTATTGAGTTGGAGTTATCAAAAAACACCGATTTAGAGCATATTTGCTTGGTGGGCACTGGGATTTCACAGCCCATTGTTTTAATTATTCCGTCAGAGGCTGGGTGGGCCAAAGGCAAAGAACTTTTAAACTCATCAATTCTGGCATCCATTAATGCTTTGAACCCTCAGTTAAAAAAGCATGAGAAAATTGAAAAAGCGGTCGTTATGAAAGAAAATTGGACCGTGGACAATGGTTTGATGACTCCCTCCATGAAAATTAGGCGAAACCGGATAGAAGCTATCCATCAGCCCATGTATTTGGATTGGTTTTCCAGAAAAGAACGGGTGGTTTACGAAAGTGACCAATGATTAGGTTGCGCCATTAATTCTTCAAAACGACCCCATTGATAAGATCAACACGGGTATTCATCAATTATAGCAGGGCACATATTGGATTTCGAGATATCTTGACGATATGTCGCGAAATAAAAAAATGTGGATTCTGTTTTGTTTTTTAATCTGCTTGGGGGTTTTAGGGTATTTAATGATCACTCGGAAAATAAACCCTGATCATTATTTTAAGCATAGCATAGATCCCATCGAACTATCCTATATTTCTGTTAAGCAGTCCGAAAGTAGGATTCTTATAACCTCAGACCTTGATAACGTTACGAAACCTGTCCCAAACAAAACAATGAAATACCCTATTAACAGGGAATATCCACTATATGCTAATGAATACTCCTTTGAGATAGACCAAAACAATAATTTTAGATTAACGCAATTAAAAGACAATAAATCCATGCTATTGGGGACCATTGTTGAAAAAACGTATCTGGATTACCCTCAATGCCATCTTTATAAAATAAAATTACCGAAAGCGTATAAAGCTTCCCACGAATATTCAAGAGGTATATTCCCCTATTATGTCCCTGTTGGATTTAGCATAATGTCCAGTGGAGGTTTGAAATATAGCTCAGAGACTCGAATAACTTTAATATCCGCCGAAGGAGATACACTCAAGCTTTATACAAGTTCCGGCCATATAATGAGCAATGAAAAGACAGGTATTTATTAAGCTCCACACTATATTTTTTTCGAAAGCTCTGTGAATAGGTGTAATTTTAATACCTAATTAAATTTGCGCAATGGATAGTGAATGGCTTAAGATGTGGAATACCAAGTTTGGACAGACTACCTATTTTTATGGTACCAAACCTAATAAGTATTTAAAAGAAAAGCTTAAAGGCATTGAGCCAGGCTCCATTCTGTTTGGTGCTGAGGGAGAGGGAAGAAATGCCGTTTATGCCGCACAGTTAGGTTGGGATGTTTCCGCTTTTGATATCAGCGAGGCAGGACAACAAAAAGCCCTGAAACTAGCAAAGAAAAAAGGGGTTTCCATAGACTACAAAATTGGAGAACTTGGCAGTTTGGCCTATCAACCTGAGCAGTTTGATGCCATAGCTTTGATCTATGCCCATTTTCCTCCGAATATTCGTGCCGGGTATCATAAATTGCTTCATACGTACCTAAAAAAAGGCGGTATCATCATATTTGAAGGTTTTAGCAAAGATCATTTGGAATACAAAAAGAAAAACCCAAGCGTAGGTGGACCTGGAAATTTGGATTCCCTTTTCTCCTTGGAAGAGTTGAAAACCGATTTTAAGGATTACGAAATATTGGATCTTAAAAAAACAATCGTTGAGCTCAATGAAGGCAATGGTCATGTGGGTAAGGGGGCTGTCATCCGATTTTTAGGGAAGAAAAAATAAAAAAGGAACCCTGGCTAAACTTCATGTAGCCAGGGTTCCTTTCTTTAATAGTGGAAGCTGGGGATTATTCCAAGTCCACCTCTTTTGTTGATTGAATATCTCTTGAAGAAGCCCCTGCTTCAACTATATATTTTCCGGGCTCCAAACTCCATTTTGAGCTGCTTTCGTTCCAATATTTAAGATCCTTTACAGGAATGTTTACTCTTAAGGTATCGGTAGCACCTGCTGACAGTAAACCTGTTTTGGCAAATGCTTTTAACTCCTTTATAGGTCTATCTATCTGGGCGGAATCTTTGGAAACATAGAACTGCACCACTTCCTTACCGGCAATATCGCCAGTATTGGTGATAGGAATAGCCACTTTGATGGAATCATTTTCATGGACCAAGTCCATTTCACCATACTCAAAATTGGTATAGGTCATACCAAAACCAAAGGGATAGGAAACATCCAAACCATCTTTATCAAAGTGGCGATAGCCTACATAAATACCTTCTTCGTATTCGGTATAATCCACATTTCTCACCATTTCACCTTCTGGCACTTCATCTTTTCCAAATAGCATATCGGTCATTTGCATGGGCAAGCCGTTCTGCGGAAAGTTGGCGTTGCTCGCATGATCATCGACATTGATCGGAAACGTCATGGTCAATTTTCCACTTGGGTTCACATTTCCGCTTAAAATATCCGCTACGGCATTACCACCTTCTTGACCTCCTTGCCAGGCCAAAACAATGGCATCGGGTTGGTCTTTCCACGAAGCAGTTTCAATGACCCCGCCAATGTTTAAAACTACGATAACTTTTTTGTTGGCCTCGTGGAATGCTTTGCATGTGGCACTCAGCATATCCTTTTCTTTGTTCGAAAGTAAAAAGTCGTCAGCTACCACTCTATCACCGCCTTCTCCACTGTTTCTTCCAATAGTGATGATGGCCAGATCACTTTCTGTCACAATATCCTTCATCATTGCTTCGTCATAAGACATTTCTGGTGGAAGGTAAGGATTGAACATCGCCGCCATCCCTTCTGGCTTAACAAAGGCCTCTGGGTTGGAGTTTTTATGTTTTTGGTAAGCTTCTTTTGCCTTTTGATTCACAGTAAAACCGGTATTGGTCAACCCTTCTTCCAAAGAAACGGTGTACGCTTCGTTTACATCCCCGGAACCTGTTCCTCCAGCAATAAAATCGTAGGAGTATACTCCAATGAGTGCTATATTTTTGCCTTTATCCAACGGTAGTGCCCCATCATTTTTCAACAATACCATTCCTTCGGATGCTGACTTTCTGGTGATGTCGGCATGTGCTTCCAGATCAGGATTTTCTCCATAGGTATAATCTGTCATCTTTTTGCTTTTAAAGATCAAGGTCAAAATTCTTTTTACCGAGGTATCCACTGCATCCATATTCAAGGTGCCATCCTCATACCCTGCTGTTAAAGCTTTCCATTGTTTTTTGGTGCCTGGCTCCAATAGATCGTTCCCTGCATTTACCATGGCCACAGCATCATTTCCGCCGAACCAATCGGACATAACCAAACCTTCAAAACCCCAATCGTCTCTAAGAATATCGGTGAGTAAATCACGGCTCTCGGCAGTGTAGGTGCCATTTACCTTGTTATAAGAAGACATAATCGTCCAGGGTTGTGCATCCTCCACAATAATTTCAAATCCTTTCAGGTATATTTCGCGCATGGCACGATCAGAAACTCGAGTATCGTTAAAATTCCTGTTGGTTTCTTGGTTATTGGCAACAAAGTGTTTTACCGATGTACCTATTCCATTGGATTCGATACCATTGACCATTGCGGCCCCAATTTTACCCGTTAGTAAAGGATCCTCGGAATAATATTCAAAGTTACGTCCACAAAAAGGATGGCGATGAATATTGGCACCAGGGCCTAATATCACATCTATGCCATATTCAAGAGCTTCATTGCCCATGGCATCTCCCACATTTTCCACTAGTTCGGTATTCCAAGTAGATGCCAATAAAGTGGCAATGGGAAAAGCTGTTGCATAAAATGTTCGGTCCACTCCTTCACGTGTCGGTTCAATGCGAAGTCCTGCAGGGCCATCGGAGAGATTTATTGCGGGAATTCCTAGTCTGGGAGTCGCTACAATGGTTCCCACAACTCCGGGAATACCTTCTTCCGGGTCTACTCTTCCCATGGCAGAAGCCAATCCAGAACCTTTGAGCAAATGGATTTTCTCTTCTACGGTCATCTGGGAGAGTACATCCCCTACTCTTTCTTCAATGGATGTCCTATCATCTTCATACACATCCAAAGTTCCATTTTCGTTTCTGTCCAAAAAAGTATAACCATCCACGGTTAATTCAGGGATATCCTTCTTTTCGGCATAATCGTCTTCAAAACTTAAAAATTGTGAACTTAGGTACCACCATCCGATTAGTCCGCCGATAATTAGGATGATCAATATGACCCCTAATGTTTTTAATGTAATTCGAAAGAATTTTTTCATAGTCGTTTAGTTTGTGACAATAAGCCACAAATATATAAATCTTTTTTTTGTGGCAAAGTGACACAAATCATTATTTTTGTGAAATGGATTTTAAGGAATTTATAGAAAACGGTGAGAAATTATATCTGCCCAACCTTTCGGTAGATATGGTTATTATAGCATTTCATCAAGGTCAAATTAAATGTTTGTTGCTGCAAATTGGTGACAAATGGCTGTTGCCTGGAGGGTATATTCTTCGGACAGAATCTGTTGAAGATGCCACTGTAAGAATATTAAGGGAACGTACGGGATTGAAGGATCCACATTTTAAGTTCTTGTCCGTATTTGGTGGTGAAGACCGAAAATTCACAGAGGAATGGAGACAGTTTCTAGAAAATAACGATATTCATTTTACCGAAGGTTGCTGGTTAAACGACCGCTTTGTAACCCTTGCCCATTACTCCTTGGTTGATTTTGAAAAGACCCAACCTGTGCTAGGGGATATTGATGCTGCGTTTCAGTGGTTCAATATGGATGACCTCCCTAACATGTGGATGGACCACAAGGATATTGTTCTAACGGCCAAGGAACGATTGAAGGAAGACATCAAGCAGGAACAACTCACCTATAATCTACTTCCCAATGAATTTACGATGCCTCAACTGCATCAATTACATGAAGCTATTTTGGGAGAGCCTCTAGATCGTAGTCGTTTTCAAAAGAAAATGATTGCATCGGGTATTTTTGAAAGATTGCCTAAACTTAAAAAAGAGTCGCCCGGACGAAACCCTTATCAATATCGCGTGAAAAAAGCTTAGCATCAGCAAGTTCCTCTTGGCTTTGCGGTTAAAATAGTATAAATTGGTTATCTCACTAAATAACCAAACTATGAAACCAACCAAGCTCTTTACAGTTTTAATGATCCTTCTTTTTTTTGCCAGCTGTTCGCAACCCCAACATTTTGATATTCTAATTAAAAATGGGCAAATCGTGGATGGTTCTGGGAAACCGTCGTATACCGGAGATGTTGGGATAAATGCAGATACCATTGCCGCCATTGGGGATTTGGGGAATGCTACCGGAACACAGGAAATCGATGCCTCAGGTTTGGTAGTGGCTCCAGGGTTCATCAATATGTTAAGTTGGGCCACAGAATCCCTGATCGAGGACGGACGATCCATGGCCGACATCAAACAAGGTGTAACCCTCGAAGTCTTTGGTGAAGGTTGGTCCATGGGGCCGCTCAACGAGGCTATGAAAAAAGAAGAGCAGGAAAGTCAGGGGGACATCAAATTTGATATTGAATGGAACACCTTGAACGAATATTTGGAATACCTTACCAATAAAGGTATATCTCCCAATGTAGCGTCATTTGTGGGCGCAACCACTTTACGCATCAACACGGTAGGTTTTGAAGACCGTGCCCCTACTCCACAGGAATTGGATTCCATGAAGCTAATGGTAAAACAAGCCATGGAAGAAGGTGCTTTGGGCGTTGGTTCTTCTTTAATATATGCACCTGCATTTTATTCCAGTACCGAAGAATTGATCGAACTCTGTAAGGTTGCCTCTGAGTATAATGGCATGTACATCAGTCATATGCGAAGTGAAGGTTCAAGATTATTGGAAAGTTTGGATGAATTGATCCGTATTGCAGATGAGGCCGATATCCGCGCAGAAATTTATCACCTTAAACAGAGCGGCAAGGAAAATTGGCACAAGTTTGACGATGTAGTGGCCAAAGTTGACTCTGCCAATGCTGCGGGACTCCACATTACCGCCGATATGTACAATTATGTAGCAGGAGCAACAGGATTGGATGCCTCCATGCCGCCTTGGGTTCAAGAAGGCGGGTATGATAAATGGTCAGAACGCTTACAAGACCCTGAAATTCGAAAAAAAGTAAAAGAAGAGATGACCACTCCTACGGACGAGTGGGAAAGTTTGATGCAAGCCGCAGGCGACCCCAGTAAAATTCTTTTAGTGGGCTTTAAGGCAGATTCCCTAAAATATCTCACAGGAAAAACATTAAAGGAAGTAGCGGAAATGCGAGGCACCTCACCCGAGGAAACAGCCATGGATTTGGTAGTACAAGATGGTAGCCGTGTTGGCACCATCTATTTTTTAATGTCCGAAGAAAATGTAAAGAAGCAGATTGCGCTGCCTTGGATGAGTTTTGGTTCCGATGCAGGCTCCCCTGCCACCGAAGGTGTTTTCTTAAAGTCTAGCACCCATCCCAGAACGTATGGGAACGTTGCCCGTTTATTGGGTAAATACGTTCGTGAAGAAAATGTTATCCCATTGGAAAGTGCCATTCATAAATTGACGCAGTTGCCGGCCACCAATCTTAAAATAAAAAAACGGGGCAGTCTTGCCGAGGGGAATTATGCCGATGTGGTCCTTTTTAATCCTGAGACCATCATAGACAAGGCAACTTTTGAGGATCCCCATCAATACTCCGAAGGAATGCAACATGTTTTTGTAAACGGCACCCAGGTTTTGAAGGATGGTGAGCATACGGGCAATATGCCCGGCCGGGTCGTACATGGTCCCGGATATATCAAAAAATAAACACTAACCGTTGTATATGAAAAATTGGATAGTATCAGGCTTATTGTTTTTAAGCTGTTTGGCGTGGTCGCAAGAGTTCGATTCCGTCAAACTAAATCAATATTTTGATCTTCTTGAGGAAAACGACAAGTTTATGGGAAGTGTCGCCGTTTCTAAAAATGGGGAATTGGTCTATACAAGGTCTGTGGGCTATTGCGATATGGCTTCTGAAACCAAGGCAACTTCCAATTCCAGATATAGAATTGGTTCCATTTCCAAAACGTTCACCACAGTACTTGTATTTAAGGCTGTAGCAGCAGGTAAACTGGCTTTGGACCAAACATTGGATGATTTTTTCCCTGAAGTGCCCAATGCAGCTAATATCACCATTGAACAAATGCTGGGGAACCGGAGCGGCATACACAATATTACCGATGATTTTGTATACATGACTTACATGACACAACCGAAAACGGAGGACGAAATGGTTGAAATAATTGTAAAAGCAGGCAGTGATTTTGAACCAGACAGCAAATTTCAGTACAGCAACTCCAATTTTGTGTTGTTGACGTATATTTTGGAGAAAAGCACGGGAAAACCGTACGCATCATTATTACAAAAATATATCACCGAACCTTTGGAACTTACAGACACCTATGTTGGCGGTAAAATTGGAGCAAAGGACAACGAATGCAAGTCGTACATGTATCTGGATAGTTGGCAGGAACAACCAGAGACCGATATGTCCATTCCCGTAGGGGCAGGTGCCATAGTTTCAAATCCAACGGACATTGTTAAATTCGGTCATGCCCTTTTTGGTGGTGACCTGCTCAGCATGGAGTATGTGGAACAAATGAAGAACATTCAAGAGGGTTACGGATTGGGATTGTTCCGTTTTCCTTTTGATGGACGAACCAGCTATGGTCACACAGGTGGTATTGATGGTTTTTCTTCCATATTCGGACATTTTGACGATGGTGATGTCACTTTCGCCATGACCTCGAATGGGGCCAATATGGTCACCAACGATATAGCCATTGCGCTTTTAAGCACCGTTTATAATGAAGATTTTGAAATGCCCGAGTTTAACACCTACGAAGTGACCCCGGAACAATTGGAGGTTTATGTTGGCATATATTCCGCTCGCGAATTTCCTTTGGATATAACAATAACCGTGGAAAAAGGTGTGTTAAAAGGAAGAGCTACGGGCCAGCCAGCATTTACATTGGAAGCTATAGATGAAAATGAGTTTGAGTTTATTCCAGCAGGCATCAACATGACCTTTGATCCAGAAGAGCACACCATGCTTTTTAAGCAACGCGGAACCACCGTAAAGTTTACAAAGGAATAACATAAGTCCAACCTAACTTTTAGGAATAGATTTAACTTTATATGGAAAAAAGCTATGAAAAAAGTATTTCTATTGCTCCTGTTCCCATTTTTGATGGCGTTTCAATGTGAAGACGACTTTGTTGACTCTGGATTTGAGACCTATTATAGTATTGAAAACAGTACCGATACCGATTTGTTTTTAATTGATGATTCCAATCAAATTACGGAAATAGCGAAGCAATCTTCAATTACCATTGGGTCCACCCTTAATACCGAAACCATTTCCGTAATGCCGTCTGAATCCCTCTTGTTTGAGAGCATTAAAATATACAGCTCGGAAAACGATGATTTTTTCTTGAGGTATGAACAAAATCCTATTGACGACGAATCATGGATTTTGAACGAACCCATGGAAAATGCATTTGAATACACCTTGATCATTACAGACCAATTGCTGGATTGACGTCCCAGATAATTAAGTGTATAGGGAGGGCAATGCATTAACCCCTATTCTTTTTCTCGATCCATTTGGCCATATACTTGGTGCTGGACATTGTTTGGTGCTGTAATAATCTCCCTATAAAATTTTGCTGACGATGGGTTTCTAAAGATTTGCTTAGTTGTTGTACCTGCTCTTTAAGTTGGTCCTGCAAAATTTGTTTATCATAAAAAGTTCGAAGCAATTCAATACCCTGTTTTTGGGCTTTTTCCCATAGTTCTTGACCTTGGTGCAATTCCACCGCAGCTTGGGCAAATTCATCCCAATCATCCGCAATGGTTCCATTCCAAGGTAGGTCGCCATGCATGCCCTCTGCTCCTATCTTTGTTGTGACGCTAGGAGTGCCTGCCCGCATTGCATCCAATAATTTGCCTTTGATGCCTGCACCAAACTGCAAAGGGGCCAATACTGCTCTTGCATTTTCCAGTACAGTATTCACATTTTTTGCCCAACCTTCAATATAGAACCCTGATTTGGGATGGTGCATTTCATTCACTTGTTGTGGCAAATATGCGCCATAAATATGGATTTCCGCATTTGGCAGTTGCTTCCGCACTCTGGGCCAAATCTCTTGCTTCAGCACTTTGACCGCATCAATATTGGGTGCGTGTTTGCCATTGCCAATGCTGACAAAACCTTTTCTAGCTTCAAACGGTACAAATTGGTCTTTGGATGTGGCCGAAACATCTACCATAAAAGGCAAATGCAGCAACAATTCCGATGGAATATGGAGTTCTTGTTGTAAAATTTCCATTTCGTACGTGGAAATCATCAAACTTAGGTCACAACGATACATACTGGCCGTCTCCCGTAAAGTCATGGGATGGTTTTTCCAATCATCAATCTCAAAGGGTTTTCCTTTTTTGTGGTTCTCTTCCCTAGCCTTTCGCAAAGCGTGGAGGTCTTCCGTATTGAGAATTCGAATGGCCTGAGGGGCAAATTCCGCCACTCTCCAGCCAAATTGTTCTTCGACCATAAAACGATCGAAAAGCACAAGGTGGGGAGAAAGTTCCTTCACAAAGTCATCAAAACTGGAATGGTTGAGCTGTATGGCAGCTTCGGTGATTCCCATTTTTTCCAAATCCAGACTGTACTTGGTTTTACTGGCCGTACTGGCAAAGGTAATCTGGTAACCAAAAGTTAATAATGCTTCCAATAGCTGTTGCATGCGGCATCCCGCAGCCGTTGTTGTGGGCTCTGGCCAAACATAACCAATGACGAGCAGTTTTTTTGACATGTTAAATTACAGGTACAAGGGAAAAGGGTAAAAGTACTAAGTGTAAATTCAATAATCAAAGCCATTTCGATGCACTTTGGACTGCGCTCAGGATGATAGCTCTATGTGTCAAGAAATCGACCCATTCAAAAATCTGCCTTACATTTTCGCCGCGAACATTTTGGAGATGCTGGAACGCAGTTTTCGCTCATAGTCCTCCTCTAACCACTCCTTGTAGTTTTTGGTATTGTTCATAATACAATAGGAGTACTGTTTTACTCGATATTGAATTTCATCCTTCAACTCCTTGGCTAAAATACGGGCATCGAATACATCCTCGCTATTCTCCACGCAAATCTGGGCATGCTGTTCTATACTTTTTTCCAATACGAGCTTGGATTTTTTGCCTTGTGCAAAGATTTTCTTGTATTCCTCTTTCACATCGAAGGAGATGTTGTCGGACTTGCTAAACTTGGCACGAAGTTCTTCGGGCATCTCGTAAACAAATTCCCGTTCGATTTCTTCATCATTCTTGATATTCTCCAAATAAAAATCTGGAAAATGAAAGATTTCTTGCCAATCCACCGGTGCATCCCATGGTCCAAAACGGGCAATATTATTACCCATATCTATTACATTGAACTCATTTTTATTCGGCAAAACCCTGGATCCCCTACCGATCATTTGAAAATATAATGTAAGCGATCGAGTAGCCCTGTTCAATATGATGCTTTCTACCGTTGGTTCATCAAAGCCAGTAGTCAAGATACTTACCGAGGTCAAAATAGCATCCGGGGTTTCGGCAAACCACTCTAAAATCTCTTTCCGTTCGGTCGCCGTGTTTTTATTGTCCAAGTGCCTTACGTTGTACCCAGCCTTTTTAAAGGTCTCGTACACGTAAAGGGACGTATTGATACCGTTATTGAAAATAAGCGTTTTGGTGCCTTTGGCAATTTCCTCGTAGGCTGTCAGCAATTTGCCCAACATGCTGTGAGCACTATAAAACTCGTCCGATGATTTTACGGTATAATCCCCGTTGATGCCCAGTTTTAGGGTGCGCAGGCTTACATCGTAATTGTAAAGATTGGCCTTGGCCAGGAAATTTTTATTGATCAACGATTGTATGGATTCGCCAATGATCAAGTGCTTGTAGTTATCCTTCATCGGGAGTTTGATGTTGGAACTCAGCGGGGTTGCCGTTACGCCCAAAATGGTGGATTTATCAAAGTACTTAAACAGCTTTCTAAAAGAATTATAGTGGGCCTCATCGATGATCACCAAGCCGATATTGTTGATTTTCACCTTTTCTTCCTGCAGTCGATTGTTCAAAGTTTCCACCATGGCCACAAAGCACATGTAATCATCTTGATCGTAAAGTTCCTTTACTTCACTATTGATGACCTTGTTGGCCACTCCGAAGCCTTTCAGCATTTTAGAGGTTTGTTTACTGAGCTCAATACGGTGCGTCAGCACCATTACTTTTTTCCCCGTACGCTCAATAAACCGTCGGGCAATCTCAGAAAACACCACGGTTTTACCACCACCCGTGGGCAATTGGTACAAAATGTTGGTGCCCTCCGGAAGCTTGTCCAGCTGGGTAAAGATTTTATTCAGGTCTTCTTCCTGGTAATCGTATAATGTTTTCTTCTTGATTTCTTTGTTTACCTCCAAAGGGAAAATGCGTTATGGATTCTTAAATAAAAAACCCTACAAAATTAGCGGTTTTTTGTGCTTGAGACCAATACTCGGAGGCTTTTATATCAAAATTGTATCAACAATTAAAAATTGACCCCTTTTTGACACAGATTCCTTATTTGCTCATAACATTTTGATAAGAATAACATTTTCGACTTGGAAAAATGGAGATTATAATGTATAATGATAGCTTATAACACTAGAAAACCAGATATTAGAATGAGGCAGCTAAAAATCATCAAACAGGTCACGAACCGAGAATCTAAATCACTTGACAAATACTTGCAGGACATCAGTAAGATCGATTTGATCACTGCGCAGGAAGAAGTTGAGCTAGCACAGAAGATCAGGGCCGGTGACCAAGCTGCTTTGGAAAAATTGACCAATGCCAACCTCAGGTTTGTGGTCTCCGTGGCAAAGCAATACCAAAACCAAGGACTAAAATTGCCGGATTTGATCAACGAAGGTAATGTTGGGCTGGTAAAAGCGGCCAAACGTTTTGATGAAACCCGTGGTTTTAAGTTTATTTCCTATGCGGTTTGGTGGATACGCCAGTCCATTCTGCAGGCCTTGGCAGAGCAATCCCGTGTGGTTCGACTTCCCTTGAACAAGATCGGGTCCATCAACAAGATAAAAAAGACCTTCTCTTACTTGGAACAAGCCCATGAGCGTCCACCATCTCCAGAAGAGATTGCCAAAGAATTGGATATGACGGTTTCCGAAGTAAAACAATCATTAAAGAATACTGGGCGTCACGTGTCCATGGATGCTCCGCTAAAAGAAGGGGAAACATCCAATTTATATGATGTACTGAATGCCGGCGACTCGCCAAAACCGGATAAAGGCTTAATGCACCAGTCTTTGAATACCGAAATAAACAGGGCTTTGGATACCTTGTCGCCAAGAGAAGCAGATGTGGTCAGGCTCTATTATGGGATTGGTGACCAACCATCCATGACCTTGGAAGAAATCGGTACTACCTTTGATTTAACCAGGGAGCGTGTGAGACAGATCCGTGAAAAGGCAATTAGAAAATTGAGGCACACCTCAAAAAGTAAAATTTTGAAATCTTATTTAGGATAAGATATTAAACTGCTGAAAATAAAAAAGGGGATGTTGACAACAGCATCCCCTTTTTTATGATATAAACTTAAACATCATGGTTTGCTCAAAAGACTAATATCAAAATCAGTGAGCAGGTCTTTCAAATCTTGAATAAAATTCAAATAAGCTGTGTTTTCTTTGTTATTGTTTTTCATGGTAACAAGTTTTGGGGTGGTTGTCTACTATAGGTAATCAAGTTCGGCAAGCTCGTTAACTGTCAAAATTTCGTTCAGTTCTTGTAAAAAGGCCAAATACTCTTCTCCGTAGGTGTCGTATAACATGATAATCTTTGGTTTTTGTTCGGGGTTTTAGGTATAACGTTATTTCATTTTAAAGATTATTCCATAACCAAGAAATGTGGTGTACATCCTATTTTGAGTGGTGTAGTCCTATTCTTTTTTCATATTTAAAATGTCCAGTTCAACTTCAAAGTCAAGGTCCTTATCAACTTTACTTGGCCTTATATTAAATTCATCGTAGATAAAGCAAAGGTTCATCGGCAACCTTCTTCTCTCTGTATTGGACATTACACCAAGTTTGGATTGCAATTCCTTTTTTATTTCAAAAGCTTTATTACTTATTTTGGGGTTGTCATGAGACTCCAGTTCGGCAAGAAAAGGGATTTCTTTCCTATCCCCCACTTCCAGCATTTCATCCATCAACATTAATCGGCACTCCATATCCTTGGCATGCTGAAATAATGGATAAAATATACTTTGTAGGTACTTTGGAAGTTCTTTGCTTGCCATGGTCAGGGTATTTTACATAGTTCTGAATATTTCCATTTCAAAATCTATCTGCTCCTGAATACGTGGATATTCTTGCAGAAACTGGTCGTACAGAAAATTAAGATGCTTTACATCTTTGTCCGTTTTACACAATCTTGAAACCTGTTGGATAACTTCCAAAAGACCATAAGCCTTCATCATTCGAAGTGATGGTATGATTTTTTGGCATGAAAGTTCCAGTTCCGTAAAGTTTTTGTTGATCAGATTGACTTTGGCACTACCAATAAACTCAAAAATATTTTGTTTGAACATGCGCACCAGTTCTTCCAACAATTCCATTTGCCCCATACAGTCCTCCAAAACAGGTTGCAGGTCAACACTTTGAGAGGAAAACCCAGCCTGAAGGCTTTTTTCTATAAATTCAAAATCGGACATACGCTCTGTATCTTTACGCTGACCTTGATCTTTTTCAGCTGTTTGCTGCACCAGTTTTTTTAATTCTTCTACTATTTCTTGCTGATCTTTGGAAAGGGGTGTCCCTTCCAAGGCCTGAATCAACGATAAAAGTTTAACACTACAGTTTTGGTCGGAGTCTTTGGTGTCAAGACTTTGAATACCTACTTTTTTGTAGATGCTTTCGAGCTGTTTCATTTCAGAAACACCAAAAACCTTATTCTCCAGTCCTGTTTTAAAGACTTCAAAGGATTTTTTGAGCTCTCCGGCCTCAACCACACCCAATTCTTCATAGGAGAACGAGCTCAATCCGATTTCCAACTTTTCTAGATATGTTAACAGTTCACGTGTTCTCAACTTATTGCTATAAAGGTTATTAATCATTCTAAAAATGTTGATAATACCTAGGGATTACAATTTATTGTTCCGTAGCATTCGTATTTTGTTGTCAAATTGCTTTATTTGTATGTGTAAAAAGCCAACCATGAAATATTTTTATCTACTCCTAAGCATTACGTTATTTATCTCCTGCGGAGAAAAAAAACAAGAAAAGACCGAAACCTTGGAAGAAAAAGCCCAACGGATTCACGATTCCGTGATTACGATTGACACGCATGATGACATCAACGTTCAAAATTTTACGGACAGTATCAACTATACCCAAAACTTGGACACCCAAGTCAACCTTCCCAAAATGAAAGAAGGTGGTTTGGATGTAGCTTGGTTGGTGGTGTACACCGGCCAGGACACCCTAACTACCGAAGGTTATGCCAAAGCTTCGGAAAACGCAATCTCCAAATTTGAGGCCATACATAAGTTATGTGAGGAAATTGCTCCGGATCAAATTGAATTGGCACTTACTTCCGACGATGTGAGAAGAATTGTGTCGGCTGGAAAAAAAGCGGCCATGATCGGTGTGGAGAATGCATATCCTATTGGCGAAGACCTCTCTAAAATTGAAGAATACCAGCAACGCGGTGCCCGCTATATGTCCCTTGCTCACAATGGACATAGCCAGTTGAGCGACTCCAACACAGGAGAGCGAGACAGTGTTTGGCTTCACGATGGATTGAGCGAACTTGGTAAGAAGGCCGTTGCAGAAATGAACCGTGTGGGAATAATGATCGATGTTTCCCACCCGTCCAAAGAAGCCATGAAACAAATGATCGAACTTACCAAAGCCCCGATCATTGCTTCACACTCTTCCGCCAGAGCACTTTGCGGCCATAGCCGTAACTTGGACGACGAGCAATTAATGCTTTTGAAAGAAAATGGAGGGGTTGTGCAGACCGTAGCCTTTAGTTCTTACTTGAATACTGAAAAACACGAAGCCCGTGCTGCCTACATGACAGAAATCTATAAAAAAGTGGCCGACTCCTTGGGTGTTACTTGGTACGAACGTTCTCAATTTGGTTCTTTAACGGACGAGCAGCGCGAAGAATTCTTTGCCAACTACCGAAAAATTAGAAATGTTGGCGAAGATATGGCAGAAACTGACCCCAATGTGCCACCTGCAGTTAGCGTTTCCGATTTTGTGGACCACATAGACTATATGGTGGATTTGATTGGGATTGACCACGTGGGCATCAGTTCCGATTTTGACGGAGGCGGTGGCATCGAAGGATGGTCGGATGCATCCGAAACCTTCAACGTAACCTTGGAACTGGTAAAAAGAGGCTATACCGAAGAAGAAATAGCCAAATTATGGGGTGGCAACTTGTTGCGGGTACTGGACGAGGTTCAGGCCGTAGCCAAAACCATGGGCTAAGAAGTAGCTTTTTGCTCTTCTTTTTCCTTTTTGGCCAAACGGTCCTTAACGTATTCTATCTTCGTTTTGCCGTGGGCCTTGGGATTACCATTATCATCCAAATTGACCATAATAATATTGTCTACCGTGACAATACTTTCGTGGGTCATCTTATTTCTAACTTCACAGTTGAGTGAAATTGAGGTGACCCCGAATTTTATGACTTCGATACCAATTTCTATGATGTCCCCCTCTCGGGCAGTGCTCATAAAATTGATTTCGGACATATATTTTGTTACGATTTTTTTGTTCTCAAGTTGTATAATGCTATACAATGCAGCCTCTTCATCAATCCAGGCCAATACCTTCCCTCCAAAAAGAGTTCCATTGGCATTCAAATCCCCTGGTTTTACCCATTTTCGTGAATGAAATCGCATAGTTGAAACGTTTAGAATTCTAATGCAAAGTTAAATCAATCCTTGGAAGAAGATTCTTCTTAACCCCTTTAATTTATGCGAATTACGAATTTGAAATATTTCGCACTGGGCAAGTATTGAGTAAATAATTTTAAATACCCAAGATTTTAAACTTGATCAATTTGGGGCCTTTTTAATCAAATAAACGCTTTTGTGGGGGCAAAGTGGTTTTGGGAATGTGCAAATCAAAACCTAATTTGTCGTTTAGCCGCTTTATGAAATAGGCGGACAACAAAGGTGATTCCAACTCAAGGTTTTGATGCACAAAGAAATGAATGTTCTCCAATCCCATGGACATCCAAGAAGATAAACGATCGACCCAATCATCCAAACGGGGATAATCGGATTCGTGATTGGCACCAACATATCTAACAAATGCCTCATTCTTGGTCAATCTCATGTGCATAAGGTCCCTCCTACCGGCCGTATCCACCAAAATATTGGCAATGTTGTTTTCTTCCAATAAATGATAAAGTTCATCGGCAACTTTTTGATCGTTGAACCAATCGGTGTGCCGAAACTCCATGGCCAAAGGAAACTCTTTGGGCCAGTATTCCACAAAACGGACTACCCTATCCCAATTTTTAGGTCCGAAGTTATTGTGCATTTGCAGAAAAATAGTCCCCAACTTTTCTCTCAATAGAGGGGTTACTTCCAGATATCGGTCTGCTGCTTCCAATGCCTTGTCGTTCATTCGTCGAAGATGGCTTACTTCCCTGGTCATCTTAGGAAAGAATTTAAAACCCTCTGGAGTCTTGTCATACCATTTTTCATACTGTTCGGCAGGAAATATACGATAGAAGGAGGCGTTCAATTCAATACTGTTGAACTGAGTGGAATAATAAGCCAATTCATCCTTTGTTAAACTTGATGTTGGTAAACTCCATTTTGGGTGCCCCACTCTAATATCCAGAGGCTTATTGCTTGAAGTTTCTGTTAATATCGGATGTGTGTCTGGATGGTCGGGCGGAATGGTGAAATCTATAAGTTCTGGATGGTCTACTTTTCCGAATTTCATTAGGATTTATTATAAAGTTAAATAAAGTTATAGATTTAAAGGTTGACTACAAATAATAAACCCCTACCTTACTGGAGGGGCTTTTATAAATAGGTTTTTATATAAAATATCACAAATTGAAAAAAAGAGTTTTTAATAACTGAGTTGACCTGTACCTCTGCTTTAATACCCCCAACCCGAACTCAGATTACAGTTGAGGATGTTCTTTACCACACCGTTTTTTATCTCTACAACATATGCGAACTCAGGCTTTGAGTCTTTGCCGTAGAATTCATAGGTGGAATGACCTCTTGCGCAGAAATGACAGCGCCCAGTTTTAACGATCATTTTATTTAGGCCCTTTGCCTTTGCCGAATCGAATTGCTTGCTCAGAAACGCTAAGAATCGATATTTGTCCAAGTCATCAAAGTATTTATCCTCCTCTATTAGTGAATCCAGAATTGCTGCATCGAGCATGACGCATGCTTCAATAAAGCTGTTAGCGATATTTTTAGCGCTTGCACCTGTTGCCGTCTGTTCTTTGACCTTAAGTTTAATGAGTTCCATAACAATCTTGTTTTATGGCCGCAACTTTGAACTAATCATTAAAAGATCCTAAAGCTGAAGGTGTTTTTCGATCAGATGCAAGAAAAAAGGATTAAATGATATTTAATGGACCTTATCCAATATTTAATGGTGAGATTTTCTGAAGTTTGTGTCTTGTGTCAAGGTTAAGGTAAAGGGATATTACAAAGTGCGGTTTTGCTTTCGGTCTTTAGTATTCAGAAAGTTTCATTAGTAACGTATTATATGTGGTTTACAGATTTTAGCATCATAATAATTACTTTATGAAACATTTCTTATAAATAGTTGCAATAAATTGTTTTACTATTTTCTTATTCATAAAATTCTCTAAGCTCAGCAATTAGATTAATAAACTGGTATGATTTATCCTTCGATGCAAAGGGAACATAAAACCCAACTGCATTTTTGTTGGTAGGGTCAATCATGCACTCATTATTGTATTCACACTCAAAATGCACATAATCACTATATTCAGGGTATGTATCGTTAAATACATAATTTACCTTTACATCTAAAAAAGGTATTTGATAACCATCTAACTCCAAAATTCTCTCCACTTTATTAAAAAATACCGTCTTTTCAGATTCTGCTTGACAATGTTTTTGAAAAAACACTTTTACTTGATTGATTTTTTCATTTACGGTTGTTTGTGAATATAAGTTGTTTGAAAAAGCAACAATTAAGATTAAAATTATGATTTTTTTCATTTTAAATTGATTTGAATATATCTTACAATTTTGGCAATTAATCTGTTTTAAGATAACTGAAAAGTTTTTAATTTCTTTTAGAGGCCTTCTTAATTTGTAGAATGTTCATTTTGAACTAAAACAATATGTGAGTTTAAATATGTAATTCAATTTTGATTACAAGTAATGTGTAAATGTTTTATGGATTAGCTACTAGTTACTAGACTTAATGCATGTTCCTGCTATCAAGATAAAGGGGTATAAAAAAGCACTGTTTTTCTAGTATAAATTAAGGGCCTTTGGTCGCCCCATTATTATTATATTGCAATTTAGTGTTATTTTCTGTTTATGTTAACTCTAACCATTTCTCATCTACAATCACTCCCTTTTTAATTAATGCGGAATTAAGTTTATAGTCTTCTATTGTGTCAAGAAAATTAGATGATTGCAAATTCAATTATATTTGGGTATGTGGGTCAAATATGTCAAAATCTTTATCGATGAAATGGTCACTTTGGAAAAGGTGGACGGCGAAAGTATCCAAGGTATTATCCAATCCGCTAAAAATAGTATTGACCACATAGAGAAACTTTCATCAGACTTACAGGATTTGCATGAGATTGTTGTCACGGTGAAATTGGAGGGTAAGGGAAGATTAGATTTACCAATTAAAATTAAGGACATACACTCCATTGAAAGAAAGGATTAATTTGAAATGGAATCCGACTCATAGGTTTCCAACATCATTTCAGCTTTATCTAACCATTCCTTTATCTCTTCCAGTTCTTTGTTCTCTATGACCTTGACTTTGTATGGTTGCACGGGGGAATTGCTGAGAGCCACCCAATCAATAATGATACTGGATATCCCCACGGCTGCACTGACCACAATTGCCCATATAGCAAGCCTTATGGATTTTGAAGCTTTCTCATTTGCCTTCGTTGAAGCTTTACGGGCATCTTGAGCGGTCTGTCTAGATTCAACCAGCTCTTGATAATCGAGGTATTGTTTTGCAGCGTGTCCATCTAAACGAAACGATTCATTAAGAATACGCATTAGTTCTTTATAGCTTCCGAATTCAGGGTCAATATCATTTATTTGCTTATCCTCCAAATAGCGCAAAAAGTGCCTTCTGTAAAAATTCTTGTTTAACTTACCTATTCCAATACTAAAATTATCAATAAACCATTCAAAAAAAGAACTTTCCGCTCCAAAGCTAAATTTATACCCTAATTCGTATTCTATTTGACTCAACAATTCGAGATAGGTTATACCTTCTTTTTCGTGGGCAAGCCCGATTTCCATTGCTTTTATGTATCTGTTCGGTTTCATTTGCTTGATTGTTGATTAGACTACAAAAAACTTGTTCTTTTCAATATGGATTAATTTCAAATAAACTTTTTCCCCTTTAACCTTGTCCACCAATCCAGTGACTATGAATTTATCACCTTCCTTGGCACTTTTGATAATTGGAAATTTCTTCAGGTCAGTTTTGAAGTTCACAAAAAGTAATCTTTTGTAAGCACTTATCACCTTTACAACCCTTCCCATTTGGTATGTTTCGGCAATTGCACAGAAACTCACATGCCATTTGACCTTCACACCTTCATAGCATGACTTGAACTTTTTCCTTTGAAGCGGGGTGACATTGTTGTATTCTTCCAGTATCTTATCAAAGCTGACATCTTCCACGGGCATTTCTTTTAGCTTCTTTTCTTTTCTATCCTGCAAGTAATGGGCGAACTTCCAAACCAAGAACACAAACCCCACTAGTGTAATGATGGCGGTAGCCACCTTCCAATATTCCATAATCCAAGTGTTTTGAAGTGAGCAAGATAGGCTCATATCCCAATTTTGTGAAATTTTTCTGACTTCGGTTCTTAACACTTTTATCAACATCCGTACAAAAAAGGGAGCAAAAATACATAAGCATAATTTATCGTACCTTTGTATTTTAATAAAAAAAAACTATTTTATGAAATTTTCTGAAAGACTTTATGGGCAGGATTACACTGCCAAATTGGAAGAGTTTAACAGCAAGGTGAGTGCCATCAAAGAATCTTATGATGGTGAATTTGACACCACTGATGCAATGTACATAATGCAGACCCACCCCACCAAAGGAGAGGTCAAATTGATTGTTGATGAGAATGTGCCAACTGACCTAAAGCGTCAGATTGTGGAGGCATTTGATTCTGTTTGGAACTAGTTTATTATACACCCCTTGCAACTTTGGGAGGGGTTTATTGTTGGTGTCCAATTGGTTATCTTTGAGAAACACTAATCATATCTATGACAACCTTCACCATAAAAACCGCTTGGAATAATTTTGGCAGGAACTTGGAAAGGATTTCAGGTATGAATAGGGAAGAGTTTGAGCAGGACTTTGAACAGTTCAAGTCAATGCAACCAAAAGGCTCTGTAAATGATTATTTGTGGGGATTGTTCAACAGGTTGATAATGGAAAATGCTCATAGACCACAAACTCAATCAAGCATATATCATTTAATGTCTGTTTTTATATCTAGATACGAGGGCAAGAACAGTAATCAATACACTAGGCTTAGATTGGCTCAGGAGGTATTTATGGCTCAACAGCAAATCAAGGATGGACAGGGAAAGGATGTGATATTGGAGTTGGCGGTTATTCCAGACCCCGACTGTGAACACGCTAAATCAGTGGCGAGGCAAAGATTTCCCATCACAGATGATTTGGTTTTGCCTTTAGCAAATAAAGATTGTACAAGGGACTTATGTAGATGTTCAACCAGTGTTTCAGCTAGAAGGGATGAGAATGGTAGAGTAATATACACAGATAGACCTAAACTCATTCCCAAAAAGAAACCGTTTTGGGAATTTTGGAAGTAAGTTAATTGAAACAAATATTTATATAAGATAAAGAGCTAAATTTAAAAGAAAATTACCCGTTGGTAAGTAAAACTTAATACTTCGAAGGAATATAGGTTGACCTAACATAGTGTCCGTCTGACCAGAAGAACCTACCCATTGAAGACCCCGCCCCCCTAAATCCAATTTTTCCCACCGCCCCGTCCAATCTCACAGCTTTTTTCTCTCACTAGGAGCAATGGGCGACACCGTTTAAAAAAGTTGAAGTTATATGGTCCTTTGAAATGTCGGGAAAGTATCGGGCATAAAAAAAGCCATTCAACTGATTTTCAATGACATAAATTTTGTCTAATAGTTAGGGTAGTTGGGTTGGAGTGTTCTTTGATGTTTTCTTGAAGCTGTTCCTTGTTCATGGAGAAGAGGTTGAATGATTCTCCCAATTCTTCCCTGTTCGGTTCAGTCATTTCCTTGAAGAGGACTTCTACCATGGTCTTGGTGGGATTTACCTTGCACCTTTTACCTTCTATGGTCAATTGGCAGAACCCGTCCTTGTCAACGCTCATTACCTTGTACTGACCTTTTTGGTTCTTCTTGCAGATTTCCCCAAAGTTGTTGACGGTGTACTTTCCATTGAGTGGGAAGTATAGTTTTTCATTGGTTCTCATTAGGTATCCGTGGTCATACCCTATTCCTTTATCATCGTAGTAAAGGGATATCTTTTTTCCGATATCCGACCTCGAACCTCTATTCTTTCCTTCCTTTGCAAGCCTTTTTTCCTCCTTGATTAGGGTACTGTAACTTCTTGTGATGGTGGATTCTTTGATGCCCACATACTCTGCCAAGTTTTTGTTGGTTGGCATTCCTTGCTTTTTGATGTCCCAATTGGTCAGGACTGCCTTCAATTGGTCAACCCTCTTGGTTTGAGTATATTCACCTTTGGCCTTTTTATACAGCGCTTTGTACTCATCTGAATTTGTTTCTATGGAAGTGTCAATCAACCAAGCTCTTTGAAGACCCACCTGCTTGATGGCTCTCTCATCCTTCAGCATCTCATTGATTATACCCTCAACAAGATTCTCGTTCATTATACAGGCAACCTCGGTATGAATCTCATCCTTGACCCATTGAGGAATGGACAACCTCCTGTCAAGTATGTCATACTGCCTTAGGATGTCATTCATTGTGAAGTTTGGGTTGCAGTACAGAAGTCCAATAAGTGAGTTCATTATAAAACTGACTCCCCAATGGTCAAAAAAATCTTGGCTTTTGGATATGGTGTTAAACCTTTCAAGCTGATTTAGCTTGACCTCTACGAACATCTTATTTGGGTGGAATACCTCGTATTGTTTCCCTTGTAAATCGTGTAAGTGTAGGTTGTTGAAATGAATTTTTTTGGAGCGCATTTATTTTTGGCGTTGCCCGAATCCAGAACCAAAATATGGCTCATGTACCACCGTGACTATGCGTATAGCTCGGATTGGCGTACCCCTTGGGGTAACTCTAAAGATTCAGAAGTTAAAAGTCCGTAACATACGGAAAATATGTTAAAAAAACAAAGTTTAACAAAAAATGTTTTGTTGTCTTATTTATTTTACAGTTCAAAGATCGGAAGAATATCTGAGAATACCAACAGGATTAAATATTAGTAAATACTCCATAATGTTTTTCCGACAAATCCCTATTTCTACTGGTATAAGGAAAGAATAGGTTAATAGCTTGGGTAAACTAACTTGATCAAATGCTGATTGTTCTGCTCCGACACCCTAAATGAAAAAATCAAAATGCCCCGTAGCCAAAATCAATCAGGGGGCAAAAAGGGTCGATTTTACCCCAAAACATGTAGGTTTACTCACTAATATATATAAGTGGGCAGAACTACACTTTTATAGGCCTTTTGAGAATTAATTGCCCCGTATACTTCCAAATTGAAACTCAGACTGCTTTTCCAAGCTGTTTTATTTAATATTCTCAAGGGGAGGGAGATGAGTTGGCCTAATATGCACATCACCTGCCCAGTTACTTTATGGATAACCAAACTAAAGAGCTTGATTGGAATTCTATCACTCAACCTTCCAAGATAAGGGGTGCGTCTAGTGAGCAAACCTACATAAGCCTTGTTCCGCTTCCATTTACATTAAAACCTTTTTGTAATGAGTGTTTTACCATACAAAATCAACAGGGATAAGGGTTGAGGGGGATTTTGAGTAAAATTGTCGATTTTGACCTTTTTTGTACCTTGGAACCATGTGCTTCAGTACCACATTACGGAAAGAGGAAAAGGATGTGACCAAACGCTTTAGGGCAACCTTGGCTATACAATTCGAATTCACATCCTATCACCATCTAAACGGTTTTACCCACGGCAACCTTTATATTATACCAATGGACAACCCTGAAGAAATCTATCCAGCCATGTGGGGTTATGTACCTCCATTCGGTATGAATGACCCTGATACTTTTTGGAAAAAATACAACACACTGAACGCCCGTAGTGAGTCCGTATTCACATCCAATACCTACAAGCATTCCATTTATGATAAACGCTGTCTAATAGTCGCAGATGGCTTCCACGAGCCTCACCACCATAAGAATGTATCATACCCATACTTCTGTCACTATAAAGATGATTCTCTATTCGCTTTTGCAGGCCTGTACAGTGAATTGGATGACGAACTGTTTTCCTGTACCATCTTGACGGTGGAGGCTAATGAGCAGTTTGCTGAAATCCATAACAGGAAAAAGAGGATGCCTTTAATACTTGATGAGCATTGGGAAGAAGATTGGTTGTCACCAGACCTACATGAGCTAGGTATAAAGGAACTAATGAAAACAGGTTTTACCACATCTGAAATAGAAGCTTATCCTATCAGTAGGGACTTATATAAGAGAGGCGTTGACACCAACCACGAGATCGCAGTTACCAAGGTCGATTATCCCGAATTGAACCAACAGAGCCTCTTCTAGTGTCCGAACTGGTCAAAATCAATAGCAACCAACTTGACTCCATGGTCTATAATGCTGTATATGGGTATGCTCGGATGGTGGTATATGGTAAAAACGGTGACAAGGCCATTGTGGACAATGGCAAGTACATGGTGAAGAGAAAAGTGGTATAAGACATCCAAGGTTCAGTGTTGCCAAGGGAGAAAGTGTCCAAAGTTTTGTTGGGACTCATTAACAAGTACAAGCACTTTGAATACGATGGTAGCCAATACCACAATGAGAGTTTTGGAATATGGTTGAAAGAGAAGCTGTGAACAAAAATGTGAATAAAATCCTTATGTAGGATAAAATATACTTTGTTGAATTCATAACTTTGTGTTAGATATATAATATTTTTGTTATGAAACGCACAGTCTCACAGTACGATGACAATTTTAGAATTGGGTTAAAAGGGAAAGTTTACCATGGGAATCGCTTGATTACCTTTTATTTTGAAAAGGGTATTTTTAAAGCGGTGTCTACATTTATCAAGGCAAAGGGGTATGAGTTCATCCAAATTGAACAATCTCCCAACAGTTCAGTTTTCGATGTAGGTGAGAAGTATGTGTTTGAACAGTTTGGAAATTAATAACGCTTCCATAGGTTCAAGTATATTATCTTGTTTTTCACAGCCTTAATCCCTAGACAATTAACTTCAACTTTAGAAGGGGAAGGGTTGTTGTTATTCAATTGGTTGGTTATATTTGAAAGAACACTAACCATTGAATATGAAAACAGTTTTACTATCCCTAGCCTTTTTGATGAGTTTCAACCTAGCAACTTCCCAAGTGGGGGACGTTGAAGTAAGGGAAGAGCCAGTTTTAGTCGGTACTGGTCACAGAAATCAGCGATATCTTCCAAAACTACAATATCAAAATACCTCTGAGGGTAGATATTACATATTGTCATATCTTAATGCTGAGTATCCTAACTTAAATGATGCGAAGGTTGTGGGGTTCTTTGCCACTGAGGATGATATTGAATACGTTTACGACTTCTTAAAAGGGGGGTATGACAACGATGAAGATAGAAGTTTAAAGGTTGGGGAAGATGTAATAAGAACAGAAAAAACTGTTTCAAAGAAATCCATTATAGTATTTGTTGACCATAAGGATGAGCCAAGCGGATTCTTCTATCTTACCACCAAACAGCTTGATAGGCTCTTTGGTAAAGCTGATTAACTATGAAAACTTATCAAATTTCTATTCAAAAAAATCGAATACCGAATCCATCTCGTCCTGTGTAATCCCCAAATACCTTTTCGTGTCGGAAAAGTTGGCATGGCCAAAGTGCTGGTTCAAAAGAGTTAATGCTTTTGGACTGTGATTGGAGGATTCCCATATAAAACGGCCCCAGGTCTTTCGAAGTGAATGAGTGCTTATCCTTTTCCCCTTAAAATGGTCCTTGAGCTTCCTGTTTATTTGCTGGATGGAATAGACGGTTCCTTTTTGCGATGTGAACGGATGGCCGCCCAACTCATATGCCAGGGAGTCCTGGAAATGTTCCATGGCCCTTTTGATAGGTGCCGTGACCTTTATCTTTCTTTTGTTGCCGTTCTTCTGTTCAACAATATTGATCACGTCCTTTTTAAGATCGGCAAATGACAGGTTCAACAGATCCCCGACCCTTAGACCGACATTGATGCCGACAACGATCAACAATCCAAAATTGGGATCCGCTCCAGAACGGATCAACCTCATGCCCTTGGCCAGGGCCTTGTCATAATCCAGGTAAGTACTTCCAGTCATCCTTAAAGTTTTGAATGACCGTAAATTATGTTCAAATTATAACCGATCCAAACCAAACTGAACATTTTCGATCAAGTGTTCGATTCTAACGATCATATTCACTGGAAATGTTCATTTTCATGGGTTTCTGAACATTTATAATGAAATGAAACAATTACATGAATACTACGTGCTAAACACATCATGATGTATTTTGCCTCCCCCTGTCAATTTCTCGAATTTTTTCTTAAAGTGGTTAAACTTTTTGAATACATTTTGACCAGAGGGATATGGACTGTAGTCTTTCATTGGCTTAATGGGAAAAATATCCTTAGTCTTTTTGTTTCCCGCAAAGTCCTGTAGATCATTGATGATATAGATTTCATTGGGTATGGGAATGTTGAAGGCCACTTCTATTCGGAAGAACTTTCTTTTGTGTTCGAATGTCACCTTAATCTGTTTAATGTACTTGCCGATGATCTCCTTCTTTTCTGAGAATGGGATGGAGCTGTCGATTATCAGTTTATTGCTCTTCAATTCGGCTTTTGCCAGACTTTTTCTCCAAAGCCTTTCGTTGTACTCCCTATAGTATTGGTCATCACTGTGACCCATCCATTCTTTTGGCATTGGTATATCGTTCTTTATTTCCGTGAGGAAGCGTTTCTCATCATTCAACAACTGCTGTTCCTTTTCAAGCGTCTCCAGTAGCTCCATTGCCCTCTGTAGTTTTGACTCCAAGCTGTTCTTTGTCGAGATGTAGTTGTCCTTGTCCACTAGCTCCTCAATGAAGTTCTGGTAATTGTTGCTGATCTTCTTCTTGATCTCTTTGATGTTTTTTTTATTCTGGTTAAGCTTTAGGTTATTTGATTTTGATCTTTCTTCACTATCACCCTTCTTAAAAGCTTGCTTGACCCTTTTGTACATTTCATCGTTCCTGAATAAGTTGTTCCAGACAAAGCTTTCAAACACCTCTAGGTTCAATGCCCTGTTGTGGCAATCTTCCAATCTTGATTTTCTGCTGGCACATAGATAGTAGGCCCATTTGGAGTTGCTGTTCTTCCTTCCAAAATAGTTCTTGCCGCAAACTCCGCAAACTATCATACCCTTGTTCAATAGATATTTGTGGTCGACTCCCCTGCCAGAAAAGATTCTGTTCTTTTTAAGGTTGTCGTTAACCTTCTGCCAATAGGTCTCATCAAATATTGAAGGCACCTCGTACTCTACCCCGCCCTGAATCCTGACCCCTTTATAGTATGGGTTCTTGATGATATCCAAAATAGTGTTGGAGGCCCAGAACTTCTTGTTTCTTTGGGTTGGTATGCCCTCCTCGGAAAGCTCATTGGCTATTGCTCTGGATCCTTTGCCCTTCAAAGAATCCCTGAATATCCTTTTGACAAGTTTTGAGCGCTCTGGATCAATTTCCACTTTGCCGCTCTCCCCTTTTCTATATCCTATTGGAGGTCGTCCCTGAACAAATCCGTTCATTGCGTTGCGTTTCAAGACGGTCTTGATCTTCTCTGAGGTCAACTTTGCGTAGAACTCATCATAAGCTGCTTTTTGGGTGTAAAACATGTATTGTTGGGGATCAGAAAGGTCTATGCTCATTCCATTGTCATATAGGACAACATTGTTGTCCTTCAATATGTCGGCAAAAACAAGCCAGCTTTTAGTATTCCTTGCGGCCCTAGACGTTTCCCAGATGAAGATACCTTCTAGCTTGCCTTTTTCGATGTCCGAAATCATTTCCTTGAACTTTGGTCTTTCCGCCGAAATGTCGGCTCCTGATACGATGCCCTCATTGTAAATTGTGTAGGGCTTATCAATTCTATTCGCAAGTTCAATACCAAGAAGTTCCTGCTCTCTGAGGGACTTCTGCTTATCGTGGTCAACTGATTTTCTAATGTAGATTCCTAGCATGATTTTTTGTTTTTCGTTCACTTTAGGACGACGATAAATAAAAAATATGCTGGGAAGATATAGTGAAGTTTACCAATAGATAGTTAAACCTTTGTGCCTCTTGGATAGAAATTTTTGAGTTCCTGCCTGTTCCACTTGGCGCAGCCAAGATGTATTTTGGTTTTTGCACCTGTCTTGTTTTTAGATAGTACTACATGGGTGTCGGGATGATCGGGTGGTATGGTAAAATCTATAAGTTCTGGATGGTCTACTTTTCCGAATTTCATTTAATATAATCTCTGTGGTTATTGGTTGTCCCGCAAACTCTTTGTCATGAATTTTGGTGTAATGCAATTTCCATTTTTTCTATAAAGTCATGGGGTTCATCAACATAAAACCCGATGGTTTTATACTTTTTCTTGATGCCGTAAAGACCTCGCAACGTATTTTCTTTTTTCAAATTGATTACAACATTGTGCTGTTCCAGTTCTCCTACAGGGGACAACTTTAAAGTTGATTTGTCCTTTTTCAGGTCCGTTGTCGATAAAACTACATCATCTATAATGGAAAAGGGAATCTCTGTTTCTCCCATGATGCCATATCGTAATATAAGCGATTTATCCGCCATAAATATTGGCCTTTTGGACAAGGATTTTGCAAAACCCAATAGTTGGAACACACAGTAAATGCTAAGGGCAGTCATAATCCAAGCTACTGTTTCACTCCATTTGGAAAGTAAAAAATGTAAACCCACGGTTTCAATGGCCGCGACCATCAATAACCCCATAAACAATGAAGGTGCGCCACTTTTTTTGTGATAGGTAAACTCACCATCTTGGACTATCCTTTTTTTCCAATTGATTAAGCCATAATAAAACACGGCCACTTCCATAGCAAAGATGGATGCCAAGTTTTTGGGCAAGATTTCATGGGAACTGTTCTTTAGTGCATCATAAAAGTCAAGAGTTAAATCCATCTTCGCATTATAATGCTTTACTGCTTTACGAACCTTGAATATCACGAAAGTCAAAATGGAAATTTCAATTAAGGGCAAAATCCATTTTTTAAATAATTCCAAATAAGTCTGACTTTCCTTTGGCAAAAAATATGAGCCGACCAACAATCCAAGGATCAGTACTGGAACAATTGTTGTTTTTGGTGTTTTTGTTTTTCGGATGAGCAGGAAATAAACCAATGGAACAGTAAATAGTAGATCAATGGTAATAGATAGGTCCAATATATCGTTCCCGACCATCTGGGAGGATTGTGTAATAATTATTAGAATTACCAACAAACCAATTGGAATTCCCAGATTGATAATGTTCCGGGTTAATTGTGCACTTTTCATAAGGGCTAAGTTCAATAATCTTTAAAGGTGCCATTGGATTCTTGCTCTCATTTTGACAGATGAATCACATTGATTTCAAAAGCTGGATATATTTTGACACTAAGGTAATTAAATAAAAAGGTTGTTCATAACATCGTTGACAACTATTGCGATATTTAAAAGTGTGCGGTTCATCATTCTGTAATTTTATTAAAAATCACAATCATGGATTCACAGTCCGACCGTCGATTGGACATTCGTCCAAACATTCCCAAGTCACATTTTAATAGCCAAATGGGGTTTGATGAGCATTTTCAGAACAAGACCCTTCGTCCTGTCATCAAACTTCAAAACTTTTTGTTGGTAGAGGCTTTCAAGAATTATGCAAACAAGCATAAAGGGGTTTTTTACGAGCTCTCTTTGGAGAAAAAATTCCACTACATTGAGCGGGCCATCCAAAAGGACATCAAATTCAGGAATTCCCTAAAGGGAATGATCATTGGTCAGTTTACCGTAGAGGAATATCAGAATTATATCACCAATTCCTCCGCCTTGAACAAAAGAATGATGAATATGGTGGTGGAACGCCTGAAAGATCAGATCCAACTTTTGGAAGAAGAAGCCTTATTCCAAAATTGATTCCCCGTTTAAGTTGGTGGTAAGGATATCGCTCATCAAATCAAAGTAAGGGCGTATGGCCCTATACGACCTATCCACTTCATCCAAAAAGGAAGATGAGAGCACTTGATCGTCAGAAAGTTGACGCATGAAAACGAACTGCTTTTTTCGAATCAGGTCAATATCCGGATGTTCTTTGTCAAAACCTTTTGGGGCCGTTTTTACCCCCTCTCCCTGTAATTCTCCCCAAACGGATTTCAGCTCTTTTTGGTTAATGACCTCCCGAAATTCATCGGCGTCCATTTCCAGTTCCTTTCGTATTCTGAAAAGGTCTTCTTTGTTCGGCGCCCAAAATCCAGCTCCTAAAAAAGATTCGCCTGGCTTAATATGAATGTAGTAACCACCCCTTAAATGTGCCCCTAACCGGGAAAAGAATCCGGCAAAATGGGTCTTATATGGTGTTTTGTCCTTGGAAAAGCGCACATCCCTATAAATACGGAACAGCTTCATTTTTTCAATATCATCATGATGGCTTAAATTAACCTTTGCTGCTTCAAGAAAATTCTTGATTTCGGATTGATGTTTTTTAAAGCTTGGCTTCTGTTCTTCAAACCACTCCCTATTGTTATTGTTCTTAAGTTCGGTCAAAAAATCAAAAATTTCCTTTGATATTGTAACATTAGACGCCATATATCGATAATATGTTATTTTTAAATTAAAGTTACCCTTTTATACTGTCGTATGGTAAGGATTTGTCTAATTTTAAGACAATAAAGTGTAGTATGGACAAGGAAAAAATTATCGCCGAACTCAACAGACACAAAAAACTGCCCTATCTCGATTTTAGGTTAAAGCAGGAAACAGAGGATTTCACAGACACTCTTTTTTATACTTTATTTGATGCCAATACCCCTGTGGCCGTTAACTTAGAGTTGTTGGAGAATAAATTCAATAAGCTTATGGATATGGCTTGTTGGGATTTGGAAAAACCAAGTGAGGAACTGTGGGGCAATTATATCTCACATTTACCACAGATCTTGGAAAATTTAAATCTGGATGCCGAAGCCATTTTGAATTGTGACCCGGCATCATTGTCCATTCAGGAAATATATATGGCATACCCCGGTTTTTATGCTATCGCCATATACCGATTAGCACATGAGCTCTATGAAGAAGGTGTGCCTCTGATTCCGAGAATGATGACGGAATACGCCCATAGGCAAACAGGGGTGGATATAAACCCAGGGGCCAAAATCGGAAAATCGTTTTTTATAGATCATGCCACTGGTGTGGTCATTGGAGAAACAGCCGTTATTCACGATAATGTGAAAATTTATCAAGGTGTTACTTTAGGAGCGCTTTATGTGGCTAAGAATTTGGAGAAAACAAAACGTCACCCTACCATAGAAGACAATGTAACCATATATGCCAATGCCACGATTTTGGGTGGTGATACCGTTGTAGGAAAAAATTCAATCATCGGTGGTAACGCATGGATTACTTCGTCTGTTCCGGCCAACTCCAAAGTTTATCATACACCAGAAATTAAAATAAAGACAACCCCAAATGTCTAACAGCATACTAGATCTTATTGGAAATACACCTTTGGTGGAATCCAAAGTATTGAACACCAATCCCAATGTAAGAATCCTGTTTAAACTTGAAGGGAACAATCCTGGAGGTAGTGTAAAGGACAGGCCCGCTTACAATATGATCAAAAGTGGTCTGGAACGTGGGGATTTTACCAAAGAATCCAAATTGATAGAAGCAACGAGTGGAAACACGGGCATAGGATTAGCCATGATTGCTGGTCTTTTTGGGCTTGATATTGAATTGGTAATGCCCGAGAATTCTACCAAAGAGCGCGTTCAGACCATGCGTGCCTATGGAGCCAAGGTTACTTTAACACCAGCTGATGTGGGTATTGAAGGGGCTCGGGATTATGCAGAGGCCAAGGTCAAGAATGAAGGTTTTAAAATGCTGAATCAGTTTTCCAATAATGATAATTGGAAGGCACATTACAAAACCACAGGTCCAGAGATTTGGAGAGATACAGAAGGTAAAATCACCCATTTTGTTTCGAGTATGGGGACCACAGGCACTATAATGGGTACATCCACTTATTTAAAAGAACAGAACCCAAATGTTCAAATTGTTGGTGTTCAACCCACCGATAATTCCAAAATCCCCGGAATCCGTAAATGGCCAAAAGAATACCTTCCTAAAATTTTTAATCCAGATAAAGTGGATACCGTAATGGAGGTGAGTGAAAAGGACGCCACCGAAATGGCAAAAAGATTGGCGAAAGAAGAAGGTATATTTGCTGGAATGAGCAGCGGAGGAGCTGCAACTGTAGCATTACGACTTGCCGAAAAATTGGAAAGCGGCACCATAGTTTCCATAGTTTGTGATCGTGGCGATCGTTATTTATCCTCTGATTTATTCGATTAAACAAGACTTTATTTCGTATCGGTTTTTTGGGCTTTCATGTCGGATTTTTCGCATTATCCAACATAGTTTGCCTGTTATCGATTTCTTTAAAATAGTACTTTAAAAATCTCGTTCTTTATATCAAATATTAGTCCCAAATCTAAATTTGACATGAATAACATTTCTAAAATCATAACTTGGAAAAGAAACATATTGGCTAGTGCATTGGTTTTGCTGACCCTTGCCATACTGAGCTTTTATGGTGTTTATACCAATCAATTTTACTTTTTAAAAGTGGACAACTATATTTTTCCGTTACTTACTTCGGTACATTTTGTCTATTTGTACGTTATTTGGTTCAAGATTTCCGAGGATGAACTTCCAGACCCAAAAATGCGAAATATAGAGTATACCCTTTATTTTATTATGATTGTCTACGCCTTTAAAATCTATGACAGTGCTGTTGTGTTGAACTCCATAGACATTTTTGATGAGCATGTAATCCCAGCTACCTTTAAACCAATAGCCACCCTATCCTTGGTCTTTTACAGTATATTACCAATCCTGACGCTTTACACTTTTTGGTTGAGAAAGCGCTTTATTGGCATCTACAATTTTGAAAACTACAACGACAATCTAAATATTTGGCAATAGTTTAAAGTCCTCGGATGTAACTTCCGTAAAGGTCCTTAAACTGATACCCTTGTTGAAAACGATGCTTGCTCAGTTTTTTATGGGCCACCAAGCCCCAAAGCAATAGTTCTTTCAAGAAATAGGCGTCTTCTTCCGACACTTCTGGTTGATATTCTTTTATAAGGTTATTGAGTGGACCGATAGAATCCAGTTTGGATTTGTAATCCGCTTCTTTTTCATCATCCAAAAGGTCAAAGCCTTCTCCATCAAAAAACCAGCTGACCAATTCATCATATTCATTTTCTTCTTCCTTTCTTTGGAGTTTATCGATTTTTGGGAAAAAATTTGGGAACAGGGATTTTGCAGCATCTTCTATCAAATTCTCCGCTACGGAACCTGCCCCTTCTTGCTCTCCCTCATATACCAACTCAATTTTTCCCGTGATGGATGGCACAACTCCCATAAAATCACTTAAACGAACGGTGGTCTTTTTATCACCGGCCACTATAGCCCTACGTTCGGCAGTACTCAATAAATTTTCAAAAGCCGTAATGCTCATACGTGCACTTACACCACTTTTAGCATCCACATATTCACTGTTTCTAGCCTCAAAACTGATTTGTTCCAACAGGTCCATCGCAATTTCAGGTACGTATACAAAATCAGATTGACGTTTATCGAGTTGCGCTTCTTGTTTGGTAATTTTCTTGGCTATCTCGATACTCTCAGGGTAGTGGGTCAAAATTTGTGAACCAATCCTATCTTTCAACGGGGTTACAATGCTTCCCCTATTGGTGTAATCTTCAGGATTTGCGGTAAACACAAACTGGATGTCCAAATGCAGACGAAGTTTAAACCCTCGAATCTGTATATCACCCTCCTGCAGTATATTAAATAGGGCTACTTGAATTCTTGCTTGAAGGTCAGGGAGCTCATTGATCACAAAAATGCAACGGTTGGCCCTTGGAATCATTCCGAAATGGATCACCCGATCATCTGCATAGGATAATTTAAGGTTGGCCGCTTTGATCGGGTCTACATCTCCTATCAAATCCGCTACCGTAACATCGGGCGTAGCCAACTTTTCATAAAAACGTTCGCTTCTATGTACCCAACTTATGGGAGTATCATCCCCCTTTTCCTTGATGAGTTCCGTAGCATATCGGGATATCGGGTCCAATGGGTCGTCATGGATTTCGGAGCCTTCCACAATGGGCATCCATTCATCCAGCAGCTGCACCATTAAACGGGCCAAGCGTGTTTTTGCCTGTCCTCGCAAACCCAATAAATTAATGTTGTGACGGGATAAGATAGCTCTTTCCAACTCTGGTATCACCGAGTTCTCGTACCCCCAAACACCTTCGAACACCTGCTCTCCCTTGGATATTTTCTCCAAAAGGTTTTCCCTGAGTTCGTCTTTTATACTCTTACTTGTATAACCAGTTGATTTAAGCTCGCCTAGTGTTTTAATGTTGGTGTGATCCAATTTCATATGTTGTGTTATCCTTTTATTCTTCTTTTTCTGTTTTGTTCATAGTCTTCGAAAATCATTTCACCCAAACCTTTAAGTCCCGTGTAAAAGGCCTTTCCTTTGTTTGCTTTGGTAAATTCACGTACAAATTGCATCAGATATGGATCTTCTGCAATCATAAAGGTGGTTATGGGAATATGAAGTTTTCTGGCCTGTTGGGCCATGGCGTAGCATTTTTCAACGATATACTCATCCAATCCTACACTGTTCTTGTAATAATCCCCATTCGGAAGTCTTAAGCACGATGGCTTTCCGTCCGTGATCATAAAAATTTGCTTGTTGGTGTTCCGCTTTCTACGCAGCATGTCCATAGCGAGCTGTAATCCTGCTACTGTATTGGTATGGTATGGCCCTACTTTTAAATAAGGCAGGTCTTTGATGGGAATGGGCCAAGCATCGTTTCCGAACACCAAAATATCCAAGGTATCCTTTGGATAACGGGTCGTAATCAGCTCAGCGAGTGCCATCGCCACTTTTTTGGCGGGTGTAATTCTGTCCTCGCCATACAAGATCATACTGTGACTGATATCGATCATCAATACAGTGCTCATCTGGGCCTTGTACTGCGTATCTTCCACCACCAAATCCTCTTCACTCAAGGGAAAGTTATCCAACCCATGGTTCACTTGGGCATTTTTGAGACTTTCCGTCATACTGATATGCTCCAGCGAATCCCCAAAACGGTATTCACGGAACTCACCTGTATGTTCATCGCCTTTACCGGATTTCCCTGTTTTGTGGTTGCCAGAACCACTTCGCTTGATCTTTCCAAAAATTTGGTCCAAAGCTCGTTGGCGGAGCATTCGCTCCAACTTGGCAGTAATAGAAAGACTTCCGCCTTTGCCAGTTTCGTCACCCTCTTCGCCTTCGCCTCCTTGTGGACCTTCCATGTCAAATTCCTCGCGGATGTATCCTTTGGACTTAAGGTCTTCTATAAAATCATCAATGGTGTAATCATCGTCGGTAAGTTCGTATTCCTTGTCCAATTCACGGAGCCAGTCCAGAGCCTCCTCCACATCACCCGAAGTGTGGGTAACAAGTTCCTGAAAAATCTCAAAGAGTTTTTCGAATGGAGTTTGGTCCGGCGCCTCATAATTGGTAAAACGAAACCCTTTTCTTGTGTTCATAGCCATTACATAAATTTACGGTATTTCGCTGTAAAGGCTAAACGTTTAGAAAAAACTTAACGGATTTGTTTAATGTCGCTTTTCCAGTACTCGGGCAATATCGCTCAATGAATAGCCTTTCGCCTGCAACAAAATCAGGTAGTGAAACAGTAAGTCAGCACTCTCGTTCAGAAAAAGTTCCTCGTTGTCGTCTTTGGCTTCTATCACCGTTTCCACAGCTTCCTCCCCAACTTTTTGGGCTATTTTGTTGATGCCCTTTCTAAACAGCGAAGCGACATAACTATCTGGATTCTCCAGGTCGTTCTTTCTGGACTCGATAACTCCTTCCAAAGTTGATAAAAAACCGTATCCTTGAACATTTTCCTCGGCCCAGCAGGTATCGGTTCCTTTGTGGCAAGTTGGTCCAACGGGGTTTACTTTTACCAAAAGCGTGTCGTTGTCGCAATCTACTTGCATATCCACAAGGTTCAAAAAATTGCCGCTCTCCTCGCCTTTTGTCCATAAACGTTGTTTGGAACGGCTAAAAAAGGTGACTTTTTGGGTTTTCTTGGTTTTTTCGAACGCTTCTTGGTTCATATAACCCAACATCAACACGTTTTTAGTGCTTGCATCTTGAACTATGGCCGGCACAAGGCCGTCTGAGCTTTTATTGAAGTCTATTTGCATATTATATTCTTACAGGAATCCCTTCTTCCTTTAATTCTTCTTTAAGTGTATTGATTTCGATTTCCTTAAAATGAAAAACACTGGCAGCCAAAGCCGCATCGGCCTTTCCATCTTTAAAAGTATCGGTAAAGTGTGCTATGGTCCCCGCTCCACCTGATGCGATTACGGGAATGTTTACCAAGTCCGATAATTCCGCCAGAGCTTTGTTGGCAAAACCGTTTTTGGTACCATCGTGGTCCATGGAAGTAAATAAAATTTCTCCCGCTCCCCGTTCTTCCACTTCTTTGGCCCAATCAAAAAGATCTAGTTCTGTGGGGACCTTTCCTCCTACTAAATGGACTTTCCATTGTCCGTTAACCTGTTTGGCATCAATGGCCACAACGATACATTGCGAACCGAATTTGGCCACCAATTCATTAATAAGGTCAGGTCTCTTTACTGCTGATGAGTTGATGGAAACTTTATCGGCTCCGTTTTTCAGGAGAATATCTACATCTTCCACAGATGAAATTCCTCCTCCCACCGTAAAGGGTATATTGATGGTCTCTGCTACGTGATAGACCAGTTCTGCCAAGGTCTTTCGCTTTTCCTCGGTGGCTGAAATATCCAGGAACACCAATTCATCCGCTCCTTCTTTGGCATAAATGGAAGCCAGTTCCACCGGGTCTCCCGCATCACGCAGATCCACAAAGTTGATTCCTTTTACAGTCCGTCCGTTTTTGATATCGAGACAGGGTATGATTCTTTTTGTAAGCATTAATTTTTAGTTTCATTCTTGACGTTAAGGTCTACATCTCCATAAAACCCAAGGTCCTTGTTCTGTAAAATTTTGGTCCAAAGTGCTATTTGACCTGTGTGATAGGATAAATGCTCCGTAACATGGATAATGTTGCCCACACCCGAAAAGTTGAAGCCCTGAACATTTCTTTTACGTAAAAGCTCTTTGAGCGGTGCATCGTAAAAAGCCCTTTTGGCATCAGATATGGTGTCCTCGAGTTTTTTTATGAGTTCTTCCTTGGTGTAGCCAGATTCTGTTGAAAATTCTTCATCCCGTTTACGTTCATCTTCCAAATTTTGGATGGATGCAATCCCGTACTGGGTAATGTTTCCACATAGATGAAGTATGAGATTGGCAATACTATTGCTCGATTCGTTAGGTTTCTCCCAAACCTGCTCCTCCGATAACTGCTCCAAACAAATTTTAATCATACGCAGGCTTTCGTTCATACGGTACCCCGCATTCCATACCAATTCCTCCTGAAGTTCTTTTTCCTTATCCATTTTCAAGAATATAATGTTCCAATTGCTTTAAACTGATCTTGCCTTCATAAATAGCTTTTCCTATGATTGTTCCTTTACAACCAATTTCGGCAAGTTTGGGGAGTTCGTCAAAGGTGGATATACCACCACTGGCTATTAAATTTAAGCCTTTTTTGGTTTCGGATAACATTTTTTGATACAAGTCGAAAGCAGGACCCTGTAACATGCCATCCTTGCTGATATCGGTACAGATAACATATTGGACACCTTCGGATTGATACTCCTGAACAAAAGGAATCAGGTCCAAATCTGATTCTTCTTGCCAGCCAGAAACTGCAACCTTTTCATTATTGGCATCAGCACCCAGAATAATCTTCTCGGATCCATATAATGACAACCAGCCCAGAAAGGTTTCTCGGTCTTTTACGGCAATGCTTCCGCCCGTAATTTGCTGTGCTCCACTTTCAAAAGCGATATGTAGATCTTCGTCGGATTTCAAACCACCACCAAAGTCGATTTGCAAACTGGTTTTAGATGCAATCGTCTCCAAAACTTTATGGTTGACAATATGTCTGGATTTAGCACCATCCAAATCTACCAAATGCAAATATTGAATACCATGGGCCTCAAACTCCTTGGCGACTTCCAACGGGTTTTCGTTATATACTTTTTTGGTATTGTAGTCGCCTTTGGAAAGACGAACACATTTTCCATCAATGATATCTATGGCTGGAATCAATCTCATTTTCTAATCATATTTTACTCGTTCTATCGACATCCACATTTTTGAATTGCCCACGCTTTTAAACCCTAATGCTTCATAAAATCTGTGGGTATCCATTGTTTTAAGAGCAACTGTATTAACCTTTTTAACATCGGGGCGTTCCAAAATATGTTTCACCAATTTTTTCCCGAGTCCTTTGCCTTTGTATGGATCAAAGACAACAACATCCATAATGTAGGCAAAAATCAGCCCGTCTGTCATTATTCTGGCATAAGCAATCTGTTCGCCTTCTTCAGTGTACATACCAAAACAAATGCTGTTGTTTATTGTCATCAGCGTTTGTTCCTTGGTTCTGCCCTTTCCCCAGTATGTAGACGAAACTTGTTGATGAACCTTTTGGATATCCAATTTATCCTTCTCCGTTGAAATATGGAATTCCATCTTAGGTAAGGGTTAAAAAGTTATTCAGTATTTCACTGCCCACATCACTGCTCTTCTCAGGATGGAACTGGACTCCATAAAAGTTATCTTTCTGCAAAGCGGCACTATAATGGACGTCATATTCTGATACGGCTATGGTCTCTGCCCCAATGGGTGCATAAAAACTGTGCACCAAATAGATATATGATTTATCAGGAATATTAGTGAACAGTTCACTTTTTAAATTTGAAATCTGGTTCCATCCAATTTGTGGAACCTTAACTTTATTAGAAAATTTTACCACATCCAAATCAAAAATGCCCAACCCCTCGGTGTTTCCTTCTTCGGATGAATGACACATGAGCTGCATGCCCAGGCAAATGCCCAAAACAGGTTGTTTCAGCGTTGGAATCACCTTGTCCAATCCGGTTGCTTTTAATTTGGCCATTGCGGAACTCGCTTCCCCCACCCCTGGAAATATCACTTTATCGGCATTTTTAATTTCTTCGGCATCGTGACTTAAAACAGCTTTGTAACCTAGCCGTTTTATGGCAAACATGATGCTTTGGATATTGCCTGCTCCGTAATCGATTATTACAATTTTCATAACAAAGTACAAGGTTTGAAGTTAGAAGTACGAAGTTCCATTCTATTTTCCATTTCCTTTTGCAGTTTTGATAGATGAAACAACAATGGCTAAAATTTCGCTTACCTCGGTATGCAACGATTTCATTTCTGTCAAATTATCTTTACTTATTTCCAATAAAAGCTCTAAAAAGTATCCAAGTGCTAATTGCAAATGTTTTTGTTCTGTCTTTCAAATCACTTCTCATTGGACTCCTTCTAACTTTTTACTTTGTCCTTTCAACCTTCATAGCATCCCTTTAGTTGATGGCAATACCATTTTTTCTGCATCCCGTTTTACTGCCATTTTAATGGCCTTGGCAAATGCTTTGAAGATTGCCTCGATTTTATGGTGTTCGTTCGTGCCTTCGGCTTTGATATTCAAATTGGCTTTGGCACCGTCCGTGAAGGATTTAAAAAAGTGCATGAACATTTCCGTGGGCATATCTCCCACCTTTTCGCGTTTGAATTCAGTGTCCCAGACCAACCAATTACGTCCGCCAAAGTCAATGGCTACCTGTGCAAGGCAATCATCCATTGGCAAAGCAAAACCATAACGCTCTATGCCCAGTTTGTTGCCCAAAGCTTTGGAAAACAACTCGCCCAAAGCAATAGCAGTATCCTCGATAGTATGATGTTCGTCCACCTCTAAATCGCCATCTACCTTGATGTCCAAATCCATTTGACCGTGCCGGGCCAACTGGTCCAACATATGGTCAAAAAAGGCCAGGCCTGTGTTGATGTCACTTTTTCCGGTTCCATCTAGGTTTATCTTGATTTGAATATCGGTCTCATTTGTTTTTCTGGATATTTGGGCTAAACGGTTCTCCAATTTTAGGAATTCGTAGATTTTCTGCCAATCACTGCTTTCCAGGGCGATATAGTCATCCAATTCTTCACGTTTTACCGTGATTTCCCCTGTGCCCAAATGAGTTTCATCGTTAATGAATATTCCTTTGGCGCCAAGGTTTTTGGCCAATTCCACATCGGTCAAACGGTCACCGATCACAAAGGAGTTTTCTAAATCATATTCCTCGGAAAAATAAGTAGTCAGCATGCCTGTTCCTGGTTTACGGGTGTCTGCATTATCTTTTGGGAATGTCCTGTCGATAAAAACATTGTCGAATACCACTCCTTCATTTTCAAAAGATTTGATGATGAAGTTCTGTATGGGCCAAAAGGTATCCTCTGGAAAAATATCGGTACCCAACCCATCTTGGTTGGTAATCATCACCAATTCATAATCCAGTTCCTTGGCAATTTTACCCAAATAGGTAAAGGCCTTGGGATAAAAAACCATTTTTTCAAAGGTGTCTATCTGCTCATCGGCAGTCTCCTTGATGATGGTTCCATCACGGTCAATGAATAGTACTTTTTTGCCCATTAGTTCAATTCTTTTAAAATAGCTATCAATTTTTTGTTCTCCTCGGGTGTGCCAACGGTAAACCGCAGTGTGTTTTCACAGAGTGGCTGTGTACTTCGGTTACGCACCACAACCTGTTTTTTTAATAATTGTTCATAGCGTTTGTTGGCATCGTCTACTTTGGCCAATACAAAATTGGCATCGGTTGGATATAAAACTTCCACAAATTCCAAACGGCGCAATGCTTTGATCAATTCTGCTCGTTCGTTGAGAATCTTTTGCACCTCTTGATTCACCAAATCTTGGTTCAATACACGCTGTAAAGCCCGTTGCTGCGTTAATTGATTGACGTTATATGGAGGCTTGATTTTATTTAAAACACCAATGATTTCCTCGGATGCATAGCATATTCCCAATCGGATACCTGCCAATCCGTATGCTTTGGACAAGGTTTGGGTCACAATCAAATTAGGATACTTGTTGAGTTGGGACAACCAACTTTCATCTTTTGAAAAATCAATATAGGCCTCATCAATGACCACCAATCCATTGAAAGATTTCAGTAATTTTTGAATTCCTTCTTTTTTGAAAGAGTTCCCTGTGGGGTTGTTCGGCGAACAAATAAAAAGCAGTTTGGAATTGGAATCCACCGCTTTTAAAATTTCATCCACATTGGGTTCAAAATCAGTAGTTAGCAATACTTCTTTGTTCTCTACCGCATTGATGCCGGCCAGTACCTTATACATTCCGTAAGTGGGCGGTAGGGTGATAATGTTATCTACATTCGGTTCACAAAAACCCCTGTAAATCAAATCCAGTACCTCGTCACTGCCATTGCCCAGTAAAATTTGGTTTTCCGATACTCCTTTTTGTTCCGACAAAAGCGATTTTAAGCTTCGCTGGTACGGGTCTGGGTAGCGGTTGACCCCGTTATCAAAGGGGTTTTCATTGGCGTCCAAAAATATCATCTCAGAGCCATCGGAGACATACTCGTCACGTGCCGAAGAGTACGGCTGTAGCTTACGAACCGACTCCCTGACCAATTTATTTAGATCAAACCCTTCCATTATCTCAAACTTTTTAATCTAAGGGTCACTGCATTTTTATGTGCTTGCAATCCTTCGGCTTCGGCCATTAACTCAATAGCACTTCCAATGCCTTGAATGCCTTTTTCGGATATTTTCTGAAAGGTCATACTCTTCATAAAACTATCCAGATTCACGCCGCTGTATTGTTTGGCGTAACCGTTGGTCGGTAAGGTGTGATTGGTCCCCGATGCATAGTCACCCGCACTTTCTGGGGTATAGTTTCCAATAAAAACCGAACCTGCATTCTGGATGTTCTCTATAAAAAAAGCCTCATTTTCTACACAAACAATAAAGTGTTCCGGACCATATTCGTTGATGAGTTCCAAAGCTTCTTGGTCATTTTTGACCAGGATAAGCCTGCTGTTGCCAATGGATTTCCGGGCAATTTCTTTTCGAGGCAGCTGTTGTAACTGGTTTTCAATTTCCATTTCAACCGCTTCAATCAAGTTTTCTGATGTAGAAACCAATATCACTTGGCTATCCACGCCGTGCTCGGCCTGACTGAGCAAATCCGAGGTAACGAACGCTGCATTGGCGGAATCATCCGCTACCACTAATAACTCACTTGGACCCGCGGGCATATCGATTGCTACGCCATGTTTTGTGGCCAATTGCTTTGCAACGGTCACATATTGGTTTCCAGGGCCAAAGATTTTATACACTTTCGGAATACTCTCCGTTCCGAATGTCATTCCCGCAATGGCCTGGATGCCTCCAACCTTAAATATTTGCGTAACCCCACATAATTGGGCCGCATATAAAATCGCTGGATTGATATCGCCATTATTGTCTGGCGGAGTGCAAAGTACAATTTCCTTACAACCAGCTAGTTTGGCTGGAATGGCCAACATTAAAATGGTTGAGAATAGTGGGGCTGTGCCCCCAGGAATGTACAACCCTACTTTTTGAATAGGACGTTTCTCTTGCCAACATTTCACACCGGGCATGGTTTCAACGTCAACTTTTGATGTTTTTTGTGCAGCGTGAAATTTCTCAATATTTGATTTAGCAAGCGTCATGGCCTGCTTCAACGCATCGGAAACGGTATTGTTGGCCCTTTCAATTTCGACATTCGTTACCAAAAGGGAATCCAATGTAACCTTGTCAAATTGAGCTGTATATTTTTTGATGACGGCATCGCCATCTGCTTGCACCTCTTTGAAGATACTGTTTACAATCTCCTCAATATCTGAAACGGTCTGGGTAGGGCGCTTTAAAATCTCCTCCCATTCCTTTTGCTGTGGATAGTTGATACGCTGCATTACAATACCATTTTTTCAATTGGACAAACCAAAATTCCTTCTGCGCCAGCTGCTTTCAGCTCATCGATCACTTCCCAAAAGGTCTCACGGTTGATCACGGTGTGCACGGAGCTCCACCCCTCTTCTGCCAATGGCAAGACCGTTGGACTTCGCATTCCCGGAAGTATGGAGATGATCTTATCCAATTTGTCGTTTGGGGCGTTCATTAAAACATATTTGTTCTGGCGAGCCTGTAACACTGACTTGATCCTGAACTGGATTTTCTTCAACAGTTCCTTGCGCTCTTCAGAAATGGTGGGCGATACCGCCAATACGGCTTCACTTTTCAGCATTACCTCCACTTCTTTCAGATTATTTTTAAAGAGTGTACTGCCACTGGAAACAATATCACAAATTCCATAAGCCAAGCCAATATTAGGTGCAATTTCCACCGAACCGTTGATAATGTGCAAATCAGCTGTAACACCTTTTGAAGCCAAGTATTCCTTCACCGTGTTCGGGTATGAAGTGGCTATCTTTTTACCTTCAAAATCCTTGATGGAATTATAGTTTACACTCTTTGGTATAGCGAGTGAAACACGGCATTTGGAAAAATTCAAACGCTCTGCAATGGAAATGTCCTTTCCTTTTTCGATCAAAACATTTTCACCGATAATGGCTATGTCCACCACCCCGTCCCTTAAATATTGGGGGATGTCACCATTACGCAAATAAAATACTTCCAAAGGAAAATTTCGGGAGGTAGCTTTCAACTGATCCTTCCCATTGTCGATGGAAATGCCGCAGTCTTTTAAAATTGCGAGGGAATCCTCGTTTAATCGACCACTTTTTTGAACAGCAATTCTAATTTTTGTCATTTTTCAATCGTTTTGTCTGAAAAAACCAAAAGGGTACAAAAAATAAACCCGTTTGATTTCTCAAACGGGTTAGAATATATTTTAAAAACAACAATACATTTCTATCTCGCTTGAGGGCAAGTATAAAAATGATGATGTGTGTTTTTGTTTCTCATGTTAGTTCAAAAATAGAACATATTTTTATATCAAAAAAGGGGAATTTAGTTATTTCCCAAAATTAGTGGCAATCCACTATCTCCAGATCCTACAATTACTGTCTTGGCATTTGGGGATTCTGCCAACTTCAATGTCGCATCTATACCCTTGTCCTGTAATATCTTATCTGTTAAAGAAGCACTTAAAATACGGTTGGCATCTGCCTTACCTTGTGCTTCAATCCTAACTTTTTCAGCTTCTTTTTCCGCCGTTACCAGTCTAAATTCGTATTCTAAAGACTCCTGTTCTTGTTTTAATTTACGTTCAATGGCATCCTTGATGGTTGCCGGTAAGGTTACATCCCTAACCAAAATTTCGTTTAATTGAATATATTGCCCATCCACAATGTTTTTGGTTTCCTCAAAAATCTCTTGCTGAATGGCATCCCTTTTGCTGGAGTATAATTGTTCTGGGGTATACCTGCCCACAACACTACGCGCAGCAGATCTGATGGCAGGAAGTAGAATACGGTCTTTGTATTGCTCACTTTTTTCTTGGTGGAGCTTTCCTAAAAATTCATATTTAGGCTGAAACCAGGCAGAGGCATCCAATTGAATATCCAGTCCATTAGAGGAAAGAACCTTCATTTTTTCAAAAACCTCTTGTTGTCTTACTTCATAAATAAAGACATTATTCCAAGGTGCCACCAAGTGGAAACCTTCTCCCAATGGGGGTTCCTCGGTAACTACACCGCCTCCAAAAGTTTTGTAGAGAACACCAGCTTCACCCGATCCGATGGTAATAGCTGATTTTGAAATAATAATAATCAAGAAAATAATCGCTGCCAATGCTGGTAACGCAATCTTTGGTAATCTATCCATTAGTATATGGTTTTATATTAGTCCATTATATTTTCTGATAAACCATTCCAAGGTTAAGGAAAGTGCTATCAGTCCGAGTAAAATACGGAAATCTATTAAAGATACAACATTATCTCTGCTCTTTTGAACGGGAAGGAATTCCTGGGTCGTTGATAAATTGGTCTGTAGTTCTTCCAAGTTGTCCAAATAATATACTTGTCCCTTGTTTTTGGTGGCCAGACGCTCCATTTTTTTATAATTGGCCGAAATCAATTGCTTTTCTGGATTGAAATCCATTATACGAAAAGTTCCCGAGCGGTTGAGGTTTTCGTCCTGAATCGTTACGGTAAACTCATATTCCCCTGCTTCCAAATCGCTTAAATCCACTTCATAAAAAGAACCTTTCAACAACATTGGCGAGACCCGTGAAAAATCGTTTTCCCTACCCTTTATGTTGATGGAAATGTTGGCATTGGAATCGAATTGATAGCTTTCATCAAAATAGGAGGCTCTGACCTTGGCCATGCTGGCATTGTCAAAAAACAGTTCATAATCCAGTTCCAAACGGTCTCTTTGTTTATTGGAGCTGAGATACACCATTAAATTCCCCATGAATTCATCAAAAGTATCAAAGCTTTGCTCGTTTCGGTACACCTGTGCGCGCCAGCGCCAAATATCCTCTCCAAATAGGGCAGCTTCCTTAGTGTTGGATTCGGTTAAAATGGCAAACAAGGGTTTTTCCAAATTGACGCCCTGCAGTTGCTGATACATTAAAATCTCGCTATCCTTGTTCAGTTGAATATCCGCAAGGGTCCCCTTAAGCGGCGGGAACCCATCCAACGTAAAATTACCAAGCCCAAACAACCCGAAGGCATTGTTTAAAACGGGTAGAATATCTTCTGTTTGTCTACTGCCTGAAATGGTAAAACTTTCTTGGACACCATTTAAAAAGTTCCAATCCGTTTTACTTCCCGTGATGGTAAAATAGTTGGCTCCGGAATTGTTCAGATATTCGTAAACACTTCTAAAATTACGGTTGGGCTGATATAAGATCAGCAATCCCTTATCTTCCAATTCAGGTTGACTGGCATTAGGTTTTAAAAGGGTAACGGAGCGTTGCTCGTTGGATTCGATGGATTTTTTCAGTGCCCCAATATCAGGATGCAGCATATCGGTAATGATGGCCACATTGGTTTTTTCATCAATTACCTCAATGGCGGTTTCTTTGGAGTTGTTGGCAGTATTGCGCTCATTTTCCAAAGACTCTACTTCAATTTTGATGGTTTTGATACCAACGCTCTGTGCCTCGACCAGGGTGTTCAAAGTTTGACTGTTCCTTGTTTCGCTAAGGTTTATCCGTTCTTGATGTATCCTATTCCCGTTAATGGAAACGGTTACGGTACTGGAGATTGGTCGGTTTCCCTGGTATCGAATAGTGGATTCTATAGGGAAGCTATTTCGTAAAAAGGCATATTTGTTGACATTGATGAGTCCAACGGAAATATCTTCATACTGCGTAGTATCCCCTATTACAACAGAGTGTACGGTTGAATTTTTATTCAGAGTAATGTATTCGTAATCCCTGCCAAGGGTCTGGTTTCCATCAGAAAACAGCACTATGGCATTGTTCCCGTTCACAAAAACATCATTCAACGTAAGGAGTGCATTGGAAATATCTGTATTTCCTTCTTCAAATTGAATAGCGTCGGTAGCAGAAATAAGATTTCCAAATCCGTATTGATGAATGGTAAACCGCTGGCTAATATCATCATTCCCACTGATTTGTCCCACAGCTTTGGCAATCTCGTCTTCGGAAGAAGCATCTTCCATAGAGATGGAATTGTCCACCAACAAAATCAAATTCGCTTTTTCAACAAAATAATCCTTGCTGACGAACTTTGGGTTGATCAAAAGTAAAAGGCCGCAAAACAAGGTAATAAACCTTAGTGCGGCCAAAATAAATTTAAGAGAACCCTTTTTTCTAGGGTTTTTATAGAAGTATTGAAAATAGACAAGCGTAAGCGCGGCAGCAACTGCTAAAACAATAAAAAACACCGTGCTCAACTCCATTCATCTATGTTAACATTCCACCATCAACGTTCAAAACCTGCCCTGTAATGTAGTCGGATAGGTCCGAAGCCAAAAACACGCAGGCATTGGCAACGTCTTCAGGGCTTCCGCCACGTTTCAACGGAATACCTTCTCTCCAACCTTGAACAGTTTTTTCGTCCAACTTCTCGGTCATTTCTGTTTCTATGAAACCTGGTGCTATTGCATTACAGCGAATGTTTCTAGACCCCAATTCCAATGCTACGGACTTGGTAAAACCAATCATTCCTGCTTTGGAGGCAGCATAGTTGGTCTGTCCGGCATTACCTTTTACACCTACCACACTGCTCATATTGATTATTGAGCCTTTGCGCTGCTTCAGCATGGTGCGCTGTACAGCCTTGGTCATATTAAATACGGACTTTAAGTTGATTTCAATTACTTTATCGAAATCAGCTTCGCCCATTCGCATCAACAAGTTATCCTTGGTAATCCCTGCATTATTGATCAACACATCAATTTTACCATCAAAATCTTCCAAAACCTTGGCCACTAGTGCTTCGGATTCTTCAAAACTGGCGGCATTACTTTTATAGGCCTTCGCCTTTACGCCCATTTCGGTCAATTCCTTTTCCAATTCCAAAGCTGGAGCTTCACTGGAACTATAGGTGAACGCCACATTTGCTCCGTGCTTTGCAAATACTTGGGCAATTCCTTTGCCAATTCCCCTACTGGCTCCTGTTATAATTACGTTTTTCCCTTCCAAAAGTTTCATCTGTTGATATTTATTTGTTTAACAGTCAGGTGTAATAGCCAACTAAAATCTTGGTTGATATCCAAAATTCCCATGGCTCATTTCATACAATGATTGTATTTGAATGGTTATTAACCAAATATAGTCGTTGTTTTATGTTTAGACGAAAAAAAATCCCGCATAAAACGGGATTTAGTATGGTTTTAACGGTTGGTTACCCAACCACTTCCTTCACTTTTACGCCTATTTCGGCAGGTGAATCCACTACGTGGATACCACAATCGCGCATAATTTTTTTCTTGGCTTGGGCCGTGTCATCACTACCTCCCACAATGGCACCGGCGTGTCCCATGGTACGTCCAGCAGGTGCTGTCTCTCCGGCGATAAAACCAACAACTGGTTTTTTACTACCGCTTTCTTTGTACCATTTCGCTGCTTCGGCCTCCAATTGACCACCAATTTCTCCAATCATCACAACACATTCGGTTTCTGGGTCATTTATTAAAAGCTCAACAGCTTGTTTCGTTGTAGTTCCGATGATAGGGTCACCACCAATTCCGATGGCTGTTGTGATTCCCAATCCTTGACGAACCACTTGGTCGGCAGCTTCATATGTAAGTGTTCCAGACTTTGAAACGATTCCCACTTTTCCTTTTTTGAAAACGAATCCTGGCATAATACCAACTTTAGCCTCACCCGGAGTAATTACACCTGGACAGTTTGGGCCGATCAATGTACAGTCCATATCCTTGATATAATCATTGGCTTTTACCATATCCGCTACGGGAATACCTTCGGTAATGGTTATGATCACCTTGATTCCTGCATCGGCAGCTTCCATAATGGCATCCGCAGCAAATGCTGGTGGAACAAAAATAATAGTGGTATCGGCACCAACTTCTTTTACAGCATCTTCCACTGTATTGAAAACTGGTTTTCCCAAATGTTCTTGACCACCTTTACCTGGGGTCACACCACCAACTACGTTGGTTCCATATTCAATCATTTGTTCGGCGTGGAATGTTCCTTCACTACCTGTAAATCCTTGTACAATTATGTTTGAATCCTTGTTTACTAAGACGCTCATATATTTAACTTAATGTAGAGATACAAAAATATGGTTTACTAAAGTTTTTTTCTATTGATTTCCTAAATCTTTTTCAGTTTTTTCAAGATTTCCGGAATCTTTTTGATAGATGCGATTTGTTTGAATTTTTCACGTGCTTCCTCGGCAGGGTAACCAAAATAGGTTTTGCCTCCTTCAAGCGATTTTGAAATACCTGATTGTGCCAAGATCACCGCTTTTTTACCAATGGTGGCTCCGCTTGTGATACCGACTTGCCCCCAAAGGGTAACTTCATCCTCAATAATGCAACAGCCTGCAATTCCTACATGGGATGCAATCAAACATTTTTTTCCGATAACGGTATCGTGCCCCACTTGGATTTGGTTGTCCAATTTGGCACCCTCTTTAATAGTGGTTGAACCGGTTACTCCACGATCAATTGTGCATCCAGCTCCAATATCCACGTTGTCCCCGATTACAACGTTTCCACCAGAAAGCAGTCTATCAAAGCCCTCGGGCCTGTTTTTGTAATAGAACGCATCCGCTCCCAATACGGTTCCTGCATGGATGGTTACATTATCGCCCAGCATACATCCGTCATAAATGGTCACGTTCGGATGGATCACACAATTTTTACCGATTTTTACGTGGTTCCCGATAAATACATTGGGCTGAACAACGGTCCCTTCGCCTATCTCGGCTGAATCAGCAATCGAAGAGGCTGCTGTTTCAAAGGGTTTGAAATGACGGGTCAACTTATTGAAGTCCCTAAAAGGGTCGTCCGAAACCAGCAATGCCTTGCCTGCGGGGCACTCTACCTCTTTATTGATGAGTACCACCGTAGCATTGGATTGCAGGGCCTTGTCATAATATTTGGGATGATCCACAAATACAATGTCACCTTCTTCCACTACATGGATTTCATTCATGCCCAATACAGGGAAATCATCATCCCCCACAAAATCGGCATCAATGATTTCCGATATTTCTTTTAAGGTATGGGTTTTAGGGAATTTCATGTAGGCTACTCTTTGGCACGTTCCAAATAAGCTGCTTTCTCCGTATCAATTTTAATTTTGTCGCCTTCGTTGATGAAAAGCGGCACATTGATCGTTGCTCCTGTCTCCACAGTAGCTGGTTTGGTGGCATTTGTAGCGGTATTCCCTTTTACGCCCGGCTCGGTATGGGTTACTTCCAATACCACACTTGCTGGCATTTCAACGGAAAGGGGCATATTGTCCTCTGCGTTGAATATGATGGTTACCACTTCACTTTCTTTCAACAGGTCGGAAGCATCCAAAGCATCTTTTTGCAACGCGATCTGGGTGTAATCGTCCGTGTTCATAAAGTGGTAGGTTTCCCCATCGTTGTATAAAAATTGATAGGAACGTGTCTCTACACGAACATCTTCGATCTTGTGACCGGCAGAAAATGTATTGTCAACTACCTTGCCGGTAGTTACACTCTTTAACTTTGTGCGCACAAAAGCTGGTCCCTTACCTGGTTTTACATGAAGAAACTCTACAATCTTGTAGATATCGTTGTTGTACTTGATGCACAATCCTTTTCTTATATCAGAAGTACTTGCCATAAATTTAATTTGAACTAAAATAACCTTTCATAATTCCACGCTGCGAATCTCTTATAAATTGAAGGATTTCGTCCCTCTCGGGAGTAGCCTCCATCTCAGCTTCAATAATGGATGCCGCTTGGGAATTATTATAGTTTTGTTGATATAGTAGTCTGTAAATATTTTGAATCTCACGAATCTTGTCGGATTCGAAACCTCTTCTTCGCAATCCAATCGAATTAATGCCCACATACGAAAGAGGTTCTCTTGCTGCCTTCACGTAAGGAGGTACATCTTTACGGACCAAGGAACCACCTGTTACAAAAGCGTGGTTTCCAATGGATACAAACTGGTGTACGGCAACCATTCCTGCCAAAACTACATTTTGACCAATGGTTACGTGTCCTGCCAAGGTTGAATTGTTACTGAAAATACAACCATCGCCCACTAAGCAATCGTGTGCAATGTGGCAATAGGCCATGATCAAACAATTGTTTCCGATCACCGTTTTCATGCGGTCGGAAGTACCTTTGTTGATGGTAGCGCACTCACGAATAGTGGTATTGTCCCCAATGTGGACCGTGGTGTCCTCGCCTTGATATTTTAAGTCTTGTGGCATTGCCGAAATTACTGCCCCCGGGAAAATACTACAATTTTTTCCGATACGGGCACCTTCCATAATGGTTACGTTGGAACCAATCCAAGTACCCTCGCCAATGGTGACGTTGTTGTGTATTGTGGTGAAGGGCTCTATTACCACGTTTTTGGCAATTTTGGCCCCTGGATGTACATATGCTAATGGTTGGTTCATCTACGAATCTGTATTTTTTGTTTTCACGATTTGGGCCATCAACTCGGCTTCGGATACCAATTTCCCATTAGCATACGCATAAGCTTGCATGTGGCAGATTCCTCTTCGGATGGGAGAAATCAAATCGCATTTGAATATTAAAGTATCCCCGGGTACTACTTGTTGTTTAAACTTTACCTTGTCAATCTTCATAAAGAAAGTCAGATAGTTCTCAGGGTCCGGAACTGTACTCAGCACAAGAATACCTCCTGTTTGAGCCATGGCTTCTACTTGCAAAACACCTGGCATTACAGGCGCTCCGGGAAAGTGGCCCACGAAGAACGGTTCGTTCATGGTCACGTTTTTCACTCCTACCACATGGGTATCAGAGAGTTCCAAAATTTTATCCACCAACAAAAATGGTGGGCGGTGAGGCAACCTGGCCATGATTTCATTCACGTCCATTAATGGCTCTTGATTTAAATCATAGCTGGGAACCTTGTTCCTCTTTTCTATTTTAATGATTTTGGACAGTTTTTTCGCAAACTGGGTGTTCACAAAATGTCCTGGCTTGTTGGCAATAACTTTACCACGAATACGGGTTCCCGATAGGGCCAGATCCCCGATTACATCCAGCAGCTTGTGACGTGCAGCTTCATTGGGGTGGTGCAGGGTCAAGTTGTCCAGGATACCGTTTGGCTTAACAGAAAGCTTCTCTTTGCCAAATGCTTTTTCCAATTTCTTCATTGTGGATTCTGATATTTCCTTATCCACATACACAATGGCATTGTTTAGGTCACCGCCCTTGATCAAGCCATTTTCCAACAACATTTCCAATTCATGAAGAAAACTAAAGGTACGGGAGTCCGCAATCTGTTCCTTAAAGTCGGACATTTTCTCTAATGTGGCGTTCTGCGTGCCTAAAACTTTGGTCCCGAAATCCACCATGGTCGTGACTTGATATTCATCCGCAGGTATGATGGTGATTTCGCTTCCTGTGGTTTCGTCTTTATAGGTAATCACATCTTTTACCACATATTCTTCACGCTCTTGCTCCTGTTCCACGATACCCGCTTCTTCTAGAGCTTCCACAAAAAATTTGGAAGAGCCATCCATAATGGGAGGTTCTGGAGCGTCGAGCTCAATCAATACATTATCGATGTCCAAGCCCACGAGTGCAGCAAGCACGTGTTCCGAGGTATGGATCTTAACTCCGTTCTTTTCCAAATTGGTCCCACGTTGGGTATTCACCACATAATTGGCATCTGCCTCGATTATGGGTTCTCCTTCCAAATCAATTCTTTTGAACGCAAAACCGTGGTTCTCGTCCGCAGGAAGAAAACTCATGGTTACCTGTTCCCCCGTATGCAGCCCTACACCTTGTAGCGTTACTTTTTTTGCAATGGTGCGTTGTTTGTTACTTGGTTTGCTCACCTTCAACTTTTTTTTCTATGTTGGAGATTTGATTTGCCAATTTCGGCAAATTCTTAAAGTGTACATATGATTTGTTGAAGTCTCCATAGTTCAATGCTGGCGATCCTTGGAGAACTTCATCATCTTTTACGTTTCTGCCGATTCCGGATTGGGCCTGAATGCGGACCCTATCACCTATAGTGATGTGCCCTACAATACCGACTTGCCCCCCGATCAGACAGTTTTTTCCGATTTTGGTTGACCCTGCAACCCCAGTTTGTGCAGCAATTGCGGTATGTTCGCCTATTTCAACGTTATGTGCAATCTGGATTTGATTGTCCAACTTAACACCTTTTCTTAAAATGGTGGAACCTAATGTTGCCCGATCAATTGTGGTTCCTGCACCCACATCCACATTGTCTTCTATAATAACATTACCGGTCTGTGGTACTTTGCTGTACTCGCCATCCGAATTGGGTGTGAATCCAAATCCATCTGCTCCGATAATCGCTCCTCCATGGATTACACAATTGTTGCCAATAATGGTCTCGGAATATATTTTGGCACCCGCAAAGACAATGACGTTATCGCCTATACTCACATTGTCTCCAATATAAGCGTTGGGGTATACTTTTACATTGTCCCCAATTTTTACATTTTCTCCCAAGTAGGCAAAAGCGCCAAGATAGAAACCTTCTCCGTAGCTGGCGCTTTCGGAAATATAGCAAGGGTTCTCCACCCCTACCTTGTTATTTTTAACCTGATTGTAGTATTCCAGTAATTTGGAAAAAGATTTATACGCATCATCCACTTTTATCAGTGTGGTGGAAACTGACTGTTCAGGAACAAAATCTTTGTTTACAATGGTTATCGATGCCTTGGTGGAATAGATATAAGATGTGTATTTTGGGTTGGCCAAAAAGGTCAATGATCCTTTTTCACCTTCCTCGATCTTGGACAGTTTATGGACAGCGATTTGAGGATTTCCCTCAACTTCCCCTTCTAAGATTCCGGCAATTTGGGTAGCTGTAAATTTCATTGGTGCAAAAGTAACAAAATTTGTTAAACGGCTTTCTTTGGATAGCAGCTATAATATTTGGTGACGGTTTTGGCCAACGCTTTTAAGCTAAGCTGGTCCGACTCCTTTAAAACATCTGAAATTTTACCGTTCTTTTTTAAAATTCTAATGGCTTCGTCTTTACTGTAGGCCCTGTTCGATATTTCTCCTTGAAACACGAAATTTGAAGCATCCTCCACAGAAAGTCCGTACTTATCTATGATCCAATCAAGTTTCTCATTCAATTTTTCAGCGGTCAATGGTCGCTTTTTTACCTTAACGTGAAGCAACCTTCTGTCCAGCAACATCTTACATAGCTTGGAAAGCACAAAATCATCATGAAATTGCCAACTTTTCAGGGCGCCAAGAATATCGATGTCATCAAGTTCGGCAAAAGTTTTTAAAACTTCCGCATCAAAAGTTAAAGTACCGTTTTGTTGTAGAAAAAACAACAAGGGTCGACTACCCTCCAAGTTATCGCCTTTACTTAGTAAAAACCGTGCTCGCTGCATAATTCGGACAAGCAATTGCTCCGCGACCAAACCTGTTTTATGAAGATACACCTGCCAATACATAAATCTACGGGCCATCAAAAACTTCTCTACGGCATAAATAGCCTTCTCTTCCACTACCAAAGTGCCATCCACTACATTAAGCATGGAAATCAACCGGTCGGAATTGATGTTTCCTTCGGTAACCCCTGAGTAAAAACTATCCCGTTTAAGGTAATCCAACCGATCCATATCCAATTGACTGGATACCAATTGATTTAAAAATGGCTTGGCATAATCTCCCTGAAAAATGGAAATGGCCATATCCAACTGTCCATTGAACTCCTTGTTCAGCTCCTTCATGAATTTCAAAGAAATCTGCTCATGACTGATTTCCTCAGCTACAAAACCTTCAAGTGCATGTGAGAATGGTCCGTGACCTATATCGTGAAGCAAAATCGCGCACAACAATCCCTTTTCTTCCTCTGGTGTGATTTCAATTTTCTTTAACCTTAAAACCTGTATGGCCTTCGTCATTAAATGCATACTGCCCAGCGCATGATGAAATCGAGTGTGGTGTGCTCCGGGATATACCAAATAGGACAGCCCCATTTGGGATATTCGTCTCAGCCTTTGAAAGTAAGGATGCGAGATCAGACTAAAAATTAGTTCGTTGGGAGTTCCAATAAAACCGTAAATTGGATCGTTGAAAACATTAAGTTTATTGGTTTTTACCAAGGATTTTTGTTTTAATTCCCACAAAGATAACTACTATATGAACAAGATAACAATTCTTTGGGTCGATGATGAAATAGACCTATTAAAACCTCACATATTATTTCTGGAAAGCAAAGGTTATAAAGTGGTGACCAGTCAAAGTGGACAGGATGCCATCGAAGAAATCAAGGAAACTTTTTTCGACATTGTTTTTTTAGATGAAAATATGCCGGGCCTATCAGGGTTGGAAACCTTGACCGAGATAAAAAAGTACGACGGGTCCATTCCTGTGGTGATGATCACCAAAAGTGAAGAGGAATATATTATGGACGAAGCCATCGGCTCCAAAATAGCGGATTACCTCATAAAACCGGTTAACCCCAATCAAATTTTACTCTCGCTTAAAAAAAGTTTGGACAATTCCCGTTTGGTTTCCGAGAAAACCACCGCCAATTACCAACAAGAGTTCAGAAAAATCGCCATGGACCTCTCCATGATCAATACCCAGGAAGAATGGGTGGACCTCTATAAAAAATTGATTTATTGGGAACTCGAACTAGAGCAAATCGAAGATTCAGGCATGTTCGAGATATTGGAGTCCCAAAAAGTGGAGGCCAATTCGCAGTTTGGAAAGTTTGTGGACAAAAACTACAAAAATTGGTTCAAAGATGGCGATGCTCCCGTAATGTCCCACACCCTGTTCAAAAATAAAATTCAGCCTGAATTGGAAGAGAGCAAAACCTTGTTGGTGGTCATAGATAATTTAAGGTACGACCAATGGCTCGCTTTTGAGAAAACGCTCTCGGTCCATTACAAAAAGAAACAAGAATGCGCTTATTTCAGTATTCTTCCAACAGCTACACAGTATGCCCGTAATGCGTTGTTTTCTGGACTAATGCCTTCGGAAATGGAAAAACGTTATCCGGATTGGTGGAAAAACGATACCGATGAAGGCGGCAAAAACCTACATGAAGCAGAGTTCTTGGGAGAACAATTAAAACGATTGGGGTTGGACCTCAATTGGGAATATCATAAAATCAGCAACCTTAAACAGGGGAAACAATTGGCCTCTAATTTTAAATCACAAAAGGACAACGACCTTACTGTGGTTGTCTACAATTTTGTGGATATGCTCTCCCATTCCAAAACAGAAATGGAAGTGGTAAAGGAACTTGCCTCCAACGATAAAGCATATCGATCACTTACTTTGAGCTGGTTCAAGAATTCGCCCTTACTGGACATCATACAGCAGGCACAGGATTTGGGCATGAAGCTGATACTGACCACGGACCACGGTACCATCAATGTGAAACAGCCCTCCAAGGTAATAGGAGACCGGGAAACGAGCTTAAATCTCCGTTACAAAACCGGACGAAGCCTTACGTATCAAGACAAAGATGTTTTGGCCACCAAAAACCCACAGGAAATTCACTTGCCGAACATTAACTTGAGCAGTAGTTTTATTTTTGCGAAGAACGATCTGTTTTTTGCATACCCGAACAACTACAATCATTATGTGAGCTATTACCGGAATACCTATCAGCATGGGGGTGTTTCTTTAGAGGAAATGATTGTTCCTTTTGTAGTTTTGGACCCAAAATAAGACTGGAGTGAAGCGAACTTTTCAATTGAATGGGATTCAGGAGGTAGCCAAAGAATTATTGCACAAGGCACCAAATAAGATTCTTTGCCTGTATGGCGATATGGGTGTCGGCAAGACCACATTGGTCAAGGCTTTGGTTAAAGAGCTTGGTGCCGTGGATGTGGCCAACAGCCCCACCTTTGGTTTGGTCAATGAGTATTATGACGAAAATGACATGCCCCTGGCCTACCATTTTGATTTTTACAGGTTAAATGATGAAATGGAGGCCTTGGACATGGGGTTTGAGGATTATTTGAGTTCCGATGCATGGTTGTTTATAGAATGGCCCGATAAAATTTCTTCCTTACTTCCAGAGGATGCTGTACGGGTATTCTTGCAGTTTATCGAGGAAAACACTCGTTCAATCGAGTTAAATGTTTCTTAAAAAGCAATCCCTATATCTTCAGGGAAATTATTGCACAGAACAAGCCGATTTCGATAAAAGGACCGTTTTTTACGTTTAAATTCCAATTTTATCGATAAAAGGTATGGTTAGTTGAAATATTTTCCTACATTTGTTTTGTGAATTAATTCATTTATTAACCAAAAACTCTTTTACGATGAACACTAAAAAAGTTTTTTTTGGATTGCTAGCCGTTGCATTTTTGGCAATGACCGCTGTTTCAACCAGCACTATTTCCATTGACAAGGATCAGACAACTAGCATTAGAAAAGATCAGCTAAAAAAGCTTTAGTAATCTTTTTCCAAACCGAAACAATAATCCCTTTTTTCGAGAAGGGATTATTTTTTTTACAATAATCTTTCATTTTTCTAGTTATCTACAACAATGAAGGATAAAACTAGAATCAGGAAGAAGTTTGTAATTGAAGGGGTGGTAGCTTTGTTTATTGCTATTTCCCCAATACTTTTTTATGGCTACAAGTATTTACCAGTAGGTACCGATACATGGACATTTTTAGGTATTGAGTTTACGGAGAATGGGTTTGACAATGATGTAAGTCTAGCTTTCTATTATTATTTGAACAAATTAGTACCCTTACTTCTTTTGGTCATATGGTTCGTTACCTCAAAAAATTGGTGGTACCATGCCATATTGATTCCCATTTCGATGTATAGTTTTCAACTTTTCTATGTGTTGAACTATTCCAATAGTGAACGAATCGATGAAAACGAAATTCTTTATGTGATTGCAGTGACTATGGTCGTGGTTCCCATAGTTTATTTTATTAGGGTAAAACTGGTGGATAAGCACGTTCATGGGATAGACCTGGAAGCCATGGATACAGAACTTCAAATCCTAAAGGAAAAAGAGGAATTGCGCAAGGAACGTGAGAAACTGGAACAACGACAAAAGACGGTGTCAAAAAAAATGTAAATTTGTTTTAATACCCTATGGTATTTTGAATAGATTTACCCTTTATGAGCCAAGCTTCCTCTCCATTTAGCAAACAGCAATTACTTCCACAAGAAGAAACCCTCGAAGTTGTCACACAAAAAGGGGAGCTTTTCATAGGAATTCCAAAGGAAAACCAATATCAAGAAAAACGGGTATGCCTTACACCGGATGCGGTCAATGCCATCACGGCAAATGGGCATCGCGTTCTTTTGGAATCGGGAGCTGGTGAAGGCGCCAATTTTTCGGATATAGATTATACCAACGCGGGAGCAGAAATAACCCGGGATACCAAAAAGGTATTTTCATGCCCCATTATTTTAAAGGTAGAGCCCCCTACCCTTTCAGAAATTGATTTGTTGAACCCACAGACAATCATAATTTCCGCCTTACAGATAAAGACCCAAAACAAGGAGTATTTTGAAATAATGGCCAAAAAAAGACTTACGGCCATTGCTTTCGAGTACATTAGGGACGACGACGGGAACTACCCCGCAGTGAGGTCACTCAGTGAAATTGCCGGGATTTCCTCCATTTTGATTGCGTCCGAACTAATGTCCAATCCCAATACGGGCAATGGGCTCATGTTTGGAAATATAAGTGGTGTGCCCCCAGTTGAAGTTGTAATTATTGGAGCTGGAACTGTAGGTGAATTTGCCGCACGTTCGGCTTTAGGGCTAGGTGCGAACGTTAAGGTTTTCGACAACTCCATCAGTAAACTCAGAAACCTTCAAACCAGTTTAAACCAGACCTTGTACACATCAACCGTACAACCAAAAAACTTGATCAAATCCTTAAAACGCTGTGATGTTGCCATTGGCGCTACCCGTGGAAAGGACCGTTCTCCGGTGGTTGTATCGAGCTCCATGGTCGAGAACATGAAAAAAGGGGCGGTGATCATTGATGTGAGCATTGATATGGGGGGCTGTTTTGAAACCTCGGAAGTCACCACCCACAGAAAGCCCACCTTTGAAAAATTTGGGGTTGTCCATTATGGGGTCCCCAATATTCCATCGCGCTATCCAAGAACCTCTTCTATTTCTATAAGTAATATCTTTACACCCTATTTATTGAAAATTGGCGAAGAAGGAGGCCTGGAACATTCCCTAAGGTTTGATAAGGGCCTGCGCAACGGGCTTTATATGTACCACGGCATCTTGACCAACAAATCCGTGGGGGATTGGTTCGGTTTGAGCTATAACGATATTAATTTTCTTATTTTTTAATGTAGATGGCATTTTTGAAACGATTGGGATGGTACTTGGTTGGACTGTCCATTGGATTGATTTTTTTGGTTTTCTTTTTAAAGAAAAAATCAGGTGAAGAAGGATTGGATTTCTGCTATTTCCCCAATTGTAGGGTGCTCAAGGACATGCGCTCCAAAACATTGGTCTTTTCTGAAGACCTTCCAGAACAATATCGTGATACCCTTATGGTACAAGCATTTTTAAATGACGGCGATGTGGATTTTGGCAAGAGTGACACCAAATCCGAGCCTTGTAAAACATACTTTATCTCACATGAGTACAATGGGAAAGCATTGGAATTAAAGGCCAAAAATTGTGAAGAAGAGGTTACAGTGGAAAATATTGAAAGGATTACCCCATAGACTCATTTATCAATTCAAAAGGGGTATCCGTCAATTTGTAAGCTTATTACACTAGATTAAGTATTATATTTCTGACTAATGAGGGATTAATACATTTATTCATGATTAGTTTGGAGGTAATTGGGCAAAAACTAAGGAAAATATCAAAAAAGAAATTACAATTCAAGCCGTTTTTGCCAACCGCCAAGAAATCAAAAATAAAAATCGAGTTGATTTTAGAAATATCGAGGAAACTCGGTTCTTGGGAAGAACAAAAAGGTTTTTTGAATAACAAAGTAACCTTGCACAGTTTATCCGAAACACTCCACACCAACAGTACCTACTTATCCAAGGTAATTAACCTACATAAAAATAAAAATTTCTCGAGTTACCTTAAGGACATCAGGATCACCTATGCAATAAATCATTTAAAGGATAACCCTGATATAGTGAAAACCAAATCCATGATTCAGATTGCTGAAATGTACGGGTTTAACTCCTTAAGTGTTTTCACCAAGTCTTTTAAAAATAAAACTGGGGTAACGCCTGGGGTATTTTTTAAGCAAATTTTGGAGGATGAGTGGAGAAAATCTTCACAATCAAAATTTTAGATCCCGATTCTTAATTTTTCTCTTTTCTTACTGTTGAATACTATGTAGAAGGCTACAATTAAAATTATTTGAAGAACAGAAGCTAAAACAGATCTTTCAAAACAGAAATCGCCCCCGCTGACCCAGGTGTCCTGTGTGTTTTTAAACTCGATTAGAGAATAGGAATCAAGACCACTTACATTAAACCCGAATAGGGATTGAAAGAAATTCCAGCTAAAATGAAAAGCAATGGGAAACATGAGGTTTTTGGTATAGACATAAGGTAACCCCAATAAAACTCCAGCAAGAAAAAGGTTGATGTTTCCAATTAAGGAAAGATTGGGGTTGGCTGCATGCACAAGTGCAAACAAAAATGCAGATCCGAATAGGGCTACAAATTTGTTCATAGATTCCATAAAATTTCTGAGAACATATCCCCTAAAAAATATCTCCTCCGATATAGAAACTATGAGAAATAAGAGGACAGTCATTAAGAACTCACCACCCATGAAGGTGGTCTCAGCAAACTCTATTTGATTTAATGTATCGAGAACTAGATATCCAGCTACCATAATGAACAAACCCGTAGTTAGCCCTAATAAAATACCTTTTTTATGATTTTTAAGATGTAGACCAATTTCAATAAACTCTTCATTGTCAAGTCTCTTCATAAAAAGGTAGACCACCAATAAAGTTCCTAAAAAACCAAAAAATGAAGTTAGAAGGTGTTGACCTGTTGACTCATTAATTAATCCAGATGTGATTTCTTGTCCTGTTAATAATTCACCAAAAACTTGAAGAAAACCAGTTATAAAGAAATAGGGTAAAATTATCAGGAGAACACGCTTCCAGCCAGCAAAATATGTAACCTCATTCATTTATTCGTATTATGCAATTCCTCTAATCTAAATAGATATAATTTAACAAACGCATTTAACTGTAAAAAGGGTGTGAATACACCCTTTAAGTTTATAATGATTTGAGTTGTATTAAAACAGGCCGTTTTCCAATCCATCCTTAAAACCCTTTACAAAATCACCTGCTTCCTCTACTACAATTCTATAAGTGTCATAAAGCCAACCACCTCCGTTAATATCAGCCAGCTCTTTTGAGTTTAATTCTTTTAATTTAAAATTCATTTTATATAATTTTTAGTTAAGATTACATTTGAGATATTGTATAGTCTACAAGAAAATAGGAAGCACCATATGGGCCGGAATATTTTGCAGCGGCACCAAGGAATTTCCCTACTGCCTCACCTAGCCAAGTACCACCCTGTGTTGATGTCTTTAAAGAATCAGAAATTTCTTGAACACCATAGATTTCTAAATTTTTCATAAAAGTAAAATTTTAATTAAACAATAATTTTTTGCAACCAAAGCCAGAAATTCTGTTGCGCGCTGCTTTGTGTTACATTTCAAAGATGAGACATGTCACTCTCAAATTTTGAGAGTGATAAGGGAAAAATGTTAAAATTCACCAAACTAGAGAGAATCCTAAATTCAGCATCGTTCTATTGTCCAAACTCGCATATTCTGGCAAAAAACCTTGAGTCTTTTGGCTAAGGCCGAGGTTTAAGTATAGATTTGAAGTGTTTTCTAAAGAATTCAAAATTGAGTACCCAACATTCAATACTCCTCCCACACCTGATTTTGAGATGGAAGTAAAGAAATCCAAGTTCTCTGGTTGGTTCCAAAAATGTAATTCTGAGTTTAAAATAATCTTATCAGTAAATAGTGAATGATTAAAAAGTTTGATGCCCGTACCGAAAAATAGATTGTCTTTATTATGGAATTGTCTTAAATAAAAATGTATTCTATATTTATTTTTAAAGTTGAACCAAAAATTTTCATCCAAAAAGCCACCAAAGGGAGCCATGGTATAACCCAGCCCTGCATTAACTTTTAAATTCTGACTTACTTTAAAGTTATTCTTACCCAACAACATTGGGTTAATTAGATTCAAAATGGATAACCAACCCACTGTTCTAGCAAACTTTCTTTCATCTTTGGTTAAATCATCAAAGTTGGTGTATCTATAAAACTCTATACTTGGACGGTGAAGATTTTTTATGGCTCCGAACAAGTCATGTCCCACAATATCTCTTTCCAATTCATTTTCTTCTTCTTCCATTTTTGAAAATAAACCAGGAATCAAGTTTGTTAGATAGTAACCAATCAAGGATGCTTTCCTTGTTAAATAATCTATTCCAAGGTTTTCAAAATTATCTTCCCCAAAAGCCAAAAGAGTTTCTGTTCTGGTAAGAATCGCATAATCCGATTCCAATCCTGCAGTATGTAACCTTACGTAATCATCCAGATTATTGTTTCTTAAATCAATCAATGTTTCATCTGTCACACCCTTAACGTACGCTACCCCTTTGAATATTGAAAAGGGTTGACTTACCGACCCTATCTCCAAGTCCGTTAATATAGATCGATGACCCTCTTCGTGGGTGACCGCGATACCAAGAAATGAAATTCCAAACTGTAAAAACCTATCAACTTTAGAGGTTTTTTTATTGATTAACCTAGCCAATATCCTATTTGTAGACACATAGTTTGTATTTATCTGTCGTATGGTAAACAGATTTCGGCCATTAATAATGGAGAAGTCGTAAATACGGGCAGGATAAAGACTATCGTGTGCTTGTGTGTTTTGGCCAAAACCAGTTAGAAACGTGAAAATGCTGAATACACTAAAAACTAAGGTTAAACGGAAATGCACAAAATATTCCAATAAACGCATTGTGATTTCTAAATCAAAACAAATTGGAATATCGTTTTAAAAGCAACTTTCTTCTTTTATTCATGATAAAAAAGAATTTTTGGAAAAAATAAATAATCTTAAATAGAATATTTTTTGCACTGATTTTTTTATCGTCATAAACTTTATCAGCTTCAAGAAAAATGGTTTTAAGTTGCTCAGCATAATTTCTAGATAGCAGAAACTCTTCAGTATGCTGATGGATGATATTTTGTCTTTTAGTACTGCCCATAGTTTTTACTCGTATAATGACCAACCGTAAAAAGCAAAATCAATATTATATTATAAGTCTTAATTTTTTTTGATTCTTAGAATCTATGAATTCCGTAAAACATTTAGTGGCTTAAATAAAAGAAGGCTTTGTAACAAAAAAAAACAATTAATGCCAATGTTGCCAGCACAGGTAAGAACAATATGAGTTTCTTTGAAATAGTAGACCTATTTTTTTTCGCCCCTAATGCGGAGAAAGATAAAAGAACTATAGTCGCCACAAGGAGAAAAAACATTTCTGTATTCATGTTTTCAAGTAATTATTATAACCTTGAGTCATATTATATCTGACTCAAGGTTATATGTTATTTAATCATGCTTTCCACCAGAAGCATCATGATAGCCTACGTAAAAGGCTATTCCTGCTAATCCAAATAAAAGCGACCACTCTTTACAACCACCATTAATTATAAAAAGATCTTTCTTTTCTAACTTAGATAAATTTTCCATAAGTTTTATAATTTAATGAGTTGAATAGTAATAAGCTTTCCCTGCATAATAACCCGCAGCCATTCCAGCAATGGCTATACCACATGCCGCCGCAATTATGGGCCAAACACCGCCTTTTATTTGATTTAGTTCTTGAGCATCGAGCTCTAAAACTCCAAAATTTTCTAGATTTTTCATTTTTTAAATTTCTAATTAAACAATAATTTTTTGCACCCAAAGCCAGAAATTTCTGTTGCGCTTTACTTTGTGCTACATTTCAAATATGTGGTTTGCCACTCTCAAAATTTGAGAGTGTAGTGCAAAAAATGTTAAAATTTCAGTAATCGTTTCATATTGCCAAAACCATACCCACCGGAAAGGTTCCGTTCAGACGTTTCATCCAATTCTTCCACATAAAAACCACATTTAAAATTTGTGCTTTCGGTGTACACATAACTTTGGCGCGACAAATCATAACAAATGGGAGCATTAAGTTCTTTCATCGTCTCAATCATTCTAAAAACTGTAGCTTCCGATACTTCAGTGTAAACTTTTATCTTAATAAAGGGCAAGGCACAAATAGCTACTAAAATGGGGGTTAATAAAAAACCATAAACAGCCCTACTTTTTTACTCCATTTTTTGGAATGTAGGTTTGAATCGTATCCTCAATGATTTCTTTGGGAAATATCTGCAAGGACTAAATATCGCTGCAAATAAAAAAGTAAACAAACTGATATGTACGCGATTTATAAATATGAAGTCAGATTTATAAATCCGGCTTATTTACTGAATAAAATTAACCCTGTTAGGATATAGAATGGAGTAATCTATGTAAAGTACAATGGTAAAGCATTGGAATTAAAGGCCAAAAATTGTGAGGAGGAGGTAGTGATTGAAAGTATAAATTAATTTGTCAATTGATATGGTGCATAAGTCAACTCACGCTAGGCATCCATCAATTTTTACAAAGTAAACCATTCATGCTGCTTTACGTTTCTTGTAGTAAGTGAAGTAAAACCTTCACAATTGTTAACCTACAAAGTTTATGTATTATGGCAGCACTTGCTAAAAAAGCAGTTGATGTCCTGATTGACATCATTGACGTTTTAATATAAACCAAACGTATTTGTGAAAAGGCCGGATTACCTGGCCTTTTTTATTTTCGATCAATTAAATGTTTTAAATTCTGTGTCAAATCATCAAAATTTAAAATAAATCTGCCATATATAAAGTTGTAAGCTCTATATACTAATAAGGTGAAAATTATAGCGAAGGTAGCACCAAAAAGTAGTAGTGCCAGATACATGAAACTCGATTCATTTTTTAAGATTTCCGCTATCTCTTCATTGTTGTTCAATTCCCAAATATAACTCATCAAGAATGTCAGGTTAAAGATAATTAGGTTATATGTAATATACCCTTTGACCACTTTTTTCACTCTAAAAATTCTTGTGATTAAGTTTAGAACATTATTCGTTGTATTAATTGATTTGAAGTTCCAAAAGAACAAGGCAAGAAATGCAATTAGAACCACAAAATTTAATTTTTCAATATAAATCAACGGTTGAAAATCAAGAAAGGATTGTGGCGTAAATTCTTGAAAGTAGTACTGTAGCCCTATTGCTGCCACTCCCCAGAGTGAAAATTCTATCAGAGAATATCGGAAAAGTTTTTTTGTAATGGTCTTGGCCGTAATTATTGATTTAAGCCCTTTAATCTCTTTTATAGAAGATGCGTTTTTCTTTTCTAAGTCAAAATCTATTTTTTGCCAGTTTTTTTTAAGTAGGTCCAATTCCATATGGGCATGTTTATCCCATTGGTATATAATTTCTCCCTATTGTTACATAAATCTTAAAGAAAAATTGGCATGACCATTTTTTATAGGTCTGACAGTGAAGATATTGCTATCAGTCCGCCAACTTCCTACGCTTCCGTTCTTTGGTGATCAGGGCGAGCTCCCGAGACGTTTGTCCGGCCACCGAAGTGTTTTCCTCTGCCCTTCTAATCAAATAGGGCATTACATCACGAACTGGTCCGTAAGGCAAATATTTAACGGAATTGTATCCGCTGGCCGCTAAATTATAGGTGATATGGTCACTCATACCGAACAATTGACCAAACCACACCCTTTCATCATTGGAAGGCAAACCATATTTATCCATCAAATCTATCAAGCGTAAACTGCTTTGTTCGTTATGTGTACCGGAAAAAATGACGAATTTATCCAAATGCTCCATCATATAGTCCAAGGAAGCATTGAAGTTTTCATCGGTCAAGCTTTTGTTTGCACATATCGGGGTCTCATACCCCTTATCTTCGGCCCTATCGTTCTCTTTTTCCATATAGGCGCCCCTAACTACTTTTGCGCCGATTTTAAAGCCTTCGTCAACTGCTAGTTTATAGAGTTTTTTAATGTAATCCATTCGGTCCCAACGATACATTTGGAAGGTGTTGAACACAATGGCCTTCTCCTTGTTGTATTTTCGCATCATATCCAGTACCAGGTCGTCCGCAGCATCCTGCATCCAACTCTCTTCTGCGTCAATGAGCAGGGCAACATCCAGGTCATGCGCTTTTTTGCAAACCCTTTCAAACCTATTGACAATCCTATCCCACTCTCCTTTTTCATTTTCAGTCAGTTCGCTGCCTGCGGTGACTTTCTCAAATATCTTAAAACGCCCAAAGCCCGTAGGTTTAAAAACAGCAAAGGGCATGGCATCTTTTTCCTTGACAAAATCGAGTATATCCAACGTCTTTTCCATGGCAAAATCAAACTGATTGTCCACCTCTTTGCCTTCGGCCGAATAGTCTAAAATGGAATACACACCGTTACCGTACATATTGTCAATTATGGGAAGGCAATCTTTTTCGCTCACCCCGCCACAGAAATGGTCGAATACGGTGGCCCTTATCAAACCTTCTACGGGCAAGTGTGCCTTAATTGCAATATTGGTCACCGCTGCCCCAATACGGACCAAGGGTTCCATAGAAATCATTTTAAAAAGAAAATAGGCTCGCTCCAACTGGGAGTCCGACTTAAGCTCAAATGCTATTGCAGTATTCTCAAAATTTGGTCGCATTCTTAAATATCCATTAAAGATTCAAAGATAAGTACGCAAACTAGAACCTTATATATAAAAATAATCTTTATTTAGCAGTGTAAATAAATTTATGGAATCGGTTAAATCACAGTCTTACGACGTACATATTAACGAATTGGCAGAAGCCTCTCTAAACCAACACGTTGCCAATAGGGATTACTCCAAAATATTTGTTTTGGTGGATGAGAACACCAAAACGCATTGTTTGCCCCTATTTAAAAAAATATTTCAGCATCCCATTGATGCCATTTTGGAAATTCAGTCCGGAGAAGAGAACAAGCATATCCATACCTGTTTACAGCTCTGGGAAGATTTGTCCAATTTAGGAGGGGACCGAAAAAGTCTGTTGCTCAACTTAGGCGGGGGTGTGCTGACCGATATGGGAGGTTTTGTGGCTTCTACCTTTAAACGTGGCATCGATTTTATCAATATCCCCACTACCCTACTATCTATGGTAGATGCTTCCATTGGCGGAAAAACCGGCGTTGACCTCGGTTCGTTAAAGAACCAGATCGGCGTGATCAACCAACCGGAAATGGTCTTGATTTTCCCTGAATTCCTAAAAACACTGGATCCACGGCAAATAACCAGTGGATATGCGGAAATGTTAAAGCACGGACTTATCCAAGATAAAGCATATTGGAAAGATTTAACTGAAAAAGGAGGTTTTACGGATGCATCCTGCATTCAAAGGTCCATAGCCATAAAGAACTCCGTTGTTCTGCAGGATCCTACCGAAAAAGGACTGCGTAAAATCTTAAACTTTGGCCATACGCTTGGCCATGCCATTGAGTCTTATTGTTTGGACAATCCCGACAAAAAAACTTTGTTGCACGGAGAGGCCATCGCTGCGGGAATGGTGCTGGAAGGGTATTTATCGCATGAACTGCGAGGACTATCCAAATTGTCCCTGGACGAAATCAAAAAGGGTTTTTCAAAGTATTTTGATAAGGTAGACTTTACTCCGGATGACATTGAAGCGATACTTCAACTCCTGAAATACGACAAAAAAAATTCTCACGGCAATGTGAATTTCGTACTGCTGCAGTCCATTGGCGAAGCAGTTACCGATGTTAAAATTCCAGAAGAATTGTTTCATAGGGCATTCGCTTACTACAAAGAATAAACACTTCGCATACTTATTTTTTGCTTTTGCAACTCTAAGAGTCCATCAAATTCAAAAATTCCTAGTTTAGGAATGCTATTAATAACTAACCATTATGAAACGAATTTTGATTGACTACAAAAAGTTGGACCACAAGGTGGCCGCCAAATTAATTGACTCCTATCCAGATGGTTATGGTGATGATGACATGATTACCATTAAAAAACCAAATGGTGAAGTAATCGAAGCTGTTGAAGTGAAAACGGCAGATACCATCTACATGGTAAAGATCAGTAAAAGTCTTTCGAGTTTTATGGCCAATTTCGAGGAGACCATAGAAAAGGAACTGGACAAAGAACTAGTTGCTTCTGAATTTGAGGCAGATTCCTTTGAAGGAATTGTCTCCCCTTCCGAAGAAATAGAAGATGATGATCAATATTGATTTAGGCTAAATATCGTTCTTTTATAATTCGAACATGGTGCGCTTGGTGTCCACTAATAATAAAACCCAGCGCTCGAACACTCATTTTTGAATCACTGGCCAAACCAATTCTTTTTATGGCTTCTTTGTCAAACGAATTAAAGAGTGCTATTGTGGAATCCCTAACCGCTTTATATTCTTGGGCCAAAGAAGCTTTGGAACGGTTCGTTGCGTTGGAATACGGTACGTAAGCATCCACATCGAAACCTGGAAGCGGTGTTTTGTCGTTCCTTGCAAAACAAAGTGCACGATACTGGAAAACCCTTTCGGTATCGATTACATGAATCAATGCTTCCGCCAAGGACCATTTGCCCTCAGCGTAAGCATAATCAAGTTTTTGTTCGGGTATTTCTTTTAACAGGGACAATAACTCGTCTTTGCCCCTTACCAATTCTTCGATCAATTCCACATTGCCCAATGCCATGACATAGGTCTGGTAAAATGGGTTGTATTCAGAAGATGGCAGTTCCGAAAGTACCATAAAAAAGAAATATTATAGCTCGTTAAAGATGGTATGCATCAAACGTCTTTTATCGTTAATGCTTTCTTCCAAGGAGATCATTGTTTCTGTACGGCTGATACCTTCAATATCATCAATCTTGAAAATGATGTTTTTGGCATGTGTTGTATCCCTTGCCCTGATTTTACAGAAAATATTGAATTTGCCCGTTGTAATGTGAGCCACGGTCACGTATGGAATTTGGCTCAATCTTTCCAATACAAATTTGGTCTGATGTGTTTTTTCCAAGAATATCCCAACATAGGCAATAAATGAATAGCCCAATTTGACATAGTCAAGAGTCAGGGAAGAACCTTTGATGATACCTGATTCTTCCATTTTTTTGACTCGGACATGAACCGTACCTGCGGAAATCAACAATTTTTTTGCGATATCCGTAAATGGTGTACGGGTATTATCGATTAACATGTCCAATATCTGGTGATCTATCTCGTCTAGCTTAACTTTGTTCATTACATTGAATTTTGCAGCAAAAGTAGTTAAAAAAGGAAATTTACGTAATAAAAATGGTTCTTTTTTAAATAAAATGCAAGAACGAAGAAAAATTGGTTCTTATTTATTGAAATTTAGAAGTAAATCTAGAATTTCTTTTTGTGAAGTTGTAAAGCCAAAATCCTTGTTATCAACACATTCTATGGTTTGGTGTCCATAAAACCCCTCAAGTGGGCCTATTTCGGCAATTTCGGGTTTAAAACTAATTTTATGGTCATCCAACACCTCTTTATATCTGATGCCCACAGCATGTCCTGTTTCTATTTCAGGGTTCACAATCGTTGGATTGATGATCAAAACATCAAAAAACAATTTTTGGTTGTTGGGTATGGAAAAGTAATCCCCTGTCTTATAAAGATCTATTTTGTTTTCCGCAATAGTTTTGAGCGCTTCTAAAATCGACAAAAAGATATACTCCCTGGTTTTCTCGCGGCTATAATCCCTTGGGTAATGGCCTGACTCGAATAAAACGGTGGGAACACCCAGTTTTTGAAATGCATCCCCCACGCAATTGTCATTAAACCCATCGTCGTACCTTCCCACCTGTCCGGGAATATGGTTTTGAAGCATGGAATCCATGGCCACGATCAACTTCATGGCAACTTCCCGTGTTGGGGTAATATGGCGTTCTTTATTACTTGCTGGAGACAAGAAGGAAACCGTTGCCGGTTTGTTGGTCTTTCCAGCACTAAATAGTGTTCGTTGGTCATGTAGATTAAAGCAAAAGTCAGGTTCAAAGGATTCGAACAATTCTCGCAACGCCCTGCTTTCTGGTTGGCTCAAATTTTTTGCGTCACGGTTCAAGTCTATTTTATTAATGTTCTCCCTAGTATACACAGTTGCTCCGTCAGGGTTTAATATAGGAACAATCATAAGCGTACAATGCTTCAATATGGTATGGGCCAGTGGCTCTTTGGAACCAAGGAAGTTGAACATATCGCAAAGGGCCTTTGTGGTGGTGGATTCATTGCCGTGCATTTGGGACCACATGAGTATTTTTTTATCGCCCGCCCCTAATTTAAAAGCATTAATTACAACGCCGTTTACGGAATCACCTATAGGAATAGGAGCTATAGATAGTTTGGATAAACAGGAACCAATGGATTCCATAGTAATGTATCTTCCCTCAATAGATTTCTCCTTGTAAACGCTATAGTCCATTATAAGATTCCCAATTAAAGTTTACAAAAGTAACCATAGTAAAATTTACAAATGTAACTGTCTTGTTAGTTCTTCAATATACATTTGTAACGTTTTTTTATACGTGCACCACCTATCTCGGTACAATTGTCAACTAAATGATATTTATAAGTATATATTACAGTATATCAGTATATTAATATTGTATACTTGAATTAAAACTTCTAGATTATTTACTTTATTTATATTGAGGGTTATTAATTGGGATATTATTTTAATATCTTAGATGTATATAAATTTACATTTGTGAACAAAGGAATTGTATCGCGTATAGAGACCATTATAGAACATTTGGAATTGACTGTTTCTGCCTTTGCTGATGAAATCGGGGTGCAACGCTCGAGTATTTCCCATTTATTGAATGGCAGAAACAAACCCAGTTTGGATTTTGTGATGAAATTGGTCGATACCTACCCTCAGGTAGATTTGTATTGGCTTTTAAAAGGCGAGGGTAGTTTTCCTAAGGAGGCAGAGAGTGGAAATCAAACACCGGAGCCGCTAGAAAAAGAAATAGAGAATCAAGGGAGAGCCCCTAGAATATTGAAGGAGGAAAAAATCAGTGAACAAGAACCTTATAAAATAGTGTTGTTTTACAAGGATGGTACCTTTAGAACATTCAACACAAAAAAGGATTGACCCTTTCCCCTACTTTCCGTTACTTTGCAAGTATGATAAAATATCTTTCTTTAGGGTTCATCGCACTTTTATTTATTGCGTGCGGACAACCACCAGAGCGTAATTGCATAGATTTTAAAACTGGTGAATTTTCGTTCACGGCCACTATCAATGGCGAAGAGAAAGAAACTACATTTTACAGGACTCTTGAATTGGAAGTGGATGAGTTTGAAGGAAAGAAAGACTCTTCTTCCATTCGCTGGATAAACGATTGTGAATACATTCTAAAAAACCTTAACCCAAAGAACAAGGCTGAAGAAAAACCTATCCATATTAAAATATTGACCACTAAGGATTCTTCCTATACTTTTGAATATAACGTAGTTGGCGATAATCGAAAATTTAAAGGTGTTGCCCATAAAATAAACTAACCATGTTCGACATATTTGCAAGTCCCGATGCCTGGATGGCTTTGCTGACCCTAACTTTCTTGGAAATCGTCTTGGGTATTGACAATATCATATTTATTTCCATTGCTGCGGGCAAGTTGGAAAAAAAAGACAGGAGAAGGGCAACAAATATCGGATTGGTCCTGGCCATGCTGTTACGAATTGTTCTATTGTTCGGGATTACATGGCTTACAAAAATGAAAAAACCATTTTTAGTGCTGAACGAATCCTGGTTGACCGGGGGTATTAGTTGGCAAGCCCTGATTTTATTTGCAGGCGGGCTTTTCCTGCTCTACAAAAGTACTCGGGAAATCCATGAGAAAATTGAAGACCGTGGTCACGATGAGCGAGAAGTGAAAAAATCACGCTCTACGTCCTTGATGAATGCCATCATTCAAATTACGGTAATCAATATTGTGTTTTCTTTTGACTCCATTTTGACTGCTATTGGAATGACCAACGGGATTTCTCCAAACCCAACAGATGCTTTGGTTTTGATGATAACTGCAGTGGTGATCTCTGTATTGATCATGATGTTGTTCGCCAACCCCGTAGGGGAATTTGTGAATCGTCACCCATCCATACAGGTATTGGGATTATCGTTTTTGATTCTGATTGGATTTATGCTGATAGCGGAATCGGCACATTTATCGCATTTACAGGTTTTCGGAAACGAAGTTGGGGCTATTCCAAAAGGATACCTCTACTTCGCCATTGCCTTCTCCTTAATGGTTGAATTTTTGAACCTTAGAATGCAAAAAAATGTTCAAGAGAAAGAAGACCACTCCTTAAATGAACACTAATTAGGTCTTTGGTAGACCAGCTCGGGACTAGCTTCCTTGTGTTTTTTGAATAGCCGTTGTTGTTGCTTGACCGTCAAAGTGCTTCCGTCGTGGCTCCAACCAGGAGGTCCAAAGATGTACATTAATTTATGGGAAAGCTTTTTGGATTTTTTGACATCGTTCCAAATATCTTTAAACTCATGTGTTAGGATAACTATGGGATTGTAAGAGTTTGGAGCGTGGATCACTCCATATTTGACATCGATATCATCATCCAACTCCTTCCAAGTACCGAACATTTTATCAAAAATATTCAAGAAACCACCATGGTTCTTATCCAAATACTCGACGTTTTGCGCGTGATGTACCTGGTGCATGGTGTGGGTATTGAATATCTTTTCCAAAAAGCCAAGTTTTGGAACGTAAACAGTGTGCAATTGGAATTGCCACAAAGCCTCTATGCCCAAACAGACCAATACCATTTCTGGAGGAAATCCGATGGCCGGCATCCAAATGTAAAAGAAAGGTTTGTACAAAATAGTGAACCATCCGTTTCTGATAGCGGTTCCCAAATTAAAATTGTCGGAAGAGTGGTGTACAATGTGTGCTGCCCACAAAATACGTACTTCGTGGTTCGCTCTGTGAAACCAATAATATGTAAAATCATCGGCTAATTGGCAAATGATCCAAACATACCAAGCATATCCAAAGGATTCATATCCCAAAAAGTTTGTTCGAACTCCATCTAGAACGGGATTGAAAAGTTCATACGCACCTTCAAAAAGAAGAATGGCAAAAGCTACTTTGAACAAAGGTCCGAGGATTGCAGAACCAATACCCATAAAACCACTAGCTGCTAAGTCCTTCCAATTATAAAGGTCGTTATGTTCATGGTCGTGGGTTTTGCTGTATGTTAATTCTAGTAATATAAAGGCAATGAAAACTGGTACACCATACACCAGCGGGTTTGTAAAATCCATAAATATGTATATGTATTAAGCGGTCTGCTTTGGGTATTAAATCGATTGGGCAAATTAGCCATAAAAAGCTTTAAAACAAAGTTGTTTGATCAGAACTGTCATTCTTTGTTTCTATATCATCATTATCACTGTCTATCTGTTCTTCATCCACTACCTCAATATCCTCGGCTTTTTGTTGTTCGGGCTCTTCATAAGGTAAGGAATCTAAGGCATTTATGTTTTTAACTTTATCCGTTGTGAGCTGGTTTCCAATAGCTTTAATTCCTTTTACCGCTATAAAATCCTCAACGTTCACTTCGAGGTTCGGTTTTGGGTCCTTTCCACGGGGTTTCACAAATTCAATTTCCAGCATGGGTCTCCAATCTGTGGACACCAACTCCAAATAGGATTTCGAATCCTCATCGATCACCACTTCTTCCTTATTCGGGTTCTCGATTAAGAATCTTTTCAAATAAAACCGTTCTTTATCCCCAACATAATGTACAACCGAGATAGGCTTCTTTGGGTTCCATTTTTCCAGCACGATCATATCATCATTAAAACGAGTAAGCAAATCGGGCGGAATTGTTTTAACGATTCCTTTTTGATCTATTACCAAAAGTAGGTCGTCACCCTTGAATTCACCCAGCAACTCCCCTCTTCCATCAACATTGAGGCGGCTTACCACATCGTCAAACCAAATTTTTCTAGGTTTCAACGTGGATACACCTTTCTCCTTGAGTTCAATGCGTTTAATGGCATATTTGGTCACTAAATTTCCTTTGGAACTTCTTCCTTTGATCAGAACATCGGAAAAATCAAGGTCCCATTTCAATTTTTTAATGCTTCCCGATTGCCGCAACATAACGGTAACCACTTCCGCTTCTCCATTGGGATTCGCCGAAAAGTACAGCACTTCAGAGGAAGCTTTGTCCCCTGCAAGCTGATATATCTTATCGCGGGTCATGCTGGTAACATTGAACCGCTTTACGTAACTCGGTCCACCTTTCATGCTCTTGTAGATCATGTTGTAGGTAGTTCGCTTATCTTTCTTTTTAAAGACCGCGACGTGGATAATGTTTTTACCGACAAAAACTTTGGAATCCACTTTGGTGACCATCATTTCCCCTTTTTGGGTAAAAACGATAATATCATCAATATCGCTGCAGTCGGTTACATACTCGTCACGTTTCAAGGAAGTTCCGATAAAGCCTTCCTTTCTGTTCACGTAAAGCTTCGTATTTCTGATAACGACCTTGGTCGCTTCAATGTCATCAAAAATCTTTATTTCTGACTTACGCTCTCGTCCTGCCCCGTATTTCTTTTTAAGTTCTTTGAAATAATCAATGGCAAATTCCACTAAATGTCCTAAATGGTGCTTGGTCTGAGCAATTTTATCTTCAAGGCTTTCAATAAGTTGTTGCGCTTTATCTAAATCAAATTTTGAAATACGTTTGATTCGGATTTCAGTCAAACGAACAATGTCATCCTTGGTTACTTCCCTTTTTAAATGGGAAATGTGTGGTTTCAAACCTTTGTCAATGGCTTCGATTACCCCTTCCCAGGTTTCCTCTTCTTCTATTTCGCGATATATCCTATTCTCGATAAAAATTCGTTCCAATGAAGAAAAATGCCATTGTTCCTCCAGTTCATCCAATTGGATTTGAAGCTCTGCTTTAAGTAATTCCACCGTATGATCTGTAGATCTTTCGAGCATCTCCTTGACACCGATGAACAAGGGTTTATTGTCTTCGATAACACAGCCTAATGGTGAAATGGAAGATTCGCAAGCGGTGAATGCGTATAGCGCATCAATAGTTTTGTCCGGAGAGATACCATTGGGCAAATGCACCAAAATTTCTACTTCGGCTGCGGTGTTGTCCTCTATCCTTTTTATCTTGATTTTCCCCTTATCATTAGCTTTTAAGATAGAATCAATTAAAGAGGAAGTATTGGTGCCATATGGTATTTCGTTGATGACCAAGGTATTTTTGTCCAAAGTCGAGATTTTGGCCCTAACCCTGATCTTACCACCGCGCATGCCATCATTGTAATTGGTCACATCAATGATTCCCGCTGTAGGGAAATCTGGCACTAAGGTGAAACGCTTGCCTTTTAGGTGTTTTATCGAGGCGTCAATAAGTTCGTTAAAGTTATGCGGTAAAATTTTTGTTGATAGCCCTACCGCGATACCCTCTGCTCCTTGCGCGAGCAAGAGCGGAAATTTTACGGGAAGGTGAACAGGTTCCTTTTTTCTACCATCATAAGAGAGCTGCCACTCCGTAATTTTTGGACTGTAGACGACTTCCAGGGCAAATTTTGACAATCTGGCTTCAATATAACGCGATGCTGCGGCTCCATCACCAGTCAAAATGTTTCCCCAGTTACCTTGGGTGTCTATAAGTAAGTCCTTTTGACCAATTTGAACCATGGCGTCTGCAATACTGGCATCGCCGTGCGGGTGGTACTGCATGGTATGCCCTACTACATTGGCCACTTTGTTGTATCGGCCATCGTCCAGTTCTTTCAGCGAGTGCATAATTCTTCGCTGCACAGGCTTGAAACCATCTTCGATAGCAGGTACGGCACGCTCCAGAATTACATAGGAAGCGTAATCCAAAAACCAATCCTTGTACATGCCCGTAACCTTTACCAGGCTATCTTGTGACTCGTCTTGGTTTTCTAAACTTTCATCGTTCAGTTCTTCGTTCTCTTCCATTTAGAAAGGCGGCATTTATTTGGGTTGTAGTTGGTTTTCCTCAACAAGGTCAAGTTCCACTTTAAGATTGTTGATGATGAATTCTTGTCTGTCCGGCGTATTTTTGCCCATATAAAACTTCAAAAGGGCATCTATGCTCATCGCTTTATCCAGCATCACGGGTTCCAAACGGATATCATCACCAATAAAGTTTTTAAACTCATCTGGGGAAATTTCACCCAATCCTTTAAATCGGGTAATTTCAGGTTTCCCGGAGAGTTTTTCAATGGCCTGTTTTCTTTCTTCATCACTATAGCAATAAATCGTCTCTTTTTTATTGCGCACCCTAAACAGTGGGGTTTGAAGAATATATAAGTGATTTTCTTTGATCAATTCCGGGAAAAATTGCAAAAAGAAGGTAATCAGTAACAAGCGGATATGCATTCCGTCCACATCGGCATCTGTTGCGATCACAATATTATTGTAGCGCAAGTCCTCCATCGAATCCTCAATGTTGAGCGCGGCCTGCAATAAATTGAATTCCTCGTTTTCGTAAACGATTTTTTTGGACATACCGTAGGAGTTCAACGGTTTTCCCCGTAAACTGAACACTGCTTGTGTGTTTACATCCCTGGATTTGGTAATGGAGCCGGATGCGGAATCCCCCTCGGTTATGAACAAGGTGGTTTCCAGACGGCGGTCCTTTTTCATATCCTGCAGGTGGACACGACAATCTCTTAGCTTTTTATTATGAAGGCTAGCTTTTTTGGCTCGGTCCCTTGCTAGCTTTCGAATGCCGGAGAGTTCCTTGCGTTCTTTCTCCGCCTGAACAATTTTCTTCTGTAGCGCCTCGGCTGTTTGAGGGTTTTTATGAAGGTAATTGTCCAAATGCGTGCCGATAAAATCATTGATGTAGGTACGCACCGTTGGCAGATCCCCTCCCATATCGGTAGACCCCAATTTGGTTTTGGTCTGACTCTCGAACACCGGTTCCATCACTTTAATGGAAATCGCGGATATGATCGATTTTCTAACATCCGAAGCATCATAGTTTTTTCCGTAGAAATCACGGACGGTTTTTACGATGGCTTCTCTAAATGCAGATTGATGTGTACCCCCTTGTGTAGTATGTTGCCCGTTTACGAAGGAATGGTATTCTTCGCTATACTGGGTTTTACTGTGGGTCATCGCGACCTCGATATCATCGCCCTTTAGGTGAATGATGGGATAAAGAAAGTCCTCGTTATTATTGTTGTCCTCCAATAAATCCTTCAGACCATTTTCCGAATGGAATTTTTCCCCATTGAAAACAATGGTCAAACCTGGATTTAGGTAGACATAGTTTTTGAGCATGCGTTCCACATACTCGTTTCTGTATTTGTATTTTTTAAAGATGGATTCATCAGGTATAAAACTCACCTTTGTCCCCTTTCTTCGGGATGATTCCTCCAGAAGTTCCTCATTGACCAGATTACCCGTCTCAAACTCGGCAGACTTGGACTGTCCGTCCCGGTTGGATTCCACTCTGAAGTAGGTGGAGAGCGCATTCACAGCTTTGGTACCCACCCCGTTCAACCCAACGGATTTTTTAAAAGCTCGGGTATCGTACTTGCCGCCTGTGTTCATTTTGGAGACAACGTCCACCACTTTTCCAAGTGGAATACCGCGGCCGTAGTCACGAACATGAACGGTATTGTCCTTGATGTTGATTTCGATGGTCTTCCCGGCTCCCATCACAAATTCGTCGATGGAGTTGTCGAGTACTTCTTTTAAAAGAATATAAATACCATCATCTGCGGAGGAACCGTCGCCCAATTTTCCAATGTACATCCCTGGACGCATACGAATATGCTCCTTCCAGTCCAGCGAACGGATATTATCTTCAGTATATTGGGTATCTGCCATTAGTTAAGGGTTAATCATTGCAATATAAAATTTAGGAGCAAAAATAAAAGGGTGTAGGGTAGAAAGTAATCAACAATGAAAAACAATAATTGTTAATATATATCAGCCTTTAGCCCGCTTTTTGCCTTGGATTGACAGGTAGGTCACCCCAAAAATAACAACCGACATTCCAACCAACTGCCAATATGTGAGTTTTTCGTCCAAAAACACATAGGCGAGCAAAATTGTGGAAATGGGCCCTAAACTTCCCAAAATTGAAAAGTTGGAAGCTCCCAACCTTTCGATTGCCGCCGACACCAAAAACGAAGGAATGAACGTAGCGAAAATAGCCATTGCAAAACCATATGCATATACAGGCCATGGATAATCCATAAATCCCCAATGGCCCGATACCAAATAGTGCATTACAATACAGATTGTGGACACGATCATCGCGTAGCAGGTAAATCGGAGCACACCGAATTTGGGAATCAACCATCCGCTTCCCACCAAATAAGAGGCATAGGTAATGGCACTCAGCAATACCAGAAACCCTCCCAGCAGTACTTCGTTGCCAGAGACCTCCAATTCGTCCCAAAAGGTAATGAGCACTCCCACATACGTAACCAGAATGGCGATAAATTGAACCTTGGATATTTTTTGCCTAAATATCAGCCAACTTAGAAATACAACAATGGTTGGATACACAAAAAGAATGATGCGCTCAAGGCCTGCCTTGATGTAATTCAGCCCCAAAAAATCGAAATAACTGGCCAAATAATAGCCCACGAAGCCAAAAAGTAACAGCCACGCATAATCTTTGCCCACAATTTTTGTGTTTGCTGATTTTTTTCGAATCAAAAACAATATAAAAATGTAAAATGGAAGTGAAAACAACATTCGAAACAGCAGCAAATCGAGCGTATCGACATCGTAACGGTACGCCAATTTCACCATTACTGCCTTAGAGGAGAACATCACTACTCCCAGGACCCCGTAAAAAACCCCCAAGCTTTTACTGGACATATAGCAAAGCTATTACTAATATAAATGCAATAGCATACCTTCCGTATATAAATACGACACCCAAACGCTTATATCAACATTTAAAGTTTGCAATTACCGTCTATCATATCCTGCAAAGTAGGATTGTATGCATTTCCAATAGTTGAAAAAGAACCTGTATATTCTGCGGTAATCAAATTATTCAGTATACAGAAATCCTGCAGAACCTGGTTATATCTTATCTGCACATCTGTACCAAATGATGTTATATTTCCAAAAGCAGTTATAGAAGTTAAAAGAACATTTGAGTTAATACGAATACCCCCATCCACATTTGTTAAAGATTCGAAACCCTGAATTGAAGTCAAAGAACCATTATTGGATATTTCAATAGAGGTCAAACTTGTAAATGGATTGAAAATGGTGATTGCTTCTAAAGATGCATTTCCATTTATAACAATTTCCGATATAGATTCCAAAGAACTTAATGGTGTTAGGTCCGTTAAAGCATCATTATTGTTTAGCCATAGTCCATTGCCTATTGATGTTAATTTCGAAAGTCCATTTAAATCCACTAGACTAGCGTTATCGGTTATTTGAAAATAATTACCTGTTGTTTCCAAATTCTGAAAACCTGATATTACTTCAAGGTTTGTATTTTCGCTGATTTTTACCAATCCACTCACGTTAACTGTTTGTGAGAATCCAGAAATGGTTTTCAAAGCATCATTCCCTTGAAATATAATGGCATAAGATGCATTTAGACTTTCCAAAGCGGAAATATCAGTCAAGGCATCATTGTTAATAAACTGAATAGATTCTCCAATTTCCAAAACATTTTCGAGCCCATTCAAGGAAACTAGATTGTCGGCGTTAGATATCAACAGGTCCTGTCCAATTAATTCCAAATTGCTCAAGGGTGTCAAATCATTCACAGAACCATAAATTCTGACTTCCCCAGTTACCTCGGTATAATTTTCAGCACCAAAGGAATCGACCAAACTTTGATTGGAAAGATCAATGGTTCCCTCATAAACCTTTGACTGGGGTTCTTGAATCAATGTAGTAAAAGTAACTTCGTTCCCATAAGCGGTTCCCTTGGAATTTACAGCGTAAGACCTTGCGTAATATTTAGTGTCGGGTTCTAAATTGTCCACTATGGCAGAAAAATTATCATTTCCACTACCAATACTTTTTTTGTTGTCATTTATGGTAGGGCCTGAGGCTACATCCCAAACAACACCTTTGTCTATGATGTTGGCACCTCCGTTGTTAGATATACTTCCTCCAAGTTGTGCGGAAACAGCGGTTATTTCGTTTGGGGAATTGGTTGCTATTATAGGTAAGTCTACAGTTGATTGTGGTTCGTTTTCTGATTCTGAAGATGAGGAACAGCCCAATAGAAAAATCAGGGCTAGGCTAAGTATGGGGTATTTCATGAAACATATATTTAACAAGAAATATACTACTTAAATACAGTCCTGCAAAATATATCAAACATTAAACCTAAAATGCATCACATCACCGTCCTTAACAATATATTCTTTGCCCTCAACACGCATACGGCCAGCTTCTTTTACCTTGGCTTCGCTGCCGTATTTCACGTAATCGTCATAGGAGATGACCTCAGCGCGGATAAAGCCTTTTTCAAAATCGGTATGGATAACACCCGCCGCTTGTGGAGCTGTTGCCCCAACGGGAATGGTCCAAGCACGGACTTCTTTTACCCCTGCAGTAAAATAGGTTTCCAGGTTAAGTAGTTTGTAAGCACCGCGAATCAATTTAGCGGAACCAGGTTCGGAAAGCCCCAGATCTTCCAAGAACATTTGACGCTCTTCATACGTTTCCAATTCGGTTATGTCGGCTTCCGTACCAACCGCCAAAAAGATAACCTCCGCATTTTCTCCAGCTACGGCTTCCTTTACTTTTTCAACATAAGCATTTCCATCGACCGCTGCATCTTCATCCACATTACATACATACATTACAGGCTTATCCGTAATCAATTGCATGGGTTTTACAAATTCTTCACGGTCATCTTCATTTATAGAAATGGCCCTTACGGATTTTCCGGCTTCGAGCCCTTCTTTAAGGGCAGAAAGGACGGCTTCTTCCTTTTGGGCTTCCTTATTCCCGGTTTTGGCTGCACGCTTCACTTTGTCGAGTTTCTTTTCAACACTCTCCAAATCTTTCAATTGCAATTCCATATCAATGGTCTCCTTGTCCCTGATCGGGTCTACAGAACCATCAACATGAACCACATTATCGTTATCAAAGCAACGTAGCACGTGCAGAATGGCATCGGTTTCCCGGATATTTCCCAAAAATTGGTTGCCCAATCCTTCTCCCTTACTGGCACCTTTTACCAGACCAGCAATGTCAACAATTTCTACGGTAGCAGGTATCACACGCTCGGGATTCACCAGTTCTTCCAATTTTTCCAAACGCTGGTCAGGCACATTTACCACGCCAATATTAGGTTCAATGGTACAAAAAGGGAAGTTGGCACTTTGTGCTTTTGCGTTGGACAAACAGTTGAAAAGTGTTGATTTTCCTACGTTTGGTAATCCTACAATACCTGCTTTCATCTAAATTCTTATGTTTTGAGGCTGCAAATATAAGTTGAAGTTTTGGTACTCATGACTAATAGCCTTTAATCAATAAATAAAATCCCATGATCATCAAGGCAATGATGCCAAAAATCGCGATAAGGGATAATATACACCCCGCTTGCTTCCAAATACCGTTATAAGCTTTCTCTTTTTTCTGCATAAAAAACCCCGAACATTGGTTCGGGGCTAAATTAATTGTTTTTTATTGCTTAACCGTTGGGGTGCATAAACTTTTGCTTGCCCAATAGCTCCTCTTCGGTTTCTTCGTGGTCTTCATCGGGAACACAACAGTCCACTGGGCATACTGCCGCACATTGTGGTTCTTCGTGAAATCCTTTGCATTCGGTACATTTATCCGGAACTATGTAATAAAGCTCATCACTCACAGGTTCCTGAACTTCATCGGCATTCACCTCTTTCCCGTTGGGCAAAACCACATCTCCGTTCAATGAAGTTCCATCACTATATCTCCATTCATCTGCACCCTCATAAATTGCTGTGTTGGGACATTCTGGCTCGCAAGCACCACAATTTATGCACTCATCTGTAATAATAATTGCCATAATTTTCTTTTCCTTTTGGGCTGATTCTTATCAGCATGCTTACTTTTGACAAAAATAAACCCTACTAAATTAGTGTACAAATTTAATGGCACCAGATACAAATACCATAGATGCTTTTGTTAAACTTGGAAAATACCTAACGGATTTTTGTGATAAATGTTATTCCAACAACCCTGAAGTTGATCAAGAGTTGAAGGAAATCATTGCGCGGGCCGGCCACCACAACGGGTGGTTTACCGAGGATAACATTCTATTCTCCTTAAAGCAATGGGGCGATCTGCTTACGGAGGAAAATATAAAGGATTGGTTGGGCAACTATTCCTTTAACAAGGATAGTAAACCAAAAACCGTGGGCATTATTATGGCAGGAAACATTCCATTGGTGGGTTTTCACGACTTTTTATCAGTGTTGCTATCTGGCAACAAGGTCTTGGCCAAACTATCTTCCAACGACAAAGTGCTCTTGCCTTATCTTTCCAATTATTTGATTGAACAAGAGCCATCACTCGTGGATAAAATTGAGTTTGTGGACGAGAAACTAGAAAACTTTGATGCAGTGATCGCTACGGGGAGCAACAACACCAGCCGCTATTTCGAATATTACTTCGGAAAGAAGCCCAACATCATCAGAAAAAACAGAAACTCTGTCGCCGTGTTGACCGGAAAAGAATCGGAAGAAGAATTAAAAGCACTCGGAGAGGATATTTTTAGGTATTATGGATTGGGTTGCCGCAATGTGTCCAAAATATTTGTGCCAAAGAATTATGATTTTGATGCATTGTTCAATGCGCTCTTCCATTATAAGGACATTATCAATCAACATAAGTACGCCAATAACTACGATTACAATAAGGCGGTCTATTTAATGAGCGAATTCAAGATTCTGGATAACGGGTTTTTAATTTTAAAAGAGGATGAGGCACTCACCTCCCCTATTTCTGTTTTATTTTATTCTTTTTATGATGATGAATCCGGTTTAAGGAACAAGTTGCAGGAAATGGACGAGCAAATCCAATGTGTGGTTTCCGGTGGAGCAAAAGAAAATGAAGTGAATTTTGGTGCCACCCAAAAGCCAAGTTTGAGCGATTACGCAGATGGAATTGATACTATGAAATTCCTTTTGAACCTTTAACAAATCCTATACTTTGGAATCGTTTATAGATCCAACAATTTTTAAGACCTTTACTCCTTAAACCAAGGAAATGAAAAAGCATAATTTTAGCGCAGGCCCGTGCATTTTGCCCGCAGAGGTAATGCAAAAGGCATCCGAAGCCATTATTGAACTGGATGGCATTGGACTTTCACTTATAGAAATCTCTCACCGTAGCAAGGAGTTCGTAGCCATTATGGAAAAGGCTCGCTCACTCGCACTAGAACTTTTGGGGCTCGAGGGCAAGGGTTATCAGGCTCTGTTTTTGCAAGGAGGGGCAAGCATGCAATTTTTAATGACGGCTTTTAACCTTTTGGACAAAAAAGCTGGGTATGTAAATACAGGCACCTGGAGTCAAAAAGCCATTAAGGAAGCTAGATTGTTCGGCGAAATCATAGAAGTCGCTTCCTCTCAAGAAGATAATTTTAAGTATATCCCAAAAGGTTTTGATATTCCATCCGATTTGGATTATCTGCACCTTACCTCCAACAATACCATTTACGGAACCCAGTTTAAAGAATTTCCAAAAACCGATGTGCCATTGGTATGTGATATGAGCTCAGATATCTTTTCCAGACAAATGGACTTTTCCCAGTTTGATCTGATCTATGCCGGTGCACAAAAAAACATGGGTCCGGCAGGGACCACGCTCGTGGTGGTAAAAGAAGATATTTTAGGAAAGGTATCGCGTAAAATACCATCCATGATGGACTACTCGGTTCATGTGGCCAAAGATAGTATGTTCAACACACCGCCCGTTTTTGCTGTGTACGTTTCCATGCTTACCATGCAATGGTTGAAGGATTTGGGAGGAATTGCTGCGATTGAAGAAATCAATGAACGAAAAGCCAATTTGATCTATTCGGAGATCGAACTTAACCCTGTATTCTCTGGGATTGCTGCAAAAGAAGACCGTTCCAACATGAACGCCACCTTCAATATCACCGATGATGAGTTAAAGGATGTGTTCGATGCTATGTGCATTGAAGCGGGAATTAACGGCATAAATGGACATAGGTCTGTTGGTGGTTATCGGGCCTCCATGTACAATGCGCTTCCTTTGGAAAGTGTAGGAGTTTTGGTGGACATTATGAGTGAACTTGAAAAGAAAGGATAATTTTAATCAATTTTAGGTTCTAAATGTTGAGTATTGATTGAAGAAAGAAGTTTTCAGTTCTCTTTACGTATCATCAAGTTAGTAAAAGACTTGAAGGAAAACAATGAGTATATATCCGCGAACCAACTTTTGCGTTCTTCCACGAGCATCGGAGCTAATGTAGCGGAAGCAGGAGCGGGTCAGTCCAAGAAAGATTTTATTTCAAAAATGGCAATCGCTTCGAAAGAAGCAAGAGAAACCAGATACTGGTTAAGATTGATAAAGGAAGCCAATCTATCGCAATTGGAGCTATCCGAATACTTGGACGAAATTGACCAAATCATTAAAATCCTAACTAAGATTGTGAAAACAAGTCAAAATACTATTTAGAACTTAAAACTTATAATTTAATATTTATGAAGGTCATACTGGCTAACGACGGAATCGCTCAAGAAGGGGTGGATTTACTTGAAAAAGAAGGTTTCGAAGTTAAAAACACACGTGTTGCCGAAGAACAATTGGCGAACTACATCAACAAAAATAGTATTCAGGGACTATTGGTGCGCAGTGCGACCAAAGTTGATAAAAAACTTATTGATGATTGCCCTGATTTAAAATTGATTGGACGTGGCGGTGTTGGTTTGGACAATATTGATGTAAAATACGCCGAGTCCAAAGGAATTAGTGTTTTCAATACGCCCGAGGCATCTTCCGAGTCAGTAGCGGAATTGGTTTTTGCACACCTGTTGAATGGTGTTCGATTCTTGCACGATGCTAACCGAAACATGCCTCTGGAAGGTGATAGTCAATTCAAACAACTTAAAAAGAGCTATGCAGGAGGCCTTGAACTTCGAGGAAAAACCTTAGGTATTGTAGGCTTTGGAAGAATTGGACAAGCTACTGCAAAAATGGCGTTGGCCTTGGGCATGGAGGTCTTGTTCACTGATCATCATACCAAAGAAGCTAGTTTGACACTTTCTTTTTTTGATGGACAATCTGTTGATTTTACTTTAAAAAGCAGCGATGTTAAAGAAGTTTTGGCCAACTCCGATTTTGTAAGTCTTCATGTACCGGCCCAAGAAAAATATCTGATCGGAAAGAAGGAACTTGGACTTATGAAGCCAGGTGCTGGAATCATCAATACATCAAGAGGTGGTGTATTGGACGAAGTTGCCTTGGTCGAAGCCTTGGATACCGACCATTTGGCCTTTGCTGGACTGGATGTTTACGAATCGGAACCCCATCCGGAAATCAAGATATTGATGAATCCCAAAATTTCCCTTAGTCCGCATGTTGGAGGCTCTACTCTTGAGGCACAACAGCGTATAGGTGTTGAATTGGCGCAGAAGGTTATCAAATTACTCAAACCATAGGTTTTTTAAGGTAGTTCCTACTTTCAAAACCCACTTTTTTGTACATTGTTACTTTAACCTTAACACTAACACAATGTCAGGATTATTAGACTTGATCAACAGCCCCATGGGCAAACAGTTGGTCAGCGGAGCTGCTAGCCAAACTGGGCAACCCGAAAATAAAACAGCAGAAGTTTTGAGTATGGCCATGCCACTATTAATGGGAGCCATGAAAAAAAATGCATCCACGCCGGGCGGGGCACAAGGACTCATGGACGCCCTTTCTTCCAAGCACGACGGTGGTATTTTGGATGATTTAGGTGGCCTTTTTGGTGGTGGCGTAGACCAAAATGTAATGGACGATGGGGCAGGGATTCTCGGCCATGTATTAGGTTCCAAGCAACCACAAGTCGAAAATGCCTTGAGTACCAAATCAGGGATTGATGCAGGTTCCATATCACAAATTTTAAAAATCGCGGCCCCCATCCTTTTGGGGTATTTGGGAAAACAGACCAGACAACAAAACGTGAGCAGTCCTGAAGGCCTTAACGGACTATTGGGCGGATTAATGGGCGGCAATAAGGCAGCGGCCAAGCAGCAATCCTTGGTCGAAAGCTTTTTGGATAGCGATGGTGACGGCAGTGTTATAGATGATCTGGCCGGAATGGTGTTGAATGGTGGTGGCCAGAAAAAGAGTGGTCTTGGCGGTATGCTGGGAGGACTTTTTGGGAAATAGAAAATCAGCTTAACTATATTTAACAGAGCCACTTGCGTTTTCAAGTGGCTTTTTTTGTATTTTAATAATATGAAAAAGAAAATAATAAATCCATTACTGTTCGGTCTGATGCTGTGCATAGGCTTAGCATCTTGTACAACCCAAAAATCCACATTGGATGTCACCAACGAAGAAAAGGCGCTTTTCGAATCTGATGATGATGCGCCGGTCGAAATAGCAGATGATGACACGGAATACGAAATCATCATTATAGAGCCAGGTTTTTATACTTGGTTAATGTCCATTGCACGACCTGAAGGATATTATTCACAATCGTTTCTGGAAAACCGAAACGCAATCATGGTGATTACTTGGAATCAAAGGGTTTTACAACCACAACGATGGAATCCCAACCTGTATGAAATGCAGATCAATTACGACCCAAGTATTGATTATGGCTACGAAGTCAATTATAAACTTTACAATTACTTCATTTATTTTCAAAGAAAATACAATCAGCGTTTAGGGCCCTTTCTGCCCAGGATTTAATGTGCTATTTTTGCATCAATTAACTTGAACAATGCAAAAACTAAAACAGCGCTGGGAAATACAAAAGAACTGGCAAATCCTTTTTCCCATACTGGGTGCACTATTGGTTTTATTGACCGCCTATACTATTTCTAGAAGTTTTATGCACTTTTTTGGCCTAAACAACACCATCTTTGAATGGTTTGTTACCATTGGAGGCTCGGTGATACTCTACTTTGTGTTAGTGAAATTTTTCCTCTGGTGTTTTAAAAAGGTGGAGAACAGATGGAAAGTAGACTACAAATGGGAAATGATCGCCATTTTTATTGTTTTCGCAGTAACAGGCAGTGCAGCAGGAAAATTGGCAGGTCCATTGGTACACTGGATAGGCTTGGACAATGAAAATGTCCATGGTGCCGTCTACTGGACGCTACGCATTCTTCTTATTTTCCCCATTTATCAAATTTTATTGGTTGGTATTGGATGGCTGTTCGGTCAATATCAATTTTTCTGGAATTTTGAGAAAAAGATGCTTAAACGTATGGGATTAGGCTCTTTCCTTTCATAGTTTATGGTTTTCTTAACATAAAAAGAGGGAAAACCTTGGTTACTTTTGCGAAAGTATGATTACCAACCTCCACAAACGTATACTGATATTTGCTTCCCTTTTGATGGCTGTGGCAATTTTAGCTCCTTCCATTATTAAATTGGGACATGCTTTGTATGAGCATAGTCAGGAGGAGCAATGTATTGCATATGGTACAAATCATATTCACGATGGTAATCTGGATTGTGACTTCCATGATTTCACCCTTGCCAACAAGGTACTTTTCAACGCTAATTTCACCTACATACCGGTTGAGATTCCCGAGATAAAGTACACAAACACTCTCTACTCTTTTACATATAAGCCTCAAGAAGTTTCTTTTCGGGCTTTACGTGGTCCCCCATCAGTTTCATAGTGATTATCTACTGATTTAAGTTTTTAAACCATTTATTTTTTACAATGAAACAATTTTATATTTCAGTGCTTTTAGCATTGACATCAATTTATACGTACTCACAAAACACACTTTCAGGAAACATTTCAGATGCTGAAACTGGAGAACCTTTGGAACAGGTTTCGGTGTATATCCCGCAATTGGAAAACGGTACCGTAACGGATGCGGACGGAAACTATACATTGAAAAATTTACCGGAAGGAAACTACAAACTGGTCATTTCCTACATAGGTTTTGAAACCTATTCCACTTCTTTTGAAATCAGCGAAGGAAGCAATCAATTCAATTATCAAATGTTTCCATCAGTTATAGAAATGGACGAGGTCGTGCTTTCTACCCCGTTCCATAAATTACAACGTGAAAACGTAATGAAAGTGGAACAAAAATCCATGGAGGAACTCAAACAACAAGGGGGTATTACACTATCCGAAGGGATTACGAATATTCCTGGTGTTTCTTCGGTTTCAACAGGTGTTGGGATTGGAAAACCAGTTATCCGCGGGTTGAGCTTTAACCGTGTTTTGGTTTACACACAAGGCGTACGACTCGAAAACCAACAATATGGGGGTGAACACGGTTTGGGCATTAACGATGCGGGAGTATCCAGTGTAGAGGTGATCAAAGGTCCCGCATCCTTGCTTTATGGTTCCGATGCCCTCGGTGGGGTACTCTATTTGAATCCAGAAAAGTTTGAAACTTCCGGAGAGACATCAGGTGATGTAAACATGAGGTATTTTACCAACACATTGGGTTACAATGCCAATGCTGGATTTAAGACATCGGGGGAAAAGCTGAAATTTTTGGTTCGTGGTGCCTACGCGTCAAATGCAGATTATGAAACCGGCGATGGAACCAGTGTAACAAATTCCAGGTTCAATGAAGCCGACTTAAAAACAGGGTTGGCGTATCAAACGGCAAAGTTCAAAACAGAACTTAGATATAACTACAATACTGCCGACCTTGGTATTCCTGAGGAAATCGGCGTCCAAAACAACGATCGTGAACCACTGGAACCTTACCAAGAACTTTCCACCCATATTTTAAGTGCTAAAAACAACTTCTTTTTCAAGAAATCGAGTTTGGAAGCCACTTTTGGGTACACGGTAAATAACAGAAAAGAGTTTGAGGAGCATCACGAAGAACACGCTGGGGAAGAACCTGTGGAAGAACCTGCCGAGGAAGAGGAAGGTGCTGCTTTGGATATGAAGTTGAGCACCTTTAATTACAATATTCAATTTAATCCTCAATGGGGTAAAATGACCACTATTTTTGGTGTCCAAGGCATGCATCAAACCAATGAAAATTTTGGAGAGGAAGTGTTGGTGCCCAATGCCATAACAAACGATTTTGGTGTGCTGGCCACATCCCATATCCATTTTACCAAAAGTGACCTTCAAATAGGTTTACGTTACGACCTTAGATCCATAAACGGTGAAGCTAGCGGTATAGAGGGAGATGAAGAGTACATCCCTGCTTTGGACAAGAATTTCAATAGCTTTAATGCAGCTTTGGGATATCGTATGGATTTGACCAATAACATTATGGGACGATTAAACTTGGCCACCGGATTCAGGGCTCCCAACCTATCGGAATTGTCGTCCAACGGATTGCACAGCGGGGCCAACCGTGTGGAAATTGGCAATCCTGAATTGGATAGCGAACAAAATTTCCAAATAGATTTGGCCTTGGAGTACGGAAATAGGCATATTGAAGCTTATGTGAATACATTTTATAATATCGTAAACGATTACATCTATTTGGAACCAACAGGTGAGTTCCGAGAATTGGACCCTGTTTATGATTTCCAACAACAAAATGCTATTTTATATGGTGGTGAATTTGGATTCCACCTGCACCCCCACCCCATTGATTGGTTGCATTTGGAAAGTAGTTACGATATAGTTTTTGGTGAATTAAAAGACAACTCAAATCTACCATTGATTCCTGCTAATCGTTGGACAAACACTTTCCGTGTGGAATGGAAAAAAAGAAACCAAGATTATAAATGCTATGCATTTGTAACCCTTCAAACCTTCTTTGATCAAAACAAAGTAGCTGATTTTGAAACAAAGACCCCGAGATACAATCTGTTCAATGTAGGTTTTGGTGGCGATATGAAAATCTTCAATCAAAAAGTAGGGTATTCCATTACTGGTAACAACTTATTTGATAAGAATTACATCTCCCACCTATCCAGGTTAAAGGCGGATGGCATTGCCAATATTGGAAGAAATATATCTTTTAATTTGAATGTGCCGTTATAATGGCAAGAAAACAACAAGTTACATCAAGGTCAATCTTTTATAGGTTGACCTTTTTTCTTGCTCAAAAGATACGTGTAAATCCAAGTTAGGGTAAAAGTGGGAATCACGTCGGTACCGGGCACCAACTCTTCTGCAAAGGTGACCAAACCTGCAGCTTGCCCCACCCTGCCCTTGTACAAACGTGTCATGAGCCAGCCTGCAACAGGAGCCCAAATCACATCAGAAAACTCCCCGATGCCCGGGATTACAAAGGATAGCATACCGATACCATCGAACAGTAACCCTAAAAGGAGGTTTTGGTACTTCTTGTTTTTTTCTGCTGCCATATGGGAAAAATAGCAATTCCCGCTTAATTGGGAAAGTGCTTTAGGACAAATCGGCGCTCACGAGCTTTAGAAACTCGTTTCGTGTTTCAATTTTTTCAAATTGGCCTCTGAAGCCCGAGGTAGTGGTAACCGAATTTTGTTTTTGTACCCCTCGCATCATCATGCACATATGTGCTGCTTCAATAACCACGGCAACGCCCTTTGGTTTCAATGTTTTGTTGATACATTCCAAGATGTCGTGCGTTAAACGTTCTTGCACCTGCAACCTACGGGCAAATATATCCACGACCCGCGGTATCTTGCTCAAACCAACAATATGCCCGTTTGGAATATAGGCTACGTGAGCTTTACCAAAAAATGGTAACATATGGTGCTCGCAAAGGGAGTAGAGTTCAATATCCTTTATAATCACCATATCGTCGTAATCTTCGGCAAACATGGCACCTTTAAGAATTTCCTCGGCATCCTGTTTGTAGCCCTGGGTAAGGAAAAGCATAGCTTTGGCAGCTCGCTCTGGAGTTTTTATCAATCCCTCTCGGGTAACGTCTTCCCCAATATCCCCTACGATTTTGGAGAAATGATCTTTCACCTCATTGGTAATTTCAATATTGTACTCCTCGAGGTTCCTATACGGTGCCATGCTTTAGCTTTTTTGAAAAATAATTGTTCAATTTTTTGATCTTAGGATCTATAATGATTTGGCAATATGGTTGTTGCCTGTAATTGTTATAATAATTATGGTGCTCCTCCTCGGCCACATAAAATGGTTTGGCTTCAGAGATAGCGGTCACAATCGGGGAATCAAAAATATTTTCTTTTTCCAACAATTTAATGAAATCTTCGGCCAATTGTTTTTGTGTTGGGCTGGTGTAAAAAATCTCACTTCTATATTGAGTGCCCACATCATTGCCCTGTCTGTTCAGGGTTGTGGGATCGTGGGTGGCAAAAAACACCTCTAACAACTCGGCAAAGGATATTTTTTTTGGGTCAAAAGTGATTTTAACACCTTCCGCATGTCCTGTTCGTCCAGTGGTTATTTCGCGATAGGCTGGATTTTTAATAGTTCCTCCAGTGTAACCAGAAACTACTTCCTCCACGCCATCCAATCGTTGAAAAACAGCTTCGGTGCACCAAAAACAACCTCCTGCAAAAATAGCGGTTTCCAATCCTAACTTATTTTGTTTATTCATTTTGAATCAAAGTTAAACAATATTTGTCTGAGAAAATTAATTCTAACAAATATTTATAGGTTCCTTGGTCGAATTTACGTGCATAACCTTATTTATTTAAATTTCCAGAGAAATTTCGCTGTTCCTTAATTGATGTAAGGATACTTGATGAAAATTTGTAGAAATAATGTCAAAACCATCATCTTTGCGATACAACAGTAATGATTATCTTCGACCAGCGAAGTTGTACTTATGATAAAGGCCACAAATATTCAAAAAAGTTACGGAGACCTCAAAGTTTTACAAGGAGTCGACCTAGAGATTAAAAAAGGAGAGGTAGTTTCCATAGTTGGAGCCTCTGGCGCTGGAAAAACTACCTTGTTACAAATTTTGGGCACTTTGGACACTCCTACCAACAAAGGGGAAAGCACCTTATTGATCAACGATACCGATGTGAATCAACTGAATGATAAAAGTTTGGCCCAGTTCAGAAACGAGCATATTGGGTTTATTTTTCAGTTTCATCAATTGTTACCAGAGTTTACGGCTTTGGAAAATGTTTGTATTCCCGCCTTCATCAAAAAAACACCCAGAGCAGAGGCTGAAAAACGCGCCAAAGAACTGTTGGACTTTTTGGGCTTAAAGGACCGTTATGATCACAAGCCCAATGCATTATCGGGAGGAGAACAACAACGTGTGGCCGTGGCCCGCTCTTTGATGAACAACCCTTCGGTGGTTTTGGCAGATGAGCCCAGTGGAAATTTGGATTCCGAAAGTGCGGACAATCTGCACAAACTGTTTTTTCGGTTACGGGACGAGTTTGGGCAGACCTTTGTTTTGGTAACCCACAACCTGGAATTGGCCGATATGGCGGACAGAAAGCTCACTATGGTGGATGGATTGATTGTTTCCAAGGATTGAATATGACCAAAGCGGAACTCAAAGAATTTTTGGATGCCAAGGTATTGGAATACAATCATCCCAAGTTTTTGGAGGATGATCCCTTGCAGATTCCGCATGTATTCACGCAGAAAGAGGATATTGAAATCAGTGCTTTTTTAACGGCTACCATTGCGTGGGGCAACCGAAAGAGCATCATCAACAATGCGAATAAGCTTATGGGGTTGATGGGCAACGTACCCTACGATTTTATAATGAATTATTCCGAAGATGATTTGGAACACCTCTCCAGTTTTGTGCACCGCACCTTTAACGGCATCGACCTTGCTTACTTTGTAAGCAGCCTTCAACATATCTATAAAAATCATGGTGGCTTGGAGACTGTTTTTTCCGAAAACCAGACTAAGGATTCCATGCAGCCTGCCATTTCCAAGTTCAAGGAGCTGTTTTTTGAATTGCCACATCAAAACAGAACACAAAAACACGTTTCTGACCCCAATAAAGGTTCCGCGGCCAAACGTATTAATATGTTCTTGCGCTGGATGGTTCGTGATAATAGCACGGGTGTGGATTTTGGATTGTGGAAAGGCATCGACTCAGCTAAACTCTCCTGCCCTTTGGATGTGCATTCGGGTAATGTGGCCAGAAAATTAAAACTGCTCAACCGCAAACAAAACGATGCCAAGGCATTGCAAGAACTGGATAAAAACCTAAGAAAATTGGATGCCACTGACCCTGTGAAATATGATTTTGCCTTATTTGGTTTGGGGGTTTTTGAAAAGTTTTAGGTATTTTAAACATTCTTATTATTTAATAGAATGAAATACTTGGAGCCTTCTTATTTTTTTGATTTTGAAAACAATTCCATTCAAGAACTTATATCCGAATTCACGGAACGATCATTAACGGATAAGGAAAAAACGATAGGATTGTACACCAGAGTTCGCGATGATTGGAAGTACGACCCTTACAGCATCAGTCTTGCCAAAGAAAATTTTCGGGCCAGTAGCATTGTACAAAAAACAACGGGTAATTGTGTGGAGAAATCCATTTTATTGATAGCTGGGCTTAGAGCAATGGGGATACCTGCAAGACTCCATTTAGGAAAGGTGAAAAACCATATTGCTGTGGATAGATTAACGGAAAAGTTTGGTTCCAATGAACTTACACCTCATGGTATGGTAAACGTTTTTCTTAACAAGAAATGGTTGAAAATGTCGCCTGCCTTTAATAAAAGCCTATGCGAGAAATTAAATGTAGCACCCTTGGAATTTGACGGTGAAAACAATTCATTCCTACAAGCTTATAACAGCTCTGGCACTAGATTTATGGAATACACTGGTGACTATGGACATTTCGAGGACGTTCCGCTGGAATTCATGAAAAAAAATATCAAGGAACATTATCCGCATATTTTTGACACAACGGAAAATATTACTGAATTTAAGCTATAGGCGAATTACCTCAAAAAATTAACCCCCAAACCCAAAACCAGGTTCGAAATCCAAAGCAATGGTCGCTCCCCCATTGGCGATGGATTTATAAATGGCCTCAACGATCATCATATCACGTTTACCCATCTCACCCGGTGCTTTATTCGGTTCGTTGAACAAAACATGCCGTGCGAAATCGTCCATTTGTAGTTTCTGTTGACTCTCGTGTGGAAATTTAATTTCATCCCCATTGGAGGTCACACCACTCAATGGCCCGTAGTTATTGGCGGGTTGTAATCTAAACCAGCCCGAAGTTCCCGAGGCGTACATCGCATTTGCATTAAAATTATGGGAGGTGGAAATATTGCCAATAGCACCGCTCGGAAATTCAAATTGTGCTGTAATGGTCTCGTCAGTTTCTTTAAAATATTCAGGTCGGGTGCTAAACTCCTGAGCCGCCACCGAAATCGGATTTTCGCCCGTACCATAAATCGTACTTTGCACAGCGTACACACCCATGTTCATTAAAGCACCGCCACCGGATAGTTCCTTGTTCAATCGCCATTGGTTTGGATTCCCTGTAGAACGGTAGGCAGCATCCGCAGAAACAAATAAAATGTCCCCAAAGGTCTTTTCCCTTACAAATTCCTTGACCTGTTGCGTATAAGGTTCGGAATGCAAACGATAGCCCATCCCCAGTTTTACGCCGGCTTCCTCACAGGCATTGATAATGGCATCACATTCGGCAACGCTTATTCCCATAGGTTTTTCACAGATGACGTGTTTTCCTGCTTTTGCGGCGCGAATACTGAATTCGGCATGCATACTGTTGGGAAGCACTACATACACTACATCAATATCCTTATTATTGGCGATATCATCAAAATTTTGATAGTTGTAGATGTTCTTTTCAGGAATTCCGTACTTATCAGCCCAAATTTTCTCTTTATCAGGGGTTCCGGTCACAATTCCGGCCAAGTAGCAATATTGGGTGTCCTGCAAAGCAGGGGCCAACTGATATGTACTATAACTCCCAAGTCCTACCAAGGCAATACCCAGTTTTTTCTTATCCTGATTGGCGCCCATGGCACAGGCAAATGGTGCCGATGATAGTAAAGCGGCTCCGCCAACTCCTTTTATGGTAAGACTATTAAAATTTCTTCGGGTAATTGTTTCCATGAATTTTGATTTAGTGAATGTCCTTTAAAATTAAGAATAATAGCTTAATTCGGGCATTTAGAATTCTTTTAACAAGGTAAGAACTTTCAAATTCCCTATTTTTATGGCTAGACTAATTCAACCATATAAAATGAAAAAACTCTTACTATTAGGTATGGCGTTTTGCGCGTCTATGACCTTTGCTCAAGAAAGAAAAATTCCTGTTGACACTACGGTAACTACACAGCATTCCGTGACCATTAATGGCGCTCGTATCAATTACACGGCCACCACCGGTACGCAGCCTGTTTGGGACGAAATGGGCAAACCCATTGCAGCCCTTCACTACACCTACTACACCAAGAACGATGTAAAGGACAGAGCATCGAGACCTTTGTTGATTTCATTTAACGGAGGACCGGGTTCCGGTTCTGTTTGGATGCACTTGGCCTACACAGGTCCCCGTATCCTTAAAATTGATGATGAGGGATACCCCGTTCAACCTTATGGGGTTAAGGAAAATCCATACTCTGTTTTGGACGTAACCGACATTGTTTACGTAAACCCGGTGAATACAGGTTATTCACGTACCATTCCTGAGACAGGAAAAGAAGTAGATCGTAAAAAATTCTTCGGGATCAATGCCGACACCAAATATTTAGCCGAATGGCTTAATACCTTTGTTTCGAGGAACAACCGATGGAGGTCTCCTAAATACATAGTCGGAGAAAGCTATGGCGGTACCCGTGTTATGGGACTTTCCTTGGCACTTCAAAACCAACAGTGGATGTATTTGAACGGTGTGATCATGGTTTCTCCTGCCGATTATAAGGTGTTCCGTGACAACGACCCTGTTTCCAGCGCATTGAACATGCCCTATTTCGCAGCTACAGCATGGCACCATAAAGCATTACCTGCCGATTTGCAAAGCAAAGATCTATTGGAAGTGCTGCCAGAAGTGGAAGAATTTACCATCAACGAATTATTGCCGGCCATTGCCAAAGGTGGTTTTATAGCTGATTCCGAGCGTAAAGCCATTGCTGATAAAATGGCGCGTTATTCTGGATTGGATGTACAAGAAATACTAGATCACAATTTGGACGTACCTACCCAATTTTTCTGGAAAGCCTTGATGAGAAGAAACGGGGGATACACCATTGGTCGTTTGGATAGTCGCTATTTGGGAATTGATAAAACATTGGCAGGTACACGCCCAGATTACTCACCGGAATTGACCTCTTGGTTGCACAGCTTCACTCCTGCCATCAACTATTATTTACAGGAAGAATTGAACTTTAAAACAGACATTAAGTACAATATGTTTGGCCCAGTTCGTCCTTGGGATGACAGCAATGATAGTGTTCGTGACGATTTGCGTCAGGCCATGGCGCAGAATCCCTACTTGAACGTTTTGATACAATCGGGTTATTATGATGGTGCCTGCACCTATTTTGCCGCCAAGTATACCATGTCTCAAGTAGACCCAAGCGGTAAAATGAAAGACAGGTTCGATTGGAAAGGCTATCGCTCTGGACACATGATGTATCTGAGAAAAGAAGACTTAAAAACAGCCAACGAAGATATTAGAGCGTTTATTTTAAGAACCCAAGCCAACGGGAAGAGCGCGAAATATTAATTAGAACAACATTTAAGCTTATACAAGCGGTAAGACTTTTTAAGTCTTACCGCTTTTTTATGGAATTGGTTTTACTTGAAATTTCATACTTTTAGCAAAAACTACTTATAGTGAAAAAACAAACCATACTCTGGATCATGCTCTCTTTTTTAGGATTGTCGAGTGCCTCAAAAATCAATGCCCAAGATTGGCCCAATTTGGAAAAGTACAACAATGCGAATGCAGAACTTCCCGCTCCCGCGAATGGTGAAAACCGGGTGGTATTCATGGGCAATTCCATCACAGAAATGTGGATAGGTACCCATCCAGAATTTTTTGCGGAAAATCCATATGTAAACCGCGGTATTGGCGGGCAGACCACCCCACAGATGTTACTACGTTTTCGTCAAGATGTGATTAATCTAAATCCCGAAGTAGTGGTTATCTTGGCAGGAACCAACGATATTGCAGGCAATACAGGCCCCATGACGTTGGAACAAATCCATGATAATATGTTATCCATGGTAGAACTGGCAAAATCAAATGACATAAAGCCGATTGTATGTTCAGTGCTTCCTGCCTACGATTACCCGTGGAGGCCAGGTTTGGAACCAAATATCAAAATTCCAAAACTGAATAACATGCTCAAGGATATGACCGAAGACCAAGGTGTAATGTACTTGGACTATTTCTCGGAAATGGCCGACGATAGAAATGGACTGCCATCCGAACTTACCACAGACGAGGTTCATGTAACCAAAGCTGGGTATGAGATTATGGAAAAAATGGTCAAGGAAGCCATTGAAAAAGCCCTTGCAAATTAACATAGCCAATCCCTGACAATAGCTTTTGCTCCCTTGCTCAATTCAGACAACATCCGATTTGCACGGCATGCACATTAATTATGCGATTTGATACATTGAACCTGAGCTTAATAGGTATCTTTTGTATATTAGTCCCATAATCAAATCCAAGTGGAACTTATTGACAATAGGGAAATTACAATTGCAGTTTTACCCTTTCAAATTATTGGGCAAACGGAAAATATCAGCCCAATAATTAGAGGGTTTACGGACGACCTTATTGTAAGTTTTTCAAAATTCATTGGTTTATCTGTCATTTCCCAGTACTCAAGTCTGGGCATCAAGGACATTTATGATTCCGAATCCATTTCTCGATTGGGGGCCGATTATCTTATTACCGGAAGTTTTAGATCTACGGAGACCGGTTTTAGAATCAGTGTTAAGTTAATACGTACCAAGGACAATAAAGTAGTTTTTGCAGGAAACCATGATGAGACCTTGGATACCATTCTGAATACGCAGGATACGATAACCCAACAAATAGTAAGCGTACTCTCAAAACAAATTCAGCACGATCTTCTCTCCTATTCCTATAAAAAGGAGTCCGTGGAACGCGCAGCTTATGAAAATTGGCTCATGGGAATGGACGAAGTGAAAAAAGGAACCATTGAAAGTGATCTAAAAGCACGTGAATACTTTGAGTCTGCCCTTAAAATCAATCCTTCTTTTGCAAGGGCTTATACTGGCATTTCACTAACTTATTTTAATGAGTGGAGCTGCCAGCTGTGGGACCGTTGGGAACTCAGTCAAAAAGGAGCACACGATAATGCCCTTAAAGCTATTGAATTGGATGAAAACGATTATGTTTCTCTTTCAGTCCTGGGACGCACCTATCTTTATTTGGGCGATTACAAAAAATCCGAACACTTGTTGCGAAAATCGCTACGGATGAATCCAAGTGATGCCGATAACCTAATTTTGGTTTCTAACTGTTTTGTATGGTTGGGATATTTGGAAGAAGCAGAACAATTATATGATAAAGCCAGAAATTTAAATCCATTACAGCCCGAAGCTTATTTGATATCAGGATTACTTGTCTATTTTGAAAAAGGAGCCTATAACAAAGCCTTGGAAATTGGTGAAAAGGTTTCCAATTTGGCCATTTGGATTGATTTTACGGCATATCTCGCGGCCACCTGTTACCATTTAGGTGAATACGATAGCATGCATAAATATTGGGAAAAATACTTAGCTATTTTCAAGCAAAATATCAACAAAGGGAAAGAACCTACCAATTTAGAGGCGGTGGAATGGCAAAAAGTAGTAAATCCAAATAAGAACAAATCCAACTTGGAGCCATTTTGGAATTTTATTTTAGGAAAAGATATCGGGAAAACCAGACTTGCTGCCATAAATTCCAGCTCACCCCCCAAAGGTGCTTTTGCAAATCAAGGAGATTTTTGGGAATTACAATATAACGATGAGACCATTACCATAAAAGACTCCAAGGGTTTGCATGACATTGCTAAATTATTGCAACAACCAGAGGAAGATTTTTACTGTATGGATCTTATGGGGGCGGTATTATTGGATGGCGGTTCCCAAATAATCGACGACAAAGCAAAATCTTCGTACAAACAAAAAATTCTTGAAAAGCAAATTGCAATCAGTGACGCTGAAGAAATGGGTCTGTATGAAAAAGCAGAGCAGGAAAAAGAACAGCTTGATATATTGCTTAGTGAACTATCACAAAGCGTGGGCTTATCAAATAAAACCAGAAAAACAGGTTCATCCATAGAAAGAGCAAGGGCCGCAGTGACATGGCGCATCCGAAATGCAATTAAAAAAATTGAAAATGCACATCCACAGTTGGCCAAGCATTTGTCAAATTCCATAAAAACGGGAAGCTACTGTAGTTACAGACCCGAGGTTGCTCATGAATGGACGGTTTAAATAAATTTTAGTCCCAACTTACAATGTAAGGTAAAAACTTCCGCATAAAGGGTAAGCAATCCAAAAAACAACGGACAAATGCTAGAAATTTTAAAAAACTTACCGAACCCTTGGGATGTATTAATAGATCCCGTTTCACTGGTAATTTTGGGCATGTATGCGGTCTTAATGCTTTGGGAAGGTCTTTTTCCTGCAAGGGAACTTCCTGAAATTAAAAATTGGAAATTAAGAGGACTCACCTCCTTCGCCATATTTTTCTATTTATCCACCTATTTTCCTTTAATATGGGATACCTATTTAGTGGACTATCAAATATTTGACCTTACGTCATTAGGTACTTTTGGAGGGGCTTTTGTTGCACTTATGATCTATGAGTTTGGGCTGTATCTTTGGCATTATGCCATGCATAAAAACGATACGCTCTGGAAAATTTTCCATCAAATGCATCACAGTGCGGAGCGTATGGATAGCTACGGAGCTTTTTATTTTAGTCCCATGGATATGATTGGTTTCAGCTTATTGGGAAGCCTTTGTTTGGTCGTCGTTGCCGGTTTTACTGCCCAAGCCGCTACGCTTTTTATATTGATCACCACTTTTTTAGCTATATTTCAACATGCCAACATAAGTACCCCCACTTGGATAGGTTATATTGTGCAGCGCCCCGAAGCCCATACGGTTCACCATGCCAAAGGAATTCATGCCTATAATTATTCCGATATATCACTTTTCGATATTATTTTCGGAACGTTCAATAACCCTAAAAGGTACGAGCATGAAACCGGATTTTACAATGGAGCCTCAACTAGGGTATGGGATATGTTGACTTTTAAGGATATCAATAAAAATAGATAACTAATATACAATGGCCTGTACCAGACCTAATATGGAAATGCAACGTCCCTATCATCATTCACAATTCACGGATAAGGGATTTATAGAAGCCTTTGAAAATGGGGGTTTTCCCCCGAACCTCTTCACTCATGAAGCACATATTCGATTGGCTTGGATTTATCTTGAAATGTTCGATGAGGAAACCGCTATTTCCAAAACCTGCGAGGCCATCAAAAATTTTGACCTGCTCCATGGCGATGGTACCAAGTACCACACTACGCTGACAGTGGCTGCCGTAAAAGTGGTGCATCATTTCAGACAAAAATCAAATGCAACCACATTTGATGAATTTGTTACTGAGTATCCACGTCTTATTACCTCATTTAAAGAATTGCTTTACCAACATTATGGAAGAAGTGTCCTTGCAAACCCAAAAGCAAAAACAGCTTATTTGGAACCGGACTTGCTTCCCTTCGATTAAACTGCTTGTCAAGATTTAGTTACATTGCAGCATGCAAAATGGTAAGATCAGCATCATTATTCCCTTTAAAAACACTGCTCATTATCTACCCGAATGTTTAGATTCCATTGTGAACCAAACCTACAACGATTGGGAAGTTTTGGCAGTAAACGACCATTCTACCGATAAAAGCTTTGAACTCCTCTCCTCCTACTCCAAAAAAGATGAGCGCATCAAAGTTTTTCAAAACAAGGGGACCGGAATAATTCCAGCGCTTCAAACTGGCTACGCCGAAAGTCATGGTCAATTTGTAACACGGATGGATTCGGACGATATCATGAAACCGAACCGTTTGGAGGTCATGATAAATTCGTTAAAAGAAAATGGAATTGGTCATGTTGCTGTAGGAAAGGTAAAATATTTTTCACATCGGGGCATTAGTAATGGTTATGAGCGCTATGAACAATGGTTGAACCAATTGACAGCTGAAGGAAACAACTTTGATGAGATTTACAAAGAGTGCGTTATTCCTTCCCCTTGCTGGATGGCCCACCGTGAAGATTTTGAAAAATGTAATGGTTTTGAGCCCCACCGCTATCCTGAAGATTACGACCTCACATTTCGATTTTACGAACATGCACTTAAAATTATTCCTTGCCATCAAGTGCTTCACCTTTGGCGCGACTACGATACCCGTACTTCCAGAACCCACGAGCACTATGCCCAAAATTATTTTTTGGACATCAAGCTCCATTATTTTTTAAAACTAGATCACGATATCCAACGACCATTAGTGGTCTGGGGTGCTGGATTTAAAGGAAAAAAGATTGCAAAAGGATTAAAAAAGAAAGGTTTGGATTTTGTTTGGTTATGCGACAATCCGAATAAAATCGGTAAAAAAATCTATGGAAAAGTACTGGTTCATTTTGAGGCTTTACAGGATTTGAAAAATCCACAGAGTATCATTACTGTGGCCAATGAGGATGCACAACAAGAAATCCGAAGTTATTTTTCCGAACTGGGTCAATCCCCAATGCAGGATTACTTCTTTTTTTGTTAGACATTGATTTTTTTTAGAAAAGGGATTCTTCGCTTCGCTCAGAATGACAAACCGTATCTCCTTACTTATTTTCAACCTGAAATTCTGAAGGAGCATAGCAATTGAAGCATCCAGATTTCTCGACTGCGCTCGAAATGACAATCGACCATAGTTGAGGTGTTTGTGAAACTCATGTCAAAAAGATTCTTCTCTTTGCTCAGAATGACAAACCGTAACTCCTCATTTATTCTCCACCTGCCATTTTGAAGGAGCATAGCGATTGAAGCATCCAGATTTATCGACTGCGCTCGAAATGACAATCGACCATAGTTGAGGTGTTTGTGAAACTCATGTCAAAAAGATTCTTCGCTTTGCTCAGAATGACAAACCGTAACTCCTCATTTATTCTCCACCTGCCATTTTGAAGGAGCATAACGACTGAAGCATCTGGATTTCTGAGTCCCGATGGTCATCGGAGCGTTCGAAATTGCAATAGATTCTAGATTGTTGATTGATCATTGGTAAATGAAGTTTGAAATCAGAATGTTTTAATGCCTATCTTTGATCAAGCAATGTTGGGAATGCAGTTTAAACATCCAGAAATTCTTTGGGCACTTTTTCTTCTAGTCATACCCATTTTAATTCATTTATTTCAATTACGGCGCTTTACGAAAACACCGTTTACCAATGTGGCCATGCTACAAAAGGTGGTCTCGGAGTCCAGAAAAAGCAACACCCTTAAAAAATGGTTGCTATTGTTCACCCGTTTGTTGTTATTAGCTGCCATTATCATTGCTTTTGCCCAACCTTTCACCTCGGCGAACACGGCCCTACAAGAAAAAGAGACCGTAGTTTATTTGGACGATTCCTTTAGTATGCAGGCCAAGAACAATGGCATTTCACTTTTGGAGAAAGCGGTCCAGGACTTGATCAAGAATATTGATGGGGAATCCGTATTCAGTCTGTTTACCAACGAAAAAACATTTAGCAATGTTCGAGTGTCGGATATCCAAAACTCATTGTTAGCGCTCCCCTACTCCTACAAACAGTTGAATCTCAACGAAATTAGCCTAAAGGCTAAAAGCATGTTTTCCCAAAACAAGGGTACGGTCAAAAATCTGATTGTGGTATCAGATTTTCAAGAAAGGATATCATCAGGAAACACCGATATAGACACTACTTTGTCAACATATTTTGTTCCAATGCAATCTCAGGAAAATCAGAATATCTCCATCGATTCTGTTCATGTGGATGAAAATGTCAACGATCAGGCTACGCTCCATGTATTCCTTTCCGGCGGCAATGAAGATGAGGCCTTGCCCATTTCACTTTATAATAATACAGAACTGATTGCCAAAACAGCAGCAAAATTTAAGTCGGATGGAGATGCGGAAGTCGAATTTACCATTCCTGCCAATAAAGCATTGAACGGACGTTTGAGCATTATTGATAATGCATTGGGGTACGACAATCGTTTTTACTTTAACATCAATTCCAAAGAAAAAATCAATGTACTGGCCATTAGCGAATCGGATGGTGATTATGTAAACCGTCTTTTCCGAGGTGATGAGTTCGATTTTCAAAAATATCGATTAAACCAGCTGGACTATAGTAATTTGGACAATCAAAATGTGGTGATCTTGGATAATCTGAAAGCAATTCCAAGTAGTCTTCAGAATACGCTACGTTCATTTAAAAATGAAGGGGGAACCTTGATCGTTGTTCCCGCCACCAACTCCGATATTTCATCGTACAATAGCTTGTTATCCAGCTTATCGTCCACTCAATTTTCAGAAAAAGTTGTTGTAGATCAACAATTGACCACCATAAGCTTTGATCATCCCTTGTATCGTAATGTTTTTGAAAAGGAAGTAACAAATTTTCAATACCCATCCGTTAAAGAGCATTTTGGAATCCAGACGAGTCTTCCCATGGCATTGTCCATGGATGGTGGTGACGCCTTTTTGGTCGGCGATGATGGATTGTATGTATTTACGGTCCCTTTGGAATTGGAAAATTCAAATTTCATCAACTCCCCATTGATTGTGCCTACCTTTTATAATATGGCACAATCAAGTTTGCGGGTATCAAAAACTTATCAAACCCTTGGCAACATCAACACAGTGGATGTTTCTGCCGAAATCGGTACAGAGAATATTTTAAAAGTTTCCAAGGAAGGATATGAGTTTATTCCGCTCCAGCAGATTTTTCGCAATCGAGTACGACTTACTTTTGACCAGAACCCTGCGGAAGACGGGATTTACTCGATTGTACAGAACAATAAAACTTTACAAAATATAAGTTTCAACTATCCGAGAAGTGAAAGTCAGCTAAAATATTTGGATCTGGCTACATTGGAAAATATAAACACCATGGATTCCATTCCTGCCCTGTTCGAGTATTTGGAAGCGGAAAGCAACATTACCGCATATTGGAAATGGTTTGTTATTTTAGCGTTGCTTCTGGCGCTTATTGAGGTATTCATTCAAAAATTTGTTACATGAACATTCTGCTGAAGTCTGCAAAAATTGTATGCCCTGGGAACAAGGAACTTCACTTGAAAAAACGTGATATCCTTATCAAAAAAGGGATAATAGAAAAGATTGGCGTCTCTGTGGAAGCTCCCACCAATATAAAGGTGGTGGAAAAAGAGAACCTGCACGTTTCATTGGGATGGTTTGATAGCAGTGTAAGTTTTGGCGAACCAGGATTTGAAGAACGCGAGACCATAGCCAATGGACTTTTTACAGCGGGCAAAAGCGGTTTTACCAATATTGTGCTCAACCCGAACACCCATCCCGTTCCCGATACCAGCTCAGATATCGTGTTTTTAAAGGAACGCGGACATGGAAAAGCCACCAAGGTGCATCCTATTGGTACATTGACCACAAATTCGGATGGGGAAGCGCTTGCCGAACTTTTTGATATGAAAAATGCAGGTGCTGTTGCTTTTTACGATTTCAAAAAGCAGATTTCCAATCCCAATCTGCTCAAAATAGCACTGTTGTATGCCCAAAATTTTGATGGATTGGTGTATTCCTTTCCCCAGGATGGCGATATCAAAGGAAAAGGTGTCGCCCACGAAGGCGAAATATCCACAAAACTGGGACTTAAAGGAATCCCTGCTCTGGCCGAAGAACTTCAGATTGTAAGGGATTTGTTCGTATTGGAATATACGGGAGGAAAACTCCATATACCTACAATTTCCTCGGCAGGCTCGGTAAAACTGATAGCCGAGGCCAAGAAAAAGGGCTTGGATGTGACCTGTAGTGTTGCGGTACATAATCTCTTCTTTTCGGACGAGAACTTGATAGGTTTTGACACTCACTTTAAGGTATCCCCCCCTCTACGGACCGGTGCAGATTGCAAAGCCTTGATCAAAGGGGTAAAAAACGGAACCATTGATTTTGTGACCTCGGACCACATACCAATGGATATTGAGCATAAACGTGTGGAGTTCGATAATGCAAAAAGCGGTAGCCTTGGACTGGAATCTACCTTCGGAAGTTTGAATACCATTTTTGAGCTTGAAGAAACCATCGACATATTGACCAAGGGTCGAGAACGATATCATATAGAAGTTCCAAAGCTGGAAGAAGGTGCTGAAGCCTGTCTTACCCTTTTCAATCCTGAGGGGGAGTATATTTTTGATACAAAAGATATCCTGTCGACATCAAAAAACAGCATGTTCGTAGGCGCTGCCTTAAAAGGAAAGGTTTACGGAATTATCAACAATGATCAAAGTACATTATAATGAGTGATTCCAAACCCGGCAAAACTACCGCGATTGTAGCTTACATTACCATAATTGGCTGTTTAATAGCCATCACCATGAACATTGAACCCAAGAATGCTTTTGCCCGGTTCCATATTCGGCAGGCTTTTGGGATTCATGTACTTTTTCATGCCCTGGCCATTTTGCTTACTTACTCCGGTTATGTGTATTTGTCTTTACCCATCTATATCTTTTATCTGATTATATGGGTTTTTGGCTTTTTACAAGTTCTTAATGAAACGACCAAGCCATTACCTGTTTTGGGCAAATACTTTCAAAAATGGTTCACATTCATATCCTAAATTAAAATAATGTCCCACAAACCCTTATCATTAACATATTTACTACGTCCATCCTCAATTAAATCCGAAAAAGCTCCTGCACTTTTTATGTTCCATGGTTACGGTAGCAACGAGGAAGACCTTTTTTCATTTGCATCTGAACTACCGGAGGAATTGATGATCTTTTCGGTAAAGGCCCCCTATGGTCTGGAACCTTTTGGCCATGCGTGGTATGCCATAAATTTTGATGCGGAACAAGGTAAATGGAGTGATGATGAGCAGGCCAAGGAATCCAGGGAAAAAATAGTTGCTTTTATGGATGAGGCCATTGAAGTGTACAACTTGGATAAAGAAAACATTACGCTTTTAGGATTTAGCCAAGGCACTATTTTGAGTTATGCCGTAGCATTATCGTATCCGGAAAAAGTAAAAAATGTGGTCGCCCTTAGCGGATATATCAACGAAAATATTTTGGTGGACAACTATGCGGATAAGGACCATAGCGGTCTAAATATTTATGCTTCGCACGGGCAGGTGGACCAAGTGATCCCATTGGAATGGGCCCAAAAGTCCCCGGAATTTCTGAAAAACTTAAATATTCCAACGACTTACAAGGAGTTTCCTGTGGGGCATGGAGTATCCCAGCAGAATTTCTTTTCCTTTAAAAACTGGTTGCAGGAGCATATTTGATTGTGGAACTGGGTCACTCCCAACTCCTAAATTTGTTTTTACCCGACAAAAGTTCCACAGATGTACACTAACGGGTTTAACCGTGAACTTTCCCTCCCAACTTCCAACTCCTTAATCTCAAGTCATAGGATCCCATAAACCCAGAACCCTTCTCTGTCAACCCAAACGGACCATTGGTAAATCCCCCTCCCTATTTTTTTATAAAAATGGCATTCTTGCAGAGATAAAAACTTTAAATAGAGAATATGACATTGAAAGCAAGAAGATTCAGTATTGCCCTAACGGCCTTGGTTTTGGCATGGTCCTGTGGCAAGGATCACGGCCGCGAACCGGTAAAGAACAGTGTCCCGGTAATCGAGGCTCAAGAGTTCACAGTCCAAGAGGACATAGCGGACACCGAGACCATCGGCACGATAACGGCCACCGATGCCGACGATGATGCCCTCACCTTTACAATATCCGAGAACGACAACGACCTCTTTGAGATTACCGAGGCCGGCGCACTGAGCCTGGCCTCCGGCAAGGCCCTGGATGCGGAGAGCAAGGTCCAGCACACCATAACGGTGAGCGTCACCGATGGGGAGGAAACCGCTAAAGCCACGGTGACCATAAAAGTGACCACGGCCCCCAACGTGCCCCCCGTGATCGAGGACCAAGAGTTCACCGTCCAAGAGGACATAGCGGACACCGAGACCATTGGCACGGTAACGGCCACCGATGCGGACAATGACGCCCTCACCTTTACGATTATCGAGAACGAGAACGACCTCTTTGAGATCACCGAAGCAGGGGAGCTCAGCCTTTCCCCCGGCAAGAACCTGGACTTTGAGACGGCAACGGAGCATGTGATCACGGTGCAGGTAAGCGATGGGGAGGACACCGCCACCGCCACGGTGACCGTTAAGGTGGAAAACGTGATAGAGAGCGTGTTCGAGGACCCCGCCTCCTTTATCACTGTTTGGAAGACCGATGTCGATGGGGAGCTAGTACGAATCGGTACACGGAATGAATACACCTACGACTATACCATAGGCTGGGGCGATGGCACGGTGGAGGAGATTGCCACGGCAGATACTCCCTTCCATATATATGCCACAGCGGGCACCTATACCGTGGCCATACAGGGAGAGTTCCCGGCAATATGGATGTTTACAGAAAATGAAAGTGCCCTGAAGTTGATGGGCATCGAACAATGGGGGAGCATACAGTGGAAAAGTTTTGCTTATGCTTTTGCATTGTGCAAGAACATGGAGTACCATGCCACGGACGCGCCCGACCTCTCCAATGTCACCGATATGTCGTATATGTTCAAAGATGCCATCTCCTTTAGCGGGGACATCAGTGGGTGGGACACAAGCAATGTCACCACAATGGAGGGCATGTTCCAAGATGCCACCTCCTTTAACGGGGACATCAGTGGGTGGAACACAAGCAATGTCACCAATATGTCGTTTATGTTCCTTCTTGCCACCTCCTTTAACGGGAACCTAGGGGGATGGGACATTGGCAGTGTAACCGACATGACAAGTATGTTGGATAATTGTGGTATGTCGGAAGCCAACCTTAGCGACACATTGATAAGCTGGAACACTTTTGTGGAGAACAACAATGGCCCCGATGGAATAACGCTGGGATTGGATAACCTTTCCGTCTGTATAGAAAACACAGATTTGATCGACGCCATCACTAATCTGGTAAATAACCATTCATGGGTCTTTACAGGTCAATTTCTTCAACAATGTAATTGATATTGAAATAGTTCCTTGGAAACACCAAACAACTGGAACCATTTTTTGCCACCGGGAGGCCCAAGGGTCTTTCGGTGGTTTTTTTGTTCTTACTTGGTTACTGATGACTGCAAACTGAATACCGCATTTGTCATTCTGAAAGAGCACAGCGATTGAAGAATCCCACGTATTGGTATGGATTTCCCACGACACGCCCACTACCTCACCCAACACACAAAAGCCAGGACCATTTGTAAAAACCAGTGAGATTTTTGGCCATTGGGACACTTCCAAAAGGATACTGCGAAACCGCTATCTGATTACTGCGGTGCGTAGAGCAAATGTTCTGCCAAGGTGAAGTCCACACTTAGATCATCCTTTAGCTCATACTTGATAATAAGGTCTCCCCAATATTTTCCATCGGAAAAATCGGCCAGAATCCATTTATGGTTGAGCACTTTGATCTTGTTGATCTTAAAGTCACTTTCCATTCCTTCGTACGGAATCAACGGATTGTCACCTTTTTGTTCATTGGTTTCCAATAGTTTATCCTGAATATACAACGATGGGTTTTCTAAATTCAAATGATCGTAGTAGGCCAAAGCATCATCATTGTTTTCCAATGTAAAGTATTGCATGTCCAATACCTTTAAATGCATGGTCTGCAAGGAATCTTCAAGCTTCACCACCTCTTCTTCAAGTTGTTTTACATCCGAGGTCAATGCTTTTTGCATATTGTTTCCCGTAACATATTGGAAAAGTGCCAATAAAGCTGCAAAAACAAATAGGTATAGAAAAATGCTGTTTTTCATCAAATCTAAATTTTTATCTGTAGGTTATCGTAGGCCAAATGTATGTTTTTGGGCAGACTTTTTTCCACTTCCTCATGAAATCCCAATAGCGCACTGATATGCGTAAAATACGTTTGCTCCGCTCCTACCCTTTCGGCAAATTCCAGAGCTTCTTCCAAATTAAAATGTGAATGGTGGGGCTCACGTCGCAAAGCATTCACCACCAACACTTTGGCCCCTTTCATTTTTTTGATCTCCTCTTCCTCTACCCGTTTTACATCCGTCATATAGATAAATTCACCAAAGCGGTACCCAAAAACCTGCAATCTGTTGTGGAAAGCTTCAATAGGTACTACATCCAAATCGCCCAGAGGAATGTTTTCATTTTTGAAAACCTCATGGACTTGAACGGCAGGAGCTCCCGGGTAACGGTCTTCATCAGCAAAAATATAGTCGAAACGTCTGCGAAGGGAATCCAACACCCGCGGGTGCGCATATACGGGGATATCGCCCTGTCGAAAGAAAAAGGGACGTATATCATCGATTCCCGCAGTGTGATCGGCATGCTCGTGGGTAAACAAAATGCCATCCAACCTGTCTATCGGATTGGTAAGCATTTGTTGCCTAAAATCTGGTCCGCAATCAATTACATAATTATAATTATTCCAAGAGATCAATACGGATACACGCAGTCTTTTGTCCTTGGGGTCCGGACTTAAGCAAACGGGATGCTCGCTTCCGATTACCGGTATTCCCTGTGAAGTTCCCGTACCCAAAAAAGTAATGGTCATCTTATCATCCATTAAATCCAAAATTATAACTTATTTATTTAATAGATTGTTTGAAGAGTGTAACTTTGCTATACATTAAAAAAACGGACATGCCGAGCATACCAAGCAAAGAAAATGCTTTTGAAAACATCCCTTCCATAAAGGCGAAAACCCTTAGGATCAACTTGAATCAAGATATTTACGGAACCTTTGCCGAAATTGGGGCCGGCCAAGAAACCGCTAGGCACTTTTTTAGAGCAGGAGGAGCTTCCGGGACCATTGCAAAGGCCATGAGTGCTTACGATAAATCTTTTAGTGATGCCATTTACGGTATCGAGGAAGATGGGCGTTATGTTACCCAATCCCGATTAAAAAAGATGTTGGACCATGAGATGCGTTTGGTCGAAGAACGAATCAGTAGGGACAGTAACCCGGACTATTTATTCTTTAGTTATGCCAACACCGTGGCCACCATTGATTTTTCCAAAAGGTACAAAGGGCATGGCTGGGTTGGACTTCGGTTTCAGTTAGATCCGGACCAGAAGGAATATGATGAAATTGTACTGCATATCCGGTTCAAACAAAACGAAGCCAGATTACAACAGGAAACCCTTGGTATTTTAGGTGTAAACTTGATTTATGGTGCATTTTTTAAATTCCATAAGCCCAAAAAGCTATTAAAATACTTATATGATCATATTGACCATGATACTTTGGAGATTGATATGATCAACTTTACAGGACCTAATTTTGCTGATGTCGATAACCGCTTGATGAGCCTTCAGCTTATTAAAAACGACATGACGGATGCGGTAATGTTCGGTCCTGATGGGAACAACTTGCTTCCGGCAGCCGTGCTTTACAAGAAAAATATCTTGGCACTGCGTGGTAGTTTTAGACCTGTGACCAAGGTAAATATGGACATGTTCCAGAAATCGTACGATATTTTTATCAGGGAACAGACGGTGGATATGGAAAATGCGATCGTTGTTTTTGAGATAACACTTTCCAACCTTAAGGCCGCTGGTGAAATTGATGAACAGGATTTTATGGATCGAGCGGAATTGCTTTGTTCCCTTGGCCACACGGTATTGATCTCCAAATTCCAGGAGTATTATAAACTTGTGGAATACTTTAATAATTACACCAAGGCCAAAATTGGATTGACCATGGGCGTCAACAACTTGGTGGATGTATTTGATGAAAAATATTATCGTCACTTAAGTGGTGGTATTTTGGAGGCTTTCGGTAAGTTGTTCTTTAAAGATCTGAAGGTTTACCTGTACCCGATGAAGGATCCAGAAACGGGTCAGATACTTACCAGTAACAATGTAAAGGTTCACCCACGAATGAAGGAATTGTACAAGTTCTTTAAGTACAATGGCAAGGTGATGGATATTATTGACTACGATCCTGAAGTACTTCATATTTTTTCAAGGGACGTACTCAAAAAAATCATCAAGAAAGATGAGGGATGGGAAAAAGAATTGCCTGAAGGTATTGCAGAGATTATAAAGGAGAAAAACCTATTTACCAGAAAAGTTCTGGAAGAAAAGGAATAGAAATAAAAAAGGCGCTGGTTCAGCGCCTTTTTTATTAAGCCAATATTTGGGCTGCGTGATCTTTTGTCTTTACCTTTTCGATAACATTTTCAACAACGCCATCACCATCAATAACAAATGTGGTACGGTGGATGCCATCATATTCCTTGCCCATAAATTTCTTTGGTCCCCAAACACCAAAGGTGTTGATCACCGTATGGTCCTCATCGGCCAATAAAGGGAAAGGAAATTCGTATTTGTCCCTAAAATTGGATTGTTTCTTTTCCGAATCGGCACTTACGCCCAAAAGCTCGAAACCTTGGTCCTGTAATTCTTTATAATTGTCTCGCAAATTACAGGCTTCCGCAGTACAACCAGGCGTATTGGCCTTGGGGTAGAAAAAAACCACCAATTTTTTGCCTTTGTAATCACTAAGATTAATTGTGTTGCCGTCTTGGTCTTTTGCTGAAAAATCAGGTACTTTATCCCCTACTTTTAACATATTCATGTGCGTTGCTATTGAATTAATTGTTTAATATTTACATTATCAAAGTTAAACAAATATGACCAAACAAGAAAAGGTTGATTTTGCTATCAAAACCTTGGACGATCTCTATCCTACAATTCCGATTCCTTTAGACCATAAAGATCCCTATACCTTATTGATCGCGGTTTTACTATCTGCCCAAAGTACCGATGTTAGGGTCAATCAAATCACCCCCTTGTTATTTGAAAAAGCGGACAATCCCTATGATATGGTCAAACTATCGGAGGACGAGATTCGAGAAATCATCAAACCAGTTGGCCTCTCCCCTATGAAATCCAAAGGTATCTATGGGCTTTCCAAAATACTGATCGAAAAATATAATGGTGAAGTACCCAGAGACATAGCGCTACTGGAAGAATTGCCCGCAGTAGGACACAAAACCGCTAGTGTTGTAGTTTCGCAGGCCTTTGGAATCCCCGCATTTCCAGTGGATACCCACATACATCGGTTGATGTACCGGTGGGGTTTTAGCAGCGGTAAAAATGTGGTACAAACAGAACGCGATGCCAAAAGATTGTTCCCCGAAGAAATCTGGAATCGATTACATCTTCAAATTATTTGGTATGGTAGGGAATATTCCCCTGCCAGGGGCTGGGACTTGGATAAAGATATAATTACCAAGACCATTGGAAGAAAATCGGTCATCAACGAATATTATAAAAACAAAAAGAGCCGCTAATCGCGGCTCTTTTCGTCAGTTTGATCCTTAAATTAATTTAATGTTGCTTCAAACTGGTGTTCTTTGTAGTCAACTACATGAATCGATTTTGAAAAGCTAAGTAAAAAATCTACTGTTTTCCTGCTTGCTTTTACCGTTTTAACGGATTTTTGTTCTTCAGAGTAAATGTTTTCCATATTTCTAGCGTAAGTAATTGTTTCCATTATATAACGGCGCTAGATTGGAAATATTGTTGGCTTCGACGTAATGCCGATTAATTCGTTAAAACGATATTTTTACGCTCTACGATTTTTCTTAGGTTTATAAGGGCATATCTCATTCTACCCAAAGCTGTATTGATGCTCACATTTGTGTTTTCGGATATTTCCTTAAAGCTCATATCCTTGTAAATACGCATGATCAATACTTCACGCTGGTCATCCGGCAATTCATCGATTAGAACCGTAAGATCACTTTCTATTTGGTCTTTGATCAATTGCTTTTCCGCGTTCAACTTTTCATCCTTGATTACGGAGAAAATGTTGAAATCGTCGCTACCCTCAAATTTGGGCATTCTTTTATTTTTACGGAAGTGGTCTATTACCAAGTTGTGAGCAATACGCATCACCCAAGGTAAAAATTTACCTTCTTCGCTGTATTTTCCTTTTTTAAGGGTTTTGATCACCTTGATAAAAGTATCCTGGAAGATGTCCTCTGCAACATCTCGGTCCAAAACTTTGCTGTAAATAAAACTGGTGATTCTTTGGTTGTGCCTGTTGATCAGGATTTCAAGAGCCTTCTCGTCTCCGTCAATATAATTCTTTACTAAAATCGAGTCTTTAATCTGTAGTTGTTCCATACAAATTACTTTTTTTGGGTTAAAATCACAGTCCTCCCTTTGTCAAGAAAGACTATAGTTATTCAGTTTTTAATCTTTAAAAAGTAATTATTCTGTATAGGCCTATCAGGATTTTAATTACACTTCGAATATAGATAATTAGGCAGGCGACCTAAAATCTATGTTGTGAGTTGACGTTTTTTATATGTTAACTGCTACAATATACGTATTAAGTGTGGTGTATCGTATCTTTGAAACCCTAATTTTAACAAATGGCAATCAATATCAACGTAGATCCCAAGCAGAATATTATCATAAAGGGTGCCAAACTGCATAACCTAAAGAATATAGATGTCGTCATCCCAAGGAATAAGTTGGTGGTAATCACGGGTTTATCCGGTTCCGGGAAGTCCAGTTTAGCTTTTGATACTCTGTATGCCGAAGGACAACGAAGATATGTGGAGAGCCTTTCTTCCTACGCACGACAATTTTTAGGTAAGCTGGATAAACCTAAAGTGGACTATATAAAAGGTATAGCCCCAGCGATTGCCATTGAACAAAAGGTAAACTCCACCAATCCCAGATCCACTGTCGGGACCACAACCGAAATCTATGATTACCTAAAGTTGTTGTATGCCCGGATCGGGAAGACCATTTCCCCTATCTCTGGTAGAGAAGTAAAAAAGCATACAGTAACTGATGTAATCGATTATATAAAGGAGTTGAACGAGAGAGATAAGCTCCTATTGTTGGCTCCTATCACTATTACCGAAGAGCGGGAACCTTTAAAATCGTTGGAACTTTTCTCCAAGCAAGGGTATGCCCGTATTAAATATAAGGGAGAAGTTATCCGAATCGATCAAGCTCCAGAAGATATTGGTAGGGAATTCGATCTTGTAGTGGACCGCATTATTGTTAAGGATGATGAGGACTTTTACAATCGCCTAGCCAATGCAGTAGACAATGCATTTTTTGAAGGAAAGGGCCAATGTGCCATTGAAAACCTTCAAACCGGGGACATAAAAACCTTTAGTAACCAGTTTGAGCTTGACGGGATGAAGTTTTTGGAACCGAACGTTCACTTGTTCAGTTTCAACAATCCGTACGGGGCCTGCCCAAAATGTGAAGGCTATGGGGATGTTATCGGTATTGATGAAGATTTGGTGATTCCCAATACAGCTTTATCCGTTTACGAAAATGCCGTTTTTCCTTGGCGGGGCGAAAGTATGGGCTGGTACCGTGATCAATTGGTGAATTCAGCTTACAAGTTCGATTTTCCCATACATAAACCCTGGTTTGAGCTTTCCGAAGAACAAAAACAATTGGTTTGGGACGGGAACGACCATTTTATAGGAATCCACAAGTTTTTTGAGCAGCTCGAGGAAAAAAGTTATAAAATCCAGAACAGGGTGATGCTTTCCCGTTACCGCGGCAAGACCAGATGTACTGTATGTAAAGGAAAACGACTGCGAAAGGAAGCGGATTATGTAAAAGTAGGCGGTAAATCCATTTCAGACTTGATCGAACTGCCCATCAACCAATTGATGCCCTTTTTTGAAGCCTTGCAACTTTCCGAGCACGATACCTCCATTTCCAAAAGACTGCTTAAAGAAATTACTACGCGTTTGGACTTCTTGGACAAAGTAGGTTTGAGCTACCTCACCTTAAATAGAAAATCCAATACGCTATCAGGTGGGGAAAGTCAACGCATCAATTTGGCCACTTCTTTGGGAAGTAGCTTGGTGGGCTCCATGTATATTCTGGATGAGCCCAGTATAGGATTGCACCCACGAGATACAGAAAATTTGATTGAGGTTTTAAAGTCGCTTCGCGATCTGGGCAATACCGTTATCGTCGTGGAGCATGACGAAGATATTATGAAGGCCGCAGATGAAATCATTGACATTGGCCCAGAAGCGGGAACCTTAGGCGGTAAAGTTGTGGCCACGGGAGATTGGGCAACCATCCTTACCTCCGATTCCTTAACGGCATCCTACCTCAACGGAACAATGGAAATCCCTGTACCCAAAGAGCGTAGGAATTCCAAACATTACATTCAGATCAAGGGTGCACGTGAGAACAACCTCAAAAATATAGATGTCACGTTTCCTTTGAATGTGCTTACTGTTGTTACAGGAGTCTCGGGAAGTGGAAAAAGTACCTTGGTAAGAAAAATACTGTATCCTTCCATTTTAAAAGAGACGGGGGGGTACGGTGAAAAGGCAGGCCAGTTCTCTGCCATGGAAGGAAAGTATTCCCATATCAAACACGTTGAATTTGTGGACCAAAATCCCATAGGCCGTTCTTCGCGTTCCAATCCTGTTACCTATATAAAGGCCTACGATGATATCCGGAGCCTGTTCGCATCACAAAAATTAAGCAAGCTACGTGGCTATAAGGCCAAGCATTTCTCTTTTAATGTGGATGGTGGCCGTTGCGAAAAATGTAAGGGCGAAGGTGAAATCACTGTAGAAATGCAGTTTATGGCGGATGTTCATTTGGAATGTGACGCCTGTGATGGCAAACGGTTCAAAAAAGATATTTTAGAGGTCCAGTTTGAAGGCAAAAACATCGACGACGTACTCAACATGACCATTGATGATGCCATTGAACACTTCTCTACCCATAAACAAGATAAAATAGTGACCAAACTTAAGCCGCTACAAGATGTTGGGTTGGGTTATGTGGCCTTAGGCCAGTCCTCCTCTACCCTGTCCGGTGGTGAAGCACAGCGTATAAAGCTCGCATCGTTTTTGGTGAAAGGCCATACCAAGGAAAAAGCCCTGTTCATCTTTGATGAGCCCACAACGGGACTACACTTTCACGATATTAAAAAGTTACTCAAATCCTTTGACGAGTTGATAGGCAAAGGACATTCCGTTATTGTGATAGAGCACAATATGGAATTGGTGAAATGTGCCGATTATATTATAGACCTTGGTCTTGAAGGCGGTGAAAAAGGTGGTAATTTGGTGGTAGAGGGAACTCCTGAAGAAATCATCAAGAATACAGAATCCTACACCGCACAATACTTGAAAAACACCTTATCGTAATCGGTTTTTTGTCGAGTTAAAGTCGATAATATTTTAAATTCCAGAATATCCTCTCTGTAAAATTTATATTCCGAAAGTAGGTATAAGCCTACTTTCAATTCTTCTCATCATCAGATCATATAGGGCATTCATCAATTGAAAAGAGGGTTTCAAAAAGTCTACTCCTGATATATTATTCCCTTCATTGATATTCGCGGCCAAATCAAATTAATCTCCAATCTGTATTTGAATTACAGGTAGCTGTTTTCTCTAAAAAATCTTCAAAGTTGGTACTAATCGATAATATAATATACCTATCATGATTCTTTATTTCTATCTCTGCAAAAAAAAGAAGCCCCTACTTCTCCCTTGTGTTCTTTTTATTCTGGTTTTCACAAATGCCAGTGCCCATATTTCATCATACGACCGAATTTTGGATTCCGATGAAAATCCAAATTTTAAGAATGTTTGTTCAAATGAAATATTCGCACCTGAAATTTCCCTAATAAAAACGGGAACAGTTAGCCAAAGCTGTAGGCAAATTACGTTCAACTTCCAAGTAGTGAACCAGAGTACCTCTGGCGAGGTATTGGAGAATGTGGTTCTCAACGATCCTTTACTGGGTGGTGATATCGTAGGTCCGGTTTCAGGTGATGTTAACAACAATACTTTTTTAGATCCTGGTGAGATTTGGATATACTCTTGGATTTATCTGATCACCAATGCTGATATTTCAAATGGGGAAGTGGTCAACCAAGCAACGGTTACAGCGGACGTACAGGGGCAACCTGGCGTTACGGTTCAAGACCTATCGGATGACAATAGCATAGCGGAAGACGATTCAACTGTTATCGATTTGTCTTCCTGCCAACCTCGGATAGCTGTTGTAAAAACAGGATATGCCATTGCGGGCTTTGAGGCTGGTCCTGGGTGCGACCTTATTCTGTACGAGTTCACCGTGACCAATGAAGGACCGGAAATTTTAGAGAATGTAGTTCTCAACGACCCATTGCTTGGTGGTGATATACCAGGCCCGGCTGCTGGCGATGACAACAACGATGGATTTCTTGACTTGAATGAAACATGGGTCTATTCCGCATCCTACAATACCTTGCAAGGTGATATAGATAATGGTTTTGTGGAAAACCAGGCCACGGTCACCGCAGACGTGCAAGGGCTACCTGGCGCTACGGTTCAAGATCTGTCCGATGACAATAGCATATTGGAGGATGACCCAACTGTTATCATTTTGTCTTCCTGTGAACCAAGGATAGCTGTTGTTAAAACAGGAGATGCCCTTGAAGGGGTTGATGGCGGTCCTGGGTGCAACCTTATTCTGTACGAGTTCACCGTGACCAATGAAGGACCGGAAATCTTAGAGAATGTAGTTCTCAACGACCCATTACTTGGCGGTGATATACCAGGCCCGGCTGCTGGCGATGACAACAACGACGGATTCCTTGATTTGGATGAAACATGGGTCTATTCCGCATCCTACAATACCTTGCAAAGTGATATGAATAATGGTTTTGTGGAAAACCAGGCCACAGTCACCGCAGATGTGCAAGGGCAGCCTGGCGTAACGGTCCAAGACCTTTCAGATGACAATAGCATATTGGAGGATGATCCTACAATAGTGGATTTATCTTTCTGTCCAGGTGAAGGTGGTATAGGAATTATAAAAACAGGAACTTTAATTAACACCAATGGAGATCTTTGTGAAGATAGTATTAGATACATTTTTTCGGTTACCAATACAGGTGATGTTGATTTAGATAATGTCATCATTGAAGACGAGCTTGTAGACGGTACTATCCAAGGTCCATTGAATGGTACTGATATCGGTAATGATGGTGTGCTATCCGTAGGGGAATCATGGGATTTCGAAGCGTTCTATATCATTCAACAAGTGGATATAGATCAAGGTCTCGTAGAAAATCAGGCTGTAGTAACTGCACAATTGGTTGGGTCTGGAAGTCAAGTATTGGATCTTTCAGATCATACCAACCTTTCAGATGATAATCCAACAATTACCCTTGTTCCAGATAATATTTGTGAAGATGAACCTGTAGCATTTGAAATATTCAATGGTATTACCCCAAATGGGGACGGTATCAATGATTACTTCCAAATCGAGGGCATTGAAAACTACCCGGACAATAATGTGAAAATATTCAATCGTTGGGGTGTTCAAGTTTATCAAGTCGATGGTTATGGACAGGGTAACAAGCTTTTCTACGGAATCTCGGAAGTAAGGGCCACCCTTCAAAAGGATAGGGAATTGCCAAGCGGGACCTATTTCTACATTCTAACATTTACAGGAGAGAACAACCCTGGAGAAGAAAACTATTCTGGCTACTTATATATCAATCGGAATTAATACAACCAACCATTAAAACAATCATGAACCAAGAATTTGCCAAGAAGATGATACATCTTAAAACCTATAGAAACCATTGCCTATTAGCATTATTGTTTCTATCCGCCCTTGTAACAATAAAGGCACAGCAAGACCCACAGTACACTCAATATATGTACAATACCCAAGTAGTAAACCCTGCATACGCTGGCAACAGGGAAGTATTGAGTTTTGGTCTTTTGGGCAGAACACAATGGGTAAGCCTGAAAGGCTCGCCAGAAACAGGAACTTTCACAGTCAACTCCCCTATCGGATTATACGATAATATGGGACTTGGACTATCCATTGTTTATGATCGAATTGGTCCAGCAATGGAATCCAATATAGTAGTGGACTACTCATATTCCTTAAACCTATCGTACAACACAAAATTGGCATTCGGTGTAAAAGCTGGGTTGGATATGTTGGATGTGGACTATAGCAAATTGAACATTTATGATCCGAACGATGCCTATTTTCAAACCAATGTGGATAATGAGCTCAAACCCCAAATTGGTGCTGGTTTATACTTGAACACAGACAAGTTTTACGCTGGTTTATCCGTTCCAAATTTTTTGAATTCCAGGCATTACGATGAAAGTGCATTGGAAAACACAGATACTAATGATATAGCCATAGAACGTTTACACTATTTCTTCATAACCGGTTATGTATTTGACTTAAATGAAAATTTAAAGTTTAAACCGGCAACCTTAGTGAAATATGTAAGCGGCTCTCCTTTACAGTGGGATTTGTCCGCAAATTTTTTGATCAACGAAAAGTTTACCCTAGGAGCTTCTTATCGGTGGAGTGCTTCACTTAGTGCGTTGGCTGGATTCCAAATAACACCTAATTTCTTTGCCGGGGTTGCCTACGATTACCAATCGACAGATATAGAACAGTACAGCGATGGCTCTTACGAAGTATTCCTTCGTTTCGACATCTTCAAAAAGTCAGATCGAATTTTAACCCCAAGGTTCTTTTAATACAATCACCATGAAAAGAAGTATTTTAATTCATGTGTTTTCCATCTTTCTATTGTTTGGGAGCACATTCGCACAAGAAACCAAAATAAAAAAAGCTAACCAGCAATACGATAATTACGACTATATAGACGCCCGAAAAATATATTTAAGCGTAGTGGAGGATGGTTATGAATCTGCTCAAGTATTCGAAAAATTGGGCGACACCTATTATTTCAACAGTGAATATGCCGAAGCCTCCAAATGGTATCAAAAACTCGTTGACAACTATCCTAATAAAGTAGAGCCCGAATATTATTTCCGAGCTGCCCAAACACTAAAAAGTATTGGAGACTATGAAAAGTCCAAGGTAATGATGGAAAAGTTCATGGAATCCTCACCTTCAAATAATGAGAATAGCCAAGTGGATGATTGGAACTATCTTGAAAGTCTTGCCGAAAATCAAAATAAAAAATTCAAGGTGACCAATATTACCCCAGAGATGACAGGTTCGGACTTTGGACCTTCGTTCTATGGTGACAAAATTGTTTTTTCATCATCTTCAATCAATACTGAGGGTAGTAAAATCCATGATTGGAGTGGTCTCCCCTATGTAGATCTTTTTGAGGCAAAAATTGATGAAAATGGAAAATTGACCAATATACTCCCGTTGGAAGGTGACATCAACTCTCCATATCATGAGTCGTCCGCAGTATTTACCAAAGACGAAAAAACATTATACTTTACACGAAACAACTATATAAATGGTAAAAAGAAAAAGGGCAAAAAACGATTAGTGAGCTTAAAAATTTACAAAGCCTCAAAAAATGAAGATGGAAGTTGGGGAAATGTACAAGAACTTCCCTTTAATAGCGATTCCTACTCCGTGGCTCACCCAGCATTGAATCCAGAGGAAACCCGATTGTACTTTTCTTCCAACCGACCAGGAACCATAGGTGAATCCGATATTTGGTATGTAGACATTCTTGACTCCAACGGATATAGCGAACCTGTAAACTTGGGACCCATAATCAATACAAAGCAACGAGAGACATTCCCTTTTATAAGCGACAGAAACATCTTGTTTTTTTCCAGTGATGGCCATGTTGGACTTGGAGGTTTGGATATATTCAAGGTTTCCGATACTAACGATTCGAAATCCCAAGAAGTAATCAATCTAGGCAAGCCTATCAATTCAAGTCAAGATGATTTTGGTTTTATCGTAAAGGAAAATGAAAGGAAAGGCTATCTATCGTCTAACAGAGATGGGAATAGCGGAAGTTCTTCAGACAATATTTACGCAGTATCAGAAGCGTGCTCACTGGTTATATATGGCGCAATTACAGACGCCAACACAGGAGAACCTTTAGATGGGGCATTAGTACACCTTATAGATAAGGATAATAATGTGGTTTCCATAAATGTCACAGAAGCAAATGGTAATTACAGGTTTGAAGAAAATATTGATTGCGACAACCAATATGTAGTAAGAGCATCCAACGATGAAAAAGAATATGAGCCACTAGAACAATTGGTAATGACACCGAAAAGTTCCTCCATGCTCCAAGTGGACATAGCACTAAACCCACCCGATTGTCCTGTAAACGATTTGGGCTGTAGATTAGACCTACAACCCATTTATTTTGATTTCGACAAACATGACATTAGACCTGATGCTGAAGTCGAATTGGCCAAAATATTGCAGGCTATGAAACAATACCCACAATTGAACATTCATATAGCGTCCCACACCGATTCTAGAGGAAATGATGCATATAACATGCAACTTTCCGAAAAAAGAGCGAAATCTACGCTTGAATGGCTAGTGAACCAAGGTGTCGATCGTAGTAGATTATCTTCCAAAGGATATGGTGAATCACAGCTGATCAACAACTGTTCCAATGGTGTAAACTGTTCAGAAGATGCACATCAATTAAACCGAAGATCAATGTTCATTATCAAATAAATCATTCAATTTTCATTTTTTTATACTGATAATCAGCGTGTTAATTTTTTTGGCACGCTGATTGCACTAAACAGGGTGGATGTAAATAGTTGCATCTAGAACTTAAAACCTTGTAGTATGAAAAAGTTAGTACTCATTATAGCAGCGGTTGTTTTTGGAATACCGAGTATCCAAGCAGAAACAACCAATACAGTGGCTACAACCACAAATTATAGATATGGAAATTCTTTCATCTTTGTTGAAGGTGGAGTTACATTCTCCGTGTATCCTGATGGTGAGTTCGATTTCTACATGGACAACAGGGTTAATGTAGGTGTTGGAGCACGAATCGGAAACGTTGGAATCACTTTTAACTCTGGGTATAATTACAATCCTTATGTCCAGTACGATGACTATGGTGCTGTAATCCAGGTAGAGAACACCCCAATTTTTTATGACTATTATGGTCGTGTATCTCAAATTGGAAACGTAAATGTATGGTACAATAATGGTAGGGTCCGTAGAATCGGTGGACTACATGTGTACTACAACGGAGGCGTTTTTAGTCACTACACAGGATTCATCAACATTTACAACAGAAGATATGTGTACAGACCATTCCATAGGTATTTTGTAAGACCTTCCGTAGGATTCTGTAATGTATATGCAAGACCTTACAGAAGATATTACAGACCTATCCGATATACCTATTATGCACCTTACCGACACAATAACAGAAGGGCCTATGCCAGATTGGGTAGAGTGTACAGAAACGACAATAGATATAGAAGGGAAAACATCTATAGGAATGATAGAAGAGTCTCCGTAAGGGACAGTAGAGCAAGAAGAGCGGATTACGGTAGAAGTAACGCAAGGATTTCAAACAATTCTTCAAGAAGAGGAAACACAGCGGTAAACCGTTCCAGTAATGCTGTAAAAAGACAAAAAGTCGCTTCCAGAGATGCTAGAAGCAATGCATATAGAAAGTCAAATAATGTAAATAGATCTGGAAGAACAACGGCTTCCAATAATAAGGCAAGACGTGCTTCTAACAATAGAAGTTCCAATGTCAGAAAAGTGGACCCACGTACAAACAATAGAACCGTGAACCGTTCTGCAAAAAGTACGTATAGAAAACCGAAGACCACATCGAGAACACCAAGTAGGTCTACGGTGAGCAGGGGAAACTCTTCTTCAAGGAAAGCCGTTTCCAGAAGCTCTAGACCTAGTGTAAGGAAAAGTTCTGTTAGCAGAAAAAGTAGCTCTAGGCCTAGCGTGAGCAGAAGTTCAAGTGCAAGAAAAAGTAGCGCAAGAACTAGTAGCTCCAGAGGTTCTTCCAGAAGAAATAATTAGATAGATTTTTTTAGGTTGGTTAGTTGTTTACCCCGTGGTTGAATTTATTCGCTACGGGGTATTTTTTTTTAGCCATTTGGACAAAAAGCCGGTTACATCTTCGGAAATATTGAAGCGGTACAAAATACCTACGTACATAACTACCACAAGAAGTGACTTTAAGCCGATATTGATAATAGGGTGAAACTGAAACTGCAATAGGTCGAAAAGAACTGCCAATAACAACAAAGTTGCGAACACCTTAAACGTGGCCGGAGTAAAAGGAAGAATTCCATACTTCATTTTCACAAAAACAAGCTTGACCAGATTAAAGATGAAAATGGAGACAAAACTGGCGAAAGCAGCTCCTTCAAGACCAAACCTTGGTATCAGTAAATAATTCAATAGAATAGTTAAAGCGGCCAAACATACCCCGAATACCAAAACTGTTTTATAGTATGGGGAATTGTACAAAATGGAATTAATGTTCCCCAACAACGAATCCATTACTTTGGCCAACCCGATCAAGAATACAATGGTAAACCCATTTCTATAATTCTCGGGCAACATTAAATACAAATCGTTCAAATTGAGGATAATCAGGACGAACAATATTCCCGAGGCAATAAACAAGGTGAGCGAAGTCTTTTTGTACAATTGGTTGAGCCCCTTATCATTGTGTGTGTTCAACAATTCGGCGGTCAAGGGGTAGGTGATTTGGTGCATCGCACGCGAGGGCACAATAATCACCGTAGCAATGTATACGGACACCCCATAATATGCCACATTCTCAATGCTGATGAACTGGTTCAACATTACCTTGTCAATTTCAAGCAGGATCAAAGCTGCCGAACCTCCCAAAATAATCAAAAAAGAATAGGATAGAATTTCCTTGGTAAAGGGCGGAAACTTAAAATCCAATTTGGGCTTCCGTAGCGTAAACGCATAAATTTTAATGATAACCGTCCGCAACAAATACAATCCCACCAAACATTTAAAGAAGATATCCAACGTGATCACATCAAAATAAAAGAGAATAAGAAGGATGGATACGCCCACCCTAGCGAAGACTTCTTTCATAAAATTGCCAAAAACCGACTTTAAATGCACCTTGGTCCAGGAATAGAAAACCTCAAAATACCCCATCGCCAGTCCCACAAAAAATACGTACCACAAATAATCCTTCACCATGGGGTTCACTTGGGATACCCAGTCACCAATGGGATCGTACCATAGTATACCGACCAAGGCTACGGGCAGTATGCCCAACAAAGGAATCAACAACATCAAGGTAAAGAACCCGTCTTTTTCCACCTCTTGGTGGTTACTGTAGTATTTTACCATGGTATTGTGCACCCCAAAGGTCATCAAAGGCATAAGAATGGCACCCGACGCCAAAATGAAAGTAACAAGACCGTAATATTCATCCGGCAGAATCTTGGTGTAGAGAAACAACGTATTGATGGCCCCGAAAAAGAACCCCAAATACGTTATCACGGTATTTTGTATGGATTGTTTTAAAACAACGCCCATTAGATAAAATTAGCCAAAGATTCCGTTAATGCCTTTCTGTGATATTGTTTCACCCCTTCGGAATTACAGACCAGCATACCTTCTGTATATTGATGGAACGCCTCCAAAAGTACACTTTTTAAGGTCGCAACGCTGGTATGCAAGCACATAGTTCCAGCATGGTGCTGTTCCACCATGGCACCTGCTTCCCATCCTTTTGGGCCAATGGCCAAAATGGGCCGCTTGGCGTTCAAATATTCAAATAATTTTCCCGGGATAATGCCTTTTGTCTCTTCCGAATCAATCTCCAACAACAAAAGCAGCCGCGATTTTTGTTGGGTTTCCAAGACCTTGTCGTGCGGTAGATAGCCCAACTGCTCCACATAATCGGACAATCCAAAGTCTTTGATGGATTGCAGCACTTCCTCCCCCACTACTCCTGCCAATTGTATGCTGAGCGCTTTTTTTAAAGCTTCATTTTCAGCAATCAATTCTTGTACTGCTTGCCAAAAGCCTAATGGGTTTCTTCCGGTCAACAAAGAACCAATATGCGAAATGGTAAACTTGGAATCCAGTTCCACCGGCTGTAACTCATCATCAAAACCATTGGTGATCACTTTTATGGGTTTTGGGGTAATGGCCTCAAATTCAGTTTTCGTGGTGTGGCTTGTGACCACAATTTTATCGGCTTTCAAAAGCACTCCCTTTTCCAAAGCTTTGTGCTTTAGCCTAGAATATTCGGTTAATCGTAATTTTTTATGATAGCCTATAGATGTCCAAGGATCACGAAAATCGGCGATCCATTGAATATTGTATTTCTTTTTAAGGCCCAGACCTATCAAATGTAAACTGTGTGGCGGGCCTGTGGTAATAATGCTTTCAATACCCTCATCCGCAATCACTTTTGCCAAGTAGGTAATAGATGGTCTTACCCAAAGCTTCCGCGCATCGGGAATAAAAAGGTTGCCACGAATCCACAATAATAATTTTTCAATAAACGATGGATCTTTCTCTTTGATGATTCCCGAACTTATGGTCTTGGTCTTTTTTTTGGAGAGCAGTGAAGCCCAACCATAGGGTTCATTTATGCGCCTTTTGAGTATTTTGATGGACGTCGGAACTTCCTCTACCAATTTTTCATCCACTAAAGGATAACTGGGATTTTCAGGAACGTAAACGATGGGTTCAAACCCAAACTCTGGCAAGTATTTGGTGAACTTGAGCCAACGTTGTACCCCTGGTCCCCCAGCGGGAGGCCAATAGTACGCTATGACCAAGACTTTTCGCATTAGGATTCTTCCTTTTTTCCACGGAACAAGGTAAAGCCCAATCCCCCAACAATGATCACTCCCAAGAGAATATTGGACGCCAAAGTAATCTGGCTTCCCGTTTCCACCACTTCCGGCTCAAATTTGAACTCGATTTCGTGCTGGCCGGCAGGAACTTTCATACCGCGAAGGGCATAATCCACTTTGTAATGTGCCGTAGGCTCACCATCAATAAAGGCATTCCAACCGGATGGATAATGCATTTCGGAGAAGACCGCAAAACCATCATTGGAGTTGTTGGAAGTGTATTTTAAATAATTTGGTCGATACTCCACCAAATCAATACGTACCACCGAGTCCACCATATACCTTAATTTGGTCAATTCTGGGTACTGTTTGGTGTTTACCACCGCTTGTGTTTTGGAGTTGAAATCCTTGAGTTTCAAAATTTCCTCATTGGCAGATGAAACCGGAATCAATTGATCTACGAACCAAGCATTGCCATTGGCGTCTGGGTTTACAGCGGGATAACTGTTCCCTTCCTCATCTTGTTGAACGATGTATTTTACGTTCAACATATTCAACACCTGGAGATTGTTCTGGTACAAATGGTATTCGAACAAATTTTGAAGTGCCCTGGGCTTTGCAGCGTGATATCCACCAATCGATTTATGAAAATAAGAAGTGCGGGCCCCATTGATTCCCTCCTCTGGATTAAAAACCCGATAAATGGAATCGTCCTGTTGAATGATTTGATCTAGCTGACTGGCTTGGAACGGTTGGTTTACCTGACGCTGACGTACAAAATCGTCCTCGTTTACATAGCGGAGGTCCACTCCCACCAAATCGAACAGGATAAGTGCTCCCAAGGCGAACACCAATACGTTTTTGTTGATTTTATCTTTGATAAAGAACCATAAGGCCGCAGCGGCCAACGCCACATAGATCAAGGAACGGAAAGTATCGTTCACATACACCGCCTCCCGATCTCGCTGGATCATGGCCATCAATTCGTCACCAAAATAGCCGCGGTACATTTCGTCGCGCATTCCCTCAAAGTCAAAGAAGCCTTTCAATAAGAAAATTACGATACCGAGTCCTACCGAAACAAAAAAGCTCAGTTTTAAAGCACTCAGCTTTTCTTTCTGGTCCACGGATGATTTAAACAATTCACGAATGCCCAAAATCCCCAACACGGGCAAGCACAGTTCCAACACCACTTGAATGGAAGAAACGGCCCTGAACTTATTGTACATCGGGAAGTAATCTATCATAAAATTGGTGAGTAACGGAAAGTTTCTCCCCCAAGAAAGCAATAGCGATAAAATTGCTCCCGATAAGAGCCACCATTTCTTTTTGCCATCTACCAGGAACACACCCAGCATAAACAGGAAAAACACAATGGCGCCCACGTAGGCCGGTGCAGCAACGATGGGCTGGTCGCCCCAGTATAAGGGCAAACTGCTCGAAAGTTCCAGTGCTTTGGTCGGTGATAATCCCTGATTGGTCAAATACTCGTAGGCTTTGGAATCCTTGCCCAGATCCTCACCTCCCGATCCTCCGAACAAACGGGGTGCAAACAAGTTTAGGGATTCGGCAATTCCGTAGCTGTATTGGGTAATGTATTCTTTGTCCAACCCAGTTGAAATCTCCTTTTCGCTTCCATCGGGATTAACGGTTAGTTCCGATTTTCCCCGTGTACTCCAATCGGCATACTCCTTGGTGGCCATTAGGCTGGTGGCATTCGTGAAAACGGACAGCACTACGGCCAAAACCAATAGCCCTACCGAAGCAAAAAAGTGTTTGAGTTCCTTTTCTTTGATGGCATAGATCAAATACACTAAGCCCATTACCAACACCAAAAGCATAAAATAATATGTCATTTGGTAGTGATTGGCGTTAATCTCCAGCGCCATGGCCAATGCGGTCAGTATAAATCCGAGGATGTATTTTTTCCGAAAAACCAGGACTATACCACCCAAAACCATTGGGATGTACCCCAGAGCGTGTGCCTTGGCATTGTGCCCCACGCCCAGAATAATGATCATATAGGTGGAAAATCCAAAAGCAATGGCTCCAAGGGCTGCCAACCTAAAATCAACTTTTAAACATAAAAGCAGAATGTAAAATCCAATGAAATAAAGAAAGAGATAATCTGCCGGGCGTGGTAAAAACCGAATCAAACGGTCCAATTCCTTTACGTAATTATGTGGATAATTCGCTCCCAGTTGATAGGTGGGCATACCGCCAAAGGCACTGTTGGTCCAATACGATTCTTCGCCCGTTACATCTTTGTAGGCATCCCGTTCTTGTGCCATGCCCTTGTACTGGGCAATATCTGACTGATAAATGGCTTTTCCCTGCAAAACTGGATAAAAGTAGACCAGTGAGGCAAGAATGAATAAAGCAATAACACAAATATGGGTGATAATGGCTTTTGGAGAAAGATTCATGGATAGGTTTTGATTCGGCAAATATTAATCAATTTCCTCAAAATCTATGTATTCTCCAACTTTTTTTGAGGGATTGGATTTGCGGGGCGTTTTTTTGGAAATGGTGGTCTCCCCTTCCTCAGGTGCTTCATTACCAAAATCTTGATGGCTCCCAAACTGCTGCTCAAAACGTTCGTTCGTCTTCTTTACAGCGTAATTCAAGAGCTTCGGGGCCAACCATTTCATCAGGAATTTGAGCCCGTAGTATACTAATATGACAATTAAAATCGTTTTCAGTAAAACCATATAACCTTAGTTATCGAATCAAATTTACACTGTTAGTAGCGTAAACCCATCAAACGTATCTTAAAATAGTATTAAAAACCCAGTTATATGGACATTTCCATGATCAAAAAGTCATTTTTCCTTTTCGTTCTATTCCCAACCTTCATTTTTGCGCAATATACCGATGTGATTAATTCCAATAGACCTGGAAGGGCTGCCAGTGCCTATTCCGTTGGTAAAAATGTGATTCAGGCCGAAGTTGGAATGCTGTATGAACAACAGGACAATGCCGAGCTAAATTCCGACTCCAATATTTTTGGGGCCGATTATGCCTTTAGGTACGGATTGCTTTTTGAAGAGCTGGAAATAATTGCCGAAGGGTCCTTTATTACACAAAACATAACCTATCCCGATTTTGGCATAGAAGGCAAACTGACCAACTTTTCGCGCAACCGGGTAGGTTTAAAATATTTGGTTTTTGATCCCTACAAAGATCCTGAGCGCAACAAACCCAATTTATATAGTTGGAGAGCCAACAATCTGTTCCAATGGAAGAATTTGATTCCGGCCATATCAGTGTACGGTGGTGCCAATTTTGTAGTCGGCGATAATCCATTTTACCCCGGGGAGCCCACAGTTTCCTACCGAGGGGGCATACAAACACAGAGCAGGCTTTCCCCGAGGTTTGTGTTGATTTCCAACATTGCGTATGATCGCATTACCACCGATTTTCCGGAATGGCGCTACGCCCTGTCCATAACCCATGCTTTTCGCGACCCCCGATGGAGCGTTTTCTTTGAAGGCCAAGGAATTTCCGGGGACCGTTATTCCGACATTATTTTAAGAACCGGTGTGGCCCGCTTGATCAACCCCAATTTTCAGGCAGATTTCCATTTGGGTTCCGGCTTTAAGAACGACCCTTCCCGATTATTCGTAGTGCTTGGGTTCTCTTACCGTTTGGATTTCCATAAAGATGAGCTCATCCCCATTAACGAGCAGCAATCGGGCGTCAATGGAAAAATCAAAAAGAACAGCAACCGAAAAAAATCGAGAAATCGCAGAAAAAACAAAGGTGGGGGCATAGATTTTTAAGTTTTGCACAAACTTCATTTTTCTACTGCAAGTAATATTCATAATATTGGGGATTAATTTGCAAGTATGGTTTCCGTTAAACAGGTTCAGTCCAAATCCGACCTTAAGCGTTTTGTAAAATTTCCATTTTCCCTGTACAAGGATTCCCCATATTGGGTGCCACCCATCATCAAAGATGAAATGGCTTCTTTTGACAAGGACAAAAATCCTGTTTTTAAAACGGCGGAGGCCCAATTCTTTTTGGCTTACCGGGACAACAAAATCGTGGGGCGCGTAGCGGCTATCATCAATTGGCTGGAAGTAAAGGAACAAGGACTCAAAAAAATGCGGTTCGGTTGGTTCGATTTTATCGATGACATGGAGGTTTCCAAAGCCTTGTTGGACAAGGTCCGTGAAATAGGAAAATCCAATGACTTGGAATATATGGAAGGCCCCGTTGGCTTCTCGAATTTGGACAAAGTGGGCGTACTTACCGAAGGTTTCGACCATATCGGGACCATGGTTACCTGGTACAACCACCCCTATTACCAATCGCATTTTGAGCAGCATGGCTTTACCAAGGAAAAGGAATACCGCGAAAGCAAGTTTTTGGCTTCCAATGCAGACCCAAAACTATTTGCCAAGGCCAATGTATTGATCAAAAAGCGCTATGGACTTCGGGAGATGAATTTTGAAAAAAGTTCGGAAATTATGCCCTGGGTGGACAAGATGTTCGACCTTTTTAACGATACCTATGCCAAGCTGTCCTCCTTTGTAAAGATTACCGATATCCAAAAGGAATATTTCAAGAAAAAGTACATCAGCTTTATCAACCCGGAGTATATCAAGTTCGTGGTGGACTCAGATGATAATTTAGTGGCTTTTGCCATTGTGATGCCCTCTTTCTCTGAAGCCTTGCAAAAGGCCAACGGTAAGCTGTTCCCCTTTGGTATTTTCCACTTGCTCCGTGCCCGAAAACACAGCAAAGATGCCATTTTCTACTTGATCGGCATCCACCCCAAATATCAGAACAAAGGGGTGACCTCCATAATTTTCAACGAGTTCCACGATACCTTTAAAAAGCGGGGCGTGGTGAATTGTATTCGTACCCCCGAACTGGAAGATAATTTGGCCATACAGCAAATGTGGAAGCATTTTGACCCCAAGGTGATCAAGCGTAGGCGGACCTACGTAAGAGATCTATAAGCCCTCTTCTTTTCACGTCTTTCGTTGGTCAATGCGACAGGGAGCAGCATCATTTAGAAAAAATCCAATTGGATTTTGTAATTTGACAGCTGTTATCGATTTCCATCGATATTTCCATAGCGCAGCATCCCCTTTACATCTTAAATTCGTGGTGATGAAAACCGTAAAATTGGTTCTGGAAAATCGCACTGGCCTTTGCCGTCGCTCACAAGCCCCAAACCACAACGAAATCATAGCCGAGACGGTTATGCCCCACGCTATGAAAACATCTTGGATAGATGAAGTATCAGACATATAAACCATATAAGGACTTAGCATCCATAGTTAAGTTTTATTGGACTTTGGAAGTGCCTTTTGACCCAAAAAATCAAAAGCAAAAAATTGTGCCTGACGGCTGTATTGAAATGACTTTCAATTTTGGCGACAAGATAAAAAGATATACTTCAGAAAATGACTTTATCCTTCATCCCAATGCAATGGTAATGGGACAGAGAACAAAATCATATGACATCTTACCCGTTGGTAATGTTGACACATTCGCCATCTGTTTCTACCCTGTTGGGTTTGTAAATTTTGTGAAATCACCTCTTGAAAACCTGGTTGATAAGGAAACTCCTATTGCGGAGCTTTTTGGGGAAGCAGAAGCCAATGAATTAGAGCGACAAATGATTCAAGCTATTGACACCCAAAAGAGAATTGATATAATTGAAACCTTTCTTCTAAAAAAACTTAATGAAAGAACCACAATTAGTAATATCGTGAAATCAACAGTTGATACTCTTCTCAAAACAAACGGAACGACTCCAATAAATGTCATTTTGAAGGATGATATTTCAAAAAGAAAACAACTTGAAAGACATTTTAAAAAACAAATTGGCATAAGCCCTAAGCAATTGGGCAAAGCTATTCGACTGCAAGCAAATTTACATTTGTTGCTCAATAAAAAATCAGAAACGTTGACAGACATTGCTTACGAGAATGAATATTTCGACCAAAATCATTTCATAAAAGATTTTAAAGAGCTTGTTGGAGTGACTCCAAAGGAGTTTTTGGGCAATGAAAATATGACTCTATCTGCACTTTTCTACAAATAAATTTTGAGGTGTCGCATTTCTACTATTTTGACTTTTTACCTACCCTTATTTTTGCAATTGAATTAAAATTAACACATCAATGGCAGGCAAAGGAATAATTTTAGCTTCGTTGGTTTCTGCAATATGTTTTGTTTCATGCACCAATTCGGACAGGACAAACTCTAAAGCAACAACAGAAGATACTTTATCAAATTCAAAAGAAAAAGATATGCAAAGCTATATTTCAATGTTTGAAATTCCAGCAACGGATATTTCACGAGCAATTAATTTTTACCAGGCATTATTGGACATCAAAATTGAAAAAATGGATGTTGAAGGAATGCAAATGGGAATATTTCCTTATGAAGGACAAATGGTAACAGGTGTCATAATTCAGGCAGATGGATACAAACCATCAGCGGACGGAGTAACAATGTACTTGAACGCAGGAGAAAATTTGCAAATAGTCCTTGACAAAGTAGAGAAAAGTGGCGGACAAACATTAGTGCCTAAAACCGCTCACGCTGACGAAAGTGGCTATTTTGCAATATTCCTTGACTCTGAAGGAAACAAAATGGCTCTTAACTCACCGAACTAAAGGAGAAAAGAAAAAGCGAACGTACAACAATATAAAAAGTAATAGCGGTTCGGGTGCAAACTCGGACCGTTTTTGCGTTCAATTAAGTATCTTTCTATGTAAATAGCAGTAATCCTTAATTTGCTAATCCGAGAATGGGGGTATCCAGTCACATTGAGGGAATACTTAACGGAATGTTCCTGATCATCCTTGGATTAATATGGAATAAAGTTGATTTATCAAACAAATGGTTAAAGATTACTTTTTGGTCTGCTGTTTATGGAACTTTTGCAAATTGTTTTGGAATTCTAATAGCTGCCATTTTCAATGCAGGGAAAATGCTGGGTATTGCAGCCAATGGACAAGAAGGTACTCCTGTCATTGAAGGAATTGTAACATTTTCACTAATATCATTATCAATTGCAATGCTGGTAGTTTCCGTTGCTGTTCTAGTTGGTTTAAAACACAAAATGAAAAGTAGCTAACACTATATATAAGCCATTAAAACGGCATACATACTAACCGTTGCGCTTTATTATTTTATCAAGATAATTGCCTAAAACCTATAATTATGAATAATCTCAAACTAAATGCACTAACAGTTATCATATCAAGTATCATCATGGTAGGGTGCCAAAACGAATCAAAATCAACTGCTATTGCTCCAAAAAAATCAGAATCCGAATTAAAAGAAATCATAAAACAGCAGGTGGACAGTCTGTACCTGGAATATGAGAAATTCGGTTTTGAGTGGATAGACTTTTATGAAGACGAATTTATTGCCATATACCCAGACAGTCCCGTAAAAAAAGTAACCAAAGACTCATTGATCGCCCAATGGGAAGGCATTTATAAGAAATACGATGTTCAACTTGTATCCAGAGGCAAACCCAATGTTATAGTTTCTCAAGATATGGCCGTTTCATACAATAGCTTTAATGAAATTTTTATCGATAAAACTTCCATGGACACCATAAAAAATGTGGGGACATACATTGTGAACTGGAGAAAACAAGAAGATGGTTCATGGAAAATAGCTTTTGAAACCTTGCAAAACAATTAATCTCTTCATTAAACTTAGCAGTAAGTTATAAATTGAGCTTTATCATGAAAAAACTCCTGTTGCTCTCGCTTTTGTGGTTAATTTCTGGTTGCTCAAAGGAAAATTTGGAAAAGGAGGAGCAAATAAAAACGTATTATGAAGGGTTCAAAAATTCGGATTATAATCAGATTATATGAGAGTGGATCTTCTTTTTGAGAAAACAGCCAACCGTGATGCCTTGTTTGAATTTGCAAAGCGGGCCATTTTATCCCTTGAAAATGTTGCGCCCGAAAGCAAGTTCTGGAACATGCAAAATATGGGTGACCCACAAATAGGCATTGCAGGGCCAAAATCCATCTACAAGAATTATACGACCGTGGACAAAAACAATTTTTCAATAAAGGAAACAAAGGAAGGGTTTAAAATTAGCGGATATCTTAGTTTTAGTGATAAGCAACAACGAGCGATTAGTAAATGAGAGTTTAAAACAGATATCCAGCATATATGGGGAGGACAGGGTGCTACGCTTGCATGGTGTAGTGGCCGATGGACGTAGCGATGATTTTGCCTATTTTCAGCCAAAAGTACCCAGCGTCTACTTTTTTATGGGAGGATCCAATTATGAAAAAGGGATTATTGCCCAAACACACTCACCAAATTTTAACGTGGACGAAAGTTGTATAAAAACAGGGGTAAATCTTTTTTCCTCGCTAATTGTAGAGCGTTTGAACCAATGAACCACTTTATTGGATCAATATATGCGGAACAACTAATTTTATTGTGGAGAAGGCTTCTTTTTGATAGCTTTATGGTATTAACCATTAGCTATGAAAAAGATTGCGTTAACCTTAATCACCATTGTGATTTCAGGATTAAGTTCCTTCGGGCAAAGCTCTGATTTTATCGGGACTTTTGTAAATGACACCCATAGCATTTCCATTCAGTTTAAACGAGTAGGTGATGAATATCATGGCATGCTTGCGGCCGTTGGGGCAAGTTTTGCGATTAGGGCAACCGGATCATTCAATAAAATAAACGGAGAATTATATGGGTTGGACGGCCCTGTGGGTTTTGAGGCCGTTTTGGATGGGACCAATATGAGCGTCCGTGCCACAGGGTACAATGAACCTTTTTATAAATATTCTGATTTGCACAACCTGGGAAATTTTGACCTGAGACCCTACATGAAGGACAATAGTGTTATTGCTGGAAACAATTCAGGAATACGGCCAAGCGGCCCACCTCCATCACAAAACAACAATACGCAGTATCCGGAACTGAACAACCAAGGTTTATTTAATGTTATTTCAGGGAGTCAACTGGTTTTTTATCAGCGTACCTCTTCTGTAAACGATAGTATGGCCAGTTCCATTACCTATGTGAATTTCTGTGCCAATGGAACATTTTCCATGAATACCGATGGCTCTTTCAGTGTTGAAGGAAGTTTTGGCGGAAATGCGCAAGGAACTTCCTATGGGAATAATTCGGGGACATGGCAATTGGTGTCATATCAAGGGCAGCCCGCCGTATACCTACAATACCATAACGGAAATACCAGCTTAAACCCCTTTAACGAAAACGAAGTGCGACAAGGTAGATGGAGACGGGGCAATACCCAATACGCATTGCAGCGGAACAAAGTCCGCTGCAATTAAATATTTTATAAAATATAGGGATTATTACTCTCCCATTGCTGCAGCTACCGCAGCCGAAAGTCTTTTGTAAGTTCCGTTCTCCAGACGTTCCCTGATCGCTGAAAACGCATCAAGGGTTTCCTCGATATCTTTCATCGTGTGGGTTGCTGTTGGAATCAAACGTAGTAGAATCAATCCCTTAGGAATTACGGGATACACTACGATTGAACAGAAAATTCCGTGGTTTTCACGCAAATCCTTAACTAAGGCCATTGCCTCGGGAATACTTCCATTCAAGTAAACAGGAGTTACGCAACTAGTCGTGGTTCCTATATCAAAACCTCTTTCCTTCAACCCATTCTGAAGCGCGTTCACGTTTTCCCAAAGCTTAGCTTTAAGTTCAGGCATGGTGCGCAACATGTCAAGTCTTTTCAACGCCCCTTTAACGTAAACCATGGGCAACGATTTGGCGAACATTTGAGAACGAAGGTTGTATTTTAAGTACTCAATAATTTCTTTATCTGCAGCTACAAATGCTCCAATACCTGCCATTGATTTGGCAAAAGTTGCCAAATACACGTCAATTTCATCTTGTACACCTTGCTCCTCTCCTGCTCCGGCACCTGTTTTACCCAAGGTTCCAAATCCGTGCGCATCATCGACCAAAAGTCTAAACTGGTACTTTTTCTTAAGGTCTACGATTTCTTTCAAAATCCCTTGCTCACCTCGCATACCAAAAACACCTTCAGAAATCACCAAAATCCCTCCTCCGGTCTCATTGGCCAATTTAGTGGCGCGCTCCAAGTTTTTCTCCAAACTTTCGGGATCGTTGTGCTTAAAGGTAAAACGCTTGCCCATGTGCAAACGGACTCCATCGATAATACAAGCGTGGCAATCCACATCGTACACAATAATATCATCTTTGGCCACCAAAGCGTCGATAACCGACATAAATCCTTGATATCCGAAGTTCAATAAGTAAGCTGCATCTTTATGAACGAATTCTGCCAATTCGTTCTGTAATTGTTCGTGATAGTCGGTATGACCGCTCATCATACGGGCCCCCATCGGGTAGGCAGCACCGTGTTCCATGGCAGCTTCACCGTCCACTTTTTTGATTTCAGGTAGGTTAGCGAGACCCAGATAGTCATTGATACTCCACGTTATTACGTCTTTTCCTTGAAACTTCATTCTGTTGGAAATAGGTCCTTCCAATTTTGGAAAAACAAAATAGCCTTCTGCCTGTGAGGCCCATTTGCCCAAAGGTCCTTTGTTCTCAATGATTCTATCGAATAAATCTCTCATCTACATTAATATTAATTCATCTGCAAAAGTATAGATTTTTATGAACCTCGCATAACGAAATTTTCATATAAAAAAACGGCAATGGATTTTCATTGCCGTTCTTGAGGTATTATAAGGTACTGGTTTATTTAATATACTTGATTTCTTCAGGAACCTCGGCATCTTGAATATCAAAAAAGCCTTGGTTGTCCATCCATTCGTTGCTATAAACCTTGCTCATGTATCTTGAACCGTGGTCAGGGAACACAACAACAACATTACTGTCCTCGGTAAATTCTCCTTCTGTGTTCAATTGGTACAACGCTTGAGTAGCGGCACCACTGGTATACCCTGCAAAAATACCTTCTGCATGGGCCAATTTACGGGCCATATGGGCACTTTCACCGTCGGTTACCTTAATATATCTATCAATACTATTGAAATCGGTAGCAGTAGGAATCAAGTTTTTACCCAAGCCTTCTATTCGGTAAGGATAAACTTCATTATGATCGAACTCACCGGTTTCGTGATATTTTTTCAATACTGAACCGTAAGCATCAACACCTAAAATTTTGATTTTTGGGTTCTGCTCCTTCAGATAACGAGCAATACCCGAAATGGTTCCACCAGTTCCGCTACAAGCTACCAAATGGGTGATCTGACCATTGGTCTGCTCCCAAATTTCCGGACCTGTACTGGAATAGTGGGCCTCAATGTTCAACTCGTTAAAATATTGATTGATGTAAATGGAATTCGGTGTTTCGCTATGCAAACGTTTTGCCACTTCGTAATAGGAACGTGGGTCGTCCGCACTTACATGGGCTGGACAAACGTAGACGTTTGCTCCCATAGAACGCAACATATCAATCTTGTCCGGGGATGATTTTGAACTTACGGCCAAAATACATTTGTATCCCTTAACAATACTCACCATGGCAAGGCTAAAGCCTGTATTGCCTGATGTGGTCTCAATAATGGTGCTACCCGGCTTAAGAATACCTTTACGCTCGGCTTCTTCTATAATATGAATCGCAATTCTATCTTTTGAAGAATGTCCTGGATTAAAGCATTCCAGTTTAGCATAGAAATTTCCAGTAAGAGGGGCGGTAATTCTGTTTAGCTTAACTAAGGGGGTACTTCCAATTAAGTCTAGGATATTGCTGTACGCATTTATCTGTGTCTTCATAACTGGTATTAGGTAGGGAACATTCCCATAACTATATTAGAAATGTTCCGTGCAAATGTAACATTTTATTTTTAAAGGGCTTTTCCTTCAAGGTCTAAAATAAACGCATATTCCTTTGCTGTTTCTTTCAAAGCTTCAAATCTGCCCGATGCTCCACCGTGCCCGGTATCCATGTTGGTATCCAAAAACAAGAGGTTGTCGTCCGTTTTATATTCCCTTAATTTAGCGACCCACTTAGCTGGTTCCCAGTATTGTACTTGAGAATCGTGCAGACCTGTGGATACATACATATGTGGATATGCCTTAGCTTCTATATTGTCGTAAGGTGAATAGGATTTAATGTAATCGTAATAATCCTTTTGGTTCGGGTTGCCCCATTCGTCATATTCCCCAGTGGTCAATGGGATGGTATCATCCAACATGGTTGTGACCACATCCACAAAAGGAACAGCTGCAATTACCCCATGGTACAATTCAGGTTCCATATTAATAATGGCGCCCATTAACAGTCCACCAGCGGAACCGCCCATGGCATATAAATGTTCCGAGCTGGTATAATTACGCTCTATCAGATATTTGGAAACATCGATAAAATCGGTAAAGGTGTTTTTTTTGTGCAATAATTTGCCGTCCTCGTACCAAGGCCTTCCCAAATACTCACCACCGCGAACATGTGCAATGGCGTAGATGAAACCACGATCCAACAAACTCAAACGAATGGACGAAAAATAGGGGTCGATGGTAGCCCCGTAAGAGCCATAACCGTATTGCAGCAACGGACTTGTGCCGTCCAAAGGGGTGTCCTTATGATAAATTACGGAGATAGGCACTTTTTTTCCATCCCTGGCCGTGGCCCACAAACGCTCGGTTTTGTAATTATCCTTATCAAACTTGCCGCCCAAAACCTCTTGTTGCTTCATAACCGTTTTGGTTCGGTTTTCCATATCAAAATCGATGATGGCATAGGGCTCGCCCATTTCGTTGTAGTAGTAGCGTAGTACTTTGGTATCAAAGTCCAGGTTGACGGATGGCCCGGCCACATACGTTTCACTATCAAAAGGCAGGTAATAGCTGTCGGAACCATCCCATTTGGCAATCTTCATTTGGTTGAGACCATTGTTACGTTCAGTAACCACGTAATAGTCTCTGAAAATCTCAACATCTTCCAATAGAACATCCTCTTGATGCGGTATAAATTCCTCCCAATGTTCTGATGATGTATTATTCTCGCTTGTTTTCATCAACTTAAAGTTGGTGGCACCGCCCTTGTTGGTAAGCACATAAAAATCACCCTCAAAATGGGAAATGGAATACTCCACTCCCTTTTCTCGTGGTGAGAACACCTTGAACTCCCCTTCCGTATCATCTGCGTCCAAAATTCGATATTCCGATGTAAGCGTGCTACTGGAGCCGATTACAATATATTTTCTGGATTTGGTCTTATACACAAAAGTGTTGTAGGTGGAATCCTTTTCATGGAAAACCAGTTCATCCTCCTCGGAAGAGGTTCCCAATACGTGCTTAAAAATCCGGTCCGAACGTAAGGTGACAGGGTCTTTCTTTGTGTAAAAAAGCGTTTTGTTGTCGTTGGCCCAAACGGAGCTTCCCGTTGTGTTTTCAATGATATCGGGATAAATCTCCCCTGATTTAAGGTTTTTTACCTGAATGTTGTACTGTCTCCTGGAAATGGTATCCGTTCCAAAGGAAGCCATGGTATTATCGGGACTGATGGAAACACCCCTCAAGTTGAAAAACTCGTGCCCCTCGGCCATTTGGTTGCAATCGAACAACAATTCTTCAGCCGCTTCCAAGCTTTCCTTTTTTCTGGAATAAATCGGATACTCCTTGCCTTCTTCGTATCGGGTAATGTACCAGTAACCATCCAATTTGTAGGGAACCGAAGAATCATCTTCTTTGATCCTGCCCTTCATCTCCTTAAAAAGTTCTTCCTGAAATTTCTCGGTATGGGCCGTCATTTTATGAAAATACTCGTTCTCAGCGTTCAAGTAATCCAGAACCTGTTGGTCTTCCCTGTTGTTCATCCAATAATAATCATCGATTCTAAGATCGCCGTGCTTCTCAAGTTGCGTTGGATGCTTAGGGGCCACAGGGGGATTTATATTCATGGATTCGTCTTTATTGTTTTTGCAAGCGGTCGCAAAAATAAGGCATAAAACCAGAATAGAAATTCTTGCATTCGTTTGTTTCATTGGAAAGTGTTTTAGCCAATTTACTACTTTTGATATTACATTTGATAAATATTAATGTATTGCTTGTTTTGACAGTGGTCCGACAAGCCTAAAATTTAAAGATATGTTTGGAGATCTAATGGGAATGATGGGTAAAATAAAAGAGACCCAAAAGAAAGTTGAAGAAACCAAGGAACGATTGAACACCGTGATGATCGATGAAGCATCCTCGGATGGGCTCCTCAAAGTTACCTTGACGGCCAATCGTGAAATAAAATCCATTGCCATTGATGATTCCCTTTTGGAAGATAAGGAGCAATTGGAAGATTATTTGGTACTGACGTTGAACAAAGCCATTGAAAAAGCCACGAAGGTAAACGAAGCGGAATTGGCGGCCGTGGCCAAAGAAGGTATGCCAAACATTCCCGGAATGGATGCTTTTATGAAGTAAAACACCCCTGAAATTATATTAAGGGGCATTTTTATACTTGTCTGGTCGAGCGCAGTCGAGACCTTTTTAGATTTCTCGACTGCGTTCGAATTAACATTCCTAACCAATACTTTTCAAAACCTTTAGGAAATGCTCATGCATGGCATTGGTATAGTCCAAATGGGTAACAATACGCAGTTTACCTTGCCCCATCCCGATAATGGACACTTCGTTTTTGGTCAGTTGTTCCAAAAATGCTTCGGACGACATTTTAGTTTCATTAATTTCAAAAATGATGATATTGGTCTCAATGGGCTCCACTTTTTTGATAAAATCCAATGATTCCAGTACTTCTCCTATTTCTTCTGCTTTTTTGTGGTCTTCAGCAAGTCGGTCGATATTGTTATTCAAAGCATAAATACCGGCAGCCGCCAAATAACCCGATTGACGCATTCCGCCGCCAAACACTTTTCGGATACGCAATGCTTTGTCTATATCCGCTTTGCTGCCCACCAAAACAGAACCTACGGGGCACCCCATGCCTTTGCTCAAACATACGCTGATGGTATCGAACAACTTCCCGTAAGCTTTTGGGTCTTCTTGCTTTTTCACCAAGGCGTTCCACAGTCGGGCACCATCCAAGTGGTATTTTAAATGGTGTTCATCGCAGACTTTTCGGATTTTTTTCAATTCCTCAAAATCCCAACAAGCGCCACCACCTTTGTTCGTAGTGTTTTCTATGCAGACCAACGTAGTCAATGGGCTATGGTAAAAATCCGGCGGATTTATGGAAGCCTCCACCTGTTCGGCTTTCATCATACCACGGTCACCATCTACCAATTTACAGGAAACACCACTATTAAAGCTTACTCCTCCCCCTTCATAATTGTACACATGGGCATATTTATCGCAAATTAACTGGTCTCCAGGTTGCGTGTGTATTTTTATCGCCGTTTGGTTGGTCATGGTGCCGCTTGGAAAAAAAAGGGCGGCTTCCATACCAAAATACTCGGCAACTTTAGCTTCCAATTCATTTACAGTAGGGTCGTTTTTAAATACATCATCTCCTACTTTTGCATTCATCATGGCCTCCAACATTCCTGTTGAAGGTCTAGTGACAGTGTCACTTATCAAGTTTATTTCCATAAAATATTTTAGTCCATGCAGTCCATTCCAATAGGTGAACCATCAGGGATTTTTTCAACAGGTATCAATTTAAATTCAGATGGTTTCTTCATAAACGCATCGATTCTTTTTACCATTTCTGCTGCTACCGCGTTTTTACCATCGCTCAACAATTGGGTTTTTAGATTGTTCAAAGCCTCATTGGCCATGGCATTCACTTGTGGATGCACATCATTGTGGGCCGCCAAATTCATGATGTGATAAAGAACTCTAAAATTGATGGTATGCTGTACTTCTTCTTCGTAATCATTACGGTGAGAAAGGTCAAAAGTACCTTTAATGGTCTCCTCCAATACTTCTTTTAGACCCATTTGGTTTTTGTCCAGACTTTTTTGCTGGATCAATCTTGAAGCACGCTCTGGATGAAGTAAAAGTTCCAAGGTCATATCTGCCGCTGTTTCTGCCGCTGAAAGGGCATCAAAACTAACACCTGTTCTTCCTTTAAAGGATTCCCTGGAACGACCAAAACCAACGGCTCTTGGAGGGAAAAGTTCAAGTTTGTTCTTTGGTATGGCAATAACCTCGGCATCCAATGTTTTTAAAATGGATTCCATTGCTGCTTCCTGCACAGCTTCGTCGACGGGCACCACAGGGGTTTGCCCACCAGCTTTAACAGCATAATTGTAATCCAAACCACCAATAACTTTGGATACCGCTTCGGTCTGGTATCTATGGAAGAAATAGATAGGGACAAAAACATCTTCCAAAACAGAATAAGCTTCACCTGTTCTAACATTGTCTATGGAAAAGTTTTCAATAGCTTTTTCCCGTATTTCCAACATGTCGTCCAATTCCTGACTAGCACTTTTTCCGTTGTCCCATAAGTGGGCCAACAGATGAGCTCCTCCTTTTGGACGGGCATCTTGATCGGAAATATATCGTAACCCATCGTCCTGTGCCTTTTTTAAAATAGCATTTAATGCATCTTGTTCATTGGTGCTATTTGGAAAATCAGAATAGGCATAGGCTACGGTTACCTTATCCCACTCCCCTATTCCTGTATCATAAGCATTGTCAAAACTGATTTCACCGCCTTCCAACTCAAACTGTGGGTGTGGGTAATCCATTACAGATGCTCTATTGTTGGTACTTGCTGCAAAATTATGGGCGAATCCCAATGTATGTCCTATTTCGTGTGCGGAAAGCTGACGGATTCTGGCCAATGCCAATTCCAACATAGGCTCATAATTATCATCCCTTTCCTCAAAAGGCTTGTTCATTAGCGCCTGGGCAATCATAAAATCCTGACGGATACGCAAACTGCCCAAACTTACATGGCCTTTTAAAATTTCTCCCGTTCTTGGGTCTACTACACTGGCGCCGTAACTCCATCCTCTTGTAGAACGGTGCACCCATTGCACCACATTGTAACGGACATCCAAGGGGTCGGCATCATCAGGAAGTATTTTCATTTGGAATGCATCTTTGTATCCTGCTGCTTCAAAGGCCTGATTCCACCATTTCCCACCTTCCAACAAGGCTGAACGCACTGGTTCCGGTGTACCGTTATCCAAATAATAAACGATCGGTTCAACCGCTTCACTAACCGCGGCGTTCGGATCTTTCTTTTTTAATCGGTGTCTTCTAATAAATCTTTTTACCAAAGATTCTTGCACTGGTGTGGCATAGTCGTAATAAGAAAAAGGATATCCTCCACTGCGTGGATCAAAAAGTCGTTTTTCAAAATTATCATCTGGCAGCTCCACAAGGGAATGGTGCTGTGCAACGGTTACCAAACTAGGTGTTGGGGTTACCGAACGAATCCAAGCACCTTGGGGTTCACCTTTAAAGGTAAGTGTCACATCGAACTCCACATTTTTAGGAAACGCTTTGGTACGTTCAAAAGCCCAAGCACTTTTGGACTTGTCCAAACTATAAGTACCCTGTTTAGCTCGTTTTAATCGGTTGGAGACACCATGGGCGTCACGCATTAAAAAATCAGTGAAATCTATGAGGTAACTACCTTTGGACTCTTCCACAATCTCAAAGCCCTGTAAAATGGACTTGGCAAAGGCTTGCTCTACTGATTTTCTTTCCAAATCGTTGTTGGTGATCGCCCTGTAATCCAGGTTAGGCTGAACCAATAGTAGTTTTTTCCCTGCTTTACGGAAGAAAACTACTTGCTCATTCCCCAATTGTCCGCGATCTAGTCCTATATCATTACTTCCTATACCGCTGCTCAATGCATACACGTATAAAAATTCCTTTCCCAAATCATCAACCTGGAGATAGATTTTATCCGTGGAGTCATCATAGTAAAAATTAAAATAGCCATTGAACTTTTGAAAATCCTTGGCCTTTTCAAATGTTTGGGCCCCCAATGAGGAGCATACAAAGTAAAATAATGCGATGAGTGTAGTCGTGTTCTTCATAATCTGGTTGAAATATTGCCTTTAAAATTATGGAAATCATTTTAAATAACCCCTTGAAAAATCTTCTATTCCATTAAACCGTAATTTCATAAAATTTGAAGGTGATTTTTGAATATTCTTTTCTATAACATGCGGATTTTTGAATATTGTTAACCTCTAAAGCCAAATGAATTGCCTATATTAAAAGAAAAACAATATGGGTACATCCGAGGATAAATCTATCTTTTCCAGTTACGTTAAAAAAGAGGGTTTGTATGATGAGGTCTTTGATGAAAATGGAGGGGTCAAGTCGGGCTACCAAAAGCTTTTAGATCTATATGGCACAAGATCCATAGATGACTATGTCTCCCTTAACAACAAAGCAAAATCATCGTTTTTTAACCAAGGCATCACCTTTCAAGTTTATGGCAACAAAAAAAGCCAGGAGAAAATTTTCCCTTTTGACCTTTTCCCGAGAATTATTACCTCAGAGGAGTGGGAAATCATCGAAAAAGGAGCCATACAACGCAATATTGCGCTAAATCATTTTTTATGGGACGTTTATCACGATAAAAAAATCGTAAAAGATAAGGTGGTACCCATTGAGCTGTTAAGTTCTTCACCCAACTATCTTCATCAAATGATGAATGTGGACCCGCCAAACAAGATCTATAACCATATTTCGGGTACGGATATTATAAAACATTCGGATGGCAATTATTATGTGTTGGAAGATAACATACGTTGTCCTTCTGGAGTAAGCTACGTGATTTGTAACAGAACTGCCTTAAAAAGGGCGCTGTTCGGGGTTTTTAACCATTATAAGACCCACTCGGTAACCGATTATGCAGAAAATCTTTTGCATTTGTTGGAAACCGCAAAGCCACATGGGGTAGATTCCCCCGTAACCGTGGTCATAACACCGGGAATGTTCAACTCGGCATATTACGAACATTCCTATTTGGCCAAAGCCATGGGGGTTGAATTGGTTGAGGGACGCGACCTCTTTGTTGAAAATGATTTCGTGTACATGAAAACCACCCAAGGTCCTGTTCGTGTAGATGTAGTTTACCGTAGGATTGACGATTTGTTCCTTGACCCCATGGAATTTAATCCAGACTCTACTTTGGGTGTTCCTGGAATTTTTGCCGCTTACCGCAAGGGCAATGTTACCCTTGCCAATGCCCCCGGAACGGGTGTAGCGGACGATAAGGCCATTTACACCTACATGCCCGACATTATTAAATATTATTTGAACGAGGAGCCGATACTGAAAAATGTACATACCTACCATTGTAGCAGGCCAAAGGAATTGCAATATGTGCTGGATAATATAAAGGACTTGGTTATAAAACCCGTGGATGAGGCAGGAGGATACGGTATTTCCATTGGTAATCGATTAACCAAGGATGAAATTGAACGCGTAAAATCCGAGGTGAAGGCGAATCCCCGTAAATATGTGGCCCAGCCCATTATGTCGCTATCCGTACACCCCACGTATATAGACCAAAAGGAATCCTTTGAGCAACGTCATGTTGATCTAAGGACATTCACCGTGCTGGGCAAAGACGAACAATTTGTATTGAAAGGAGGGCTTACCCGCGTAGCCCTGAAAGAAGGAAATTTGATTGTGAACTCCTCCCAAGGAGGCGGTTCCAAAGATACGTGGGTCCTAAAACAATAATCATATGCTTGCAAGAGTTGCCAATAACCTATTTTGGATGGGTAGATACATAGAACGTGCCGAACACATCGCTCGTTTTATGAACGTAAACTATTTTTCATCATTAGATGCTCCGAACCAACTTTCACATTCGCGGGATTTTGTGTTACAATCCATGTTGTTCATGGTCGGCGACCCCGTTTTAGATCCGCAAAAGGAACTTAATGAAGAAGCGGTGTTGTTCGATTTGGGACTAAACCCCGCCAAGCCCTACTCCATTATCAGTAGTATAAAAATCGCCAGAGAAAACGCGAATAGTTCCCGTGATCTCATATCAACGGAGCTGTATGAAAGTTTGAACAAATTTTATCACTTTGTGATGAATTACCACACGGATACCTACCTTAAAACCAACTTGTACGATTTTACCATGAACATTACGGAAATGACAGCCGTTTTACGTGGTAAAATTAGGGGTACATTGTTACACGATGAAGTGTATGCCATCATCATGATGGGCGTGAACATAGAAAGGGCCATCCAGATCACCCGTATCATCAATACCAAATACAACGATGCCCTCATGGCTAAAGGAAGCTACAAAGATCCCATCGGCAATAGTTATGAATGGAGCACTTTGTTAAAATGCGCCGAATCCTATGATATGATGCGAAGGTTGTACAAAAAAACCCCCAATGGCACATCTACATTGGAGTTTTTATTATTGAACGGCAAATGCCCAAGATCGTTTATGAATTGCATCAACCAAGTTCACAAGCATATTTTGGAAATCGACAAAAAGGTGGAGTACTCCCAAAGTTCCACAGCATTTTTGGTTGGAAAAGTCAAAGCAGAGTTTCAATTTAAACAGATTGATGAAATATTGGAGGATATCCAAGGAAACTTGGACATGATTCTAAATAAAATGTTCAAAATTAGTGAAAGCATGGAGAAAGAATTCTTCAATTACTGATCCTTTTTTGAGTACCTTGGCACGATTGAAATTCACCTAGATGCTGTATGAATATGAAATAGATTATGACACCCGAAACTCTTATGAAAAAGGGTTGAACGAGGCATTCTGGCAGTTTTTAATCATTCCGGAAGAGAATGACACCCAAGAACTTACTTATTGGCATTTTGAGAACGATCTTGACGAAAACAACAGCGTTTCCGAAAATGGACTGGGATTTAAAACCGTGCAGGTACGTTCCAAAAAAGTATTGGACCATATTAAGTTCAATGCACACTTTAAACTCACTAAAAAAGAGGTCAATCCGTTCGATTTTGATCTGCCCTTGGACATTGATGAAGAACGAAAATTAGTGGATAGCTTGGATTTTAGGGTCGATTACGAACCTTACCTGAGAAATACGAGGTTCACTCAATTGCTCGAAGAGCATAAGTCCATTTACGCCTTCGATTCCAAAAAATCAATTTTTGAAAATTTGACCGACCTCAATCACTGGACATATGACCATTTGTACTTTAAAACCGGGGTCACGGATGTCAATACCAATTTGGACGAAATCATCGAAAACCGACATGGTGTTTGTCAGGATTTCACCCATTTATTCTGTGCCATAGCCAAACATCATGGGGTTCCAGCCAGATATGTATCCGGTTATTTACATCAAGGGCACGGTTTTTTTGGGGATTCACAAATGCATGCCTGGGCCGAAGCCTTTGTACCCAACGTTGGTTGGGTAGGTTTTGATCCCACAAACAACGTTTTGGCTAACCAAAATCACATAAAGGTCTGTCATGGAAAGGACTACACCGATTGTGCCCCTTTAAAAGGAGTCGTGTATACACTGGGCGAAAACGAAACGGAATATTCGGTGTCGGTAAAAGCCGCACAACAACAGTAAAATACCTAAGGTATTCTGCAGAAAGAAACTTATTTTTACCCAAAATACATTACATGGTAACTACAGATCAGCAAAAAGATCTTATTGAGCGCCTTGGTGCGTTAAGGAGGTATCTTTGACATTGATGCCAAACTTATTGAAATAGAGAATGAGGAAGAAAAAACCCTTGCTCCAGGTTTTTGGGACAATCCACAAGAAGCCCAAAAACAAATGCAATCCATCAAATCCAAAAAAAAATGGGTAGAAGACTTTGAGGAAGCCAAAACATTGATCGGCGACCTAGAAGTGTTTATGGAGTTTCAACAAGCCGACGAGGTTTCCGAGGAGGAGGTCACCAAACAGTTCGACAAAGCATCAGCTGCCATTGAAAAATTGGAGTTCCGAAATATGCTCTCGGATGAAGGTGATGAGCTTACCGCCGTGCTTCAAATTACGGCAGGAGCGGGTGGTACGGAAAGTTGTGACTGGGCCTCTATGCTGATGCGAATGTATATGATGTGGGCCGAAAAGAACGGTTACAAAATCAAGGAACTCAACTACCAAGAAGGCGATGTTGCAGGAATAAAGACGGTAACCCTCGAAATTGAGGGTGAGTATGCCTTTGGATGGCTCAAGGGTGAAAACGGGGTCCATAGATTGGTACGTATCTCGCCTTTTGACAGCAATGCCAAGAGGCACACCTCTTTCGCCTCTGTTTACGTATATCCGTTAGTGGACGACAGTATCGAAATCGAAGTGAATCCGTCGGATATTGAGATAACCACAGCACGGTCAAGCGGAGCTGGAGGGCAAAACGTGAATAAAGTAGAGACCAAGGTGCAATTGTTGCACAAACCAACAGGAATCCAAATTTCCTGTTCCGATTCTCGCTCACAACACGATAACAGGGCCACAGCCATGAAAATGCTGAAATCGCAGCTGTACGAAATAGAGCTTCGGAAAAAACAAGAGGCCCGTGCGGAAATCGAATCTTCCAAAATGAAAATTGAATGGGGTTCACAAATCCGTAATTATGTGATGCACCCCTATAAATTGGTAAAGGATGTGCGTACAGGCGAGGAAACAGGTAATGTGGACGCTGTAATGGATGGAGACTTGGATGCATTTTTAAAAGCATACTTGATGATGATGGGACAGAAAGAAGAACAAGAATAAAATTATAATCATGATTAAAATATACCATAACCCACGATGCCGAAAATCCAGGGAAGGATTGGCCATCTTGGAAAAATCGGGAAAGGAATTCGAAGTTGTAAAATACTTGGATGATGTACCAAGCAAAGAAGAAATTAAGACGTTGATCGAATATTTGGGAATCGCCCCAATTGACCTGGTCCGTAAAACCGAAGCCATTTGGAAGGAAAAATTCAAAGGAAAAACATTGACAGATGATCAGGTGATAACAGCGATGGCAGAAAACCCAAAGTTAATTGAGCGGCCCATTGTGGTACATGGCAAAAAGGCAGTTGTGGGAAGACCTCCCGAGAATATTTCAAGTTTGCTATAATTCTGATAACCAGTTAGATTTAACAATGAACAGGGCTATTAATCAAACCTAAACATTATATTTACCCCATGAAAACTACGCAAACTCTGTTTTTTATAAGCTTATTAATCGGTGTGTTTGCCATTGGCGAGGTGTCCGCCCAATATGGTTATGGTTCTCCTTATGGATATGGATCTCGCAGTCTGTACGGTCGAGGACGAACTGCTATTCCACAAGCAGGGCCTGTAGATAATCAAAAGGAAGAAACTCCACCTACCGCGGAAGAAATTGTGGATGAGCAAATGCCCTCAATAACTGAAGCTTTGGAACTCGACCCTTTTGAACAAGCCGTTGTGCGTACAACTTTGGTACAATCCGTTCAACAAAGGATAGAACTTCAAATTTTGCAGCTGGAACCGCTAAAAATGAAGTCCGAGGTGGAAAAAATCAAAAGAAGGCAAGACGCGGAACTTAAGGCCGGTCTATCAGAAGATAAATTCAATGCCTTTATGGAGCTACAGGAAAACCGTTTCAAGGCCACAAAGAAAAAGAAGCGCAAAAAGAATAAAAAGAATAAGGATTAACAATTCTTTAAGGTCATTCGCAGGATCAAATATGTTGTTGAGGGATAAATATTTCTTGCCCTCTTATTTTACTCCAATTTTTGCATAGTAAAATTCAAACTATGCATAGGATAATTATCCCGATATTATTTTTGACTCTCTCCATTTTTCAGGGAACGGCACAACAGCAACAAAAACCCATTACAATTACGGGAAAGGTAGTAGATTCAGATTCCGGACAGCCTCTGGAATATGCCACGTTTGTATTGCAAAGTGCGGAAAACCCTGACCAGGTCACTGGAGGGATAACAGATCTTTCGGGTAATTTTGAGGTAGAAGCCAGTCCTGGTACCTATAATATCAGTGTTGAGTTTATATCGTACAAGACATACTCCCTTCAAGGACAAACTTACAATTCCGATACCAATCTAGGGTCCATCACATTATCCCCAGATGTGGCACAGTTGGCCGAAGTTGAGGTAGTTGGAGAAAAAACCACTGTTGAAGTTCGTTTGGATAAGAAAATCTACAATATTGGAAAAGACCTTACCACAAGTGGAGCAACAATAAGCGACGCTCTTAGCAACGTACCTTCTGTTAATGTTGATATTGATGGTGCCATCAGCCTTCGCGGAAACGAAAATGTTCGTATACTTATCAATGGTAAACCTTCTGCACTTGCAGGTTTTGGATCCACGGAAGCACTCCAACAATTACCTGCAGATGCCATAGAAAAGGTAGAGGTTATCACCAGTCCATCTGCCCGATATGATGCCGAAGGTACTGCGGGTATATTAAACATTGTTTTAAAAAGAGAAAAGACCCTTGGTTTTAATGGTTCTGTTAATGTATATGCAGGTCATCCGACCAATGGAGGTATCACCGCCAATGCCAACCTCAGAACTGACAAGTTCAATTTTTTCACCACAATTGGTTACCGATATAGAGAAGGTCCCGGTAACGGCTTTTTTGATACTAGATATTTTGACCCTAGACAGGATGCTTTTTTGGACAGTATTGCCTATGACAGGAATATCGAGGATCGAAATTATGACCGAATAAATCGCGGGATCAATACCAACTTTGGAATGGAGTATTTCTTTAATAAACAATCTTCCATTACCGCTTCGTATTTTTTTAGAGGAGGAAGCGACGAAGATCTTACCACCAACGCCAACGATTATCTATTGGCCAATAATCCTCAGGTGGGTACAACAAGAAGTGAGCTTGAAACCGAAAAAGATAAGACCCACCAAATATCGCTTAACTACATTAACCGATTTGATGAAGATGGACAGGTATTAACTGCAGACTTTCAATATGCCGTAGATTCTGAAGAACAAAATGGTTTTATATCGGAACCCGTTCGCTACAATAATACCGATAACACGGATATCAATATTCCAAGGGAAGAAACTTACGAAACGCAAGATCAAACGGAATATTTAATACAAAGTGATTATGTCTTGCCATTTGGTGAGGACTCCCAATTTGAAGCGGGGTATCGAGGGAACTTTGAAAATGAAGTTACGGATTACCGCCTTCTTCAAGAAAATGCAAGCGGCATTCTTGAGCTCAATGTGAACCAAACGAATATTTTTGATTACACTCAAAATGTACACGCATTATATTCACAATATGGATCAAAATTTGGTGCCTTCAATTTTCTTTTGGGCCTTAGAATGGAAAGCACTCAATTAAAGGGTAAAATAGAATCTGAACTTACCGAGGAGGAGCTGCAGGAAGAATTTTCATTTCCAATAGATACTGATTTTGACAATACGTATACCGGTCTCTTTCCTACCGTTAACCTCATATATGAGTTTAGTGAAACAGAGAATGTTTCTTTGGGATATAACAGAAGAATCAATCGTCCTAGAGGATGGTTTTTGAATCCCTTTCCCTCTAGAAGCAGTAGAACGAATATTTTTCAGGGTAACCCCAACTTACGACCTGCCTTTTCAAATGCATTTGATTTGGGATATTTAAAGCGATGGGGTAAAATGACCTTGACTTCATCCGTGTATTACCAAAGGGAAACCGACGCATTTCAAAGAGTTCAGGAACAGGTGTTCATTACCGGCCCGGGAGGCTCTCAAGTAGAGGTAGTACGTAACATTCCGTTTAATTTGGCAACCAATAACAGAACCGGTGCCGAACTAGGCCTTCTGTATAATCCTTTTAAATGGCTACGTTTAAATGGAAGCCTTAATTTTTTCAAATTCAGTCTTGATGGTGAATTCAATGGCGTTGACTATAGTCAATCCAATAATAGTTGGTTTGGTCGTTTTAGTTCCAAAGTTACATTGCCAGGGAAAATTGATTGGCAAACCAATGCTTTTTACCGTGGTGCATCTGATGAAGTCCAAGGACGATCAGACGGTATCCTATCCATCAATCTAGCTTTTAGTAAAGACCTTTTAAATGATAATGCCACCATTTCCTTAAATGTTCAGGACCTCTTGAACTCTAGAAAAAGAAGCTCGTTCACAACCACGGATTTTTATGATCAGAACAGTGAATTCCAATGGAGACAACGACAGATAAGAGTTTCATTTATCTATCGCATCAACGAACAGAAAAAACGTGGACGACCCGGCAGGCAGGAGGATTATGAAGAAGGACAATTTTAGAAAAATCCCAAGACTTAAATAAAAAAGCAGCCATTATATGGCTGTTTTTTTTTATAATTCCATATTAAATAATGAATATGGGCAAAAAAAAATAGTTTCCATTTGAATCAACGAAAACTATTTTTATAAACAGATTGAAAATAAAAAGAAGCCAATTTGGCTTCCTTTCGTGTATCTTATTCTTCTAGTTGGGCGCGTTTCGCCTCTTTTCTTTCTTTCATCATTTCCCTTAGGTTACCAATCAACCAGTAAGGTACTACAAAGGTCAATAGGAATATCATCAACCAAAAACCGATTGTCAAAATTGTTAGAAAAGCTAAAAAACCTAAATATTGGTCAAATTCGAACATCTTTACTCCTTTTGTTTTAACAAAGATACTTTCTTCTTATCAAAAAAAGCAAATAGATAGGCAAAAAAAGTGTATTTATCATGATCAGCTACCATATAAATGCCCTATATCCTACCTTTGTAGGACAAAATTTTAAACTATGAGTTTCAGGATTGAAAAAGACACCATGGGCGAGGTAAAAGTACCCGCCGATAAATATTGGGGCGCCCAAACCGAACGTTCCCGAAACAACTTTAAAATTGGTGCTCCGGCATCCATGCCCTTGGATGTGGTGTACGGATTTGCTTATTTAAAAAAGGCCGCGGCCTATACCAATCACGAACTGGGTGTGCTAAGCCAAGAAAAAAGGGACCTTATTGCACAGGTTTGTGATGAAATACTCGAAGGTAAGCACGATGACCAGTTCCCTTTGGTCATCTGGCAAACTGGCTCAGGTACGCAGAGCAATATGAACGTGAACGAGGTAATTGCCAATCGCGCACATGAAATTGCGGGCAAAAAAATTGGAGAAGGTGAAAAAACCATTCAACCGAATGATGATGTGAACAAGAGTCAATCTTCCAACGACACTTTTCCAACGGGAATGCATATTGCCGCCTACAAAAAAATAGTGGACGTGACTATTCCCGGTGTAGAGCAGTTGCGGAATACGTTGCAGAAAAAATCAGAAGAGTTCAAAGATGTGGTGAAGATCGGTAGAACCCATTTGATGGATGCCACTCCCCTAACCTTGGGACAAGAGTTTTCGGGCTACGTTTCCCAATTGGACCACGGCTTGAAAGCGTTAAAAAACACCTTGGCACATTTGAGCGAACTTGCTCTTGGGGGAACCGCTGTTGGTACAGGTTTGAACACACCCAAAGGATACGATGTGCTTGTGGCCAAGTACATTTCTGAATTTACCGGAAAACCTTTTATTACGGCTGAAAATAAGTTTGAAGCCTTAGCGGCACACGATGCAATTGTGGAAAGCCACGGTGCGTTGAAGCAATTGGCGGTTTCCTTGAATAAAATTGCCAACGACATCCGAATGATGGCTTCTGGTCCACGTTCTGGCATCGGAGAAATCATTATTCCTGCCAACGAACCTGGAAGTTCCATAATGCCGGGCAAAGTGAACCCGACCCAATGTGAGGCATTGACCATGGTATGTGCACAGGTGATGGGGAACGATGTGGCCATTGGCGTTGGAGGTACACAGGGACATTACGAGCTTAATGTGTTTAAACCCGTTATGGCGGCCAATATTTTGCAATCTGCCCAATTGATTGGGGATGCTTGTGTAAGTTTTGATGTAAACTGTGCCTCTGGTATCGAGCCAAACTACGATACCATTAAAACCTTGTTGAACAACTCGTTGATGTTGGTGACAGCCTTGAATACCAAAATTGGCTACTACAAAGCTGCCGAGATTGCCAACACGGCGCATAAAAATGGCACCACGCTCAGAGAAGAAGCCATTAACCTTGGTTATGTAACCCCAGAAGAGTATGATGAGTGGGTAAAACCTGAGGATATGGTAGGCAGCTTAAAATAAGTTGCTCAAAGATTGAAGCATAAAAAAGGCCCGTCCAATTTTGGACGGGCCTTTTTAGTATAGTGATAGTGTGTGTTTATTACTTCAATTCGAAGCTGGAAGTACCCAACAATTTCAATTTGCTGTCGTACACATTTACCATGTAGTTTCCATCTTGGAAATCTCCACTTGGCTTGTTTATGTAGTCACAAACATCCAAAGCATCGTTTTCGTAATAGAAGTTGGTTCCTTTACTATATGTTAGGGAAGTACCTTCTTCAGTAGTTTTAGTCAAACCTTCGCCCAAAACGTTACCTTGAGGTCCAAGAACTTCAATGTAGAATTCTCTGTCACCAGCTTCGGCAATTACGTTATCAGCAATAGTAAAACAAACTTTGAACTTATCAGTAGCTCTGGCTCTTCTTGTAGAAACCAATTTACCACTGTTTCTTTCCTTGATTGCATCAACACTAATAGTACTTAGGTTAAGTGCAGAACCTTTTTCAACGGCATCGGCCAATTGAGTGTTCTGGATAATCAAAGAATCGTTGAAAACAGTTTGTTGCTCCAATTCAGCAAAAGTACTGTCTCTTTGCATGGCCAACAAGCTGTTGGACTGAGTCAAGGAATCAACTTGCTTCAATAATTGTTCTCTTTCTTTCTTAAGAACGCTTACTTGTCTTCTGTAACGGGAAAGTGTTGCAATGTCAGCTTTCATGCTGCTTACAGAATCAATGTATTTTGCAATGTTATCTCTAGCTGCAACCAACTCTTCGTTAGTGGCATTGCTTTCCAAAATAGCTTTGTCGTATTCAGACTTCAGGTTGTTCAAATCCTCTACAACCAATTCTTTCTCTTCTGTAAGAGCTTTAGTGGTTTGTTTTTTATCTTGATAAAGACTTACAGTGTAAATAATGGTTCCCAAAAGAACTACACCCAACAGACCGGCAATTACTTTCAATCCGTTATTGTTATTTTTTGTTTCAGTCATAACTTTTAGTTTTAATTGATTCTCGTTTATAGTTTTTAATCAATCGTGTTTGGTTTATATACGCATTGGATTCGCTTTTGGATTATTTGGATAAAAATAATCTTGACAAAAATTATAATTCTGCCCATTATCCCTTATTTTTAAAGGGATTTAAAAAAAGAAATTACCATGAAAAAAAATATACTTTTAATTGCCAGTACCTTACTGATCATCTTGGTTTCATGTAAAGAAAAAGAAAAGAAACAAGAGGAAACTGCAGAGGTCAAGACTGAAATGGAAGAAATGGAGGCTCCTTCCCCTGCGGAAATTGTTCCTATTGAACATGCCACTGCAGTGATTGAATGGGATGGTAACACCATATATATAGACCCTGTTGGTGGCAAGGCCGCTTTTGAAGGTCAAGAATCACCGGACATGATTTTTATAACAGATGTGCACGGCGACCACTTTAATCCCGAAACCCTGAACGAATTGAATCTGGAAGGAGTTCAGATTATTGCTCCCGATGCTGTAAAATTACAAATGGAAGAAGGTTTATCGTCAAAAACCACCACTATGAAAAATGGTGAAACCAAAGAAATGGCCGGTTTTTCCGTAAAAGCCATTCCCATGTACAACCTTCGTGAAGAGGCAAAGGACTTTCACGTAAAAGGTAGAGGAAATGGTTATGTGTTCACCTTTGGTGATGAACGTATCTATTTTTCTGGCGATACAGAAGATATTCCAGAAATGCGCGCTTTGGAAAATATTGACAAAGCCTTTGTATGTATGAACCTACCCTACACCATGACCGTGGAAAGTGCTGCAGATGCCGTATTGGAATTTAAGCCCAAACAGGTATACCCATATCATTTTAGGGGAAGACCCGAGGTTAGTGATGTGGAAAAGTTCAAAAACCTAGTAAACGAAGGTGATTCCAACATTGAAGTAGTGCAATTGGACTGGTATCCTAACGAAGATTATTAGTCCTATGAAATAATAACGGGTTTTCCTCGTTAGAACAACAAACTTAATAACCAAAAAACTTGAATATGGCTCCCAAATCCCATGTTTTAGTAGTTTTGGCAATATTTTTTGCCATACAAGCTACCTACGCTAATCAATGTGATAATTTTTATTCCAAAGTAACTTATGCGCTCAGTCATGGTAAAAAAGCCATGGAAGCCACCAATTTTGAGCACCAAATGTATTATGCCGAAAGAGCTTTGACGGCTCTGGAAAAAGGTGAAACATTCATGGCAGATTGCTCTTGCGTTAAAGCAAAGAACAAAACATTGGATGCCATGGAAACATTGGACAAGGCTATTGACCCCGCTGACTGGGAAGCCGGTAGGTTCTTTACCAAAAAAGCATTGGGCGAAATCAACGAGTTGATTACCATTTTAGATCAATGTACGCTTGGAACTACAACCACCGAGCCGACAGTTGAAGCGGAAGTTGCCTATGAAGAAAACCCTGAAACTGAAGTTGTCGAAACCACTTCGGTAGCATCCATGGAACTGGAAATGATCAAAGTGTTCGAAAAACACGCCGATGATAAACTCCAATCCGCAGAACAGGCTATTGAGCAATTGGTGGAACTTTCCAATTCTATCGGTCCGAGTTCTAATAATGACCAGGACCCAAATAGCTTGGCAGCCCACCAAAAGGCTTATTTAGAGAAAGCGAAAAAGCTATTGGAAGAAGGAATCAAAAATCTCAGCGGGAAATAATTCTTCCTTTTTTAACGAATCAATTTTTTGTATTTGATACGCTTGGGCATGATATCCGTTCCCAAGCGTTTCTTTTTGTTCTCTTCGTAATCAGAGAAAGAACCTTCAAAGAAATACACCTGAGAATCGCCTTCGAATGCAAGGATGTGTGTACAAATCCTATCCAAGAACCATCTGTCGTGGGAGATGATCACCGCACAGCCTGCAAAATTCTCCAAACCTTCTTCCAAGGCACGGAGCGTGTTCACATCCAAATCGTTGGTGGGCTCATCCAAAAGCAATACGTTACCCTCTTCTTTTAAGGTCATTGCCAAATGCAGGCGGTTACGTTCACCACCAGAGAGCATGCTCACTTTTTTATTCTGCTCGCTACCAGAGAAATTAAATCGGCTGAGATAAGCACGGGAGTTCACCTGCTTCCCTCCCATCATGATCAATTCTTGGCTATCGCTAAAGTTTTCCCAGATGGTTTTCTCAGGGTCGATATTGGAGTGCGATTGGTCCACATAGGCCAACTTTGCAGTTTCACCAACAATAAACTCCCCTTTATCTGGCGTTTCTTCCCCCATGATCATTTTAAAAATGGTGGTCTTACCAGCACCGTTGGGACCAATAATACCTACAATACCGGCTTGCGGTAATTTAAAGTTGAGATCTTCATACAGTAATTTGTCCCCAAAAGCTTTGCTCACACCCTTGGCCTCAATTACGTTAGTACCCAAACGAGGTCCGTTCGGAATGTAAATCTCCAACTTCTCCTCTATTTGTTTCTGATCTTGGCTGAGGAGCTTGTCATAATTCTTTAAACGGGCCTTTTGTTTGGCCTGTCTACCTTTAGCGCCTTGACGGACCCAGTCCAACTCACGTTCCAATGTTTTTTGACGCTTGGAAGCTTGTTTGCTCTCCTGCTCCAATCGTTTTGCCTTTTGGTCCAACCAACTGGAATAGTTTCCTTTCCATGGAATTCCTTCTCCACGGTCCAGTTCCAAAATCCAACCAGCAACGTTGTCCAAGAAATAACGGTCGTGCGTTACGGCAATCACGGTTCCTTTATATTGCGCCAAATGGTGTTCCAACCAATGTACGGATTCGGCATCCAAGTGGTTGGTAGGTTCATCCAACAACAACACATCGGGCTCTTTCAACAACAAACGACATAAGGCTACCCTTCTGCGTTCACCTCCAGAAAGCACACTTATTTTTTTATCGGATTCCGGAGTACGAAGGGCATCCATTGCAATCTCCAATTTCGTGTCCAGTTCCCAAGCATTTGCAGCATCAATTTGATCTTGAAGCGCTGCTTGCTTGTCCATCAACTTTTGCATCTTATCGGCATCCTCATAAACTTCGGGCAGACCGAACATATCGTTGATTTTATTGTACTCATCCAAAATGGCCACGGTCTCGGCAACACCTTCCTTTACCACTTCAAGAACGGTCTTGTTCTCATCCAACTGTGGCTCTTGCTCCAAATAACCAACAGAATAACCTGGCGAGAACACCACATCACCTTGATAGTTTTTGTCTACACCTGCGATTATTTTCAACAAGGTGGACTTACCCGAACCGTTTAGACCCAAAATCCCGATTTTGGCTCCGTAGAAAAAGCTTAGGTAAATATTTTTAAGTACAGGGGTATTGGCCGTTTTAAAGGTTTTGGTTACCCCAGACATTGAAAAAATGACTTTCTTATCGTCTGACATTTACTGTAAATTAAATTGTTTATGAAAAAGAGGCTACACTCTACCTTTAAGGGCATTGAAAACCCAAGCTACGGCAAAAAATCCTATTCCAACAGCAGCAAAGCCCCATCCTGCTACTTCATCATATTTAAAAGCTCCAAGTGCGATCATTCCCAAACCAACCAAAATCATAATCCATGTGGCATAGGCCAGCACTGTGTTCTTATTCATTCCCATTGTATAATTTTCTGAAGAATTTCAAATATCGTAAAAATCGGTCTAATGTAAAGTTATTATTAAGGATTATGTTTCAAAAGGAAAGCTTACCCCACATTTTTTCCTTACAGTGTCCAACAACTCCGACAAATCCAGACTGTTTTGATGCGACCAGAGTTCACTCTCGATTCTGTTTTCCTTCAAACATTTATGGACCTCCTGTATTTCGTAGTAATAGCCAATACCGGTTAAAGGCAAACTGACTTCATTGCTTTCATCATCCTTGACCAAGGTATATCCGTCAGCTTCGTGCCATCGTGGGTTCAAGAATAGCTCCCCGGCCGTACCGGATATTTCTGCCTCCATTTTAGAATGGCTTGTAAGTCCACTATAGAGTACTGATTGGGCATCTTTATAATCAAAGATCATACTGGTCTGCAGCTCTGTACCGTTTTTATGGAATTTTGATGTGGCCATGATTTCGTCGGGCATACCCAAAAACAAATAGGAAAGGAAAATGGGGTAAATACCTATATCCAATATACTTCCTGATGCCAAATCAGGGTTCAACAACCTGGAATCCAATTCTTTGTCCAAAGCATAGAAAGCAAAATCGGCGTGAATGTATTTTAAATCCCCAATAACACCATCATCAACAAGTTGCTTGACTTTTTGAATCGAAGGATTGAATCGAGACCACATAGCTTCCATCAAAAAAGCATTGTGCTTCTTTGAGGCATTTACTTGTTCCACCACTTCTTCCCTATTCACACCTATTGGTTTTTCGCATAAAACCCCAATGCCATTCTCCAAGGCCATCACAGATAGGTCTTTGTGAAAATTATGTGGCGTGGCAATATAAACCACATCCACTGTTCCCGACGCAAAGAGCTCATCGTAACTTCCAAAAGCATTTTTTGCACCATATTCTTTTGCAAATTCCTGTGCCCGTTCCAAGGACCGGGACGCTACCGAAGTAACCTCGGCATCCTCCACCTGTTGAAGGTCTTCGACAAATTTCCTAGCTATTTTTCCAGGGCCTACAATGCCCCATCTTATTTTGGTTTCCATATAAATCAAAAGTAATAATTATAACTACGTATCTTTAACCAACTAAAATGAATTCTCGAAAAGAATGGATATAAACTTCAATAAAAACGAAGACCAAAATAAATTAAAGCTTTCCGAACTTAAGCGAAAATTGGCAAAAGTAAAACTTGGTGGCGGTAAAAACCGTATCGAAAAACACCATGCCAAAGGCAAAATGACAGCAAGAGAGCGTATTGAGTATTTACTGGACGATGATGCGGAATCCATTGAAATAGGCGCCTTTGCCGGAGAGGATATGTATGAGGAGCATGGTGGATGCCCATCTGGCGGTGTTGTCGTAAAAGTTGGATATGTGCAAGGCAAACAATGTGTGGTGGTCGCCAACGATGCCACGGTAAAGGCAGGGGCTTGGTTCCCCATTACGGGAAAGAAGAATCTACGTGCCCAAGAAATTTCCATAGAAAACAGGCTCCCGATTATTTATTTGGTGGACAGTGCAGGGGTTTACTTGCCCATGCAAGATGAAATATTTCCAGATAAGGAACATTTTGGCCGCATTTTTAGGAACAATGCCGTAATGAGCAGTATGGGCATCACCCAAATTGCTGCGGTAATGGGCAGCTGTGTTGCCGGGGGTGCATACTTGCCCATTATGAGCGACGAGGCCCTGATCGTGGACAAAACGGGAAGTATTTTTTTAGCAGGAAGTTATTTGGTGAAAGCTGCCATTGGGGAATCCATTGACAATGAAACCTTGGGCGGCGCTACCACACACTCGGAAATTAGTGGGGTAACCGATTACAAAGCCAAAGACGATAAAGATGCCTTGGACAAAATCAAAAACATCGTAGATAAGATCGGAGATTTTGACAAAGCAGGGTTCAACAGGGTCGAGGCGAAAAAACCAGCAGAAAATCCTGACGATATTTTTGGACTGTTACCTGCATCACGTAGTGACCAATACGATATGCTTGAAATTATAAAACGTTTGGTGGACGATTCCGAATTTGAACAGTACAAAGAAGGATACGGACAAACTATTTTAACGGGCTATGCACGTATAGACGGTTGGGCCGTGGGCATTGTGGCCAATCAACGAAAAGTGGTGAAGACCAAAAAAGGCGAAATGCAGTTTGGTGGAGTCATCTATTCGGATTCTGCGGACAAGGCCACCCGGTTTATCGCCAATTGCAATCAAAAGAAAATTCCGCTTGTTTTTTTACAAGATGTTACCGGGTTTATGGTGGGCAGTAAAAGTGAGCACGGCGGCATTATTAAGGACGGTGCCAAAATGGTAAATGCCGTGAGCAATTCGGTTGTGCCCAAATTCACCATTGTGATCGGTAACAGTTATGGAGCCGGAAACTATGCCATGTGCGGTAAAGCCTATGATCCACGGTTGATCGTTGCCTGGCCCAGCGCGGAGCTTGCCGTAATGAGCGGAAATTCGGCGGCCAAAGTGCTTTTACAAATTGAAAAAGCCAGTTTGGAGAAAAGCGGTAAACCTGTTGATGCCGAAAAGGAAAAAGAGCTTTTCGATAAAATTAAAAAGCGCTACGACGATCAAATATCACCCTATTATGCGGCTGCACGGCTTTGGACCGATGCCATCATAAATCCTTTGGATACCCGTAAATGGATTTCCATGGGAATAGAGGCAGCAAACCATGCCCCAATTGAGAAAAAGTTCAATATGGGTGTACTTCAAGTATAATCCTTATCTGCTACTTTGCACAAGTCTTGATGGGAGATTAAAATCGAACAAATGTTGGTTGGCCCCTTTTGTTCCCAACCGATATATGTTGATTTCCTTGCTCTGCAACTTGCTACCATAATTTCGATAGATGGTCACTTTAAGGTAAGATGGTGTCAATTGTTTGTTGCCGTGGTATGTGGTATTTACCTTCCATGTTCCCTGTAATTCATCATCCAATAAAAAGTCGGACATGGAGTACCCTAATTTTTTTTCCGATCGTATGCGTTCCGGCATTTCCACCAAAGTATGCTTCCAGTTGAAATATTGGTTATCCGGGTTTACAAACTGCAGGTCGAATTCCGCTTCGGAATCGTTCCATTCAAACACCAGTCTTGTGGAAAATTGTTCCAACAAACCCTTTGTATTGGATTCTTTTTGTGTTTCGAACAGGTCTTCCATTTCTCTTTCTATCATTTGAGAAAGCTCCGTGCTATCGGAAGAAATCAATCCTTTGTCAATCAAATAGGCAAGTCTCGCAAATACTGAATTTGCTTGGTCCCTATCACCAATATTTTGGTAACTTTTCGCCAAATCAATAAAGCTTTGTGTATAATCTGGTCGCAACAGATATGCCTTCTTGTACATGTGGTGTGCATGCTCGAATCTAGATTGGGATTCATAAATAAATGCCAATGTTTTTATCCAAACTGGATTTGATTCAAAATATGGTAATCCGTCCTTCAAGATGGTATCTGCGGATACCTTGCCGTATTTTTCGAAAAACAATTTATAGGAGTCCAAATAAAAATATGGGATGCCCGAGAAATCTTGTCGATACTTTTGATATACCCTAAAAGCGTTTTCAAGATTGGAGGAATTTTCCATTTCCTTTAAATAGGTTGGCAATTCGTTTTTTATTTCCGACCGAGAAACCACTTTACCGGTTACAAAATTGTTCCTGAGTCTAGCCTGATCGTAGTGTTTTGAACTATTCTTCTCTCTTAATCCATGAACTCCATTTGAGGTGTTTATAATCACCACTCCCCCTCGAGCAATGGGACCATATCGCCAAACCGCTTGAACACCAGGAATTATGCCAACTCGCTTAATATTGGAAATATCTAACCAAATTGGTGGGTCGTTAAAAATATTACCGTCGACCTCGAACAAAGCTGGACTTTTGTTGTTTGATGTAGCACCTCCCCTTAAAAACAGGGTGCGAACAAATTGTCCAGTGAAAGAATTAAAGTGATTTTCCACTTTTATACCCGACCTTCGACTTGCAATGGCATACAACACATCGGAACCTTGATTGAACTCGGATCCATCTATCACCTTTAGGTGATAGGCCGTGCTTGCAGGGCTTAAGTATCCAAATGACGTATTTACAATTGAAGAATCCTTATTGTAATTCATAGCGAGATTCTTCTGCTTGCTGATTTTCTCTGTAACCACAACTTCATCCAACATTTCCACCTTGGGCAGCATGGCAATATTTAAAATCCTGGTCACATCCTCAACAATAATGGTGATTGTGTCCATACCCACGTATGTAAAACGCAATTCCTCACGAGGGGAGGCCTTTATGTTGTATCTACCCTCCTTGTCGGTTGACGTGCCTGTTTCAGTGGTTAAATTGGTCACATGTACATTGGACAACGGATTATCACCATCCGTCACACGTCCGGTAATGGTATTTTGTGCCAGACCTGAGGTCAGGGTAAATACAAGAAACATTATGGAACAAACAGCTTTCAATTATTGGCTACCTTGGTTGTGAGGTTAAAATCGAACAAATGCTGATTGGCCCCTTTGGTACCCATACGAAACACTTTAATTTCTTTGCTTTGCAATTTGCTGCCGTAGTTACGGTAAATGGTCACTTTTAAGTAAGATGGCGTTAATTGTTTGTTGCCGTGATAGGTGGCATTTACTTTCCAAATACCCGGCAGCTCCTCATCCAATATAAAATCGGCCATAGAATAGCCAAATTTCTTTTCGGACCTGATTCGTTCAGGCATTTCTGCCATAGTATGCTTCCAATTGAAATATTGGTTAGCCGGGTTTACAAACTGCAGGTCGAATTCCGCTTCGGAATCGTTCCATTCAAACACCAGTCTTGTGGAAAAGTCATCTTCCTCGTATTTCTTCCTGTTTTTGATCTTTAGAGTGCTGTTTTCCAATTTGAACAAATTCTTGACCTCTCGCTTCATGATCATGCCCAATTCCATACTATCAACGGGCAGCATTCCCTCATCCTGAAGATAGGCATGTCTTGCATACAGGGTGGTAGCCGATTTTGGCTCGCCCACATTGCGATAGCTGTTGGCCATATCGATAAAGCTTTGGGCATAATCCGGACGTAAACAGTATATTTTTTTATAAATGTCATGGGCCTTATCGAACCGCTCTTCTTTTTCCAAAGTATAGGCGAGAGCTTTTAACATTACAGGGGTTTTATCCATTGCTTCAATAAACTCCTCCATAATTTTATTGGCAAAGTCCTCTTCTCCTTGTTGCTCAAAAAAATAAGCGTAGGAATCCAATAGAAAATGAGGATGACTACCATAGATAGCCCGTTTGTTGTTGTATATGGTTTTTGCTTCTGCCACCGAGCTACTTTTTCGAAGTTGTTTCGAATAATTGGGCAATGTCTGATTGGTCACGTTTCCTGTAACATCGCCTTTCTTTACAAAGTTGTTACGAAGCTTTGCATGATCATAAGGCTTATTGTTTTCTCTAGGGGTAATGGTTCCAGTTTTCGTGTTGATGACCACAACACCCCCTAAACCAAGTGTACCATAAAGAGAGGTCGCGATCAATGAAGGAATAAAAGCCATCCTTTTTATATTTCCAACGAACTGAAAGCAATCCACTTTACTTAAAACCATGCCATCCACATCAAAAACCGCTTTTCTTGGGAAATTTATACTTTGAAGCCCTCTCATGGATACAATAAGTTCACCCTTTGGGCTGCAGTATGATTTTACTCCAGCAAATTGACCTTGAATGGCCAAACTTAAGTTGAGTTCTTGATTTAATTCTTCCTCATCGAGAATTCTCATTGAAAAGGCTGAGGCTTCCTTATCCATAAAACCAAAAGCTGATTTTATAATATTTGGATTGGAATCATATTCCAATTTCATTTCCTTTTGACCTTTTAAGATCGTTTTAGATACCGTTACCTCATCCAGTTCCTCGACCTTGGGGTTCATTTTAACATTGAGAATTCGAGTAACATCCTCCACCATGATCGTTACGGTATCCATACCCATATAGGTATATTGGAGTTCTTGACGGGGTTCGGCCATGATTTGATATTGTCCCTCAGCATCAGAAGTCGTCTTACTTCCCGAAGCTAAATTGGCAATCTGAACATTGGACAATGCCGATTTACCATCGGTTACACGACCCGTAATCGTTTTTTGACCGAAAGTCAAACCAGAAAACAAAAGGAAAAAACCTGCGAAAATCAGTAATCTCATAGCAACTTGAAAATTAGATGATTACTAAATTTACGAAAAAATAATCAGTTCCCTAAATGTGATTTTGGTCTTGGAATAAGCAATAATTCGGTTTGTCTGCCATTTATATACCTGAAGCCATCTTCCCCGAAAAAACCAGGCTCCTCCAACATAATTCTAATGTCCCTGTTCCATTCCGGAATGTTCACCGTTGCATTCAGTTCAATGGCATAAGCGGTATTTGGGTTCAAAGGATAATTTTCACCATCATCCTTCATCACTCCACCCTGGGCATCCCACATTCCGATGGTGGTTCCTGCAGAGTGTCCGTACATTCCCAAGGGATGTGTATAAATGGCTGGTCGGAGACCTGAATCCTTTGCATCTTGCAAGGCTTTTGCCAGGATTTCGTTTCCTACCCTGCCCTCGACCATGTTCTGCGTCAAAAAATCCTGTACACGATTACCATCATACAAGGCATTTACCAAAAATGATGGTGCTTCGGTTTCTTCTGGTTTTAAAACGTAGGCCAGTTCCTGACAGTCGGTATTCAAACGTAAATAGGTGATTCCAAAGTCGCAATGCAGCAAATCGCCCCGTTGGATCACTTCATCATCCGGTCTTCCGGAAAATGAATACAAGTGCCCTACCAATTCTTCGCTGGTCCTTTGGACATCCACTGTAGGATGAAACCACGTTTCCAGTCCTAAATCGGTTACCTTTTGGCGCATCCACCATTCTACTTCGGTAGTCGTGGTAACCCCTGGTGTAATCACTTTCTCCGAAAAGGCTTCGGCGATAATATCATGTGTAATATCCGTTAACTGATTAAAAATGGTCATTTCCCTGGGTGTGCGAGTCTCAATCCAACGCACAGCCAACTGTTCAGCAGATACCACTTTGGACTGATATTTTCGGGGAAGGTTGGCCATAAACTCATCATAATCGGTTTTGTCCAGTCCATCGGCAATATTATGGTCTTTGGAAAAATTAAGTCCTATTTTATCCGGATTACGTTCCGCGATCAATTGCATTAAACGTTTCCACTGATCGGGTTCTTTCTCTTTGTCCCAAGCCGATGTAATGCTTTTACCAATATTGTAGCGCGCTACAGCCAATTTATCGATGGTATCTTTATCCTTGTCCCTGTAAAAAAGTAGGATAGTTCTTCTTCGGGCATTCAACCAAGTTGCAGGCAGCATGGTTCGGAGCACGGGGTCTTCATTATATTCGCGGGAAATCAAAACCCACATATCCAACCCTGCATCATCCATTAATTGGGGTAGCAATACATTGAATCGTTCTTCAAGAATTTCATCCACTACCCTCGCCCTTTCCACTTCGGGGAGTATTTGTTGTGAGGATACAATAAAAGGAAGGAGCAGTAACGCTAGTTTTATGGTTTTTTGCATGGTTGATTTTTTTAAAGATTTTGAATGTACAAAACTTATATAAGTTGTTGAAGCGTTTTTTTTCGGTCTACCTTTTTAGTCGAAGTCTCCTCAAATGTTTTTACAAAGTAAATAGCCTTGGGCACCTCATATTTTACGATTCTTTTTTCCCTTTTGATGGCTTGTAGCAATTCTTGTTTGTTGTCTGATTCCCCCTCGATAATCAACACTAATTTTTGACCTAAAGTCTCATCGGAAATACCTGCCACAAAAAAACGTGACTGGATTAGGCTTGATAACTTTTCCTCTATTTTCTCCGGAACCAATTTAATTCCTCCAGAATTGATGATGGAATCATATCGGCCCAACCAATGAAATTTTGTTTTCCCACTCAGTGCTACCAAATCATTGGTGATTATTTTCCCATCTGAAATGTTGGGGGCATCAATCACTAGGCATCCCCTACCATCTTGTGAAACGGTAACATTTGGCAAAACTTCAAAAGGATTGGAAGGTTTTGCATCGATTCTTTTTACTGCAATATGGGTAACGGTCTCCGTCATACCATAGGTTTCATACGCTTTAACGGGTAGCTTGGCAAGCGATTTCCGCAAACTTGAATCCACCGGTGCCCCACCAATAATCAATTGTTTTACCCTGCCCATTTCATTTAGCGAATTTTGGGCTTGAAGGGGGACCATCGCTACAAAATCATACACTTTGTTATTACTGGGCAAGGGATTTGATGATGGTTCCACATAATCCAAATGCAGTCCGAGAACCATAGCACGAACTAACATCATTTTGCCTGCTATTCCTGTGCAGGGCAAACATAAAAGTACTTTTTGCCGGGGTTGTAAACCAAAATATACTCCCGTAGCCCATGCGGAATTGACCATGTGTTGCTTTTTAAGCTCAATGGTCTTTGGGTTGCCAGTAGAACCCGATGTTTGCACCTCTATGGTCGGTGTGCCCGAAATCCAATCCAATAAAAACTTCCCTATTGTCTTTTCAAAAGGCACTCCTTTTTTCACCAATGCTTCGGCCGCCTTGCCAAGTGCTGCAATCGTGCAAGAATCATTGTTCAGTTTAAAATCTGGGTGAATACTATGCCAAGTCGGACTCTCCATCGGTCAATGCTACAAATTCTTCTTTGGACAATACGCGCCCAAAAAGCCTTTCTTTCCAGTTTTTCCAACCATATTTTTTGGAAAAGAACAATAATAAAATAGGATAGACCACAAAAACAGGAATCAATACATCCCAACCCAATACCGGTTCGGATATATCCCTATAAATGGAATTGGTCTGGAAAGCGGTCCAATCAGCTGTTACAAGCAAGGCTGTTATCAAATTATTGGCCGCATGGAATCCAAGTGCCAGTTCAAGGCCTTCATCCATCAGCGTTAAAATCCCCAAAAAGAAGCCTGTTCCTATGTAGTAAATCAAGATGCCCAGACCTAGTTTTTCCACTTCTGGGTTTGCGATGTGCATTAAACCGAACAAACTGGATGTGATTACCAATGGCACCCATCTGTTCTTGGCCATAAGTCCAATTCCCTGCATCATGTGCCCCCTGAACAGGTATTCTTCAAAACTTGTTTGTAACGGAATCAACAGGATGGCTATAATAGCCAATGGAATAAATTTTGAAAGGTTAAAATTAAGTTCGTATTTCTCCGGTGAAAAATAAATATCGATTCCCGTAAGTAAAATGGTAACACCTCCCCATAGTAAAAAGGAATATATAATTCGCTTCCAATCGATATTTTTCCGTGAGGTAGTCAATGATGTAATGGATTGTTGATGGACCAATAATGTCCAACCCAAAACAACAAAAAAACCAACGACCAGTGGCGCCAATAACAGAATCAGCACAAGGTTACTCCCAAATTGATCTATTATTTGTTGCATGGCATCTTCAACATTAACACCTGAGTTTACGGTAATAATGTAATTCCATACCATAAATCCAATGAAACCTACGGGCAGCACCAAGTACTTCCATAAACCTTCATTTCCCTTATATCCTTGCTCTATGTACATATTTTCCGTATTAAGTCCATATCCCAAACTTTTGATTGTCTGTAAAAAAGTTTGCCCTCAGATACTTCCAAGGGACTCTCAATATTATTGGTGAACAGACTCCCTGTTCCCAAACCTTGTGGCATTTTTGTATCCAGAGCGTAGGTAAACTGTGCTATCGCGTTCAATCCAATATTACTCTCCAACGCACTGGTAATCCACCAGCCTATATTCTGCTTTTCAGCCAAAGCTATCCATTGTTTACAACCGTTAATACCACCCACCAAACTTGGTTTCAATATGATGAATTGGGGTTGAATTGTTTGTAGCAATTTCTCCTTTTCCGTTACATCAAAAACCCCGATCAATTCTTCGTCCAGGGCAATTGGAAGCGGTGTTTTTTTACATAGCTCGGCCATTGCTTCCCATTGGCCCGCTTTAATGGGCTGCTCAATGGAATGTATTTTAAAGGCTGATAACCCATTCAATTTGGACATAGCCTCATCTACGGAAAATGCACCATTGGCATCTACCCGAAGTTCTATATCATCTGGCGAAAAATTATCGCGAATGGATTTTAGAATGGATATTTCTTGTTCAAAATCGATAGCACCAATCTTCATTTTGATGCATCCAAAACCAACCTTTAGCTTTTGTTCAAGCTGTTGCAGCATATATTCCGTATCCCCCATCCAAATAAGGCCATTGATCGGAATTGGTGATTCCCTTTTAGTGAAATCCGAAGGAAACAGTTCAAAAGGGTTTTTGGATTGAAGGGATAAAAACGCCTGTTCCACACCAAATTGAATAGAGGGAAACTCGTTTAATTCACTCAAGAGTACATTTTTTCCCAAATGTATGTTGTTACAGGTCCAGGCAAGTTGTTGTTCGTAATCCGGGCGGTCATCCACACTCAACCCGCGTAAAATACCACACTCCCCAATACCTAAAGCATCTTTATCCTCTAAAATGATATACCAAGTTTCCTTTTGGGTCATAACCCCGCGCGAGGTACCGCTGGGAACTTTAAAATCGAGGGTGTACTTTTTATAGCTTGCTTTCATGAAGTAGTCCAAATTTAAGTATATTTTAAATCTAAAAAAGCACTTATGGGAAGTATCCAAGGAAAAACCATTTGGGTGACGGGAGCATCTTCAGGAATTGGAAAAAGTTTGGTATTGGCGCTAAGTTCATATTCCTGCAATTTGATTCTCTCATCCAGAAGGGAAGAAGAACTTATCAAAGTAAAGGCTTTGTGCGGTGACACAGACAACATTTCCATTTTGCCATTGGACCTTAAAAACCATGTGGCCATGGAGATGATTGCAAAAAAGGCTATTTCCTTTTATGGAAAGGTGGATATTTTGGTAAACAATGCGGGAATAAGTCAGCGTTCTTTGATAAAAGACACAAAATTAGAGGTCTATGAACAGCTGATGGATATCAATTATTTGGGCACTGTAGCCCTTTCCAAGGCAATTCTCCCTCATTTTATTACCAACAAAGCCGGACATTATGTAACGGTTACCAGCTTAATGGGAAAGTTTGGGTCTCCCTATAGGTCGGGCTATTGCGGTGCCAAACATGCACTGCACGGGTTTTTTGATGTAATGCGTATGGAACATGAAAAAGATGGCGTAAAAGTAACCATGGTGTGCCCGGGGTTTGTACAGACCAATGTGGCCAAAAATGCTTTAACGGCGGATGGTTCCCCACAACAAAATGATGATGTTGCCACAGAGAACGGCATAAGTCCAGAACTAGCGGCAAAAAAAATAATTACAGCAATAGAGAAAGATAAGTTTGAAGTGTATGTGGGTGGAAAAGAAGTAAAAGGAATCTATTTGAAACGTTTTTTTCCTAAACTATTGCACAAAATGGTACTGAAAAGCCAAGTACGATAAATCAACTGAAGTTGAACCAGAAACGAACACCCTCCACTTGCCTATCAATATTTAATTTGGATTGCAGCTGGTTTACCAAACGATTGATCAGACGGATCCCCATAGAGGAATGTGCACGTTCATCCGTGTCTTCCGGAAGACCTATACCATTGTCCGTATATTCAAAATAGCCCTGGTCCCCATTTTTGCGCAAATGAATATAAATTTTTCCATTTTCATCGTTTTCCGGGAAGGCATACTTAAATGAATTGGATACAAGTTCGTTAAGGATCAGGCCAAATGGAATAGCTCGGTCAATGTCCAACTCCGTGCCTTCTGCATCAATGGTGATGCTAATATTGTGACCACCTTTTTTATAAACAGATTGTACACTATTGATCAAACTCTCTATATACCCTTGCATTTCTATTACCGAAAGGTCGTCGTTCTGATATAATTTCTGGTGGATCAATGCCATGGCCTTCACCCGGCTTTTACCTTCCTCCAGCGCTTCAATGGCAGCCTTACTTCGTGTGTTTTTAGTTTGTAGGCTCAATAAGCTCGATACCATTTGTAGATTGTTCTTTACCCTGTGGTGTATCTCTTTTAAAAGAGAGTCCTTTTCCACAAGCGAATTTTCAATGATATGTTTTTGTTCAGCGATCAAACGTTGGTTCTTGATACTTTTAAGATAGGCATAAACCAAACCTGCAAAACCTAATAGGGTAAAGATCAAAGAGACAAAGACCAGGTTTATCCGTTCATCTTTAGCTTTCATTTCACTGCGGTTCAACTCATTTATCCGCTTTTGTTCATCTATCAATCGCTGTGAGTTCTCGAGGTCCTCGTTGGCCACTATAGTTACCAATTGTTGTTTTATAAGTGCTGACTGCTTTTTCGCCAACGAATCTTTGATTCTCTCATTTCGCTTATAATAGATGGAAGCATTCTTGTAGTTTTCAACCTTATCGTAAAAAGCAGCCAATAAGCTGTTCTTTTTTATGGTCTGTAGCACGGTTATATTTTCAAACTCTACATCCAGATATTTTTTTGCCTCCGAAAAACGGTCCATTTGCAAGTTGGCCTCGGCCAAGTAGAGCGTATTTTCCACTACCTCACTCTGATCGTTGTTATTGGGTGATTTCTTTAGGGTTTCTATACTGGTTTCCAAGAGTGGTAGTGCCTGTTCGTACTCTCCGAGCATTACGTGGCATTTAGCTATATTCCCTTCTATTTCGGCTTGTAGTAATTCACTCTGAAAAATATCTGACTCACTTTTTTGAGTGGAAATGTCGTTCATGTAAACTCCCAAATAGGAATTGGCCTTTTTAAGTTCACTCAAAGCCGTGGGGGCAGAATCATCCAATCTCAAATAATTTCCCACTTTGCTGTGATACTTTGCCAAACCATAGGAATCGTTGTCAGCAATAGTAGGCTTTACCTCCATAATGTATTGGTTTCGAGCCTTTCGATACAACCCTAGGTTACTGTAAATATCGTAGAAAGAAATATTTTCGGTAATGCCAAGCTCACGCTTTTGCTTTCTGATTTCAATTTGCTTATCGAACAATTGGAGATTGGCATAATTATCGTCCAATACATCCAAAACAATTTTTTGGGAATCTGTGTCCAAGGAATCCTTTACCCCATAAAGTTCTTTGGCAATAGCGGTACTCTTGTCATATTCACCCAAGTCGTTGTATACTTGGGCCTGCATAATTTGATATAATCGGATTGCAGAGGTGTCTTGGGTTTTTTCGGCGTTGGACAAGTAAATTTTGATGGTATCCAGCCAATCATAAGCAGAATTTACATTGTACCTGTCCAATGAATTAAAAAAGACATCGAACCGTTGGGTAGGCTGATTGGTATCCTGAAATTCCTTGAGAACACTTTCCTCTTCAGTGGCAATAGTCTGAGCCGATGAGGTAAAGAGAAAAACAAAATATACCGTGGTAAATAAAAATCTTACGTAACGTCCCATTAATTTAATTGATACAGCGACCCAAAATTGTTTTTAGACCCTATATTATTATCGTGCCCTTTTTTCCTTTATTGCCCCGATAACCAATTCAACTCAAAAAATGGAAAATTGTACTGAATCTTAACTGTATGGGGTATATAAAGAACGTTAGTCTTGTCACAAAATTAAATCCAATAGGAAAGAGTTGATGGTTATTGTTGTGAAAGTGCCGTTTTCTGTTGTGAAATAATCAAACTTGTATGCCAAGTAGCATTTTATCGATGTTTTGTGCTTTTCATGGAGTTTCCAAATAATACAAAACCTCTAAAATTGAAAAAGGCCCTGCTTTTTACAAACAAGACCCTTTTACGAGAACACTATATGAAAATGAAAAAATTACTTTCTGAATTATTACACTGCTAAAGTATGGCTGTTTCATCCAGTTCAGAAAATATTGTTGTGAACCATTAAAAATTTGTGGTCTTCCTCGTTAAAAAGGTTGCGCATAAAAAAAGCGCCCTTGTAGAGCGCTTTTATATTATAGTTCTTTCTGAACACTAGCTGTTCATTGAAGAAAGAATAAATTCTTTGAAATCTTTGGAAATAGGAATCAAGTTATTGTTGATCATAATATCCTTGGAGTTGATAGCGTCTATATGATCTACGTTTACTATGTACGATTTATGTGCTCTATAAAATTTGTTCTTAGGTAATTTTTCCAAATAATCTTTTAGAGGAGAACGTACCAAAAACTTTTTATCGGCGGTATTTACTTCCAAATAAACATTGTCGGCCTTGATAAACTGAATATCACTAAACTGAATTCGGTAATATAAGTGCTGTTTTTTGACAAAAATGGAATCTTTGAGTACGGAATTGGAAGTGATTTCATCCGCGACTTCATCCTCCGCTTTTTGAACACCCTTCTTTTCGTAATTAAAGTTGGAAAGTGCAATTTCTATAGAAGTATATAGATCTTGTTGCTCAAAAGGTTTTACCAAATAACCATCTGGTTTTACCGTCTTTGCATTTTCCACCGTTGCTCTATCGGAGTTGGAGGTTACAAATATAAATGGGATGTTATAGGTTTCACGAATGTGCTTTCCAAGGTCTATACCTGTTTTGTCCGAAGCCAAAATAATGTCGATCAACACGAGGTCCACATGGTTGTCCTTCAATACATCCACAGCCTGTTCGTAAACAATCACATTGTCCACGATCTCGTAGCCGATTTCCTCTAACATGGATTGCATATCATCAGCAATGATGACATTATCCTCTACGATTAAAATTTTTATCGGGTGTTCCAAGTTACCTAAAGTTTATTTGGTTGTAATTCAAATTTACAAAAAAATATTGACTGAAATTAAGAATAAAATCGCCAGCAGAAAGGTACTCAGAGCAACTTTTTTTAATTCTGTATCCAAATCTCCGGGGTTTTGGGTCAGCATCACTTTACGCAGATGAATCAATAATGGAACAAAGGCCAACATAAAAATGGAAGGTTGCCACCCGAAATTTTCAATCCAAATAAATATTGAAAAACAGATCAGTGCCATCAAAATCAAGAAAAAATGATAACGTTTCCCATTTTTAAAACCCATTTTAACGACCATGGTGATCTTACCGTATTTTTTATCGGAAACTACGTCTCGTAAATTGTTCAAGTTCAATACGGCAACACACAAAAAACCAATGGCTATGGCAGGTAGAACAGCGCTCCAGCCCAAGGATTTTGTATAGAGGAACATACTGCCCAATACCCCCAAAAGCCCAAAGAACAAAAACACAAACAGGTCTCCCATACCCCGGTAACCGTAAGCATTGGAACCTACGGTGTATTTTATTGCCGCCCATATACTTAACAAGCCCAGTACAAAAAACAATACGATATAGAGGAAGTTTTCCATGCCAAAGGCCAAATAGATCAATGCCACGGCTATCAACATGCTGATAATGATGGAGATGATTATTCCTTTTTTGAGAGCACCTCTTGTAATGGAACCACTTTGCAAGGCTCTTGCAGGGCCTATTCTATCCTCATTATCGGTCCCCTTTACCCCATCGCCATAATCATTGGCAAAATTAGAGGTGACCTGAAAACCGACCGTGGTTAGCATGGCCAAAACAAACAATGCCCAATCAAATTGATTTTCCATAACGGCCAAGGCCGTTCCTACTATGATTCCCGATAAAGAGAGTGGAAGTGTACGAAGTCTAGCAGCTTGTACCCAAGCCTTTGTATTTTTCAAGATTAATACGGATCTTCTATTTTAACTCGTTGACCGCCTTTGTAAGAAGCAACAAAAGCATCTTCAAATCCCATTTGTACCAATTGCTTTCTAAATTTTTGTGCTTCTTCCAGAGTTTCAAAATTGCCAAGGGAATAGGCATAAAAGGGATTGGTTTTTACAAAAAGTGTGTTTGTCAGTGCCTCGGAAGCCAAGGTCACGTTGTTTTCCACAAAGGATTTTACCTGTACGGAATAGATTTTTTCCTTATTCAAGAACTCTTTGGCCAAATAAAACTCTTTCACCAAGCTCAATTCCTCATTCTGGGATTTAAGATTGTCTATCCTAGCCTTGATCACATCCAAACTATCAATGGATACCAGCACATTACTTTGGTTTTCAAAAGATTGTTTACTGCTAAGTCCTGCAGTGAACGATGTAATTGCCAATGTACCTATCACAAACAAACCCACAAACCCAAGAAGAATGTTCCGTTGAAGTTTAATTTTACGGAGGTCCTTGTTCTTGTATTTTATCTGATCTAAAAGTCTTTCGTTAATGATTTGGGCCTTATCTATATCCTTATGAAGGTCCAACAAATCACTTTCTTCAATAAAAGGCATATTGTGAAGAGGTTTGAATTAAATGTTATGCTTCTAAAAACATAGCAACCAATAAGTTAATCTGAATCCTTACAAAAATAGAGTTTTTGTAGAAAGAAAAAAACTTTACGACTGTAAAGGTGTAAAGAATCCAACCTCAATGATCATAAAAGATTACAGCATACGGATACCATCGTCCTGAATATTGATTTTTCGTTGTCGATATAAGATGCCTACGCCCTTTTTAAAAGCCTTTTTGCTCAAGTGTAGGGTGTTCTTTATGTCCTCTGGTGATGACTTATCGTGCAGTGGCAAAAACCCCCCGTTTTCCACAAGTTTATCCAAAATCATTTTGGCTGTTGGCTCCAACATTTTGGCCCCAATCGGTTGTAAGGAGATATCCAATTTCTTATCCTCCCTAACATTTTTGATAAATCCTCTTAAACGGTCGCCAACCTTGACCGGATTAAAAATATCACTATCAAAAATGAGTCCTTTATGACGTTCGTCCACAATAACTTCCCAACCTAAAGGAGTTTTTCTATGCACCAAAAGATCAACAGGATCATTCTGTTCATATACTACATTCTCATTGGACAAAAACTTATCTACCCTACTCGACCCCGTCAAACGCATACTCTCCTCGTCCATATAACAATGGACAATGTACTTGTTGCCTTCCTCCATTCGTTGCGACTGTTCCCTAAAGGGAACAAGCAAATGTTTTTCAAGACCCCAGTCCATAAAAGCTCCATAGGCACCCACTTCTACCACTTCCAAACAGGCAAACCCATTCCGGATAATCTTTGGTTTTAAGGTGGTGGATATGGGACGTTCGGCATTGTCCAAATAACAGAAAACTTCCATTTCTTGGTCAATCTCAAAATCTTCCGGTACATATTTGTTGGGCAAAAGAATTTCCGTGCCCTCATCATCACCTAAAAAAAGTCCTATACTAGTGCTCCTGAGCACTTTAAGGGTATTGTAATTTCCCAATTCTATCATAGGGCAAAGGTAGCTGTAAATTATGGGGATAAAAAAAGCTGTCCGTATTTGGACAGCTTCTTTACATTGGTCGTAATCTTAATTATAAACCGATTCCTTTCCAAAGTGCTTCGTCAACATGTAGTAAATGACAGCACGGTGTTTATTCTTTTCCGATTTTCCGTACGCATCTATAACGCTATTAATGGACTCTGTCAAAGCTGGTGTTTCCGCCAATCCCAACTTTTTGATCAAAAAATTGTTCTTTACTGTTTCCAATTCCTTTTCGTCAGATCCGGAAACTTTGGAAGCATCCAAATTATAAATGGCTGGACCCAGGCCTATGGCCACTTTAGTAAGCAAATCCATGTCCGGAGTTTGTCCAAATTTCGTTTTGATGTCCTCTGCGTACTTTTCTATCAGTTCGTCTCTTTTGCTCATAATGTGTTAGTGTTCTTATTGAGTTTATAGCTTTGCTCCTAAGATATGAAATCGAAGTACCCAAGCAAAATTTTATTGTTCAAAACCCTTGGTGTGGCTACTTCCAGAATTTTTGGCCTTTTGGATGCTGAATAAAAATCCCTTAATGCATCATCCAATTCGGCCTCATCTTTAGCTGAAATATGTTCAAAACCATACATGTCCGCCAAATGTTTTGCCGACAGCTCATGACTCGTCTCAAAAAAGGTCTCAAATTCTTCAGTATCCTCCTTGCCGGGCAAAATTCTAAAAATACCTCCACCGGAATTATTGATGAGTACAATCCTAAAATCTGTGCGCATATATTTGTTCCACAAGGCATTACTGTCATAAAAAAAGCTTAGGTCTCCCGTAAGCAAAAGTGTGGGTTCCTCGCTGTGAATGGAACTGCCCACAGCTGTTGATGTAGAACCATCAATGCCGCTTGTGCCACGGTTACAAAATACTTGTAGTGATTGGTCCATTGTGAAAAGCTGAGCGTACCTAACCGTGGAACTATTGGCCAAGTGGACCTGATACCCTTTGGGTATATCTTTAATGACACGTTCAAAACCGATAAAATCCGAAAATGGGATTTCTTGTAGATAGGCCTTGCGCTTTAACTCGTATTTTTCCTTTTTATCTTCCCAAAATGCCTTGTAATCACTGGTAGCATCAATTTCTTCAGAAACGATTTCCTTGAAAAACTGATTGGGGCTTGTTCTGATATGTTTTGTTAAACAATAAAAAGTATCGTTGGCCTTCTTAGCATCGATATGCCAATGCTTTTCGGGTGTGTACTCCCGTAAAAAGGCTTTTATTTTTTTGGACACGATCAATCCTCCAAAGGTTACCAAAAGCTCAGGTTGTAATGCTTTGAACAGCTTTTCCCTTTGTTTGGATTTTTCAATGGGAGCTATAATACTATCTATACTCTCAAAAAATTCTGGATGATGTAGGTTCGATGTCGTTTCTGTAAATAGCACCGTGTTAGGATCGTTGGCCAAAATCTCCAAGACCTCTTCATCAATGGCATTGGGATGATCAACACCCACCAAAACCATTTTTCGGGAACTGGTCTTCCAAATCTCTGACAATTCGTCCCAATTTTCTTCCATTGAACTATCTGCAGTTGCAGGAGCTTCCAGATTTTGAATTTTGATGGTGGGCTCCTCTACCCTTCCATATAAGGGTTCTTCAAACGGAATATTGATATGAACGGGATATTTTTCATCAAAAGCAACTGCCAGTGCCTTGACGATTTCCTTTTCGTTATGCTCCTGTACATCCGCTTGACTCTCCTCCAACAAAGACTCACCAAATTTTGATATGGTTTTTGTTGCGTGGGACACGTCCTGCTTCAAATTAGCGGAATATCCAATATGTTTTTCCAGTACATTTTCCTGTCTTATGGTCTGCCCATCACCAATATCTATACGATAATTAGGTCTGTCCGCAGAAACCACGATCAATGGAATATCGCTATAATAGGCCTCGGCAACAGCTGGATAGAAATTGAGCATAGCACTACCAGAGGAACAGAGCACAGCCACAGGTTCCCGTAAGTGTTGCGCCATGCCCATGGCAAAAAAAGCAGCACAGCGTTCATCCACAATACTGAAACAGTTAAAAAATGGGTTTTTGGTAAAACTTATGGTCAATGGGGCATTTCTGGACCCTGGAGAGATAACTATATTTTTAACACCCCTTGATTTAAAGTACAAAACCAGGGTTTGTGCAGCGGGTATATCTGAGTACATCATGGACTACAAAAATACATCATCTGGATGGTAAAAAACCAAAATAAGGAACATCTATTTAGAGTATGCTCAACATCGTCTTGCTTTTGTTTTGGGTCTCGACCCATTCATTTTCTGGGTCCGATGCCTCAGTAATTCCACCACCCACAAAAATGGAAGCTTTATCATTTTCCAGCTGCATACACCTAAGGTTGACGAACAAGGACAACTCTCCTTGACCCTTTAAATTCAATTCTCCTAAAAAACCAGTGTAGAACGTCCTTTTGTAATTTTCATTGGCCTGAATAAACTTTGCTGCTTCATCCGTTGGTATACCGCATACTGCTGGGGTTGGATGCAAAGCCCTGATTACTTCGCTAACCTTTAGGTTAGGTAACATGTTTCCACGTACTTCCGAGCGAAGGTGCCATAGATTTCCTGCCTTTACAGATTCGGCGTCATCTATTTCCAAACGTTCCATGGTATGGGCCAATTTATCTCCTATGTACTCGGATACCATTTGTTGTTCCTCGATTTCCTTACTGCCCCAGTTGGGTTTTTCATTCTCTATATATGGCAAGGTAGCGGCCAAGGACATGGTCAACAGTTTTTTGTCCTTCACTTTCATCAAGGTTTCTGGAGTTGCCCCGCACCATGTCCCGACCTTTGGGTGATGAAAAAGGTATCCAAACGCGGTCGGGTAGGTATTCAAAAGGGTTTTGAATATTTTGATGGGCGACTTTGAAATGGGCACCTCGATTTTTCTTGAGAGCACTACTTTTTGAAGCCTTCCCTTTTCAATTTCCTTGATGCCGCTCTTCACCAAATCAATATGGGCTTCTTTCCCTGACTCATCCGGCGAAATCGCAGTAGTGGCCCGCAAGTTTTCAGCTTTTACGGTCCCCTCCCATACCTCATCAGGTTGAATAAGGATTACATTGTTTTCAGAATCAAATGGTGCAAAAAGAAACCCTTTCTCGGTGAAATCTTTGGAATGATGGAGTGCGTTGTTTGATTGAAAAACACCGAAAATTTCTTTTTCATCCGGTTTTCTATATAAAACAAAGGGCAACCCCTTTTCCAGATAGGCCTTTGCCCTATCCCATATTTCCTGAAGGCCTTTAGTTTTTGGGTAACGCAATGGTGGTAAGTTTACAGTTGGAAATCAAACGGTCCTCCTCATCGGTGATTTTTATCTCCCACAATTGCGTGGTTCGGCCTTTGTGCAGAATAGAAGCCTTGGCATAAACAAAGCCTTCCTTTATGGAGCGAACATGGTTTGCTGCAATCTCGATCCCACGTACAAAAAACTTTTGTCCGTCCAAGAAAATGTAGGATGCCGCACTCCCTACACTTTCTGCAAGGGCTACGGATGCACCGCCGTGCAGAACACCATCTGGTTGGTGAACTCTTGGGGTCACGGGCATTTTGGCCAAGAGAAAATTTTCACCTACATCAATATAGGTGATGTCCAATGTTTCCATTAATGTGTCCTTGCAAATTTCGTTGCAAACGGACAGTATCTTCTCTTTATGTTCGTTCATCCTTCTATTTTTTGTAAAATTACACAAAGCTTTGCCAATATCTAAATCAGCGATTTTAAACATGTCCAACAAAGAGAAGACTGTTACTTACACTACTGAAAATACATACCTGACCCAGAACCAATTAAGCTCAAAAACCAAAAATGTCTGGCTGGTTTTTCATGGTATAGGTTATTTGAGTCGTTACTTCGTCAAATATTTTAAAGGTCTGGATCCCGAAGAAAACTACATTATTGTTCCACAGGCCCCATCAAAATATTATTTGAAGAATGAATACAAATACGTTGGTGCCAGTTGGCTCACTAAGGAAAATACCGCCACCGAAGTAAAAAATGTACTCAACTATATTGATGCGGTACTCGAATCTGAAAAAATCCCGGAAAATGTAAACCTGATGCTCTTCGGGTTTTCCCAGGGTGTTTCCGTGGCCACTCGATGGTTGGCCAGCAAAAAGACGAATTGTAAATTGGTTGTGCTCTATGCCGGCGGTATTCCCAATGAATTGACGGCGGAAGATTTTGAATTTTTGGATTTCGATGCAACAGCGATAAAAATAATATACGGGGACCAAGACGAATTTTTGACTCCAGACCGTCTCAAAGGAGAAAAAAATAAAATTGATATGCTATTTCAAGGCAACGCGGAAACCATCACCTTTAAGGGTGGGCACGAAGTGAAACCAGAAATTATTGAGGAGCTGATCAAATAAGGTCAATTATTGGGTTCCTCCTCGGGTGTTTCCTCTTCGTAATATTCAATGGTTCTTGTGGTGTAGGTGTTATCAGGAGTTATAATCTGTTTTACCCAGTTGCTCGGTGTGTGGTTATCGAACTGAAAAATATATTTATCCGTAGATTCGGTGTTTACCGTTTTTTTAACCATTCTGCTCAACTTGCCATCGGTGTAATAGTAGAATCGCTTTTGCTGCGAAACAAATTCCTTTTCAGCTATATCGTATAGAAAATCCTCGCTGGTTTCCAACTTGCCTTCGGCATTAAAAACTTCTTCCAAGGCAGTATTGGGCTCTCCATCAATGTATTCTTTGGTCAGTACAACCTCTTTGGTGCCATTGGGTCCCTTTTTGGTCGATGTCCTAACGGATTTTTGTAAAATGCCATTGGTAAAAGTACTTACCGTATATTCGTTTTTTACTTGGGAATATTCAAAAGTGGTTTCGTCCACCCCTTCTCCATTGGAAGAAATTATTTTCACCAATTTCCCCTCATCATCATAATGGTATTGTTGCTGCTCCAAGAACTGTTTGTCGTAGGAAATGATTTTTTCCACAACCTTCCTGTTCGGAACAGTATCTATCTCATAAAAATTGGCCATGGACGTGGATTCATCCAAAACGTTACCTTTATAACTCTCCATACGTTTTTCCAACAGTTCCCCATTATCGTTGTACTTATAATAGGTGATGTCCTGATCGGTATCGTTATACTGGGTCACGGTTTTGGTAAGGACGCCCTCCCTGTCAAATTCAAACAATTCCTTTCCGTAATCGGTAGTGACCAGACAGGATTTTACCTTTCCCTTAAGATCAAAGTCTTCCACGGTAAAAATCTGTACCTCTTGCGACCATGTTCCAACGATATGGAAGAATGAAAAAAGTAGTAATGTGGTATAGTGTTTTTTCATACTGTAAAATTAGTCGTTAAAAACGCAACTGAAAAATCTAAACAGCATATATCCTGCCATGATCGACAAGAAGTCAATTAAAATTTGCGTTCGGGGTCGAATGGCGAAATAGACATGGAAAGCTTATCCCCTGAGATAAGTTCCGTGACCAATTTGCCAGTTGCCGGCCCCATGCTCCAACCCATCATCGCATGACCTGTTGCAATGGTCAAATTGTTTATGCTTTTCGGTTTTCCTATGTATGGAAGACCATCTGGCGATACGGGACGAAGGCCGCATTTTGCATGTTTCTTGGCCTCATCTGGAATTTGGAGTCCATTATAGTAGCTTTCAACACCTTTTGCAATGGCCTCCACTCTTTCTTTTCGGATGGTATGGTTGATTCCAGAGAATTCCATGGTTCCGGCAAAACGAGTAAAGCCTTCCATTGGAGTAACCGCGATTTTTTTCTCCATTAAAATGGCTGGCATACTTATGTTGGTGGGCTCCTCTACATTAATTCCATATCCCTTGCCCGCCTGTAATGGCAGTTTTAGGTTTAATTTTTTGGAAAGTCCCGAAGTCCATGATCCAGCTGCAAAGACCACTTCGTCCGCGGTATAGCTTGCTTTTTCGGTTATAACTTCTGTTATATGCCCGTCTGAGATGGATACATTGGTTACCGCTTCGTTCTTATGAATGTCCACCCCGACCTTTTCCAAATGTTCCACCATTCGTTTCATAATGAGCGGTGGGGTGGTGTGGCGGTCACATTCCCAAAGAATGGCCCCTTTGGCATTAAAGTCGACCTTGGGCTCTATTTTCTTCAATTCTTCTTTTGATAGATGCCTGCCTACCAATCCCAATGTAGCTGCCTTTTCAACAACTTCCATTTCATGATCGCGGGATTTCTCGGTTTGGTAGACCATCATCAAACCTTGTTGTCCTATTTGAAAATCTCCCAAGTCGCCGGAATCCTTTATGCCTTTGTACAGTTCCCTGCTCAATATATTGATATCACGGATAACGGACATGGATCGCTCCACCTTGGCTTGGGTAGAAGATTTTTTAAAGTACCATGCCCATCGTATAAAATCAGGGTCCAATCGTGGTTTCATGTAAAATGGGCTCGAAGAATTGAACATATATTTCAATCCTTGTGTAATCATCCCCGGTGATGCCAAAGAAACAATATGGCTCGGGGTAAGGTACCCTGCATTGACGAACGAAGCTCCCGAAGTAATGTCCGATTTGTCCAAAACAGTTACCCGATGACCTGCTTTCTGCAAAAAGTAAGCAGTGGAAAGCCCAACAATTCCACCTCCAACTACAATTACACTTTTATTCTTGCCCATTACTACAACTTTAGGGTGTTCATCAAAAGAAGCGCCAAGATACATAAAGGGTGGGAAAATGTTAATCTGTACCATGGGAATTCTTTAGCAAACTTTTGACTACTTTTGAGGGATTTTGAAAACTATCAAACGAATGAAAAAACTTTCCTTATTGGCATTGGGATTGGTGTTTGCCTGTAATTCCTACCACAAAACAGTAACAGAAGCAGCAAAGCCAAAACCTGTAGCAAGCCCTGTACCCTATGCGGAATCCATTACTCAAAACGATCTTAAAGACCATTTGTACACCTACGCCTCCGATGAGTTTGAAGGAAGGGAAACCGGTACTCCCGGCCAAAAAAAGGCCGTGGCCTATATTCGGTCCACATATGAATCCTTGAACATTCCTCCTGCCCAATCCGATGGTGATTATTTTCAGAAGGTACCCTTGGAGGTTTCCAACGTTCCAAAAGGAAATCTTGGCATCAATGATCAAGAATTTGAATTGGGCGAGCATGTTGTCTCCTATTCAACTGCAAAAGGAACATTTGATCAAATCGTGTATGCCGGATATGGAATTGAAGAAGGCGCCTATTCGGATTACGCTAATATAAATGTCACCGGAAAGTTGGTACTGATCAAAGCGGGTGAACCCAAAAATACTGATGGGAGCTACATAATTTCTGGATCTTCGGAAAAATCTGATTGGAGCAACATGTCCGAAAGCATGCCCAAAAAAACAAATTTGGCCATAGAAAAAGGTGCCAAAGGAGTTCTTTATTACGATACACAGAATTATCCGCGTTTTAGAGGCTATTTTCAGTTTATGAAGTCCAACAACAGCGGTCGTATGCAGCTGGCAGAAGACACCAGTGATGAAACACTTATTATTTTGGACGAAAAAGCAGCTACTACCTTAAAAAGTGATATTGAGGAAGACAATGTTCCCAAAACAATTGTAGCCAATATTGAGCTGGACATTACCGGGGGTAACGATAAAATAGATTCTGAAAATGTTGTTGCCTTTTTAAAAGGAACAGAAAAACCCGAGGAGTATGTGGTCATCTCTTCCCACTTGGACCATATTGGAATTACGGGTGATGGACAAATCAATAACGGAGCCGATGATGATGGTTCGGGAACCGTTGCCTTATTGGAAATTGCACAAGCTTTTAAAAAAGCTGCGGATGAGGGCAATGGTCCCAAACGTTCCATAGTTTTCTTACATGTAACCGGGGAAGAAAAAGGTCTTTTGGGGTCTAGATATTATACCGATGTAGATCCGATTTTTCCATTGGAAAATACCGTTGTGGATTTAAATATTGATATGATAGGACGAATAGATCCGAAATACACCGGCTCCAGAAACTACCTTTATCTTATAGGTTCAGATAAATTAAGCACCGAATTGCACAACCTATCCGAAGAGGTAAATAAAAAATATTCCAATATTGAGTTTGATTACAAGTACAATGATGAAGACGACCCCAACCGTTTTTATTACCGAAGTGACCATTACAACTTTGCAAAGAACAACATTCCGATCATATTCTATTTTAACGGTACCCATGCAGATTACCACCGACCTGGAGACACTCCTGATAAAATAAATTATGACTTGTTGGAGAACCGTGCCCGTTTGATTTTCCATACCGCATGGGAAATCGCAAACAGACCAAGTAGACTGTTGGTCGACAAAGCGGCGGATTAACCTAAGATGCTAAACAAATAAAAAGCCCTCAATATGGAGGGCTTTTTATTCAGGTCATAGAACAAAAAAATCCCAAACCAAAAGGCTCGGGATTTTTAAAAACTCAAGGGTGGAAGACCGGGTTCGAACCGGCGACCTCTGGAACCACAATCCAGCGCTCTAACCAGCTGAGCTACAACCACCATTTAAAGCGGATGCAAAAATACTTTTTTGTAATGATTCAACCAAAATATTTTTCAAATTCCACCGATTAAAAATTATACTTGATTTTTATCAAACCTATTATCGTGTCGCAACTGGCATAAAACCAAAGCGGTACAATTTCCCGACAAAATGCACGTTTTTAAGACCAAACACACGTTTTTGGACATTTCACAACATTTAATTCTCAAAATGGTGGCTTGAAATTACATTTACGTCAAATATTTTCAACTAAGTGTTGTCAGAAAAAAACCTCATTCTAAATTCTAAAAACCCACTGGCTCTATTTGTGCTTTGTGTTATCGCTCTTTGCTCATCCATTGCGGTCTCTGCGCAGACCAGTAAAAGGGATAGCTTGGCTTATAAACTACAACGGCTGGAATCTACAAGCAGATTTAATCCAAAGGATACCACACATATTAACCTTCTCGTACGTTTAGCATTTTCTTACAGGTATTTGGATGCAGATAGCCTGTATTCCGTTGCCAAAAGAGCTTTGGATTATAGTACCGAAATTGACTTTACCTATGGGAAAATAAAAGGTTTGGATGCTCTTGGTATCTATTATTACGATAAAGGTGAGCGAAAGAAATCCATGCCATTGTTCAAAGAAGCTTTGGAGTTGGCCAAGGAAATTGATGATATTGAATCTGAAGTATCCATTATAAATACCCTCGCCCAAAACTACAGCTTTGAGGGCAATTATGCCGAAGCATTAAACTGGAACCTTAAGGGAATCGATTTGGCCAAAAAGATCGAGAACCAGGAAATGCTATCCATCCTTAATGAAAACATTGCCGGATTATACGCAGAGCAAAAAGATTTTAAAAATGCCCTGATGTTCTATGACACCGTGCAAAGAATCAACCGAGGTCTTGGCAATGAAGTAATTGATGCTGAAACTCAAAGTAATATGGCATCACTTTATAAGGATGCCAAGGATTTTAAAAATGCGATGTTCAACATCAACAGGAGCATAAATACTTTTGAGAAAAACAAGATTTACGATTGGCTGGCCTATGCCTACGAGGTGAAAGGGGATATTTACCTTGATCAGGAAAAATTTAAATGGGCCCTTTATTGGTACGACCAGAGCAATATGCTATTTAAGCACCAAATAGAGGACGACAGGATAAAGATTCAATTAATGAACGGTATGGCCAAGGTGTATTTTGGCTTGGAAAAAGATAGCCTTTCCCTGGAATACGCTAAAAAAGGACTTGCCCTTTCCAAAAAAATAAAATCCCTACAAGGTCAAATCGACTGTTCGGAAACATTATACAAGGTTCACAAAAAAAATGGGGACAACCCCGAGGCACTGGCCTATTTGGAAACTTTCAAAACCTTATCCGATTCGTTGTCAAAGGACAAGAACAAACAAAGTCTCTCTCTTTTAGAAACCAAATTGCACTACGAACAGGAAAAACAAGAACTTATTGAGTCCAATGAGGCGGCTCTTGCCAAGCAACGTAACTATATCTATTTCTCCATTATTATTCTTCTTATTCTTAGCATCATAACCTTTGTGATCCGTAGGAGTGAAAACATCCAAAGGAAACTGAACAAAGAACTCAAGGAGAAATCACAAGCGATAACCCAACGGGAAGCCCAATTACATGAGATAAACAAGACCAATACAAAGTTGTTCTCCATTATTGGTCACGATCTTAGAGGTCCTATCGGCGGATTGCAGGGAATACTTAAAATGTTTACTGATGGGGAAATTACGACAAAGGAATTGGTCTCATTTATTCCTAAACTTAAAACTGATGTAGAGAACATATCCTTTACCTTGAACAACCTATTGTCCTGGGGGATAAATCAGCTCAATGGCGTAGTTACCAAGCCTAAAAGAGTATCACTGTCACAGCTTGTTGTCAACAATATTCAACTTTTATCGGAAATTGCCAAGAGCAAGTCTATTAAAATAATAAATCAGCTTCCGGAAAATCCACGTATTTGGGCCGATAATAACCAAATAGATATTGTCATCAGAAATCTTCTGAGCAATGCCATCAAGTTTACCCCGGATAACGGGCTTATCACTATTGATGCCAAGGAGAAAGATAATATGTGGCAAATATCGGTTAGAGATACCGGGATAGGTATGGCCCCCGAAATGCAAAAATCGATTTTCAAGGATTCTTCCAATGTTACCACTTATGGTACCAACAACGAAAAAGGAACAGGGCTTGGACTTTCTTTATGCAAGGAAATGGTACACAAAAACAAGGGCAAAATATGGGTCGAAAGTGTTCCGCGCAAAGGAACAACCTTCTTTTTCACCGTGCCCAAAGCACAAAGTAGGTACCAAAAAGCTTCTTGATCAGATCAGATCGTCAAGACTGTCCACCCCAACATACCGTTCCACAGTAAAACCTTCGGCAAACTCTACGCCGATCAACCTACCTAAATCCCTAGCTCGGTAAATTACACTGTCCGTAAAATTCTTACTGCTGATGGGTGTCTCCGGTTCTTCACTGTCAGGATCATAAAATTGGGAGCTATAGGCCTTGATTGCGTCTGTTTTTGTTTCGATAAATCCAGACACATCAACCACAAAATCAGGTTTCAAATTTTTCCATTGGATAAAATGATAAACCAATTTAGGTCTCCAGGCCTCTTGCCACTGATCATCTCCATCCATTTTGGTATCAATTTTCACCAAACCACTTAAAAAGCAGGCATCACTGACGAGTTTACTTCCTTTTCCATGATCAATATGACGGTCATCAACAGCATTGCAGAGTACAATTTCTGGTTGATATTTTCGAATTATTTTGATGAGTTCCAGTTGATGTTCCTTATCGTTAACAAAGAAACCATCGGCAAACTCCATATTTTCCCGAACGGCTACACCTAAAATTTCGGCTGCCTTAGCGGCCTCTTTGTCCCTGATTTCGGCAGAACCGCGCGTTCCAAGTTCACCACGGGTCAAATCCACGATTCCAACCTTTTTTCCTTTGGAAACTTCTTTTGCTATGGTGCCTCCTGCCCCCAGTTCGGCATCATCAGGATGCGCACCGAATACTAAAATGTCTAATTTCATATACCTTTATGCCGTTACGGTCATGGATTTCACCTTGGCAATTGCCTGTTCAATATCCGCTATTAAATCTTCCGTCTCTTCAATACCCAACGAGAATCGAATCAATGAATCCTTTATCCCTTGTTTGGCCCTGTCTTCTGGGCTCATTAATGCATGGGAAGTTTGTGTAGGTGAAAGCATCGTACTTTCAATGCCCGCCAAACTCATGGATGGCTTTATCAATTTCAACTCCTTAAAAAACAGGGAAGCATTTATCTCCGGATCCAGTTCAAACGATAACATCCCTCCAAAACCTTTCATTTGAGATTTGGCCAACTCATGCCCAGGATGATCTTTCAGTCCTGGATAGTACACATTATCCACATCTTTACTTTGGCTCAAATAAGTGGCCATCTTCATTGCATTTTCATTTTGGGCCTTTACACGGATTGCCATGGTTTTTAAACTTCTTTCCAAAAGCCAGACCGTGTACTCGCTCAAACTTCCACCAAAACAAATTCCTGTCTGCCAAACCTTGTCCATAAGCTCTTGGGATGCCGCAACGACACCTGCACAAATATCGGAGTGTCCCCCCATATATTTTGTTGCGCTGTGTACCACTACATCAATTCCAAAATCAATTGGGTTTTGATTGACAGGACTAGCGAAGGTATTGTCGATCATGGAAAGGATTCCTTTCTTTTGTGCCAAATCGGCCACTCCCTTTACATCGGTGATGGTCAACAATGGGTTCGATGGGGTTTCCAAATACAATACTTTGGTGTTCGGTTTGATTTCTTTTTCAAAATCTTCCACTTCCCATCCTGTAGTGAAGGAATATTCAATACCGAATCTTTCAAATTGGCTTACGGCAAAATGGTACGTACCACCATAAATGGTTTGTTGCAAAACCACATGATCGCCAGCTTGAAGAAAGGTCATCAATGCCGTACTAATGGCGGCCATTCCACTACCAAAAATCAAAGCTGCCTCGGTGTGCTCCAAAGCCGCCAGTTTTTTGCACAATGCCTCTTGGTTGGGCGTGTTGTAGTATCTGGGGTATCTTTTTACCGCAACGTCCTCAAATTGATAGGATGTACCCATGTATAGCGGGGACACTGCTCCTTTGAATTCCTTATCTTCCAATTCCCCTACGTGGGTACAGATGGTATTGAGTCCTTTTTTATCGTTTTTCATGTTGGTTTTCTTTAGCATAAAGATACGAAACACATCATACTTGGACTTTCTTCCACTTTCCTTTTTTAAACCAAATCATGGCCAACACCGCAATCAGTATTTCTGCCAAGGTAATAGCCACAAAAACCCCCGTAGCCCCCCAGCCTAAAACCAAAGAAGAAATGTAAGCCAAAGGCAATTGAAACAACCAAAAAGAAATAAAATTGATCTTGGTGGGCGTACGTGTATCCCCTGCCCCATTAAAAGCCTGGGTCATTACCATGCCATAGGCATAGAATATATAGCCCAAAGCTATAATTTGAAGACAAAGTGCCCCGCTCTCTACCACCTTAGGGGTTGTATTGAACCAAGATATGATGGTATTCGCAAAAATGAGATATCCCAAAGAAACCGTTCCCATAAAATAGGCATTGTACTTCCCCGTTTTCCAAACGGACCGTTCGGCCCTGTCGGGTTGTTGGGCACCAAGGTTTTGACCGACCAAAGTGGCAGCGGCGTTGCTCATGCCCCAAGACGGCATCAAAGTGAACATCATTACCCGAATGGCAATGGTATAACCCGCCAATACTTCGCTTCCGAATTCGGACATGATGCGCATCAGGAAAATCCAACTGGAAGTGCCGATCAAGAATTGGGCAATTCCGCCCATAGAAATCTTGATCAAATTAAACATCACCTTAAAGTCCAGCACCAAATCCTTTATCATCAGTTTGATCTTGCCCCAACCAAAGAATAAAATCCCCAGTTGAAAAAGTACTGCCGTTCCCCTACCTATATTGGTGGCTACAGCCGCTCCTTTTACTCCCATTTCCGGAATGGGACCAAAACCAAAAATGAACATGGGGTCCAAGATAATGTTGAGTCCATTGGAAAGTACCAGGGCCCACATGGCAATGGATGCATTGCCCGCACCACGAAAAATGGCATTGATCAAGAACAATAGCACTACCGTAATGTTCCCTCCTATCATAAATTGCGTGTAACCGTAACCTTCGGCAATCAAATCGGGTTCACCCCCCATTAACGCCAGAATATCTTGGGCATAGATAATCCCAATGATTCCGATGGAAATTGAAATTACCAGGCCTAAACCAATGGCCTGCACAGCGGCAATACGAGCACCATCCACATCTTTTTCGCCAATCCTACGGGCAACAACTGCGGTGGCGGCCATACTCAACCCAATGGCCAGGGCGTAGACCAAAGTAATCACGGATTCGGTCAACCCAATGGTGGCTACGGCATTTACGCTTACTTTGGATACATATGCAATATCCACCAGAGCAAATATGGATTCCATGAGCATTTCCAAGATCATGGGAATGGAAAGCATAAAAATGGCCTTTCGGATACTTCCAGAAGTGAATTCCGTTTCCTTTCCGGAAATAGCTATCCAGAAATACCGGATAAATTTTTTAAATGTATTTGTATGTTGATGATTCATTTTCAAAGAATTATGTGTAAAAAAAGAAGTGATATGTCAAATAACCGAGAAGAGTTCGGTTACATAAATCGGGTTCCCCCAATGGTGACATCTATCGCGTACATAATTCTTATAGCTTCATGATGATGCAAATATGCGAAAAATACCGATATATTATTACTATTTTTTTATGTACAACTCCAATCCTTGTTGCTACCTTCGTAACCAAACCAACTCAAATATTTCAAAACCATGCGTATTAAAAGTTTGATTGCCATCGGAATATTCTCCTCCATGGTACTCTCATCATCTTGTAAAAAGAACCCAGAAACTGCCGAAACAGAAGAAAAAACAGGTTACCAAGGGCAGGGAAAAAGCCCAGTTGTACCCACGGTGGACAAGCCCATTCAAAAACAATGGAGAGGCGTTTGGGCCTTTAACGACAGTACCACTTTCTTTTCCAATAAGTTTGAAGGTGCCCGTTTAAATGGTGTTGCCCACGACGGCGATGATCATTATACCATTTGGGTGACAGCGGAAAACACTCCCATAAATGTGAGCCCGTGGTACGCCTTTCAGGTATGGTCCAAAGAGCCACGCGACATTACGGTTCAATTAAATTATCAAGATTCAAGAAGTAGATATTATCCGAAGATCAGTACAGATGGAAGAAACTTTACTCCGCTGGATAGTACAAAGTTTAAGGCCATTGGCCCTGGAGAGGGTGAATTTGGAATCAAAGCCGCTCCGGAATCTGCCGAGTTGACCATTAGTGTTACCGAAGAACCTACATGGATCTCCGCCCAGGAACTTTACACCTCCTCCGTAGTGAAAGAATGGGTAGATTCCTTGAGTCAGAAGCCATTTATTGAAAATTATCCGATAGGGCTTTCCAAAGAAAAAAGAACCATGCACTTAATGGAAATCAATGGAAATGAAGAAGCAAAAAAAGCTTTGATGATCATTTCCAGACAGCACCCACCCGAAGTTACAGGGTTCTTAGCAATGAAATCCTTTATCGAAACCATTTCGGGGGATTCCGATCAAGCCAAGGAATTTAGAAAAGAGCATGCCATTTTTGTTGTACCATTGATGAATCCCGATGGTGCCGACAACGGACATTGGAGACACAATATGGGCGGTATTGACCTAAACAGGGACTGGGAAAACTTTAATCAGCCGGAGACCAGAAACGTTCGTGATTTTCTTATGGAAAAAGATAAAACATATGATTTTGTTTTCGGGGCGGATTTCCACTCCACCTGGGACGATATCTACTACCCTATTGATACTACCGTAACGGGTGATAAAGGAAAAATCATCTTCGATTGGATAGCGAATATCAGCGAAAGATTACCACAAAAGAAAACCAATGTAAGTGCTTCCGATGAAATTGATCCTACCATGGTATCCAGCAAGTACTTTTACGTAAACCACGGAATGCCCGCCATTGTATTTGAGCTGGGCGACAATACTTCCAGACCTTTCCTAAGGGAAAAAGGCAAAGTTGCCGCCGAGGAAATCATGAAACTTTTAATGGAGGAATGATCTATTTTTTGGCATAGTGCACTTTGTACCGCCAAAAACTGATACCTCCCAGAATAAAGACCCCAAGTACTGTATACCAAACAAAGCTTGGGGTTATTACTTGGTCCCCACTGGCATAACTGTGCAGTCCGACCAAATAGAAATTCACCCCAAAATAGGTCATCATGATGCTGGCAAAGGCCACTATACTGGCAAAATTATAGATCCACTTGCCACGCAGACCCGGAACCAACCGCATGTGCAGCACAAAGGCATATACCATAATGGAAATTAGGGCCCATGTTTCCTTTGGATCCCAGCCCCAATAGCGGCCCCAGCTTTCGTTGGCCCACTGGCCACCCAAAAAGTTACCTATGGTAAGCATCACCAAACCAGCAGTAAGCGCCAATTCATTGATTACCGTTAGCTCCTTAATATTGAGGTCCATTCGTTTTTTGTTCTTTTCCGTGGTAAGTACCATCAATAACAATGCTACGACTCCTAAAATCATTCCAACCGTTAATGGGCCATAGCTTCCCACAATAACGGCAACGTGAATCATTAACCAATAACTGTCCAACACAGGAACCAGGTTGGCAATCGCAGGATCCACCCAACTTTGATGGGCAATCCACAACAACATGGAGGTTACAAAAGCACTGGCGGCAATGGTAAGCTCACTCTTTCGACCTAGGGCCAAACCAATGCCCATGGTTGCCCATGCCACATAGAGGATACTTTCATAGGCATCACTCCAAGGAGCGTGGCCAGATATGTACCAACGCAATATCAAACCTATGGTATGCCAGACAAAAAACAGGACGATGGTCCCTTTTAACAGGTAAGCGAAAGCATCCAAAAATTTTCTTTCCTTGAAAATCTTGCCAATCAAAACAAAGAACAACAATACTCCGACCATGGCGTAGTACTTGTACAAACGATTGAACAAGTCCAGCTTGTTGTAAATAATCTCTGTTTTTATCTTGTTTTCTGATGGTAATACTTCTTCCCCATGGTTCTTTTGGTTCTGTTTGAAGGCTTCCAACAATCTATTGGGCTGGGAATAGTCCCCAGTTACGATGGATTGTTGCAGGGAGTTCAAATAATAGGGCATCGCATTTTTGATGAAATTGGCATACAACGAATCCTGAACCTGATATTCCCCTCCACGATATTCAACAGCGGAAATCCATTTATTGTTCTCGTCGTTCAGCAAGGGAAATATTTTAACAATACTTCCACTCAAAGCAATGTCGAGTAAACTCAGCCGCTCTCCTACTTTTTTAAAGTCTTTTTCAAAGTTGGATGGATTATTGGTGGAGGTCGCCTTTTCCAAGTAGGGTCTCAATTTATACGCCCCTTTAGAATCAAAAAAGTCGGTCGCCTTTACAAACTCGGTACCTTCGGGAACTCCGATAACCTTACGTATGCTATCGTTTTCCTTTTTGCCCAGGGCAATAATATCCGTTGCATACCAAACTCCCGGGTTCAGCATCATGGATAGAAAAACTTGGTTGGCAGAAAGGTCTCTAAATTTATCGTCACCGCTCAACTTTCGCAATAGTTCAGACGCAAAGGTGTTTACGGGTTTCATACGTCCGCCCTCATCCTGTATCACCAAAGTGCCAAACTTTTCTGCATGCTCCTTGGCCACCGTTGTAGCTTGAATTACGGAGTCTATTTGCGCTTTTGTGGCGGCGGTAGAATGCTCATGGGTTTCCTCTTGTGCATTGGTCGATACAAGGGCAAAGAAAATTGCAATGGTTGTCAATGCCGCTTTCTTTTCCTTTATTTTTTCGAGCATGGTCTGTAAGTCCCTAAAACGTGTTTTTCCAAAGAACATAATGCCCATCAAACCAATATAAAGCAGAAAATAGCCAATGTAGGTAATCCAAGTGCCCCACCAGTCGTGATTTACGGAGAGAACGGTTCCTTTTTCATCGGGATCAAAACTGGATTGAAAGAATCGATATCCTTGATGGTCAAGAACATGGTTCATATAAATATCATAATCAAACGGTCGCTCGTCGTGTACCGTAACTTTACTCATAAATGAGGCGTATCCCGCTTCGGTTCCAGGGTATTTTTCCGCAATAAAATCATTCAATTCAATAGAAAAAGGAAGCTCGTACACTTTGGAGCCATAACTCAATGAAAAATCCAATCCACCCACATTGATCTTATCCGAGAAATTGGAAGTTCCCTTACTTCCCAACAATTTCACCTCTTTACTTTCCCCATTTGCGGAGATAGAAACAACCAAAGCATCTTGTGTAACCTTGGTGATCTCCTCATCAGGTACTTTAACAATGCCGTAGCGCCCTTTTATTATTGGGTCCGGAACCACAAACTGCATCCCCCCCATATTGTAGAGCGAGCGCAGTTGTAACGGCTGGATACTATCGCTGGCCACTTCGCCTTGAAACTGGTCTGCCATGCGCATAAAGCTCCCTTCGAAAGGCGATTTGATGCGATAACCGTTTTCTTCATCATAAAAAATATTGATGGCACCGTCGGTTTCATTGTTAAGGGCAAAAAGAATGTTGTGAACACTGGCTATTTTACCATTTTCCAGATAATGTTCGTGGCGTTGTCCATTACCTGCCTCCACAATTTGAAGGTATTCGGTTCCATTTTCATCGGGAATCAATCCTTTTTCCGCTCCTTTGATAAAATCCACGTAATTGATGGAAAAAGGTTGTCCATTGAAGTCGGATTTCCATGGTAAACTGGATCGTTTTCCTTCCGGGGTCACTAAAATATCATCTTCCAGCACCCTTCTTCTGGTTTCTCCATTGATGTCTCCATCTACAAAAGCAGTCAGGTAGGTTTTGTCCGAATAAAATATTTTCTCAGTTGCGCCTTCCCTGATCGGCATCATACCTTCGTAACTAATGTAACGGGTTACAAAAGCACCTACAATGATCAAAATCCATGAAAGGTGAAGAATCAGTACGGGCCATTTTTTCCATTCCAACAAACGATACCTGTAAATATTTCCGAAAAAGTTGATCACGAAAAAGACCATAATGGCCTCGAACCAGGTTGCGTTGTAAATGTAAATTCGTGCGGTTTCGGTACTGTACCAGCTCTCCACAAAGGTTCCGATGGCCATTGCTGCAGCAAAAACCAAAAACAGAACAGCCATAAGTCTAGTGGAAAAAAGCGTTTTCTTAAGAATATCGATCATGGAAATTCGGTCTACTTTCGGCTTGCAAAAATAAGGTCTTTTTAGAACTTCTTTGTTGCTTAAAAGGATAAAAATCATACAGATTTGTTAATTCTTACTATAATCCATCAACCCTAAATTTGTAGTTTTGGGCATGCTTAGGATTGTGATTTTGGGGACAGGGAACCTCGCCAAACATCTTTATGATGCTTTTATAAAAGCAAGGGATGTTGATGTAGTCCAAGTTGTTGGCCGCAATCGAGAGGACTTACAGCAATTTTCCGGACACGCTACGATTTCCAATGATTTTGATGCCATTGCCGACGCCGATGTATATTTGGTCGCCGTAAAAGATGACGCTATTGGCGAAGTGTCCAAGTATCTATCGAATAAAAAAGGATTGGTGGCCCATACATCGGGTGCCATGGGTTTGAATGCGATACAGACCACAAACAAAGGGGTTTTTTATCCGCTACAAACTTTTACCAAAGGCAAAGCCGTTGATTTTTCCAATATTCCCATCTGTATGGAAGCTGAAGAAAAAGATTCTTTGGAGACCTTAAGGACCCTGGCAACATCCATATCGGAAAACGTGCATTATATTGATTCCGATCAGCGAAAAAAATTGCATCTTGCAGCGGTTTTTGTGAACAATTTCACCAACTACCTATACCATGTTGGGGAAGAACTTTGTTTGGAAGAAGGCCTTTCATTTGAACTTTTGAAACCTTTGATTTTGGAAACGGCGAATAAAGTGCAAATTATGTCGCCAACTGAAGCACAAACGGGACCAGCGCGCAGAAACGATGTAAAAAGTATGGGGAATCACCTAGAACTTTTGAACAAAGAAGAACATAGTACACTCTATAAATTATTGAGTCAAGCCATAAAACAAGCCCATGAAGAAGAATTATAAAGAGCTTTTAAGCAGTATCACCACCTTTGTTTTTGATGTTGATGGTGTATTTACCGATGGAACGGTCTTGATTACCACCGATGGGGAATTGCTTCGCAAAATGAGCGTAAAGGATGGTTATGCCCTAAAAACAGCCATAAAAAAAGGGTACAACGTTTGTATCATTACAGGCGGGACCAACCAAGGTGTAAAAGAACGCTTAAAAGGTCTTGGCGTAACCGATTTTTATATGGGCGCCCATCATAAACAAGAACCGTTGGAAGAATATTTGGACATTCACGGTATAGACCCGCAATCCGTGGTTTACATGGGAGACGATGTCCCAGACATTCCCCCTATGAAAATGGTAGCTCTTGCCACTTCCCCTCAGAATGCGGTACCTGAAGTAAAGGCTATTTCGGACTATGTTTCCCATAAAAATGGGGGCGATGGCTGTGTTCGGGATATTATTGAGCAAGTCTTGAAGGTTCGCGGGGACTGGAACGATAATTTCAGTGCCAAGAATGACTAAAAATCCACTCAGAGAAAAGCTCAAGGACAAAAAAATCATTTTGGGCTCTGGTTCACCAAGGCGCAAAATGTTTTTGGAGGAGTTGGGACTGGACTTTGAAGTTCGACCAAAATCGGTAGAAGAGGTCTATCCTGAGCAATTGCAAGGGCAAGAAATATCCGAGTATCTGGCCAAGCTCAAAGCCACTCCATTTTTGAAGGAGCTGGAACCTGGTCAAATTGTGATCACTTCGGATACCGTGGTTTGGCACAACAAAATATCCTTGGCCAAAGCTGCTGATAAAGCCGAGGCGTTTGAAATGCTTCGTACACTCTCGGGGGATTGGCACGAAGTGATCACCTCTGTTTGTTTTACCACAAAAGATTCCCAAAAAACTGTAAGTGGCATCACTAAGGTTAAGTTGAAAGATTTCTCGGATGACGAGATCAACTACTACATTGAAACTTGCCAACCATTTGATAAAGCCGGTGCCTACGGGATACAGGAATGGATCGGAATGATAGGTATTACTGAAATTCAAGGTTCTTATACCAATGTAGTGGGGCTGCCCACAGATTTGGTCTATAAAGCTCTTATGGAGCTGTAATCAGGTTTGTTTTACCGAAATAATTTTTACAGGGCAGGCTTTTGACGCTTGTTCACAAGACTCAAAAATACCTTCGTCATGGGATTTTATGGTATGGAAGCCCTTTTTGTTTTGGGAATGCAGCAAAACAGATTTTCCATCTTTTTTGGACATGGCAAATTGCTCTGGGGCCATCTCCACACAGTAATTGCATCCTATACATTTTTCGCGCTGAAGCGTAACTACAACCATTAAGCCTCTACCTTATTTTCCACGATTTTGTACAACTTGTCCGATAGTCGAATTCTGAAATCCAAAGGAATGGTTACGGAATCGCCCTTTTTGGCGGTGGAAAGTTTAGTGTCATTCACCAACATTTCGGTGACTTTCATTTCTTTGGCTCCTGTTGTTGGCCCTGTTACCAAAATAGTGTCACCAATAGAGATATCGTAAGCTTCTATGGTAAACTCACCAATATTACTCTTAGGGAAGAAGTGAGCTCCTTTTCCAATGTAAACTTTCTTTTGTGTGGCGGATGAGCCAGGAATTTTACTCCATTCCCCTAATTTCTGGCCCAAATAGTACCCACTCCAAAAACCTCGGTTGTAGACTTTTTCCAGTTCCTGCATCCAAGCAATCACTTTTTCCTTGTCGTAGTTGCCCTCGTATAAACTATCCAAAGCCTGACGGTAACATTTGATGACTTTGGCCACATACTCGGGAGCACGCCCCCTACCCTCTATCTTCAATACCTTAATACCTGCATCGGCCACTTGATCTAGAAAATCGATAGTACATAAATCCTTCGGGGACATAATGTACTCATTGTCCAGTTCCATTTCAAAACCGGTCTCTTGATCAATAACCGTGTACTTTTTACGGCAATTTTGTTTGCAAGCTCCCCTATTTGCCGATGAATTGTACGAATGTAAGCTCATGTAACATTTACCCGAAACAGCCATGCACAGAGCACCATGACCGAAAACCTCGATTTCCACCAAACGGCCTGATGGTCCTTTGATCTGTTCCTTTTCTATCTGTTCCGTAATCTTCTTTACCTGGCGCAAACTCAACTCCCGGCTCAATACCATAGTGTCGGCGAACATGGCGTAAAACTTCACCGTTTCAATATTCGTTACATTGATTTGGGTTGAAATATGGACTTCCAATCCCAACTCCCTGGCGGAAGCAATCACAGCTTGGTCCATGGCAATAATCGCAGTCAGCCCTACCTCTTTGGCTTTTTTCAACAAGGTTTTAACGATGGAAAGGTCGTGATCATATATAATAGTGTTCAAGGTTAGATAAGTCCGTACCCCTTTTGCATTACATCGCTTCGCAATCTCGGGCAAATCATCCAAAGTAAAGTTCATAGTGGCTCTCGCCCTCATGTTCAATTGCTCCACGCCAAAATATACCGAATCGGCCCCATTGTCCAACGCAGCCTGTAAGGATTCAAAATTACCCGCAGGTGCCATCAACTCAATCTGTTGCATACCAAAAAGTTTAGCTTCCGAAATATTTTGCAAAACTACATTTTTCCGTGTATTGGAAAAAGTTAAGTATATTGATATAAACCGACTTTACCTATAACTTTGAAAAAATACGCTTATGAAATTCTTTAACTCAACCTTTGGCACTTCTTTTTTATTGTTGATTCTCCTATTTGTAGGGTGTAAACAGGAAAACAAAACGGAAACATCAACAGATACCGCTCCTACCACAAAAACCAAAGAGCAACCTCCCAAAAATCCACTTTCAGAAAATTTTAAACAGTACTGGTATGCGGGAGAGGCGGAAATTACTTCTTATCAATTGGAACAGGCAAGATATGGAGAGCTTCGGGATGGCAAGGCCGTGTTGATTTATGTTACCGAACCATTTTTGCCCACAGAACAGGTAAAAGCAAACAACAGCAATCCCGAAAACGTATCGGTCTTAAAGTTGAATGCCACTAAAAAGTTTTTGACGGGCATCTATCCCTACTCCATCATGAGCAGTACTTTTTATCCCGTTTACGATAATCAGCATGCGCTTAAAACAAGTTTATCCGTTCAAGAATGGTGTGGTCATGTGTACTCCCAACTGAACAATCGTGAAAAATTTGACTTCACCTCCCATTCTTATTTTGAAGGAGAGGCCGATCGAGCGTTCTCCATGGAAAAAACTATTTTAGAAAATGAAATCTGGACCAAAATCCGAATCAATCCCGATCATCTTCCATTGGGTGATGTTTCCATGATTCCTTCTTTAGAGTTCCTTAGATTAAGTCATCAAGAAATAAAAGCATATAATGCCAATGCCCAACTTTCATCCAAAGATGGCATTTCCACTTACACCATTTCCTACCCGAAATTGGAACGAAATTTGATGATACATTTCACTGCTGATTTCCCCTATTCCATTGAAAGTTGGACAGAGGAATTAAAAAGCGGCTTTGGCTCTGATGCAAAAACATTGACAACATCGGCTACCAAAATCAAATCATTAAAAACTGCCTATTGGCAGCAAAATGACAACAAGAATTTAATCTTAAGGGACAGTTTAGGTTTATAACAGTAAGCAATTGCAATGTTAAAAGTCTTTTAAAGAATCGGATGACTGCCTACAAACTACCTATATTTGAAATAACCACTAAACAACCAAGTATGAAGCATTTTTGGGTATTCCTCTCCATAACCACGTTATTTTTAACAAATTCATTTGCCCAAAAACCAGATAAGCTAACCTCCGCAGAGCTATTTCATGAAATCCAAAAACTTAATTTTTTAGGAACGGCACTTTACGTAGCGGCGCATCCCGACGACGAAAATACCAGCCTAATTTCTTATTTGGCCAACCACGAAAAAGCAAGGACCGTGTACCTTTCCATGACTCGTGGTGACGGCGGGCAAAACTTGATCGGTTCTGAGTTAGCTGAGCTTTTGGGCGTTTTGCGTACACAAGAACTTTTGGCCGCAAGACACATGGATGGTGGCGAACAACGGTTTACCCGAGCAATCGATTTTGGGTTTTCCAAACATCCGAAGGAAACCTTAAAAATTTGGGACAAGGAAAAAGTGCTGTCGGATGTGGTCTGGGCCATTCGAAACATTAAGCCCGATGTGATCATCAACCGTTTTAATCACAGAACACCTGGTTCCACCCATGGTCACCATACATCTTCTGCTATTTTGAGCATGGAGGCTTTTGATCTTGCCAACAATCCCAATGTGTACTCCGACCAATTGCAATGGACTACGCCCTGGCAACCTAAACGTATTTTTTACAACACGTCGTGGTGGCAATATGGAAGCAGGGAAAAGTTTGCCGAAGCCGATAAGTCGGGTATGGTAAAGTTAGATGTTGGCACCTACTACCCGGAACTTGGCCTATCCAACAACGAAATTGCCGCCATGGCTCGTAGTCAACACCTATGCCAAGGATTTGGCAGGTTGACCGATAGAGGATCATCTGATGAATATATTGAACTCCTTAAAGGTGACATGCCCCAAAACAACAATGTTTTTGAAGGTATCAACACCACTTGGTCGCGTGTGGAAGGAGGCGAAGCCGTCGGTAACATTCTTTATGATGTTGAGGAAAATTTTGATTTTCAGAACCCATCAAAACACATCCCTGAGCTTGTAAAAGCATATGAATTACTGCAAGAAGTGGAAGATGAGCATTGGAGAACCCTAAAGTCCGAAGAATTGAAAAAAATTATTTTGGCTGCCGCAGGACTGTATTTGGAAGCTAGTTCTGCAAGTGCTTCCGCTACTCCTGGTAGCCAAACAGTGATCAACATTGAAACCATCAATAGGTCATCTCCAAGTGTTACTTTAAAACAAATCGAAATTATTGGGGCCGATGCCAAATTAACTCCCAATAAAGTATTGGTCGACAATCAAAGAGAAAATTTTGAAATAAGCTTTAAGGTGCCCGAAAATATATCGTATACCAGTCCTTATTGGTTGAACAAACCAGGAACCTTGGGAACATATACTGTTACAGACCAAAGTTTAATTGGCAAACCTGAAACACCAAGTGCTTTCAAAGCTATTTTTACGGTAGAGGTCGATGGTGTTGAAATTCCATTTGAGAAATCCGTTGTTCACCGCTATTCCAGACCTGATAGAGGTGAATTGTATGAGCCTTTTGCCATATTACCTGATGTTACCTCCAAAATCGACGAGAAAGTGCTGATTTTTGCCAACGCCGATACCAAAGAGGTCCAAGTCAAAATTAGAGCTGGAAAGAATGATGTGTCCGGTACCGTTGCCTTGAACCATCCTTCGGGTTGGGTAGTTTCTCCAAGCAGTATTCCCTTTTCCATATCACAAAAAGGAGAGGAAATATCCGTTGCATTTAATGTTACCCCTCCCGATATGGAAAGCGAGGGCAAATTGGAGCCCAAAATCACTATGGGCAACAAAGTATACGATAAAGAGCTTGTAGAAATTGATTATGACCATATCCCCAAGCAATCTGTCCTACTTCCTTCGGAAGCCAAAGTGGTGCGCATGGATATAAAAAAGTCCGGTGAGCATATTGCCTACATCATGGGAGCTGGTGACAATGTTCCCGAAAGTTTGGAGCAAATCGGTTATCAAGTCCATTTAGTGGACCCGAACGATATTCAAAATGGGGATTTGGACAAATATGATGCTGTAGTGGTCGGGATCAGGGCCTACAATGTTGTGGGCGCCCTAAAGTTCAAGCAACCTGTTTTATTTGATTATGTTGAAAGGGGCGGCACCATGATCGTACAATACAACACTGCAGGAAGGTGGGCCAGTCAATTTGAAAATATTGCACCTTACGATGTGACACTTTCACGTGATAGGGTCACCGACGAAAATGCTGAGGTAAAAATATTGGCACCGAATAATTCGTTGGTTAATTTTCCGAATGCCATCACAGAAAAAGATTTTGATGGTTGGGTGCAAGAGCGAGGATTATATTTTCCAAGCGAGTGGAGCTCAGAGTTTACACCGATTCTATCCATGAAAGATGAAGGGGAAACCGATAAACAAGGTAGCCTTATTGTAGCACCTTATGGAGAAGGTCACTATATTTACACCGGTTTAAGCTTTTTCAGGGAATTGCCTGTTGGGGTTTCGGGAGCATATAAACTCTTTGCAAATATGCTTTCGGTAGGAAAAGATGAAGTAAAAAGAGACAGTAATGTCAAAGGATAATATGGATACCAAATTTGAATGGAAGAAGGAATACAGCATCGTAATCCTTTTAAATGCCATATATATTTTGGTGTTTTACCTCATAATGATTTTAAACAACTAGTATCCTGAATGGCATTACTCGACTGGATTATTCTTGGTAGCACCCTACTCTTTATCGTTGCATACGGTGTTTGGAAAACTCGTGGCAACAAGAACGTGGATGACTATGTTCGCGGCGGGGATAACGTAAAGTGGTGGACCATTGGTTTATCCGTTATGGCCACACAGGCAAGTGCCATTACTTTTTTGTCTACACCGGGCCAGGCCTTTCATTACGGAATGGGGTTCGTCCAGTTCTACTTTGGGCTTCCCTTGGCCATGATCGTCATCTGCTTGATATTTATTCCCATCTACAAAAAATTAAAGGTCTTTACTGCTTATGAAATGCTCGAGGGGCGTTTTGACCTGAAAACACGTACCCTTACGGCATTGTTGTTTTTGGTGCAACGTGGATTGGCCGCAGGAATCACAATTTTTGCGCCTTCCATCATACTTTCTGCGGTATTGGGATGGGATCTAAGAACTTTGAACATTATCATTGGAATTTTGGTGATCATATACACAGTTTCTGGTGGTACCAAAGCTGTTAGTGTTACCCAAAAGCAACAGATGTTCATCATAATGTTGGGAATGTTTTTTGCCTTTTTCTTTATAATGGGCGCTCTTCCGACTGATATTTCTTTTGATAAAGCTTTAAAAATTGCAGGGGCCAACAACAAGCTGAATATTTTGGATTTCAGTTTTGATACCAATAATCGATACACTTTTTGGAGTGGTATTACTGGGGGATTCTTTTTGGCTTTGGCTTATTTTGGGACAGACCAAAGTCAGGTTCAGCGGTATTTATCAGGTAGATCCGTACGTGAAAGCCAATTGGCACTTGTTTTCAATGGAATTTTTAAAATACCGATGCAGTTCTTCATCCTTTTAGTGGGTGCTATGGTATTTGTTTTTTATCAGTATAACACTTCTCCTCTAAATTTTAATCCCGCTGCCACAGAAGCTGTTATGCAATCGGAATATGCCAATGACTATCAATCCTTGGAAGAGGACCATAAAGAATTGGAGAAAGAAAAGAGAATGGCCCAGCATTCTTTCTCAGCCGCATTGGAACTTAAAGAATATAATGCCATAGAACAGGCAAAACAGGATATCATAAAAATCAATGAGAAGGAAAATGCTAGCAGGGAAGCTGCCAAAAGTTTAATTGCCAAAGCGGATGGTTCCGTTGAAACCAATGACAAGGATTATGTATTTATTCATTTTATCCTGAACAATCTACCCATGGGACTTATTGGACTTCTTTTAGCGGTAATCCTCTCAGCGGCCATGTCATCCACCGCTTCAGAATTGAATGCCCTAGGTACCATTACCGCTCTTGACCTTTACAAACGCAACAGCAACAAAGAACATACACAGGAGCATTACTTAAAGGCTACCAAGGCCTTTACCCTACTTTGGGGGATTATTGCCATTTTGATCGCCAATGTGGCCAACCTTTTTGACAACCTGATACAATTAGTGAACATCATCGGTTCCATTTTCTACGGAAATGTACTGGGTATATTTTTGTTGGCCTTTTTCTTCAAATTTGTAAAAGGAAATGCTGTTTTTGTAGCCGCCATTGTAACCCAGATCATCGTTATTATTGGTTGGTATTTTGATTGGATGTCCTACCTGTGGTTAAATGCATTTGGTTGTGTATTGGTCATTATATTGGCCACAATTACTCAAATATTTGATAACTTCCTTGGCAACAGCACTATAGAGGAATAAAAAAACCCACTTCAAAAGTGGGTCTTTTACTATCTTGATATAAGTATCAATTACATCTTAGCCCATTCTTTTAGGGAGTCTTTGTTCATTTTAACATAATCCTGGTTACCTGCAGCTTGTGCAGCGGCCAAAGACCTTTTAGCAGCTTCGATAGCGGCTTCTTTATCTCCCATTTTAGCATAGATCAAAGACTGGGTACGCATCATCCAATAGGCACTTCCATCACCCATTTCAACAGCTTTGTCGACCCATTCCTTGGCCTGCTCCATATTCACTCCCTCAGAGAAATAGTAGGAACCTGCGGCAAAGTAGTCATTGGCTTCGAGGTCCTCTTTGTTGGCCATGGTCTCTTGAATGCTCTTCATCGCTTTATCAACCGTGGGAACCACAAAGTCGACTCCAACATATGTGTTCTCCCACATAATGCCCAAAGTAGCACCATTGTTATATAGGTCATCGATGGTTATGGTAAAGGACTCAATGGGCATTGGTACTTCCATAGTTTCAACTTTTACCGTAGCAGCAACCTTGGATGCGTCCCATTCCTGTGGAGTACCCCAGTTTTCTGTGTCCGTGTAAAAGAAGACTTCCCAAACCGCCTCGGCCGGTCTGGTGTAAATGGCGTAGCTTCCAGCCTTGAGTTCTTTTCCTTTTACGGTTACATCATCACTAAAAGTGATAACTGTGTTTTGATTGGCTCCTGTTCTCCAAATAGCGCCATAAGGAACCAAGTCACCAAATACTGTTCTACCCCTCATGGCAGGGCGGGAATATTTAACGGTAACATCGGTCAATCCAACTTTTTGTTCCAAAGTGGAAAATGGACTGGGTGCTGGCGTTTGTATTTGTGCTTCCAAAGAAAAACACGTTGCCATTGTAAATAGTAAGAGTGCAAATTTTTTCATAGTTGTAATATGTATTAATTGTTCAGCTAAGCAAAATTAAGATAAAGCGATGCCCTATTTGTTAATTAAACCTTAAAACAAAAGTAGCAAATAAATGACCTCTATTTAATTTTTGTTTAACTTTTTAATATTTTTATGAAACATTTTACTGCTATCTTTGTGTAAATTAAAATGGATGCAACTTTATCAATTAAAATCAAAGCAAATATTTCCTATAAGCAAAAAAGAAGCTTGGGATTTCCTTTCAGACCCTAAAAATTTGGCAGTTATCACTCCGCAGCATATGGGTTTTCATATTTTGGCGGGTGCCGACAGACCCATGTTCCAAGGTCAGGTAATACAATATATTGTAAAGCCATTCCCTCTGATCTCCACAAAATGGGTTACCGAAATTACCCATGTAAAAGATGGCGAATACTTTGTGGATGAGCAGCGTTTTGGTCCCTACTCCCTTTGGCACCATAAACACTTTTTGAAAGAGGTTCCCGAAGGTGTGGAAATGGAGGATATTATTGATTATAAATTACCCTTTGGTTTTTTGGGACAACTAACACACCCCCTTTTGGTAAAAAAACAGTTGCAGAAGATTTTTGAATTTAGGGAAAAGAAGCTAGCCGAGTTGTTCGGTCAAGTGGATGGGAGAGAAAATTTTTTAAGCATTGGAAAAGTATAACATGAAAAAGAATATATTATTGATTGGTGGCTCTTATGGAATTGGATTGGAACTGGCCAAGAAACTTTCCAAAAATAATCAGGTATATGTAGCCAGTCGAAGTAATGAGGATCTTTCAGGTTTGGACATCACCCACATTTCTTTTGATGCCCTGACCGAGGACATCTCCGAAAAGGCAATCCCCGAAAAATTGGACGGCTTTGTATATTGCCCGGGGAGCATCAATCTGAAACCATTTAAAACAATGGGTGTCGATACCATTCAAAACGATATGGAAATCAATTTTATCGCTTTGGCAAAAACGGTAAAATCCATCATCAACAGAATGAACGAAGGTTCAAGCATGGTATTTTTCAGTACTGTGGCCGTGGGAACGGGAATGCCATTCCACACCAGTGTTTCGGCGGCAAAAGGAGCTATCGAGGGATTTGCCCGTGCCCTGGCGGCAGAATACGCACCAAAAGTAAGGGTGAACGTAATCGCCCCTTCCTTGGTGGATACTCCCTTATCGGAGCGGCTGTTGAGCAATGACAAGAAAAAAGAGATGATGGCCGAAAGACATCCCATGAAAAGAGTCGGCAATGCAGCGGATATTGCGAACATGGCTACCTTTTTACTGGATTCCGATAATTCATGGATTACAGGACAGGTTATTGGGGTAGATGGCGGAATGTCCAGTTTAAACGTGAGTTAATGAAAGATAAAGTCATAATTTTTTGGTTTAGACGTGATTTACGGTTGGATGATAATGTAGGGTTGTATCAGGCACTTCAAAACGATGTTCCTGTATTGCCGATATTCATTTCTGATACCGAAATACTTGAAAATCTCCCAAAAAATGATGCAAGGGTAACCTTTATCCATGAGCAACTACAAAAAATAAGCAATCAGCTCGGTACAAACCATGATGGCGGAATCGCACAGTTTCATGGTACACCCAAAAAGGTTTTCCAACAATTATTGGAAAACTACACTATCGAAGCGGTCTACACCAATCACGATTACGAACCATATGCCAAAGAACGGGACGGTGAAATAAAATCATTTTTAGAGGAAAATGATGTGCAGTTCAACACCTTTAAAGACCAAGTGATTTTTGAAAAGGACGAAGTGGTGAAGGACGATGGAGATCCTTATGTAGTGTACACCCCATTTATGCGGAAATGGAAGGAGAATTTCAATCCATCCATCCATCTGGTGGAATACGATACGCTTAGCGATCTCGGTAAAAAACTATATCAATCCAATAACTTACCGCAACTATCCTTACAAGATATGGGGTTTGAGGAATCTTCCATAAAAGTTCCCGATTTTACGGCTACTTCCGATTTGATTCAAAAATATGAGGATACACGGGACTATCCCGCCAAGGAAAAAGGAACTTCCCGACTGGGGCCGCATTTACGTTTTGGCACTGTTTCCATCCGGAAAATGGTTAAGAAAGCCATAAATGAAAAGAACGAGACCTTTTGGAACGAGCTCATCTGGAGGGAATTCTTTATGCAGATTCTTTGGCATTTTCCACATACTGTAAATGAGGCCTTTCGATCTAAGTACGACAGAATCGAATGGCGAAACAATGAAGAAGAGTTTGAAAAATGGAAAAATGGAAAAACAGGGTATCCTTTGGTGGATGCTGGAATGCGCCAGTTGAATGAAACAGGTTATATGCACAATCGTGTTCGTATGTTGGTCGCCAGTTTCCTTTGTAAACATCTGTTGATTGATTGGCGCTGGGGCGAGGCCTATTTTGCCGAAAAGCTTTTGGACTACGAAATGGCCAGCAATGTAGGTAACTGGCAATGGGCCGCAGGCAGCGGAGTGGACGCCGCTCCATATTTCAGGATATTTAACCCAACCACACAGATCAAGAAATTTGATAAGGACAAGAGGTACATCAACAAATGGGTGCCAGACCTTCAAGAATTGAGTTATCCCGACCCCATTGTTGATCATAAAATGGCCCGTGAAAGATGTTTAAAAACATATAAAGAAGCGGTCAGTTAAAGCTTTTTCGTTAATTTTAGTTCTCTGTTGAAACCGTTTTGCTTTGTCTCTAAAAAGCTTGACCAATCCAACAGGACATAACTAACTCAAAACCTTTAAAATGAAGAAACTTTCAACCTTACTCCTTTTGGGATTGATATCGCTGAACTTATCGGCCCAAAAGATGACCAAGGACAAAAAAGCCGTCGTTGCTTCGGTAGAAAAGCACAAAGAAAATCTAATTAAAATCAGCGATTCCATTTGGGCACTGGCCGAAACCGCTTTTGAAGAATCCATTTCTTCAAAATTACTTGCAGATTATGCCGAAGAAAACGGGATGAACGTTACCCGGGGCGTGGCCAACATTCCAACTGCATTTGTAGCCACTTATGGGTCCGGTTCTCCGGTAATCAGTGTATTGGGCGAGTTTGATGCCCTTCCAGGCCTTTCGCAGAATACCGTTCCAACCAAAGACCCAAGGTTTGAGGGCGAACCTGGACATGGATGCGGTCATAACATGTTCGGTACTGCCAGTTTGGGAGCTGCCATTGCGATTAAAGAACAAATCGAAGCTGGAAATATCAAAGGAACCGTGAAATTCTTCGGAACGCCGGCCGAAGAAAAATTCTTCGGAAAAGTTTGGATGGTAGAAGCTGGACTTTGGGACGATGTGGATGTTAACGTAAGTTGGCACCCTTCTGCCGAAATTGAAGCCGATGTACAGAGTGGATTGGCCTTGGTGGACTTTATGGTAGAATTCTACGGACAGGCTGCCCACGCATCCGCCGACCCTTGGAATGGTCGTAGTGCCTCCGATGCCCTGGAATTGTACACGACCGGAATCAATTATTACAGAGAGCACATTAGACCAACATCCCGTATCCATTATCATATTCAAGACGGTGGACAAGTAGTGAACGTGGTTCCGGATTATGCCCGTTTATGGGTGAGGGTTCGTGACCCCAAAAGAGATGTTATGCTCCCAACGTTTGAACGCGTAAAAGCAATGGCCGAAGGTGCCGCTATAATGGCCAATGTGGATTATAAATATTCTTTGATCTCCGGTATTTACGAAACCTTGGTCAACCGTGAAGGAGGAAAAATAATGCAGAACAACCTAGAGCTTTTGGGCCCTATTACCTATACCGTTGAGGAAACCGCCTATGGTAAGGCCATACAAGAAGCTACAGGAAAGCCTCAAGTGGGCATGGATGGAGAGGTTCATCCCTTAAAAGAAACAGAGGAACTACCTGGCGGAGGCTCTACGGATGTAGGTGATGTTAGCTGGAATGTACCCAACATTAACCTTGGTGTTACCGTTGCTCCAAAAGGAACTCCTTGGCACTCATGGGCCGTGGTTGCCTGTGGTGGAATGAGCATTGGGCACAAAGGAATGGTCTATGCCTCCAAGGCCATGGGAATGACCATGTTCGACCTTTTTGACGATTCTAAATTGGTGGAGAAAGTAAAAGAAGAATATAAGACCAGAAAAGGTGATGTAAAATATGAGGCCATGATCGATGGTCCACCACCGATCCCTGGTAAATAAACTGAATTACAATGTAATTGAAAAGCCTGCCAAAAGCAGGCTTTTTGATCTTAAACTATAAAATTGCGCTATGAAAGACCCTGTTTTGCAAACCTTTCCGTTAAGTTCTCCTTGGCAAACGTTGGATCCATTTTTGTTCAGCGTGTACCATTTGGACCATTTTCCAAAAGGCAATGGCGACATGGGGCCTGACCCTTCTTTGCTTAAAGGAAGAAACTTGGGAAGTGATTTTGATCCGACTAAAGAATGGCGCATGTACCACGGACAAACCATACCAGGGTTTCCTTCTCATCCCCATTGTGGGTTTGAAACTATAACCATTGTGAACAAAGGCTTTTGTGATCATTCCGATTCCTTGGGAGCTGCTGGCAGATTCGGAAAGGGCGATGTTCAATGGATGACCGCGGGAAGAGGTGTACAGCATTCCGAAATGTTTCCGTTATTAAAAGATGATGAGGGAAACACTTTGGAATTGTTTCAAATCTGGTTAAACCTACCGAAAACCGGAAAATTTGTAGACCCTCATTTTAAAATGCTCTGGAACGAAGATATTCCGGTTGTAGAAGAGGAAAGCGCTAAAATCAAAGTGGTGGCCGGCACATACAAGGATGTTGACCCTGTTGCTCCCGCTCCCGATTCTTGGGCTGCCATCCCCGAAAACGAAGTGGCTGTTTGGAACATTCATGTAGATGCAGATTCGGAATATATATTGCCCAGTGCAAGCGACACAGTAAACCGTGTACTGTATTTTTATGATGGTGATGAAATCCATATTGGCGAAAAAAAAATCCAACCTAACTTTGGAATCGTTTTGGACCCAACCCAAGATGTCCACATTAAAGTAGGCTCCAAAACTGCCCATTTTATGTTATTGCAAGGAAAACCTATTGGTGAACCCGTTGCCAAATACGGCCCCTTTGTGATGAACGCGCAAGCCGAAATACAAAAAGTGATGGAAAATTACCGCCTTACGCAATTTGGCGGATGGCCTTGGCCACACCCAGATAATGTGCACGATAAGGACAAAGGCCGCTTTGCACTATACCCAGATGGGAAATTGGATGTAAAAAAATAACTCTTTTCTTACAGAGGTGGCTCTTAGGTATATTACTTCAATATTTTGAGGGTTTTTAAATAGAATTCTTATAAATTGAAACCGTGACAGAGTATGTATTGAACATAAGCTAACCTACGCTATTCTGGCTTTAAAGTATTGTATGAAGACCCCCGGTTTCCTGATTTATCCTACCATTCTCTTTTTCTTATTAGTGCACATCTGTTCTGCTCAAACCAAGGAGATAGATAGCCTTCGGAACTTACTGGAAACTGCTGATGATACTACTCAAGCAAACATCTTAAGGCTTTTAGGGATAAAATTCAGATTTATCGATAAAGAAAATGCCGTAGCCTACGGATTGCAAAGTTTGGAAAAATCAAAAGAAATCGATTTTGCTACCGGTAAAGCCAATGCGCTCTACTCCCTAGGCCTTACCCATGGGATGACGGATAATTATGCACGTTCCCTGGAGTATTTGAACAAATGCCTTCCGGTGGCGAACCAAAATAAGGATCATAGCATGGTTTGCGATATATACAATTCACTTGGAATCGTATACAAACGTATCGGGGATTATCCCGCAAGTCAGGAAAGCTATCTAAATAGCCTTAAAATAATTGATTCGTTCGACCTAAAAAGAAATGCCGCTTCCGTTTACAACAACTTGGGAGTTTTATATGACCTGATGGATGAAAAGGACAAGGCCATTGCCAGTTATAAGAAGGCTTTGGAAACTTACAACGGGCCAGATCGCGAGGCCATGCAGAACGACGTTGAGGCAAATATAGCCGTAATGGATTTTACGGATGGCAACTACCGAGCAGCTCTGGACAAGTTTTTAAAAATAGTCCCGTATTGGGAACAACAAAAGAACAACATTAAATTATTCGACCTTTACAGCAATATTGGTGATTGTTACCTGCAGTTGGAACAATGGGAATTATCCCAAGAATACCTTTTGAAAGCATTGGATTTAGCTAAACAACTTTCCCTTGAACAAGGAAAGGCAGTGGTGTACTATAATTTGGCCAATCTGATGTTCCATCAAAAAAAATTCGATCGTGCCATAGTGTATTCCAATAAAAACATTGAGGTATTGAAAGGCCTACAGGGAGCCTATGAGAAAAAACGGGAAGCGCACGAAAAAGCATTTGAAATTTATAATACCATAGACCAATTCGAAAAAGCGATTTTTCATTCAAATCAAGCCATGGCCTATAAGGATAGCCTAATGAACGAGACCAAGGTCAAGGAAATCCAAAACCTCCAGATAAAGCACGAAGTCTATTTAAAGGATAAAGAAATTAAAGAAAATGAGTTGGAATTGGCCTTGTTGAACACCAGGGTCGAATCGAACAAAAAACGCATAATCTATCTTGCAATCATTTCCGCTTTATTCATGTTTTCGGCCAGCTTACTATATTATCGTTATCGTAACAAACGGAAATCAAATACGATCCTTAGAGAAAAAAACACATTGATTTCCGAGCAAAAACAAGTTATAGAGGAAATGAACGTGGAATTGGAAAAAAGAATGCTGAGGGCCCAAATGAACCCTCATTTTATCTTTAATTCCCTTAGCTCAATTCAACACCTTATCAACTCGGACAACAAAAAAGGAGCTCTCATATATCTCAGCAAATTTTCAAAACTGTTACGGCAAGTTTTAGAAAGCTCCATCAACGTGAGCTTGGTACTGCGGGAAGAAATTGAGCTCTTAAAAATATATATTGAATTGGAAGCCCTTCGTTTTGATGATTCCTTCAGCTATTCCTTTGATATTGATGAAAATTTGGACCTCGACAAATATGAAATTCCCATGCTTTTGGTTCAACCTTACATTGAAAATGCCATTGTTCATGGCTTGATGCCGAAAAAAGGTTCGAAACACCTGACCATCACTTTTAATGACAAAGGAAATCATATGGAATGTGTTATTGAAGACAACGGTTTGGGGATAATAAAGTCCAACGCCGCGAAAGACCACAATAGGATATCCAGAGGAATGTACCTTACAGAAAAAAGGATTAATGCATTAAAGGGTTTTTCAAATCAGGATTTGGTAAAAGTGGAAAACTTAAACAACAATACGGGTACACGTGTGACCATACTGATCCCAAAGGATTAGTAAATAATATTACAACCTCACTATATTGGCTCCTATGGCGCGTAAGCGCTCATCTATATTTTCATAACCACGATCTATCTGCTCAATATTATGTATAGTGGATGTACCCTTAGCGGACAATGCAGCGATCAAAAGGGATACTCCTGCCCTAATATCGGGCGATACCATGGTGGTGGCCTTTAAAGTGGAATTAAAATCGTGACCAATGACTGTGGCACGATGGGGATCGCAAAGAATTATTTTTGCTCCCATATCAATGAGTTTGTCCACAAAAAACAATCGGCTCTCGAACATCTTTTGATGAACAAGTAATTCACCCTTTGCCTGAGTGGCAACAACCAAAATAATGCTCAACAAATCAGGAGTAAGCCCAGGCCATGGCGCATCGGCAATGGTAAGGATAGACCCGTCAATAAAATTTTGTATTTCGTATCCCTCTTCGTGTTTTGGAATAAAGATATCATCGTTTTTGCGCTCCAGCGTAATTCCCAATTTCCTGAAAACAGTCGGAATTTGACCCAGATCGTCCCAACTTACATTTTTTATGGTAAGTTCACTTTGTGTCATGGCGGCCAGACCTATCCAACTACCTATCTCGATCATATCGGGCAACATGGTATGTTCGGTGCCTCCCAAGGAATCCACTCCTTCAATTTTCAATAAGTTGGATCCGATGCCGGTGATCTTTGCCCCCATGCGATTCAACATTTTGCATAATTGTTGCAAATAAGGTTCGCATGCAGCATTGTAAATTGTGGTTGTTCCTTCCGCCAGAACAGCGGCCATAACAATATTGGCAGTACCTGTAACCGAAGCTTCGTCCAACAACATGTAAGTTCCCGTGAGCTTATCGGCTTCTACACCATAAAAGTGTTCTTCTTTGTTGTAACGGAACTGTGCTCCAAGCTTTATAAATCCTTCAAAATGGGTATCCAATCTTCGCCTTCCGATCTTATCGCCACCAGGTTTCGGAATGTATCCTTTACCAAACCTTGCCAATAATGGTCCTACCAACATAATGGAACCCCTAAGTCCGCGACCATCTTCCTTGAACTTTGCGGATTGCAGGTAATCCAAATTGACATCGTCTGCCTTGAAGGTATAGGAACCCTTGCCTTTCTTTTGGATTTTAACTCCCAAATCCTCAAGAAGGGCAATCAATTTATTGACATCTACAATGTCAGGTATGTTGTTTATGGTAATTTTTTCTTCTGAAAGCAATACGGCACAAAGAATCTGCAGTGCTTCGTTCTTTGCCCCTTGAGGCGTAATTTCACCATGCAACTGGTGTCCGCCCTCTATTCGAAATGTACCCATTTATTCCTTTGGAATTTAGTATCGTTTTTTGCGACTTCTTTGTCCTTTTTTACCGCGGTTACTGCTGGACTTGGATCTGCTTGGTCTGTTCTTTAGGAACTGTCCGCTTTCCGTCAAACTCTCATCGCTTTTGGCCAAATCAATCTGTCCATCGCTCAATTCCTTTAAGTGATTGAATATCACAATATCTTCGACCGTATCCTTGTTCCAGGTCAAATAACATTTTTTCATGTGGTTGGCAATGGCATATTCCAAACCAGACCTCTTATCACCTTCTTCCCACTTTACGGCCACATCGATCATTCTTTTGATGTTGTTACCATAAAAACGGTATTTCGGATAGTTTTGCGGATACTCCAAAGGTTCTGGTCGTTGTTGCAAAACCTCTTTTGAGGTAATGGGGAACGGGGAATCCACGTCCAATTTAAAATCGGCCATAATAAACAACTGGTCCCAGAGCTTATGTTGGAAATCTGGAACATCCCTTAGGTGGGGCTGTAAATTTCCCATTACACTGATGATGGACTTGGCCACCCTGTTTCGTTCATCACGGTCTTCTATGGTAACTGCATAGTCCACCATTTTCTGAAAATGACGGCCATATTCGGGAATAAAGAGTTTTGGACGCTCTGTATTGTATTCTAGGTTGTATACTTCGTTCAAACTAATGTGTTTAGAAATTTGATAATTGGAAAGTCAATCCGATAACGCCTGCAAATTAATAAAATTATGGCAAACAAAGGGTTTACAGGGAAATAACCCCTTCTACAACGGAAACTTCCTTGTATTTCAGGATAACTTCATCAGGATTCTGTAAATGAACCGTAATGGATAAGCTGGTATAAGTCCCTTTCTTAGATTTTTTGGACTCTATAACGGCTCCGGTGTTGTCAAAAATTTCATGAATTTGAGAGATTCGCTCCTCGTCGGTTGGTACAATGAATTTGTAGAGGTAGATGGATGGCCAACTCGTACTATCCAACAATTTCTCCTTTAGCTTCTCGTAGAATTCTTCTGTATCCTTCTTATCCATACCTCAATTTTATACAAATATATGGCTTACCCATCAATTTTTTTTCCTTCCGACGATTTCATTACTTTGTAGTATTAATTAAAGGTCTTTGGGCAAGAGTAAAATAGTTATTACGGGAGCACCCGGTACAGGGAAAACATCTATAGTAAATGGATTGGAAAGCAAAGGTTTCCATTGCTTTCACGAAATTATCAGGGACATGACCTCCAAAGCAAAGGAAGAGGGACAGTCCGAGGAATATATTTCCAACCCACTTGTATTTGTAGATGATGCGCTGCAGTTCAACAAAGATTTGTTGAAGGGCAGAACTTCCCATTTCAAGGAATCGCTCCATATTGATGCCCCCATTAGTTTTTTTGACCGGGGCATACCGGATGTACTGGCCTATATGGACTTTTTCGGTCAAGAATACGACCACTTTTTTATTTCACATTGCGAAAACCATAGATACGATTCGGTTTTTATTGTTCCCCCTTGGAAAGAAATTTATATTTCCGATAATGAACGGATGGAAACCTTTGAAGAAGCAGAGAGCATTCATCATTCCTTGATGAAAGTCTATACACAATTTGGCTATAACCCCATCGAAGTGCCAAAAGATGAAGTCCTAAATCGGATTGATTTTATTTTGGAAACACTTAAAAATTTATAGTGCAAAAGGACACTACAAGCATTTTAAAACAATTTTGGGGGTATGATGATTTCAGAGGATCCCAAAAGCAGATCATAAACACCGTTCTATCTGGGCAAGATGTTTTGGCCCTGATGCCTACGGGCGGTGGTAAATCCATTTGCTACCAAGTGCCTTCACTGGCCATGGAGGGTATCTGCATTGTGGTTTCTCCTTTGGTGGCACTCATCCAAGATCAAGTTGCCCAATTAAAAAAACGAGGGGTCAAAGCCATTGCTCTAACGGGGGGTATACCGCCCAGCGAGTTGAACGATCTGTTGGACAATTGCCTGTATGGCAACTATAAATTTTTGTACCTGTCCCCCGAACGCTTGCAACAAACCATTGTTAGGGAGCGGATTCAACAAATGAACGTTAATCTCATTGCTATTGATGAAGCCCATTGTATTTCGCAATGGGGAAACGATTTTAGACCGGCCTATTTAGCGTGTTCCATTTTAAAGGAACTCGCTCCCAATGTTCCAATGATTGCCTTAACAGCAACAGCCACACCAAGAGTTGTAGATGATATCGTAGAGAATCTGGAACTGGAAAATGTCCGCGTTTTTAAGGACTCCTTCTCTCGCTCCAACATTAATTTTAGAGTAAAACGTTCCGAGGACAAACTTTACCAGCTCAATAAGTACATGGACAAAATTCCAGGAAGCGCCATTGTATATGTCCGCTCCAGAAAAATGTCCATTTCATTGGCTAACTTTTTGATCAAGAAAGGTATTTCAGCCTCTTTTTTTCACGGTGGTATTCCAAAATCGGATAAAGAAGAAAAGCTTAACCTTTGGTTAAGTGGAAAAGTTAGGGTGATGGTGGCCACCAATGCATTTGGCATGGGAGTGGACAAACCAGATGTTCGTTTGGTGGTACATTATCATATACCGGATAGTCTGGAAAGTTATTTTCAAGAAGCAGGAAGAGCTGGGCGTGACGGGGAACCATCAACCGCTATCATCATAACTTCAAAAGAAGACGAAGACAAGGCCAAACAACAATTTTTGTCCACCTTGCCCAATGTTGCCTTCGTAAAACAAGTATACTCCAAGCTCAACAATTATTTTCAGATATCCTACGGTGAACTTGTTTCCGAACCAATGGCTTTTAAATTCAATGAGTTTTGTAAACGCTACGAATTCAATGCGAATATGACCTTTAATGCGCTCCGTATTCTAGACCAAAATTCAGTGCTATCGCTTGCCGAGAATTTTAAGGAGAAAACCACGCTTCGATTTGTGGCCTCCAAAGCCGAGATTTTCAATTATCTGGATAAAAACAGGAAAACAGCACCCATCATCCAAACTATTTTAAGAACCTATGGGGGCATAACCGAATACGAGACCAAAATCAATCTGTACATGTTATCCCAAAAAACAGGGACAAGCGAGGAAAGGTTAAAACAGCTACTCCAACAACTGGCCGATGATAGCATTGCGGAGTACCAAAACAATACTTCTGACCTGGAAATCAGTTTTTTGGTGCCAAGGGAAGATGACCATACCATTAATTTATTTGCCAAAAAAATAAAGGATTTCAATCAGGTTAAGCAAAATAACATGGCGGCAATGTTGGGATATATTTCCAATAAGAAAGTATGCCGTAGTATTTACTTGCTGAATTATTTTGGAGAAAAAAATGCGGAAAAGTGTGGCACATGCGATATTTGTACCAAGAAAGAGAAAGTGACCTCTCCGTACGATTTGGAGAAAAGAATCATGGAACTCTTGGAAATCCGTCCCCACACATCCCGACAGCTGGAAAAAGAAATGGGGGCCGATGAAAAACAACTTTTGAAAACATTGGAAAGACTACTGGAAGATGAGTTGGTCTCCCTAAACTTTAAGAATGAGTACATCAAAAAATAACACATTGCGAATCGTATTTATGGGCACCCCCGATTTTGCCGTGGGTAGCCTAAGGCAGCTTTTGGAAGCTAATTTTAATGTAGTTGGCGTTATTACCGCACCCGATAGGCCTGCAGGACGTGGCCGCAAGGTTCAGGAATCGGCCGTAAAACAATTTGCGGTCAAGCATAACTTAAAGGTGTTGCAACCCACCAATTTAAAGGATGAAGCTTTTTTGGAAGAGCTCAAAAGCTTGGATGCCAACTTACAGGTGGTAGTTGCCTTTAGAATGTTGCCCAAAACGGTTTGGCAAATGGCCGAGCACGGCACCTTTAATCTTCACGCCTCCCTCCTGCCCCAATATCGCGGTGCAGCACCCATCAATTGGGCGATAATAAACGGAGAAATGGAGACTGGCGTAACCACTTTTTTTATTGATGAAAAAATAGACACGGGCAATATTATTCTTCAAAAAACGGAAAAGATACTACCAGACGACAGCGCAGGCACCTTACACGATAGGTTGATGGAACTTGGCGCCCATTTGGTCGTGGAGACCTGCAAGCAAATTGAAGAAGGAACGGTCACCCTACAAAAGCAGGACGAAAGCCTTGAACTTAAACCTGCTCCGAAAATCCATAAGGACACCTGCCGAATTGATTGGGATGCCGGGATTGAGGACATTTATAACCATATCAGGGGATTAAGCCCCTACCCTGGCGCTTGGACCAAATTGGTAAATGGAGGAAAAGCCGAACCCATGAAGATTTTTAAAACTGAAATGGAACGGGCAGACCACAACTACAACCTTGGGGAACTGGTCGCAGAAAAAAAATCGTTGAAGGTAGCCGTTAAGGGGGGATATATTTCCCTTCTTGAACTACAACTGCCCGGTAAACGAAGAATGCAGGTCAACGAGGTTTTGAATGGCCTAAATCTGGAAAATGAGGCGCACCTTCGCTAAAGCCTTGCTATGATTGGGCTGGGAAAATTTGTCATTTTTTTCCGACTTTATCAACAAACGTTTCAAGTTATCAACAAAATCCCCGATTTCCCTTGGTTTTACTTGCGTGAGTGGCAAATCCATATAAATTTGTTCAGCATTAAAATTATATTAACAACAATTAATTTAATTCCATTATGAACAAAACAGAATTAATCGATGCTATGGCAGCTGATGCTGGCATCACTAAAGCAGCAGCAAAAAAAGCATTGGAATCTTTCTTGGGAAATGTAGAAGGAACGCTTAAAAAAGGAGACAGAGTTTCCTTGGTAGGTTTTGGTTCTTGGTCAGTTTCTAGAAGAAGTGCTAGAGAAGGTAGAAATCCACAAACTGGAGCTACTATTAAGATTGCCGCTAAGAACGTTGTAAAGTTCAAAGCAGGTGCTGAATTGAGCGGTGCAGTAAACTAATCAATTATTTTATTTAATATATGAAAGCACTCCTTTTGGAGTGCTTTTTTAGTTTAATATGGCCTCTGTTTTTGTATATATTGAATAATATGTTAAATTTAAATACAAGAAATCAGGTAAATGGTAAGTCAAAAGCCAAAAAAGGGGAATTTACTTGTAGCGGAACCTTCACTTACTGGAGATGTTTCTTTTAACAGGTCCGTTGTACTCATCGCCGAACACAATAATGAAGGTTCGGTAGGTTTTATTTTAAACAAGCCGTTGGACTATACCATTTGTGACCTTGTTTCGGATATTACCATTCCCTTTCAAGTATTTAATGGAGGGCCTGTTGAACAGGACAATCTCTACTTTATCCATAAAGTACCGGACCTCATTGAAAATAGCATCGAAATTTCCGACGGAATATTTTGGGGTGGTAATTTTGAAATGACCGTTGAACTCATCAATAACGGAACCATTACCGAACAAGATATCAGGTTCTTTTTAGGGTATTCCGGTTGGGGCATAAGTCAGTTAGATCAAGAACTCTCTTCAAAATCATGGGTGGTTTTGCCCAACGAATACGAAAGCGATATTTTGGAGAAATCGGCCAATGCCTTTTGGAAAGAAAAAATGGTGGAACTTGGTGGCGACTATCTTTTATGGTCCAATGCCCCAGAAAACCCCACGCTCAATTAACCAATCCTTGCCTTTGCATTCAGCTTACCGATCAAGCTCTTAGCCACTTTGGTGTCATATTCTTTTTTTCTGTACTTACTGATAGGCTGTATGCCCACAATGGAATTGGTAATGAACAACTCGTCTACTTTTTGAAGCTCGAAAGGAGATATGGAATCTTCAACCAAATCGTACTCTTCGGAGCCTGCTATGATTTTCATAAGGTTTTTTCTTATGATGCCATCCAAACATCCATCGCCCAAGGGCGGAGTCTTAATTTCATTGCCCTTCACCAAAAATAGGTTTCCGTTAATGGCCTCCACCACCTTTTTGTCCGTATTTACCAATAAACAGTTTGCATAACCATTTTCTTCGGCATAAACACCAGCCACCACATTCAAAATTTTATTGGTGGATTTTAGATTGGAGATCATGTCCTTGTTCACATAATAGTCCTTGAACAATTCCACTTCATAGTCATCTTCATTCAGAATAAAGAAAGGAGATTCCATTGGATTGGTCTCGATTACGTATGACACGTCGTTGGTGCTTGGTGTGTACAATCCGCCTTCGTTTCTAAATACGGTCAAACGTACACGGACTGCACCATTTTTCTGATCGTTGGATGTAATGGTCTTCTTTATCTCCTCTTCCAAAAACTCCAAGGTAAACTCCATTGGGATTTCCATCCTCAGAATACGCATGGAAGCCATCAATCTAAAGTAGTGGTCTTCCCAAAAAAAGAGGGTGCCATTTACGTAACGAACCGTTTCAAAAAGTGCATCGCCATATTTGAACGCCCTGTTGTTGTGGCTGAAAATCGCTTTATCCTCTGCTAAAAGTTCTCCGTTACAATTGACCATAAAAAAGTCCCGATTTTAATCGGGACCAAAGATACGGTTTACTTGAGAATAAGGCTAGGTTGAACCAAGAACCTGTTTAAGGTCCGAAACCTGGTTTTCCCAGAGCATTTTTGCTTCGTCCACCTCATCTTCTTCAGCAAAGTCTGTTATGAACAAGGATACATCCTTGGTTATTTCATCAACTATAATGCGCATTTCAAAAAAGGAATCATCCTCATTTTCTTCCCATGCCAGTTTCACAAATTCTTCACTCTTACGTTTAAGCATTTTAGCTCTCTCTTCTGCACCATCCCAAATAAACGTGAATATTTCCCCACGGGAATTAACGTTGTCGGCATACCATTCAGATAGTCCCGAGGGCGTGGAAATATATTGGTAAAGCAACTGAGGCGAAGCCTGGATTACGAACTCCAGTTCAAATTTAACCTTATCACTCATTGTCGTGTTCTTTAAATCGTTTTTCAACTTTAGTATAGTTTGGGAAGATATAAAAATAAATATCAAATAATAAATTAATAATGAATTTTGATTCAGCGAAAATTTAAACATATATTTGCACCCGCTTATCAAAATCACGGCGAGGTAGCTCAGCTGGTTAGAGCGTCGGATTCATAACCCGGAGACAAAATTGAAATATTGTAGTAAATGGCGAGGTAGCTCAGGTGGTTAGAGCGTTGGATTCATAACCCAGAGGTCGGGGGTTCAAGTCCCCCTCTCGCTACTTTTTGATGATAAAAAACCCAAGACGAAAATCTTGGGTTTTTTTGTTCTGTACAACATATGTACAACATTTTTGGTTTTTCCTTATCATTCCACATAGTCTCTAAAAATAGTGTGCCTACCGTGCTTGACCACCAAATTCGGAAGCTGTTTCAAAGGGCTAATTTTTTCGACTATATCCACACGGTAGAATTTGCCATCAATTTTGAATAATTCTTTTTTTCTTGCCCCAAATGCTGCGGATTGAAAAGACCTTTCCTCAAAATAGGTAAACTCCCAATACAGTTTTTCTGGGTCGATTTTTCTAAAAATCGTGATTAAATGTGCATACATGGTCATTGCAATGGTGCTTTTGATTTGCCAGTATTACCCAAAAGCCGAAGCGCAACGGTCTGCAATTTACACGGAAAGAAAGCTTTTTTTGAAAACCCCGTTCTGATAAAACCTATGAAATCCCTATCGGCATATTCTATAACCTTGACATTATAGAATTTATGGTCAGTCGGAAAATCAAGAGGTTTTCCCTTCCATTGCACCAATCGGTACAAGGCTTCCAACTTTTTACCATATAATCCTGTCCTTTCGTTGTGGTAGACGAAATTGTGAATTGTCCCGTAATGCTGTTCTTTGATGTTAGATCTGTTCTTTTTATTTGTTTTCATTTTTGTTATTTAGAGTAAAAATGAATTTGGCCAATTGATTGCCTATATATTAATGGAACTTGTGACCTGATCCATCTTTTCACTTTAATAGCGTGTTTAACGATCTTTTGCCTTAAGTAATGCTCATCATTTGATTTTGCTTCCCCGATCATATCTTCCTTTCCCAAATCCCCATAATAGCCATAACAACTGTCCAAAGTATTTCCACTGGAATCGGCAATGGAGTAACCGAATACATTACCCGTCAAATAATCATCGTACAACCGAACATTGTCCCTAATCATTTCTTCCAATTCCTTGGCAGTTTTATCCCCTGCCCGTAAACCCCATTGCTTCAACGTAGGAATATCTATAAAGGCAAAACCGATTTGGCTGCTATCCCAACAGCAAATAAAAGGGCTAGTCTTAATAGTAATGCCACCGTGGTCGTACATGAAAACTGACAATATGGCCAAGGGGCAATATTCATCTTCAATAGCTTCTCTTATAGCTTCCCAACTCTCAAATTCATTGGTATCAAAATCGGTGTTATTATGCAAATCATATCGTTTGTGGTTTAGACAAAAAAGTACATGCCCATCCCAATCCCTAAGTGGATTTTGGGGAAAATCATCCCGCTCGATTTTGATTTCATATCCTTTATAATGCAACGTTTCCATGTCTGATATTTTTTAGCGTCAATATTTTAATTCTCAATTAGACCAAAATCGAATTGACCTTCCCACTCTCCAAATTCACAAATGCCCCATGCTTTTGAATCTGCTTGTGGTACAATAACCGAAATAGGCAATCGGAAGCATGGGCGACCAGTACATCGTTGATGAAAAGTGATTGCTCGTTCAGCTTATCGGAATAGGCACATCCCGCACCTTGAAGACGGGGAATGTCATGGGCATCCAAATCGGGAAAAAAATCGATGATGTTTTTGAGTTTGTCCACCATTTCAAAATCTTCCCGTTCCATATTTCGTTCTTCCTCGAACAAAGTTCCTAACACGAATTGCCCACTATCCCTACAGTTGCCAATGTCCAGCCAATAGAACATGCTTTGATATTCAGACCCCTTGAAGGGAAATGCAAGCGATTTTGATAACAGCGTTCTAAATCGGGCATTATCGACACAAGTGATGATGATGTTCGCCCGAATATCCTCGCCATCGGGAAGTGCATCCATGGGAATTCCTTCCCATTGCAGACCAAAGGCAATATTTACCTTATTGACGGCATTGACCACTTTATACTCCCCTACATCACTAAGGGCATAGAGTTGTCTGCCAACATTGTTGTTTTCAACCATATCCGAATCATAGGCGATTATGTGCAAACCTGGGTGTCCGATTTGGCGCAGGGCAAAATCCATCCGTGCCAACCGTGCCAGCATCAGGGAACCTGTACCCCCTACCCCGATCAATGCAATGGTTATGGGATGTGTTGGATTGTAAAAGTAGTTGGGAGCGAAATGAATTCTAGTTTTCATATAAATCCTTTAAGGTCAATTTGTTTTTTTTCAGTAGAGCGTCATCAAAGAATGTTTTCCTGAAATTCCGTTTCATTACATCCACAATGTTCCCTTTCGCAATGTTGTTGTGATGGGTAGCCGTAAAAACGGAACGAAAGAATTGCTGCTCGACAAACCCCATGATGTCCTCGTAATAGTCAAAGCCGTCATAATCCATCGAGGCATTGCCCATACATACATTTCCTTGCCTCCCTACGTTCAATAACGGTGCGTGGTACAATGAAACGGTGTCGGTCAATGTATCCTTTCGATGGAGGGCAAAGACTTTAAGGGTGTTCCCTTCAAGCTTGAAGATCAGTTTTGGCAAGGGATAATTTCCCGAAGCGATACCCGTTCGTGTATCGAAATACAGGGTGTGCTGTTTTGGATGGACGTACCATACCAGTTGGAGATTTCCTTTGAAATCAAAATGAATAAGGTTCTTGGGCAACATTCCCTTAAACCTGAACTTTATCAAATCCCCTTCCAAACACCTAAAGAGGTTTCGGGCGGTATCCTTGGTCAGCGGCATCCCTGCCGTAAGCTTTGCCCCTACGATGTTGTGATATGAAAAGTAGTGCCCCCTGTTGTAATAATCTTCTTCTTGGGAATAACCGATAATGGCAAATTTTGGAAGAAAGTGTTCATCGGGCCGTAAATTGGCAATCTGTTCCATGTTCAAAGCAGTCTTAAAAGTTCGTTGAGATCGGTAAGAAATTCTTCCAATCGATTAAGTTTGTAGGTCGACCCTTCCTCAAAGGGCTGTAGGTTACCTTTTTCGACCGTAGTTAGTTCATAGGCAGAAATAATGTCATATTCGTTGGAACATTCGTTGAGCATTTCGATATAGGAACGGGTAAATTCACTGTCCGCATCGTCAACTATCAGGAAAGATTCCCAATGCTCGAACATACTTTCATAGGCATCCCTTGTTCCGATACGGAACGGCACCCGAAAATCAATGGTATCGGCTTTTGATAACAGTTCCTTGATTCCCTTGTGCAGGGGTTTTCGAGGACGGTATTTTAGTAAAAGGAATTTCCAATCCTGTGGTTCGTATTCGTCGAACAGCTTTTGGTAGCGACCAAAGAACCTGACCGAGTTACAATTACCAAAAACACTCCCGTTTTTCCTATGGTAGGCTTCTTCCTCAAATAGATATTCCCAAAGCCAGTCCACCCTATCCTCTCCCGTATGGAAAAGATTGATATAGGGTAGGCTTTTGATAAAGGACATTAGTATATCAAAAAGCATAGGGTTTTTCCATCGAAGGGGCATAACGGGTCGCAACGGAATGCAATAGACCGTGCTACGATTCCCGATATGGCGTTTCAAGACCAAGCGCAGGTCGGCATCTTCCCGTAAAACTTCGATATGGTCAATTCTTGCCCTTTCTTTCAGCCGATTGGCACATCGCAATATCAAATCATCCAAGCTATCGGATGCCGAAAACCGCCAGTCGTCAATATTTCCCGAAAAGTTACGGGTGGCATCCACCATTAAACTGGCAAGTGCCTTTATATCAACCGATGATCCGTCCTCGATTATCGGCTTGGAAAGAATAGGCAGAACGCTCAGGTCAGAAAGGGAAAAACCTTTGGTTGCAAGACTTTCGGTCTTTGCGTTCCGTACCTGTAATGGGATTGTTGAACCGCCTTGAACAATCGGGCGTGGAACTCTTTGAGTTCTTTCGATAAAAGGGGTGTCGGTTTGTGGGTGCATCTTTCGTGATTTAGAAATTCGTCTACGTTCATCGGTCTATCCCTTTGTTCCTGCCAAGGTCTTGAAATGGATTTCATGATGGCCATTGACTATGCCCTTGTCCATGATATTGGCGTTGGTCAGTTCGGCATAGATCTGCGAATAGTGTTCCATCACTTGCTGATGGGTCAATTGGCTATCCAAATCATCCAACTCAATGGCATTGTTGTTGCCGTCTTGGTAGATGTACTTGCGTTCTATCGTTGCGATTTCCATCATTGAAAAAGTTTTGGGGATTCGTATGCTTTCATATCCTTGATGACCTTTTGCGCTTCCTTGTGGTTCGGGTCTATCTTCAAGATTTCGTTGGCAATGTCCGTTGCCTTCTTATGGTCGCTCATGGGGTTAAAGTCCTTCTCTTTTAGAAGTTGCTTTAACTCGGTGACCTTTTTGGTAGTCGATTCTTTTTTCTTCTTGGCCTGTTGGGTCTTTTGTTCGGTTTCCGCCAAGGCTTTTTCAAAAGCAACGGTGTTTCTGAAAAGTGCCTTGGTCTGCTCCAATGGTTTTTGAAGAACTTGAAAGAATTTCTCGTCCACTTCCGTTACGTTTCCCCGTAGGGTAAGCGGTTTTATGGATTGGAGGGCCTTGTCCTTGGCACTCGATTTGGGCAAAACGGACACGCTGACCGAATCCCCATCAAAAGAGACACTTATGCCATATTGTTCTATACCCGTTTGCCGTAATGTTGAAAAGAAGTCTGTCATAGTAACGGTATTTATAGTTCTTAAAAAAATTTAGTTAAAAGCGGGGCTTGGTTTGCACCGTATTAATTTGCCCCGCTCCTTCCTTAACTCTCTTTCAAGATACGCCCATACCCGTGGGAATCCTCGTAAAAACAGGCTAAAATCCACCCTTTTCTTCCTTCTCCCTGTCCACAAAAAAGCGCCCGATAGGGCGCTGGATTCTACATCCGAAATAACAATCAAAACGCTTATTCTACGTTTGCATTCATGTAGTTCTTTTTCATTAAGGAATTACCTTGATATTTCTGTTTGTTTATTAATAAGTAATTTTACATCATGTTTTATCGAAGAAAGTTGGTTTTTGCTTTACTGGAAAAGTTTGAAGATGGATTGGAAAGCACTCGTCTTCAAAAACTTATGTTTTTGTTGACCCAAATGCAGAAAGAACCCAACTATGATTTCGTTCCTTATCGATATGGGTGCTATTCGTATTCTCTGAAGGCGGATTTGGCGGCTATGGTAAAACATGATTGGTTAGTTGAATCAGAGAAAACCTATAGTCTTAATGTAAAGAAGAAATATTATAAAGAACTTACCCCAGTAGATAAGCAACTTGTCAACGAAACTTTCGAGCTTTACGGAAGCATGAAAACGGATGTCATTACAAAACATACATATATCAATTTTCCGTATTATGCCACCAATAGCATTATAGCAGAGAGAATTCTTCCAGAAAAGTTTTTTGAAAGAGTTGTAACTGCACGTCATAATGATGAATCTACAGTTTTATTTACTATTGGGTATGAAGGTATTTCGCTAGAGGAATACTTAAACAGGTTACTAAAAAACAATGTCCATCTTCTTGTAGACGTCAGAAGAAACCCCTTGAGCCAGAAATACGGTTTTAGCAAAAAGTCTTTAAGTAGTTTTTGTAGTCGATTGGGAATTGAGTACATCCATATTCCGGATGTAGGCATTGATTCTAGTAAAAGGCGAGAATTAAATACGCAAGAAGACTATGATTTGCTTTTCGATGAATATAAGGCGACCGTACTAAAAGAGGCCATTGAAAGTCAAAATTTTATACTCAGTTTGTTGGAAAAACACAGGCGTATTGCCCTTACTTGTTTTGAGGCCGATACCTGTCAATGCCATAGAACCCACCTAGCTGAAAATTTGAAGAAGTCTCCTAATTTTAAATACGATTTGAAGCATATTTAAAAAAATGGCGCTTACAAAAGTACTTATCACTGTAAAAACCTACCCTTCCCTTTCGGCGAAATACGGAGAACTTGTGTGTACGGCAGGTTTTCTAGAAGACGGTTCTTGGATAAGACTATATCCTATACCATTTAGGAAGCTAAAAAAGGACGAGAAGTATACAAAATACCAATGGATTGAATTAGATATTGTAAATAACGACAAGGACTTTAGACCTGAAAGTTTTCGACCGGCCACTATTGACACACCGATTACACTTCTGAATACAATTGATACCAAAGGCAATTGGTATAAACGCAAACAAATTGTTCTTGGAAAAGTTTATACGGATATCAAGGCACTTATAGCCGAAGCACACGATAAGGACATCTGCACATCCCTAGCCGTCTTTAAACCTGCTAAGGTAACCGATTTCAAAGTCGAGAAAGTTTCGGCCGAATGGGATAAGAAAAAATTAGATGAACAAAAAGCGCTACAAGAACAAGGGAATTTATTCGAAATGGAAGAAGAACCCTTCGAGGTTGTGGCAAAACTTCCATATAAATTCTCTTATGTAATTGAAGATGAAAACGGGGTGTCAAGTACAATGATGATTGAAGATTGGGAAATTGGAGCACTATTTAGAAACACACTTGCGGCAGCAGAAGGAAATGAAGCGGTTGCCGTTGAGAAAGTCAGGCAGAAATACTTCGACTATTTTGCTTTGAAAAAAGATTTGCATTTGTATTTGGGCACAACCAAGGCATTTCATTATCGTTCTAAAAATCCATTTATGATAATTGGAACTTTCACACCGGGTATTGAAATACAAACTAGCTTATTTTAATTTTTTGAATTATGCGTTGTATTTTCTGCAAGAAATCGTCCGGCAGGTCTTCAAGTATTCAGCATATCATTCCAGAATCGTTAGGCAATAAAGAATTGATTCTTCGACCTGGTGTGGTATGTGATGAATGTAACCAATATTTTGCCGTGAAAATTGAGAAACCATTATTGGAGATGAAGTATTTCCAAAATGTAAGATTTAGAAACAATATCAAATCTAAAAAAGAGCGTAACATCCCATACAAAACCCTATTTCCGCATAAAGATGGTGGCTGGTTTGATATGTATATGGATGGGGATAGTTTGGGTTTTAGAGGCGATGATACTAAAGTAATAAACTTAATACGCAACAAGAAGGTCAATAAATTAATGTTTGAAGTGGTGGATATGCCTGAAAACAAAAACTACCAAATGTCCCGTTTTCTTGCAAAGACCGCTCTGGAGTTATTTGCTTTAAAAGCAGGTCATAACCAGTCAAATCTGAATGAAGTTATTGATATGTCCGAATTAGACCCATTACGTGAATATGCCCGGTTTGGAAAAGGAGAACAATGGATTTATAGTCAGCGTAGAATTTATTCCGAAGAGGCGCGGTTTGTAGACCCTATATTCAATCCTAAACCCTACGAAGTACTTCACGAATTGGATTTCTTAATCATCGAACCGGGCATATATTATTTCGTTCTTGTAATTATGGGTGTTGAATATGTAATTAACTGTGGAGCTTCTGAGCTGAATTTATTTAATGATTGGTTAGAACGAAATGAAAATCAATCGCCTATAAGGCGTTTTACGGAGAGAATGGTCAAGGAGTAAAAAGCAAGCGTTAGGGATAGCAGCGGCATCGAACGCGGCGGGCCGTTAGGGTTCGTTGCCCAAGAAAGCGACAACGGAGCTCTTTTTGGGCTTACGAAACCTTGGGGCCCGCAAGGGCGATATAGCGGATAGCCCGGGCAACGCCCTAAACCTTACATTGAAATTTCTTGGTTCATGTTTATATTCTGTGACCGTGCACTTTGTGAGTTACATTTCTCTTCTTTTTCCTCCGGTTCGGCATCGTACTTTTCATCAAGGTCGGTATTGATTTCTACGAGCCTTTTCTGAACCAATGCCAGTTTTTCGGTCTTGTCGAATTCAAGTTCCAATACTTTCCGGTTGGCCTTTATGGATTTTTTGTACTCGGCCAGATGTTCCTTTTGTGCCAAGAGGGATTTCGGGATTTTGGATAGGGCATTGTAAACATAGTCGGTCAGGCTTTGCCAGTTGGCCACGATTCTCTTGGAACCATAACCATAGGAGGCATTCGGGGTAAGTACCAATAAGCGGTGGTGCAATTTGTCTTCTACGTCAAGAACCAGTCTTGCATTGGATATAGTCATAATGGTATGCTGGCCAACTTCTTCCCGTTTGGCCTGTAACCTCGAATTAAGTATTTGGCCCAACATATTGGCATCCATGGTATCGGGGCTATCAAGTGCCTTTCCCAATGCACTATAGTAAACGTCCTTTTCTTGCAGCGTGGTCCACAAGGACAGGTCTTTTTCAAGTTTGTCAATATTCTTTGTCGTTCTTGTCAGTTCGGTTTCATAAAAGGCGATATTGTTCTTGGCCTCCAAACGGTTCTTCTTGAAAATGGATCGTTCCAGTTCCAGTTCGTCCAATTCTTTGCCCAATTCCTCTTTTTCCAGATACAACGGGTCGTTCTTTGCGACCGCCAAGAGCGTTTTGTAATCTATGGTGCCCTCATCGTTTACCGCGCCCATATCCAGCCGATTGAACTGTATGGTGCCATTGGTCAATTGCTCGATAAAATTTTTCTTGATGTTGACGTTGTTGAGCATGAGGGCATCGGTACAGTTTTCGACAATGTAAAAGGAAACAACGACCTTGTCCCCAAAATGCTGCTTTGCGCCAATATTGCCTTTACGGACTCCCCTACCGTTTCGTTGGTCGATGTCCGTCGGACGATAGGGAATGTCCACGTGATGGATGCGTACCAATCTTTCTTGGATATTGGTACCGGTCCCCAACTTTTCAGTAGAACCGATGATGACCCTATAAGTGCCTTCGTTCACTTGCTTAAAGCATTCCAGCCGCTTGTTGTCGGTCTTGAAATCATGGATAAATACCACTTCTTCTTTGGGAATATCGAATTCTTCGGTCAGAATGCGTTTGAGTTCATCGTAAATATTAAATGTGTCTTTCGGTACGCCCAGGTCCGAAAAAATGGCCTGTGTACCTTTAAAAGCGTCCGTTTTCCTATAGGTGTCATATACCTCGGAGGCTATTTTCTGCAGTTTGGCATCGCCCGGATCTTCTAGGTTCTGGTTCAACATCCTTGGGTCTATGGAGGCGTTTCTCATGTGGTGCAAGGCAATCAGTGAGAGGGCGCTTTTTTGGTCTTCCGTATAGTCCTTATCCCCATATAATAGGCTGCTGTCCCCCGTTCTTAGAAATTCCTTGATCTGTTCAAAATATTCCAATTGGGCCGCCGTGGGTTTTAGCGTGTGCACATCGAGCTGCATTTTGGGCCTATCGATTTGGTGCGTGGTTCCGTTGACAATTATGGAAATCTCATTGTACAGTGAGGACAACAGTTTCATTTTCTTGAACGAACGAAAGCGTTCGCGAACTTTATAATCCCCCGAGACGGTAGGTTCAAATTCATAGGATTTGTTGGCGAAGACCTGTGCCCATTGGTCGAATGATGTAATGTTCATCTGTTCCATTCTATGCGGGATTAGATATTTGAACAGCACATAGACCTCCGTAATGGAATTGGAAATGGGCGTACCCGATAGAAAAGTGGTCTGAAAATCCCTTGTCTTTGCCCTCTGCAGTGTTCGGATGGCCACCAAAAGGTTTTTACTGCGTTCGGAGCCTTTGTTGGTATTCAGCCCCGCAACCCTGTGGTGCCTTGTTGTGTACATCAGGTTCTTGAACTTGTGGGATTCATCTACCATAATATGTTCAAACCCCATCTGCTCAAAATCGATGGCATCGTTCTGTTTGCTTTTGATCTGGTAATAGACCTGCTCCAAGGTTACGTTCAGGTTTTCCTTTCGTTTCTCCAGACCTTTGAGCACCCTTTTGCCTACATCGTATTTATTTTCGTTGATTACGCTAAGGTCGCGTTCAAGGTTTGCCAGCTCCTCGCTTATGATTTCATGGATGATCTCGGGGGATTGGGGTATGAACTTAAACGTGTCATGACTCATCAGCACGACGTCATGCCGGCCATTTTTTATTTTCTTAAAAAAGGTGTCTCGCTTTGTCTTCCCGTTTACTACCTTATCATGGGCCACCAATAGTTTCATCGTGGGAAATGCATTTAACAACTCCCGTTCCAATTGCACCACGGTGGAGCGAAGACCGATGACCAATGTCTTTTCCGAGAGGTTCAGCTCCTTTAGTTTCTGGGTCGTAAGGGCAATATCCAAGGTTTTTCCAAAACCGACTTCCTTGTTGACCAAAAGGCCTTGGTTTACGATGATTCCCGCAACCGTATCCATTTGGCTTTTGTACGGGGTAAAATATTGCAGCCCTTCAAAATGAAGGTAGTCACCGTCGTATTTCGGATGGACCTGGGCATCGTAGGTATTGTAAAAAATACGCTCCAATTGCGCCTTGATTTCAGGCTTGCCCAAGATGTATGCGGTAAACTCCTTGTAAATAAGGTCGAACTTGATGCGTATTTCCTGCATTTTCGCCTTGTCCGTGCGCTTATATTGTTTCGAGCCTTTTGTGACGTAGGGTATGGTGGAGTTCAATGCGCCTTCCAATATCTCTTTGAAATTGTAATAGCGATGTTCCGTACGCACGCTGAATTTTTTGATATACTCATAATCCGTCTTTTCGATTTTGACCATGTACTTGGAGGTACTCTCGTTATAGGCGATATGTACCAAGGAGCGGTAGGTGTCGAAAATGAAGGCTTGGGTATATTCAATGGGAAACCACGGTTCATGGAGTTTGATATCCAGATCCTCGTAAGGGGTCATCGGTGGCTTTACCTTTTCCAAGGCAACAACAGTACGTTCGATATAGGATTTGTCCACATAGGACTGATATTCCCCAAAATCGTTTTTGCGATAGGCATTCAGTTTTTCGTAAATGGTTCCCGATAAAAACAGGAACTTGGGGGCCAGTTCCCATCCCTGCTCCTTCGGGTCCAAAAACAATAGTTGCAGATCCAAAGCCTTTTTTATGATTTCGTCCTGTTCCATGCCCGTGTTCGAAACCAGGGAATCCAATTTTATTCGATTGAATTTGTTCAGGGAATAATAAATGGCATCTTCCAAGCTGAGCACTTTCTTCGGCTCTTGCGGCTTTTCTTTTGAAATCGACCGGAATGATTTATTGAAAACCTCCGATTTGATAAAGTTTCCGTCTTTCGGTGTTTCCAGCCCCAAAATCAAAGGCCCCTGAATATCCAAGGTCACAAAGGGATAGTTGGCTTTGTCATGGAGCCGCCCGTACTGGAAATTGAAGGCATCGTATTGATAGTCTAGCTCGTCCCTTACCTTGTCGATCTGTTCTTCGGGTGCCCGTAAAAATTTGAAATAGGTATCCCGCAGCGCTATTATTTTTGACAGCCTATCGAACTCCCGGGGCTTTACTTTCAATAACCGTAAACCGTTTTCCTCTTCTACTTTATAGAGTTTTTGTTGCTTGATGGTCAGATTTCCAGGTTTAAGTTCGGGATCGTCAGCACCGGAAATACCGATGGCCGTTTCTTCCGCCTGCGAGGTTTCTTTAGGTTTTGGGGCAATGGCCGGAATTGTGGCCTTTTTTTGCGCCTTTGGTTGCACGGTAAATCCTGCCATCAACGCTTTGATTTCAAGAGCGATATGCGCCAAGCCTTTATCGCTTTTTACGGTGTAGTCCGCATTGTTGTAGAGACCGCCTTCTTCGATAGTTCCAATAATTTGGGAGGTATATTCGGTATAGTAGTCGTTTATCTGAACATTATTTTTCCCTACGGTTTGCTCTGAACTGTTGGCAAACAAGCTGTTTATTTTCTTCTGTTCGTTCGAAGTTTCAATACGCCGGTTATTTTGGAAAACCAGAATATCCGTTACAATAGCCGTGTTCTCTTTGGAAAACGTAGTATCGGGCAGACGCACCCCACCCATAAAATTGTTTCGCTTGATGATATGCTCCCGAATTGGAACGTATTTGGTCCTGTCCATAAAATTCTTGGTGCATATCAAAATGGAAACACCTGAAGGTTTTAGACATTCAAGACTTCTGTAGACAAAATAGGAATGGATATTTCTGGAAATCTTGGTTTGTAACGGATGGCCCATTAGACCGCTGTCGAATATTTTATTGTCCCCAAAGGGCACATTGCTGATGACCAGGTCATAGCTTTTCGCAGCATCGGTCCGGGAAAGGTTTTCAAAGGGAACGCCGAAGATTTTGACCCGCTGCCGGAACCTGAAGTTGTGCTCCAATATTCGTACGGTTAGTATCTCCTTTTCAAAAGCGGTAAACTTCGCGGAGGGATAGCGCCTCAACAATTCCCGAATGAACAGCCCGTTACCGGCGCTTGGCTCAAGAATGGTTTTAGGAGTAAAGGACCCTTGGGTTTTTAAATAGTGGGATATTGCATCGATAATCGGCTCGGGGGTGTAAAAAGAATTAAGCGATCCTTTTTTTAGGCTACCGATAATGGTGTTTGTGTATTCTTCGCCATAATATTTCTCCAATATCCTAATGAGCTGTGCCCGGTAGGCATCATTTTTTAGAATGTCGAAGATATTTCCGAATCCTGGATTGTTGATGAAAAAATGGGATTGATTTTCAGGACTGTGGAGTGCTTCAATCGTCCTGACCAAATAATCCAGGTACTTCTTTTTTGAGTATTTCATTTTGAGTGAGTGAGTTAAGGAACTTGATCGGATGGTTATGTTACATAATTAATCCTTTGTTTTGGTTACTGTTCAGAAGCTTGCGAACTTCTTGCAGATCATTTCTTGAGAGCGTAAAACCCAAGTCCTTTTGTAAAGCCATATTGCATTTGTCCGTTATATTTTCAGACCTGCAAAGAATTCCCTGGAACTCTTTTTCATGTTTGAGAAAATATTCCTTGGCAAGGTCGATTCCGTGTTCTTCGACCATACATTTTCTGGCATATCTGAGCCTTTTACAAATCCATTCGTAATTGTAGTACAAAAGGTTTTCGTACAAATCACGGTTCGCCATATAGTTATCCGAAACCAACTTTTGTGTTTCCCTATCGAATAGAATAACACTGCCGTTATCGTCCCCTTCGCTAAAATCCATGTAGTAGGTAAAATCGATGGTTTCCATTACCTTCTCAAAGGTGTTGCCCTGATGTATAAGCATATTCCGATCCATGCTATTGTTGTTTTATTTGTGCAGTTTGTATGGTTTGATTTTTTTGAAGTTTTGCCAACGCAGTTTGGAAATTAGTACTTCGGGAATAGGTTCGGTTGATGTGTTCCAATACCGAGTCGTCAACCGGTCTGGAATTCATTGCTGACCGATGATGTTTCCCTTCCAAAAAATGCCATTTTCCTGTGCCATAGTGCTTTTTTAGACTGGCCTCATTGGTGTCGGATTTCAAGGAAATGGCATCCGTTTCGACCAAAAAGTTCTTTTTTGAAATGACCTCTTTCGATATATAGTACTTTTCAATGGCCGAGAGCGAACCCGATTGCATCCGGCTTTCAAAATTTTCCCAGCGTAAACGCCCCTTTCCATTTGCCCCGTCATGTTTCCCTATCTGTAACGTTCCATTTTGAACCCCTAGGCGGAGTCCATGTTTAAGATGGGCCAATACTATAATTCCGCTATCGAGAAATCGCTTCTTAAACTCTTGCTTTTCAAAATAAATGGATTCCTGTTTCGGTGCCGTTTCCATAAATGACTGAAAAACAAAATAAAGGTCGGTCGCCTCGGTCAATGTCATTATGGTTTCCTTCCCTTGCGACAAGGACAGATAAAATTGCTGGCCAAAATAGTTTTTGGGGTTCACTAATAGGTCTTCCTTTGGGGAGGAAATACTATTTTGAAAATAGGTGTTGCTATGAAATGTTTGCCGAACGGCATCATTATAGACCCGACAAATCGCCAATTTGTAATCTTGGCCGACTTTCAGAGCACCTATATCGAAAAAAATATGGCTTAATTTAAGTTTATTGCCCATTTCCGGATGCAGTGCACCAAAGTACCGTTCCAATCTTACCGTGTCATAAGGTTTCCATAGGGGAATATTTTCATGATTGCGATAGGCTACGCAGAAAGTTTCGTTAAGGGTGTCAAAGCCCAATTGCATCATGGCCACTAGCTTTTCCCCTTCCATGACCCGAAGATTTCCGAAGGGAACAATCTTGTGGTCTTGTTCTATAAAACGTTCTTTCCGTTTTGCGGCTACCAATTGTAATTTAAGGTTCTTATCTACATATCCCCTTTTTGCAAGCTGGAGTTGTTTCATGAAACCCAATCGTTTCGCATCGTTTACCTCTTCAGGTGTTACTTTGTCGTATTCCAGAAGGCTGAAATCCCTGAAATCGGGGTCTTTAGCGCTCATCCTATAGTTATTTACGGAATGGTACAGCCTTCTTGCCGAACGCAGTACCTTCTGCCAACGTTTTATGCTATTCTTCTCCATCTTTATTTGGATTTATTTGGATTACATGTTCATATATCTTCTTCTTTAAGGCAAGTGAGGGTCTCGGATCGATCTTTACTTGATTTTTGATGGTCTCGTAATGTAAGTGGTAGCCAGTGGAACTTCCCGAACTTCCCACGGTAGCGATGAGTTCATGCTGTTCGACCTTTTGGCCCTTATGGGCCAAAACTTTATCCAGATGCCCATAAAGGGTCTGAAAACCGAATCGGTGCTTGATTATGATATGGGTTCCATAGCCCTTATCGGAATAGAAAATATCGGTAATGATACCGGAGGCCGATGCGTAGACGGGTTTGCCGTTGGATGCGGCCAAATCGATTCCAAAATGTTTTTTTGTCTTTCCGGAAATCGGATGGCTCCGAATACCGTAATCGCTCGAAAGTATATAATCTCCTTTTTCCAAGGGAACGGCGGAAGGGAGTTGCTCCAATAGTACGTGGCGACATTTCAAGTACGTTTCCAGTGAACCTATATAGGAATAATCGGGAATTTGATAGAGATACGTCACGATGCGTTCCTCGATGGCCATCAGTAGTTGTTCCCGCTCTTTTTGAACGGTCAGTGAATCGCCATAATCGGAATTTATATTCAGTTTTAGGCGTTCTTGATACTGGGCCATGGCAACGGTGGCGTCATGCAGTCTCGTTTCCGACATCTTGTGATCTCCCTGTACAAAATACACAAGGCATACAAGCGTCAATAAAAGAAGATAGGCCAACTCCTTTCTTCCCAATTGTTTCAAGCATTCCCAAATGCCCAAGATGATATTTTTTGTTCGAAATGTTGTGAATTCAAAAAAATTCATATATTTGTATTTATAAGCAAATATATTATTTTAATGCAAATACACAAACATTAATAGGATATGATGAACAAATGGCTTGTGGAAGACTATAGGATTCATCTCCCCAAACTTTTTGAACACTTGGGTTTCCAAAGTATTCGAACGGAAAAGACCCATCGCATTTTCGAAAATGCCGGACTGTATTATATAGTCATATATACAGAAGAGGGCTTTTTGTACTATAAGGCCCAACGTCCGAAGGAAAAACTCTCGGCAACAGATCTGATCACCGAACACGTCTCGAAAATTGAGGGCGTACAAAAAGAAATGCTATGGGACAAGGTAGCGGCCTACCATACAAAGGTATTGGAGACTGACGCTTTGACCATATCAAGGGATTGGAAGGGTGAGTTCAAAAAAGTGCCCAAGGATTTCAATCATTTCGATTCTTATAGACTTCCCATCCAAAATAATGGCGAAGGCCTGTACGGTGATGCTGCCGATTTACCCTCTTTTACCGGCCGTATGTTCCTAAACGAAAAAGGGGAGATTCTTTTCCCCCTGTTCAATATGCAGAATACCGTTTGCGGGTATTTCGTCGACGCGGGCAAAAATGTGGCCCCCTACCGGGAATCAGCTGCGAAGCATGCCTTATGGTATTCCAATATACCCAAGAAAATTGACGGACTCTTTCTTTTCAAGAATCCCAAGGAGGCCTTGGCCTTTCATAAAAAATTCCAATTGAAAAACGTGGTGTATATGGCGTTGGGAGAAATAAATTCACAAACAACCGATATTCTTTTTCAAATACGGCAAACCGTTAAAGTGGACAAGATTATGCTTAGTTTTACCGGAGAAAAGAAAATAGAAGGTTATTTACGGGACCTTCATTTCATAACCTTCATAAAGGATTCCGGATTCAAATTGTCGTTGACGGACAGGGATATGGTACTAAGATTCCCTATTGGCGACAAAAAAGCCTTTTCCAGATTTTATGACCATACGAAAAGGTACAATAAGGAACTGGCCCAAAGCTTTTTAAGATATAACAACATACTCGACCAGCATCGATTGAACCGGTACGGAATCTCGGTTTCCAAAAACGAGGAAAGTATCAAGGTGCGATTGCCCTTGGAGACGAACGCCATTAAACTTTTGGTCTGGTCGTACTATAAAAACTATTTGAACAAGGCGATAGATATTCTAAAACCCAAGTCCGGTAATTGGTATTCGGAATGGGAGACCATGGAACATCGATCCAAAAGCGGAAAGGAGGTGCAGTTGAAAGAATATAGAATCGCACTATAAAAAAAATGGAAAAAGGGCGCTCCCGCCCCTTTTCCGTTCCTTAACTAGCAAATCACTCCTGAAATGCTCGTTACTCAAAAGTACTTAATTAAAAATTCCTTAACAATTAAAAATCACTCAAAAATGGAAAAACAAGTAGAAAAAGTGTTCGTAAAACTCAATCAGGCATGGCAGAAAGGCGATGCGGTCGCCGTCAACGACACAACGTACAAAGTGAAGACGGCCGACAATCTGACCTTTGAAATCGATAAGCAGAGCGAATATCTCGAAATGCAAAAGTCTCCTGCGCAGCGATTTGCGTTGGGCGAGGCCAAAGAACGGCTTGAAGGTGCGTATATCAGTTTTGCCAAGCTCCCCGAGAATGTGCAGGATGCCATCGTAAGAGGGGAAGAATACCTCCATAAATCCGCGTATCCAAAAGATGGTGTCATCAAGGAAAGCGTTAAAATGGTGCAAATGGTATACAGCCCCACTTCTGGTTCCCGATTGGATGTTCAAATCAAGCGCAAGGAGGAGGTAACCTTGGCCCAGGCCAAGGCATACAACCACCAGTTTACACAGGCCGAGTTTGACAAAATGGTCAATGAGGGCCGGTTCGTTTCCTTTGAGGGCCGTTCCTCCAATGGAGAATCGTTCACGAAACTGGCCTATTACGAGCCAAAACTGAACGACATCCGTACAAAATCGGCTTTGTCGTCCAGCACCTATCTCTATGGGCAACAATTGACCCAAGAACAGGCGGATTCCTTAAATCAGGGCAAGGAGACGAAAATAACGATCAAGGCAACCAAGAAGGGGCCCTTGACCTATATGGTCAGCTACAGCCCGAGAGCCGAGCGCTTTATTACTAAATCTTTGGAAAAAGCAAAGGTCAAGGATATGGAAACCAAGGATGCGATAACGGTAAGCGGCGAAAAAAAAAGAAACAGCCTAGCAACGCCATAAGTATGTAATCCAATAATTACCAACTCAATGTAATGGCCGACATGCTTGGTGTGTCGGCCATTTTAAAACCTTTCCATGCAAAGTCCAAACTACGGGGATAACCCGCAACACTATAAAAATTTGATTGCCCAGATCAATGAAGAGGCTAATTTTCCGATGTACCTACATCAGAACGGATACAAGTTGGTACAACAAAGTGCCGGGTCTATGGAGTTTCAAAATGACGAGGACCGCATTGTACTGCAGACGATGCGCAAACCCATGACCTACTTCAACCGGAACGATTCCTGCGACAAGGGCCTGTTCTTTAAATACCTTTTGCAACGTAGTGCCAATTTCTACAAAGCCATAGAAAGCGGTTTGGAAATAACCAATCGAACCTACGATCTAGGGAACACCGTTATCAAAATCACAAAATCGAATGCTTTCTTAAAATCGTTGGAAGAAAAATACAATATAGTCCCGTTACGGAATTCAAACTATTTACGGATCCATCGGGGAATCTGCAAAGCTACCATAAACAGTCCGCTCTTTAGGGGCCGCATTTTCAATGCCTATCACATTAGGGACAACGGCGGTAGAATCGCCAACATCGCCTTTCCCAAATATGATTTGGCGGGCGACCCAAAAAACTATATCCTCTATAACAAGCCCTACCGCAGAAGGGCCGACAATAAAGTAAAAAAGTTCCGTCTTGTATTGAATCAAAAAGATCATTTTCTTTTTCATTCCAAAATCATGGCAAGGCCGACCAGAATTATTTTCGGGGAAAGCGGTATAGACCTTCTTTCCTACCAAGAACTTCATGGCAAAAAGGATGATTTCTACGTTTCCTTCGGTGGGAACGTGCACAGGGAAAAACTACAATTCTTCATGCAATTGATTACGCCAATGCTACAAAATAAAGGCCTCGAACTCAAATCCATCATGGACAATGACATATCTGGCCATGAGTATGACCTAAAGATCTTTACGGCCCTGATCAATCAAAACAATACGGACCTCTATGCGGAAGCCTCGTTCAAAAATGGCAATGTCAGTTTGAGCATCCATTATACTGAAAAAGTGCGAAATCGGATTGCATCCCACAAAAATCTCTTGGAGGAAAAATTGACCTCTGACCTCCGTAGGGATAACCATGTTTTTGGTTTGGTTCGATGTGTGGGGTTCTCCGATAAATTGCTTTTGGAATTCTCTTTACAGGAAGTAATCAATACTACCCATATCATACGGCAACAAAATGTATTCAAGACCTTACTCGACGCCATTAACGGCCTGTATCTCCCTTTTACCGCCAACATCCATAAATCAAACGGAAAGGACTGGAACGACGACCTCATGGTTTCGAAAAAAACAAAATTTATAAAAATGGAAAAAGTCGTACCCAAGGAATTGGGGATTGGCGATCAAATCGAATTGAAATCGCCCAAGGGTCCAGAGGGCGCAACGAACAAAGGAACCATCAAGTCCATAAAGCCAAATGGCGTCGAATGTGATTTCGGGTTGACCTATACGTATGCCATCCCCTATTTGGCCATTGTCTCCCATTTTAAGAACACCGCTTTTCTTTCCAGGGAAAGGGAGGATGAAAGAACAAAGAAAAACGATAACTTACAAAACCATATCGCATGAATATCATGGAACCACTATCGGAAGAACTACAGGACAACCAATATTATGTCGCCCTCTTGGACGAACTCGTCGAAGAGAACGATATCGAACTAAAGCACCGTCTGCAAAAAGCGGATACCTATGCCCAATTCATCAACGATCAGGCCGGTCTATTGATGGATAAGACCATAGACTACATAAAGTCGAATGAAGTATCTTTCGTCCTTGCGTCCAACATAGTGGTAGAGCAATGGAAGGAACGTATGTTCAATTAGTCCTTCAATTTCATTCCAACCCTGAAGTTTTCAACATGAAGGACAAGAATCTGGCTTTTTCGGCAATGCTACTATCCGTGCTGGTATTTACGGTAATAGGTTTTACGGGCTACTATCCCATCCTGCAGGACCGGCAGTTGGATTCCAATCTTTCCGAAATAGTTTATCGGTTCTTGATGCGATTTGGACCCTTACAAAGCCCCCTGAAAAGCAGGGGATTGTTGGTGATGTGCATTTTTGGTGCGGTCTTGTTATACAACCCTAAAAAACAGGAAGGCAAATCGCTCTCCGGTGGCCTTTCGTATTTTGGTATGGGCTGTATGCTTCTTTTAATATCTGCATATTTTAAAACGAACCATATCGGTATGTTGTGGTTGTCCGCAGGTCTCTATTTTTTAGGGTTCCTATTTACCGTGTCCGGTACGGTTCATATTTTCCAAACGATGAATTTCGGCAACATGGTCGATGACGACCCTTTCAATGACCGGAACGAGATGTTTCGGCAAACGGAAAAACGTGTGGACACCGAACATTCGGTAAACATACCTTATGAATATAGGTATAAAGGGAGATTAAGAAAGGGCTGGATAAATTTTGTCAACCTTTTTCGCGCTTTGTTGATTATCGGTACGCCAGGTAGCGGAAAGTCCTTTGCCTTGATCGAGGAAATTATCGAGCAAATGATAGAAAAGGATTTTACCATGCTGCTCTATGATTTTAAATTCGACACCCTGAGCAAAATCGCCTACAACTACCTCAGAAGAAAAAGGGAACGGCCCGAAAATGACAAGGTCCCCCGAACCGTAAAAATTCCGGAATTCTACGTCATAAGTTTTGATAACATCGAAAAGTCGAACCGTTGCAATCCCATCGATCCGTATTTGATGAAGAACCAGTCCGATGCTGCGGATGCGGCCACCGTTATCATGAAAAACCTGAACAAGGATTGGATAAAGCGCAGCGATTTCTTCGCGAAGAGCGCCATAAGTTTCGTTTCGGGACTGATTTGGTACTTGAAGAAGAAATCCGAGGAATTGGGCAAGAACATATGTACGCTTCCCCACGCCATTACCTTATCCATGGTCAACATCGAGTACCTGTTGGAAATCATGATGCAGGACCTGGAGGTACGCACCTTGATGATTCCATTTAAGGATGCCATGGAAAGACAAGCGGGCCAGCAATTGGCAGGGCAGACCGCGAGCGCACAAATTTCACTATCGATGTTGGCCAACAAGGAAATCTACTATATCATGACCGGTAACGATTTTCGCCTGGATATCAACAATCCCAAAAAACCTAAAATCGTGTGTATCCAAAACAATCCTGACCGTTCGGAAGTCTACGCGGCCCCTATCGGCCTCTACATCAATAAGACCTTGCAAGTAGTCAATAAACCCGGGGGAAGACCGTTAGGATTGATTTTCGATGAAGTCCCGACTGTCTTTATTATGGGGCTTCGAAAGATAATCGATACCGGAAGGTCGCACTATATCGCTACCATATTGGGCATCCAGAGCGTCACGCAACTGATCGCGGATTACGGTAGAGAACTTGCGGAGGTTATATTCGACAATTGCTCGAACGTTTTCAGTGGGGCCGCCAAAGGAGAAACCGCAAGACGGATAAGTGAAATATTCGGTAGGATACATCAGGAAAAAAAGAGCAAAACGGTTTCCAATAACGACACTACGGTCAATTATAGTACCATTCTCTCCGAACTGCTGCCGAAGAGTAAGATTACGAGCATGTCCACAGGTCATTTTGGGGGAATCGTTGCCGACACCTTTGAAAATCCCATTGAACAAAAACTATGTTTCGGCCAGATAAGACCTAATATGGCCTCGAAGAAAATTCAAGGTAGATACGATATTCCCGTACATACCCATTTTAAATGCAAGAACCATAAAGAGTTGGTCGAAGGAAAGCTACGACTTATTGGGACCCTTGATTTTTTCGATAATGTCCATGCAATCGATTTCCAGCAATTGGACTATATTGATTTTTACAATGTATATCTAAAGGAGTTTGCCCATAAGCACTATTCCAATACCATAAAACGTATGCAGTTCATAGCATTGGTACGTGAACTGAAACTTTTTGACCACCTGCCCCGTTTGGAAGAGCTTTCAAGAAGGAAAACTTCAAAAGAAGATCTAAAGGCTTTCATTTTTAAGTTAGTGGACCGGATGTACATTGACAAGGAAATCGATAATGTGTTGGATATCAATTTTTTGAAAGTCATTAAGGATATCGATACTTTAGTTCAGGAGGAATATTTGATAAGCACGGGAAAGCAACTCGAATCCACCGTTTTCGATAAAAATAAAATGGGTGATCAGATCGGGGAATCCCTAGAGAAGGAAGAGGCCATCGCAGCGCATTTCATGAAAGAATATCGTAAGAAGCCGAGCAGGGAATTGGCAGATGCGTTCTTAAAGGTCCATCAAATCCCGACATTCGAAAAGGTGTCGGCAAGCCAGGAAGTGAATTTGTTCGCCGCTGCCGAACAAGAGGATCTGGAGGCTTTATATTCGAGTTTTCCGGTCGAAACCAAAGAAGAATAATGAATAGCAACTTAGCATAGCCTCAAATTCACCAATCAAGAATGCCGATAGCTGAAGTGTCATATAAACTAGTAAACTAAATAGTATGGAAGATATAGAAAAAATCATGAAAGGGTCAAAGAAGGACTTTGCTTACATCGGGGAGCGTTTGCGTATGATACGCGAAGAACTGGTCAAGAAGGACACCGACAATCAAATTACGAGTCAATTCTCAATGAAAAAACTTGCGGAGCGTTTTGATATGAATCCCATGACCATCGCGAACGTCGAAAGGGGAACCATTTCCCTTACCACTATAAAGCTGGCACTATATTATTATACGTTGGGCTATAATATGATGTGGATCTTTTCGTACGATAACGAGTTTATCGAAAAGCACAATATCGGCGAGAACGTGGTGTACCAAACGGATGTACAGGAGGAATATAAGGAATTGGAGTCCTCTATAGTGGATGCCTTAATGACCTTCAAGAAGAAAATTTAAAGAGGGGTATCACAATTTGTGATACCCCAAAACCGACCAAATATGACAAAGATCGTATCAGAAACCATTGCCGAAACAATCCATTATTTAAGGGGGCACAAGGTAATCTTGGATTTTTATTTGGCAAGATTATACGAAGTGGAAACAAGATCGTTAAAACAGCAGGTCAAACGGAACCTCGACAGGTTTCCGGAGGATTTCATGTTCGAGCTCAGCGTCCCTGAGATAGATGAACTGGTATCACAGAATGTGATACCCAACAGAAGTATTTTAGGTGGGGCCGTTCCCATGGCCTTTACCGAACAAGGGGTGGCTATGCTTTCCAGTGTACTTAGAAGCCAAAAGGCACTTGATGTCAATATCGCTATAATGAGAACCTTTGTCCAACTCAGAAAGCTTTTTCAATCGAACAAGGAGCTGGAGAAACAAATACTGGCTATGGAACGGAAATACGACCAGCAGTTCAAAGTGGTCTTTGACGCGATCAAAAAGCTTATCGTCAAAGAGACCGGGCCCAGAAAACGTATTGGATATAAGTAACCAGGTTACGATGGGAAATTTAAACTCGTGTACCAATTCAATATTTCAATGACTTTATATTTCAAACCAATAAAATGAAGCGTCCCGCAAAAAAGTTTACCATGGAAGAATTACTTGAGTTCGCCGATTGGTGTAGAAATGGATTGACCAATTCGGAATATAAATCCTTATCAAGTTCAGGACTTCTTTACCCAAATTGGCGTAAAAGTAAGGAAAAAGCCAAAGTTGAGGAAAATTTGAAACAGGCCAGACTATGGTTCAATGCAAGACCTGGGGATATTCTAACAGTAATTTCAAAGGACCCTAGATCAAAAATAGAGCTGGGAGAAAAACTCGTAGTCCAAAAGATATGGCACTCAATACGAGAACTAAACGACGAAAGAGCAAATGTCTATGATGTGAGATTAAAACGGACTAGAAAATCCTCGATAAAAAATATAAAAATCTCGGCATGGAGTGATGGAGTTTTGGTTAACTCCAACTGGCTTTTCGAAAAGTCAAGCTCTTAGGGATAATTAAAGAATTTGGGATATTTAGTTGAAAATAAGAGGCGCAAATAATCAATTTTTATTGCGTCCCCAAAATCATGACATTGGCTTCAACTTCTAAATTAACGACACTAGCCATGTTTTTTGAAACACTTTATTAATAAAATTCTCCGTGATACAAGGAGCTTAAAATAAGCAGGGTATGAATTCTGATGGTCTTTTAAATATTTACGAACAATACTACGAAGCTGAATTGAAATATGGGTTCTTCATCAAGGCGAAATCATGGCAATCCATAGGCCAGGTCATGTTCATAGCCGGAATTGACGAAGGGCAGCCCTTGAGAGGGGAACCACCCTATTTCAACAACCCAAAAGTTATCGTAAGACTATTCTATGCCGACAGTGTTTCGCAGATTACCGAGTCGACCACGTCGCGGGTCGTAGCTTTGGTGGATGGTGGTACTTATAGGTACCAGCCTGTTGTCTGAAAAAGTGTTTCGCCAAAACCAAATCCCGATAAGGTGTCTTTTCCTAGATAAATAAAGATTTATATTTCGAGTAGTCAGTAAACTCGTCCTTAAACCCGTTAAAGACGTCTTCTTCTTTATAATCGCCACCTAGAAGTGAACTGAATGCATAAACACTTTTTCGTAGCAATGAGGCCTGTTCGGCACTAACTTTTCGGTTTGACATCTCGATCAATTTTTCCCGTAAGCCGTTTTCCATATGGTACTCCATCGTTTCAGGATGTAAATTGGGTTGAATACCTTCATAGACCATTATGTAGGCAACCTTTCCGTACCACTGCTTTTCCATTAAATAAGAGACCCATAGGTTTTTAAGCTGCCCTCGTCCCTGCTTTTTTATACTATCCATGGCCGTGCGTTGTTCTTTCAGTACATCATCCAAATTTTTCAGGGAACTGAGATATTCATTAGTGTTTTTACGTAATGGAACACTGACCGGATATTTGGAATAGATGGATGCTACATGGATTTTATCTCCCCGTGCTTCAAAAAAGAAACCTCTGGCATTGAAAAGCCTTATATAATCGGTTGGGGATTTTTCAAATAGGATATTGAATCCTTCCATTGCCTTATGAAAGGCCTTTAAACTCTTTTTCTCGTAACCCGTTCGAAACGTTTTGGTCATGCTCCCATATAATTCCGGCATCAATATCGGCAGGAAAAATGATGTTGGATTTAAATCCATGGCTTTTGTGCTATCGTCCGCTGTTAGCATTTCCAACACCTTTTCATTTTGGTTGATGGACCCGGTGGAAATATAGGCTTCATCGGAATTGGAGGGAATTATTCCTTGCAATGTAAGGGGAATGGAATGTGTGCCAGAATTCAAAAAGGTAACGTTGCCGTGATGATATTTTAGACCTAACCCCCGTAGTAGATAAAATGCGATGTTCGTATCGTTGGTTATGTCAAAAACCGATTTTTCCAGCACCTTTTTAATCAACCCCGTCCTTATTTCCAGTTTTTTGATTTCCCTTTTCGATTCGGTCTTCGCGAATTCGGCTCGAATGTCATCAAACCTATTTTTAAGGGTCTTGGGCAACATTTTTCCGTTATTTGCACCTAGATAGTGGTTCAAAAAAGAATAGTGCTCAGTACGTGCTATAAGTGGCAGCAAGTCCTTAAGATTTCTGTTTACAACAAATTCCGACAATAGCTCCTTGCTTTTATTTGTGCCCAGATACGATTTGTAGAAAGCGTTCTTTATCAGTTTTTTGATTTCAAGGCTAAACTGATTACTCCCAATATCAATGTGGGTCTCGGAGGACTGGTCTCCACTCAATCGGGAATTATTGGGCCAATCGTGTTGCAGGCTTATCTCGGATGCCTTAAAAGTATATCCCGACTTATCATATATAATAAAGTCCGCCAATTGCCTATTCCTTCCATATAGTAGCTGACAATCGATGTTCTGATAAGATTTCAGGACATCGGGCAAATCCTCGGTCTTAATATTATTGAAGAGTTTAAATGTGGTCAGCAGTTGCTTTTCCAAACGTTTTTTGTGCATGGGTAAAAGCTTTGATTTGCTGTATTTTTCAAAGATGGTCCTTAGTTTTGGCCCACTCAGTTCAGGATGGACGACATAGCCGTTTATGAACTGGGTATTGTATTGTTTTTGGTTGTCGATGCCGTAGGCCACCCCTACCCTTCCGCTGGCATGGGTCATCGTCCTTACGACGATATGGTAAGGTTTTGCCAATCGCGCCAGCTCTTCAAAACCCCGAACTTTATATTTCTGCAACAGGCCGTTGATTACATCCTGCATATAGAATTTAGTCCCGTTATTTTCATCGACAGAAAGCTGTAGTTCGGGCAAACGGTACTTCGGAAGGTCCCTTTGAACCTTTGTGCCCGGCGAAGGAGAGAGACCGTATTTTTTCTCCAAAAACCTTTGGGTGGCTACATTTCTATGGTAATCGTTGCGCAAATTGATGAGCGTACCGGATTCGTTCACGGTGGTAGATACAAGGTGTACATGCTCATGGATGGTATCGCTATGGCGTACCACGACGTAGGGCTGTTCCCCGTATCCCATTTCATCCATATAATCCTTGGCAACCTTATAGAACGTTTTGTCGTCAAGATGCTCCCCATGGGGCAGGTTGAGGGTAATATGGGCATATCGACTGGCCGAATCATGGCGTTGGCCCTGAAAATGTAATGTATTCGCGAAAAATTTAGGGGTGGTGCCAAATTCCGATATCGTGTTCTGAAAGCCCAAAATGGTACTTCCGTTCTTTCCAAAAACATAGTTCAATACCCCATGTACGGTCTCGCGATATAGAATACGACCGATCATTTATGGTAATTTTTCACTTAACAGTTCCAAAATTTGCATCAATAAGGTATTCGTTTTTTCGATTTCAGCATCCAACTTTGCGGATGGGCTTCTCAAATTTTTGGCATGTGCAGTTGCTGTAAGCTGGTTTATATTGGTGCCGATCCTATTGATTTGATAAATGAGGTTTGCCGAAGGTCCGGGCAGTTTTTTGGTGTCCTCGGCCTGTTGTTTATCAAGTATCAGCCGCCTTAAAAAAGGGGCCACTACTCCCCTTTTGGTAAAATCGAGGTTGTAGGTTCCCATGGTCTCCTTGACCATTTGCAGTTCCGAATCATTAAAGCGGAGCACTATGCCATGTATCCGCTTTTTATTGCCTAAAGGTTTTCTGCCTGTTTTACGTGCCATTTCTCTGGTTTAACGGTATAACCGCATTTTTCACTTCGTTAGAAGTAGTAGTTTTAAGATACTTAAAACATAACTTGCGAAATTCTCTGAATTTCAATATACGAAATTATTACCGAAAGTAAATGGGATATTTAAGGTATAAATGTACCATCAAATTAATTATGGACATTATAACATCTTGGATAACAGCGAACGATTGTTTTTACCATCTTAAGTAGGGTTGTCAAGACAACCTATTGCCCCCATAACGGATTCATTTTATGATATGCACCATCTCAAATGATAATAAACGATACAGCAAACTTAAATACCGTGCCTGGGCAAAAAAAGTGCATGGGACTTTTTTGTCCCATGGGCTTTTGAGCGGTTCCGAGGATGCCAAGGAGGCCGATAGGCATTTCTTGGCTTCCACAGGAACAAGGGCTACACATTCTTTTGATTTTACCCATCGGTCATACTGTGTTTGAACCCAAAAATGCTCTAGATACAGCCATCCTATTTTTTCAAGATCATTATTTAAAAAATCGGTCCTATTTGCATTATTGGACCTTTATACATTTCAAGAAAATCATCGAAATATCATAAAAATAGATTCGTCCTTAAGCCAAATGAAACCACGTTGTGGATCCATTTAGATTCATTTGGCCTCATATGGTTTTAGCCCAAATTATTTTTCATAAACATCTAGTTATTAACAAATTATAATTATATATTTCTCAATAATTATATAATTAATTAGGGATTTAGGTCATTAAACAATGCCTTGATTATTTCATCATTTAACTAATTATTGAAAGAACTAAATAACGGATTATGGATACAAAGATTATTAGTGTGGTAGGCGAAAAAGGTGGTATCGGAAAAACGACATTGAACATTATTCTAGCTTCAAATCTTTTCTATGCAAAGCAGCAAAAAATTGTGCTTTTGGATGCCGATAATCCTCAATACTCCATCTACAAAAAACGGAATCGGGAAATGGAAATGTTGGATGCCGAAGAAAGGGCAGGTTTGGAACTTTATCCTATTGAACCAGTAACCGTTCAGAATCTACAGGATGCCATCCTGAAGTACTATGGCCAAGTGGATTATATAATTCTCGACCTTCCTGGCAGTTTGAATGTAGAGATGGTCAAAGGGCTAATGTATGTGGAACATGTTTTTGTGCCCTTTGACCATGACGAACTGGAAATAGACAGCACTTCACACTTTTATTTCACGTTGAAAAATAATTTCCTTGATAATGAAGAGCGTGTATTAAAGAGCATCCATCTTTTTTTCAACAAGTACAAGCTGGTCAAAAGAAACAAGTTTGCGGTGCTGCGCCAGCAATTTAAAGAGGCGGGTATTCCCATGATGACCAGTGTAGTCAAGGACAAGACCATCTACAAGGAAAGATATCGGAATACACTGTACCCCATACCTGAGCATAAAGAAAGGGGCGAAAAAGATATCAAACATTTCTTTGAGGAAGTAAGCCAACTAACAAAATAGCGCAATACTATGAAAAGAGGAAAAAAAGTAAATACACTAGGTCTGATCCAAAAAATGGCGGAACAGAACAAAGAAACCGTGAATGTGCTGAAGACCTTGAAAAGTGAGCGTTCGATTGAGGAAACGCCGAGTGGGTCCAAACAACATTTTGAGCCTAAAACCGTTAGGAATACGAAAGAAACCGCAGTCATTGAGAATCATAAAGGGATGACATCCAAAAATTCTTCAATGACCGACGAGTACCCGGTTCGACAATTTAAATTGTTCCTACGCACGGAAAACTTTCGCGATAGAAAGGAATCCTTCGTGCTTTCCTTAAGTAAGGACTGCATGGGAAAATATGAAAAATTGGCACAGGGGGCATCCTATAAATTGGACATAAAAACCCATCGCAATGACTTGATAAGAAAGGTTTTGGAAGATTTTATAGATAAAAAGTATAGAAAACTGATAAACATAATAGAACAAAAATAGAAAACTTTGAGCAGCTACTGGTACATATTGATAGGTTTGGCCCTAATCTATTACGGGTATGTTCTGTGGGTGCTGTTCAAGAAGAAAAAAACGTCAAAGAAAAAAGATTCAAAAAATATTGCTTTTTTGCATTTAAATAATATATTTGCATATAAGTCAGATAATGAACAAACTGATTTGGAAGCTGTACTCGACCAGATGACCGAAGTGGAAAACACCTCGGAACTTCTGGAAGCTTTTAAAGAGGGTTCATTGGAAGATGATGCAAATTCCTTAACTCGCAAAAAGCATGAAAAACTCAAAGTTATCCGCAATGAGGATACGGCCGAGAACAATGGGCCGGATTCCGAAACCTGATCCCATTATCCTATTCCTACTTCTGGTCTGCATTCCCATATGTTTCTACGGCCAGTTTGACCAACTCCTGCAAGAGGCGCAAGATTTCAAGAACGACTCCAAAAGCCTTTCCCGTGAAATCATAGATATTATCAAGATTATAGCGGGCACGGCACTTGGTATTATGGCCTTGGCCTATATCTATATCCGTAACCAACAGACGGATCTTGCGGATAAACTTGGAAAGGCCATTATTGGGATAGCCATCTTTTTTGCCATGATCGCCATTGGCGAGGAAATTGCCAACATCTAAATTTCCTTACGTCATGGAGAATAATTTTATCCCGATCAGGAAAGGGCTGCAAAAGGATGTCCTATATCGAGGCCTCAAGGCAAAGTACATTATGTACTGCCTTTATCTTGGCCTGGCAGCGATTATACTGGGACTGGTCCTATCCACTTTTATTCCGATGGTATTGGCCATGTTAGCGATCGTCATCGCAATCGCCATCATATTCCTCGTCCTTCTGTTCTACTCACGAACCTACGGCGCCAATGGGTTTGTCAAAAAAATGGCAGATGCCGCCAAACCCGATTCCATAAAAATATCCAATACATACGAAAACCTATTGCTATGGAAAAACAAGTAGCACTTTGGGACGCGTTCCCTATTTACGGTTATGAGAGAAGGGCATTGATATCCAAAGAGAAGGGTTGTTTGACCGTTCCCCTAAAACTTGAATTACCCGAAGTATATACATTGGATGCTCTGGAATATGGAATGCTTCAAGAGCTGTTTTCCAACATCATCAATGTCTTGGGCCCGAATAGGCTCCTACACCGGCAGGATTTCTTTCTTCAGGAAAATTATACTCCGAATTCCCAAAGGCTACGAGGCGATATGTTGGAACGCGCCAACGAAAAACATTTTGAGGACCGCCCTTATTTGGTCGGCAGCCATTATCTATATATCAGCGTTGTTCCCAAAAATTACATTACCTATGGTTCCAAACGGGCGAACTCGTTCTTGGGCAAAAGGCGGGAATTCTATTTGTCGCATACCGTTCCCGAAGAATTCATCGATAGCGGAATATTGAAGGAGTTCGAAAATCAAGTGGAGAATGTCGACAATTTGATTAATTCGAGCGGTCTGATAAAGTCCGAACTATTGGATTATGACGATTTGTTTTCCCCGGATGGGCTATACCCCAAATATTTTGGCATTTGTGAAGAAAACGCCAATCTAACCGATGTGGATTTCGCCAACAACTCCATAAATATTGGCAGTAAGAAGGGGCAATTTTTCACGCTGGAAAATTTGGATCAGTTCACCAAAGAGCATGTAGGCACCCATGAGCTATATGGAAAGTTCACTACCCGTCATAATCGTTTCCCTATCGGCAATCTGTTTTCTTTGGGTTTCAAGGTGCCCCATGAACATATCATCAATCAATATATCCACATACCGGATCAGGAAAAAGCACTTTCCAGCCTACGGAAAAAAGCGAAAAGCTTCCAGCGCTTCAGTACCGGAAAGAAAGATGACAGTAACGCGATATACGCGGATCAAATATTCGACTATACCAAAGATATCCTTGAAAACCACAAGGAAACGGTCTTTTACCATCTCAATGTATTCGGGTTCGAGGACGACCGGAGCAGGCAAGGGCAAATGGAAAACTCCATTTCTTCCGCCTTTAAAAAATTGAAGATCAATGCAAAGAGGAACAGTATAGATAGGAAGAATCTGTTTTTTGCCGGTGTCCCTGGTAATGCTATTGGCATCCCGTTCGAGCTATACCTACCCATGCCGAGCGATATGGCCTCCTCCCTACTCTATTTTGAAGGCGGCTATAAAGATTCGTCGAAAGCCGTTGATGGGCTGCGTACGGTGGATAGAATCTCCGGCCGGCCGCTTACTGCCAGCTTGTATCGAATACCTGAAGAAAAAGGTTGGATATTCAATCGGGGGATGTTGGTCGCCTCCGGGTCGGGCGGCGGCAAATCCTATTATGTCAACCATTACATCGCTTCCGAACTGAGGCAAGGCGGGGAGGCCGTTATCATCGAGGACGGCAATTCCTACGATAAACTTACCGAGGTATTTGGTGGCATAATCCTGCAGCATGATGATGACCGGCCATTTACCTTCAATCCTTTTCTTCTGGACAATCACGATGTTGTCGAGAACCGCACTCGGAGCAAGACTTTGGCCGAAAGCAAACTGCTGCACCTTGTAACGCTTCTCAAATTGATTACGGGTAACAGTAAGGATGTCACAGGTTTGGAAGTCGCAAATACCGTTATCGAACTTTTGGTTACGGGTTATTACGAGTTAATGTGGCAAAGCGGTAATACAAATTTCAGGTTTGACACTTTCTATGAGTATTGCAGGAATCATATAATAGCATTTATTGGAACCAAAGAAATTCCGAAGGAAAAATTCGATGCCAATGTGTTCCTCTTCCTGCTGGAAAAGTATTACACAGGCGGGCCGAGAGGCGAACTCTTGAACAAACAGGACGATAGGATTACCAGACTAAGCGATGAAAAAGTGGTGTACTTCAAATTGGGCAAACTGATCGATAACGAGCTGCTGTTTCCCATCACTGCGCTGATGATAATGGAGATCTTTAACAAGAAGATGCATGACCTCGCCAAACTGTCCATAAATAAAATATTGGCCGTAGACGAGGCATGGAAGGCCTTGGTAAGGCCCGAACTGGTACACTATTTCAACAGCCAATCAAGAATGGCGCGAAAACTGGGAGGCCAGCCTATTTTTATTTCCCAAAAAGTAAGTGACTTTATCTCCTCCGAAATCATCAAAAATGCCATTGTGGTCAACTCGCACATCAAGGTCTTCCTGGACATGCGGGACTTTGCCCAATCCTTCGATAAGATACAGACCGTTATGGGTTTAAACGAGAAACAAAAACAGCTTATTCTTTCCATCAATAAGGATTTACCGAAGGACAGAAAGTTCCGTGAGGCCGCGTTCTGTTGGATGGACAAGGTAAAGGTCTACGGCTTGGAAACCTCTTTGGAAGAGAAATGCATTTACGAAACCAATCCGACCGAGAGCGGTAAAATTTTGGAACTGTATAAAAAGAATCATAAAAATTGGGAGTTGACCGCAAAGGCCTACGCCTTTGAAAATGCTCCATAAAACTAAGACTATGAAAAGAACATTTGTATTAATGGGTTTGCTTTTTCCATTGGCGATCATTTCCCAAATTCCGGTTACCGATGCCGCGACCAACGCCAGCGTTGGAATGGTAAACAGTCAACTGATGAATATCAACATACAGCTAAAGGCCGTCAACAAAAATCTTTCCCGCCTTATTAACCTGATGGAGAAAAACAACAATGAAACCTTAAAATCGAGAAAGATCCTTAAAGAAGAGCTGGAGGCCAAGAAACAGGCACCGGCCTATGTGACCAAATCGACGGACGTTAGCAGGACCATCGACTTAAAAACCAAGATTTTGGAGGCGTATCGCACTTCCAAACAGACCGTACAACAATTGGAACACTTGAATCGAAAAGAAAGGCAGGAGTTTTTTGGCTTTGCCGCGAACGCTATCCTTGAAACCAAAAACCTTTTTAAACAATGCAACGATATCCTGAAGACCAAGGCGATAATCCTACCCGAGGAACGCCTAAAGAAAGTGAACGGAATCAACAGTGAACTGGAAAGTATTCTCGATAACCTGATAGTCTATAACAACAAACTTTCACGGACCAATGCCTTCAGAAAGTCCAGAAGCACACTGATAAATATGAACAAAGAATAAAAAGAAACCATGCAGATTACGGACAAAGGAATTCGGGAAACGGTCAACGAGCTTTTTGACCAATATATTATTGACGCTTTTGAGGTGGTCGATCCCATTATAGGTATCGGGCAACAATTCGCCTATATCGGTATCGGGCTTATCGCACTGGGCGTGTTTCTGAACGAAGAAAAAAGAGCGAACATTCTTGCTTACCTCAAATGGGTGCCTTTGGCCATATTGCTTTTGAACTACGAAGTGGTTATCCTGACCATATACGAGTTTTATCAAACGGTCGGAACAACTTTTAAAGCCAACGATATTTCGTGGGACGTACTTCAAACGAAGATTTTTATAGCACAGATGGAGGCCCTTGAGTCCGAGGACGGCACATGGAGCTTATTGGCTTTGGATTCGGAAGGACTTGCATCCATCGCCTTGGGATTTGTTACCTCTACGGCCACGTCGATTGCCTCGTTCATATCGGCCGTTGTATTTGTCGGCATCAAAGCCATGTCGGTAATCTACCTTTTCGTCCTGATCATATTTGGCCCGTTGAATATCGGGCTGTCATTCATTCCTGTCTTTTCGGGGATGTGGAAAGCTTGGCTACAGAAGTTTATGAGCGTATGCCTATGGATACCCATGCTATATCTGATCGACAATTTTATGCTCAAGATTCTCGATAATCTTATACAAACTTTGCTATACGACGGAGAAGCCAATTTGGGCCTGGTGCTGACAAGTGCCCTATTGATGTTAATGAACGTATTCGTATACCTCAAGGCACCGGTCTTGTCCAACTTTATTGTGCAGGGCATGAACGTAAGCGCAAGCCAACTAAAAGACAGGACAAAACATTATGCCAAAAAAGCCGCACAGACAGCGGTCGATGCAAAGACGGGCGGAGCTACAAAAGGCGTAAGAACTTTGATACAATAATCCTTTCAACGATCAAAGAAGAATTTAAACGAACACAGAAGAACAGATGGACGGTAAATACAGGATTTTCAACGATTTAAGTAGGATTCGTAGCAATAGCAACAAGGTACTATATGTATCTTTAATTCTTACGTTCGTCTCGACCATCCTCAATATCTACTATACCTACAGAACGAACGAGAGTGCCAGGAACAGTTTCTATCTGCTCGATAAAGGCCAGAAATTGGCCGTAGTCAGAATCAAGGACTACAAGCGGGCGGTAGATATTTTATGCGAAGGCCATATTGCAAATTTCCATGAACTCTTCTTTGCCTTGGAACCTGATTTGCGCCATATCAAAAGAAATATTGAAGGCAGGGCGCTTTATATGGGCGATCATTCGGTACAGCGATTGTACAATAGGTTGATCGATCAAAGTTATTATGAGGATATAGCCAAAAGTGGCTATTCCATCGAAGTGGAAAAGGATTCGATTTTAGTGGATTACTCACGCTATCCCTTTCCATTTCGGTTTGTCGGAAAACAACGAATCTTAAAAGATGGGAATGCGGAATATCGAACCTTGATCACAACGGGGTTTATCGAGGAGACCAAATCGACACCGAACAATTTGAACGGTTTAAAGATCCTCAGGTTCGATGTTTTGAACAATACGGATCTGTAACCACCAACCTATGAACAGTATGATTGAAAAGTTTAACCATTGGATACGGCAGCATAAGCTGTTCGCTATTTCTGCACCCATAATCGTGTTGCTTACGGTATTTTTTATCACGACCAGTATAAGTTCTGTGCGGAACCATGGGAAAAACGATTTGGATAAGGATGGTTACAACAATTTCCTGCCGGACCAAAAGAAGGAACTTAAGGTCGAGGAACCAAACGATATCTATAAAAATGCTCAACAAGATTCTTTGGACGCCCAGAAGAATAATGGACTTTTCAAAAGCATTCTCCACTCAAAAAAAGAAAACGATTCACTGGAACGCCTCTTGGAAGAACTGAACAATTTTTCATTGGACGAAACGGCTTCGCAAGATATCGATGATGAAAACACCCTCGACCAAAACACTACAACCCCCGAATATGTTACAAAAAAGAGCGTAGCCAAAGAAAAACTGGAATACAGGAAGTTACTGATGGAAGCTCGTGACGAACGTCTCTCGCGAAGTCAGGACTATTCCGCACCTTATATGGAATCACCATCTACAGTTACCGTGGAATCAATAAAATTTGATGCGTCAATATATCGCGATCAGTTCATACTGCCCGGTAATCGTGTAGTGCTTATTTTAAGGGAAGATGTGCACTATAATAACAAGCGATTCCCCAAGAACACCTTTGTGTATGCCAAATCGAACTTGCAAGGATCTCGGGTTCTGTTGGAAGTAACCAATATCGACAACGTAAAGATACCGCTAACGGCTATCGACCAAGAAGATGGAATGGTCGGATTACACAACGAAAGGGCAGGTGAACTGCTGAATGAATTTAACGCAGAGATCCGACAACAAGGAGTCAATGAACTTTCCGAAGCGGCAGGAGAAGTTTCTGAAACACCACTCGGTCGAAACCTTGTCCGCTCCTTCGGCAACTTTTTCCAGAAGAAAAAATACAAACAACAGGATAAAATCTTATTGGTCAATGGAGACCGTGTTTTTTTGGTGCCCAAAACCTAAATGAATGGCTAAGAAAATACTACTCATATCAACATTTATTTTCGCTTCGGCATGTGCCGCACAGCGTTATAGCGACACTTTGGAAGTGGCTAGAAACTACAAGACCATTTTGATATTTCCTGAAAATATTTCTGAAAGTATTATCGGGAACGATTTTGGGTTTATAGCAGACCTGCCAAAAGCTGAGGGAAGTAAATTTCATGGAAGGATCTTAAAGCTATATTACGATGAACTTGCCACGGAGGAAAAAAACTTTACGAACCATACCGTAATTACAGAATCGGGCCAAGTCTATGATTTCATTCTTGAACTGACCGAGCGACCAAAACAGTTCACTTGGTACATCAAGCCCGAAATGGCCATTACCAATATTGATGGAACAACAAGAAATGTGCAAAATAACAATAACGCTTCTGAGGGTACTACATCAGAAAACAAAGAGAATGAGGCGGTAGCCATATCAACGGCTAAACCTGCAAAAACTTCCGACAATTCCATAGACAGGGCAACCAAAGAGCTTTACGAAAAAGATCCAATGGAATACTATCGTCTTCGGTGCTATTATATGCAGTTTGACAGGGCCAGAATCAGTCGCTATTTTGCACGGTTGGATAATGTTTTTCTTTGGCTCAAGGGGGTCTATTACAACGAGGACGAACTCTATTTTCAGTTTCGGATCGAGAATAAGGAAGGGCTTGATCTGGACATCAATTTCATCAAGCACCAAATCGCCACAAATTACAGGAACAGTAGCAGCAACCAGCGAATGGAACTAAAGCCCCTTTTTACCTACAAACAGCCCAAAACGGTGGCCGGAAAGAGCGAGAACCATTTCGTGGTGGTCTTTAAAAAATTCGCATTGGACGAAAAAAAAGAGGTGGTCGTGGAATTGGACGAAGAATCGGGCAACCGAAACCTGTCCCTGAAAATCGGGCATGAAATAATCAACAACCCAATACACTTTTGAACATGAAAAATTTATTATTCATAACCGCAATAATAGCTTGCAGTTCAATTCATTCCCAGGAAGGCAATTATGCTTCATCAATCGGGGTCAGCAGCGGATATGCCGAAGACGGTTTTGGCATTATGGCAACCTATAATTACCACTTGAATCGAAATCGGTATGCCCAGTTGAGCGTATTCGCCGCCATAGCGGAAGACCGAGGTACGTTCACGATTCCCTACAACATATTCACGGTACAACCTGGCTATTTCTTTAAAATTCTGGAACAAAGAAACTTTAAACGTTATGCGCTCAATATCGGGGGTGGTGCCATTATCGGTTACGAGGTCATCAACAATGGCAATAGCCTCTTGGAAACGGGTGCGGTCATCGATGCCAAGAGCCAGTTTATCTACGGAGCCTATGTAGGGCTTGAGGGCGAGCTTACCCTGAGCAATGATTTTTCCCTCTTGGTCAAGGCCAACGAGTATTATCATGTAAATAGCGATGTGGGCAATTTCTATCCCTATGCAGGTATCGGCCTTCGTTATTTTCTGTTTTAAAACCAGTCGAAAATGAAAAAGTTAAAAACTACTACAAAAGTGACAATAGGGGTTTTGACCCTCATTTCTATCCTAGTTATTGCCTGTAGCAAGGATTTTGAGGATGTCATTTTGGAAGATTTCGATTTCAGCTTCTCGGTGGAACATCCCGAGGAAAGCTTTGTATTCGAACGTACGAGAACCTCATTTTCCCTGGTTCCGGAAAAGGAAATCTCTACAGTAGATTATTTTCTAAAATACTCGGCAGCCAATGCAAAAGGCTATTTTTTAAACATGGAGGGGGATACGATACGTGAGAACGACACATTGCGCATAACCGATAAAAATTGGGCCTATAATTACGTGGCTATTGATACCGGTATGCATAAGATCAATTTTTTAGCATGGGATTCCAACATGCGAGAGAAGAGATTGGAGCTGTTTCATCGTGCCAAATATGCCAGTTTCAGTTTCTTGCTCAACAAGGGACTTAATGAATTTATCATCAATTCAAAAAACCCGGTCAATCTTACACTTATTCGTGATAAGGAAACTGAAAGTCCAAGTGCAATAGGGAATTTTGAAATAACGTATCAAATCGAGAACGGCTCGGGCAAATTATATTTGGGCGATAAGGTCTTTGATGCGGGGAATCCATTTTTCCTGCCAAAAGGCATTTCCGAACTATCCTACCTACCCGAGAATTTGGGTGAACATAAACTGATCGTTACTGCCAAAGCCCCTGATGGCGCTACCTTGACCCAAGAACTATTATTGACTGTATTAAATCTTGGTTTTACACTCAATACAACGGCTTCCTCTTCACAGGTGGAGCTCGATACGAATCTGGCCATTGCCATAGACCTTGCAACACAGGATGAAAATTCGAATGTGACCTATGAGATAACCCATTCCTTTTCCAGTTCAAGTGAGGGTGGTGGAACCGTAAGGGACCAGAACGGCGGGGTTATGGAACCGGGGCAATTTAGGGCCATTGACCCTGACACTTATAATTTTTCATTTACGAGTACGAATCTGGGAAAGCGTAAAATATATTTTGACGTACGGGACAGTAATGGTCAGCAAAAACGGGACAGCGTCGAAATCGAGGTCGCCAATATTCCGTTCACATTCTCCGGCAACTCGGAAAGTAATTCGGTGTTCATCAATGAAAGGACCCAATTCAACTTCAATATAAAATCCAATGGAAACACGAACAATATAGAATACAGCATCTCCTATGAAATTCTGGAGGGAAATGGTATTGTACGCAACGTGAACGGTACAGAACTCATAAATTCAACGGATTATCCAGTCGCTTTCGGTAATTTTTCACTGTTCTATATCCCAGAGACGGCTGATACCCATAGAGTTTCCTTTGTGGTAACGGATAATTTTGGACAATCCTCTGAACCGGTTATCATCGATCTGGAAATCAAGCAAAATGAATTCGAGGCGACTTTCACCCCATCAAAAACATCTGAATTTACCAATATTCCCGTTTCTGCTATTGTGAATATCGATGAAGAACCTGAAGGCACCAATGACACCTATGAGGCATTTTTTACCTCTGGAAAAAGTGGTGGGGTAAGTATTAACGGAAATTCTTATGGACCTGGGGAGAAATTTAACTTGACCGCAGACATAAACAACATATTTTATACCGGTTTTGAGCCTGGTGAGCATAATTTGGTCTTTAGTGTCGAGTCGGGATCAGGCGTAACCCATGCGACGGAACCTATAACCATAGCATATCAACAAGTTGATTTTTCTTTCACTGGCGGCATCCAAAAATCGGATATTTCTGTTGGGGAGGTGACCTCGGTAAACTTCAATATTTCAGAAAGCGTAGGGTCTTCGGACTATACCATGCGGTTTGCAATGAACGGCAATGCATTGTTGAAGGATACCAATGGAAACGCCGTAAGCCCAGGCAATAGTTACGATGTTCCCAAGGGGAATTTCAATTGGAGTTTGGAGGGCATCAGCGAGGGAACGGTTACTATAACTTTTTATGCCAAAAATGAGACAGGGCTGGAAAAACCTGTTCCCATTACGGTCAATGTCAGCCCGAAAGACTATGTTCTCACTGTAAATGCTACGGGGCCTGGCGCATTTATTGGAGAGGCCATACCCATTAACTTTAATATTACTGAAATCGGCCTGGGGGGAGATACGTATACCATGTACTATTCTACCGGCAATGCTAATAGTACTTTTGAATTTGACGGAAACTCTTATGGCCCAGGAGAGGCATTCCCAGTGCCCGTTGGTTCATTTTCGGGTAACTACACCGGCCTTTCGGAGGGTTTGCACAACATAGTATTCAACACCATATCTTCTTCCAATGTCACCAAAAACGAAAGTGTGGATATTGATTATGAGCGATATGTTGAGCCATTCGATTTAACCATAAGTCAGGCTCCTGGTGAACGCCTTGAGGGAGAGGCATTCAATATAACTGTCATCACCAATGCCATAGGCACCCATGATAATACGGTTTCCTATACGATGACCTTTTCCTTTGAGGGTAATCGAGCGGGTTATTTTCTTCTTTCAGGATCAAGATATGATGAGGGCGAAACCGTTCCATTGAACTATGGGAGCACCAATCTCACATTCTATCCCGACAGTCAGGATACGTTCACCATTGATTTTGAGGTGGAGAACTCAACGGGGGAAACGCAAACCGGAAGCACATTTGTGGATACCTTGAGAAGGCCTGTAGCTTTTGTAAAAGGAGAAAAGTACAATGTCAGTTGTGGCGGTTTGAATGGATGCGATTATCAGGTAAGGATATACACTTGTTATGATATCGGATGTTCCGAGGCCTATGGGGGTGCCACCTTGGACCGAGTAGAGATCAGGATTTACAACAGAAGGGATAATCGATGGGATACCCGGGTATTCAACTATAATGAGGCTGTGGGGAATGGTGTGGACCGATACTTTTTGTTAGAGGAGGAGGCCAGAGAAAGCAGACTACGTTATTTAGACCAAGACTTTGAGGTCAGGGTCAGGGATACCAATGGACAGTGGAGTGAAGTGGCTTTTGGTAAAGTAATAAGGGTATAAGACAAATATCTCTTCGTTTAAAGATTCCTTTTTGAGGCTGTTAACTACGTCTAAATACATAGGTAACAATCACATTGCGGTCATCTAAAAAGTCCTCTTCTTCAACAACTAGTCGGTTTTGGGTAAATTCTATGATCGTCCAATCGCTACGGGTATCAAATCGGATAATCTCGTTATTTATTAATTCATAGGTATCACTTTCCACGTTTTGAAATGCCGGAACATCACCGCAAGAAAGTCCATTTTCATTGATGGTGAAAACATCCTTTTCCCCAGGTCCCCTATCATTGAAAAACGTCAAATTGTCCTTTAGGCACTGCCGAATTTCGTTTGTATTATAAAAGTCATCATTCACTGTGCCATCCCCATTAATATCGACTGCGATGTTGGAACCAATGGCCTCATACTCCCATTGACCAAGCAAGGCTTCTGCCCTATCTGCTTCAGAAACACCATTGTCGTCATTATTACAAGAGTAAATTAATAGCACCAATAAAACTAAAAAGACTTTAGTGTAGATTTTCATTTCGAAATGTTTAGACGCCTTTATAAAGATAAAATTTTTATCCCTAACCTTTTTAACCCTTCCAGTCGATTAAGAAACTATCAATGAGATTAAAACAAGAAATGGAAGATTAAATTGCGTAATTTGACAAGATAAATGCAGGGAGCGCACTTTTACGCCTCCACGTGTTCAGGTGCGGCTCCGAGGAGGTTGATAAATCTGGAACGGAAAGATCTCGATTGTGTCGCGGCGAATTACGTCTGCTCTGGAAATCTTGATGTAGATGATTTGTTAAAATTCAACAGTGGTTGAGTACATATTAAAATAAGGTATCTGTCAAACTCCTTTTAAGCAAAGAGAAACTTATTTTCATGTCTCTTACCCATAAATAACTGTTTTTCATGAAAAGTAACCATTTTTCATATTATATTTGTACTTATATTTCATGAAATGTAACTATGAGTAATCAATTTGCACGAAAAATAAGCACTTTTCACGATAGGGTCTTGCCAGAGGAAGGAATTTTGGTTGGGTATGGTTGGCTTCTACAATTTATCGAGGATACAAGAAATAGACGATTACCTTTACCAGAGCTACTTGCCATTGTAACAGAGAAACAACAGCGGTACAATACCCCACAATGGCAGGTATTTGCAAAACGGTATATCCCCGAGGATAATGCAAGTGGCCATCTCACTTTTGCACTGAAGTACGAAGGTATTGATTTGCTCATTTTAAAAGAGTTTTTTCTGGCAGTGGGTGATGCGCCGGTAATGAGCATGGTGCAGAACGAGCCCACTGGTCAATATTCCAGAAGGATTTGGTTCCTATATGAATGGCTCTTTGGTAAAAAACTGGATATCCCCGATTTAAAAACCGGTAATTATGTTGAAGTTGTAAACCCCAAGCATCAATATGTAGGACCGGTTGAAAATAGTACCAGGCATCGCGTAAAGAATAATCTACCGGGTACCAGAGAATTCTGTCCCATGATACGCAAGACCAAAAAATTAGAGTCTTACGCCGCAACAAAATTTCCTGAAATCATGGAAAAAGGATTAATGGGAAGAAATAAGGACTTGATACGTAGGACGGCCGCATTCCTTTTGCTGAAAGATTCAAAAGCATCCTTTGCCATCGAGGGGGAATATCCTCCGAACATGAGGGCCAGAAATTGGGGCAAGGCCATTGGCCAGGCAGGTAAAAAACCATTGACGATTGAAGAGATTGAGCGACTTCAGGATATTGTAATAGGCACCAAGAAATTGAAGCACATGGGAATTCGCAAAGGCGAAGGATTTATTGGTGAACATGACCGCGAAAGCTTACTTCCAATGCCTGATCATATCTCGGCCAAGGCAAAAGATTTGGAATCATTGCTACGTGGATTGATTGACACTAACAACCTCTTGAAAAACAGTGGCTATAACCCAGTTTTGGCGGCAGCCAGTATCGCTTTTGGTTTTGTGTTCATCCACCCTCTTTCAGACGGAAACGGCAGGATACATCGATATATCATACATCATATTTTGGTTCGCATGGGCTATACCCAGAGGGATATGATCTTTCCGATTTCGGCAGCTATACTGAATCGGATAGGAGAGTATCAAGATATTCTGGAGCACTTCTCATCGCCCAGACTTAATCTAATCGAATGGAAGCCGACCCTTGACCACAACGTTGAAATCTTGAACGACACCATTGACCTCTATCGCTATTTTGACGCCACATTGCAGACAGAGTTTCTTTATGAATGTGTCGAAGAGACCATTGAAAAGATAATACCCGAAGAGTTGGATTTTCTGGAAAAATATGACCAAATGACCCATCAAATCAATGCGTTGGTTAATTTGCCCGATAACAAAGTAGATCTATTAATCAAGCTTCTCAATCAAAACAAGGGAAAGCTGTCAAAAACTAAAAAGGCAAAAGAATTCGAGGAATTATCCCAAGAGGAAATTGAAAATGTCGAAAAAATGTATGCTTCAATCTTTTAACATCCATCAGGTATAACATTAAAAATGGTTCGTAAGGTTCTTCTAGTAATACCAACACCTAAATAAGGAATTACGTTGTGGTGCTTTACTACCCAAAACTAAAAAATCGGTTTCTTGAAACGTTACTTTTCTAAAACTCCTGGTTCCTGCCTAAAGCATTCTACCAGCATTTTGTAGAGTTCTGGATGTTTTCTCTTAAATAAATCGGGACGTTCAAAAAAGTACTCGGCAGCTACGGCAAAAAACTCCGCTTCGTTGGTACCGCCATAGTTTCTTATATCGGATTTATTGGCATTGATAACTTCCATTTCCGCATGGATCAACTTTAACCACGGGATGGTATATTGATGCTCCAACAACCTTTCCGGAATTCCATCCGTGAAATCGTCCAATTTATCAATAAGATGCACAAACTCGTGTATGCCAGTATTGCTTTTGTCGGTTGTGTTTTTGAACCCGTGATGCAATGCTTTTTTCGATAAAATCATTTGCTTTTCAAAACGTCCATTCCCCACAATTCCGCCGATATTACGCGATTTATCTTTGCTGCTAAATTGCATATCCTCATTGAAGTTATCAGGATACAATAGGATTCCGCTTAAATTGGTATAGTGCCATTCGTCAAAACCAAAAACGGGAATTACAGCACTCGCCGCAATTAAAATCTTGTCGAGCTCTTGCAATTCCAGTTGTACCCCATCAATATAGACTTCACTTAAAAATTGCATCATTCGTTGTTGAAAAACTACCTGTTTTGCTTTGGGAAGGTTGCGGTAGAAGAGCACATTTTCCATCAGTAACGGATGCCAATATTTTGGGAACGGTTTTACTTTTTTGCTTCCTATTTTTGAAACAAAATAAACGGCAAGGACAAGCATCAATCCGAATATAATCGTATAAATCATAGTTGATGTAGCGGATAAGGGAATATCATCTGATTTTAGTTTTTCCAAGAATGACCACCATATAATAAATTATCCGGTTTGATTATTTGGAATAGTCCTTCAACAGAAAATTCCAATGGTATCTTTTTAACAATCCTATGTACAAATAGAGTTTCAACTTTTGGGCATTCAATTTTTCATTGACTTTTATTGATGACGTATTGAAGTAGGAGACAATACTGTAAAGTTCTTCTACGCTATAGTTTTCAAGAAGTTCAAAGCAATGATAACGTAAGTAGGTAGCCAAGTTCTTACCTCTATACGCCTGAAACGTGTAAACATTCAAAAGGTAACCTTCCTTATCTTTTATTTTGAAGGAGCGGCCTTTAAACACAAAATCCTGCAAATCAACGAATAATAGGGCGGCAATCTCTTTCCCTCGCTTGAGACCGATACATATCTGCCCCATACTTAAATTCTGCTCTAATTCCTTGGTTGTAAGCCCCATGATGTTATTCATTATCCCAATCTCGTCCAAACCTATATAACATAATTCATAGTCTTTGAAGCTATCTCGAATCTCAGGTTTTTCGGCTCCATTTTTTATTTCCCTATACCAATAGTAGGGTGCGATGTCCAATCCTATCCGGGTCAGAGCATTCCTAAGGGTGAATAAAAATAATCCATGGCGTATTCGGTGCCACAATAACTTCGTTTTATAGAATTTGCTTTTTTCCGCTACCTTCATTTTCTTTTCATTTGACTTAAGTCAGTACTGACAGAACGATATCTTTTAGATTGGATATAAATTTATTATAGGCGTTTGGTGATTAACGAACATCAACACTTTCCGCGCTAAACCCTATTTTCTGCAAAGTAGCTTTTACATCTTCTTCCGAAGCACCATGACTTTCTATAGTCAAGATTTTATCAGGATTAGCGGTATCCACTTCCCAACTTTCAACGCCTTCTTGTTTGTTTAAAAATGGGGTTACTTTAGAGACACAACCACCACAATTGATATTTGTTTTAAATTTTAAAGTTTTCATCGTATTTGAATTTATAATTAATTATTAAAGTTTTGCTCGTTTAAGTCTTAAGCTATTTGCAACCACAGATACGCTACTGAATGCCATTGCTGCTCCCGCAATCATTGGGTCTAATAAGAACCCATTTATGGGATACAAAACGCCCGCCGCAATCGGTATTCCAATGATATTATATATGAATGCCCAAAACAGGTTCTGACGGATTCCCAAAACGGTTCTTTTTGAAAGTTCCAACGCTTTGGGAATGGATTGCAAATCTGAGGTAATCAAGGTCATCTTTGCCATGTCCATAGCGATGTCAGAACCTTTACCCATGGCAATGCTCACATTGGCTTGCGCCAAGGCGTGTGAATCGTTGATGCCATCGCCAACCATAGCTACGATCTTTCCATCAGCTTGCAGTTTTTCTACAAAAGCTGCTTTGTCCGAGGGCATTACTTCTCCTTGATAATTTGTTATTCCTACTTGTTTTGCGACAGCCGATGCGGTTTTATTATTATCTCCAGTAAGCATAAAGACCTCGATGTCTCTTTCTTGAAGTGTTGCTATGGCCTTTTTTGAAGTTTCCTTAATCTTATCCGCAATGGCGAGTATCGCGAGCATTTGTTTTTCATTACCAAAAAATATGACCGTCTTTGCTTGCTCTTCAAGACTCTCTGCTGTTTGCATCAAGGAAGCGTCGATTTGAATATTATTCTCAAGCATTAGTTTATGGTTTCCAACATAGTATTGTGAACCGTCCTTTATTTCAGCTTGAACGCCTTTTCCTGTAATACTTTCAAAAGAAGCAATTTCAGCTTTTTCAATATTTTCATCTTTTAAGTGGTTGACCACCGCTTCCGCCAAAGGGTGTTCTGATTGTGCTTCAATTGCTAAAAGAATTTGTTTGTATTTTTTCGTGTCTTTATTATTCTCAGACCAATGAATATCCGTCACTAATGGTTTTCCTTTGGTAATGGTACCCGTTTTATCAAGAATGACTGCGTTCACTTTGTGTCCTAGTTCTAAACTTTCGGCATCTTTTATTAGGATATTGTTCTCGGCACCTTTGCCAATCCCCACCATTATAGCCGTAGGTGTAGCCAATCCCAATGCACAGGGACAAGCGATAACCAATACTGCTACAGAGGTCAATAAGGCCTGCGAAAATGCATTATCGTCTCCTACCGACATCCAAACAATAAACGTAATGATAGATATCCCCAAAACGATAGGAACAAATATTCCCGCTATTTTATCGACCAGTTTTTGAACGGGTGCCTTGCTTCCCTGGGCTTCCTGAACCATTTTAATGATTTGGGACAGCAAGGTTTCGCCGCCTACTTTTTCAGCGGTAAATTGAAAACTTCCTTTTTGGTTTACCGTACCCGCAAATACTTTTCCACCATCTGATTTTTCTACGGGAACAGGTTCACCTGTAATCATACTTTCATCAACATACGAGTTGCCTTTTGAAACTTCACCATCCACAGGAATTTTCTCACCAGGCCGTACCAAGATGGTCTGCCCAACTTGGACTTCGGAAATCGGAATCTCCATTTCTTCACCGTCCTCAACAATCTTTAACGTTTTGGGCTGTAATCCCATCAGTTTTTTAATGGCCGAAGAAGTGTTCGACTTTGCTTTTTCCTCCAACAATTTCCCAAGGGAAATGAACGTAATAATGACCGTGGCCGCTTCGTAATAGACGTGAGGTTCTATACCACGGCTCAACCAAAATTCGGGAAAGAGCGTATTGAAAACACTGAACACAAAGGCAATCCCCGTACTGAGCGCGACCAAAGTATCCATATTGGCCTTGGCGTACTTTGCTTGCTTAAAGGCATTGATAAAAAAGCTACGCCCGAACCAAAAAAGCACCGGTATGGTCAAGACCAACGAAATCCATTTTCCAGGTATCCATTCCATAAAGAACATCCCAAGAACGAAAATGGGCAACGTTAAAATTGCCGACCAAATGGTACGGTTTTTTATGTCTCGGTAATGTTGCCGCTGAAGTTCTTGTTGCGCTTCGGCTGGGTCTTCGACATCAATAATGATATCATAGCCCACTTCACGCAGCACGTTTTGCAGTTTTTCTTCGGAAACACTTGCATCATAATCTACCCACACGGAATTGCTGGCAAAATTTACGGTGGCCTTGTTTACACCATCGATATGGGAAAGAATCGACTCCATACTACTGGCACAGGCAGCACAGGTCATACCTGTTACCGGAAAGGATTTTTTGATATCTGATTTCTTGGTTTTATCCTTTTGCTCCAAAACAGTTGTGGTTTCCATAGCTTTACCTGAATTGCTTTATGCAAAGTTCAGAATCGTTACCGCCAACCTTGTTACGAAATTTGCTGAAAGAGTTGTAATATTCTCGGGAAAACAACTAGTCAAAGTTGTTTTTCTAGCTCAGCGACTGTTTTCTTAAACTGTTCTAAATCCTTGAAGATATGTGCCCCTATCTCTATGGCTTTGCGATAATAGGGAAGAATGATTTTGGGAAAGCTCCTTTTCTTGTACTCATTTTCCTCTACATCCATTTTGTCTTTACGGACATCCCCAAATTTCAACAGTAATAGTGTTGCTCGTCGTATTTCCTGCGGGTTATTTCGTTCTTTGATTTTATCCACCAAATTGAAAAACTCTAAGTCATTCTTGGTAATGTTAGCTTTTGTTTCGTATCGTCTTAATTGTTCGTCAATCTCTATATCTTCAATTCTGGCTAAGTTCATATTGATATTATGGCCTGCCCAAAAACCATACTCTTCATCGAACCAAATGCCAGAATCGTGCCATTTACCAAAGAAGTTGACGGCATTTTTAATGCGGAAACCTTTCAGTCCTTCCTCAGAACCCAAAATGGTAACCTCGCAAGGATTGGGAAACATTCCCATTACAACCACATCCTTTTTATAAGAATTAAAATATTGAAAATACAATTTCTTGAAAATGTCAAATAAGTCAATAACATTGTTCAACTTGGGATAGAAAAATTCATCTAAATCGAAGGAATGAATCAAAACGCCATCTAAATTGATAGGGTCTGAATCGTGCATAACATACCGACCTTCGTCTATAGAATAGGCGGAATGAAAGAAACTGTTGCGTATTTCTTTAAAATGGTTCTGTTCATAAAAATCGATTAGGTGCTGCTTTTCCGAATCGGCCAAGAGCTCCATCAAGAAATCTTGTTTTTCGCCAATTCCCAAAAGGCGCTCATATTTTTTCGTTTTCCAAAAAAGATATGATGAACCTTTGTACCCCAATTTAATACGGCACAAATTACCTATTATGTTGTAGAAGTCGCTGTTCTCAAAAAAAGTGGAGTAAATCTGTAAACCCATACGGGTTTTCTCTTTTCCTTCTAATTCATTGTACAACCTTTTATAAAACTCGATTGCATCGAACCATTCATGAAGGTTAGAGTTTAAATTAGATGAACTGATTCCCCTATAATTAATCAGGTTAAGTACAAAATCGAATTCGCTTTTAGCCTTGGCTTCTTCAAAAAGATTTCTCAAATCATTTATCGGAGGTTGTGCATCTTCCATAAATAAAAGTACTTATAAAACGGCAAACCCCCACTGAGAATCCCTCACATACCGCGTTTACCGTCCCAACTAATTCTCCAGATCCTATTGGTCACATCATCGGATATCAACATCGATCCATCGGGTAGTATGGCGGCACCCACGGGTCGGCCATAGACCTCATCTTTTTTGCCGTCAACAATAAAACCCGTTAAAAAATCTTCAGGTTTTCCAGTTTGTTCTCCGTTCTCGAAAGGCACGAAAACCACTTTATAGCCTGATAAAACCTGTCTGTTCCAAGAGCCATGCTGTACGACAAAGGCCCCGTTCCGATACTTTTCGGGGAAGGAATCGCCCGTGTAGAACGTCAATCCCAAAGATGCGGTATGGGGGCCAACGTTCACATCGGGCATCAGTGTATTTCCCACTTGGGCCGAAGGCACCCATTTTACCCTAGGATCTTCATTTTGCCCATAATACAAGTAGGGCCAACCGTAAAATCCGTTTTCGCGGACACTGGTCAAATAATCAGGTACGAGGTTGTTGCCCAATCCGTCGCGTTCGTTGACCGCCGTCCATAAGTCTCCGGTAACGGGATTCCAATCCATACCCACGGGGTTTCTTAGTCCTGATGCGAAAATTCTTAGTCCTGCGCCATCGGGATCAATCTCAAGAATGGCCGCCTTCATGAATTCAGCCTCTGCCCCTTTCTCCCCAACATTCGAGCCACTACCGACCGCTATATATATTTTCGAGCCGTCCTTGTTGGCAATAATATTGCGTGTCCAGTGCCGATTGGCCTTTCCTGCGGGTAAGGTGGTAATTTTTTCCGCTTTTCCCGATATTTGCAATTGACCGGGCTTGTAAGGAAAACGTAGCAATCCGTTGGTATTGGCCACATAGAACCAATCATCTAGCACAAGCATTCCGAATGGTTGATCGAGTTCCTTTTCGAGAAATACGGTACGTTCATCGGGAGACCCGTCCTTGTCTACATCGCGGAGCAAGGTTATCAAGTCCGCACTGTTCTTAAAGCTTTTCGACTTTGATGCCCCGATGAACCATGCCCCGATTTTTTTCCAGAGCGGATAATTCGAATTGCTTTGCGCCACAAGTACATCGCCGTTCGGTGTAACGTACATCCACCTTGGATTCTTGAAACCGTCAGCATATTTTGTAACGGTAAAACCGGGCGGGGCTTTGGGGGTCCTTCCATTTTTCCAGCCAATGACATTGCTATAGTTGGAATAGGATTTGGAGGCCGATATCGGCGGTAGCGAATCGACGGTCTGCGCATTTGTAGTTGCCAATACTAAGAGTGAAATGATTAAACCTGTAAAAAAACGTGTTCCCATGACCATTTAAAATTTTGTCTTACATCTTCTGCCAATTAAAACTTAGCATCTTGGTTATTTGAATTTCTCAATAACTTCCCCTAGGTCATATACTTTTACGTCTTGCAATTCATTTGAAAGTATGCTGCTTCCGATCGCGCTTCTATATCCACTGCCACAATGGACAATAATGGGTTTGTCGTTAGGAATGTCCTGAATTGATTCCCTTAGTTCGTGTAGGGGTTGGTTCAGGGCACCGTCAAAAATTTTCTTTTTTCTTACTTCATCCGTATTTCTGACATCGACAATGGTGTAATTATCCAGATTTTGCACAAAATGCTTGAAATCCAATCGCTCGTTTTCGACAAAGCTTTTCTTCGAAAGGGTAATTATCGCCTTGAGTTGATTTTCATATCCAATCTTCGCCACCCGCCGGGCGATGGTCTTTACACTTTTTGGAGAATCGACAACCAGATGAAATTCCTCATTTGGTTGGATTATAGTACCTAACCATGTTTCAAAAGAGGATGCTTCGCCACCCTGCATAATATTGATACTCTGTGGCCAATGACCTTGTTTAAACTCGTTTTCATCACGACTATCGACAATTAAGATATTATCTTTTGGTGTTTCGGCATTAAGATGAATAGGGATTTTAGCGGTAACCATATCAATCGATTCAACTTTCTTTTTGTTCATAGCTACATCATGTTTGAAATAGGCCGGTATGAACGGTTGGTCTTCAAGGAGTTCTTTGACAAACTCGTCTTCATTCTGATGGCCAAATGCCCAGTTATCCTTTCGCTCCCTACCTAATGTGCTAATGCTATCTGCCGACATGCTTTTGCCGCACAGGGATCCCGCCCCGTGGGCGGGGTAAATAATGGCCTCATTCGGTATTTTTTTGAATTTAGTTCGAATTGTGTTGAACATTTCACGGGCCAGTGCTTGCTTTTTTTGCTCTTTGTCATCTTCATTTCCGCGCAGGTCCGGGCGTCCGACATCCCCGATCAATAAGGTGTCCCCCGTAAAAAGTGCAACCTCATTTTCATCTGTGGCAAGAATGGAAATACTATCGTATGAATGCCCAGGAGTATTTATGGCTTCTAGTTTGGTATTGCCCACGAATATGGCACTGTTCCCATCAAAACTTTCGAAAGGGTATTCAGCTTCCAATTTGCTGCTGTTATAAATCGTGACACCTGTTTCTTTGCTAATTTGCCAATGTGAGCTTACAAAGTCTGCATGGGAGTGGGTCAATAGCACAGCTCTAATCACAGCATTTTCTTTATGCGCAAGATTATAATACTGCATCGGGTCGCGATCGGGATCGATTATCGCCATCTCCCCTTCGCTCAGCAGTGCGTATGAATAGTGGGAAAGTGGTTCATATTCAAATTGCTGTATTTTCATAAAAATTTTATGCGTTTATAATTTAACGTCCGAAATGCCTTCGTTTATTCTCCTGTATTTTCGTTTTTTCCTTTCGAAAGTAAAAACTGTTATTACCTCCTGACATTCACTTTTCCGTATCAGTCAAGGTTTGTTGTTTCTTCGGTAAGCGATCCTTCAAATTTGGGAAGCGAACGCTTTTCCTTTTCTTCTTCTGTTTCTACTATCCCATTTTTCTTGATATCGTTGATTAACCATTGCATTTCCATTATTTCCCTACGTTGCGCTTTAATGATTTCATCGGCAAGCTCCCGTACCCTGACATCCTTTATTTGAGAACGCTTACTCGTCAAAATAGCAATGGAGTGATGGGGAATCATACCCTCCATATAGTCAACCCCAGAAACTGTAACCTGACTTCGGACCAGCCATATTCCACCTGCAATCAATAAAACACCCAAACCTAAAACCAAAGCATTCTTTTTTCGGTCCTTATACATTTGCAGCATATAGAGCAACATAATAATGACCATCGATCCGCCCATGATCAGTGTCATAAAAAAACGGGTCTCACTGTACCAAAAATGGTCAATGATCTGGTAGGAGTGTGTGTACATTAAAAAAAACATGGCGACCATTGAGGTGCCAACCATTGCAAAAAACTTTAAATAATTATCGTGTTTCTTTTGATTTTCTTCCATTGTGAATATTTTATCTGGTTATTGTGATTATTCGTTGACTTTCGATTATTGCATCGTTCCCATACTATTTTAGCCTGACCGTTAATCTCTTCTAAACTATCCCATATCAGGTTTGACCGACTTTATTTTTGGGTTGTATTTTATATTGTCCTCCGTTATTTTCCAAAGCTTTTTGTAAATTTTCCAGCGGCACTTCAAATTGTGACTCTACGGTCGCTGCCGTATTTTTTAAATCGACCGATACATCGGCCACTCCCGCTACATTTAAAAGTGTGTCTTCGACATGCCCTCTACAGCCGTTACAGGTCATTCCCTTTATTTCGTATGTTCTTTTCATGCTATGGTTTATTAATTGTAGTCTTTGCTCCTAAAGGTGGTTTCAAATAGTTGGATTGAAAATAATGCTTTTTACAAATGCCTGTTGTTCGTAAAAAGACGAACCTTGACCCATTTGATAATAACGCTATTTATTCAGAGCAAATGGGGTAATGGCTGTCTTTAGAGGTTATTGCGGCCCTAATGGTAGAAATTAAATATCATCTAAAGATTTTCTATTTTGAATGGCACCTTTCTTAAATTGGGTAGGTGTCATTCCGGTCACTTTTTTAAATTGGTTGCTCAAATAGGCTATACTACTATAGTCTAACTGATAGGCTATTTCTTTAAGGTTGACTTCATCATAAACAAGCAGTTCTTTGACCTTTTCAATCTTTTGATGGATGATATATTGCTCAAAGGTGATGCTCTCGACTGATGAGAATAAGGAGCTTAAATATTTATAATCTAGATTCAGCACATTGGCAATGTATTCGGGCCATTTGACCCCTTCCAATGATTTAGAACCATGAACCTTTTCTATTACCAAATTTTTCATCTGTTCGATGAGCTGGCTTTTGCGATCATTGATAATGGTAAAACCTACTTTTTCAAGTCTATGGTTTAAATCTTCTTTGATTTCACCCATAAGCTCCTCTTTTAAGGTTATTTCACCCAAAGAAACGGTTGTGTACGGAATCCCCATTTTGTCCAGAATACCTTCTACTGCCATAATACACCGTGGGCAAACCATATTTTTTATATACAATACTGTTTTCACAACATAAAAATTAGGCGCCATATTTAGCTCTGAACTCCCATATCGCTTTAAAGAAAATAGCAATTAGTGCTAAAATAAAGAACAACACCAAGGCCAAAATACCATATATTTTTATCCTCCTGTCCTTTCTTTCTTTTTCAGGATTTGGTTTGACTTTTTTTAGATTCCTTTCTTCCTTTCTTCTTCTCCTCCGAATCTCACTCATCATCAAAAAATTTTAGCAATCATTTCTGAACTATTCCATCTGCAATGATTCATCAGGGTAGGCTATGGCCATAGCCCACCATCATAATTCTGGAATGTTTACTTTCCTAACAGGGCACCTAGAATAAGCGTAACCAATATGTGTACGGCAAACAGTATTAAAATTGAGATAAAAACATACAGGCCTTCCTTGTGCCATGAAACTCTTTCCGAAGGCAACAATTCCTGCTCTTTTTTCTTATCCTGCCCCTTATCTTTCATCTTTAAGAATTTTCCTTTTTAAAAACTTTGGTTTTTCAGTGCAATCTGGTTAATCTTCGTCCATACATCAATCAACTTTTCTTACCTTCTTTAATCTTCTTACCGTAGGGGAACTAATAAACCATAACAAGAATCCACTGAGCACGGTTATCAGCCCCAAAAGTGAAAAGCTTCGAAGCAATAACGTATTGAAATTGTCCCTTGTATCATAATCCATGGTGTGGGTCATCCAGAGAAAATCGAACCAGCGCCAATTGCGGTGTCGAACCGTTTGAAACGCACCATTTTCAACCGCTACATAAGCCTTTAGGTTCTGTGGGGTATTGTACGAGATTTCGTATGCGGGCAAGGGCCTGCCCCTATACTCGTGGTGGTCGCTTACTGTGTTTATCACTTGGATATCCGACACTTTCAACTCAGGTAGCATATATCTTTCCGCAACCTGTAAGGCCTCTTGTTCCGTGACCTTTGTTTTTAATTCTCCAGTTTTTGCATTGTATAGTTGGGCTTCATTGATCCAATAATAGGGTTCTCCAGCAATTTCCAACAACCGCAATGATTCTATTGGATCCTGTAGTTGGAGACTTTGTGTGCCCAACAGGTTGCTGAATCCGGTTTGGCTTACTTTCTCCTTTTTGAAATGGTCTCCATGTATCTCGTCAATGTCCGTCCAGCTAAAATATATTCCGCTGATGGTCCACATCAGAAACTGGATTCCTAAGAAAATTCCAAGATACCGATGTACTTTTCTTATTTTCAGGGCTGAGTGCCTATTTACCATATTATTGATTTACCTTAAAGTTGAATTTTATAGATACTTTCTCCCAACTCAATGAAATTGTACCTTCTTTTTCATTAACCTTGTTGATTTGATATTCAAGATGTTCGGTTACTTCATCTGAAATCACGGGTCTTACCTTAAAACGAACAACATCTTCCTTCTCATCATACTCATCTTTTCCGTGTTGGTTCCAATTGGAATTGAAAACGATGGTCCATTCTTCTTTTGACGGAATCGTAAAAAACCCATATTTCCCGGCCGGAAGTATTTTGTTGTTGATTACCAAATCTTTGTTTGTTTCAATCCAAGTAGCCATATGCGCTCCTGCCTGCCAGACTTGGTCATAAGCCAATAAACCGCCAAAAATAATTCTATCCCTAACCCCTGGTGATGAATAGTCTATGTGTATGTGAGCATCACCTATCATTGTCATTGTTGAAGTATGGGGGCTCAATACTTTTTTTGGTGGTTCGGGTGTTGTTGTTTCTTTTGGCTGTTCTGGCAATGGCTCGGTTTTCTTCTCTTTACAACTGGTAATAAGAAGAAGACCGAACACTATACTAATTGAAATATATCTACTCATCGGTTGTTACTTCGTATTTCTTGAAGATGAATGGGTTTTTATTATTTTCCATTTTCCATCTATTTTTTTAAGGATTGAGGTGGCCACCCCTTTTCTGTTAATAATACGGGGCGATGCGCCTTTTTCAGATTGCAGCTCTATGGTATAGGTGTACGTTTCCGTAGTAAAGGCATAAGGAAGACCTACCTCGACTTGAATGGTATAGTCGGAGAATTCAAATCGGTTGAAATGTGACAGTTCGGGCCCTAGATGATGCTCAATATAATTGGCATAGGTGCCTTCAATGCCACCTTGCTCGTACACTTCTGAATCAACCGAGAACAATTCAAATGTGCCTTCGGTGGTTTTGTTTTCCAAAGCACTTTTATAGGCCTTCATAACCTTTATGATAGCCTCTTTTTCCTGTGATATAAGCTGTTCCTGGGCATTTGCTGAGACAAGCATTATTGTTAGAATGCTAGTCAAGATGATTTTAGATGTTCTCATTTATTTTGGTTTTATCGTTACTGTTTTCCTCTTCCCCGACATGGATCCGATTGATATTGGCAATGCCAAATACCAAGACAAAGAATCGCAACACTATCTCCAGCATGGCCAAAAACTTGCCCTCTAGTGAAAGGGGCACCACATCACCGTAACCAACGGATGAAAAGGTTATAAGGCTGAAATAAAGAAATTCAAAAAACAAGGCAAAGGTGGAATCATAGCCTATGTTACCTATCTTAAAACTTTCGTTATCAATTAAATAAATTGCAAAAAAACCAGTGGCAAAGGATAGTACTATAAGGGTTATGAGCAAGCCGAACAATACCAAGACATGGCTAAGCAAGTGACTTTGACCAATAATTTTGGAAAGTTGGTTGAATGACAGCCTAACAATAAAAAATGATTTTAGCAGTGCCATAACAACCACTATCTGAATCCACACGGTTTTGGACATAATTTGTGGTAGCACCACCTCAAAAAGCCCAAGTGCTGATACCAAAACAATGGTAGGCAATGCTTTTAAAAATAGTTGACGGTAAAAAGCGTTGCCATGTGTTATGTTTTCAGTGTGTTCCATAGCCAAATTTCAATTTAAAATCCCATGCCAAGCATTTGGAAAATCAGAGCGGCCAAAAACAACAGTGCGGCCAACATGTAAATAGAATAGGCAAACCACTTTTTCATTTTAGAAGTGAATCCGCCTTTTGCACCAATATCGTCGCTACAACAATCTTTCATTGTTTCTTTCTAATTGTGCCTGTCAAGGGAAGGGATGCCAACACTAACCATCAATCAAAACCTCCCCTCCCATAACAGGACTTTGTCCTTATAATTTTGCCTAGGTAGACACCTACATTGTCAACTAACTAACCAACCATTCATGCTTTCAATGCGATAGCTACCTAGGACTTTTTCATCTTTTTTACCACAGCTGAAAATATCAGCCATGGCAATAGCGCAAACTGTACCACAGGAGACACCCCTACTTTTACAAAAGGAAGGAGAGGCATGTTGGCCGCATAGGCCCAATCTCCCCTACCTGTATGCCATATTTCAGCCAAAATTGCACCTATGGTTCCAACAGCAATTAGCAGTACCAGCCTTTGAGTGTTCAATCTCCCGATCCAAAAAAGGTCTTTGTAAACTATTGCAAAACCAAAAAAAAGCAAGAGCACCATGAGCATATCGGCAACCGATGCGAGGGTACAAAATGCAATGTGCTTCAAGTCATATTCGAACCCTTCGTACAAAGTGCCATGGGCAATTTCCCAAAGCAGGTTGACCGTAAAAGCAGTGAAAGCTATGTTGAGTACGTACCGCCGATATTCTTTTACATCGGTGACTTTCCCCTTAAAATGAACATAAGCAAATACTACCAATAGAAGAACAATGGTCGGGATGATAAGAATAGCTATGCTGAGTGTATCCATACTTGGTTCAGGCTTCTGGTTTTGATTACAAAAATTTCGTGCTGTACCTGCTAGGGGAAGGGCTTCATTAACTAATCGCCCTCTCAAATCTTCCCTTCCCCAACAGGTGAGCCTATCATTGGATTACTTCTTCTATCTTTCCACAATTCAACATTCGCGCTCCATAATACGGATTACGGATATCCTCGATGGACGAAAGCCAATAAGCTCCTTCTTTAAATGCCATCGGGCAATAGTCCTTATAGATTTTGCCTGATTTTATGCTACTCCTCACAATAGATTCCATTGCTTCGCTCAATTTTGAAAATGCCTTCCGCTGCGATTGCACATCATCGGTTTCCGCTATCTGGGCCGAAACTGCCAAAGCTGTTTCCGCTCCCTCAATTTTAGCAAGGGCTTTGCCCAACATCATCGCCGCTTTCTTGGCATCGCCTGGGTTGGACCCGACCAAATCATTTTTGAGATGCTCATAATGTTCATAGGCATCAGCAACATTTTCATCGCTGAATTCGACCACTACCTGTTTCTTTTCCATTTTACTATGGTCGTGGTTCAATTGTATCTTCTGCTGGGCACTTGAAATCGTGGCTCCTGTCAAAAGAAAACAAGCCAATATCATTCTAATATTATTCATTGCTGTACTTTATAGACTATCTTTAAGTTTTGTCATAAATCCAATTAAGGTCTTTTTTTCTGCATCTGACAACCTTGCCTCACCATGTATCAGGGTATAGGAGGCCAAGGGCATCTCACCCTCTTCCACTTGGCTGACAATGGACCTTAACTTGCTCTTTTTGCGCCGCTCAGAGTAATCGTCCCACTCGTTGAAGTTCAGTTCTGCCTTTCCGTCTTCGACATGGCCCTGCAAAAACCAAGCTATGGGCTGTACCTTATTGTACCACGGATAGTTAGTGTTGTTGCTGTGGCAGTCATAACAGGAAGTCTTGACCATTTCCTCCAACTCCGTAGGGACATTGTTGACCAGCATAAAATCGGTGATCGGAACCATGTCGCTTTGGTTGCGGTTGGTGGGAAAGAACTGAATTATCACAAACCCAATGAGCAGGACAATCCCTATGAGTTTTAGCGCTTTCATTTATTTGATTTCCTTCTGTACCTCTCCGCAGGTCATCATCTTGCTTCCATAATAGGGATTCTTGATCTCTTTGGAAGCACTTAGCCACTGCGCCCCTTTGTTATTGTTGTACATAGGGCAATAGGCCTGATAAAGCGTTCGATCTGAACCTGTGATGGCCAGAAGGTCAATAATGTCTTTACTCAAGACATCAAAATGTTCACGTTGGTGCCCGATATCACTTTTCGCTATATGTTCAGCATGTTCTGTGGCATCTTCAACGATGTCTCTCAACTCATCTTGCTGCTCATCTCCGAACTTGCCCATATCAAAGCGCTTTAGACTGCTTTCCAACTTTTCACCCGCCTTTGCGGCCCCATCTTTGTCATCGGACACAAGGGCATTTTTGAGCGTGAGATAGTCGGCAATGACCTCAGATGACATCATTGCCATTTCGCCATGGTCCATCTGCGAATGGTCTTCCATGGTACCGCTGTCTTCCATTTGTTCCATATGGTGGCCATCTTGGCTTTCTTGCTCTTTTTTCTTGTCTTTACAAGATGTGACCGATAGGGCGATGATCGCCATGGCCAAAATTCCAGTTGTTGCGTTTGCTTTTTTCATTTTGATTTGATTTAAGGATTATTATAGTTTGACATTGGTCGGTCCGATATTGCTGAGGACCTTTTCCAGATTTTCCTTCGTTTTCTTCGCTATTTCTTCAACATCTTTCTTGAGGGAAGATGACCAGGTAACGGAGGTGTCCTCCATCGAAACCTCTACCACTGATTTATCTTCTACTTCTTTTATGGTCACGTTACAGGGAAACAGAATGCCCATTTGAATATCATTAGCAATCAGCTCAGATGCAGTATTTCGGTCACAGACCAATAGAATAAAGTGATTGGGCATATCTTTCATTATTGACCCCAAATATTCCTTGACATCAAATTCCGATACGATATCGAGACCTGATTTCTTGAGCTGATTCTTTACATTATCAATTGCTTCCTCAAATGTCAGATTGTATCTTCGCGTGACACAATAGCTCGTATTCATACTTTCACGATAATTTTGTTGGGCAGTCTTTTTTTTGTGCTCTTCGTTTTTAGCCATAAGTATTTTTTAAAGACGATCCACTATTTCCTCCAACTTGGACTTTATTTCTTGGGCTACCTCATTCAGTTCTTCATTTTCAACTGCTTGCATTGAAGCTATCGGATTTATTGCTGCCACTTCTACGTTATTATCGTCAATTTGTTGCACAATGACATTGCAGGGCAGCATGGTACCTATCTTATCTTCTGCCTCCAACGCCTTGTGCGCATAGGGGGGATTGCAGGCACCTAGTATTCTGTATTTTTTAAAATCCACGTCCAGTTTCTTCTTCAAGGTTTCTTTGACATCAATTTCGGTCAAGATGCCAAAACCTTCTTTCTTCAATTCTTCCGTTACCTTATCGATGACGCTTTCAAAGTCTTCGTTTAGGGTTTTGCTGAAATAATAATTCATCATCTCAATTTTTAGTGTTCAACGTTTTCTTTTGTTCCTCATACTCTTCTTTGGATATTTCGCCTTTGGCAAAACGGTTATCGAGGATATCCATGGGATTTTCAGTATTCCTGTAGCGTCTTCTATTTAGTCCGTTGTACATAAAAACGGCCAATATCAAAACGACCGGTATCAATATCCACCACCACATCATCATAATTGCAATATTTTATTGTTATTTTCTGTTTTCAATCCCGCACGGCATTCGGGAGCTTACTCTCCTTTATTTTTCATTTTTTCTTTCATCTTTTTCATCATCCCTGGATTTTTTTCCATCATTTTCTGCATCATTTCTTCCATCATATCAGGATTCTCATCCATCATATTTTTCATTCTTTCTTTCATGTCTTTTTTCATCATTTCATTATTATGCATTTTTTCCATCAGCATCTTACGGCCCTTTTCACTTTCCATCATCCTATCGAGCATTTTGGACTGCATCTTTTCCTTCATTTCAGGGTTCTTTTCCATCATCTTCTGCATATGGGACTGCATTTTTTCCTTCATTTCGGGGTTTTTGTCCATCATCGCTTTCATATTTCCAGATTCCATCTGCTCCATATGGGACTTCATGAGTATTTTCTTGGCTTCTTCGTTTTTTCTAGCCTCACTAAGGAAATTGGTAAACTGGACCGGGTTTGAAATAATCTCTTGGTAAATGGCATTCTTATTCTCCTCGACCTGCATGGTCTCGGCAGCGTTAAAGGTTGATTTGCAACCTACCATTGTTCCTATCAATACAATTGACATCAAAATTTTTACTGTTGTTTTCATCATTCTCATTTTTAAAGGTTCATACATCATTCTTATATATTTTTATTCTCTTTCCCGTTGTTTTTATTCCGTTTCAAAAACCACTTCTCACCGAAATAAATTAGTACCATCAATATTGCTGCAACAACTACTACTAAAATGTCACTACTCGCTTTTATCCATAAAAAAGCTCCAAGAACGACTGCGTCGAGAAAAATTGCAGTAATCAAAACGGCAGGATTGGCCTTCACATCCTTACGAAGGTTTTTAAACACCCCCCAATGGATTCCTATATCCATAATCAAATAAAATATGGCACCCAATGAGGCAATTCTCGTAAGATCAAATAGAACGGTCAAGGTTATAGCCAGAACCACTGTATAGACCAGCATGTGCTTTTGAAGCCTGCCCGGCATTCCAAAATGTTCATGGGGAATCAATTCCTTTTCGGTCAGCATTGCAGTCATTCTTGATACTGCAAAAATGCTGGCAATAACCCCTGATATTGTCGATACGATAGCAATACCAACTGTAAACCAGAGTCCATATTTTCCGAAAGCAGGTCTAGATGCTTCCGCTAATGAATAGTCCTTAGCTTTTATAATTTCATCAATAGAAAGGTTTGATGAGACTGCAAAGGCCACTAACATATATACGACCGTACAGATAAGCAATGATATGATGATGGCTCGACCAACATTTTTATTTGGATTGACAATTTCACCACCACTATTGGTGATTGTCGTAAAACCTTTGTAAGCTAAAATTGATAACGCCAGAGCACCTAGATAGTTGGTTACAGGATATTCAGTTAGACTCTCTGATGGAACTACTTCTGAGAATGAAAATCCTGCTGCCCAAAGCCCACCTATGGCAAAAATGGCTATACCCCCAATTTTGAGGATAGCCATAACTAAAGAAGACTTTCCAATAATATTGTTACCAGATATATTGATAAGAAAGGCAACAACCAACAGTACTACCCCTAAAATGGGCACCCATATACTATTTTCTCCTATATCAAATAACTGTAATGTGTATGAACCAAAAGTTCGGGCTACCAAACTTTCGTTAATGACCATAGACAGCGCCATTAATAAAGCCCCTGAAGCAGTCAGCGCGCTTTTACCATATATCTTTTTTAAATACATAGCGATTCCTCCGGCAGAGGGATAGGCGTTGGACATTTTAACGTAGGTATAGGCACTGAAACCTGAAATAATGGCGCCTATCAAAAATGCATAGGGAAACCATTGTCCAGATAATTCAGCTACCTGACCTAATAATGCAAATATCCCTGCACCAATCATCACACCTGTACCTAACGATACAGCACCTGTTAAACTGAGACTATTTTTTTTATACTCTGCCATATTTAAAATCGTACTAATAGACCGCCACCCCAACCATATCGGTTGTTATAGTTACCCTGTATTGAAAAATTTCTAGAGAGGATATACGAAAGACCTACCAACCATTGTGTTTCACTTTCATAAGAGCTATCTCCTAAATCATTAACCCATCCAAAGTCTGCTCTATATTCGTATTCGCCTTCCAGAAAAATTCTTGGAAAAATCAATAGTTCTCTGTCCAAGCGTATTCTTGGGCGTAGCTGGTTATCCATGCTCACATCTACATTGAACCTATAAGGCGTAAAGTATTTTACACCAATAAGACCAACTGTATTGAACTCATCGAAGGAATTTGGTATTTCGGTTTCGGTATTAACACCCACATAGAGACGCACCCAATCATTGAGATACCTATTGTAATTTACTTCAGCTTCAAGATTTTTGTCATAATCGAATTCTGCTCTCAATCCAAATTCGTTACGGATATTGCTAGAGGTTAAAAAGAGTTCATTAAAGTTTGAACCTGCACGCAACAATCCCCAGGAATAATAATGGTCTGTTTCATCAATGAGTTTTTGAACAGGAAAATCTTCCATTCTTTCATCCCTTGGGGTATCATAACTAAAAACCCTTGCCATACCTCCCATCATATGATATAGGACGTGACAATGAAAGAACCAATCACCGTACTCTTCGTTGTAGAACTCTATGACAACTTTCTGCATTGGTGGCACATTAACGGTATGCTTCAATGGCGAACGTTCACCATTTTCGTTAACGACCCTAAAATAATGACCGTGCAAATGCATTGGGTGGTGCATCATCGTTAGGTTGTTAAGTGTTATTCGGGTTACTTCGCCACTTTTAATTTTTATTTTATCGGTTTCTGAAAGTGGTACGCCATTCATACTCCATACATAGCGTTGCATATTTCCGGTCAGGTTCAACAGAATGTCATTTACGGGTAAGTCGGCCTTGAATGTGGTATTTTCGGTTGCCTTCAAAAAATCATAGTTGAAATAGGTTTTACGTGTGCTGTAATCGAAAGACACGGTGTCCTTTTGCATCATAGACATATCGTGACCCATATGGTCGTTTGCCTTCATATCCATTTGATTACCCATTTTGCCATCCTTCATATCCATATTCATCCCGTACTTCTGCATCAAGACTTCCGGTGTTTTCTTTTTTTTGTTGCCCACCATTGCAGGGGCTCCCATTTTCATATCCATTTTGGCCATATCCTTCATCATCTCTACTTTATCAGGCCTGCCAATTCTTTTGGCTGGATAGAGGGTGCCATTACCTAATTGTATAGAGGTATGACCAGAACCATCTTGAGCCGTTGCAGTAACTTCTAAGGTGCCTTCGGGGATTGTGACAATAACATCATACGTTTCGGCTATACCAAATAGAAATCGGCTTTTGGACACTGGTTGTACATCAATGCCATCACTAGATACCACCATAGGGTTTCCGCCACCAAAATCCAACCAATAATAGGTAGAGGCCGATGCGTTGATGAAGCGAAGCCGTACTTTTTCACCTGGCTTGAATTCTGGATACCCCGCCAATTTTTTACCGTTGGACAAAAATGCGGGGTAATAAATGTCTGCAATGTCAGCACCTTCCATACGGTCTCTCCAAAATTTAAGCTGGGCACCAAGAGCTCCTTCTGAAATGACCCTGCTAAGAGGAACCGCAGTACCTTTTTTAACTTGATACCACTCATTACCTCTTTTAAGGTTTCTCAATACATTCATTGGTTTTTCATCGGTCCAATCGGATAAAACCACCACCAAATCTTTATCGTATTCAAAGGTTTTTTCTTTTGGGTGAATGATAATAGACCCATAAACACCCTTTTGCTCTTGTAACATTGTATGGGAATGGTACCAATACGTGCCCGATTGGTTGATTGGGATTCTGTATTGAAAGGTTGTTCCTGGTTCAATGGGCGGTGTGGTTAAATAGGGTACACCATCGTAAAAATTGGGAAGTATCAAACCGTGCCAATGCACTGAGGTTTCTTCATCCATTTTATTGGTTACGTTGATTATGGCAAGGTCTCCCTCATCAAATTCTAGTACAGGTCCTGGAATACTACCGTTGATGGACATTGCTTTTGCACTTATACCACCAAGTGTCATTTTATTCTCTTCTATAGTGAGATTATATTCCTTAATAGGCCGTCCTTCTTCCTTCCTATCCGAACCGTTTGTGCCTACTTGGGCAATAATTCCCGAACTTGAAATGAGGAGCCCCATTAACATTGTAATTTTCCTTAACATATTTTTCATTTCATTTTTCAAATTCATAATACCTCTTCGTTTGTATCTCTATTGGCTTGATTGATATTGAAGTTGTCTCATTTACTTTCTCTGTTCGTAATAAAACATAGGGTTTGAACGCCCCATCTTTTCAATCAAAGCTTTTCATCGCTCTGAACGGTCCAACCATCCTTTGAACCTGCCCACGACCAACGATATCATCAACACCAGGATACCAAAACCCAAAGCCAACCAGTATATGTCCATTATTTCATGTTTTGTGTTCTTTTCCAATCATTTTTATCCATTTTTCTGTAAGATGGTAATAGAAAAAATTTCAATTTTGCTATGGAGACTTCTCTTAATGGTTCATTCGGCCAACTTCTTTAAACTTTAAAAAATTCTCCTCTGATTCAAAGTAGGCCACCTTACCATCCATGCCCATTAGAACAATAAATGCCTCGGTTTTATCTACCCGTTGTTTGCTAAACGGGTCAAGCGCTGTTCTAGCTTCATCATGTTCATTCAACGTCTTAACACACATCTGGCAACAACCATAATAGGTCTTCCCGTTGACGGGTACAGGCATCTGTATTTTTCCCATATAGGCATCGTTTACCATACAGACTAGTTCAGTGGGCACCTGGGAACCTACCTGATAATTTTGGGTCATCTCCTTCTTAGGTTGTGCCTCTTCCACCTTATTCTGGGCCGTTGTCGGACTTGGGGTCTCAGAAATCTTTGTTCTCTTCGCTTCGGTATTACAGCCCATTAGAGTAATGATAGCGAATGCAGTAATAATTATATGCTTTGTCATAATTTTTGGATTATTTTAAAAATTTATTTTTTTAATGTCGATTCCGTTGTACCACAGGTGAGCATCTTACTCCCCATGTAGGGATTTTTTATCGTTTCTTCCAGACTGAGCCAATAGGCCCCTTGGTTATTATCTGCCATGGGACAGAATTGTTCGAACACCTCTTTGTTTACTCCAAAAAGACGTACACCCTTTGACAAATGGGCCGATAGATGCTTAAAGTGACCCCTTTGCTTTTCAATATCAGATGTTTTGGTAATTGATGATGATGATGACTTGATTTCCTTTGAAATGGTCATCCAATGGTTGTGCGCCTCATGGTCGGTCAAAAGCTTCATATCAACCTTTTCCATAGAAACCAATAACTCATCAGCGTGTTTTTTGGCTGTGTTGGCATCATCTTTTACCAAGGCGTCTTTAACATTTAGATAGTTGCCAAAGACTTCTTCAAGCTGCTCCTTAAAGATTTTGGATACTTCCAGCCTTTTTTCCATACGGCTGTGGTCTGTGTCATCGAGCATTTCAGAATGGTCCTTTGATTCTTTAGACTTCATTTCACCTTCCATTTGCTCCTTTTCCCCCATATCCATACCGCCATGATTATGTCCGGTCATCACTACCCCACCTTCGGGATTCATCATGCTTTTTTGGCCTACCAACTGAGCCGAGGCATCGATTCTGAACACACCGTTAGTCGCCACAACTTCACCCGCTTCCAATCCTGATTCAACGATGTAATAATCACCCATGTCCGCTCCCAGTTCAATTTCCTTGTAAACGAACGAGATAGTTTTTTCATGGGGAACCTTGACGTATACCACGGCCCGTTTGCCTGTCCATAGCACGGATGATTTTGGTATGATTATCGCATCATCGACATTTGACATCTCTGCCTCTATAAGGCCATTGGCATACATTTCAGGCAAAAGTTTGTTGTTGGGGTTTTTGACTTCTACCCTGACTTTAGCGACCCGGGTACTGGAAGAAACAAAAGGGTCTACATAGGTGACTTTTCCGGCAAAGGTCTTTCCGGGGAGCGCCTGAATCGTGAAGGTCACCTTGTCATTGATATCGATCCAAGCAATATCGGATTCATAAGCCTCGAACATGACCCAAACTGTACTCAAATTTGCAATTTCAAATAATGTTTGTCCTTCCATAATGTAATCACCTAACTCTACATTTCTTTTCATTACATAACCTGAATGGTCGGACAAAATATCTATCTGTTCCTGAACATCTCCTGATTTCTCAATAGCATCTATTTGTTTGTCCGATAGCTTCCAAAGCTTCAGTTTATTTCTTGAAGCCGTGTACAGCTGTGGATACACATCTTTCGATTTAATGGTCTCGAAAAGCTCTTTTTGTGCGGAAATCAATTCGGGAGAATAAATACGGACTATCTTTTGCCCCGCATATACTTTTTCTCCTGTAAAGTTGACATACAAGCGCTCTATCCTCCCCGGTATATGTGATACCTGCGAAAATAAACGTCTCTCGTCCGGTTTCACACGACCCAATAGGCGAATCTCTTTGGCCGCGTTGGATTCTTTCACAACGGTTGTCTGTATGTTGGCCAATTGGATGGCTTCCTCTGTCATCACTATTTCATTGGAAGCAATGCTCTCCGAAGAACTCGAAGATTCCTCCAACGGAATCAATTCCATACCGCAAATAGGACAGTTTCCAGGCTTCTCCATTTTAATCTGGGGATGCATTGAGCAAGTCCACAACTGGGTCTCAGGGTCTTGAACATATTCATGCTCACCATCTTTGTGTGTAGTTTCTGAATCTCCACCAGAAAAGAGGTTTCCTATTAGTATACCAACGATTAGAATACCGGCAGCGATCAAATAGTTTCTGTATTTCTGAAAATTTTTCATGTCTTGTTTTTTTAAAAATTTAATTTCCTAGTAAATAGTATATGAATGCCACTGCGGCATTTTTATCGGCCAATGCTCTTTGATAGGACAACTCGTATTTCAACAATTGCCTTTCTATTCGAAGAACCTCTTCAAAATCTTTGGCATCCGTGGAATAGGAAGTAATAAGTATATCCAATACCTTTTTTGCAATTTCGGACTGCTTTTTGTTCAGTGCGATCCTTCTATCGCCATCATTGAAGTCTTTTGAGGTGTTTTCGTAAATGGTTGTAAGATCGTTTTTCTTGTCTTCCCTTCTTAATATCTCGCCCTCCTGCAAATATTCAGCCTCCTTGACCATGGCCTTATACTTTTTGCGGTATAGGGGAATAGATATGCCGACGGAAGGAAAAACAAAGGCATCATTTCCGTTATCGACCGCTGTTGACATGTCATTTTCACCAACGATAGTGTAACTCAATCCTATATTGAATTTAGGAAGCCCTTCCTTTGTGGCCACCTCCTCTTGGTTTACAAAGGCGTTCAGCCGGTGCTCGATTGCCTTCAATTGATGGTTGGAGGCATAAATCTCATCAAGAATATTCAACTGTCCCTCAGGTAGTTCGTCTTGCCATAAGGTAGCCGGAACGGTAATTGGAGCCTGCTCATCGGTATTCAACAAGTTGTTGAATTTTACCTGTAAAACGTATTTAGTATCCCTAAATAGCGCCAATTGGTTTTCAAGATCGTTCAGTTCCAACTCTACCCTGAGCTCATCCACAACTGAGGCGTTTCCGGCCTCGATTTTGACCAAGGACAATCTTTTGAAGATATTGAGGATTTCCATGTTCTCCTCTGTAATCTCGATGGCTTTTTCGATAAAGTAATAGTTGTAATAAGCCGTCTTCACTTCAAAGAACAAATTGGCTTTTGTGTTTTCAAAATCCTCATATTTGGCATTGGCCAATTCAGTGGCCACATCTTCCTTGGCGCCCAAAAGGCCGAACCATGGAAAACTTTGCGCCAAGTTGAAGCGCCATTCTTGGGGTCCCACCCTAGTTTCGACCGGTTGTATAAAATATCCAAACGCGACCGTAGGATCGGGCAGAGCACCTACTTGTGGCACCTTTTCCATTGCCGCCAGATAGTCGTTGAACTTTGCTCTAAGTCCTGGATTGTTCTCGGCCGCAAACTTCAGGTATCCTTCTAGGTCGGATTGACCAAAAAGGGAGGGGCCTATCGTTAAAAGAAATAGCATAAAAAAAATGGCATCCCTTTTTGAAACTATCTTTGTAAATCTAAGCATTGCTTTCTTTTAATTGTTTTTTTAAATTTTTCTCTTTCCACATACTGTATAATACCGGTACAACGAACATGGTCATTACCTGCAATAGCATTCCGCCGAAGGTGGGAATGGCCATTGGGACAACCACATCTGAACCTTTACCGGTAGCTGCAAGTACAGGGATTAGGGCGATAATTGCCGTGGCCGCCGTCATCATTGCGGGACGAACCCTTTTGGAGCCCGCATGCAAAACGGAAGTTCTTATTTCATCTATCGTCTTCGGCTTTTCCTTTTCGAACGTTTGCATAAGATATGTGCCCATAATCACTCCGTCATCGGTAGCGATTCCAAAAAGTGCTATAAAACCGACCCAGACAGCAACACTAAGATTTATAGTATGCAGTTGAAACAGGTTTCGCATATCCATTCCAGCAACGCTAAAGTTTAAGAACCAATCCTGACCGTAGAGCCAAATCATAATGAAACCACCAGCAAAAGCCACAAATATTCCTGAGAATACCATTAACGATGGGGTCATTGATTTAAACTGGAAATACAATATCAATAAGATGACTATCAAAGAAATGGGCACTACGATCATTAACCGTTTTGAGGCCCTGATCTGATTTTCATAATTTCCCGTAAAGCGAAAGGTTACCCCTGCGGGTAATTGAAATTCTCCGCTTTCCATTTTGGCTTCGATCAAGGCTTGGGCATCTTCTACAACGTTGGTTTCTGCATAACCCTCCTTCATATCGAATATGACATAGCCTGTTAAAAACGTGTCCTCACTTTTAATGACCTGTGGTCCTCGTACATATTCTATATCGGCCAGTTCCCCCAATTCAACTTGAACACCTGCAGGTGTTGGAATCAAGATTTTCTTTAGGTCATCAGGGTTGTCCCTGAACTCCCTTGCATACCGAACCCGAACGGGAAACCGTTCCCTGCCTTCTACGGTAGTGGACAATTGCCTGCCCCCGACTGCAACGGATAGTTGCATTTGCATATCTTTGATGGTCAATCCATATCGTGACATGGCCCGTCTGTTAAGTCGGATTTCCAAGTATGGTTTTCCCACCACCCTATCGGCAAAGACAGTAGCTGGGTTCACACTAGGAACTTCTTGCAGGATTTTTTCAAGCTCAAAACCAACTTTCTCAATAACCTCAAGTGTGGGGCCAAAGACCTTTATCCCCATAGGTGCTCGCATACCCGTCGAAAGCATGATCAAACGCGTTTGAATGGGCTGAAGCTTAGGTGCCGACGTAAGCCCAGGGAATTTGGAATGCTTAACGATTTCATTCCATATATCATCTGGCTTCTTAATATGCTCCCGCCATTGTCTGAAATTTTCACCATCCTCGTCCTCAATGAGTTGTTCAACACCAATTCTTCTGAAATCATCTTCACCGTATTTATAGGTGGAACCATCTTTCAAAACGAAAGCGTCATCATCGTTTACCTTAAAGCGCATTCGATGGCCATCTTCGTCCAAAACGTATTCGGGCAGATAATTAATGGTGTTCTCGTACATGGAGGTAGGTGCAGGATCCAAGGCCGAATTGACACGACCCCATTTACCCACAGCGGATGCTATTTCCGGTATAGAGTTCAAATGCTTGTCAACTGTTGCAATGACCTCCATGTTTTCAGTAATACTGGAGTGTGGCATTGTCGTTGGCATTAACAGGAAAGAACCCTCATCCAATGCTGGCATAAATTCTTTGCCCAGTCCTGGGAAGGTTTTGTCCAATTTATTCCAAACTACGTTATCCTTGGCAAATTCAGGCATAAAGCCAAGGATTTTTCCAAACCCCAGCCATATACTCATCCCAAGAAAAACAACAAAGATTGGGATAAACAAAAACTTCCATTTATTGTTCAAACACCAGATTAAGATTCTTTTATAATAATGCACTATTCCCATTAATGCGCCAAGAACCAAGCCAATAATAACCATAACGAAGATGAAATTGACAAATGTTGAGTTAGAAACTCCCAAAGGCATCCATTCAATGGTCAATAAATAAACCAAAACCATAATGGCTATGACTATATTGATATAATTGGCCAGTTTTTCAGAATAGGGCAATCTTATCTTCCCGTTAAGTCCGCTCCAGTTTGGTACCTGAGTGAGTAAATTATTTATGCCAATGGCTATTAAGGCCAGTGAAATGAAGCTTCCATATCCAATAAGGAAAACCAATCCGAAACCGATTAAAATAGCATTAAATATTCGACTTGTTCTCTTTGTATCGATTCTAATGGAAAACATAACTTTTGCAAGGGCAGGAATGAACATAATTCCTATGAACAGGGCCGAAATCAAAGCGAATGTTTTGGTCCATGCCAGGGGCCTGAACAATTTTCCTTCCGCAGCTTGCATTGCAAATACCGGCAGAAAGCTTACAACCGTAGTGGCAAGAGCTGTAATTACGGCAGAGGCAACCTCGACTGTGGCCTCATATATAATCTGAACCAATTTTTTGCCCCTTGCCCCATGGTTTTCGGGCATTTCTAAATGCCTAACAATGTTTTCCGTAAAAACTATCCCAACATCGATCATTACCCCTATTGCGATAGCTATACCGGATAATGCCACAATATTCGCATCGACATTAAAATATTTCATCAGTATAAATGTCATCAATACGCCAACGGGCAATATACTTGAAATCAATACCGATGCCCTCAAGTTCAACACCAATACGATTACAACCAAAATGCTAATCAATATTTCATGTGATAGGGCCTGCTCCAGGGTTCCTAAAGTTTCTTGTATCAGACCTGATCGGTCATAAAAGGGGACAATAGTTATTTTAGAAACTGTTCCGTCTGCAAGCGTCTTTGATGGTAGACCAGGTGCAACTTCTTGGATTTTATCCTTTAGGTTTTGGATAACAGCCTGTGGATTGGCTCCATATCTGGCCACAACGACACCACCTACAGCCTCGACACCGCTTTTGTCAAGACCGCCCCTACGTCCTGCAGGGCCAAATTGTATTTTGGCCACATCCTTTATGCGTATAGGAACGTTATCCCTAACGGTCACCACACTCTCCTCCAAATCTGATAAGTTTTTGATATAGCCCAAACCCCTGACAAGATATTCCGCCCTATTGAACTCCAAAGTCCTTGCGCCGATATCAAGGTTACTGTTCTTAACGGCATTCATGATCATCCCTACATCGACATTGTTGGCCTTCATGGCATCGGGATCGATTTCCACCTGATATTCTTTTAGAAAACCACCAATAGATGCGACTTCGGAAACACCGCTCGAAGCCGTCAGATAATAGCGTACATAAAAATCCTGAATGGTCCTAAGTTCTTGTGGATCCCAACCCCCTGTGGGTTTTCCGGTTTTCGGGTCTCTGCCCTCTAAAGTGTACCAATATACCTGGCCTAGTGCCGTGGCATCAGGCCCCAAGGCGGGGGTTACTTCACTGGGAACGGTACCGGGTGGCAGCGAATTAAGTTTTTCGAGAATCCTGGTCCGACTCCAATAAAAATCCACATCATCGTTGAAAATGATATAGATACTTGAAAGACCAAAAATGGAATTACTGCGAATGGTCTTTACTCCAGGGATACCAAGCAGGGCCGTTGTAAGTGGATAGGTGATCTGGTCCTCTATATCCTGTGGTGATTGCCCCATCCATTCTGTAAAGACTATCTGCTGGTTCTCCCCAATGTCGGGAATGGCGTCTACAGGTACTGGGCTCCGGTCCATCCAGGAAAGTTCCCAGTTAAATGGGGCAGTTATGATTCCTCCAAATATAAAGGCAAGGAGTAACATAAATGTTATCAACCTGTTTTCAAGAAAATAACGAATTGTTTTGTTTAGCATGGTATTGATGATTAAATAATTGAAAGATGTGCTGAAAAAATCAACAAAAAGGGTTTAGCCCAAAGCGATACCATCGCTGGGCTCAAAGATTCAATTACTTAATATCAAATAAGGAAAGTCTGATGAAGGACCTGAACATCCTTTATCAATGGAGGGGGCGAGTAGTCTCCAAACGCATTATTTTTGGTTTTGAGCCCCTCGAAAAGATTTATATACGAATAGATAAATGAAACAACGAACAATTGCTGCTCGTGGGTCAAATCCTCAAAGGTAATTTTGAGGTCGTCCTGACCATCAATGGTCCAAGTCACATCATTACAACAACCATCTTTCATAAAGGAGTTCTCATGTGAATGTTGGTCTTTGGCTACCGACATACCACACGTTTCGGCTTCTACAAACCAGGCCGAATCCACAAGATAGTCACCACAATAGTGACTGTTCATTGTGAACGAAAAAGTGGAAAACAGCACAATTAGTGCCATTGAAAAGGATACTATTTTGAAACAAAATACTTTCATAAACCATTGCAAAACTACAAAATTTTTAACACTCTTTTTTTGTTTAACATATTTTAAGACATTATCTCCTTTAGAAATCTATGTGGTCTGTTCAATTTAGTTAGGTTTAAGTTCCTCTACCAATTCGACCAACTCCTTAATGGTTTCGGGAGGGTTCCCGTCATCAAAACCTGTTGATTCGCATAGCTGTCCCCTGAAATAAACTTTGAGTTTTGCATGTGCCGTACCGTCATGTTTCCGCCTATCAGATGGAGCCACCAAATATGGGAATTCCTTTAATTTAAGGGTCTCTACCGTTTCTGCTATGGCTTTCCATTTTTTTCCATCCATTTTAAGCGTATCAACAGTTTTCCCAGCACTTTTTTTGGTAAATATGATGAAGTCTTCGTTCAACTCCAAAAGCTGATAAGAGCCTCTGGTTATGGTGCGATACGCTATTTCCAGATTCTTTGTGCCATATTGTGAAAATGATAAGTTGACCAAGAACAAAATACATAATACCGCATAAATAGTCCGCCCTCCATGATTTCGACTCTCGGTTATTTTTTGCTCTAATGGATGCTTTACCATAATTTACGTGTACTTGTATAGGCACATAGCAGCAAATTTCATTCCAGTACAATCATATCCTATTCAAAGACCCTGAGTACATTGCCGTTAAGTTCGGTATTGAATATTTTCAACGGGTTATTGGTAATACTGTTCAGGGGCGTTCCGGTTTGGTCGAACCTTGCCCCGTGGGTCGCACAGCGATAGATACCCCCATCTTCGGTAATGAAACGAACTTCCTCCGTCTGTTGATGGCTACAGATTTGGCTAGCGGCCACATATTGCCCCTCCAGATTTTTGGCCACCACCACAAATTGCTTTAAGATAAAGCCACCGTTATTCTGTAAAGGGGCACCTTCCTGTGAATCAAGATCGATGGTAAAATCAATTCCTGTAGGAACCGGGAGGCCACCCACTGCGCCATCTTTCGAGCATCCGTTCAAGCAGGGAAATGCAAGGGCAACGGCTGCCCCTGCGCCTAAACTCCGTAAAAATTCTTTTCGTTCCATAAAACAGCTTTATAGTACTCAACGCCGATTTATGGTGTTTTAATATATTTTGGAATTGAAGAGTTGGTTTTTATTAAGAAAAATAAGGTAGTTGGCCTATTTAAATGATGGAGCAAATGAGTACTTGTTTCCTGAATTTAAAAAAGTTAACTGTGTTTAAAAATCATGAACAGAAGCTGAATCTTTTCAATGACTTTTTCCTTTAGGGTCTTTAATGCCTTGGTCAGATGACCTTCGACCGTTTTGAGGGATATTCCCAAATGTTCGGCTATTTCATTATTGGTCAAGCCCTCTTTTTTACTCAATAAGAATACCTCATGGCACTTTTTCGGAAGGTTTTGTATCTCCTTTTCTATGATGGCCAATTTTTTGGACATTCCTTCATCATTCTGTCTTTGTATAAAGGTATCTAATGTATCGGCCAAGGTGGTTTCCAGCAATTGTGTCTGCCTGCGATTTTTTTTAACATGATCTAAGAACTTGTTTCGCACCGATCTAAAGAGCCAACCCTTTATTACCACTTCATCCTTTATTTTTTTTCTTTTACTCCATAATTTGTAAAAAACCTCTTGGGTCAAATCTTTTGCCAAGGCATCATTCCGTGATAGGCTTTTGGCATACCAAAACGTTTCTTCATAATAGATTTCTATTAGTGTGGCAAAAACTTTTCTATCCCCTTTTTGGATTGCTCTAATATCAATATTTTGTTCTTGTGAGTTCAAATCCATAAGCTATTTTAACGAAAAAAATCTTTTTTTGCTATAAACTTCCACAAAAAGCAAGGGTATTTCATTATTGGGTCGTTTAGGATGTAAATATTAAAAGTTCAACTGAATGGCCCATAGGAAACGAAATATTGAAGCAATCATTCACAAGTTTCTGATCAACAGTGCTACAACCGAGGAGATTGAATTTTTGACCGAATGGGTGAAAGATAACAAGCCAAAGTTCGCCGCCCAAGTTGAGTTGCATCATTTGATTTCGGGTACACTGTCAAAAGAAAGGGCTTTGGAACTGAAAAAAGAACTGCTGGAAAATTTTGAAACAAAGCAAGGTTCCCAAAAACGTCTTATTGCATCACCTATCTTCAGATATGCGGCCATTTTCTTACTGCTCATCGCGGTGGGGTTGTTTTACGTTCTTAACAAAGAAAATGACGAAATACTCCAGCAAAATGAAGTTACCATCACCTTAGGTGATGGAACAAACAAAGAAGTTGCGGAAACGGATAGTCCGAAAATGGTCTCCCGGTCCACGGCATATGTAGCCGAGCAGAAAGGCAATACCATAGTGTATAAGAAGGTCGGTGCCATAGACCAAGAACCCGAAACCTTGGTTTATAACACTCTATATGTACCATACGGCAAAAAATTTCTGGTAGTATTATCCGATAGCACCAAGATACACTTGAATTCGGGGTCATCTCTTACCTATCCGGTCATCTTCCCCAACAAAGGCCCAAGAAATGTAATGTTAAGAGGTGAAGGCTACTTTGAGGTAGAATCAGATTCTTTGAGGCCGTTCTATGTAAATACAAAATTTCTAGCGGCCGAGGTACTAGGTACGGAATTTAACGTTTCCGCTTACGAAGACGACCAACAAACCAGAATCGTTCTGGTTGAGGGCAGTCTTAATGTGAATAAAGGAAATTCCGGTAAGGTCGAAACTGTTCAACTCAAACCACGCCAAATGGCATCTTATTCATACCGTGAAAATGTGTTGACCAGCAAAAATGTTGATATCAGTGGTCATGTGGCTTGGAAAGATGGTGTGCTGTTGTTCAAGAATGAGGATTTCTACCAGATCACCAAAAAACTTGAGAGGCATTTTAACATAAATATAGACATTGACGAAGACACTATTGGCAAAGAACGATATACCGGAAGGTTTGAGACCGAGACCATAGAAGAGGTGCTCAATGCATTTCAGCGAATAAAGAAATTCGATTATGCCGTAAACAATGATAAAATCCAGATAATAAACCCTAAATAAGGAAGCCTATGAAGTGAACCAAAAAGGAATAAGGGATTGCTGGAACAATCCCTTGATTCCAAACAAATCTAAAAACTGATTGACCAATTTTTAAACTCTCTCAAAAGTATGAAAAACACACTATGTAAAGGCTATTTTGCCATTAAAGTAGACTTGAAGATGAAAATGACCGCACTACTTCTTTTGGTTGCATTGTTTCAATTGCAAGCAAATAATACATACTCACAGAAATCAAAAATATCTATGAGTATGGAAGATGCGACTATTGAGTCGATATTTGAACAAATAGAGAAAACAACCGATTATAACATTCTGTACAAAAATTCGATTTTGGACATCGATAAAAGGGTTTCGATAAATGTGGATAAGGTGAAGATAGAGACCCTCATGGACCTTGTGCTAAAGGAAACCAATGTCTCCTATGAAATAAGGAGGAAGCTCATCGTGCTGTTGGAAAAGGAGAAAAAACCTGCTCTCATAAAAGAGAACCCGGTAAGTCCAAATCTTCTGAAAGCTGTGCAGACAACGACTATTACGGGCACCGTAACCGACCAACAGAATGTACCATTGGGCGGGGTAAGCATCGTTGTGAAGGGAACCACCAAAGGTGTTTCAACTAATTTCGATGGTCAATATGAAATTGAAGCTTCAGAGGGGGATATACTTGTATTCTCTTATATCGGTTTCGCCAAACATGAAGTAGAGGTAACGCAAGAAATGGTCATCAACGTGATTATGAAGCCCGATTTGATGGATTTGAACGAGGTAGTGGTTACCGCAACCGGTGTACGTAGAAAAGTAGAATTGGGAAATTCTATAGCCAACCTAAATGTGAGCGATGATGTGAAACAACGCCCTATCGCAAATGTATCCGATCTTTTACAGGGCCAGGCCAGTGGTGTCCAAATTAGCAGCAGTGGGGGTTCTACGGGTATGGGTTCGCGAATCAGAATCAGGGGATCCAACAGTGCATCTTTATCAAATGAGCCCGTAATTTATATAGACGGTGTTTTGATAAACAATGAGGCAAATTCGATTTCGTTCGAGACCGGCGGGCAGTCCCCATCGCGTTTGAACGACATCAATCCTGAGGATATCGAATCGATTGAAATTATCAAAGGCCCCTCGGCCGCAACACTCTATGGGTCCATTGCAGCCAATGGCGTCATAAGAATCACTACAAAAAAAGGGAAACAAGGAGAGCCAAGGTGGTCGGCATTTCTAGAAAGTGGCTTGGTTGAAGATGTGACCACGTACCCTAGAAATTACCAAGCCCTTGACGCAGACGGAAATTCAGGTTTCAATTTCGAGGCAGCTGAGGGTACCTTTGTACACAGTGTAGTCAATTCATTTCAGCCCTTGAACGACCCGCGCACCTCGCCTTTTCGTACAGGTCAGTCGTACGGTGCCGGGCTAAGTGTTTCAGGAGGGTCGGAAGCGCTCTCCTATTTTCTTTCAGGTAGCATAACCGATGGCGAAGGTGTACTATCAGTAAACAACATTCAACGAACAAATTTCAGGGGTAATTTTGGGGCAAAGATTACAGAAAGCCTGAAGGTCAATTTGAGCACTGGTTATACCAACAGTGACCTTGAACTTCCATTGAACGATAATTTCGCTTTGGGTCTGATGGGACAGGGCCTGAACGGTACGCCATCGATTGACATCAACAATGGCTGGGGAGAGTTCACGCCAGAGGAACTATTTACTATTGACACCCGTCAAAGAATAAATCGTTTTACCTCGGGACTTGAAGCACTTTGGCAACCCAATGAGAAATTAAATGTCCGGGTAGCGGGCGGGCTCGACTTTACGTCGCGTTGGGACAGTCAATTTTTCCCCACGGGTGAAGCACCGGATTTTCTAAATTACGATGAAGGGGCCCGGTTCTCGAACAGGTTCAATGATTTTGTCTATACCTTGGATGCGGTGGGCTCATATAAGGCCGATCTAACTGAAAATATAAACTCTCGTACTTCCCTTGGATTTCAGTATCTACAAAACCTTTCACAGGGCACTTTTGCCACCGGATTACAGTTGGTTGCAGGAAGCAACTCGATTGCCGGGGCCGCGGTTACTCAAAGTAATGAACAGACCATTGAGTCACGTACCGTTGGAGTGTTTTTGGAAGAACAAGTAAGTTTTAAGGATAAATTATTTGTGACTGGAGCCATAAGGGCAGACCGGGGCAGTTCTTTTGGGGCTTCATTCAATTCAGTGTTTTATCCTAAAATAAGTGCCTCATGGCTGATATCTGAAGAAGATTTTTTCAGCAACTCAGACAAATTCGGCATCAGCTCACTGCGTCTCAGGGGTGCTTGGGGTGCATCTGGCGTGCAGCCCGGAACAAATGATGCCCTTAGGTTTTTCAACCCCATCGCTGCTACATTGGATGGCCAAAGTGTTACGGGTGTCACGATAGGCAGTGTGGGCAATGAAAATTTAAGTCCTGAGAGATCTACGGAACTTGAATTGGGCTTTGACGCCAAGTTGCTGTCCAACCGGGTAGGTCTAGAAATGACCTATTTCTACAAAAAAACACGTGATGCACTGATATTCAGACAACTGCCACTGTCTTTGGGAGTAGGTGAAGGTCGCTTTGAAAATCTGGGATCTGTAAAAAACTCAGGCTTTGAAATAGCACTTAACACCAGAATCATCGAGACGGATAAGTTTTTCTTCGGATTGGATATCGTAAGCTCGTTCATTGACAATGAGCTGATAGAACTGGGCGAAGGAATACAACCGGTCATATTTGGCCAGCAACGCCATGTCGAAGGTTTCCCACTCGGTGGCTATTGGGATGAGACGTACACCTTCAGCGATGCCAATGGTGACGGTTTCATTGGGCAAGATGAGATACAGGTAGGTGAAGCGGCATATTTGGGCACCCCTTTCGCAACTACCGATATTTCTTTCACCCCGGTATTAAGCTTTTTTGAGAATCAATTTGTTGTAAAGGGACTATTAAACTATCGGGGCGGGCAAAAGCTCTACAACAATACCGGTTCCTGGAGAAACGGAAACAGTAATAATCGGGAACTGAACGACCCAAATGCTTCATTGTTCGATCAGGCGAGGGCCGTGGCCTCAAAATTTTTGGGCACGAATGCCGGGTATATCGAGGATGCCTCTTTTTGGAGACTTCGTGAAATATCTTTGACATACAACACGCCTACCAGTTTTTCAAACAAATTGGGTTTTGACCGAATAAGCCTGACACTTTCTGGGCAAAACTTAGGTGTTTGGACCGATTACACGGGGCTAGACCCCGAAATAAGTTCAGAGGGGCAAGCCAACTTTACTACGGAGGAGTTTCTTAGCCAACCCCCCGTACGTTCTTGGAAAGCCAGACTAAATCTTTCCTTCTAACTAAAATTAAAAGAAAATGAAAAAAATCTTGAAAACAAAAAACAACCTGGCCAATTTGTGCTCTAGTGCACTTGTTCTACTATTATTTACATTGTTGGGTATATCTTGTGATTCAGTTGTGGAGGTTACCGATCCAGATATAGTCACTCCAGAGTCGCTTGACAGTGAGGCCGGCTTACAGACCCTCAGGGCAGGCTCGTTGGGCGATCTTGCCGTTGCAATGAGCGGATCGGCCGCAGGCCATGGTGCCACCACCGGCTTGGTTGTCATGAGTGGTCTCATGGTGGATGAATATGATTATTCAGGTACATTTCCCACCAGGCGAGAGGCTGATACCCGAAACCTCCAAGACATCAATTTTGATATGAACAGAATATATGGAAATCTTCATTTGGCTAGGGCCGGGGCCGAAACGACCATCGACCTTCTTGTAAATTTTGGAGGAGATCCTGAAATTGAAAGTGAAATGCAAAGCATAGTTGGTTATTCCTATATTTTGTTCGCAGAAACGTTCTGTGGTGGAATTCCTTTCAGCAAAGCTCCTGCCGATGGTGGTGATCTCATTTTTGGTGAACCATTGAGCAAACAAGAAATGTTCACGGGAGCGATAGATTGGTTCGACCAAGCCATCGCCAATGCGGGCGGCAATGACAAATTAGACAACTTGGCCCGAGTCGGTCGGGCACGTGCACTATTGGGTCTTGGCCAGATTGATGATGCAGCGAACGAAGTGGCGACCGTACCTACCGATTTCGTTTACAACATAGAGCATTCGGACAACAGTCGAAGACAAGAGAATGGAATTTACATCATGACCACTGTTCGACGTCAATTTTCCATTGCAGATGGTAAAGGTGGCAACGGCCTTATGTACCGATCGGCCATGGACCCCAGGGTACCATGGGATGGGGGCACAGAATTTGGCCAAGATGATATCACCCTTTATTATAACCAACTGAAGTTCAATTCATCAAGTGCGCCAGTTGCCTTGGCCTCAGGTATAGAGGCAAGACTGATTGAGGCCGAAGCGGCCGCCAATGCCGATGATGCGGGCACCGTACAGGATATTCATAACGCACTCAGGGCCACAATGGGTCTATCAGAGTTAGACCTCTCAGGAATTAGTGGCGATGACCTATTGCTGGCCCATTTTTCAGAACGCGCCTTTTGGTTGTTCAGTACCTGCCACCGACAAGGCGATCTTAGAAGACTTGTCGATGTTTACGGTATGCCTCCGTCAGATGTTTTTCCATGGGGAGACTATTTCAAAGGGGGTGAATACAGTTCAAACCTGAAGTTTCCCGTGCCTCAGTCCGAATCGAACAATCCGAACTATGTTGGCTGTTTGGATTGAGCATATTTGAAAATGTGATATTAAGAGGAAAGAGGCTTTCTAGGGTCTCTTTCCTTTTTAAATTTGTTAATGACCCATTTTTATGAAAACTATGTTTGCACTTCTAAAATTTGAACGTTCTGGAAACTTCATTTTTTTATGTGCCTTGTTTTTTTTATCCGGCACCACTGGTCTCATATTTCAGGTCATCTGGATGTACCGATTGGGGTTGGTATTCGGCAACGCCGCATACGCTACGGCGGCAACACTAGCAGCTTTTTTTCTTGGGTTGGCACTTGGGGGGCGATTTTTTGGAAAGGCTTCCGTAAGTTTCGTAAGGCCACTTCGCCTTTATGGATTTATGGAGCTAGGTATTGGGTTGACCGCCTATTTGCTGATTATTGGTTTAGATTTCTATGAAATATACTATTCTGATGTCGTATCCTTTTTTGGGGATTCAAAAAGTGTTCTTTTGGTCATGAAGTTCGTTTTTGGTGCTTCACTTCTTTTTTTTCCATCCTTTCTTATGGGAGGAACCTTCCCCGTTTTGGCGCAATATATCGGTAAAAATCGAGATGCTCTTTCGAAGCGCGGTATTGTTCTATATGCAATAAATACCCTAGGGGCTGCTTTTGGTGCCCTTGCTGCCGCGTTTTATCTATTATCTGAGCATGGGGTCAGCGTAAGCTATGCTTTTGCCACGGCCCTGGCGTTGTCCGTAGGGGTACTTGCCCTTGTACTCGATAAGATTTCCTTTCCTGCTGACCCAGAATCTGTCGAATCGCCTAAAAGTCCTGAAAAACCCACTAACTATACATCTGAACTTGGCTACGGCCAATTTATCATGGTTGCCTTTTTTTCCGGCGCATTGGCACTAGCAGCCGAAACATTGTGGACCAGAATGTTCGCCCAAGTTTTACAAAATTCGGTCTATTCGTTCGCTGCGATATTGGTCGTGTTCCTTTTGGCCCTGGGGCTCGGTGGTGTATTATCATATCTACTGGTAAGGCTAGGGGCACCGTCAAAGACTATTTTTATTTTACTATTATCCTCAGCTGCTATTTTGATAGGAATGTCGCCGACGGTCTTCAATATTGCAACTAACGGCCTCGAGTATCTTTCTGTTAATGCATCTTGGATTACTTATATGTTGTCCGTCTTTAAACTAAGCTTCATAGTCATTATGCCTCCTACTGTTGTCTTAGGTGCCGTCTTTCCCTTTCTCTTAAAAGCAGCCCCTTCAATAGATTTATTCTCAGGACCCATTGTGGGTAAATTGGTGCTTTACAATTCGTTGGGCGGTTTTGTGGGCCCGATAGTGGCTGGGTTTGTTCTGCTTGACCTGGTAGGTCTCTGGAACAGCATAAAAATTATTGCAGTTCTGTATGGCATCCTGGCTGTTCTGATAGTTTATCCTGCTTACGGAAAAAGGAAAATTATTCAACTTTTATTACCTGTCGGATTGATTATCGGTATATTCATTTTAAAAAATCCACCTCTTGTACAACTGAAAACCGGAGAAAAGATTTTGGATTATTGGCAATCAAGCGATGGGGTCGTCTCTATAGTAAAACAGCCTGAAAATTTAGAAATGCGATTGGATAATTTTTATGTGCTTGGGGATTCAAAATCTTACTTGGTCGAGCAAATGCAGGCCCACGTTCCGTTAATGATTCATCCAGCAACCAAAAAGGTGGCGTTTTTGGGCATGGGCACTGGCATCACCGCTGGTGCCGCGTTGAACCATGATGTAGAAAGGCTAGTGGCCGTAGAACTTGTGTCCAATGTAATTCCTGCGGCAAAACGTTATTTTTCCCCTTGGGCCAACGGACTTTTTAAGGATGACCGGGTAAGCATAGTAGCTGACGATGGTAGAAACTTTCTTTTGGGCACGAATAAGAAATTTGATGTTATTGTAGGAGACCTTTTTACCCCATGGCATGCTGGTACCGGAAGTCTTTACACCATTGAGCATTTCGAACAGGCCAAAAAGTGTTTGACGCCGGGAGGCATCTTTGCACAATGGTTACCGTTATACCAACTTACACCAAAGAATTTTAATTCCATTGCCGCCACATTTGCCGCCGTTTATCCACAAGTGACCCTTTGGAGGGCCGATTTTTCGACGACCCGGGCCAGTATCGTACTCATTGGTCAAGAAGCTGGCTCACAGCTTAATGAGAACACCTTACGCGAAAATATTGCATATGTGATCGGTGAACAGGCTGAAACAAAAAAAAACCATATGGCCGGCCTCTTTTATCTAGGTAACCTAGAGGCCATTCGAAGTCGGTTATCGGGAGTTGAGATAAATACTGATGATAAAAGGTCCATTGAATTTAAGGCCCCTATTCTATCCCAACAAGCCAATGCCGGGCACGCAAACTATGTCAAGGGCAAGGAGCTGAATAATTTATTGACCTCATTAAGACATAATCTTCCCACAGATGATGACCCCTACCTGGCCAAGCTACCGAAGGATGAAATTCGATTTGTAAAGGTGGGGGCACTGTATCACAGGTATCTTTACTACGTAGATACGGGCAACGATTTGGAGGCTTCAAGAATACGACAAGAAATTCAATCTGTAGCCCCAGAATTTTTAAGTAAAGTAAATTAAGTGGGCGAAAATTGAGAAAACGACGAAGTTGTTTAATGATTAAAAAATAAAGCAAACCCTAGAAAATGAGCTATAAATTTTATTCTCTATTGATACTGACAATTCTCTTCGTATTCACTTTTAATTGGTCTATTGGGCAAGTTGATATTCTTGATAACGCAATAAAAGCTTCAGGGCTCGAAAAGTTGAAAAACGCCGAGGCTTCGTTCGATTTTAGGGAATACCACTATAATTACAAAAGAGATAAAGGCCGATTTGAATACATCAGGTCGTGGAAAAAAACCGATGGCACTAAAATACGGGATGTTTATACAAACAATGGGCTTGAACGCTATGTTGCAGACACCTTGGTTGAGCTAACAGGGAAAAGAAGAAAAGCCTATACCAATTCGGTGAATTCCGTGGTCTATTTTGCATTTTTGCCCCTTTGGCTCAAAGACCCTGCCGTCATGCTCCATAGTATGGGAACAACGGTAATCAAGGGTAAGGAATACTATAAAATTCGTGTCACTTTTAAGGAAGAAGGCGGTGGCGACGATTTTGAGGACGTGTTCCTTTATTGGTTCGATGTGGATGATTACAGTATGGATTATTTGGCCTACAAATATAAAACGGGAAAAGGGGGAATGCGATTTCGTGAGGCTTATAATGTTCGTAAGGCCAATGGTGTGACCATACAGGATTACCGTAATTTTAAACCAAAAATAAGAGACAGCTTTTCTTTCAACCATATCGAAAAAGCCTTTGCGCAAGGACACTTGGAAATACTTTCCGAAATAGAGTTAAAAAACGTTAAAATCGGGTTTTTGAATAAGTAGCCTGGTTAGCGGCCAATTACCTATTTCATTATAAGTTCGGTCATGTTGCACAGTATTTCATTTTCTGTTGATACTTAACAACATGATTAATATCATATTTTTGTTTATACTTATCAGTTATTTTTAGATTGATTTTTTATCGATATTATATATATGTATTTGAATATCAAATATTTATATTTTAATGCTGATTCTTGATGATATTATATAGTTAAACAAATTTTTTATTAACTTTAAAATGTGAAGCAAATTTTCTCGAAAATATTATCCATATTTCTCACCTGTACCGTGCTTTTTACCACCACTTCCTTTACGGCCAACATGCATTTTTGCTGTAGTAAATTGGTTAGCCTATCTGTGACGGGTGAAGCAAAGCCTTGTGATGAAAAGCTTCAAAATCCGGAAAATACCTCCAATAAATGCACTTTAGGGCAAAAAGATTGTTGCAGTACTGATGCCTTCATCAACATTGGCAAGGATGATTTAAATAAGGTTTCCTTTGAGCTTGATGCCCAAACCTTAGTCTTCTTAAAGGCATTTATCTACACCTATATCAACCTTTTCGAAGGACTTGAGGAAAACGTGGTTCCTTTTAAAAATTATGATCCCCCGTGGATTCAAAAGGATTTACATGTTCTTCACGAGACATTTTTGATTTGATTTTTATTTAGGCGGATTGTTTATGCAAGGATCCGCTCTTCGCATTGGCCATAACTCATAAATGGCCCCTTCTTGTCGTATTGCATTCCCACGGCAGAACATTCAGATTGATTGCAAAACAGGGTTTTACCTGTTGAGATTTTAATGTAAACCATAATATAAGCATCATGGATTCCATAAGGGAATACTGGATCAAGAATATGGTTTGTAGGCGTTGCCTAAAGGTCATAAAGCAAGAATTGCACGATTTGGACATTACCGTACTATCCCTAGAATTAGGGAAACTTACGGTAAAGGCTCCAGAAATAGCAATTGACCAAGTAGACCAAAAAGTGATGGCCGTCCTGCATTCCAACGGTTTTGAAATAGCCAAAAGTGAAGAGGAAATGATAGTCGAGAAAATCAAGATTGCCTTGATATCGTTGGTTACCAACGTCCCTATCAACATTAAGGAGAAAACCTCAGACTATTTGGCCAATTTATTACATCGAGAGTACAAGGTACTGAGCAAGATGTTTTCTAAGAAAGAAAATATCACTATCGAAAAGTATTTCATCAAGCTCAAGATCGAAAAAGTAAAAGAGCTCATCCAGTTACGGCAGCTTACTTTTTCTGATATCGCCTATATGCTCGATTATAGTAGCATCAACCATTTATCCAGACAGTTCAAGGAAATCATGGGCATAAGCATGACCGATTACAAGAATAGCGAAGAGTGGCAACGTGACTTTCTTGACGAAATTATATAGAAATCAAAGAATATTATGAAGATATATCTGAGAGGTAAAAAATAGTTTTAACCCAACAGCTTAACTAATTAAGAATATGAAAATAAAAAAAACATTAACGGCACCGATTGTACTTACGGTGCTATTGATACTCTTGGCAGTACCTAGCGCACATGCACAAGACGAGTGGAAGGCACCAGAGAGTGCCGATAAGATAGTCAACCCAGTAAAAGGGGATGCCAGTGCAACAGCATCTGGCAAGAGAACATATAGAATGCTTTGTGTGATCTGTCACGGTGCCAAAGGCAAGGGAGATGGCATGGGCGGTGCCGGATTGACACCGAAACCCACTGATTTGACCAATGCAGATGTGCAAGCGCAGACGGATGGAGCACTTTTCTGGAAACTGACCAAAGGCCGCCCCCCCATGGCTGCTTATGAAACGGCTCTTCCAGAAAAGAAAAGATGGGAATTGATTAACTATATCAGAACCTTAAAACAATGAAAAAGCTATTCACTATTATAACAATTTTTGTGTTGGGCGGCACCCTTTATGGGCAGACCTACAACACCTTTGAACCAAGTAAGACCCAGTTTATGTTGCGTGGTTACGGCCATACAGGATTTGAATATATGGATTCGGGCGATGAAACGGAATCTACATTTTTAGGTTCGGCCTTTGCCCCGATTTTTCTCTACAAACATTCAGACAGGCTAATGTTCGAGGCTGAACTGGAGTTTGCATTGGAAGGCGATGAACTGGAAACTGGTTTGGAATACGCCGATGTCATGTACGTGCTCAACAAGAACATGACCGTTCGGGCGGGAAAGTTTCTTCTACCTTTCGGAACCTTTATGGAAAGGTTGCATCCAGCATGGATCAACCGTTTGCCCAATGCTCCATTGGGGTATGGGCATGACGGTATCGCACCTTCTTCAGGTATCGGCGTAGAACTTCGCGGGGCATTTGATTTGGGTGGCCCCAAACTGAACTATTCGGTTTACTCTACCAACGGCCCACGAATCAAAGATGGTTCTGAAGAACCGGAAGAAGCAGGCATTTTGGAATTCGAGAACTATGAGGATACCAATTTGGCCAAAGCCTTTGGTGGTAGGATTGGACTTTTACCCTTTTCAGATTCATCGACAGAAATTGGTTTTTCCGCCTACTCGACAAGCGGCACTGGAGAACAAGATTCTGATTTCGAAGACATCGGGGCATTCCTGTACGCCTTGGATTTTTCATTGGTGAAACAGATACCGGGCTTGGGTGGTATCGTTGATGCAAAAGCCCAATACAATAGTTCAAATGTGGATACGGCCACATTCATTGAGATGCACGAAGATGGTGATGAGGAAGAATACTCTTTTGACAATCAAAGTAACTCGTTTTATGGCCAAGTGAGCTATCGGCCCACCATGTCAGGAAGCAATTTTGTAAAAAATCTGGAGTTTGTCGCAAGGTATTCAGATTTCAATGCACCTGAAGGTGCCGAATGGGAAGAAAAATCAAAACAATATGCATTTGGCCTTAACTATTGGTTGAGTTGGCGTTCTGTCGTCAAACTGAGCTATCAAACAACTGAAACCGAAGGAGGCCACGACGGAGATGGTATCACCAATACAGATGGTTTGTTTCTGCATTGGGCCATAGGGTTTTAATTAAATCAAAAAATCAGAGAAATGAAAACAGTATATAAATTATCAATCGCTTTGGGCCTTATGGCTGTATTTGGGTTGACGGTTGTTGCCTGTTCATCGACCAAAGGCAACTATACCGATGTGCCAAATGATGAGGTGGCAGAAACAGAGTTTAAGCTCGAAAAGTCAGGTGCACAACTTTGGGGGGAGACTTGTAACCGGTGTCACATCGCCCCGTCACCTTCTGATTACAATGACACTGATTGGGAAACAATAAGCTTACATATGCGGATTAGGGCCAACCTGACCGAACATGAAAGTAAAAAGATAGAAGAGTTTCTCAAGTCAGCCAATTAATAGGAAAAAATGCTCCCATAGCTGCTGGGCAATTTAGTTATGGGAGCAAAATTTACAGGATAGTATTTAATAACACTTTGGTATTCATAATTAAAAAATGGTAATAATGAAAATAGTATCACTGATTCTCTCAATGGCTGCACTCACAGTTCTGGCCAGCTGTAACCAAAATATAGATGCCAATGCACTACTTGAAAATGCTGAAACGCGAACCGAAATCATCAATGCAATTGCCGCCAACCATAGTTATATGATCGAATTTATGGATGCCATGCAGACCAACGACCATGCTATGCAGATGATGCAGGGCGACCAGAAAATGATGAGCCATATGATGAAGGGCGAGGGAATGCAAATGATGATGAAGGACAGTACAACGATGACAAATATGATGCAGAACATGATGAAAAATGGGAAAATGATGGGCAAGATGATGCAAATGATGCATGAAAAAGGCATGATGGGCGAAGATTGCATGGAGTCTTGCATGGACTTGATGAAGGAAAAGGGAATGGATATGGAAGGAATGGGAATGATGGATGATGGTACCATGAAATCAAAAGTGGGTGACCATTCCGAGCACCATTAAAACATAAAAAGTAACGAAAAAATAAAAATCATGAAAGGACATTGGATTTGGATGGTCATCGGTTGTGGCCTTCCATTATTGTTGATTTTTTTCGCACCCGCATTGGGCATCACGGGATACAACGGGCTTTTCGCCTTTATCATCGTAATGTTTTTGATACACCTTTTTATACCACACGGTGGTCACGGGCATGGTAGTCACGGTAAGCCAGATAAGAGCAAAAACCATGATAACAGTAAAGAACAAGTTTCCACCGAGACCCAAGAAGAACATCGAGGACATCGGCACCATTAAAAATTATGCTATAGCGATGAAGCATAGGTATCAAATTAACGGAATCAGCTGCGGTGGCTGTGTCACAAGGGTAAAGAAGACCTTGGAAGAACACCCGAATATAGAAAATGTAGAAATTTTTTTACAGCCCGTGGGCGCAACCATTGTAAAAATGAACAAGAAGCTTACGGTCGAAGAACTGCAAGGGCAACTCAACGAACTTGACGGCTATACCATTGCAGAGATTAATTAAAATCATAGAAACCTTAAAATTAAAAATATGTTTTACAAAGATGGATTTTTTTGGGGCATGCACCTTATCTGGTGGGCAATTTGGATCGTGGCCTTAGGCTGGATCTTCTTTGCCCCGTCCAGTTCCTCTTCCGAAGAAATTGAGGGAGACGACCCACTAATGCTGCTCAAAATTCGTTTCGCCAAGGGCGAGATTACCAAGGAGGAATATGAGCGATCAAAGATACTTTTAGAATAGGACAGCTAGTCCAGGAACAAACAACTATTAACCTTTAAACCTAAAACTATGCATTTTTTCGATGGACACTGGGGCGGTATGCACTTCGTATGGTGGATCATATGGTTGATCCTCTTGATATGGATATTCTTTGTGCCATACGACATCCCTTACCGAAAATCAAAGAAGGAAGACCCATTCGCAATTCTCAAAAAAAGATTTGCCAATGGGGAAATCACAAAAGAGGAATTTGAGGAAACAAAAAGGATTCTAAAATCCGAATAGTGTCATTTCAGCTTTGATTTGACACTAGGAAGTGGCTGCAATTAGTAATACTTAAAATGAATCAAAATGAAAACAAAAATCAAAAAAACAGTAGGAATTGTATTGGCCGTTTTCACATTATCGGCCTGTGCACAAAAACAAGAAAGTGCTGTAAAGGATATGCTCAAGGACCCGTCACAACAAGAGGAGGTTTTGACCTTGATGGTCGAAGACCACGATCTGGGCAAAAAATACATTGCCAACATGATGGATAACGACCATGCTATGGGAATGATGGTGGACGAACTCGTAAAAGCAGCGGCAAAGGATACCATACTAGCGAACAAATTGAGCGATATGATTACTAGATATCCTGACCTTATGCTACTGACCACCCACCATTTTATGCCGGTCATTGCTTCGGACAGCCTTTTGACCGATTCTTTTTGTGATCACACGCTAGAACACGAGGATCTCGCCAAGGCCATGCACAATAAAATGGAATACAAAAAGAGCCTTGAGCGCAACCATTGACTCCAACTTTGGTTTTTGCACATGAACAAACTCATAAATGAATAATAACAACAATAAACATTAAAACAAGAATCATGAATCGTATCAATGTAAAAAAATTCGGTTTTGCCATGGGGCTGACCGCTGCAATCCTCTACGCCGGCTGCATGATTGTTTTGGCGACAGCAGGACAAGAAGGAAGCATAACCTTTTTCAACAGCCTGCTGCACGGCTTGGACACTACCAGTATAATACGGGTAGACGTGCCAATTTGGGAGGCACTTATTGGCATTGTCCAGACTTTTATCATTGCTTGGCTCACAGGTGCCCTGATTGCCGCATTTTACAACACACAGATTAAGAGTAGATAATCTGAACAATAGATCGGAGAGACTTTTTAGGAACCGGTGTCGCATCGACCACAGGCAATTTGTTGGCGGAAAGTGCCAAAGAACTGAGCAATTGACAATAGAATCCCGGAATTGAACCTGGAGTACAACCATATAAAGTAGAATAAGTGAATAGTACTGCAAGAAATATCAAAACAATTTTCACCCAAACGGTAATATGGGGGGGCATTTTCTATTTCCTTGTCCATCCTTTTACCATGGTGCTTTATTGGTTTGAATTTAGCAATACACCATTTTCATTTTCCCTGTTTTGGGACGTCTTAAAGTCGCAGTTTTTAGAATCTTTCACTTTTGATATGAGAGGGATGAGCGTCTCGCTTACAATCCTTGGCATTTTCCTAGGGATAGTTTCCGGTCTATTTTTCATAACCCTCAGGCGAAAGAACAAGCTTATAGGCACACAACAGCAGTTGTTACTGCGCGATTTAGAAGAATTGATAGAGGCGGGTGAGAATGAACGGGTAGAATTTAAGTCTTCCATCCGCTATGATTATTTTAGGAAAACCACCAACCGCGAACTGGAACTGGTCATAGCCAAGACCATTACCGGTTTTATGAATGCAAAAGGGGGTAAATTAATTATTGGTGTTGATGACGACGGAAGCGTTTTGGGCCTGGAAAAGGATTTTAAAACACTTAAGCATAAAAACAGGGATGGCTACGAGCGGGAGGTATACCGGATTATATCCACTCAGTTGGGGCATGAAGCCTGTTTCAGCAATCACATATCATTCTATAGTTTAAATGAAAAGGAGGTGTGCGTAATAGATATCGAACCTTCCAAAAAACCCATATATGTCAACTATACCGGGGCCACTACTTTTTACGTCAGGACAGGAAATGCTACATACCCATTGACGGTCAAGGAAGCGGTCGATTATTTAGAAGCCCGAAAACCATAAAATTATGCAATATGTCTGGTTTATATGGTCCCTTATTATTCTAGCCCTCTGGGGCGTGGTCTATCTAATGAAGAAAGATTCTCGAAGAGAAATGCTGAAGATGAGTTGGATAACCATGCCCTTTGGGCTTACCGAACCCCTTTTTGTTCCCGAATATTGGCATCCGCCATCGCTTTTCGATTTGGCGATAAAGACAGGGTTCGATATTGAAAGCCTAATCTTTTCTTTTGCCATCGGTGGTATAGGTACGGTACTGTACAATCTTATTTTTAAGCGAAGGTATGTTGAAATACCGCATACCGAGCGCAAACATGCAAGGCACCGGTTGCACCTATATATCCTTTTCGTCCCGGCGGTCGTGTTTTTGGTATTGGCCCTGTTCACACCGTTGAATCATATCTACTGTGGCATTGCGGCCATGTTTTTGGGTGGAATGGCCACGCTGTACTGTCGTCCGGACCTAAAGACCAAAATCTGGATAAGTGGATTTCTGTTCACGGCATTGTACTTTGTTTATTTCGGAAGTATTCTCCCATTCTATCCCGATTATGTAGAACTTTTCTGGAATCTGGAAAACCTTAGTGATATTCTAGTGACCGGCATTCCAATAGAAGAGCTTTTGTTCGCTTTTACTTTCGGGATGTACTGGTCAGGCTTATACGAACACTTGTATTGGAGAAAATTAATGAGACCTATTACCATGAGTTAGATGGTAAAGCAAGTAGTATGAAATAAGATTTATGAACAATTAGATATAAGAAGATGAAAATAGTATTGGCAATAGATGGCTCCAAATTCAGTAGAGCCGCCATTAATGAACTTGCAGCAATGCGCTTGCTGGGGGGCACTGAAGTATGTATACTAAGTGTTTTTGAAAATCCTTTGCTGACCGCTCCTGGAGCAGCTACCCTTGGTAGTCCACTTGGTAATTATTATGAAGAAGCGGTGTCCAATGCACGAAAGTCAGCGGAAACTATTGTGAAAAATGCAGCCAAATCAGTTAAGGATAAGAACCCTGAAATCTCAATAACCACCGAAGTTATCCATGGCCTTCCGAAAAGCGCCATTCTCGAAAAGTCAGAAAACTTTGGCGCAGACCTTATTGTTGTTGGATCCCAGGGCCATGGTGCATTTTCCCGCTTTTTGCTTGGTTCGGTCTCCCAATCCATTGCCATGCACGCCAGTTGTTCGGTTCTGATTGTTAGAAAAAAAAGTGAAAAATAAGTTAGTGTATAATTGCTATCAAAAGCTATACAAATACGCTTATGGCAAAAAACCTTAAAACCCAAATGGGCATGAAGAGTAATTGCATACCGGAAAACAGTACAGAGGCCAGTTGCATAGTAACAGATTCGGTTTGTCTGCCCAACACCGTACTGCCGCGTATCGTGGTGGTGGGTGGTGGCTTTGCAGGGCTGGCCCTGGTAGAAGGCCTTAAAAACAAGGAGGTACAGGTCGTGCTGATAGACCGTAACAACTTCCACCAGTTTCAGCCCTTGTTCTATCAAGTGGCCACCAGCGGACTTGAACCGGACAGTATCGTATTTCCCTTCAGAAAACAGTTCAAGGGTTATGGTAATGTGAGCTTCAGACTGGCCGAAGTGACGCAAATCGAACCCGCTTCCAACACGGTTGTCACGGATAAAGGCAAGCTCACCTACGATTATCTGGTCTTGGCCATCGGAACAAAGACCAATTTCTTCGGTATGGAAGAAGTGGAAAGAAATAGTTTGGGCATGAAGGATATCCGGGATTCCCTCAATATCCGCCACATGATGTTGCAAAACTTGGAGCAGGCCGCGATTACTTGCGATGAGGATGAGCGCGATGCGCTGACCAATTTTGTGATTGTGGGCGGAGGCCCTGCCGGGGTCGAAATGGCAGGTGCCTTGGCGGAATTCTGTAAGTACATCCTGCCAAAAGACTATCCAGAGTATCCGAATACTATAATGAACATTTTCCTCATTGAAGCGCTGGATGAACTCTTGGCTTCGATGTCCGACAAGGCTTCGATAAAAACGCTTCAGTATCTAAAAAATCTCAATGTGCAAGTGTTATTGAACGAGGCCGTCAGCGGATACGACGGCAATGTGGTATCAACCAAAAGCGGAAGGAAAATTAGTGCCAAAAACCTGATTTGGACGGCAGGCGTAACAGGCCAGATTCCAGAGGGCATCAATCAAAAACATATAATTAAAGGGAACCGTTTAAAAACGGATACCCATCTAAAAGTCGAGGGTATGGATAATGTTTTCGCCATAGGGGACATTGCCGGGGTAATCACAGACGAGACCCCGAAAGGGCATCCACAGGTAGCCCAAACCGCCATACAACAGGGCCGTCATTTGGCAAAAGTGTTATTGAACACCGTTCAATCAAAGCCTTCCAAACCCTTTAGGTACAAGGATAAAGGTTCATTGGCCACTGTCGGTAAAAGAAAAGCGGTCGCTGATTTAGGGAAGCTCCACTTCGGGGGGTATGCTGCCTGGCTTTTGTGGTCCGTTGTTCACTTGCTTTCCATCAGTGGGTTTCGAAACAAATTTTTGGTGGGCTTCAATTGGGCCATCAGTTATTTTACCTATGAAAAAAGCAACCGGGTAATCATAAGAAGTTTCAAACGTGATGCTTATATGAAAGCCTCCTTAAAATATAGTTCCAATAATGAATTGGAAAAGGATGTAAATCCCAAAAAATCCAGCATCGATGCCTAGACTCGACTCAAATAGGGGTATTAAAAAATTCTTCGGCAGCTCGGCCAAAGGACTCAATAACAGTGGCATTGTTCTCTTTATCACTGTTGTTATTGCTATGGTGTGGGCCAACTCGCCATGGAAGGGGTATTATATCGACCTAATGCAAACCGAAATTGCCTTTAGCGTGGGTACACTTCAGCTATCGGAGTCGCTACTGTTATGGATAAACGACGGCTTAATGGCCTTTTTCTTTCTACAAGTCGGTTTGGAGTTGAAACGTGAAATAATCGGTGGTAAACTGTCGTCCCCCAAGGATGCAATACTGCCCATCGGTGCAGCAATAGGTGGTATGGTGTTCCCTGCCCTTATTTATTTTATGTTCAACAACTCGGGCGAAGCTTCCAATGGTTGGGGCATTCCGATGGCCACGGATATTGCATTTTCATTAGGGGTTCTGGCCCTTGTCGGGAAAAGACTGCCTTCTGCATTGAGAGTTTTTCTTATTACGTTGGCCATAGTGGATGATTTGGGCGGTGTCTTGGTCATTGCCCTTTTCTATACCTCCGGTATATCCGAGATGGATCTACTACATGGGTTATTGTTCTTCGGAGCTTTGATCATCGGCAATTATGCGGGAGTGAGAAGCACTTGGTTCTATGCCATTATTGGTATCGGCGGTGTTTGGCTGGCCTTCTTTTTTTCAGGAGTACATCCAACCATTGCCGGGATTCTGACCGCATTTGCCATTCCTGGTAGGGTAAAAATTAAGGAGAATACCTTTTTAGAGCGTTTAGACCGTTTGCATAAGAGATTTCAAGAAACCAAGTCTATAAAGGGAACACTTATCTCAAAAACGCAATTGGAGATATTGGAGGATATAAAGACTGCAAGTTCCGAGGCCGAAACTCCACTTCAAAAATTGGAAAGGACTTTAAACCCAATAGTGGGCTTTGTAATTCTTCCCTTGTTCGCTTTGGCAAATGCCGGAATACATCTTCATGGAGATTTGTTGAAAGTACTATCCAGCCCCGTTAGCTTGGGGATTGGTCTAGGTCTCATTTTTGGCAAGTTTATCGGTATTACTGCTTTTTCAAGACTACTCGTTGCATTTAAACTCGCCAAGCTTCCGGAAAACGTGAATTGGAACATGATTTATGGGACAGCCTTTCTTGGCGGTATCGGTTTTACCATGTCGTTGTTTATAAACGAACTGGCTTTTAGAGACGAGTCCCTAATATTTACGGCCAAGGTAAGCATCCTATTCGCTTCATTGACAGCGGGGGTAATGGGTGCTCTATTATTATACAGAAACAGTAAACAATTAAGAACAGTTAAACATAAAAGAACATGAAAAACATTGCAGTAGTAGGATACGGAGTTATCGGAAAAAGAGTAGCCGATGCCATTAATGTACAAGATGATATGAGCCTTATCGGGGTTTGTGATGTCATCAGCGATTGGCGCATACAAAACGCTGTAAGAAAGGGGTATGATATCTATGCCGCAACTGTAGATGCCGAAAACGAAATGAAGGCCTCAGGTATTACGGTAAAGGGTAACATGCAGCAGTTACTGAAAAAAACCGATCTGGTAGTAGATTGTACCCCCAAGAACATCGCCGCAAAGAATGTGGAAATATACAAAGGGCAAGGGATCAAGTTTATCGTACAGGGAGGGGAAAAACACAAGACCACAGGCCACTCCTTTAGTGCCGAGAACAATTATAGCACTGCGGTAAATCTAGATGCTACCCGGGTGGTTTCCTGTAATACCACATCTATCTTGAGGACATTGACCGCTTTAAAAAGGGCAGATCTGTTGGATTATGGAAGGGGAACATTATTAAGAAGGGCAACCGACCCGTGGGAAAGCCACTTGGGAGGTATTATGAACACCATGGTACCGGAAAAGGACATACCCAGCCATCAAGGTCCCGACGCGCAAAGTGTCGATCCGGATTTGGATGTCATTACTTCTGCGGTCAAAGTTCCCGAAACCCTAAGCCATATGCATTACTGGAACGTTAAGCTACGAAAAAAAGCCTCAAAGGAAGAGGTATTGAACGCCCTCAAAACCTCAAGTAGAATCAAGTTTATTCACTATGATCAGGGTCTGGTCTCCAACAACACGATAAAAGAAATGTTTATGGACATGGGCAGACCATGGGGCGATATGTACGAGGTGGCCCTATGGGAAGACATGCTCAAGGTTGTGGGCGATGAACTTTTTTATGCCTACGTGGTAGACAATCAAGCGATTGTAATCCCTGAGACCATTGACGCCATCAGGGCACTCACAGGCATTGAAACCGATGCACACAGATCCATCGAAAAAACCAATGCAAGTTTAGGAATCGGATAAAATTTCATTATGAAAACGTATGATAACATAGTCGCGCATTTAGGGGACAAAGCATCTTTCTATTTAGATCATGTAAGCCAGAAGGTCACCAAGGATGAACTGCGGTTGCCCGATAAGAATATTGTGGACAACGTATTCGTCAATAGTAATCGAAGCCCACAAGTGCTTCGTAGCCTTGCCCAATTGTACGGGCATGGCAATCTAAGAGATACTGGGTATCTGAGCATCCTTCCCGTAGATCAGGGCATTGAACATAGTGCCTCTTTTTCCTTCTTTAAAAACCCCGATTATTTTGATCCCGAGAACATTGTAAAGCTCGCCATCGAAGCCGGTTGCAACGGTGTGGCCTCCACTTTCGGGGTGTTGGGCCTTTGTTCTCGGAAATATGCGCATAAAGTCCCCTTCATTGTCAAGATAAACCACAATGAGTTATTGTCCTATCCCAACACTTATGACCAGAACCTGTTCGGAAAAGTCATGGAAGCGTGGAACATGGGCGCGGTTGCCATTGGGGCGACCATTTATTTTGGGTCCCAGGAAAGCAATCGACAGATAAGGGAGATTGCGGAAGCCTTTGCCGAGGCCCATAGCCTTGGTATGGCCACAATTTTGTGGTGCTACACCCGTAACGATGCTTTCAAAACAGACAAAGAGGACTATCACACCGCCGCGGATTTAACGGGTCAGGCCAACCACCTAGGGGTAACGATACAGGCCGATATCATCAAACAGAAACTGCCCACGACCAATTTTGGCTTCAAGAACCTGAAATTCGGCAAGTTTGATGATGCCATGTACGAAACACTGACCACGGAGCACCCCATAGATCTATGCCGGTTGCAGGTGGCCAATTGCTACATGGGCAAAATAGGTTTGATAAACTCAGGTGGCGGTTCACAAGGCGAGTCAGATATGTCGGATGCGGTCAGAACTGCGGTCATCAACAAAAGGGCAGGCGGAGCAGGATTGATCTTAGGGAGAAAGGCCTTTCAAAGACCTTTTAAGGACGGTGTGGAATTATTGCATGCCGTGCAGGGCGTTTACCTTGAAGAAAGAATAACAATAGCATAAATCATCTGATAAAAGAATGCTGGATACGGAAATAAAATCATTAAAATCATTAAACCACTACCTACAAAGGTTGGTTGAGAACCGGCTATGGCTCAAAGTTATCATTGCTTTGTTTCTTGGTGTTGGAGTAGGCCTGTTGTTAAGTCCCCAAAACGGTTGGATCACCAAAAGTACCGCCGATGTTCTGGGGAATTGGCTGGCCCTGCCGGGCATGCTCTTTTTGAAATTGGTCCAGATGATCATGATACCACTGATCGTGGCCTCCATCATCACCGGCATAGCGAGTAACGACAAGGAAAATCTGAAAAGATTGGGCGGGGGCGTACTCTTATATTTTATATCGACAACGATTATATCGGTAACCATAGGTACGGTTCTGGCCTTGATCTTTAGACCGGGAAAGTTTCTCCACCAACAGGCGGAAGTCGATCATGCAAATGCTTTGGCCAATACGGACGAAAGTACGGAACTGTCGTTTGGAATAAACGATATACCGAATGCCATTACCGATCTACTGCCTGAAAACCCATTGGCCTCGATGGTCAGTGGTGAAATGTTGAGCATTGTGATTTTTACCATTATAATCGGGGTTGCCGTATTGTCGCTACCTGACGATTTGCTCAAACCTGTCAAGCTGCTCTTGGGTGCCGTACAGGAAATCTGCATGACCGTGGTCAAATGGGCCATGTTGTTGGTACCCATCGCAGTATTTGGTTTAATGGCGCAACTTACATCCAGTGTTGGTCTAAACTCCCTTTCAGGTTTGGGCTTTTATGTGCTCGTGGTACTGATAGGGTTATTCCTTTTGGTAGGTGTTTACCTGTTATTGGTAAGTCTATTGGGCCAGAGCAATCCGTTTAAATTTTTGAGAAAGATCACGGATGTTCAACTATTGGCATTCTCGACCACGAGTTCTGCTGCAGTGATGCCCCTTTCCTTAAAAACAGCGGAAGAAGAGCTCAAAGTGAACGGCTCCATCAGCAATTTCATTATTCCGATAGGGGCTACCGTGAACATGGATGGTACGGCACTTTACCAAACCATAACGACTTTGTTTATCGCTCAGGCTTATGGCCTTGAAATGGGCCTTCTGAATATTATTGTTGTCGTGGTCACCATAGTTGCTGCCTCCATCGGCACCCCTGCCATACCCGGTGGCGGTGTGGTGATTTTGGCTTCCGTTTTGTCAAGTGCCGGAATACCGGCTGAAGGCATTATCATAATTATAGGGGTAGAGCGCTTGCTCGGCATGTTCAGAACTGCGGTCAATGTTACCGGTGACTTAACGGCTTGTATGGTTTTCAATCGGTTTTACGGAAAAATACCCGATCTGATTACCGCTAATCTTAAAACCACTAAATCATGAACACGAATATGAAACATATTGGGGTATTTACCTCGGGAGGGGATTCCCCAGGCATGAATGCAGCTTTATTTGCCATTGCAAAAACTGCCGAAGTGAACAGCATAAAATTAAGTGGTTTTCGTAAAGGTTATGAAGGCCTAATCGATGGGGATTTAGTCGAATTGGATACCCAGGAACTTCAAAAATTAGTGCATCGGGGCGGTACTTTTCTTAAGACCGCACGAAGCGCAAGATTCCTAACTAAAGAGGGAAGACAGCAGGCCCTGGAGAACCTTCGGAAAAATAACATCGATGCACTTATCGCCGTGGGCGGGGATGGTACTTTTAAAGGGCTGCTCGCCTTTTCGGAGATTTGCGAACTACCATTTATCGGTATTCCAGGTACCATAGACAATGACATGGCCGGAACCGACTTCACCTTGGGCTTTGATTCCGCAGTGAATACGGCAATCGAAAACATTGATAAGATCAGGGACACAGCAGAATCACATAACCGAATATTTCTAATTGAGGTAATGGGAAGGGACTGCGGATATATAGCAATGCATTCTGGGTTGGGCGTAGGTGCCGATGCCATTTTAGTGCCGGAAAGTGGACAAGATTTTGTCCGTTTGCTCGAAAAGGCAAGTGTTTATGATAGCGAAGAAGCCTTCATAGCCGTTGTTGCCGAAGGCGATGAACTTGGTGCCGAAATAGCGGCATCAAAGATTAAAGAATTAAATCCGAAGCTAGACCTCCGTATCACAAAACTGGGGCATGTGCAACGCGGTGGAAACCCTTCCGCTGCCGATCGTATGTTGGGGATAAGACTTGGGGCAGCTTCGGTAAAGGCCCTTTTACAAGAAAAAAAGAGCGTTATGGTCGGTATTCTCAACAACGAACTTAGCCTCACGCCTTTTGACCAAGTGGTAAAACAACACCAGGTACAAGACGAGTTGTACGAACTCGTAAAGATTTTTGGTAAATAAAATTAAAACGCAAATGAAAACAACGGTATTCAGCACCCATAAGTTTGAAGAATCCTATTTAACATCCGCCAATGACGGCAAACATGAATTGAGGCTACTAGAGGAACGATTATCCGAGCATACCGTTCCCTTGGCAAAAGGCTCGGAGGCCATCAGTCTATTTACAGGGGATGATGCATCCGCCAACGTACTGGAAAAATTAGGTGCGTTCGGAGTCAAATACATAGCTCTTCGTTCGGCAGGCTACAATCATGTGGATATGGAAAAGGCGGATGAAATGAACATCAAGGTGGCTCGTGTTCCCGCATATTCGCCTTACGCCATCGCAGAACACACGGTCGCACTCATATTGGCTTTGAACAGAAAACTAATTAGGGCCAATAATAGAGTGCGTGAACAAAACTTTTCCTTAAACGGACTCACTGGTTTTGACTTGAACGGCAAAACGGTTGGGGTATTGGGCACCGGAAAGATTGGCGCAGTCTTGGTCAAAATCCTTCATGGGTTTGGCTGTAAAATTCTAGCCTATGATGTCAACAAGGATGAAGACCTAGTAGAAAAATTTGGTGCCCGCTATACCGATTGTAGAACATTATGTGCCGAATCGGATATTATCAGTCTTCACGTGCCTTTGGCTACCGACACGAAACATTTAATAGATGCCGAGCAAATTGGGGTCATGAAAAAAGGTGTTATGCTCATCAATACGAGCAGGGGCGGTCTGGTAGATACCAAAGCGGTCATCGATGGACTAAAAACCGGAAAGGTCGGGTTCTTTGGTATGGATGTCTATGAAGAAGAGGAAGGACTGTTTTTCGAAGACCATTCTGACGAGATTTTACAGGACGATGTAATCGCTCGTTTGATGACCTTCAATAATGTTCTGATAACGAGCCATCAGGCCTTCTTGACCGATACGGCACTGACGAATATTGCCGAAACCACCATACATAATCTGGATTGTTTTGAAAAACAAATCGACTCGGGAAACGAAGTAGCCAGCAAATAAAACGACAAGCTTCCATAGGAAGTACTTAAATCTATATAAACCTAAAAACAATAGCACTATGAAAAATATACTCGTACCCACGGATTTCTCAGAAAACTGCAACAAAGCCGCCGATTTGGGCATTGAAATGGCCAAACTTTATAATGCGGAAATTCATTTTTTCCATTTGTTAAAGACTCCTGTCGATTGGGTCAAATTGGATAAGCAAAAGGAAAAACGGTATCCAGAAACCCTCAAAAAAATTGGAAAAGCGAAAGCCTCGTTACGTGAACTGGAAAAAAAGGCCGAAAAAGAACATCTAAAATGCCAAACCTTTTTACAATTTCATGTAGATCAAGACAACATTCTGAAACATTCGGGTCATTATGACCATGATTTCATCGTTACAGGAAGCAGTGGCACCAAAGGCATAGTTCGTGAACTTCTTGGTAGCAACGTAGAGCGTTTGGTAAGAAAATCCGATGTGCCGGTCGTTGTGGTAAAAGAAGATGATGTAAGGTTTCCTTTCAAGGATATCGTTTTCGTTTCAGATTTTATGGAAGATGTGGGCAGTGCTTTTAGGGCAGTACTCTCCATCGCAGAAAAATGTAATGCGAAAATTCATCTATTACGCATCAACACGGCATCGGACCATAATAGTATCGCCCTTGGCCTAGATCCCATACGAAAGTTTTTGGAGGGTTTTCCAGAACTCAAGAATTTCTCCATGAACGTGTATAACGAAAACCAAGTTGAAACGGGCATCAATACATATTTGAAACACAACAAAGCGGACCTGATCGCCATGTGTACACATGGGAATACAGGATTTTTAAGTTTGTTCTCAAAAAGCATTACAGAAGGGGTCGCCAACCATTCTTCGCTACCAGTGATGACCATTAAAATATAGAGAATGACCCAGCAGGTACAGATAAGAAAATATTCCGGTGAACTTGAGGAATTCGATATCAAAAAGCTCATCAAATCATTGCGCCGTTCAAAGGCTGACGAAACGCTTGTTCAAGAAATTGCCAATGAAATTAGGGACAGGGTATCCCATGGCATGACCACCAAAGAAATATACCGAAGTGCCTTTAGGATGCTAAAGAGCAAGGCCCGTGTGAGCGCTTCGCGGTATAAACTAAAAAAAGCCCTTATGGAACTCGGGCCTTCGGGTTATCCCTTTGAAAAATTTGTTGGGGCCCTATTGAGTCAAGAAGGTTTTGATACAAAAGTCGGGGTAATCGTTCAAGGCAATTGTGTACAGCATGAAGTGGATGTGATAGCTGAAAAAGACAACAAGCATTATATGATTGAATGTAAATACCATAGTGATCAGGGCCGGTTTTGCAATGTGAAAATCCCGCTCTATATCCATTCAAGATTTTTGGATGTGGAAAAACAATGGGAAAAACAGCAAGGCCATAAAACCAAGTTTCATCAAGGGGGTGTTTATACCAATACCCGCTTTACCACCGATGCCATACAATATGGTACCTGTGTTGGGCTGATGCTTACAAGTTGGGATTATCCGAAAGGGAACGGTCTGAAAGAACGCATAGACAGATCCGGCCTACATCCCTTAACCTCTTTAACAACATTGACAAAGGCCGAGAAATCCAAATTATTGGATAAGGGCATTGTGCTCTGCAAGGACATTAGCGAAAACCCATCATTTTTGGGGCAAATAGGTATCGCCAAGCAACGACAAAAAAAAATTCTCGAAGATTCAGAAGAATTATGCACAGCACATTAAACCAATAAACATTGATCAATCCTAAAAAGAAAACAGATGAGAACAGAAACATTACAAAAACAGAACAGTATAGACCTAGAGCCATTTTACCAAGCAATGGAAGATGATCCAAGCTTACTTGAAGAGGCCTTCGAAACATTACTGGAGATGGTAAACTCCGAACCCAAATCCACCAAGAAACTAGCCCTTCTCATCAAAGAGGATTTTCATGATCTCTACAAAGAAATAGCGGAGTTATGCCAACCGGACCAAGATAAAGGGAACACACCTTCCTGCTGTGGGGGACACTAAACGGGTACTATAAATGAAAAACAACAAAATAAACATTCACTTTTTAGGAGCTGCTGGAACCGTTACCGGTTCAAAATATCTCTTGGATACCGGCGAACGCAAAATCTTGATTGATTGTGGTCTTTTTCAAGGGCTAAAAGAACTACGTCTAAAAAACTGGGAGTATCCACCCGTTGAAGTCTCGGAAATTGATGCGGTCTTGCTTACGCATGGGCACATGGACCATACAGGCTATCTGCCCAGATTGGTCAAACAGGGTTTTAAGGGGCCCATTTATGGAACGTACCCCACCCTGGACATTGCCAAAATCATATTGAACGATAGTGCCAAGATTCAAGAACAGGAAGCCGAACGGGCCAATAAGGAAGGTTATTCCAAACACAGCCCCGCCGAACCACTTTATGACTTAAAGGATGTTGAAAAAACCGTTCCCTTTTTTAAGGGAGTACCCCCCGGCCAATGGCTGCCCTTAATGAAAAACATAAAGGCTAGATTTCAGTACAACGGCCATATCCTAGGTGCTACCTACATTGAATTGGATGTTCTCGGAAAACGTTTTGTTTTTTCAGGGGATATCGGCAGAACCAACGATTTATTGCTATATCCACCGCTAAAACCAAAAAAGGCGGATGTTCTTTTTATAGAATCGACCTATGGCGGCAGGTTTCATCCCGAAGAGGCGGAGGCACTTCCCGAAATTGAAAAATTGGTCAACAAAACCATTGAAAGGGGCGGAAGCCTTTTCATACCAAGTTTTTCCGTAGAGCGTGCCCAATTGATGATGCTGATATTTTGGAGGTTGTTAAAACAAAATAAAATTCCCAAAGTACAGATGATTATGGACAGCCCGATGGGGGCCAACGTACTGGAACTGTTCCATCGAACTAGAGACTGGCATAGGTTGGAAGATGCTGAGTGTGACGAAATATGTTCGCACTTTACGGTCGTAAGCAGTTATCGGGAAACAATGGAATTGAGAAGCGATGATACACCTAAAATCGTCATCGCTGGAAGCGGAATGCTCACGGGAGGTAGAATGCTTAATTACTTGGAAACCCAGGCGCAAAAACCAAAAAACACCTTGCTTTTTGTTGGGTATCAAGCAGAAGGTACTCGGGGACGGAAATTGTTGGACGGCGACAGGGAATTGAGAGTGTACGGAAAAACAGTATCCTTTCAAATGGAGGTGGCAGAAATAGAAGGGCTTTCGGCGCATGCCGACCATGCCGAACTATTGGATTGGCTAAGCAAGGTCGAACAGAAACCGGAAAGGATATTTATTGTTCACGGAGAGAAGGAAGGTGCGGAGGCATTGCAAAAAGGCATTAAGGAAACTTATGATTGGGATTCTGAAATTCCCAAATTATATAGCATTGAATCCGTAGAAACTTTTCAAAACAGTTAATGGACTAGATTATAGGAATACTATTGGTGGCATCACCAACACTATTAAAAATAAAATAACGAAAAGGTTATGGAAGAAAAATCGAGTACTTTAAAATATAAACACTTGGGCATTTATACACAGAACGAACATGTGGTTTATATGCGGGAAGATTGCCATGTCTGTGTTTCCGAAGGTTTTGAAGCATTAACCAGAATCCGGGTATCCAATTTCAATACTTCCATCGTTGCCAGTCTTAATGTAATAACGTCGGATGTGCTGCTAGCCGGAGAGATAGGCTTATCGGAAGCGGCGGCGAAAAAATTAAAAGTGTCCGGAAATGAAACACTAAGGGTGTCGCACTTGGAACCTATAGATTCGTTAAGCCATGTAAGGGCCAAAATCTACAATCAAAAACTAGCTTATACGGCCTTCGAAGAAATCATTACAGATATTGTTGAAGGAGATTACTCCAACATTCATCTTTCGGCTTTTATTACGGCCTGTGCCGGAAATAGATTGGATGTCAATGAAATCTCGAATCTCACACAAGCCATGATAGCTTCTGGAAAACAATTGGATTGGAACAAAAAAATCGTAGTCGATAAACATTGTATCGGTGGCTTGCCAGGAAACCGAACAACACCCATCGTTGTAGCCATTGTTGCAGCCTACGGGCTTACCATGCCCAAAACATCATCGAGAGCCATTACTTCCCCGGCAGGAACAGCCGATACCATGGAGGTATTGACCAATGTTACCCTTTCTTTGGAAGAAATCAAAGCAGTTGTTGAAAAAGAAGGCGGATGTTTTGTTTGGGGGGGTACCGCCCAATTAAGTCCGGCAGATGATATGCTCATCAAAATTGAAAAAGCCTTGGATATTGATAGCGAAGGGCAGTTGATTGCATCGGTTCTTTCCAAAAAAGCGGCAGCAGGTTCTACCCATGTGGTCATTGATATTCCTGTCGGCGAAACGGCCAAGGTTCGTACCAATGACGCTGCCATGAAGCTTAAGGAACATCTCGAAGTCGTGGGCAAAGCTGTTGGCCTTACTACAAGAGTAGTTATTACAGATGGCACACAGCCTGTCGGCAGAGGTATTGGTCCAGCCCTTGAAGCAATGGACATCCTTAGTGTACTCAAGAATGAAGTTGATGCACCGAAAGACCTAAGAGAAAGGGCAGTTCTGTTGGCGGGCGAGCTGTTAGAGCTTTCTGGCGAAATCGAATCGGGAAAAGGAAAGCAAACCGCCAGAGGGCTATTGGAATCAGGTAAGGCATATAACAAATTTCTCGCTATCTGTAAAGCCCAAGGTAATTTTAAACAACCTCTCCTAAAACCTTATAAATTCGAAATAAAAGCCAAAAAAACAGGTGTTTTACGGCGTATTGACAATAGAAAGATTGCAAAACTCGCCAAACTTTCAGGTGCGCCCCAATCAAAATCTGCCGGTATTTTACTGAACGTTCATTTGAACGATGAAATAGAAAAAGGCCAGTTGCTGTATACGCTCTTTGCAGAATCGCAAGGTGAGTTGAATTATGCCTTGGAATATTATGAGAACCATGACGATATTATAACAATAGAATAAAAAAAGGACAAATGAAAACTATATTATTCAGTCTTCTGGGAAACCAAGAACTCACGGAATTATTGGCAGAGAAAATGAAAGCGGAAATCGGGGAATGTACCATACGCAAATTTCCGGATGGGGAATCCTACACGCGTATCCTTTCCGATGTAAAAGACAAATGTGTAATCATGGTCTGCACCTTGCACGAACCCGATGAAAAACTATTGCCATTGTATTTTTTAAGCCACACCGCAAAATCTTTGGGCGCGATGTGCACATGCTTGGTGGCTCCCTATTTGGCCTATATGCGGCAAGACAAGGTTTTTCATAAGGGCGAAGGGGTTACTTCTGGGTTTTTCGGAAAATTGATTTCTGGTTTTGCAGATAGCATCACGACCATTGACCCGCATCTACATAGAATACATTCGTTGGGCGAGGTATACAACATTCCGAACAGGGTCATTCATGCAGCGGACGAAATCTCCAAATACATCAAGGAGAACATTCATAATCCGGTACTTATCGGGCCCGATTCCGAAAGTGAGCAATGGGTTTCCGATGTGGCAAAAAAAGCGGGAGTACCCTTCACGGTGTTACAAAAGGTCCGCCATGGCGACCGTGATGTTGAAGTTTCCGTTCCCGATGTAGATAAATATAAGGAAGCGACGCCAGTTTTAGTAGACGACATCATTTCTACGGCCCGGACCATGATAGAAACTACGGAGCATTTGAAAAGTGCGGGAATGAAACCTGCAATATGCATTGGCATTCATGCCGTATTTTCAGGAAATGCCTATCAAGATTTGTGGGACGCTTATGTGGAGGACATCATTACCTGCAACACGATTCCACACCAGTCAAATAAAATTGATTTGAGCGATGTGATCGCCAAGGAAGTAAAAGAGTTGATGCACCACATATGAAAATAGGATTGCACTTAATAGTATACGTTTTTATGATTTTTTCCGCATACCCACAAGATAAAATGTTGATTGGACAATTGTCCGATAGATTGGTGGTACGGGAAAATTTTGATAAAAATGGAGACTTTCTGAACAAGCAAACTTTTAAAGCCGGAAAGCTAAAAGAAGCCAATGGTTACTATGAAATTGTTGTCACAACCGAGCTTTTTGATGAAAAAGGCACCCCGACCGATAAATATACCACCACTTACCGATGCAAACCGGATGAATCCAGTATTATAGTAATGGCCTTCCCTTTTTCAAAGCCAAAATCCAAGGAAACCGAAATCAATACAGTGTCCAAAAATTTCAAGGAACTCTATGACCTTGGGAACTTAGAGAATGTTGAACTCGAAATGAGCTTTGATTCGGGATTGTTGAACTTCTTTGGTTCCAACAGTAAGATTAAAATTTATGACCGCGTGTTGGAATCTAACGGAAATGGGAAAACAATCAAATCCAAAATCAATATTAAGGCCTATGCCATTGGTATACGAATTAAACAATTGGACTATGTTGCAAGTGAAAAACTTACAAGTGAGAACTTGTTATCATTCCAGAAATTTACCGAGAAAGACGGCAGCTATTTTACGATGACATACAAACAATAAATTATGAGAAACTATGACACCCTATCAGAAGCAATTAATGACTTACAGATCAGGGGATATACCTATGATTTCAATTTGGCCCCCGACTGTATAAAATGTGCTTCATTGGAATTGGAAATCCATCCCGAAGAATTTGATGTGGATGAAACCCATCGTTTTGAAGGTATGAGCAGTACGGACGATAACAGTGTTCTTTATGCCATTTCATCAAAAGATGGTATAAAGGGGCTTTTGGTAGATGCCTATGGGGTCTATGCTGAAAATATCTCGGAAGCAATGCGAAAAAAATTACGATAACCCTTAAATAGAATACTATGGACAATCACGAAGAGCAAAAGAACAAAAAAATGGACCATTCTAAAATGAATCACGACAAAGATGACCATTCAAAAATGGATCACTCGAAAATGGAAGACCCAAAATCGGACGACCATAGCAAGATGGATCATAGTAAAATGGATCACGGTTCTGGCGACCATTCAGGTCATAATCCAGGTCACGGTCAAATGGGTCACGACCATCACAAAATGATGATTGCCGATTTTCGAAAACGGTTTTGGGTAACGCTCGTGCTAACCATTCCCATATTGTTCTTCTCGCCAATGATACAGGAGTTTTTCGGATATGAATTTCTCTTACCAGGAAACCCATATATCCTATTTGCACTATCTACCATCGTCTATTTCTATGGAGGTTGGCCTTTCTTAAAAGGTTTTTGGTCAGAGGTCAAAAAGGGTGCACCTGGAATGATGACCCTAATTTCCATGGCCATAAGCGTTGCCTACTTTTATAGTACTGCCACAGTATTCGGACTAAGAGGTGAAGATTTTTTCTGGGAACTTTCAACACTGATCGCAATTATGCTTTTAGGCCATTGGATAGAAATGAAAAGTGTGCTAGGTGCATCAAAAGCCTTACAGCTATTAGTAAGTATGATGCCCGCCGAAGCCCACAGGGTAAAGGGTGATACTATAGAAGATATTCCCTTGGAAGATTTGTTAAAAGACGATGTGATTTTAGTAAAGCCAGGTGAAAAAGTTCCTGCTGATGGGATTATAGTAGATGGTTCGAGTTACTTAAATGAATCAATGCTTACAGGGGAATCCAAGCCAGTGAAAAAAGATGAGAACGACAAAGTAATTGGAGGCTCAGTAAACGGCAATAGCACCTTAAAGGTTAAGGTAGAACATACCGGAAAGGACAGTTATCTCAACAAAGTAATCACAATGGTTGAGGAAGCGCAAAAGACCAAATCTAAAATGCAGAACCTTTCCGATAGGGCGGCAAAATGGTTGACATACATAGCCCTGGCAATTGGTTTTGGCACATTGGCAGTTTGGTTGATTTTAGGCTTCCCTTTTGTATATGCCTTGGAGAGAATGGTAACGGTTATGGTTATCGCTTGCCCACACGCATTAGGACTTGCCATTCCGTTAGTTGTCGCTATATCTACCGCAGTATCCGCCCAAAATGGCTTACTGATAAGAAATCGAACGGCTTTTGAAGAATCCCGAAAAATATCAGCTTTGTTGTTTGATAAAACCGGAACATTGACCAAAGGTGATTTTGGTGTCACAAGAGTTGAATCGGTTAAACAAGAATATTCAACAGAAGAAATCTTAAGGCTTTCAAGTGCCTTGGAACAGAGCTCGGAACATCCTATTGCAGTTGGAATCATAAAAAAGGTCAAAGAAGATAATATTACAATCCCGAAACCAAAAAACTTTAATGCCATTACTGGTAAAGGTGTAGAGGCCAATGTGGAAGGTAAGCAAGTGAAAGTAGTAAGTCCGGGTTATTTAAGGGATGAAAAAATTGCAATTCCTGAAGATGCCTATAGCGATGCCGCTGAAACGGTGGTTTTTGTTCTAATCGATGGAAAATTGGTCGGTTATATTGCCTTAGCGGATGAGATTAGACCGGAATCCGCTGAAGCCATCAAAATTTTCAAAAAGAACAACATCAAAGTCTTGATGGCCACCGGGGACAATGAAAAAACCGCCAAGGCTGTTAGCGATAAATTAGGGTTGGATGGCTATTATGCCGAGGTACTACCCCATCAAAAAGTGGAAATCGTAAAAGAGTTGGAAAGCAAAGGAGAGTTTGTGGCCATGACGGGCGATGGGGTCAATGACGCACCTGCATTGGCACAAGCCAACGTTGGAATAGCTGTGGGCTCCGGCACCGATGTCGCTGCGGAGACTGCCGACATTATTCTAGTAAACAGTAACCCACAGGATATTGCCAATTTGATTTTGTTCGGCAAGGCCACCTACAACAAGATGATCCAGAACTTGATATGGGCCACCGGCTATAACGTGGTCGCCATCCCATTGGCAGCAGGTGTTTTGTACTCATCAGGCTTTGTACTGGGTCCCGCAGTTGGTGCCGTGTTTATGAGTTTGAGCACCATTATTGTAGCCATTAACGCCCAATTGTTGAAAAGAAAAATTGGGAAAAAGTAATGAATAGAAAGGACAAACTTAACAGGATATTTTTAGTGCTGTTAAGTTTATTTGTGGTAATGCTCGGGTACGGTATTTTATTGCCTACCCTGCCCTATTACACGGAAAGACTGGCTCTAAAAGACAATCTGGATACGGACCTTATCAACTTCCATATCGGAATGTTAACCAGTATTTATCCATTGTTCCAGCTCTTGTTCGTTATCGTCTGGGGCAAGCTTTCCGATAAATACGGCCGTAAACCTATAATACTATTGGGGCTTGTAGGTTTTGTCGTGATGAACTTGCTAACGGGTCTTGCCACTTCCCTGTCGATGCTATATATAGCCCGTATCATAGGGGGCATCTTTACGTCTGCGGTTATTCCTGTCAGTAATGCTTATTTAAGTGATATCACTTCAGAAAAGCGAAGGACCAAAATAATGGCCTGGTCTGGGGTCGCTATCAGTTCCGGTGTGATATTTGGCCCTGTTCTGGGGGGATTTCTGTCGCAAACGAACCTACACTATACATACTCTTTTGGAGTGTTCCACTTAGACCGTTTTTCGGTTCCCTTTATTTTGGCAGCTCTTTTGGGCTTTGTGGTATTGCTGATAATCATAAAATGGCTGAAGAATACCGAAATAAAAAATCGTATTGCTTCTGAGGCAGTCAAATTCAGTTTTTCCCTGAGTAACTATTTTATCATTTTGTTGCTCTTGTCCTTTGTGATGCAGTTCGTGGTTACCTTGTTTGAGACCGTGTTTTCAATTTATGGGAAGGATGAGTTGGCCTTTACAACCAATCAGGTGGGTATTGGTTTTATGCTTTGTGGTTCCGTTATGGCAGTTTTACAGCCTGTATTTGCGACCTATGGAGAAAAAATGCTGACCTCGAAACAGCAAATAACATTGGGGTTATTGATTTCCGGTGTTTCGCTAGTTGTCTTCCCTTTTGTGAGCGGTGAACTATACATTTATGTTACTATAATAATTTTCGCAGCAGGGGGAGCCATGGTAACACCAAACCTGCTTTCGGCAGTTTCTTTGATTTCCAAGGAAAACACGGGAAGGAATATATCCATTCAAAGTTCCACGAATAGTATCGGTCAAATTTTGGGTCCGGTATTGGGGACTTGGCTAATAGCGGGAGGGTTTTATTATCCTTTTATTATTGCCGGTACAACCATTTTGGGTGCTATGGGACTGGTTTATTTTTTGAATCGACCAAATAAAGGGATTGACAGGCCATTATTGGCCGACCAGCATAAAAAAGGGTAGCGATGGACCATCGATATGCACTTAGAAAACGTAGTAAAACAGCACTTCAAAATGCTGTTGACAATTCGAAATATGTTGAATTGGTCCGTTCGGGAGAAGACTATTTTTTAAGGCTGGAAATGTTAATCGATAGGGCAGAAAAAGAAATCCATTTACAGACCTACATTTTTGAAAACGATGACACGGGAAACCGTATAGCCTCCTGTTTAAAGAAAGCCGCTCAACGAAAAGTAAAGGTATATGTCTTATTGGATGCCTATGGTAGCGCTGCATTACCCGATAGTTTTGCCCAGGATTTGGTACAGCATGGTATTTTACTTCGTTTTTTTTCGCCTTTATTCTCCTTGAACAATTTTTATATCGGCAGGCGGATGCATCATAAAATTGCGGTCGCCGATGAAAAAATAGCGTTGATAGGCGGAATCAATATTGCCAATAAATACCACGGAACCACAGGTTCGGAACCTTGGTTGGACTATGCCGTTCAGTTGAATTGCCCGGCAGCTGAAAATCTTCAAAAACTGTGTAGCGACTATTTTTTCAAAAAAGGAAGCTCAAAAAAAATACCACCCGTGTTACATTCGGCAGGTAGGGCACTCGTGGGAATTTTACAGAACGACTGGCTACAGCAAAAAACGGAAGTCTGTGATGCCTACACGAACGCCTTCATTCATGCCGAAAAGGAAATAGTTATCATAGGCTCGTATTTTTTGCCTGGAAGCAGAATAGCAAAGGCATTGAAAAAGGCCTGTAAAAGAGGAATAAAAACAACGGTGATCTTAGCGGGCATTAGCGATGTGCCTTTGGTACGTAGGGCTACCGAACATTTGTACTCCTCTTTTCTAGACCACCATATGAGAATCTATGAGTGGAACAAATCCGTGGTACACGGTAAAGCTGCGGTAGTAGATAATAAATGGTCTACCATAGGCTCATTTAACTTGAACAGTCTTAGTTGTTATGGCAGTATTGAAATGAACGTAGAAGTTCACTCGGTCAATTTTGCCAAAATTCTTCGGGCCGACTTTGAAATGGTTATAAGCCAGTGTAGCGAAATTACAAAGGGGAGTCTAAGACAAAGAGCCGGTATATTCAATAAGTTGGGTAATTGGATTTCTTACCAAATGGTACGCACAGCCATGCTTTTTCTAACCTTTCTTCCGCATTTAAGGTTTTTGAAAAATTATAGGTTATAATATGTTGGCAAGTGGTTAAATGGTTTCGCCTCTTTATCTGTCTGTACGGACAAGGCGATAAATCATGAGGCACAACAACTTAAAAAAGGAAATATATAATCGATGATGGAATACAAGTGGAAACTACACTTTGAAAAACACATAAGCAATCAGTAATATTCAAAAACAATAGCAATGACAGATTTAACAACTAGTGCGATTGAGCGCGTCCTCAGAAACAATTACCTCGGCCACTTGGCCTATCTATGGCAAGGGAAGCCTTATTTGATTCCCATCACCTATTATTTTGATCCTGCCGACAATACGATCATTAGCTATACCTCGGATGGCCATAAAATCAATGCGATGCGAAATAACAACTCGGTTACCGTACAGGTAGAAGAAATACAATCGATGTTCAATTGGGAATCGGCCATGGTGCACGGCACATTCGAAGAACTTGAGGGCAATATTGCCAAACAAAAGTTACACCTTTTTACCGAAGGCGTGAAGAGCATTATCCGTAGAAAAGAACGGAGAGAGGTTGAGTTTATCAATGAATTTTCGAGCAAATTATACGAAAGGGGAAATCCGATTGTCTATCAGGTCAAAATACTTGAGATTTCAGGAAAACGACGGGAAACGTAAAGGCAACATCGCTAATTGGATAGACTTTTTTGGCCTTGACAACCCAATAGGTCTAAATTCCAATGCGAGAATCTTATTTGTATTTTGAAATTATATAGTGAATGGCCATTTAAAACAACTTGGAACCTATCTAACTATAGTTCTGTAAAATAGATGTACTAAATGTTAGGATAAGATGTAACTTTATATCAATCAAGTAATGCCAAAACAAACAATTTACATAGTGTCACTTTCCTTGTTGGTTATGTGGTCTTGCAAAAAAGACGACCAAAGTTCACAACAAGTCAACCTTTTGTTTACCGAAAATAATTTAGCAGGAGATTGGAAAAGGATTGCAGAATTTAGAGGGCAACCAAATGATTCATTGGGCATATTGGAGCCCTTGGAAGATTTGTTTGCCCAATTCGAAAATTGCCGAAAAGATGATATTCTCAGATATGTTAAGGGTAACGAGCAAGAAGATAACCGCTATTTCTGGGGAATCGGGGCAATTGCCTGTCATAGCCAGATATCAAAAACTTTCACTGAAATTGGCACTTGGTCTCTCGAAGAATCAGGAAAACTGAGCCATGTTAATTCTAATACAAGTGAATACCATATTGTAATTCAATTAAATGCCCAACAATTACTTGTCAGAAGTGAATCGGATAAAAACGAAAATGGCGAGACTACGTTCGAATTTACGGAGTATGAACGCATAAGATAGCTTTTATAAAAATATCCAATTGATATTACCTGCCATAAAGGGATATAGAATTGTCCTTGAAATTGGCGATGAAAAGCCTTCCCTTGTCAAAGTGAATATCTGTTGGATAGAAAATGCCTTCCTTTAATATTTGCAGCAACTTTCCTTGATAATCAAAAATTAATATCCGGTTATTTTCTTGGTCGGTGATAGCTAATTCATTAGTGCTCAAAGTAATGCCAGAGGCCACGTTTATTTTTTCATTTTGGCCGATCGTAACAATATGATTGCCTTCAAAATCAAAGACCTGAACCCGATGGTTGTACGCATCGGCCACGAATACCTTACCATCCTTTAGTTTTACATCTATTGGATAATACAATTGGCCCTCATTATGGCCTTGCTTTCCAATAGTATAGCTATAATTTGGTGTCTGAACGATGATACGATGGTTATAGAAATCGGCTACCAGAATGGTATCCCCATATACAGAAACACCCGCCGGGGCCTGTGGCCGTTTGTTGATTTTCAACGGACTGGTTTTACCTTTTTTATATTGCCAGATGGTGTCGGTCAAGAATTCGGGTATGTAAAGTGTTTCCTTATCCATATGGATGTTCATCGGCCGTTGTATCCTCGTGATGGAATCCAACACCTTTCCATTCAGGTCGATTTTATACAAGCGGAAATAATCCGGATCTGAAAACCAAATGGCCTCCTCGTCCTTGGCCAAAGCCAAGGGGCGGGCTTCTTTGGGAAGTATAATTTTCCGTTCGAACTGCCATTGTTCTTTCGTTCTTTCACAACCGGATGTGAGAAGAACCAAAGCAAAAACCGAAAAAATGAATAACTTTCTAAAGTTCATACCAGTAGTTTAAAATCATAAGAGCAAGAATCAGCAAGGTAAATGTCCACATAAACCAAGTATTGATGGTACGTTTACTTTTGTCGTTTTGGCAGGATTCCCCTCCACTACATTTTTTTGAACTTTTAAAATTCTTAAAATGGGCAAACCCAAGGGCTCCGACCGAAAATGTGGTCAGAAAGGGTTGGGCAGGATGTACCCATTCAAAACTTCCGCCCAAGAAACCCAATCCCGCGCCGACCGATAGCAGAGCAGGCAAAAAACAGCACATCAAGGGAAGAAGGGCGGCAACCAAGCTGCTTCCCAATACCATTTTGGAAATAGTCTTCATAAAATCTATTCGATTTTGGTTAGTACGATGGACCATTGGCCAGAGAGGTTATCATCTTCCTCATCCTGCACCGTTCCGCTTATGCTTGCTGTTCCAACGGTTAATTTTTGTAACAACGCCGTAGGCGTATCCTGCGATACCGAAAATCGTTCATTAGCGGTCTCAATGTACCATTGGCCATCTTCTTTCGTTGCGTTTCCAATTAGGGTCACTTCAGCTTTTTTTGCCGAAAAACCGTTCTTTTTTACCTCTTCCTGAATGCTACGTAATTTAAGTCCGTTCTCGGCAGCCAATCCCATATATGCCTTTCCGTCATTGAGGCTGACACGCACTTCCTGAAGCCCATCCATCTTTTTCAGTCCCCGCTCTAGGCCATAGGCGCAAGGGGCGCAATCCATTCCATAAACTTCTTGGTCAACTTTGGTAATTTGCCCCGATGCTGTGCCAATTCCGAATAGACCTATCATCATAATTCTAAATATATTTCTCATTTTATACATTTTTAAAATTCTTGCTTTATAACCAATAGCTTAAGTTTATGGCCAATCGATACCTTTCTTTCACTGCCCCAAGTGTCAAGTCCTGTACGACCGGAAACATCGCACCGAACGATATTCCCCAAGCGCCATATAGTCCAAGAAAAGAGGGCCCGACCAGTATTTTTGTACTGCGCGAATCTGTAAAGTCCATTTGCCCCTCAAATTTATTGTCGCCAGGGAATTCGGCCAATGATTCTATGAAAATGCGCCAATCGGGCTTTGGGTAATCGCCCATAAATATATTGGGGCGATACCCCACTACCGCACTGGCGTAGGGCAGGTCGCCCAATTGTTCGCCACCTTTCTCAAAATAATATTGGTATCCGCCACCGATCCATCCATACCAAGTGCGCGAGGCATAGCCCGTTGAAATGGCCGCGTGTACCGAGTTGCCCACATTGGCCTGTCCCCTGACATCATCCGTCGGCGCAGAAACGCCCACGATGGCGGTGGACTCAAAGCGTTTTCCAACCCCAAAGGCGTTCGAGAAAAACCGGTACCAAAGGGAAGCCTCAATATCCCCGTTGGCGGGCATATTGCTGTTGCCCCGTGTCCTCGGTGCATCACCCAACCTTTCTATCATCGTGGGGGTGGTCAGGTTTATCTGCAGGTCTTCCGTAATGCCATAGGAAAACAGATAGCGGAGCATATAGGACGTTTCGGTCTCCGTACTTAGGCTCATTCCCGCCACGTTCAAATCGACCCCACCTTTGGCAAGGGTCGGTGTCTGAAGCCCATAGAGTGGGCCGTGGCCTTGGGCCATCGCCGATCCTGATATGGCCAATAACAATATCAATTTGAGATAGGGAATGTTCAATGATATTTTAGGGAATACTTTGTTAATCATACTCAAACACATTATAATTAGGATTGTCCGATTCCCGCTTCTACCAATTTCACTTCGGTGATAGCCGAATCCTTACAGCATTCCAAGAGCTCACCGTTCACTACCACAGCGGGAACTTTCTTTATGCCATATTCATCCATCTTATCAAGACAGGTCTTGTCTTCACATTGCTTGACCAAATCATATGTGGTTACCTCACATTTATCGCAGGCCATTTCCTTTATCATTTTGACCACTGGGTCACAGACCGGACAATTGGCCGTAAAAACTTCTACTTGACGTTTCATATTTCTGTTTTTTAACTATTTAAAATTTCTTTACGCGTCATTGAATTCAAACAACGAATCAAAGGTAGATTGGTGGGTAGGGTGGTCTCCAAATAAAATTTCAAAAAAATGGCCCGCGTCGTGCAGGCCATCAAATCGGTTGTGATTGCGGGGGTCAAGCATTTTTGTGGTTTTCGAGCTTGGCCTTTAGTGCATCTATCTCCCTCATCTTTTCCGTTAGGCTGTCCAATTCCAAATCTGGAAACTGTTTTCTTATAAATTCGATACGGCCTTCATTGCCACAGTTTCCAGGGCAGGCTTCGACAGTTTCAGATATTTTTATGGCCAAAGCTTTTCGATAAACTTCGTCCAGTAACAGAAAATGAGCTTTATCCAATCCTTTCTGTGCTGCCTTGAACTGTATTAAAATCTTCTCTGGGTCTGTATCTTCATCGAGCATTTTAATGAGGCCACCAATTTGCCCATTGATACTTTGCAACCTCTTTTTTATGTCCTTGCTTAAATCTCGTGGTATCATCGATTTTAAAATTTTGGCAATATATAATTGTACTGGGGGTGCTCTACAAATTTATCCCGAAATTATTCAACAACAACCAGAGCCTTCTTGTATTGGTGGGCAGACTACCGTCCCATAAGAGCAAAAGACACAGCAATCGCCTTCCTTTGGTCTTAATATTTGATTGCAGTTTTCGCATTCATAGAAAAACTGACAGGCCGTTGTTGGCATTTCCTCCTCTTTCGTATGTCCACATTCGGGACAGGTAATGGTTGAATTTAAAAGGATTCTCTCGTAGTCCATATTATTTTTTCTGAAACAGGTTATAAATAAAATTTTGCTCTGTTTTAAAAGGGGTTTTATGAATTTTTTCAAAGGATTCCAATAGGGTGAAATCTACTTTAAACAATTCCTTTAGTTTTTCAGGAGAATATTGGGCAATCTCCAATCCACTACATCTTTTTGGGCCGGTGGTCGAAAAAGTTGCCAGTATAAAATACGCTCCCGTCTTAAGGGAACGACCTAGTATGTCAATATACTTTAAGATATCTTCTTCCCGTGTGAAGAAATGAAAAGTAGCCCGGTCGTGCCATAACTCAAAGTCTTGGGTCGGTTCAAAATTCAATATGTCCGAATTTATCCACTGCACCTTTGTGGCTGACTTGCCTAATTTTGATTTGGTACGCTGAAGTGCATTTTCTGAAATATCAAGAATGGACAGGTTGTTATAGCCATTTTTCAACAAATGACTGATAAGGTTTGAGTTCCCCCCGCCAATATCAATAATTGAACTATCTTTGGGTAAGTCAAGGGAAGCTATAATATCCAATGAAGTCGAGGGTTTCCCTTCAAACCAACTTACTTCTTCATCACTTTTTCCGGTATAAACCTCTTCCCAGTGCTTTTTAGTGTATTCATCACTTTTCATAAATTTTGATATTTTGTTAAAGCATATAGGGAATATCCGAGGATAATGTTGGATAAGAAAAAATCATAGTCCTTAAATCGTTGATCCTCATCTTGGTCTTTATCGCTATTGCGAACAAATTGATGGTTTCCTCGGCGTTGGGACCAATTAAATGTGCTCCCAGTATCGTATGATCTTCTTTATCGACAATAGTCTTAAAGGCATATTCCTTAACATTCAACCGCTCTGCGTTGAACCAATTGCCCACCTCGTTATAATTGACCTGATATTCGATTTTTTGTGATTTGGCCTCTGCCTCGGTCAGACCTACGGCTGCTAATGTTGGCAAAGTGAAAACTACGGAGGGCATAGGTGGATAGCTCACTTTTTTCGTGTTCCCCTTGATGATATTCGAAGCTACAATATGTCCTTCCATAACGGCAACAGGTGTCAGGGGCAGTCCTTTTGAATCTGCCGCATCTCCGGCCGCATAAACATTTGGGTTCGATGCGCTTTGAAGATATTCGTTGACGGCAACCCCTTCTTTTGAAAAGGATATTCCGGACTTGTCCAGCTCCAAATCAAAAATTGCAGGCGGGCGACCGGCCGAATTGAAAACGGTTTCCGTTCTAAATGTCATTTCTTTACCGTCGGTAGTTCCTTTAACTGTATAGTGGTTATCTCTCTTTTCGATTTTAGAAACCTCGGTCGCTAGAACCAGTTTTATTCCCAATTCCTTCGTGGCATTTATCAAGTGTACTACAATATCCTGTTCAAAGTTTTCCAAAGGTCGTTTGCCCCTATGTACAATAGTTACATCGGCACCACAACGGGCGGCGATATGTGCAAATTCAAAGGCGATGTAACCTCCGCCAATAAAGAGCAGGGATTTGGGTAGCTCCTTTAAATTGAGGAAATCGGTACTCGAAAGTGCCAAGTACCCACCTTCAAAATCCAGTACCCTTGGTTTTGCGCCCGTTGCAATCACAATCTTGTCGGCTTCGATAGTATCTGTTCCCAACTGTAGGGTATTTTTGGACAGAAATTTTGCCGAAGAATGATAGGTGTCTATATCATTATGCCTGTATCCTTTTTCTATTTTGGGCGGCATTGCATCCACAAAGGATTGTTTGAAGGCCATAATATCCCGCCAATTGACATTGGGAACCGTATCGATACCCTTATCCTTTAAGCGTATTGCAAAATCCCTTACTTCTGTCGCACCGATGATTACCTTTTTGGGGTCGCAACCTCTTAGCGCGCAGGTTCCACCGTAGGGCAGTTCGTCAGTAATGCCTACCTTAAGGCCTTTGGAAGCACATTTATTGGCAATGGTCATCCCTGCCATCCCGGAACCGATAACAAAAACATCGTACTTTTTCATCTACTCGTTTTCTTTGTTTTCACCATCGATTACTTTATAACCTGTGCTGTTTATCGCTTTTTGGATTGCGGCCAAATCGGTTTTGGTCTTATCATATTCCACTAGGGTATTCGCACCTTCGTAACTGGCCTTGACGGATAATATGCCATCCAATTTGTTGACCTCGCTCTCTACGTGGGCTTCACACCCTGCGCAGGTCATTCCCTCAACATTAAACGTGTGCTTTACAATATTGGATTGCGAGACATAGACAATGTCCTTACTCGGCTGTGCATAAAACATATTGGAGTAATATGGAAACGCCAGCATCAATCCCGCGAAAACCGTAACTATTAAAAGAAAGCTTTTGGATTGCCAAAAGGAGGGTTTTGTATCATCCTCACAGGTACAGTCAATTTCCTCCTGTGTTTTTGGTCGTAGTTTCTGGTACCAGGCAAAGACCAATACGAGTATAGTGCTGCTGATAAGATAAGGCCGAAATGGTTCCACCCAAGAAAACGTGGATGCGATTCCACTGGTTCCTGCAATCAAAGCCAAAACCGGGGTTATACAACATATTGATGCCGCCATGGCCGTCAATATTCCTGCGTAGGCTACCTTGTTCGAGGTTTTTCCTGTTTCCATTTTATGCTACCTTTTTATTTTTCTGAATTTTAATAAACACATTTTCCAATATTTCGTTATGATTCTGGACCAATGAATAATACAGGGTTTGCCCTTCACGTCTCGAAACAATCAGTCCCACATCCTTCATTTTACGTATGTGCTGTGAAATTGCGGGCACGCTCATTTCAAGTATATCGGCAAAATCACAGGGACAAAGCTCACCTTCCTCATATAACAGGAATAATATCTTTAACCGTGTTTCGTTACCGGCCAGCGCGAGTATTTTGCTGATTTCGGAAATTGCCTCTGAGTTTGTTCCTAAGGTTTCGCGACAACGCATTAGTTGCTTTTGGTCGGCCTCGGCGCGTGTACAACTTAATTCAAGTGCCATAGTACTGTTTTTGACAAAGATATATTAATATAATTATTTAAGCAAATACTTAAATAATACTATCCATCGATGCTCTTTTAAAATCACACCTTACTTAAGTACATTCTACCCGGTATGAAATCAAAGCAGCTTTGTAGAATATTTTATTAAAAATAGGTGCTGAATCCAAAATACCATGTAGCGGTTCTTGAGGATGGATTGTTGAGAATATCATGTTGCCACTGGTATCTGTAGTTAATCCTTAGAACGGTCTGTGGTGCGGGCCTAAAGCTTATTGCAGGTGTAATTGCGAATAAATCATCCCCAATATTCGTATTGGTCTGGGCAAACCTGCCAATGTTGTAATCCACATAATCCGTTCTGAGCGATAGATTGAGTATGGCATCTTCCCAGTCCAATACTGCGGTACTTAGTATCGGTTGAACAATGTCCACAAAAAAACCAACTTGCCGATCACCAAATTGCTGCGTAAAAGTGTCCGGAACATCGACCCATATGTAGGCCATCTCACCGATAAACCTTGTCCCCGTTTTTTTAATGGCAGTATTTAAATCCAGGGCAAGAACATCTACCCTTCTTGATTTTGTATCAACCTGAAGCCCATCAACTTCTTTCCTGTTGTATGCCCCGCCCATATAGGAAATGCCCAATTCTCCTAATTTTCTGTGCTTGATGGCGAACTTTCCATTGAGGAGCGCATTGCCGCTAAAATTCTCCTCGAAACGCGAGGAATTCTCCTTGACTGCGGCCAAAAATGTCCTTTCTTCCTCATTATCTATAATGCTTGTATCAAAGCCATTGGTGAGGTATGCTTCATAGCCCAAGGTCCAAGCTCCCTTATATGCCTTTCCATATATACCAAATCCGGCATTGGAGAAAGTGGCGGGCAACAAATTGGTGCTGACATCTGGCCGCTCGACAAACTCCCATTTTGGTCCGTCGTGATTTTGATTAAAGGATCCTATTGGATTCAGTACGATGCCTCCCCTAAGGTTCAACAAGGGGTGCAAGGCAATGTCCATTGAGGCGAATTCAATGGCAATTTCCTCTGTCCCGTTTTCAAATTCCAGTTCGGTCAAGAACTTAATGCGCTTTGAAATGGACGCCGAAACGAAAAGGGTCAATCTTCGGGCCTGAAAAGAAAGCCCCTCCGACAATCCGTCCTCAATACTGTAGATTGAGTTCGCCTCAAGATAACCACCAAGATTGACTGGAAATTTATCGAAAGTCAAAAACGGACGGTCATAAACCGCATCCATATTCATGGATTCCCGAATACTGTCCCTATCGATGGTTTGCGAGCTAAGGGTTAAAACGCAGACGTTCATTAAGACAAAGGCCACATATATTTTACCGGACATGCACATAGATATTCTCATAATCGGTGGTTATTTCAAATGATTCTAGGTTTTCTTCGGCCGGCCCTTCTAAAACCCTGCCTGAACGGTCGAACTCACTGCCATGACATGGACAGTTGAATATGCCGCCGCCAATGTTGAGTTCACAGCCCCTATGGGTACATTGCATCAAACTGGCCAGATAATTACTGTTTTGTGTTTTGAATATTCCGATCGGATATCGCATGGAATCGCTCTGGATGACTACGAAATCACGTTCAATCTGCTTTCCCCCTTTCACCTGTTGAAACTCACCCTTTGAAATTCGTAGCACTCTCCCTTCTTCAACAAAGGAAGCATAATACAGGCCTGCGCAACTACTGAGCAAAGCGGAAGAAGCTGGCAGGACTGCAATCAGATATCCAAATTGTTTAATAAAATCTTTTCTATGCACCTATAGGGAATTAATGAATTTTATCAGTTGTGATTTTTCTTTTGGGGTCAGGGACAAATACCGGGCTTTTGAATTATCGGCCTCACCGCCGTGCAATTCAATTGCCTCTTCAATGCTCGAAGCCCTTCCATCATGTAACAGGAACATTTGCCCGCCTTGGGAATTGGCCGATAAACCGATTCCCCACAGCGGTGGGGTTCTCCATTCAGAAGTCCCGACATTTCCTTCGGTGAATCCATCATCCAATTCAGGCCCCATGTCATGTAACAACAAATCCGTGTAGGGATGAAATTCCTTAAGGGATAACGATTCAATTGGGGAAAATCCTGTGGTCAACGTGGGTGTGTGACAGACAGCACATTGTACAGATTCAAAGAGTTCTTTCCCAGCAATTACATCGGGGTCTGTTTGATTTCTGGGAATTGGTGCTTTTAAGGTTTTAAGGTAGAAAACGACATCGTTCAAGGTCTGGGTGCTTATTTCAGGATCCTCTTCAAGTCCACTGAACGGGTCTATAGGGTCATAAAGGGATGTAATTCCTATGTCCTGGTTATATGCGCTGACGCTTTGGTGCAACAAATCATAACTACCCGCTTTCTTTCCAAACCTGAAGATATAATTGTTTCCCTGGGGAACACTATTATTCCGAATCTTGGTGAATTCAGGAGGAATATTGTAGTGAGGCCTTCCACTAATGCCGTCCTGATTTTCATCAGAAGGGTCTGCGTGAGCCAAAATATCCGCATCAGAGACAGCATCCAACAAACCCAATCCCGTCACCGCCGGAGCGACCAAAATGGAAAATGGGAAGCCTTCCGGCACGGTCTCCGGTTCAAAACCCGGTATGGCTTTATTTTGAATCTGGTTCCTGCCATCACCAAAGGATAACATCGAGGGTATGGTCAAATCATTGTTACCAAACCTAATAAGTTGATTAAATGGGTGACCTTTTCCATCCCCTGAATGGCAACTTGCACAGCTGGTGCCAACAAACAAGGGACCAAGGCCTTTTTCAACGGTAAAAACATCATCGTTAAAGGCAATATCCCCGGCTAAAAAACGCTGTTGCTCACTAACGGACAATCCATCCAACGGCCCATCCAATAACTCAAACTCCATAGGTTCTTCGGGGCCGAAATTTTCACAGCCAAGTAGAGCGATTAAGGACAGACCAATGTAAAATTGAATAATTTTAGGCATTGCTATATTTATATTTTTGTAAATATAAATATATTTTTAGTTTAGTCTAAATTTATTTATAGTAATTTATCAAGAAAGAAGTGTTTACATCTTAAAAGGGTTGTTGATTTAATTATGCAAATCCCGTACTGTGGGAAATTGTGCGTTGGTCAGAATGAAAATTTATATTTCGATACTTACTATTCCTAAGTCCACTTCATCTTCTGCAATCGAACCGCATTGAATATTGCCAATAACGCTACTCCCACATCGGCAAATACGGCCTCCCACATTGTGGCAAGTCCACTAGCTTCCAGAATGAGCACGATAATTTCGCGTAGTAAGCGAAAACTAATATTTACTAGAGCACATAAGTAGAAGGGCTACTTAACTATCAGCAATGGGGCCTTGGAGGCATACAGCATTTTTTTTCTTAGCCCCTTTTTGAAAACTGCCTCAAAAAATCCGTGTTCCCTGTAAAGCAAAACCAATAGGTCTATTGGGGTTTCAGTCAAAAATTCATCGATACCCTCTTCGGGTTTGCCTTCCTCGATAACTGTAAAAGACCATTGATTAGGTACAAGAAGTTTGCCAAATCTTTCACGAATAAATGCTTTCTCCGGCACCCTTTCCTGTTTGTCCGCTATATGTACAAAGTGCAATTGTGCATTATAGTTTTCCAATAATTTGGACAACATTTCAAAATCTATTCTATTATCCATACTATCCGTATCCACTGCGACCCCGATACGCTTATATGCAGTATAGCTGGCATCTTCAGGTACGGCCAGTACTGGACAAGGTGCCTTTTGTGTCACCTTTTCGGTAACGGTTCCAATAAAAATTTCATCAAATCCCGAAGCCGTACCCTTGGTACCCATAACGACAAGACTGGTATTTATTTCCTTAGCTAGGCCAGAAATCACATCGACCGTTGCCCCGAAACCGATCATTGCTTGAAATTCCAACTTGTCCAGTTCAGGAAAGCCTCTTAGAAACTTATCCAATTTTTCTTTATTGATTTTTTCTTGTGATGCTGTGGTATCTGTTACATTGTGTGCCATAGTTGCCATCCCGATGGGCGTACCGGATGGATATGCCACTGAATAGGCGTGGACAAAAACCAGTTTTGATTTCAATTTTTGTGCTAGCCCAATAGCATAGCTCACCGCATTTTCTGAAACCTCTGTGAAATCTACAGGTATTAAAATTCCGTCATCTTTCATATCATTTTGTTTTTATTGATTTGACTTCATTAATCTTTCTTTTTAGGTTTAATTATTCAATTGAAAAGCAGGTAAAAACCATATAGAATTGCATCTAGAAAGGCAATTGTCAGCACCGCAAGGAACATTGCCACAAAAACCAACAGGCAATACGCTTTCTCCTTTCTGGTTCTCACTTTTTTGTTTATTGAATTACCCTTTTTTTCCTCTAGTCTCCGCTTTCTCCTTTCCCGTGACATAATGTACTGTGCTTTACTTAAATTAACGCACCAATGCTATCCCCTAAGGTCATAAAACCATTCTTCTGCACGTTTGATTCCCTCCGTAATGGCCTTCTCACGAGAATACCCATTCTCCTTTACCAATTCTTGCGCAATTTTGAGGGCCTTCTTCCGAACTGACGGCTGTAGGCCATCAAGCTTTGTTTTGAAATCTTCAAATGTCCAGTCCATATTCTATACTTTTTTTAGAGCTTTCGCCCTTCCATCTCTGCTTTTACAATACCGCGTTCAAGGGCTTCCTCCTTGGAGCATTGGTTTGTTATATAGTATTCTTCAGCATACTTTACGGCCAATTTGTGGATGTTTTCATCCAGCATATTGAGCCTCATCGAGCAATCTTTAAAAAGTTCCTTTTTCATCTATCAAAAAGTTTCAACACGAAAAAAACCATGACCAGTAAATAGGCGACATAGGCAGCATCAAACACAAAAATTTGCCAACGAGAGAAACCGTGCAGTTCCTTGCTTTGATGCACAAATAGTGTGTAAAGCAGCGGCATAAGCCCGACAAAGGCCAGGTTGACCCAGAACAGTTCAAAATCCTCAATGGGGGTGGTTACCAACGCCAGCGGAAAAAATGCCACCGTCATCGTTACGGCATTGTCCGCTATAACACTGGTGGTACCCGCAGTCACCTCTCCCCCTTTTACCACGCTCCAGGTCTTGAATATTTCCGGTGCGGTGGTCATTATGCCCGTGATGAAAAGGCCTCCCACGATTTCAGAAATATTTAGGGCAGAAACAATATTTTCGGTCGCCTTCACTATGAAAAATGCTCCGACTGCTATGGCCAAGGCCCCGGCAATCGATAACCAGACCTGTTTTTTGTTCCATTCTACTTTTTTGCCCTTTTCCTTGCCTTTTATGATTGCGTGAGTCAAAAAGGCAGCATAAGCGACCAGCATAATCCACCCGTCTATTGGTTGTAGCCCGCGCCAGGGCTTTGGCAAGGTCAAAATGGCCACAAGGGCGATAATGCCCAAGTATGGAAGGGACAGTACGGAAACCGAACGTTTGTTCAATGCCAGAACGTTTTTATCAAGATGCTCTTGATGTTCCTTGTTGTTCTTGAACTGTTTCCGGGAAGCAAAATAAGCTATGGTCACCATTAAGGGAATGGAAATAATATTGGAACCCAACAAATTTCCCAGGCCAATATTGGAGACTCCCCGAGCTGCACTGGTAATATTTATGGCAACTTCAGGGCTTGCCGTTACAAAGGCAAGAAAAGCGGCTCCAGCGGAAGCGGTAAGGCCCCATTGCTTGCGGAGCAACTTTAAAGGGGTCAACAATCGATCCGCACCCCAGTGTGCTGCCCAGGCCGCTAGGCCCAAAACGAGTACCCATAGCCAACTGTTCATAATTCTGTCATTTTAACATTTCTCTCTTTGCTAGGTTCGATATGGATGTGCACGTCAAGTATCTCGGAATATGACCTGAACAATCTCTCCTTTACTTTGTGTGCAATATCATGGCCCTCGGTCACAGTTAATTCCCCATCGATCCAAATATGCATATCGATATGAAAGGCCGTTCCCATCTTTCGGGAATGGCAGCGCTCTACCCTTACCACTTCAGGAACGGCTTCGGCCTGTCGGATAACCTCATTTCGAAATTCGGGCTCAACAGCTTCGTCCAGCAACTCCCTTACCGATGACCTAGCTATTTTATAGGCATTGAACAGAATAATGCCCGCTGCAATGAGTGCCGCGAAATCATCCGCTATCTCAAACCCTTCGCCACCGATCAATGCTATGGAAATACCTATAAAAGCGGCTATCGACGTAATGGCATCACTCCTATGGTGAAATGCATCGGCCTTGACGGCCGAACTATTGATTTCATCACCTGTTTTCATGACATAACGATACAACGCCTCTTTCGTGAGGACAACAAATACCAGTATGAAGAGTGTGAAGGGTGCAGGAGTTTTGTGGGGTACCAGAATATGGTCGATGCTGTCCCTTATGATTATACCACCTGCAATGGTTAGGGCTATAGCAATACCCACCGCCACCAGGGCCTCTATCTTACCGTGTCCGTAGGGATGGTTTTCATCCGGTGGCCTTGACGACCATTTCAACCCGGCCCATAATAGTGCGGATGTCAGCACATCCGCCCCGGATTCGATCGCATCGGCAATAAGGGCATAAGAATGCCCGAACACCCCGCCCAAACCTTTGATCAATGCCAATAATGCACTGATCAAAATACCTACGAGGGTAGTTTTGAGTCCTATTCGGGATATGGCATTTGGATTCCTTTCCAAAATCTTTCTTTTGCTATTTCTTTTCTTCCCAATACGTTATTTGGACAATTTTAAAATTCTAATGGCTCCTCGCATCACAAAGGCAAATACAATACCGCCTATGACCAAATCGGGCCATTTACTGTCTAAAAAATAAACCAGCACCCCTGCCAGTATTACCCCGCCGTTCACAATAATGTCGTTTGAGGTAAAGATGGCACTTGCCTGCATATGCGCTTCCTTGCTTTTGGCCTTGTTTATCAGCCATAGGGAAACGAGGTTGCCGATAAGGGCGAAAATGGAAACGATTATCATCCATTGGAACAAAGGGGTTTCACTACTGCTCAAAAACCTTCTCAGGACTTCCGAAAATCCCAGCAGGGCCAAGGCCATTTGAAAATAGCCACTGAACTTCGCCACTTTCTTTTTTCTGGAAATAGCGCCGCCTACGGCAAAAAGGCTCAACGCGTACACAATGGAATCGGCTAGCATATCTAGTGAATCCGCAATAAGGCCCATCGAGGAAGAAATCCAACCCGTGGTCATTTCGATAACGAAAAACCCAAAATTGATGTACAAGACCCACCAGAGTATCTTCTTTTGTTTGGTCTCGTCTTCGGCAATAGGTGTTTCCGCCTTTTCTGTTCCCAAAAGTTTTTCCCCCAGCTTTAATGCACCCAATTCCACGTTTATTTCTTGGGCATTCCCCTGATGGTACACATCCAACTTTCTATTCGGAATGTCAAAGTCCAGATATTTGATTTGAGGGTTTGACTCCAGTTTCATCCTTATCATCTGTTCTTCTGAAGGGCAATCCATTTGACTTACCTTAAAAGTGGTTTTGTTTATGGTGGACATTTAAATAATCTGTATTAAATTCTACGTTTGGTCTTTTCACTCTTTACTTATTATGGGATTCCATATATTTTTCCAAAATCGATTTTAAGCTCTCCAAATAATCAGCGAACGATTTAATGGTCGGTTTTGCTTCATCATCTACGGGAATCGTTATGGGGTTCTCATCCAAATACCGATAGAGTTCGGGATATTCGTGTTCAATCCTTACTGTCAATTCGTTGATTTCCTGGGTTAGCTTTTGAATTTTCTTCATCATCTTATATTTTATATGGTATTACTTGCCCCAATATTTATATATGCAATGCCCTATCTTCGGTAGCGGCCAGAAAGGCTTCCTTAAAGGTTTCTGAAAATGTGGGATGCCAATGGGGCATCCGTGCGATATCCTCTGCCGCTGCCCTGAATTCCATTATCGCCAAAACACAAACCAATAATTGTTATATCATATTTTTCTATAGTTGTATTTTTTTGGTTAAATAAGGTGGAAGAACCTTGAACTTGACTCTTGGGCGCAAGGGTTCAAAGTTCTGGAACTCCCACCTGTTATTTTTTCTTACATTTCACGCATATTCCTTTTAATACCAGGTTGACATCGTTTATTTTATAATCAGCTGGTAAACTTTCTTCCGGTATTTTATTTGGCAAACAGATTGTTTTCTTACATTCGGTACAATGAAAGTGCAGATGTAAATCTGAACCGTATTCACCTTTTGCATTTTCACCGGAAATCGCAAATTTTGCCACTCCGGTTCCATCATTTATCTGATGAATAAGTCCTTTATCCTCAAAAATCTTAAGGTTGCGATAAAAGGTCGTTCTGTTTGCTGTCTTATTGGTTTCGCTCTTTTCAGCAAAGACCTTTTTCAAGTCGGAAAAGGACACGGCACTTTGCTTCCTTCTCAGATACCTGTATATCTTGGACCTCATTTGAGTAGGGCGAATACCGTAATTCGACAATATTTTTTCCGTTTTGTTCATTTTTAACCTTGATTCAAAGGCAATCTCCTTTATTGAATTTATTTTTTGTAGGCGAGCAAACGCAATGCATTGACCACCACTACCAACGTAGAGCCCTCGTGAATGGCCACGGCTATCCCTATACTTGCCCAACTCATAATTGTCGCAGGAATTAAAAGGGCAACAACCCCCAAGCTAACCCATAAGTTTTGCTTGATTATCGCCTTCGCTTTTCTGCTTAAACCGATGGCAAAAGGCAAGGTTTCCAGTTTGTCTGCCATTAGTGCTATATCTGCGGTTTCTAAAGCCACGTCGCTTCCCGCCGCACCCATTGCAATACCAACGGTACTGTTTGCCATAGCAGGGGCATCATTGACCCCATCACCTATCATTGCCAGTTTATTTTCCTGTTCCGCAAGTTTTTTGATGGCCTCCACTTTTTCTTCGGGAAGCAGACTTCCGCGAGCTTCGGTCAACCCAATTTCCTCGGCTACGGCATCTGCCACTTTCTGGTTGTCGCCCGTAAGCATTATCATTTTCTTGATGCCTATTTCCTTTAGTTGGGCAAGGGTTTCCTTGGCTTTTTCCCGTGGGGTGTCCATCAGCCCCAGCATCCCTATAAATTCATTGCCCCTTTTTATTAGCATCGTGGTCTTTCCTTCCCCTTCAAGCGCTCTTACCTTTTCTGATACATCGTCGGGTACGCCCTTATCAATATCCTCGAAGAGTTCCAGGTTACCAATGTAAATGGAATTCCCTTGATAGTTTGCCTTTATGCCCTTGCCCTGTACGGCCTCCAAATCATCGGCATCCGGAATCTTTGTGTCCTTCCCGAGCCGTTCCATTCCGTCCCGTACAACTGCCTTTGCCAGGGGGTGGTCGCTCAGTTCCTCAACCGCAATCGCGATTTCCAACAGTTCCTTTTTATCTATACTGCCAAAACTTTCGACGTCGGTAAGCTTTGGTTTTCCTTCGGTAAGCGTTCCTGTCTTGTCAAAGGCCAATGCGGTAAGCACCCCTAAATCTTCCAATGGGCGACCGCCTTTTATCAAGACCCCGCCACGCGCAGCCCTTGCCACACCACTCAATACAGCAGATGGCGTCGAAATGGCGAGCGCGCACGGACTTGCAGCTACCAATACCGCCAAGGAACGGTATAGGCTTTCGCTCCACGGTTCATCGATGACCAAAAAAGCAAAATTCAGTGCAACGACCAGTATAATGACCGCTGGCACATAGTACCGCTCAAACTTGTCGGTCAACAACTGGGTGGGCGATTTCTGGTCTTGAGCCTCCTGAACCATAGTGACCAAGCGGTTGAGGGTAGAATCTTTTGCCTCTTTGATTACCTTTATTTCAAGGGTATTGTTGCCATTGATGGTTCCTGAAAATACACGGTTCTCATTGGGAATATTGCTTTTTGAGGTATACTCTTTGTCCGGATTTTCTATTGGTGTTTTGTCCACCGGAACGCTTTCCCCGGTAATGGGTGCCTGGTCAACACTACTGTTACCTTTTACAATTACACCATCGGCGGATATCTTGCTGTTGGGGCGCACCACGATGATGTCGCCCACCTGTAGTTCTTCAATACCCACTTCAACGGTATCGTCATCTTTCTTGAGAAGGGCTGTTTTTGGGGCGAGGTCGGTCAGTGCCGCAATGGACTTTTTTGCCTTGCCCATTGCATAGTTTTCCAATGCGTGACCCAGACTAAAAAGGAAAAGCAACAAGGCACCTTCTGCCCATTCGCCCAGATAGGCCGCCCCCGCAGCCGCGACCAGCATCAGGAAATCGATTTCAAATTCGCCCTTGGCCACTTTGCTAATAGCTTCCTTCAGGGTAAAATAACCTCCAAAAAAGTAGGCCGCAATATAGAGTCCAAAAGGAATGTTTTCTGAAACCCCTGTAAATTTCTCCAATAGGAAACCTGTTATTAGTGTGACCCCACTTAATATAGCAAAATAGAGTTCGGTGTTTTTGCCGAAGATGCCACCGTGGTCGTGATTGTGGCCATCGTCATTACTATGTTTTTCCTTGTCATTCATATTATTAATCGTTTTGTTATCGTTAATTAAGATTTAATCCACTTTTGGGCTTGTGATTTCTCGGAAATATCGAAATACTTAACTTCCGAGCTAGTGAAAAAATCAGTTGCCTTAGCCACCCACTCCTGCCATTTTTTGTTACCCACAAAGGCTATCTTGCCGTAATCTCCCAAGTGTGCCGAATCAATTTTTAGGTCTTCCCAAAAGCCTTTAAGGGTATAGCCTTCAAAATCTTCCATTTCAATATAGAAATCCACTTTATGGCCTTTTTCTATGATGTTGTGGATGAGCGGATGCATCTTTTCCATATCCTTTTCCGTAAGTTTCCCGCTGATTTTAGCGGCAATAAGATGTTCCTGTTCTAAGTTTATTATCTGTACCATTTTTGTATATTTTTTAATCAATCTAATTAAAACAAACGTGCAACGGAAGTGCCAATAACCCTTCCTGCATGGCCCAATAACCTCCTGTTTCTAGTTGCACTGTGCCTTTTCCTTACCTATATACACCAGGGCTTCGGGCAAATCTAGTTCGCGCGTGGCATTGCCCGTGCGTATATAAAACCGTGACCGTCCCTCAAGGTTCACATATACCGGCATTTGGGCTGGTAAAATCTCGATACAGCACACTTGCTTTTGACCAAACCCAAAAAATGCTACGTTCACTAGCGTACAAAGATGGGTTCCCAGTTTTTGAGCGATCAATTGCATCAAATACTGCTCAAAGCCATCGCTGTCCGGCTTTTTAAGCGTATCGAAATCCTGTTGCAGGCCCAGAATGGTTCCCCCGTCATCGACACCCATGAGCAACTTGCCCCCCTCGGTGTTCATAAACCCGGCAATGGTCTTTGCAATGATAAGCTCAAGTTGTTTGTTTACCTTGCCCTGCCGTACATCCCATCGCAAGCTTGACTTGAATTCCACCCGGCTGCTCTCTCCCTTGTTTATGAGTTCGAGAACGGTTTGCCTGTCCATCCGTTGCCTGTTCAGTTGAAAAATCTTTTTTCTGAAAAAGACCATCAGGGCAAGGCTGCTTCCCATTGTCCCGAACAACAGGTTTCTAAGAATTTGGTCAACATCGACAACGTTCCATACGGTTTTGAAGGCTTCAAGAAAAAAGCTTGACCAGTGACCGGAATCGCCCGACCGGTCAAAGAGAAAAAGGGATAGGCCCAAGGGTTGCAGTATAAATACCCCAAAGGCAAAGCCTGCCAAAAGCCATATCCCTATTTTTCTTCTTTGCATAGATAACGGTGTTATGGTCGTTCGGTCAAAAGCAAAACACTGTTATTTTTTGTTCTTTAACAGGAACGTCTTTCGTTTTTCAAATTCCTCTTCGTCGATTTCGCCCCGGGCGTACCGCTCTCTCAGGGCTTCCATTGCGGTGTCCCTTTTTCTTTTCTGTCCCGGTGTGGGGTAGGGAATTAAAAATATCCAGAAGATGAGGATTATCCATAACCCCCACCATATCCAGTGCATTCCCCCAAAATACCAATCGTCCATCATAATTTTCTAGATTTAAAGATTCATGTTTCAGTTACTATTGAAATTGCTTGTTTGTTCGAGCCAGTTGTTGGCCATGTTTCCATCTTCAGGTCCGAAATATTTTATGTGGGCTTCGCTAAACGGCAATAGCGATTCGGTAAACCGTTCTTGCCAAGTTTTTTCGCCCACCAAGGCTATTTTCTTAAGCCGTGTTTCTTCGGGAAAGGAAAAATCCAACCTCTCACCGCTGCTTTTCTTCACTCCTTTTTTGCGAGGCTCCATTTCCATATACCAAGCGGCTTGTTCATTGCTTTTCAAATGTTCATTCAGGGCCTTGACCAAGGTCGCCCCATCATCGGCATCCATTTCTTGATCTGCGATGGTATATATGATTTGGTCTTTTTTATAGATTGCTATCATCGTCGTATTCTTTTGATGTTATTGGCCTTTAAGGCTACTCCAAATTGCCACTGCATTTATTGCATACTCCCGTTACGACCAGATTGATATCGTCTGCCATATATCCTTGAGGCAGGTTTACCTGTGGGATTTTACGATCGGTCAAACAAACGGTCTCGTTACACTGGGTGCAGTGAAAATGTAGGTGCAGGTCGCTGCCCACCTCACATCCACAGTTTTCCTCACAGAGTGCATATTTCATAATCCCTGTACCGTCCGCTATCTGATGTACAATATTTTTTTCCTCAAATGTTTTCATCGTCCGGAAAAGGGTGCTCCTTTCCGATTTCTCGAAAAAATTCTCTAGCTCTCCCAAACTGATGGCTACCTCGCTTTGCAGTAACTTTTTATAGGTCAACAGTCGCATCGGTGTGGGCCGTATTCCCTTGCTTTCCAGTTTTTTGACAATTCTTTCCATTTTAAAAGGGGTTAAAGATCGTAGCGTTTAAGGGATTTTCCTGTTTTGATCTGAAAGGCATCCTCAATATAGGATAGATAAATGATTCCATCCCCAGGTTCGGGCGTTTTACCATTTTCTAATATGATATCTATGGCTGATTGCGCCTCCTCATTTTGACATACCAACTCCACTTTTACCACCGGGCTATCGGTTATATTAAAATCAAGGGAGGGTCTTGCTCCTTTTGCTTTGAACGCCCCGGTACCCTCCGCCTGTGAAAGCGTCATACTTTTAAAACCGTTATCGCTAAGGGCTTCGATGACCCTTTGTATCCTGTTCGGTTTAACAAATGCTTTTATTTCTTTCATTTTTAAAATGTTTAAATTTTTAATCGATTTTGAACCGGGCATGTTTTCTAATTTTTAACTAACTAATTAAGATGATAAACAAACCCGGAATCAAAATCCTTGATTTTTTAGAGAATTAATGTCCGTGCTCCAATTCGCCTTTCACCATTTCTGAAGAAAGGGTATAGGCCCCATTGATAACCACTTTTGAACCATATTGAAGGGGTTCCATGGGATTTATGGAAACAAAGCCCAAATCGATAACCCCTACCGATACCTGCACCATTTTAAATTTGAGCTTGCCTTCTTCCTGGGCATCGCCATCGTCAAGTACAAAAATGAACGACTTTTCACCCTCTTTGATGACCGCTTCCTCGGGTACTGCCAGAGTGTTTTTTTCATCCTGTACAATCCTGCCCTCTACATACATACCAGGCAATAAATCCCTTTCGGGATTTTCTATATGGGCGTGGATATGCACGGCCTTGGGATCTTCCTCGAAGGTCTTGCCTATGGAATGTACCTCAGCGGTAAGCAGCTCGTCTGGTCTCGAGGCAACACTGAAAAAAATCTTTTGCCCTTCTTTGACCCTCGGGATGTCCTTTTCATATACCTTTAGATCCACGTGTATCTTAGAATTGTCGCTTACGGCAAACATCTTGGATTGTGGTGCCACATAATCGCCAAGGCTTATCAACACCTCATCGACAAAACCGCTAATGGGACTTATAACGGGTACACCCTGATATATTTTACCATTGGCGATTTCGTCAACATTAAAGCCCAATAGCCGTAGTTTTGCCCGCATTGCATTGACCGAAGAGGTCGTGGAACGATATTTGGATTGTGCCATCTGAAATTCCTTGCCGGATGAGACCCCTTTGTCATAGAGGGTTTTTTTTCGTTCGTAGTCCTGATCCAAAAAGACCAGTTCGTCATTTTTCTCCTGAAATTCCTGTTGCATCGTTATGATATCGGGGTGTTCCAAATAGGCGAGAACCTGTCCCTTGCGCACCTTATCACCCTCTATAACAAGTACCGAGCTTATATTGCCGCCCACAAAGGGGCTTATATTGGCCCTGTCCTGTGGGAAAAGTTCGAGTCTGCCCGTTACCTTGATGTTGTTGCCCAGGCTACGTTCTTCCAAAGGTTTCATTTCGAGGCCGATGGTTTCCGCCTGCTGTTGGGTAATTTCAACGGAACCTTCTTCTTCCTCATGGCCGCCCTCTTCTGCATGGGCCTCATTACCATGCCCTTCTTCCCCTTCCTGTAACGTCTCTTTAGTGGTCGCTTTGCCCTCATCATGGCCTAATTCTCCCTTTTGCCTACCGTTGCAGGAAACAAGGAACGCTGTCAAGGCCAGGATTGATGTCAATGTAATTGCTATATTTTTCATTTCTTTTTCTTTTAAATTATAGGTTGCCCAGTTGATATTGAATTTCAATGGCCTGCTGGTTATACTGATTTATAAATTGTAAGTGGTTCTGTTTTATGCGTATGGCACTATTAAGGATAGTGATATAGTTTACATAGTCTATCTCGCCTTCCCGGGATGCCAGTTCTGCCGTGGCAATTTGTTCATCGGCCAACCGCAGTGCCCCTTTTTCGTAATACTCAAGACTTTTTTGGGTTTTTTCCAGAGCCTTAACCAATTGGGCCAACGTGCTTTCGGTCATCGCCTTCTGTTCAAGGTATTGGCTCTCGGCCAAAATCGCATCGGCCTTTGCCGCTTTCACCCTGTTCTTTTGCGGTAAGAACCACAGGGGAATACTTATTCCCACTTGATAGGTGTTAAAGCCTGAAACGTCGTCAACTGTTTGCCTTCCATAGGTTAGGTTGAACTTGGGCAGGAACTGTGATCTCTCTACCTCTACATTGGCTTCGCTTACGGCCACATTCTGTTCGGCAAACTGTAACAAAGGGTTCTTATTTATATTCTCCGAGGGTGAATCCAGAAACCTTTCCGCCCAAGCGGTAAAAGGTTCGTCAGCTATGTCGATGGGGTCATTAATGCCCAGATATTGCTTCAGCTGCCTTTTGGCAATCTCGATATCATCGTAGGCCTGTTGCCTGAGTACCTGTATCTGCTGGTATTCCGAAGAGGCCGCAATGTATTCCAATTTTCCCGTCTCACCGGTATCGTACCGCAGCTTTGCGGCCGATTCAAAGTCTGTATAGACGCTGTCAAGGCGCTCGGCAAAGCGCAGCTGGGCGGTATTGTACTGTATCTGGTTGTAGGCCAGCATCACATTGCGTACCAATTGCTGTTCGCTGAGCTCATACAGTTTTTCTCCCAAGGCTACCCTTTCCTTGAAAAACTTGGATTTGGAAAAGCCCGACAGTAGATCGATATTTCCCTGTTGAACACCAATCACGGTCTGAACGCCGGGCACACCGCTGCCCGTTTCTTCCTTACCGGTAAATACTTGGGTGTTCCCCAAATCGAAGCTTGTGCCCCTTAAGGCCTTCTCCCGTGCAATGAAGGCCTCGCCCTGTTTTAAGGTTGGGTAATACTCCCTGGCTTTGTCAACGGCCTGTTGCAGGGTAAGGGTCTGGACAGGATCAGGTTCTTGGGCAACCACCGTACCCGATGACAAAAAACCACTTACGGCAAGTAGAATCCCGAGCATAGGCAGACTGTTCTTTACATATCCGGTATCTCCGTTGTCGGATTGTTTGCGCTGCTTTCTGCTCTCGAGCCAGTTGTAGAGGACGGGCACCACCACAAGTGTCAACAAGGTGGCCGTAATCAAACCGCCAATTACCACAGTGGCCAACGGTCTTTGTACTTCAGCACCCCCCGACGTGGAGACCGCCATTGGCACAAAACCCATAATGGCTGCCGTAGCCGTAAGCAATATTGGCCTCAATCTCTCGTGGGTGGCCTCTTCGATGCGTTTTTTGATATTTGTCATTCCTTCTTCTTTTAAATCGTTGAATTTGTTGATGAGCACTAGTCCATTGAGGACGGCCACGCCAAAGAGTACGATGAATCCCACTCCGGCCGAGATACTGAAGGGCATACCACGTAACCAAAGGGCAAAGACCCCACCAATAGCTGCCAACGGTACTGCCATATATATCATCACCGATTGTGAAAATGATTTCAAGGCAAAGTACAGTAGGATAAAAATCAATACCAGGGCAATGGGTACCACCACCATAAGACGGTCTGTTGCACGCTGTAAATTCTCAAATGAACCACCATAGGTAATATAGTACCCAGGAGGCAGTTCCAGTTGTTCATCAAGTTTTGCCTGTATTTCCTCGACCATTGACTTAACGTCCCTGCCCCTAACGTTTACACCAACATAAATCCTTCTATAGGTATTATCACGCGATATCTGCATCGGCCCCGGTTTATAACTAATATCCGCAACCTCTTTTAATGGAACTTGGTTGCCATTGGGTAAATCGATGTACAGGTTTTTAAGATTGTCAATGTTCTTACGATAGGCTTCCGCCAATCGTATTACCACTTCAAACCGTTTTTCCCCTTCAAAGATGACACTGGCCGCTTCACCGGCAAAGGCCGCGCTCACGTAATCATTGAGCTTTTCAATTGTAACTCCGTACTGTGCCATTTTCGCACGATTATAGACAACGGTCATTTGAGGCAAACCGCTAGTGGCCTCTGCCCTTACATCACCGGCACCCGGCACGGTCTGAATTATGGATGCCATTTCGTTGGCTTTTTCAGCCAGAATGTCCAAATCTTCTCCATAGAGTTTTATGGCTACATCTTCCCTTACTCCGGTTAGCAACTCGTTGAACCGCAGCTCGACCGGTTGGGTGAACACGAAGTTCACCCCCGGGATGACCGATATTTTCTCCTTTATCTTTTCTATCAATTCTTCTTTACTATCGGCACTCGTCCATTTACTTTTATCCTTTTCTAGGATAACATAGCTATCGGCGATATCCATTGGCATCGGATCCGTAGGGATTTCGGCAACTCCAATCCTTGAAATCATTGTCTTGACCTCTGGAAATTCATTTACCAGGTTTTGTAGTTTTTTGGAAGCTTCAATGGATTCCGTTAGGCTGCTTCCAGGTTTTATAAGGGCCTGCATCGCTATATCGCCCTCATCGAGTTTAGGAATAAACTCACCCCCCATACCACTGAATATAAATACCGCAATGGCAAATAGGGCGACGGCGCCCAACACTACACCAGCCTTGAACCGTAGAGCAAAATTCAACAGCGGTTGATACCCCTTGTGCAAGGTTGCCATAATTTTATCGCTGAAACCTTCAATCTTATGTTCAAACTTGGCGAACCAGTGGTCTGGGTTTTTGGCGGGACGTAGGAACAGGGCGGAAATCATCGGCACGTAGGTGAGGCACAATATAATTGCCCCCAAAACGGCAAAACCGAAGGTGAAGGCCATTGGACGGAACATTTTGCCTTCTATTCCAGTAAGGAAGAGGATAGGGGTAAAAACAATCAGGATAATCAATTGACCGAAAAAGGCCGAGTTCATCATTGTACTGCCCGATTCATAGGCCAGTTCGTCCATCTCTACTTGCGTAAATACGGCCTTGGATTTTTTCAGCCGCATCTGTATATGGTGCACCATACCTTCCACAATGATGACGGCCCCGTCTACAATGATACCGAAGTCGATGGCACCAAGGCTCATCAGATTTGCCCAAACGCCGAACTGCCTCATCAATATGAATGCAAACAACAATGAAAGCGGGATGACCGATGCCGTAATAAGGCCCCCACGAAAACTACCCAATAGCAGGACAAGTACAAAAATCACGATCAACGCGCCTTCCACGAGGTTCTTCTTTACGGTACTGGTAGTTCGCGCTATAAGTTCACTTCGTGAAAGAAAAGGTTCTATAGTAACGCCTTCGGGAAGTGATTTTTGTATTTCAGCGATTCGCCCTTCCACATTTTCGATGACATTGCTCGGGCTCTCGCCCTTGAGCATCAAAATCTGCCCGCCCACGCTTTCGTGCCCGTCCTGTGTAAAGGCGCCATAGCGCACCTGGTTGCCATAGCCTACTTTTTCTGCAACATCGCTTACCAGTATGGGGGTCCCGTTTTGAGTCGTGACCACGGTATTTTTTAGGTCTTCAAGACTTCTTGCGAGTCCTTCGCCCCGAATAAAATTGGCTTGATGATTTTTTTCAATATAGGCACCTCCGGTATTTGCATTATTTTTTTGAAGTGCCTCGAATACCTGGCCCATCGTGATGCCAAAGCTCTTTAGCTTATCGGGATTTAGGGCAACTTCATACTGTTTGACATACCCACCAAACGCGTTTACTTCCACTACGCCGGGCACTAGGGCCATTTGCCTTTTTACCAGCCAGTCCTGAATGGTACGAAGCTCCATAGCATCGTATTTGTCTTCGTAGCCCTCCTCGACTTTTAAGGTATATTGAAAGATTTCTCCCAAACCTGTAGTTATGGGTGCCATAAATGGTGTACCAAAACCTTCGGGAATTTCTTCAGCAACTTCAGCTAATTTCTCCTGCACCAATTGCCGGGGCAGATAGGTACCTGCTTCATCCTTAAAGACAATGGTAACAACTGACAATCCAAAACGGGATACCGAACGCAGCTCGATAACGTCAGGAAGGTTTGCCATTGCCAATTCTACGGGATAGGTCACGAATTGCTCAATATCTTCAGTACCTAAATTTGGGGCAACGGTAATAACCTGTACTTGGTTGTTGGTAATATCAGGTACAGAACCCAGATTTATAGTGGCCATAGACCATATTCCGGTGCCTATTAGGGCAACCATAAACAAACCGATTATAAATTTGTTGTTTATGGAAAATGAAATGATTTTGTTAATCATAGAAAAAGTATTAATTCAGTTTAAACATCGCAATGCAATGAGATGCAATGCATTTAGAATGTGATGCTTACGTTGAAAGCATCACGATAGGATAGAGCTATCCTTAAAAAAACTGAATTATACTTGAGGGGGTTGGTAAAGGGAAAGGGCAAAATCTTTGCCAAGGCTATCAAAATGGGCAAAGTTTTCTTGAGAAATCACGGATTGAAGCGGTTGAAATTCGGCTATATCAAAATCAATTGTATGCACGTGGCAACAATGGCACTGGCAGAATGGTGAACACAGCTCACAATCTTGGTCGTGATTGCCATCATAGTCCATTACCGAAACGACCTGGGCGTCATCTTTAGCTTTGCCCGAATCGCCACAGGGCACTACATTGAGCGCCAAAAAGTAAAAGGACAATATGATTGTTAAAAATTTCACGGTACAAAAATATAAAAAAATCGATGCAACGCCTATGCAAAAACTGGAAAGACTGAAGAATTGGTAGTCTACGCTTTTGCGTCAAAACTTAAGAAATAACCTTTTTACCAATTCCAACTACCATACGGATTCATCATTTTTCAATTCAGGATAAAGGGTATTGAGCAATGGTCTTCTCAATTGGAAAAGTCCAATCCTTTTCCCATATCCTTATTATTCTTGTTTGATTGAACACTGGCAATATTTTGTGGTTTTACATTTGATTCCTGATGTTGGACATTTCCTTTATGTAGATTTTTATTTAGTTCGTTACTGTATTGCATCATTCCTGCTTGCACAGCATTCATGTGATCGTCGGTCGGCACGACACTTTTGAACATCGGAGTTTTTAGATTCAACTCTTTCGCCAATTCATATCCAAGATTGAATGCCTTTTTATACTCCTCATCAATTTTTATATTTTCTTCCATGGCTAAAAAGTTTCACGAACGTGTGCCTCGATATATTCATTAATAGAATCCCGATCGTACAGAATTACTTTCTTTTGAGGTTGGGAAAACCTGATTTTACCCTCGTCCCGCAGTTTTTGCAAAGTGGTGGTGGATTTTATTTTGAGATGAAACATTGCTTCCTCGCCGTCAATCCATTTTTCTGGCTTATCAGCTCTTTTTTGCTCTAAATATTCCACTACCTTGTCAAACAAGGCATAGAAAGCTTCTTCTTGTAGGCAAACTACTTGCATCGAATACAATTATAGAAAAGTACAAGGTACCCTAATAATCCAATTGTATTCAAATCTTTCGACAAAATACCCGAACTACTGGATGTTCTTAAAAGTTTACTACCTTTTCTAAGGCATCATCGGTTTCTTTGTGCATGAAATTCGATTGATAGTTAACCGTTGTTGTAATCGAAGAATGACGATACAGTTTTTGAAGCATTTGAATAGGTATTTTATCGCCAGAAATGTTTCCAAAGCTATGACGGGCTATATGCATAGATAGTTTTTTCTCAATACCCAGTTTTTCTCCAACGATTTGCAATCGCCGGTTTAAATTTCGGGTTACGGTTTTAACCCTAGTTGCTACTCTTTTGTCATCTTTCAAATTGGTGCCTTTTAAAAAAGGAAAAACCAAATCATCCTTCCCCCTCTTTTGAGCCTCAAAATACTTAAGAATTTCTTTGGTCTTATCGGGAACGACCAATGAGACAAGTTTCCTGTTCTTCCCCATACGATAATATAAGCGATTATCTTTAAAGTCGGACCATTTTAGTTTTATGACATCAGCAACCCGAACACCCGCAAAGTAAAAGCTCGTTAGCCATACGTACACCGCATGAAGCTGTGCTTTTGTCAAATTGTCTGCGGTTTCAAGTAATTGAACCTCTTCCTTGTTCAATCCGATTTTTTCGCTTTCAGGAAACTTAATCTGTATTTTACCTTTTCCAAATGGGTAGTTCCTATCATCAACATGATATTCCTTTCGGGCAAAATTATAAATGGTGCGGATAAGCATTAAATAGTTTATCGCCGTTCTTGGAGCGACTTTTCGTTCATAAAGAAGATATGCCTCGAACCTTTTCAATAAGGTGACGTCCAAATCGGTAAAGGAAAGCTCTTTTCGCCCTAAATAAGTTTTAAAAATCTCCAACCTCTTTTCTTGATTGTATTGTTGATTGAACTTTTTTCTTTTTAGGAGATTCGCCAAAAAAACCTCACTTACTTTGAAAAAATCATATTTATCCTCTCCCACAATCTTTTTAGTGATTGTAGCTACAGATTGCTTTTTTTCGCTTGATTCAATTTCCAAAGCCATGTCATGCGCTTCAGTAATCTTTTTCAAAAGCATGTTATTAAGGCGTGAAGAATTAGGATGACTTTTTTTAGCCAACCCCTTTGTTTGGTCCCAATCCTTTTCAAGAATGTACTCACCTGTAAAAAGGAACTTGGACTTTCTATCTTTTGTTATTCGTAGGGCAATTGGGAAAGTCCCGTCCTTCTTCTGATAATTCTTGCGTAATACTATCTTTACAGTCGCCATAGTGTTATTTTTTGCCTTATAAAGATACGAAATCTATGTACAACATATGTACAACAAATCATGTTTTAATATGAATTTTTATGGCTTTGAATAAAAATTGAACATCCTTAAATATCTTATAAACAATTGATTATCAAATCAAATAAGCCCAAATGGATTCAAAAGACTCAGGATTCATAACCCGGAGGCCGGGGGTTCAAGTCCCCCTCTCGCTACTAAAACAGAAGCCATTCTATTGAATATCAGTGGGATGGCTTTTATTTTCCCGATATTATCCCGAATAAATTATTCCACTTACAACAATTCGCAAAAAGCGACGGTATTTGCATGACCGGGTATGGGGAAAGATCTAATATCTCCCCACCCCAATATGAAACATGTAGTATCCAACGTATAGGCGTCCAATGAAAATTGCAACTTGTTAAATTAAAGCTTCAATTTTTATATACTAGGAAATCCTACAGATTCCAATAAAAAAACTTGATTAAGCAACAACCAGCGAGAGCATTTGAATGTGGTTGTACAGACAAAACCATATTCCAATTTATCGTTCTTATGTCCATGTAAAAATCCCACCGTTTTATTGAACTTTTCGAGTGAAACGAGTCCACTGATTCTAAAGAGTTTACATTCTACCGTTTATTTAAACTTTCAGGTTATGGTTTTTGGATATGCACGAGTGAGTACCATGGAACAAAGCTTGGATTGTCAAATCATTCGAGTTCCACTTTTGAGAGCTGTCAACCTAATTCCATAAAAATCATATCTTTAGAGAAACCAGCCTCTAATGATCAAGTTCTTTAGAAGAATCCGCCAAAACTTAATTTCAGAAGGAAAAATGGGAAAATACCTGAAATATGCGATCGGAGAGATTGTGTTGGTGGTCGTAGGTATCTTGATCGCTTTGCAAATAAATAATTGGAATGAAAGGCGCAAAGCCAAAATTGTGGAAAACAATTTTTTTGAAGATGTGATTCAGGATATGGAAAAAGATCTGGACAGGCTGGAATACTATGAATTGTTTCATACCAAAAGGGCCGAGTACCTGGACACGCTTTTAACCTATTTGAGAAATCCCCAAAAAACCATGGGAATAGACAAATTTCAGCAGTATGTGGAACCTTTGTACTATTCTGCAACTCCCACAAGCTACTCAACATCTTTTGAATCGGCCAAGGCATCAGGTACCTTCAAAGATATGGAAGCCAAAAATCTCATCAAGGAACTTTCGCAATATTATATCGATTTTGCGCAGATTGAAAGTGATTTTGCCTCCATTACCCGATATGTGGAGGATAAGTTTGAACCTATCATGTATAACTTCCCTGAAGGGAAAATGAACCAAAACACCGGGAATCTCGTTATAAACGAAGAGAATACACAGGCTTTTTACAAAAAAATCGCCTCCATAAAAGATAACAGGGACATGACTATTGATTATAAACTAATTTTAAGGACCCCACGAATGGAAAACTACCTTATTGGGGACATGGGGAGAACATCAAATGTCATTGGAAGAATAAAAGCCAGACAGGAAAAGCTAAAAACACTGATGCAAAAAATTGAACAACGTGATCAAACTTTTTAGAAACATTCGTAAACAGCTTCTCAACGAAGGCAAAACCAGCAAATATCTAAAATATGCCATTGGGGAGATTGTACTAGTGGTCATTGGGATATTAATAGCCCTACAGATCAATAACTGGAACGAAAACCGTAAGAACAATTTACTTGAACAACAACTGCTCAAGGCATTGCTAACCGAATTCGAAACCAATTTGGCCAACTTGGATCGGGTTATAAAGTTCAACGATTCCAATATTAAAAACAGCGTAAGTTTAGGTCGATTTACTGGACCATCACTTTCAGATTTCAATGAAAAGGAACTCTCTGAACTAATGGTGGGCATCTTTAAAATTGAACCCAGGTTTACGCCCTCACAAGGCACGGTGATGGAAGTCATTAATTCAGGTAAACTTTCTGTATTGTCGGATGCAAAATTGCGCAAGGCCTTATCAGATTGGCAATCTACCTTGGAAAGTGTCAAAAGGCAGGAAGACTATGTAGTGGAAAGAAGGGATTTGGCACATGAATTCTTTTTAAAGGAGGGGAATTTCCGTCGGCACCTCAATATCATCAACGACCCCTTACTGGATGCCAAACCAAGTCGTTTTAAAAACAATGATTTTAAATTCCTTGAAAATGAAGAATTTGAAAGCCAACTCTATTTATTCATTGTGGCATCAGAAAATTTAAAGCAGGCTTTTTATTTGCCCTTAAGATCTAAAATAGTAGATATAATTAAAACAATCGATTCTCAGATTAAATAATTTAAATGAACAATTGCCATTTCCAAAAGTTCAAATAAACGATTCCAATACAAGATGATCAAATACATCGATTTTAAACCAATTTGGAGGTATATAGATATATCTTATGCCTATATAAACAAGTTGTGCTTCATTACGATCAACCATTAACCAATGATAAAATTATTTAGAAAAATCCGCCAAAAAATGCTAACTGAAAACAATTTTAGTAAGTATCTCATTTATGCAATCGGCGAAATTATACTTGTAGTTATAGGGATTTTGATTGCATTACAAATTAATAATTGGAATGAATATAGAAAAGATAGAATTCGAGAACAAGCCATTTTAAAAAACCTTCAGATAGATTTTCAAACTAATATTAAAAATGTTAATGATGCTTCTAGCAATTTTATGGTGGCCTACGAAGCTTCAGCAAATCTTCTCGAAATAATTATGGCTGATGATATCATTAACGGTTCTGAAATTGAACAATTAATAGATAATATCATTAATAAAACCAAATCACTTGATATAATTACCGGATCAATAGACGAAATGCTCAATACTGGATCCATCAACTTAATAAAGGATGATAATTTGAGAAAACAACTACTAAATTGGTCATACTATCAATCAGATACTGAAGATGATATTGTAATATATAGGGATTATTTATTTGATTTCTTTGTTCCTTCATTAACGAATAAAGCCCTTTTAAGAAATATGGAGGTTCCTGATTTTTTTGAGAAAGATATTTACTTTAAAAATATCGCCAAATCGAATTTCACAATCGATTACAACAAAACTATTAGAACCGTTGAATTTGAAAATGAGGTATACAATAATACCTTAAACTATATGTATGCAATTGATTCTTATAAGGTGTTTAATGATTATTTATCCGAAACTCTAAAACTAATAGAATCAAATATTGATGATAAAATTCTTTGAAAACATCTGGAAAAACATTTACAATCAAAAGCATAGAGAGAATTGGTAAAACAAAATAATCGAAAATAAATAACGAAAGCACAACAATGGACATAGGTAATTGCGTGTTCTTGCATACTCTTGATAACCCGTGTGAAGTTTCAGCTTTGTTTACATGCAAGGTTGAGTGCTAAACCACTCTACTACCCATAGCCAAGACCGATACCAAAGTTCAAATAAACGATGGGAATCGTGGGGCAACAGGGGTATCTGCCACTGCCCGCATCATGTACCCTTTTTAACAGGCCAACAGGGTTATTGGTATTTCTCCGCTCTTTTCAACAATTTCTCCAACCCGGGTTCATTCGGGTCATGGGGCAAACCCGGATGGATGCACATGGCCGGGCATTTCTCTGCTGCAGCAACGATCTTTGCGTAGGTGTCGCCTTTGGGATTGTGCACGTGGGCTTGTTTGTTGCTATTGTATTTAAAAACATTGGGTACCGCATTGATGCAATCGTTGCAAGAAGTACATTCATCGCTTTCCACCCAGGCCACTTTACTCACCGATACTTCCTCTTTAGGTGTTTCCTCCGGAGCCGGCACTGTTTCAAGGGATTCCTTATCCGCTTCCAATGTTACGCTAACGGGCGCAGGAGCGGTTGAATTGATCGCAAGGCTAGCCAAATCGGTTTTTCCCTCCATGAGTGCAAAGAGTATATTGTGGATGGCTTTTTCAATATCAGCGGATCTTTGGGTTTCAAACTCTTCGGATAACCGTGCTTCCAGTTCTTGTAGTTCAACTTCCTTGGTCTGTGTCCACTCAGCTTTGGACCTCGACAACTTGTTTTCAAAATGCTGGCTCTTGACACCCCCGAGTTCCTGTAAAAAACGCCAATAGTCCAGCCTACTTCTTATCCGTTGAAGCCAGGATGCAGGAATGGCTGCCCTATGCAGTTTGTAGTCTTCATCCACTACCTGAATGATGGGTATCTTTCCTATCTGGGACTCCGGATCGGCTGAAAGATAGTCTACCACAGATACCAGATTTTCCTTTTGGTACCAGTCGGGAATAATCTCAAGGGCTTGCAAATTGCGGGTTTCCATAGCAAGATAATCCGCTGAGCTCAGACTAACCTGTTCCGTATGCTTTCCACCGGGAATTTTGATTTCCAGAACTTGATTTGGATATAAGAGATCGCATTGCGGATTGTCCTCCAAATTGAAATGGCTTCCAAAATCCATCCCGGCCTCGATATCGTAAGTCAGGCGTGGAAATTGCCGGCTTTCGATCGCCCTATGGATCCTGATGTGACAACCGGGGGCATCTTCCGATCCGGCATCCGGCAGCAATACGTTCCAGAGTACCGGAGCGGTGGCGTTCAGACCATGACGTAAGGCATTTTCAAAAGCGTAGGGATCTTCAATACTTCCCTGGTACACATAAGCATTTCTGCGAAAGATGGCCAGTGATGCAATCTCCAGCGAGTTTTCTTCCAACTCAGAAGCTGCCACAGGCAAATTGATGTCGTTCAATGTGTTGATGGCAAAAACCTTAACAAAGGCACCGTCTGACAAAAGGGAAAGAAAATCCTTTGGCTGGTCGGCAATATTACGGCTCTCGTCAATGATAATGACAGGGGGAAAATATTTGATATCCCCGTAATTCAGATAGGACGGGGCGAATCCAGCAAAATAGGCATCGTGCAAAGATTCATCGTAGGTCTGTCCTATCTCAAGCTCCGCCAAACGCATCGCTCGGATCAGTGCTACAAAGTTCGACAATTCCTTTTCCAAATAGGCTTTGGCATGTGATATGGCGTCAGATTCCACAACTTCAACAGTTGCCTGACCAAACACCTCTTTAAGGTCGTAGCTTTCCAGTAGTTTTTTTGTAATAAAGATCTTATTGGGATGCTCTGTGTAAGATTTCACAGCGCTGGAAAGTACTTTTATGCTATCCCGAATTTGCTTGAGTCTCGCCTTTGGCAGATCTGAACTAACCCTTCGAGGTGCGACATCCTGTACTTCGTCTAAAGACAAAAGGTCCCTGGCAAACTCAAAATGCGTACTGTCCTTTTCCCGGCCCTTATCCTGAAGGTCGACAATTTCAGTCAATCCGGATAGTTTCCGTTGCATAAGGGCAATGAACTCTGAAAAGGTGGCAATTCGCGCTTTCAAATGAATATTGAGCAGTTGAAAAGGAGTCCGTGCACCAAAACCCATGATGGGCCCTTTGTAGGATAGGAGTTCTTGTTTTATTGGATCTAAATGTTCTTGCAAATCCTTGGGCGTATCGTCGCCCAAAGCATTGCCCATTAGTTCCAACAATTCATGTACCTGGGAGCCATAATTAAGATCCGGTTCAGCCACTTGCAGTTTCCCTTGAAGTGATAAGAGGATGGAAGGTAGTTTCTCGATCAAGCCTCTACCGATGTCCGAAGCACAATGATTTGAAATCAACACTTCGAGTCGCTCATGAAGGCTGCAGATATTGCTTTTTTCTGGCTCGAAAAGTACCGGATAGTGCATGGCGGGTAACATGTCCCGCAAGCACGGGGCGGACAAAATCGGTGCCACGTTAATATTTTGGCAAAAGTCCGTTTTTACACCCTGTACAAAGTATTTGTGCAATTGATCGCGATACCTTTTCAATTCCTCATTTTGAGGTGCAGGTTCTTGCTCTCTAGTAACCACGACGTTCCTATTGGCATAACAGTCGAGGATCTGATCCGTATTTGAATTATTTATTTTGTTCATTACACCGAATTACTAGTAGTATATTGATCCAATAAGCATTCCAGATTCTGCTTTTTTTCCTCAACGCCCATTCCGAGATTGTGGGCTCCATATTCATCATAGCGGGCGTTGTCGGTATTTTGATATAGCAAACCGATGGGAATGCCATTATTGATCTCTGCGTGTTCCCTGGCCTTGTGGATATTGGAAGGATCGTGCTCGATCACTCGACCAAAGGCTTTCCGGGCCTTTGGTTTTAGATTGATCCCATTTTCGTGTGAGAGCAGGATAAGGTTTTTGGGGTTGACAGCAATATCACCATAGAGATCGCGCATAAACGCAGGACACCGTTGAACGATGCGCACAAAAGCAAGGCCGGGATGTTCGGCCGCTTTTCGTATGGTCGCATAGAGGTGAGCGGAATTCCAATCCACGGTCTGCGCCACGAAGGAGACATTGGCCAATCCCAAGGTAGTTTGTATCGGGTTGATCGGAGGAAGGACGGAACCCCTAGGGTGCGTATTGGAATGGGTGCCCAACGGGCTGGTGGGTGAAGTTTGTTTTTTGGTCAAACCATAAATGCCATTGTCAAAGAGCAGTGCCACCATTTTCATATTGTACCGAATGGCATGTACCCAGTGCGCTGCACCAATTGAGCAACAATCCCCATCTCCGGTTACAACAAAAACGTTGAGGTCCGGTCGTCTGAATTTCACGCCACTGGCTACCGGGAATGCTCTTCCATGAAGGCCGTGAAACCCATAGGTTCCCATATAATGTGGAAATCTACCGCTGCATCCGATACCGGAGACCACCACCGTTTTTTCAGGTTCATATTGCATGTCCTTGCAGACGCGCTGTACGGTGGTGAGTATGGAGTGGCCCCCACAACCTGGACACCAGCGGGCTACGCCTTTTCCATAATCCTCCATACCATAATCATGGTCTTGGGAGGGGACAGAACAATATTCATGAGTTTGTACAAGCATACTATTACAAGTTTTTATCCTTTGACTTCGGAATTTTCAATTTTCAATTCGCTCTTGATCATTTTCAAAACCTTTTCAGGGTTCAGGGGTTGCCCGTAGACATTGCTGAAACAATCGATATCCATGTGTGTTTTTGCCCTAAGTAGCCACGCCAACTGGGCATAGCGCCGATTCTCCTGAGTAATCATCGGGTGGCCCAGCGTATCACTATAATTGATCTCAACGGTGATGACTTTTTTGAATCTATTGAAGATATCAACCAAGCCCGGAACAATGGGAAAGAGAAATCGCAAGTGCAGGCTGCTTACCTTTAGTCCTTCGGCACGGGCATCGGCTACGGCTTCCTCTATGGCACCAAGTGTAGATCCCCAACCAACCAGCAGAATATCACCTTCCGGGTCACCATTGATCTTTGGTGGTTTAAGGCTTTTCTGGAAAGAGGCGATCTTTCGGCTTCGGCTTTCGACGCTGGCCTGATTGATCTCCGGGTCGTAGGCCACTTTTCCCGTCTTTCCATGGGCCAGTCCCGTTACGGTATACATACCGCCTTTCTGCCCCGGAATCGGTCTTTTGCTGGTTCCTGTATTTTCATCCCATTCAAATGGCCCGGCCCCATCCTTCCATGGGCTCTGATCGATGGGATTGGTCAGCCACAAGGGGTCGATTTTTGGACGCGGGAAGGGTTGTACCCCTGTTGCCAGGTTCGCATCACTCAATAATATGACGGGCGTTCGGAATGATTCGGCAAGCTTGCGTGCCAAAACAACAAAGTGAAAGCACTCTTCGATGGTAGCGGCTGCAAGCACGATTTTTGGGGCATCCCCTGCCTCCCCGTAGATCGCTGCCAACAAGTCGCTCTGTTCAACCTTCGTCGGCAATCCGGTAGAGGGCCCCCCTCGCTGAACATCAATGATCACGAGCGGGATTTCAGCCATGACGGCCAAGCCGATAAACTCGGTCTTGAGTGCCAATCCTGGTCCCGAGGTAACCGTTACTGCCGGTTTCCCCGCGAAAGAAGCACCGATCGCAAATCCGATCGCAGAAATCTCATCTTCTGCCTGATGCACGATACCCCCGACCCTTTCAAAATTTTCGGCCAGGTGATGGGATACGGATGTCGCAGGCGTTATCGGATACATCGAACACAGTTCAATACCCGATGCCATGATGCCCATACTGAGGGCTTCATTTCCGTTCATGACCACCATATCATTATCCACATCCATCGGCGTCACCTCGTAACGAAAGGGAAGATTTTCTCTAGCCCAATCATATCCCGCGTGCAACAACTTGATATTCAAATCTATTACGGCATCGGTTTTCTTTTTAAAGATCCTTCGAATCTGATCCTCGGCCTTGGGGATATCACGATCGTACATATAGGAGAGCAGGCCCAGGATCCACATGTTTTTACCTTTGCGGGGATCGGGCATTAGTTTCAGACATTCCTCTTCCATGGGGATCTCCACCACCTTAATGCCCAATTCCTTAAATTTCAGTAGTGCTTCCGAGTACTGCTGTCTAATGGTTTCCTGTTCGCTTTTGGCCCATTTATTCTCGATGAACATCAGGGTATTCCCATTATAGGCATCTTGGCGGATTCGACCGTACACCACCTGTTCATTGAGGGCGATTACCAGATCAGCGTGATTTCCCATATTGGTCACTTTATCGGAACCGATACGCACCCGGATTCCGGAGGCGCCTTCTCGGGAGCGTGCGGGTGGTTGTATCTCTGCCGGAATGATCTCAACGGTCCAAACGCCATTTCCCATTTTTGCGGAGATTGCCCCGAAGCTCTGCCCACATTTTTGGGCTCCTTCGCCTGAATCGCTTACGATTTCAACAATCGCTTGTTTGATTTTCCTGGGTTTAATCCGGTCGCCCTCGTTCAATATATCACTACTGACAATGTAATCCATATTCTCTTGGCCTTTTGATTAAAAACAGGTTTAAAGTAGCAAAAGCCAGATTTACATTAAATGATATATATCAACTTTTAAAATTATGGATCTTAAGAATTCCTCGACGCTCAGGGAAGGAGTAGTTCATTAACTTAAGGAATGACCCTTAGTTCGGTCATCCCGACAAAATGTGGTAACATGCTTTCCTTTTTGGTAGCAATCAACAAAGCTCTAGTAGTCAAAACATTGGCTTTTTGCTCCTTCGATTCTTTGTAGGGCTAGCACTTTGCACAGTCTTTGAAAAGTTCTTCCCAAAAAATGGTATTTGGGGACCACAAAATTGGTTCGTTCAAGATACTGCTAATATGGGTTTTCCTTTTCCAACTTTCTTTGCCTGGATAGCGGTATTATCTGAATTCTTTGGCGGAATTGCATTGATGCTTGGTGTATTTACCCGACCTGCTGCTCTCTTAAACATCTTTGTGATTTTTACTGCGACTTTCATTTATCATGATGGAGAAATTGGCAACTCAGGATTAACCTCGTTCTTCTTCATGATTATGTGCTTTTGTATCTTACTTTTCGAACCCGGAAAATTCAGTCTGGACTACTTTATCAACCAAAAGCTTTTTAAAAGAATGGCAACCATCTCAACGATTGTATTGCTGATCTTGTCGTTCAACTATGCGACAGGTCAAGCCAATGGCTTTTCAATGCATTATAAAACGGAAGCTATAACAGTAGACACTTCAAAAGTTCAGTTTTATTTGAAAAATAATAGCATACTGTTACACACCTTATAGTTGACATTTGTGTCCTCAAGCCACATTTAAAAAGGTTTCCTCATAACAACTTATTTTTCCTGAAGCAAAACCCGAATCCGATATTGGGTTGAATTTCAGGTTTTGGGACTCCATATATCCACGGCATCCCCTCTCTTGCTACAAAAATCAAAGTCATTTAGCTGTTTTTCAGTTGAATGACTTTCTTTTTTTCTTCGTATTCTTTTTTTCCTAACTTCAAGGTCTTAAACCAACCTCGAATGAATTACTTTAAAAAACTGGGAACCGGCAATTTGCTTATGTTGATCTTATGTGCGTTGATCATAATGGTGGCAGAATACCTGTTTCTTAACGGCAATCAAAAACACGGTCTTTTTGTGGGGCTTTGGGCACCGACACTTTTAGGCGTTATGATTTACCTAAAACTTGTGGACAATGACAGCGAATGATATCGTTTTATGGTTCTCTGTTGTTGTTATTGTAATGGTCGCCATATGGGCCATATTAATGATTCGCGCATACAACAAGGCTAGTAATGGGAAGTAAGTGAATTAACTCTTGATTTAATTAAAGATAAGGCCACTTTTATGTGGTCTTTTTTGTTATCCATTACTTTCCGGTATTCCAAATTTGCAGCATGTAGGTTACCTGCCCATTTTCAAATAGTAAAAACCATATACGGGAACATAATCCAAAAATATATTGATATATTTATAAAACACTAACAATCAATACACTATAAATGGTGAAAAAATTATACCTCATATATATTCTGTTCCTATCAGTTTCTGAAGTGTACTGTCAGGATTATAAATCATATTTTGAATATGAAAAATTGACGCCATCAGCAGTAATTGTTGGAACACAAACCATTGACTCTCTTACCCAAATGGAAAAAGTGGTACTCAACGGCTTCAATTCCAAAATCCCCTTTTATCACTTTATAAATAAAAGGAATTCAGAAAACAGATATGCCATATTGATACATGGCCTGGGAGGCAATAAAGATTATTGGGTCAATCCTTCCATGCCCTATTTACAATATACCAAGAACCTAACGGCAATTAAAGACTCTCTTTTACTGCATGGGTTTAGCCTGGTGATCCCGGACGCTAAATTCCATGGTGAAAGGTCCTATGAATTAAATTTTAGAAACCCGGGTACTTTGCCTCCTATGCGTTCAAAAGATATAGAGGACGCGGATAGCATGTACGATTTATATGCATCAAGTGTTAAGGAAATCCGATTAATAATGGATTACCTGGAACAAAGTAGTCAAGACCAAAAAATAAAATTCAATTTGATAGGGTATAGTATGGGTGGTGCTATTTCATTGCTGTTGAACCATATTGATCATAGAATCCATTGTGTAGTTGCCTGCGTACCGCCAATGTCCAGGCCATACTCGGAAATTGTTGATCTGAATTGGCCTAAAGGTATATCCGATAAATTGAAGGCCATCAGCCCACTTTATAGCGTAGCCGATCAAAATGCTCCCGTAGCCATGTTGATGGGAAAATCCGATTTTTTTATCCCTGAGGATGAAGCCAAAGCTTTTTACGACAATATAAAGATGGAAGACAAGGAACTAAAGTTTTACGATTCCGGTCATGAGCTTCCCGATACCTATGTTGACGATGTAATCCAATGGATCATGGAACATAATTAGGATTAAACCTGCGGTTGATAACACAAAGTTTAACCTTGTCAATGTAATGTTTCATACGTGTTCACTGACCCAGCAAACCATTTATAAAAGCGTTTTAAGATTTTTTTCTGCAACATTTTGTGCTACTTTTAAGTAACATGAAAAACACCATATCAGAACGCATTGCCGATTTCCTGAAAAACTACCCTCCCTTTAATTCCATGGAGGCAAAACAGCTTGAGCACTTGTCACTTGAGGTTGTGATCATCCATAAGGAGACCAATACCATTGTTTTTTCCGAGAATGAAAATCCGCACCAGTATTTTTATGTGGTGAACAAGGGTGCCATAGCCTTGTCCAAATCTGGCTCAAGTCAAATATTGGATATCTGTGATGAGGGCGATGTTTTTGGCCTAAGGCCCTTGTTGGCGCATGAGAGTTATAAATTAGAGGCCAAAGCTTACGAGGAGACCATTCTTTACGCTATTCCCATCAAAGACTTTAAGCCCTTGGCATTGGAAAATAAACGAATTGGAAATTTTTTGATAGAAAGCTTTGCTTCCAATACCGGTAACCCCTACTCCATTAAACACCGAGGAAAATTGTACGGTGTAAATACCGAGGCGGAGCAATACTCCACAAACAAAATATTGGATCTTCAGCCCATTAAGTATTCCACTGACCTTATTACATGCAAGGAGGGCACCAAAATTAAAACCATAGCCAACAAAATGACCCAGTATAACGTAAGTTGCATTTTGGTGGAGAAAGATAACTTACCCGTTGGGATCATAACGGACAAAGATTTGAGAAAAAAGGTGGCCACAGGACTGTTCCCCATCACAGCGGCCGCCAAAACAATCATGTCCTCCCCTATTATTACATATCCCAAAGAACTTACGCTGGCACAAGCACAGATGGCCATGATGAAAAGTAATATCAGTCATCTTGTGCTCACAAAAGATGGTACTACGGATACGAAAGCCGTCGGAATCCTTTCCAAGCACGACATCATGGTGGCGGTAGGAAACAACCCTGCAGTGCTTTTAAGGGCCATTAAAAGAGCTACGGATGCCAAAAGATTACGTGCGATACGACATGGTATCATGAATCTGCTACAAGGCTATTTAGATCAAAACATTCCATTGGGATTGGTATCCAAAATTATTTCTGAACTCAATGATGCATCCACAAAACAGGTTATTCAAATTGCATTGGCCAAAATGGAAGAGGAACCGCCAGCAAGATTTACCTGGCTCAGCATGGGCAGTCAGGGCCGTGGGGAACAATTATTGAACACAGATCAGGACAACGCCATTATTTTTGAGGATGTACAGGAGGAAAAGTTGGAAGCAACCCGAAGCTGTTTTTTAAAACTTGGGGAACGTATTTCCAAAATGCTCAATACCATCGGATTTGAGTATTGTCCGGCGGATATGATGGCATCCAACCGATCATGGTGCCATAGTTTAACGGAATGGAAAAAGGTCACTGCACATTGGATTCACAATCCGGGACCTGAGGAAATACTTCTATCCTCCATCTTTTTTGATTACAACGTAACCTATGGCGACAAATCGCTTGCCGATGAACTATCACACAGCATATTTGACCATGCCCGTAAATATCCCCAATTTTTTACGCACTTGGCTAGCGGAGCTTTACAAAATCCTTCCCCATCAGGTTTTTTCAGAGATTTTTTGGTGGAACAGGATGGAGAGCACAAAGACTTTTTCGATTTGAAACTACGGGTACTCATGCCCATTATTGATGCTGCACGGGTTTTGATTTTATCGCACTCCATCAAATCCATTAACAACACGGCAGAGCGTTATGAAAAGTTGGCCGAATTGGAACCCAACAACAAAGAGTTGTACCTCGCGTGCTCATACGCCAGCAAAGCATTACTGAAATTCAGGACCAGACAAGGTTTGCTCCACAACGATTCGGGCAGGTACATTGCCTTGGACAAATTGAACAAGGAAGAGAAAATCAAACTGAAAAGAACCTTTAAAACCGTTAAGGAAATCCAATCGTTGATCGAGGTGAGGTTCCAAGTAAAAAATATGTTGCGCTAATGTGGCCGTTCTCCCAAAAAAAACAGCTGGAACTTCCCGATTTTTGGTGGGAGTACGAAGAGCATTTCAAGGAAAAACTTCCAGAGGGTGTCCATGACAACACTTTTGTGGTATTGGACACGGAAACTACAGGTTTTAGTTTGACCAGAGATCGTATGCTTTGTATCGGTGCGCTGAAACTACTGGACAACAATATTGTGGTCAAGGATAGTTTTGAGGTATACATTCAACAGGATCATTATGATTCGGAGAGTGCCGAAATACATGGCATTTTAAAGAAAAGCAAAAAAGAAAGTATCTCGGAACTTGATGCTTTGAAACAGTTTTTGGTCTACGCCAAAAACCATATTTTGGTGGGGCATCATGTTATGTTCGACATTAATATGATAAATGCCGCACTAAAAAGAAACGGTCTACCCAAATTGAAGAACAAGACCTTGGATACCGAATCCCTTTACATAAGAACATTATTGATATCCACTGTGGTGCAGCGCAAGGACCGATACACGCTGGATGACCTTGCCAACAAATTTAGTATTTCCAGAAAAGACAGGCATACCGCTTTAGGTGATGCCTTTATCACCGCTATTGCCTTTTTACGGATCATTGAAAAGCTAAAACCGGAAAAAATAAAGGACCTCCTTAGATAAAGAGGCCCTTTATAATGTATTCAATATGGCCTATTTAAAGACTTTCCTTCATGATATTCTCCACTACTTCCGGGTTCAACAAAGTTGAAGTATCCCCTAAGTTACTGGTATCTTTGGATGCAATTTTTCTAAGAATTCTCCTCATGATCTTACCACTTCGAGTTTTTGGCAAGCCTTCGGTAAACTGGATTTTATCCAACTTGGCGATAGGTCCGATGTGCTCTGTGATCAATTGGTTGATTTCCTTTTTCAGATTGTCGCGGTTCCGGGTTTCCCCTGTTTCCTTCAAAATAATGTATCCGTACAAGGCATTTCCTTTGATGTCGTGCGGGAAACCAACAATTGCGGATTCGGCCACGGCCGGATGCTCATTAATGGCATCTTCAATAGGAGCTGTTCCTAAATTATGGCCGGAAACAATGATCACATCATCTACCCTACCTGTAATTCGGTAGTAACCAACTTCATCCCTCAACGCTCCATCCCCGGTAAAATATTTGCCTTCAAAAGCCGAGAAATAGGTGTCTTTGTAACGTTGATGATTGCCCCAAATAGTTCTGGCGATTGATGGCCATGGATATTTGATGCACAATCTTCCATCCACTTGGTTTCCTTTAATTTCCTTGCCATCTTCATCCATAAGCGCCGGTTGAATACCTGGCATGGGCAAGGTGGCATAGGTCGGTTTGGTTGGTGTGGAAAATGGAATCGGTGAAATGAGTATCCCTCCTGTTTCCGTTTGCCACCAAGTATCCACAATGGGGCATTTCTTTTCTCCTACGTGGTCGTTATACCAATGCCAAGCCTCCTCGTTGATGGGTTCTCCTACCGTACCCAACACTTTTAAGCTGGAAAGGTCATATTTCGTAACGAAATCCAAGTTTTCCTTGGCAAGCGCCCTTATGGCTGTTGGAGCGGTATAAAACTGGTTTACCTTATGCTTTTGCACCACCTCCCAGAACCTCCCAAAGTCTGGATAAGAAGGTACTCCCTCGAACATTACGGTTGTGGCACCATTGGCCAATGGTCCGTAAACAATGTAAGAGTGTCCCGTGATCCATCCTATATCGGCAGTACACCAATACACATCTTCCTCGCGGTACTGGAATACATTTTTAAAGGTATATGCCGTATACACCATATAGCCTCCCGTTGTATGTACCATTCCCTTTGGACGGCCGGTAGATCCCGAAGTGTACAGAATAAACAGTGGATCTTCTGCATCCATGATTTCCGGTACACAATCGGAATAGGCTTTATCCAAAAGCGGTTGAATCCAAACATCGCGGCCTTCCTTCATGGTCACCTTACCTCCGGTACGTTTGGTCACCAATACCGTATCAACATCTGGACAACTTTCCAAAGCTTCATCTACAATTCCTTTGAGGTCGATAACCTTCGTGCCTCGGTAGGAACCGTCAGAGGTCAACACCATTTTAGCACCACAATCGTTTATTCTCGTTGCCAATGCTGTTGATGAAAAACCTGCAAAAACAACAGAATGGATTGCACCAATGCGCGCACAGGCCAATAATGCTATGGCCAGATCTGGAATCATGGGAAGGTAGATCACCACCCTGTCTCCTTTTTTCACACCCTTCTCCTTAAGTACATTGGCATATTTACAAACACGTTCATGAAGTTGATTGTAGGTGATATGTTCTGCTTCTTCCTTTGGGTCGTTGGGTTCAAAAAGAATGGCAGTTTTATCCCCTCTAATGCGAAGGTGACGGTCGATACAGTTTTCGGTAATGTTCAGTTTAGCTCCCTTGAACCAGCTTATCTCTGGCTTGGTAAAATCCCATTCCAATACTGAATCCCATTTTTTACGCCAGTGAAAGTGCTCTTCTGCAACTTCTTCCCAAAATCCTTCGGGGTTTCTAACGGATTTTCGATACACCTGAAAATACTCCTCCAAGTGCTTGATATGATAATTACTCATGTAACGCTACGTTTAGTTAATATGTAAATTATTTTAAGTTTCATTTTTTATGGGTCCTTAGCCCAATAGATCTTCAATATCAGAAATGACCTTTTTTATGGAGAAAGGTTTGGTCATGTAACTGTCCGCCCCCATCTTTAATCCTTTTTTTACATCTTTCTCCTTACTCTTTGCAGATAGAAACACCACTTTGGTATGTGACAGCTCTTTATTGTCCCTTACTCGTTTTAAGGTTTCATACCCATCCATTTCTGGCATCATAATATCCAAAAGTATAAGGTCTGGTCTCTCCCTGTCCGATATTTCCAGGGCCTCGGTACCATCACGGGCAATAAATACTTCAAAATCCTTCTTTTTAAAGGCATATTCCAACGACATCACAATGTTGGGCTCATCATCCACTATCAGTATTTTTTTCTGCTTCATTGCTGTTTTGGTATTGAAAATATCATACGGGTTCCTTCCTTACACTCTTTATCCACAGCTATGGTCCCTTTATGGCTTTCCACTATTTTTTTACAAATGGCCAAACCAAGTCCACTACCCTGCGGCTTCTTTACATTTTGATTTTTTGATTGATAGAATTTGTCAAAGATGTAACCCTTGTCCTCATCGGGTATTCCCTTGCCATTATCTTTAATGGTGACCAAAACCTCTTTATCGAGGTCTTCCAACAGAATTTTGATTTTTCCGCTATGGGGTTCCGTAAATTTAAGCGAATTCGAAAGCAAATTCGTTAATACTTGCAAAATTCGGTCCTCATCATAGGCTGCAAACATCTTTTCTTTTTTGGGAAACTTAATGTTCACCTCTTTTTTTAATGCAATCTGCTCCACTCCTTTTATGGCTTTCTGAATAGTCTTGGACATATCGTGGTCGTCAATGTCCAATTCCGACCTGTTCCCGGATAGTTTCTCCAGATCCAGGATGTTGTGTATTAGGGTGTCCAACCGATCACTGTCCCTATTAATATTTTCAAGAAATCTATTTCTAAGTTCGGTCGGCATACCTTCATCCTCTAAAACTTCCGAAGTCGCTTTTATAGAGGTTATTGGAGTTTTGAGCTCATGCGCCACAGTATCCAAAAACTCATCCTTTAGCTTATCCTGAATACGGAGTTCTTCGTTTGCAGCCTTTAATTGCTGGGCCATGGCAGCAAGCTCTTCGGACTTCTCCTTAAGTAATTTATTGCTTGCTTTGGTCTCCTTGCTCTCTTCTAGAATAGTAAGTACCTCCACTAAACTTATTGGTGTTTCCTTGGAAACTGAGGACAGTAATATTTTTGCAGAAGCACTTCCGATACTTCCAGTTAGTAGCTTTTCCGAAAAGTTGATCAATCTGGCATCAGCTCGTTCTTCGGTTTCGGAGATATTATATTTTTTATTGAAAAGACGCAAGGCCCTGTTGGTCCTTTGCTCTCCCAAAAACCTGTTCAATAATCGTTTGATATCGGCCACATAGGCCTCTCCTTTCCAAATAAACCCTCCCTCTTGAAGATTACCATAATTTTCGTGGTTGACGAACATCTCAGCATAATTACGTTCCCGGTAATTGCCTTTGGTACGGAGTGAAAACGTAACAAAAGTGAGGGTATTGAAAGATATGCTCCATAAAAAGGCATTGCTTTCCGGTGTTAGGTAATCCAACCCGAACAGATGAGTTGGACTTAACCATGAATAACCGAACAGGCCATCTTCAACAAAATTTGCATTGGGCAAGGCCGCTTGACTTATTATTGGCACAAACAATGTATAAAAAACAACGGCCAAACCAACCAGAATACCGATTTCGGCGCCTCTAGCCGTTCCCCTTCGCCAAGTTAGCCCCAAAAAGAACGATGGTGCCAACTGGGCAATGATCACAAAGGAAATCAACCCAATGGAGTACAATGAGAGTTGGACAGAAAACCGAATGTAAAAGAAATAAGCGATGATTATTAAGAGGAAAATCGCAGCCCTTCTTATGTTTTTGATACGCTTGGTATTCTCTTCGGGGTTGCCCTCTACCAAGGTTTTGATAAATCCGTAGGGAATTACAATGTTATTACTTACCATAGTGGACAATGCCAAGGTAGATACAACTATCATGGAAATCACCGTGGTAAATCCACCTATAAAAACCAGGAGTGCCAACCCGTAATTGTTTGCTTGTAAGGGTAACAAAAGCGTGTAATAATCGTGGTTTACGGTATCTGGCAAACTTATATTTCCCGCCCAAGCGATAAAAATCACAAAAAAATTGAACAACAACAGGTATAACGGAAACAACCAAATGGCCTTGCGCAGATCACTTTCATTATCATTTTCCACTACTGCAACATGAAATTGCCTGGGCAGCAGGAAAATGGCGAAAAAGGAAAGACAAATGGTAAAAAGCCAATTGAACCCATTTTCCAACCCGCCAAAGGAAGTCAGCTGTTTAAAGTTTTCTTGGAGACTGGCCTGATTGTACAGATCCGTGGTTCCATCGAACAAATAAAATGTGATGTAAATTCCTATGGCCAAGAAAAAGGACAACTTTAAAATGGATTCCATGGCCACTGTGGCAATAATACCTTTTTTATGTTTTGAAGTGTCGGTGGACAATGTTCCATAAAAGGCAACAAAAACAGCAATCAGCAAGGCTATGTAGAAGGTGGAATCATCAAAAAAACCTGTGGCCTCATAACTTCCGTTGGATGAAATCAAGGAAAATGTTTCTGATACCGCCTTTAACTGCAAGGATATGTAAGGAATAATGGCGAACAAACAAGTCAATGTGACCAATGCTCCCAGGAGCCTATTGTTCCCATATCGCATCGAGATAAAATCGGCGATACTCGAAATTTTATGTTGTTTGGAGATACGGATAACCTTCCGCATTACAACAATCCAAAGTGGCAAAGCGATTACAGGACCCAAATAAACGGCCAAAAAACTGATGCCAGAACTGGAAGCGATTCCTACACTTCCATAATAAGTCCATGCAGTACAATATACAGCCAGGGACAATGTATACACATAAGGGTTATTGACCCATTTGCTGCGTTGATTTTTTTCGGCAAAATAGGCCAATATAAAAAGAACGGCCAAATAACATACTATCGCCAATCCTACAGCAAAATTACTCATGGAACCGTTTTAAAATAATGTAGGTCAAAACAATGGAGAGTAACCAACTGGAAAAAATAAACACATAGAAGACAGGGAATCCTAAAATTTCTGCATCACCATCAAAAATGGTAATGAATGGCACATTCCATAAAAAAAACAGAACTACGGAAATAAGTATCAATTTCTGTTGATGCCTTTTCTTCATTTTTATTTGCATGGTCGCTAAACTTAAAATTACAAAAAACGGTGCGGTAAAACCATACCACACCGCTTTTTCACAACCAACTAATTAATGTGACGATGCTTCACCCGCACCGCTGGGTATTCTTATATGCTCCACAATTTCCTGTACTTCTTCGGGCGGTTCCGGAGTAAACATATTGACCACTATTGCCACAATAAAGTTGACGATCATGGCTATGGTACCGAAGCCTTCGGGCGAAACGCCGAACCACCAACTTTCTTGAAGACCAGCGACCGCTTCTTTACCTCCATCAAAAATTCCAAATTTGAATTTCAACATATAGAAGAGCATCAAACAGAGACCTACGATCATTCCTGAGATAGCACCTTTACTATTCATCTTTTTATAGAAAATACCTAGGATGATGGCCGGAAAGAATGATGCTGCAGCGAGACCAAAGGCCAAAGCAACCACTGCCGCCACAAATCCAGGCGGATTGATTCCGAAGTATCCTGCAATAACAACAGCTACGGCAGCTGAAAGACGTGCAGCCCAAAGCTCTGCTTTTTCAGAAAGGTCCGGTTTAAGTACATTTTTAATCAAATCATGTGAAACCGAGGATGAGATTACCAGTAACAGCCCAGCTGCAGTGGATAAAGCTGCGGCTAGCCCACCGGCGGCTATCAAGCCAATTACCCACGCCGGTAAATCTGCGACCTCGGGATTGGCCAATACCATAATGTCCCTATCAACGGTCAATTCATTGACTTCTGGAGAGGCGACATATTGAATTTTACCGTCCCCATTTTTATCCTCGTGTGCAATTAATCCAGTGGTTTCCCAACGACTGAACCATTCGGGCATTTTATCATATTCCTTACCGCTTACCGTTTCGATCAGGTTGGTTCTTGCAAACACAGCCACTGCCGGTGCAGTAGTATACAAAATCGCGATAAACAGCAATGCCAGCCCTGCAGATTTTCTTGCATCACGTACCCGTTTTACCGTAAAAAAGCGAACGATCACGTGGGGCAAGCCTGCCGTACCGACCATTAAGGCCAGTGTAATGGCAAAGACATCTACCAAACTTTTAGAGCCATCCGTATATTCGGCAAAACCTAATTCAGTGGAAAGACCATCCAATTTATCCAAAAGATACGTTCCGGAACCATCCGATAAGGTACTTCCGAAACCAAGCTGTGGAACTGGGTTACCAGTCATTTGAATGGAAATAAAAATGGCAGGGACCATAAATGCGAAAATCAACACACAATACTGTGCCACTTGAGTATAGGTGATTCCTTTCATTCCTCCCAGAACGGCATAAAACAGCACAATTACCATCCCGATGACAACCCCGGTATTGATATCGACTTCCAAATATCTCGAAAAAACAATACCTACACCACGCATTTGACCTGCCACATACGTAAACGAAACGATTAGAGCACAGATAACGGCCACTATTCTCGCTGTTTTGGAGTAGTATCGTTCTCCTATAAAATCTGGGACTGTGAATTTCCCGAATTTCCTCAAGTAAGGTGCCAAAAGCAGTGCCAAAAGCACGTAACCTCCTGTCCATCCCATTAAATACACGGCACCATCGTACCCTGCAAAAGATATAATTCCGGCCATGGAAATAAAAGAGGCGGCCGACATCCAATCCGCTGCTGTGGCCATACCATTGGCAAGGGGCGAAACCCCTCCTCCGGCAACATAATATTCTTTGGTGGAACCCGCTCGGGACCATATTGCAATTCCTATATACAGACCAAATGATAATGCCACCAAGACATAGGTCCAAATTTGTACATCACTCATAATTCAATTGTTTGTTGGTTAATTAATCTTCGTCGTAGCCGTATTTTTTGTCCAATTTGTTCATTAGGCGTACGTAAACAAAAATGAGAATGACAAATACATAGATAGATCCTTGTTGTGCGAACCAAAAGCCTAATTTGAATCCGCCAATACGAATATTGTTCAAAGCATCTTTAAAGATGATGCCCGCACCATAGGAGACCAAAAACCATATGGCCAATAAAATGACCAGATATCTTAGGTTCTCTTTCCAATAGGCCGTGGCCTTTTTTTGCTTTTCTGACATAATTTGTTGGTTTGATTAGTTATAAATAAATCTGTGCTTGCAAAGTAACAATACCATTACGGTCTCCAGTTCCAACTTTGGAATTGGCATATTCCAATGTTAATTTGGAATGATGGCCCGTCATAAATAGGTTGATTCCCAATCCAAATCTTGTAGCGTTGTCATCTATTGCGTCTATTGTTCTATTTTGGTAAGATAAGTAAGGTTGTACCCTTGACCTATCCGAAGCGTCCGGAATCAGATATCCTACGTGTCCATAAACCATGCTTCCAGTACCATAAGGTCCAAGGTTGAAGTTACGACCATAATCGTTATTTTGAAATACCGCATAAGCAGTTATTGCGGAACCGTCCTCACCGAGGGGTGCGTCATAAAAGGCATCGACAGCAAAAATATTGACATTTTCACCTTCCAAGTTACCGGTTCCATCCATTGCCACGGTTCCATTACGGTGTGTTAGGAAACCTGCCCCAACATTGAATACTCTTTTGCTTCCTAGATAGGTGCCAACTTTGTATGGAAGAAAATTGGATTCCTCGTCCAAGAACTGATAATCGAAATAGCCCTGAATCACTTTGCCCGCTTCTGCAGAACCCAGTAATTCTCTTCCCCGGTAAACTGCCCTACCATCTGGTAAGGGTGCGTTATCGGCATCCAAGGTATTCGTAATGGCCTCATTGAAGGAAACTCGATACTGCAAACGCCCTAACCTCCCCTTTACATATACTCCCAAATGGCGTGCAAATTGATCACTGAGTCCGAGTACCGCCCAAGACTGACGGTTATTGTCCAAAGTCATAAAATTGAGGGTACTACTATTGTTCAATCGCGATATACCGTTCCAGTAATGGAGTCCAGTGCCTACATAAAAATTCTCTGCAACTCTCCATTCACCCCAAAAACCATGGAAAAAAAGTTGAGAGGACTCCTCTTTTCCAACTGCACTTAAATTATTACCATTAAGACTATTAAGTCCAAAATGAGTTAAAATCAAAAACTTTTTGTTCAACTGGGTAAAGCTCAACAATCTTGCCCGTCGTACGCTAAAGTTTGTAGTACTGGCATCCTCCGAAACATTATCATTGTATTGGAACCAAAACTGGCCCCATGCGATCATACGAAGATACTTTGACCCGTCTTCGTTAAAATTGATCTTGAAACCTCCTGTATACTCGGTGTTTCCCTGTGAAAATAATTCTGGAACGAACAACAGACAACATGCCATTCCAAGTATTATCTTTTTCATTTCAGTTTGGATGTTAGAGCGTTATGTGCCCTACGAACATCCTAAAAATTTAATCTGAAATAAAAATTAGTATATATATGTGTTAATTTATTATAGTTAATCTTTGAATCTATCCCATTTAATAAGCATAAACTTATCGCCCAATTCTGTAACCAACTGCCCCGCCCCTTTAAGATTTTTAGGGTTTTGGAAGTATTTTTGAAGCTCTGTATGGTTCAATATTTTGTAGGTGGGATGGTATTTGGAATTGTAAGGTCGTTTGATGTTGTATTTTCGTACCCAATTCATTACGGAGACGTGCGAAACTCCCAAAATACGTTCGATTTCACGATAGGTCAATCCTTCCAAATACAGCTGTAGCGCCTTGTTCACGAAGTAATCGTCAATCCGCTTGCCTAGTTTTGGCACCGTAAAGTAATAACCACAGGACTTACATTTGTAACGTTGCCGCTCTTTGATTATTCCTGCTTTGGTAAACGCTGTGGATGAGCAATTTGGACAACTTTCCATGGTTGATATACTTAATTAGCATAAATATATCAATTTAGCTTTAAATGTTTATTAATCTTTAATCAACAAAAAAAGGAATCGTTAAAATTCCCTTTACTTTATTGGTCAAATCACAATATTGGTGGCTTACTTTGCCAAATATGCTGTAACGTTTTCCAAAATACGATGCTGAAGGTTGGAAATATCACTTTTTACGAATTGCTCTCCCGTGATATTTTCATAAAGCTCAATGTAACGGTTGGAAACCGACTCAATATATTCATCGGACATTTCTGGAACCGTTTGTCCTTCCAATCCTTGGAATCCGTTGGAAATAAGCCATTGCCTCACAAACTCCTTGGACAATTGCTTTTGGGCTTCACCTTTTTCTTGACGCTCCTCGTACCCTTCCGCATAAAAGTACCGTGAGGAGTCCGGGGTATGGATCTCGTCGATCAAAACAATTTCGCCATCTTTTGTTTTACCGAATTCGTATTTGGTGTCCACCAAAATAAGCCCTCTCTTGGCCGCTATTTCGGTTCCTCTTTGGAAAAGGGCCCGCGTATATTTTTCCAAAACTTCGTAATCTTCTTTTGAAACGATGCCTCGCTTCAAAATATCTTCTTTGGAAATGTCCTCGTCGTGGTCTCCTTTTTCCGCTTTTGTTGCCGGCGTAATAATGGGTTCTGGGAATTTATCGTTCTCCTTCATCCCTTCGGGCATGGGCACTCCGCAAAGCGATCTTTTACCGGATTTATATTCTCGTGCCGCGTGGCCCGACATATAGCCCCTGATTACCATTTCTACTTTAAAAGGCTCACAGGCCTTGCCTACGGCAACATTTGGGTCAGGTGTAGCCATTAACCAATTGGGAACAATATCTTCGGTATCCTTCATCATTTTGGTTGCAATTTGATTCAGGATTTGGCCTTTATAGGGGATTCCCTTGGGCATCACCACATCAAAAGCGGAGAGGCGGTCCGTTGCAACCATTACCAAAACATCATTTTCCAGCGTGTAGACCTCTCTTACTTTTCCTTTATAAACAGATTTTTGTCCAGGAAAATTAAAATCCGTGGACATCAGCGTATTCATTCCCATAATTTTTCTAGAATTGATTCTGGTGCTCTATGTTCTGATAGGCATCAATCACCTTTTTCACCAATTTGTGTCGGATCACATCCTTATCATCCAAATAAATAATACTTATGCCGTCCACATTCTTCAGAATAAGCAAAGCTTCCTTTAAACCTGAAATTACCCTACGTGGCAAATCAATCTGGCCCGGGTCGCCCGTCAGTAAAAACTTGGCGTTCTTTCCCATACGGGTCAGGAACATCTTCATTTGGGCGTGCGTGGTGTTCTGGGCCTCATCCAAAATCACAAAGGCATTGTCCAAGGTACGGCCACGCATAAATGCCATTGGCGCAATTTGAATGGTGCCGTCCTCAATATATTTTTCCAATTTTTCAGATGGAATCATATCACGAAGGGCATCGTACAAAGGTTGCATGTAAGGATCAAGCTTTTCCTTTAGGTCACCCGGAAGAAAACCCAGGTTCTCCCCTGCTTCCACAGCCGGACGCGTAAGAATAATACGCCTCACTTGTTTTTCCTTCAAGGCTTTTACGGCCAAAGCAACACCGGTGTACGTTTTACCTGTACCTGCAGGACCTATGGCAAAAACCATATCGTCTTTTTTACAGGCATCGACCATACGTCTTTGATTGGCCGTCTGGGCTTTGATCAACCTACCGCTGACACCGTGGACCAAGACATCTCCGCTACTGGATGATGAAGTGTACTCCTCCTTGCTTGTACTTGTAAGCACCCGCTCGATCATATTCTCATCAAGCTTATTGTATTTGGCAAATTGACCCGTGAGCTCATCAAATCGTTTATCGAACTCTTCCAAAAGCTCTTCATCGCCAAATACCTTGACCTTGTTGCCCCTAGCTACAATCTTAAGTTTTGGAAAGTATTTCTTAAGCAACTCAATGTTGGCATTTTGCTGTCCAAAAAATTCCTGGGGGCTGATTTCCGTAAGTTCAATTATTAGTTCGTTCAAAAATAGAGGGGTGTTACAGTTGTTTTTGAAGAATTTTATTCTTTCTTTTTTGACTAATTTTACAAACAAACTTAATTAAAAATCAATTTGAACGCGGAAAAACATATCAACAGTATTGTATGCCAATCATAACTTTAACTACCGATTTTGGATACAAGGACCACTTTGTGGGTGCTGTTAAAGGGGCAATACTGAGCAACCTCCCCGATATTAGCGTTGTTGATATTTCCCATGCCATTAGTCCTTTCAACATTCAGGAATGTGCCTATATCCTAAGGAACGCCTACCGTGCGTTCCCAAAGGGAACGGTTCATATCGTTGGGGTGGATTCTGAAATTTCTCCCGAAAACGAGCATATTGTCGTTCAGGTGGATGGGCACTATTTTGTGAGTGCCAACAGTGGGGTAATTTCCTTGATAACTTCTGAGGTACAACCAGAAAAAGTGGTGCAAATCAATCTACCCAATGCAGAAGCCAGTGCGTTTCCCGTGCTCCATATTTTTGTTCAAGTGGCCTGCCATATTGCACGCGGCGGAAAATTGGAAGTAATTGGCAGACCATTGCCAAGTTTAAAGGAACTACGTGATTTTGAACCACGAATAACCAACGAAGGGAAAACCATTACGGGGAATGTAATTTATATAGATAATTACGGTAACGTGGTCACCAATATCCAAAAAAGCCTGTTCGAAGCCTATCGGAGCGGGCGAGATTTTGAAATTATTGCACGGACCACCAAAATAAGGCAAGTGCACCAGAGCTACAACGGCATCATCAACTATAACTTGGAACGCAACCAGCGCAAGGGCCCTGGGGACGCTCTGGCCCTATTTAATTCTGCAGGCTACATAGAGCTTGCCATTTATAAAAGTGACCTCAATTCCGTTGGGGGGGCATCTTCGCTTCTTGGGCTGAACTACAGGGACACGGTAACCATAAATTTCCTTTAAATGTTGATACGCATTGTAAAACTGACTTTTAAACCCGAAAATATTGCTAGTTTTGAGCGAATCTTTGAAGAAAGCAAAAATGGTATTTTGGCTTTTGAAGGCTGTAATATGGTAGAATTGTATCAAGATATCGATAATTCCAACATATTTTTTACCTATAGTTTTTGGGATACGGAATCCCACCTGAACCAGTACAGGAATTCCGATTTCTTTAAAGAGGTTTGGGGCAACACCAAAAAATTGTTTGCCGGAAAGCCCGAAGCTTGGAGTGTTCATAAAATTCAATCAACAAACCCATCTTAATGTTCGCAATTTTTAAGAGAGAGGTACGGTCCTTTTTTACATCGCCCATCGGTTATTTGATCGTGGGTTCGTTTTTACTGCTCAACGGACTTTTTCTATGGGTCTTCAAGGGCGAATACAATATTTTCGACTACGGCTTTGCCGATTTGAGCAACTTCTTCTTATTGGCTCCTTGGGTTTTTATCTTTTTGGTGCCCGCCATCACAATGAAAAGCTTTTCCGAAGAACGAAAAATGGGAACGCTCGAATTATTGTTGATCAAACCTATCTCTGTTTGGAAGTTGGTCCTTGGTAAATTTTGGGGTGCATTCTTGTTGTGCGTCATCGCAGTGATTCCAACAATCGTTTATGTTTTCGCCATATCGGGATTGGGCATGGTAGCGAGCAATTATGACCTAGGGGTAGTATTGGGCTCTTACTTTGGATTGTTGTTTTTGATAGCCTGTTATACCTCCATCGGGATATTTGCATCTACCCTTTCCGATAATCAAATCATAGCATTTTTAGTGGGGATTTTGGTCTGTTTTCTGATTTTTAACGGGTTTGATGCCGTATCGTCTTTATTTTCTAACGGAGATACGCAACAAACCATACAATCGCTCGGTGCAAAAGCACATTTTGATAGTATTGCAAGAGGTGTGATAGATACCAGGGATTTGGTCTACTTTATCTCGTTGACCCTATTGTTTCTGTATCTCACCTTTCAACGTTTAAAACAATTGCCAAGGTAATGGGAAAGTTTTTTGCATCCATATTAAAAGTGATTATAGCCGTGGTGGCCATCAACCTATTGGCGAGTATAGTGTACACCCGTTTTGACCTTACAGAGGATAAAAGATATACACTATCCGAGCCTGCCGTAGCCGTAGCACAAAAATTTGAAACACCTGTAATCGTGGATGTATTATTGGATGGAAACATTCCTGCTGAGTTTGCCAAACTCAAATCGGAAACCGTTCAATTGTTGGAATCCTTCGGGTCCAAGAACAGTAACATCAAATATAATTTGGTGGACCCCATGGAGGACAGCGAAAATCCGCAAGAAACTGTTGCCCAATTACAAAGTTTGGGATTACAGCCTGCCAATGTTACCGTTGAGGAAAATGGAAAGGTATCCAATGAGTTGGTCTTTCCTTGGGCCATGGTCAATTACAACGACCAGACCGTTAGAGTACCCTTATTAAAAAACAAACAAGGTTCAACTGCAGAGGAGCGCATTAACAACTCGGTACAGCAATTGGAATACGCCTTTGCCGATGCTTTTACCAAGTTGAGCATTGAAGAAAAAAAGAGTATCGCCGTTATTAAAGGAAATGGCGAACTGGAAGATATTTACATTGCCGATTATCTGACCACCATCCGGGATTATTACAACATTGGCGCTATAACCTTGGATTCCGTAGCTTCCAATCCCCAAAATGTTTTGGACCAGTTAAAAAACTTTGACCTTGCCCTTATAGCAAAACCCACCGAGGCGTTTACCGACCAAGAAAAATATGTAATGGACCAATATATGGTTCAAGGGGGTAAATCCATTTGGATGATGGACCAGGTCAATATGGAAATGGATAGTATTTATGCTGGTGGCGGAGAGGCCATTGCTGTTCCCAGAGACCTCAATTTAAAAGATTTGTTCTTTAAATATGGAATACGGATCAATCCTGTTTTGGTCAATGATCTTTATTTTACCCAAATTGTTTTGGCCACAGGAGAAGGAAACGATTCACAGTACAATCCCCTGCCATGGTTTTATTACCCCATGGTTTTTTCGCAGAACAATCACCCCATCAACACAAACATTGAAGCAGTGCGGTTTCAGTTTACCAGTCCAATGGAGGTGTTGGAAAACGATTACCAAATGACCATTTTATTGCAGAGTTCTCCACTTTCCAAAACAGACGGGATTCCGAGAGTGGTTAGTTTGGATATGATCAACCAACAACCTGATCAAGCAACATACAACAACGGCAATTTGCCTTTGGCCGTGTTGATCGAGGGGAATTTCACCTCTATGTTCAAGAACAGGGTAAAACCATTAAAGTTGCAAAATACTTTGGAAGAAGGTCCCGAAAATAAGATGATCGTCATCTCGGATGGGGACGTCATCAAAAACCAACTCCGCAACGGCAGACCCTTGGAATTGGGGTACGATAAATGGACCAGTAACTTCTATGGCAACAAGGAATTTTTGGTGAACAGTACAAATTACCTTTTGGACAATACGGGGCTTATTAACATTCGAAACAAGAAAGTGGCCATACCGTTATTGGATGTCAAAAAAATTGCAGAACAAAAAACCAAGTGGCAACTTGTAAACATTGGATTACCAATAGTTTTAACCTTAATTTTTGGTCTGTTCTTTGGTTATTACAGAAAACGAAAATTTACCACTTAACTGTTAATAAATTTGTTTCTCTGCTAAATCCATTTGGGATATATTTGTTTTTATTGATTTTAAACGCCCTTTAAGTGGGTTAAATTGCCAAAAAGGCAACTATACTAAAGTATTTCGTTGATGAAGTTTATCGTATCCAGTACATATTTATTGAAACAGCTTCAGGTTTTGGGGGGAGTTATCAACAATAGCAACACCTTGCCCATCCTGGACAATTTTTTGTTCGACCTTAAAGAAAGTAAGCTGACGGTCTCTGCGTCCGATTTGGAAACCACCATGAGTACGGTTTTGGAAGTGGATTCCGATTCCGAAGGAACCATTGCAGTTCCCGCACGTTTGCTTTTGGATACTTTAAAAACATTCCCTGAGCAACCTTTGACTTTTGTTGTTGAGGACAACAATACAGTGGAAATCAGCTCCAACCACGGTAAATATGCCTTGGCATACGCCGATGGAGCGGAATTCCCAAAAGCGGTGGAAGTTTCCAACCCGAGCTCCACCACCTTACTCGGAGATATTTTGGCAACAGCCATCAATAAAACCATATTTGCCGCTGGAAACGATGACCTTCGCCCAGTAATGAGCGGTGTGTTTTTTCAATTCTCCCCAGAGGATTTGACCTTTGTGGCCACCGATGCGCACAAGTTGGTAAAATACCAGCGCCAGGATGTAACAGCTTCCGAAGTGGCGGAATTCATTATGCCCAAAAAACCTTTGACATTGTTAAAAGGTATTTTGGCAGGTTCAGAATCTGAAGTGACCATTGAGTACAACGACAGTAACGCAAAATTCTATTTTGACAACACAGAATTGGTATGTCGATTGATCGATGGAAAATACCCGAACTACGAAGCGGTGATTCCTAAAGAGAACCCGAACAAACTGACCATAGCTAGAAACCAATTCCTGAGTTCAGTGAGAAGGGTTTCCATTTTCTCCAATAAGACCACACATCAAATCCGTTTGAAGATTGCAGGTGCTGAACTGAATATTTCTGCAGAGGATGTGGATTACAGTAACAAAGCCGAAGAAAGGTTATCCTGTGCCTACCAAGGAGATGATATGCAAATTGGTTTCAACTCCAGATTCCTATTGGAAATGTTGAACAATTTGTCTTCCGATGAAGTTTCTTTGGAAATGAGCTTGCCGAACAGAGCGGGCATCCTTACCCCTATTGATGGTTTGGATGAAGGAGAGCATGTAACCATGCTGGTGATGCCCGTGATGCTGAATAACTAAGCAAAACCCCACATAACTTACTGGTATACAAAGGTTAATTACTCAAAATGTGATTTATCGATGAATTGTAGCGTTCATCGCATAAATAGTTTAAGTGAACTTGTTTTGCATAATTTTAATAGAATAAGATTTTAAACCTTAAACTATTGAAGATGAAAAAATTAACACTAGCCGTACTTGCACTGTTTGCATTTACCTTTTTTGCCTGTGAAGTGGAACCTGCAGGTGAAAACTTGGAAGCAGTTGCAGGTAAGGGGCAAATTAAAGCCAAAAAGAATGATAACTCCGTCGAGTTTGATTTTTCTGAAGATTGTCTGAAATCCGAATCCATTCTTTATGCAGGACAGAACATTGAGGTTGGAAAAGTGACAGTTTCCGAATCAGGTGGAAATTATGTAATAACCTATGAAATAACCAATGATGATTGGTGTATTACAGAAACCCACCTTTCTGTTGTCAACTCACCAGAAGAGTTTCCAATTACCAATTCTGGAAACCCTAAAAATGGTGATTTCGAATACTCTGATGAATTTGACTGTGAAAAAACAGTAACATACGAAGTTCCTGTTGGAAAAGGACCTTATATAGCCGCACATGCTGTGGTGGAGTGTGCTACAAGTTCACCCGAGACTATTGCGGCCAATCTTCCCGAAACTGTTGAGTTTTGTACGGTTGACCAAGGACCGGATGCTTATTTAAACATTACCATAGCCGAAGGGCCACTGGCCGGTTCATATGGCTCTTGGTGTATTGACAACGATTCTCCCATTAATCTGGACAACTGTTACACAGCGGATGTTTATTCTTTAGATGATGAGCTACCGGAAGATGCTTTCGAATATCCTGAGAACTTTGACTTGGTGAATTGGTTGTTGAACCAAAACATAGTTGGTGAGCTAAGTCCCTCCAGTGGAGAGGCTTATACCTACGGAGACCTTCAATTTGCCATTTGGAAATTATTGGATGACATTGAAGATGAAGACTGTGAAGCATGTGCACTTGGAGATTTCACACCAGAGCACGTAACCGAATTGGTTGAACTAGCTCAAGAGTATGGAGAAGGATTTACTCCGGAATGTGGTGATGTAACTGGTGTTATTTTGATTTCGGAAGGTGTACAGCCATTAATAATCCCAATACCATTGGAATGCAGTCCTTGCGAGGAAACAGCTTGGGCAGACGGTTGTGATTTCCCTGGAAACAATTGGGCCACTTACTTTCTGTTTGACTAATGCAGCAAGTTCCTTTATTTAATAATTAATGATAAGGGGCAAAATCAATTATTTTGCCCCTTTTTGTTTTTTTAGTCTTTATCATATTAGTTTTTAATACAAATGAAGTTACTAGGTATAAAATCCCATAACTTTTCTTTTGATTTCTTTGAGAAGAACACAGTGCCTCCTTTTTATAAAGAAATTGAAGATGTTCCGAACGCGTATTTTGAAAATAGCACCTTAAAAGATAACAATGTCCACATTGTTAATTGTGTAATGCCTTATATCGGCAAAAGGGAAAGTACTTTAAATAGTTATTATGGTCATTACTCCAAATCCTATCGTTTAGGTTATGCCATGGACTTTTCAAATTCATCTTCCGCAACAGACTATTTAAAGGATGTTTTAGGTAAAAAAACATACAAAAGCATACGTCAGGATAGGCAACGGTTGTACAGAGATCATAACATCCAGTTAAAAGTATATCATGGCGAAATGGATAAGGACCACTATACCTATTTGTTCAAAACACTTAAAGGATATATTCTCAAAAGATTTGAAGGAAGGACCCATACACATACCGCTTTGTCCAAATGGGATTTCTATGTTCCAACTTGTTACGATATGATCTTATCCAAAAATGCCGCTATGTTCGTTCTGTATGATAATAATCTACCTATTGCTATTTCTCTAAGCTTTCGGCATAAAAACATACTTACTGCGGCAATCACTTCCTTTAATGAAAACTATTATAAATACAGCTTAGGTAAGTTAATGTTCGTAAACCAAATAGAATGGTGTTTTTTGAATAATTGCACATTATTGGATACTGGTTGGGGGAACATACCTTACAAAATCAAGTTTTCAAACGCGGTGTTTTATTATGATACAAAAGTCTTCTATCCAAAGAAAAAATTAGCTAAAAAGATGTTGGCTTTCTCTATTAGTTGGGCCTTGATGTTAAAGTATTATTGTATCGTAGTTTTCAAAGAAAAAAGATTTAACAGTCCAGAGAAAACATTTAAAAACAGGTGGTTGAATTTAAGTAGCACAAATATTCACGCTCATCACGTTAGCTTAAAAACCGAATCGTCATAAAATGTGATGGAGACTCACCATTAGATGCCTTGACAGCATTTACGATAGGTAGAATAAACCCAAGGATTCCCGTTGCGATCAACCCCAGAATTCCCAATCCTAAGAGCAATATGGCGGGAATACTGATAATGATATACAGTATAAGACTGATTTGAAAATTGATGATAGCCTTTCCATGCTCGTCCATCCCTTCAACCCTATCTTTGGATGACAACCAAATGATCAAAGGAACAATAAGGCTTCCGAAGCCTATGGCATACCCCAACAACTGGGTCAGATGTGTTACGGCCAACAACGTATTGTCTGTTCTAACTACTTTTTGATTAATGACTTCCATTTTGATTGATTTTGATGATTCACTTTATTAGTATACGAATCACCGAAAATGTTACAAACAACAGCTAATTCGTACTTTTGTATCCATGTCGTATACAGATAACATTGTAGCCTTGGCGACTCCCTCTGGAACGGGTGCCATTGCAGTGATTCGAGTTTCCGGACCGGATGCCATAACCCTAGTGGATAAACTGTTTAAATCCATCAAAGCAAAAAAATTGGTGCAACAGAAAAGCCATACCATCCATTTGGGAAATATTGTGGATGGCGAGAAGGTTCTGGATGAGGCCTTAGTATCCATTTTTAAAGGGCCACATTCCTATACAGGTGAAAATGTAGTGGAAATCTCATGCCATGGTTCACCTTTTATTCAGCAACAGATAATCCAGTTATTGTTGCGAAGTGGTTGTCGTTCAGCATCGGCAGGTGAGTTTACCCTTAGGGCGTTTCTAAACGGCAAAATGGACCTCAGCCAAGCTGAAGCCGTGGCCGACCTTATTGCCAGCGATAGTGAAGCTGCACACGACATAGCCATGCAACAAATGCGAGGAGGATTCAGTAATGAAATCCAAGAATTGCGCCAAGAACTCTTGAACTTCGCATCCTTGATTGAACTGGAGTTGGATTTTTCCCAAGAAGATGTGGAGTTTGCCGATAGAACCCAATTCAACGAGCTCCTAAACCGTATAAGCGAAGTTCTGAAAAAGTTGATAGATTCCTTTGCACTGGGGAATGTGATCAAACACGGGATTCCCGTTGCCATTGTAGGTCAGCCCAACGTAGGTAAATCTACGCTGTTGAATGTTCTGCTCAACGAGGAAAGGGCCATTGTAAGCGAAATTGCAGGTACTACCCGGGATACCGTTGAAGACCATATTAGTTTAAATGGCATCAATTTTAGGTTTATCGATACCGCGGGAATTAGGGAAACGGAAGATGTTGTAGAAAAAATCGGTATTGAACGCACCTATGAAAAAATTGACAAAGCACGACTTATTATTTACTTGTTCGATGGTCTGAACTTTGACAAAGAAGAGCTAGGTCAAATTAAAAAACGTTACCCCAATAAACAGTTGTTGCCCATTTGTAACAAAATGGACCTCTTGAACGAGGATCAAATAAACAAAGTCAAGAAAGAAATTCCCAATGTGCTTTTCCTTTCTGCAAAATTCAAAACTGGAATTTCTGAACTTGAGGAAAAACTTTTATCACTTGTGGATTCTGGGGCATTGAGCGGCGACAGTACCATTGTCACCAATAGCAGACATTATGATGCCCTGTTAAAAGCATTGGAAGAAATCCAAAAAGTAAAAGAAGGTCTGGATATGGAACTTTCGAGCGATTTAATGGCCATAGATATCCGGCAAGCCCTTTATCATTTAGGAGAAATTACCGGAAGTGTTACCACCGATGACCTTTTGGGCAATATTTTTTCCAATTTCTGCATCGGAAAATAGATATTAATTTTATTTGGTTTCATTTGCATTCAAATGACTGTAAATCAAATAATTGTTAAAAATTTTTTGTATCTTACTTTCCTTTGATTTAATAATATTCATACTTTTATTGTGTCTCATGTGTGTCGCATATTTGGCGAGACACAAAAAAATGTGTCATTATGATAAAAGTTCATTTAAGAAAGAAAAAATTAAAGACAGGAAAACAAAGTCTATATATTGAATATTATAAAGGCATAAAAACGCTAGAAAGCGGAAAAATTAAACACCTTAGAGATTATGAGTATTTACAACTCTATTTAGTTGCTAATCCAAAATCAGCCATTGAAAAGAAGAATAATAAAGAGCAACTCCAATTAGCTGAGCAAATTCTCGCAATCAGGAAAGCAGAAGTTTACCAAGGGAAGTACAGGATTCGAAGTGAACATAAAGGTAAGACCACTTTATTAGACTTTTATGAACAAAAAAAAGAGGAACGATATGAGACAAAAGGGAATTATGACAATTGGGAAGCAGCACAAAAGCATTTAGAAAAGTATTGTCCGAAGCATATTACCTTTAATGACGTAGATATTGATTTTATAAAAGGGTTCAAGAAATATTTGAATACCGTTGCAGTAACTAAAGGCAATAAGAAGCTGGCACAAAATACAAAACACACTTACTTTAACAAGTTTAAAGCTGCGTTGCGAGCTGCTTTTGACGAAGGTTATATGAAAGAAAATCTAATAACAAAGGTTAAAGGGTTTACCATGGGAGAATCCAAAAGAGAGTATTTAACTTCTGAAGAATTGCAAAGACTCTCGAGAACCCCTTGTGAAGTAAAGGTATTAAAGTCTGCCTTTTTATTTTCTGCACTTACCGGTATAAGATGGTCAGATATCAATAAATTAACCTGGTCTGAAGTTAGAAATGAGGGAATAGATAGTTCAGGAAATGAAATCTTTCGTATCATTTTCAAGCAGAAAAAAACGGAAGGAATGGAATACTTATATATTTCTAAACAGGCAAGGGAATTACTTGGAGAACGCAAAGAGTCAAATGATCGTGTATTTACCAATCTTCATTATAGTGCCCATATGAATTTAAAGTTATTGCGATGGTGTATGTTCGCAGGTATCACTAAACATATCACTTTTCATTCCGCCAGGCATACAAATGCTGTTCTACTTTTAGAAAATGGAGCTGACATTTATACAGTTTCCAAAAGACTAGGACACAAAGAAATAAGAACTACAGAGATTTATGCCAAAATTATTGATAAAAAAATGAAAGAAGCAGCGCATTTAGTGCCGAAACTAGAACTTGAAAACGTTGAATAAGACTATTTTTAGGTTTTTGCTGTTAATAACTTCATATTTCATCATTTAGGCCCATTTTATTTACTTTCAAATCAAACGCTTTACAACTTTAATTTATGAGCTTCATGAATTTTGGATTCATTTGCACTTAAATGAATGTATTTGACTGTTTATCAGTTGTTTGTGAATAAAAAAATTAAACAAAACCAACCTTATACCTTCTTTCTTTTTACTTTTATTTCAAGAATTCAACAAAAAGAAACAAAGCGCTTTGTTCATTATTAATCTATAAATAGAAGAAAATGGACAATATTAAACTAGAAGAAAAACTCGATAGAATTGAGAGCTTATTATTAGGCTCTAAACAAGTACTTACTTTAGAAGAAGCGTGTGATTATACAGGTATATCACGCAGCTATCTCTATAAACTAACTTCCGCTGGTATTATTCCTCACAGTAAACCAAATGGTAAAATGATATTTTTTGATATCAATCGCCTAAATGAATGGCTTTTACGGAATGACCGAAAATCCAAATGTGAAATAGAGGACATGGCATTAGACTATGTTTTAAAGAAAAAATAAACATCTAAATCACATCATCATGAAGGCAATACCATATATAAGGGTAGGAACCTCCTATTATAAAAAAGTCCAAGCTCCTACCATCGCAGGACATTTTAATGAAATACTGGTATCATGGAGTATTGAAACCATACGGCAAGATCATGGTAAGTCTTATTTAAGTAAAATTTCAAAGTATGATGGGTTTACATGTATACCAAATCATATTGATTTTAAGCAGGAATACAAAGACTTTTATAATATCTACTCCCCTCTTAGTAAAAAACCAAAGGAAGGATCAATTGATACCACTTTGAATTTTGTAAAACACATTTTTGGAAAACAAAATGAATTAGGACTTGACTATTTACAATTATTATATGTAAGACCTATTCAAGTATTACCTATTCTTTGCCTAGTATCTAAAGAAAGATCGACGGGGAAAAGTACTTTTCTAAAATGGTTAAAGGAAATCTTTGATAATAACCTTACATATTTAACCAATGATAGTTTCAGCAGTCAGTTCAATTCCGATTGGGCAAATAAACTATTGATTTGTATTGATGAAGTTTTATTTAATAAGGAAGAGCTTACCGAACGGATCAAATATTTAAGCACAACCAATATTAATAAGTTAGAAGCGAAAGGCAAAGACAAACGTGAAGTTGAATTCTTTGGAAAGTTTATCCTTTGTAGTAATAACGAAGATAACTTTATTAAAATTGATGCCAACGAAACCCGGTTCTGGGTAATTAAAGTTCCTATTATAGAAAAAGAGCGTACGGATTACCTGGAAAAGCTTATTTCTGAAATTCCTGCCTTTCTCCATTTTCTAAAACAAAGACAGCTTTCTACTAATCATTTAACACGTATGTGGTTTACTGCACAGCAAATCAAAACAGTTGCTTTAAAAAAATTGGTGCAACATAATCGTAATCGCGTTGAAAAGGAGTTGGCGAGTATCATTTTAAGTGTCATGGAAAAATTTGATTTAGAAGAAGTACATCTATGTCCTATTGATGCCTTACATGCATTGAACAAGACTAGAGTGAAAACAGATCTAACACAGCTCAGACGATTATTAAAAAAAGACTGGAAATTAAAGAATCAAGACAACTCTAATAAATATCAAAAGTTTCAGATCTGGAGTGATGGAGATATGGATTTAAAAGATGCAAAAGGAAGGTATTTTACCATAGAAAAGCCTTTCCTAGTCCAAAATTTTGATGAATTGATGACAGATTGAGCCGAAGCCAATGTTTATGAGGCTTAAGGCCGTCATCACTTTGTCATCATTCTGTCATCAAAATAAAAAGTGATGACAGAAAATAATGTAAAAAACTCAAAAATGATGACGTGATGACAAAACGATGACAGAGAAAACTCACTATTTATAAGCCTTCCAGAGGGGTTGTCATCAAATCATCAAAAATGTTCTAAAAAATGAAGAGCTCATGAAAAAAGAAAAAATAAACTGTAAAAAAGCTCGAAATATTTGCCTGCTCCAGGTGTTGGCAAAACTCGAGCATTTTCCCAAAAAGGAATCGGAAAAAGAAGCTTGGTTTCTAAGTCCTTTACGGTCAGAAACACAAGCCTCTTTTAAAGTCTCTAAACTAAAAAATAGATGGTACGATCATGGTTTAGGGATTGGAGGAAATGTCATAGACTTAATCATCGAAATTTTGAATTGTTCGGTTAGAGAAGCTCTTGACTTTTTGAGTAAGGAGATCACTCTCTTCTCTTTTCAACAGCAGCACTTTATAAATGATAAAAAAAATGATTTATCGATTGTAAATATTCAACCAATTCAACACCCAGGGTTGGTGAATTATATCACTTCGAGAAAAATACCCTTATTTATAGCAAAGAACTATTGTCAAGAGGTCTGGTATAGAAATAAGGACAAAACATTTTTTGCACTAGGATTAAAAAATTATGATGGCGGATGGGAGCTTCGAAACAAGTACTATAAAACATCAACTTCACCTAAGACATTCAGCTATATCAATAAGGGTCATAAAAATGTATTGGTAACCGAAGGGATGTTTGATTTGTTATCCCTAGTTAGTATACTAAAAGAGAAAATAAAAGAAGTGGACATCTTAGTCCTCAATTCGATTGCATTTGTAAATAATGTTGTTCCTACACTAATGAATTATGAAAAAGTCCTACTCTATTTAGACAATGACCGATCAGGTGATTTGGCAACAAGTCATCTATTAGATACATGCCCACAATCTCATGATTGCAGGGAGCTTTACAAAGGATATAAAGATGCTAATGAAAAGCTAATGTCATGGATTTAAGAAAGAAAAAATACAACTCAAAAACAGTCGATAAAACGATACTTCACCTAACTGAAGAACATTTAAAAGATGGTAAAACTATTCTTTTAGATATTTGTGAAAAAGATTTGTTGGAAACAAATTCGAGATGTGTGCCTGTGGGCACAAACTCGATTACTCCCGATGGTCGCAATGAAAAAAAGAGTCGGTTTAAGCGGAAAACCGAAGTGATTAAATTTAGGTGTACTTCTATGGAAAAAAAGCTATTGAAGAACAGGGCGAAAAGATCTGGATTGACATTGAGCGAATATTTCAGAAGAGTAGCGTTTGAAAAGAAGATCACGGAGCGATTGACAGAAGATGAGATTTTGATCTACAGCACCCTGGTGAAGTTTCATAACAACTTTAAGTCCATTGGAAATATGTATCGTAAACGAAATCCTAAACTCACTGAAGAAGTGTATCGATTAGCCAATGAAATAAAATCACATTTACAAAGATTGTCGCCATGATAGGAAAAGGAAAAGCTATTGCCCATACCCAAGCTTCGGTGGCTTATGGATGGAATCAGGAGAAAGGTGCAGAAGTTGTCTTTAAACAAGAGCTGGTTGGGGATAGTCCTAATGAGATAACCCAGGAGTTTAAAATGGTCCAGGACCAGAACTATCATTGTCAAAAGAATACACTGTCCTTTGTGATCAGCCCAACCATAGAAGATGGAAAACGACTACAACAAAAAGATTTTGAAATGATCTGTAAGCGATTTCTAAAAGAAATGAAATTGGAACAAAGACAAGCTATTGCATTTGTCCATAATAATAAAGAACATGCACATATTCATTTGTATGTAAATCGGATTGATTTCCGAGGTGTAGCTTACAATGATAGCTTCATTGGTAAGCGAAGTCAATATGCAGCTGAAAAAGTGGCGGAGCAACTACAATTGACTACTGTTAAACAAGTACAATTTGAAAAGCAGTTTTTATTGAAAGAGGTTCGACAGGAAATCAAGCGAAGACATGAATTGAGCCTAAAACAATTCACTCCAAAGAATTTTGAGAGCTATATCAAAGCCATGCAGAACAATGGTGTAAAAGTGTTGCCGAGCATCAATAAATCGGGCAATATTCAAGGGTTCCGATTTGAATTTAATGGTTACAATTTGAAAGGTAGCGAAGTACATCGTAGCATGACTGGAGGCAATATCGGGCAGCGACTTTACGGTCAATCAAATAGCGTAATAAAAAACATAGCTCCAGTAAAAGTGTTGGATAAGGCTATTCCATTAGCACCAAGATTGGCTTTAAGCATTGTAAAGAAAGTTGCAAAACGAGTTGTGAAACATTCTATTGATGCAGGAATTGGAATTTAAAAAAAATTATAAGTATGACTAGAATTAAAGAGTATATGGAACTATTAACTTCTGAACTGGAAGAATTCCGCGATGATGTAAATAGGTTGGAAGTTATTAATGATCAAATCAAGGATGTAAAGGTCGCTATTGATTTATCTGAAATCAAACCTATCTTAGAAGCATATAACGAACAACTAAAAAGACAAAGTGAACTACAAGAAAGGCAATACAAAAAATTTGAAGCTTTGTTTAAAAAAGCAGGGGTCTATCCTAAATGGGCGATTATAACCTTTATTCTTGCTATTCTTATTTCAGTATTATCATTAGTATATGCTTCTAAAACTAAAATGACCTTAGAAAAATTCAGAGGCATAAAGCAAATTGAAAAGGTTATTTCTTTCTAAGGATAAAATTTCTTCATTGATGAAACTTAATTTTAATTACTTATATAATTTTTGATTGCCAAAATATGAAGTATCATTTACCAAATGCAATTTTCTTTTTCTGACTAAACTTTTTATGGGAAAATGATTTATTCATAATTTTCATATCAATATTTTAATAAAATATTAATGTTAGATCAATTAATTTTAAATTACTATATTTAATCCGAAATTTTTTTAACTAACCTTTAATTACTATGGCAAACGTTTTATGGTTACAAGGGGGAGCATGTAGTGGCAATACTATGTCTTTTCTTAACGCGGAAGAACCAACCGTTGTAGAGCTCATCACTGATTTTGGTCTAAATATACTTTGGCATCCAACAACTGGATTGCAAATTGGTGACCAAGTACAGGATTTACTAAGAGATATTATTGCAGGTAAAGAGCAAATGGACATTCTTGTTTATGAAGGTTCATTAATTCAAGGACCAAATGGAACAGGATCTATGAATTATTTTGCTGACCGTCCAATGAAAGATTGGATTAAAGAATTATCTGAAGTAGCTGGCTATGTCGTTGCCATAGGAGATTGTGCTACATGGGGAGGAATTCCAGCTGTACCACCTAACCCGAGTGAATCTACTGGTTTGCAGTTTCACAAAAAAAATAAAGGAGGTTTTTTAGGTGCTAACTATGTTTCTAAAGGTGGTTTACCAGTAATCAATATACCTGGTTGTCCAGCTCATCCAGATTGGATTACGCAAATACTGGTAGCAATTGCTGTTGGTCGTATTGGTGATGTTGTAATTGATGATTATCATAGACCAAAAACATTCTTTACCGATTTTGTACAAGATGGATGTACGAACGTTACCAATTTTGCTCAAAAAGTTGACGGTAATTTTGGTAAGCGCGGTGGTTGCTTATTCTACGAAGTTGGTTGTAGAGGTCCAATGACAAGAGCAAGTTGTAATAATATATTATGGAATAGACAATCGAGTAAAACACGATCTAATCATCCTTGTTTAGGATGTACCGAACCTGGCTTTCCGCATCACGATTTAAAGAAGGGAAGTGTGTTTAATACAATGAAATATATGGGTGTATTTCCTAAAGAAGTTCCTACAGGGAGAAATAAAGTTGCATACTATTTAGAAGCTGGCTTCCAAAAAGTAATGCCTACGAATAAACGAGTAATGGAAACCTCTAAATAATTAAAACAACTAAAGATGTCAGTAAAAGAATTAAATATATCACCTGTAGGACGCGTTGAAGGAGATTTAGACGTAAAGGTGTACATTGATAATGGTAAAGTAACCCGAGCCCATACGCAAGCCGCTATGTTTCGAGGTTTCGAGAAAATTATGGCGGGTAAAGATCCGCAATCAGGACTTATTGTAACCCCAAGAATTTGTGGTATTTGTGGTGGTTCGCATCTATATTGTGCTTCATCAGCATTAGATACCGCCTGGGGAACGAAATTGTCACCTAATGCACTACTTTTAAGAGCTATTGGGCAGGCTTCAGAAACACTACAAAGTATCCCGAGATGGTACTATGCGATTTTCGCTACCGATTTGGCAAATAAAAAATATGCCAACAAACCACTTTATAAAGAAGTGGTAAAGCGGTGGTCTGCTTATGTTGGTGAAACTTTTCAAATAGGATTAACAGCCAGTGGGCTTCCTGTTCAAATTTATGCACTATTTGGAGGTCAGTGGCCACATTCAAGTTATATGGTACCTGGTGGCGTAATGTGTGCACCAACATTAAAGGATATCACCAGAGCACATGCTATTTTGGCGCAATTTAAAAATGATTGGTTGGAACCTGTGTGGTTAGGCTGTTCCATTGAGCGTTACATGGAAATTAAATCATGGGACGATATGCTGGCTTGGGTAGAAGAAAACGACTCACACAAGAACAGTGATCTTGGATTACTTATTAGAGCTGGACTCGAATTTGGTTTAGATAAATTTGGACAAGGCGTTGGTAAATTTTTAGCAACCGGAACCTATCTTCATAAAGACATGTATAACAACCCAACCATTGAAGGACGAAATGACGCACTTATAAGCTCAAGTGGATTCTTTGATGGGGAAAATTGGCATGAATTCGATCATTTAAAAGTAAGCGAGCATGTGAAGCATTCTTGGTACGATAATCAAGAAGATGGCTTGCATCCATGGGATGAACCATTACCTACACCTGCAAAGTCGCAAGTGCTGCATGATACAGATTTTGATGGGCAATACTCTTGGGCAAAGTCACCCAGATACGATGGGCACGCCTGTGAAACAGGGCCATTAGCACGGGTAGTTATGAATGCGAATCCAAATAACAAAGAACATCAAATACGTGATCCTTTATTTGGAGATATTATCAAGAAGTTAGGGCCAAGTGTATTTACACGCGTTTTAGCTCGTGTTCATGAAGCACCAAGAATCTATAAATTTATTGAGCAATGGCTTTCTGAAATTGATCTTGATGGTGTCTTCTACAACAAACCTGTTGAAAAAGACGGCAAAGGTTTTGGAGCAACCGAAGCGGCACGTGGCGCTTTAGCACATTGGATTGAAATTAAAGATGGTGTGATAAAGAATTATCAAGTAATGGCGCCAACCACATGGAATGTGGGGCCACAAGATGGTAATGATAATCCAGGCCCTATTGAAAAAGCATTGATGGGGATAGAGATTGAAGATCCTGCCGATCCAGTAGAAGTTGGTATTGTTGCACGTTCTTTCGACTCATGCTTGGTATGTACTGTACATGCTCATGATGAAAAAACTGGAGTTGAATTGTCAAAATTCAAACTGTAACAAAAAGATTATAAAATAGTTACATAAAACTTTCTTAGGGTAACACTTAAGAAAGTTTTTTAATTTTAATAAAGTTAAGATGCAAATTGCAATTATGGGGTTTGGCAACCCAGTACGTAGTGATGATGGTGTTGGAATGTATGTTATTGAAAAGCTTAAGGAGCACATTGGTGATAATGAGGTAATCAATATTTTCGATATGGGAACAGCAGCTTTTGAAGTACTTTTTGGATTAAAAGGACATCAAAAAATTATTTTAGTGGATGCTGCCTTAAATACTAATGAACCTGTTGGAACACTTTTTAAAGTTCCTGCCGAAGAAGTGTTGAGAGCACCCCAAGATGATCCTTTGGTGTTTCTACATGGCATGAAATGGGATCAGGCCTTGTCTTACGCTAAAAAGATTTTACAAGATGAGTATCCAAACGATATTCAGGTGTATTTAATTGCCATAGAGAACACAAAATTAGAAGTAGAATTAAGTGATGCCGTAAAAGATGCAGGTGATAAAGTTGTTGAACATATCCTAGACGAATTAAAAGTTTTAGAAGTATTGTGAACGAAAAAGTAGCACTAAAGTCATCTCACATTTTTTTAGACAGCAAGCTGGTAGAAACTGTTTTTAAAAATATTCATTATGCTTATGTAACGTATGTAAAAACTCAAAGTAGATTGTTAATCACACCAGTAAGCAGTCAATGGTTCGTTAAAATGTACGAGCCAACCCAATTTTTATTGAAGTCAAGAAATTTAAAAGGAGATAGAACGCTTGCAATTCGAGAAATTTTAATTGATAATGATTTAGATATGACTGATAGAGTGCTTGAGTATGAAATAGTGGAAAAAACAAATCTTATAAAAGTCAATATGTAATGACAAAACGTAATGATCCAAAAGATGCATGGTTATTAGATGCTGAAGTACAATATAAGATTGAAGAAATAAATAGCCGTTGGGAAGTATCATTAATATTTATTGACACTAAGGATCCTAAACATATATTAATCAAAAAAATAGGTGACTACAGATCGAAGCGCTTGGCAGAAGTGTATGCTAAAAATATGCAGCAAACAGCCGCAAAAGATATTAGAGGAACTCAAAAAGTAAACAAGGATGATTACGATATTAACAGCAACTAATTTAAAAGAATCCATACACGAGGTAATTTTGACAGTTAATCGTTTGGACGAGTTGGTTGTTATTGTAAGTAACCCAGAAGAAATTGATCCTACATCTAAATTACTCACAGTTGAAGATGACGTTGTTAGAACATCGCTGGATTGGAATGATACAGAGCCGCCTTATATATTTCCGGAAATTGCTTTTAATGCAAATAATCTTTTGGCTATCATTTTTTATAAACTAGGAAATCAGCAGAAAGCATTAGAATTTGTTTCAGAAGACAATAGCCTATACAATGATCTTTTAGTGGCTACCCATCTACAGTTTGGTTACGATATTTCTGATCCTATGTTTTCTAAAATAAGCACCTTAGTTAACCAATGTATTGTCCAGCATTATGGACAATATACTAATCGCTTCACTATTGAAACCTTGAAAAAAATGTATGCTGAAGCCATAGATACGGCGATTCATGATGAATTAAAGGTGTTTATCGCGAAACATTACAGTAACTTGCTTTTAGATGTAAATACCTATCAGGAAGCAGAACAGTTGGTACGTTCGCTACAGGACAAAGCCATCTCGCCCGAATCAAAAAATGCCTTAAATGTTCAATTAGCTTCTGCATTAATGGCACAATTACAATTACCTTATAAAAAAGATGAATTAGAAGAAATTTCAGAATTGCTCCATAAAGGCATTAAATTTTATGAAGCAAAGCACCAAAAGGTAAATGCTGGGCTGTTATACGTAGACGCTTCCGAAATCGCCAATTTCCAGGGAGACTATATTGCTTCAAAAGACTTAATAAACAAAGCTATTTTAATTTTTAAGGAAGCTGATATTCCTGAATTTTTAGGCGAAGCTGGTTTACAGAAAGCTACCTTATTATATACTTGGAGTAAGAATGGAAGCCCTCAATATTATAAACCGGCTATAAATGCGTTTCAAGATACGTTAAAGGTGTTTAAGCGAGACACGCATCCTCAAAAGTTTGCAGATGTACATCATAATTTAGCACTTATTTATTCCGAAATTCCTGTATCCTCCGAAGAAAAGCCAATTTGGACAGCCTTTTGCGCATCATCTTTTAAGGAAGTATTGAAGTTTTACACCAAAGAAGATTATCCTTACGAATTCGCCATGGCAAGTCATAATTATGCTACCGCTTTAATGAGCTTTCCCGAAGCCAAATTGCACAATAATTTAGATAAAGCTTTTGGTATGTTTGAAGATGCTTTAAGTGTTAGAACAGGAGTTGCATATCCTTTTGAGCGTGCGTTAACTTTGGTGAATCAATTAGAGCTCTACTGGATTATGCATAATGAAAATAGTGAAGAAGAAGCCAAAAAATACAATGCGATGCTCAATAAAGCGAATGAAATACCTCAATTGGTTACCGATAGTGCTTTAATTGAAAAAGCAAATGAACATATAGAAGCATTAAAAAATTTAAAAACTATACTGAATTAACTATGCACGAAACATCCATCGTTAATAGCATTATGCGAACTTTAGAAATGGAGTTTGAACAAGAAAAATTGAATAAGATGAAAGCAATTCATCTTAAGGTTGGTATATTATCTAATATTGAGCCTCGATTGTTACATAATGCCTATAGCGCTTACCATATCACAAATCCAGGCTATCATCGTGTAGCGCTTCATATAGAGTCAACCAAACTAAAAATTCAATGTGAGGTGTGCAACCATATTACAGATGTTAAAAATTATCGGTTCATCTGTGATAATTGTGAAAGGCCCAGTAAAAATGTGATTCAAGGTGAAGAAATGTTAATCCATAAAGTAGAATTTGACGACTAAAAATAAAATTGAGCAGAACTTGCAAGACTCTGAGGCCTGTAAGGTGTAATAAAATAAAAATATTATGAGTATAGAAAAATCCACAAAAGCAGCTCGCGGAACAGCACAATGCGAGAATACCAATATTAATTTGCTAAAGGCAAATGACTTTGTAGCAGATATTATTAAAAAGGAAATGGCAAAAACCAACACCTTGTTGGTAAATATTACGTCCTCTGCCGGGAGCGGAAAAACCACACTGATGCAAAAAACGGCGGAAAAACTTAAAAACAAACTAAATATAGCCGTTATGGTAGGCGATTTAGAAACCGAGCGTGATGCCGAGCGCATAAGAGAGACAGGCATCCAAGCACTACAAATTGTTACTGGCGGTATTTGTCATTTGGAAGCTCAGATGATTCATCAAGTATTAGATCAGTTTGATTTACCGAATATCGATCTGCTTTTTATTGAAAACGTAGGAAACTTAGTGTGTCCTGCTTCTTTTGATTTAGGTGAAGACTATCGTGTCACTTTAATGGCTACTACCGAAGGTGATGACAAGCCAAAAAAGTATCCACGCATGTTTTTAACAAGCGATATGATGCTGGTTTCAAAATCCGATTTACTACCTTATTTACCATTTTCAGTAGAGGCTGTCACCAAAGATGCACGAGAAGTGAATCACGAATTAGAGGTGATTCAAATTTCTTCTTTAACTGAGGAAGGTATTGATAAGTGGTGTGATTGGCTCGTTGAAAAAGTGAAACAGAAGCAACAAGTTTAAGGTGTAGCTTTTGTGATTAAAACGTTTAAAATACAAATAAATGGACGAGTCCAAGGCGTGGGTTTTCGTCCCTTTATTTTTAACCTTGCGAAAAATAACCAACTCGAGGGAACAGTTTCAAATAATGAAAAAGGTGTTATTATTTATTGTAACGCCTCAAAAGAAGATATAGATAAATTTTCAAAGGATATTCTTCAGAATAAACCAGAAATAGCCATCATAACTTCTTATAAAATCGTTGAAAGTACATTTACTAAATTTGACGGTTTTACCATTATTCCTTCAAAAACACAGGCACAAATCAATGTGCCATTAACACCAGATTTTGCAGTTTGTGAATCCTGTAAAACCGAACTTTCGGACTCTAAAAACAGGCGTTATAATTATCCATTTACAACCTGTGTGCAGTGTGGGCCACGCTATGCTATTACAACCAAGTTCCCGTTTGAAAGAGCAAATACATCGTTATCAGGATTTGATATGTGTGAGGCTTGCCATGCGGAATATGCCAATCCAAACGACAGACGATTTCATTCACAAACAAATTCTTGTGATTCATGTGGGGTACAATTAAAATTAGTAACAAATGTAGAAGAAACTATTACCAAAAATCAAATAGAATGTATAAGTACAATTGGGCAATATGTTTCCGAAGGAAAGATCATTGCTATTAAAAACACGAACGGTTATCTTTTGTGCTGTGATGCTTCAAATCCAGAAGCCATCAAAAAGTTAAGAGAAAGAAAGAAAAGGCCCAATAAGCCTTTTGCAGTATTGTATCCTTCAGTTAAAACAGTAAAAAAAGAGTTTCAATTATCATCTCACGAAGAAGAATCCTTACGATCCAGAGTTTCACCCATAGTTATTCTTCAAAACACTAAAAACACAAGTATATCTGTAAGCGCCATCGCACCATATTTGAACCAGACAGGTGTGATGCTACCGTCTTCTGCACTATTGCAATTGATAATGCAAGAAATTAAACAGCCCATTGTTGCCACCAGTGGAAATATACATGGTTCGCCTATTATTTCTGAAGAAAAAGAAGCTAATACACACTTAAAAAATATTGCCGATTGTTTCTTGCATCACAATCTCGATATTCAATTTCCGCAAGACGATTCTGTAGTAAAGTTTGCCGGTAACATAGAGCTTATTTATAGGCGTTCAAGAGGATTAGCACCAAATTATATTGATGCTAATGTAAAATCTACAGAACCAGTTTTAGCAATGGGAGCACATTTAAAGAGTACAATTACTTATGTCCCAAATACGCAAACTTATGTAAGCCAATACTTGGGAAATTTAGATAATTACGATGTTTTAAAGCGTTATGAAACAACTATTGAAAGGTATATAAACTTATTTGAAACCCAACCAAAAACAATTCTTATTGACAAACACTCACAATACCAAAGCAGTGTTTTGGGATACGAACTGGCTTCAAAATACAATGCTGCTATTCAAGAAGTTCAGCATCATAAGGCGCATTTTACAAGTGTTTTGGGAGAGCATGATGCATTCGATACTAATAAAAAAATATTAGGAGTTATATGGGATGGTACGGGCTTGGGTGACGATAGTCAGATTTGGGGAGGCGAATTTTTTATTTACAAAAATTATAAAATTGAGCGTTTAACACATTTTGAATATTTCGATTGGTTGGCTAACGACAAAATGGCTAAAGAATCTCGTTTGCCATTATTCAGTCTATTAGATGATGAAATGAAGCCTTTTATTAAAGATAAGTTTACTGAAACCGAATGGAAAGTCTATTCAAAAACCATCAAAACCAATAACCTAAAAACATCCTCTGTAGGAAGGTTGTTTGATGCGGCAGCTTCGGCCTTGGGTTTAGTAGATATAAATACTTTTGAAGCTGAAGCGGCAATGCGACTCGAAGATTGTGCAAACACATACTCAAAAAGCTATTATATTGATTTTTTACATGATAAAACTTATGACGAAATACCATCCAAATATATTCTAAATAAGCTTGTAAAAGCTTACAGAGAAGGGTTTTGTAAAGAACGATTAGCTTATAGTTTCATCTACACTTTGGCAAAATCTATTATAAGAATCGCTAAAAAGACTCAAATAAACACAATTGCCTGTAGTGGTGGTGTTTTTCAAAATGCACTGTTAGTTTCAATACTTTCTCAGGTGGCAAGAAAAGATAAAATAAATTTAAAATTAAATCGTAAATTGTCTGCTAACGACGAAAATATATCGTTCGGGCAGTTGATGTATCATCAACATATAAAAAATTAAGTACTATGTGTTTAGCAATTCCAGGAAAAATTAAAAGTATAGAATTACAACATAACGGCTTGGTGAGAATGGCGAAGGTTTCTTTTGGCGGCATTATGAAAGAAGCCAGTTTAGAAATGCTACCAGATGCTAATGTTGACGATTATGTTTTAGTGCATGTGGGTGTGGCAATAAGTAAAGTTAACGAGGAAGAAGCTAAAAAAACGTTTGAATATTTAGAAGAAATTGGCGAGTTAGGCGAGCTGGAAGATGTTGAAGACTATTTACCTAAAAAAGAAGAGTCATGAAATATATGAATGAATATCGAGATCCTGAATTAGCAAAGAAGTATCTCGAAGAAATAGAAAAAACGGTAACACAACCTTGGGCTATCATGGAAGTTTGTGGTGGGCAAACACATAGTTTGGTTAAAAATGGTATTATAGAAATGTTACCAGAACAAGTAACCATGATTCATGGCCCAGGATGCCCAGTTTGCGTAACACCATTAAATTTAATTGATAAAGCCATTCATTTGGCGTTAAATGAGCATGTGATTTTATGTTCGTTTGGCGATATGCTGCGTGTACCTGGTTCTAAAATTAATTTATTAGAGGCCAAAGCGAAAGGTGCAGATATTCGCATTCTATACTCGCCATTAGAAGCAGTAAAAGTAGCTGAAGACAATCCAGATAAGGAAGTTGTATTTTTTGCTGTGGGATTTGAAACTACGGCACCAGCCAATGCATTATCTGTTATTCATGCGCACCGAAAAGGTTTGACTAATTATTCCATTTTAGCGTCCCATGTATTGGTACCACCGGCTATAAAAGCAGTAATTGATGATGATGAAAGTAATATAGATGGTTTTTTAGCTGCTGGGCATGTATGTACCATTATGGGTAATTCCGAGTATCATCCACTTTCGGCAACTTATAATGTACCAATTGTAGTTACTGGTTTTGAACCTTTGGATGTCTTGCAAGGTATCTTGATGGTAATTCGTCAGTTAGAAGCAAATAAAGCTGAAGTTGAGAATCAATATTCAAGAATTGTGAAAGAGGAAGGCAATACCGAAGCTCAAAAAATGATTTTTGAAGTTTTTGAAATTAGAAACCAGCTATGGCGAGGCATTGGCGAGATTCCTGAAAGCGGTTATGCCGTTAAAGAAAAATATGCCGCCTTTGATGCCAACATAAAGTTTAGTATCTCAATCGAAGAAGCACCAGAACACCCAGATTGTATTTCAGGACAAATTATGAAAGGTATAAAGAAACCTTATGAATGCCCTCAATTTGGAAAAAAATGCAAACCCTCTTTTCCACTTGGCGCACCAATGGTGAGCAGTGAAGGTGCTTGCGCTGCCTATTATCATTTTTCCGGTTTAATAGAAGCATAATACATTTTAAATAAAAATAAATGTCGGATTCAAAGAAAATACGAATGCAGCTGCAATGCCCAATGCCAAAATTAGACTTCGATGTTATAACACTTGGGCATGGTAGTGGCGGCACATTAACCAATAAGCTACTGGACAGTGGTGTTTTTGATGTATTAAGTAATGATATTCTTAATGAAAGACATGATGGTGCCTTTTTAGAAATGAATGGAAAAATGGCATTTTCTACAGATAGTTTTTTAGTATCTCCTATTTTCTTTCCCGGTGGAAATATTGGCGAACTAGCGGTTAACGGCACCGTGAATGATTTAGCCATGTGTGGTGCTACTCCAAAGTATTTATCCTTAAGTTTTATCATAGAAGAAGGCCTTAAAATGACAGAGTTTTGGGAGATTTTAGTTGCCATAAAGAATGCTTGCGAGAAAGCGGATGTAAAAGTAGTTACAGGGGATACTAAAGTAGTAGAAAAAGGCAAAGGCGATAAAGTATTTATCAATACCTCCGGTATTGGTAACATTCACCCAAAAGCGCATATCAGTGAAAAGAATATCAAAATTGGAGATAAAATTATTGTTAGTGGTAACATAGCAACACACGGTATGGCTATTATGTCAGTTCGCGAAGGATTGGAGTTTGATTCCACCATTGAAAGCGATACTATAAATTTGAATCATACTATTTCAAGATTAATAGATGGGTTTGGTTCAGCTATTCATTTATTAACCGATCCAACCCGTGGCGGCGTGGCTACAGTTTTAAAAGAAATTGCTTTGTCTTCTAATATTGGAATTGATATTTTTCAGAAAGATTTACCAATAGATAGTCAAGTAGCAAGTGCCTGTGAATTATTAGGGTTAGATCCGTTATATGTCGCAAATGAAGGGTTATTTTTAAGCTTTGTTGATGCTTCTATAGCCAATTCATTTGTAGAAACCTTACAAAAGGATGAAAATGGCACCAATGCGAAAATTATAGGAACTGTTGTTGAAGCACACCCAAAACAAGTGATTTTGGAGAGCGCCATTGGTGGCAAACGCATGGTAAGTATGCTTCCAGGAGAACAGTTGCCAAGAATTTGTTAGCCTATGGATTATTCTACTTTAGGTGATAAAGTCACAAACTCCTATGTTTTTAAAGGTTCAAAACAAAAACCTTTTTTAGCACCAAGAGGTGTTTTTGTAGCTAATAATATGTTATTTGTTTCTGATACTGGGCAAAATCGTGTATTTATTTGGCATACTATTCCTGTTACTGAGTTTCAAGAACCAGATGTTATTTTAGGTCAAGAAGTCATTGAAGATTCAGGCAGAAATTCAGATTCCCTAGTCTCTTCCAAAACGTTACAGTATCCTTCTGGTGTTTGGAGCGATGGCAAAATGTTAATTGTTGCAGATGCTTGGAATCATCGCGTTTTAATTTGGCATAACATTCCAACAGTAAATGCACAACCAGCTGATGTAGTTCTAGGGCAACCAGATTTTGAAAATAATCAACCCAATGTTAAAGGCCAAGCAGCTAGCCCTAGAGCGGATACTTTAAATTGGCCTTATGGTGTATTTTCTGATGGCAAAAGTCTTTGGATTGCAGATACAGGTAATAGACGTGTATTATTTTTTAAGGTTATACCCACCGAAAATTTTTCCAAAGCAGATAAGGTTATTGGTAAAGCCGACTTTAGTACAAGAGACTATGAAAATAAAGATCCTATTTGGCCATATTCGATTAAAATAAATAAAGAGGGAGTTTTAGCAATAGCGGACACGCAATATTATAGGATTTTAATTTGGAAGGATAAGAATGAAGCCCCTAATAAACAGTCAGATATTATTATAGGTCAGGAAAATTTTGACAATTCTGGACAGAATCAATTTAGGCTTTCACCTGAAAATAATACCTTAAACTGGACTTATGATACCTGTTTCTATGAAGAAGGTATTTTAGTAAATGATACAGGCAATAGTAGGATTTTAGTTTTTGATAAGATTCCTGAAGAAAATAACAAAGGTGCGGATGGTTTAATTGGACGACCTAACTTTCAAACAAGTAGTGAGTATAAAGGTAACTTAACAGGAACGCAAAGTGCTATTTATTGGCCTTTTTCAATAACTACACATAACAATCAATTATTTATTGCAGATACTGGAAATCATAGACTTGTAATTTGTAACTTAAAGACTTAAGTAAAGCCAGTAAAAACCTATTACCAAAGCAAATAGCCCACCAGCTAAACGAATTCCTTTAAAGAAATTATCATTGTGCTGATGCTTCGAATATGTCGTTAATCTACCTAGAATTAACGCATAGGCTGACATCGCTAATACAGTTCCAATGGCGAACCCAAGGATATACTGAACACCCTCGGAATTATCTTTAAAGCCTAATACTGGTAAAAGCAATAGAAAATGGGCTACACCAGCTAATCCATGTAAAAAACCAATTCCTAAAGAAGATAACACATCCTGTTTTACAATTTTATTGTGTGTATGGTGATGCCCATCCGAATGAATATGTTCGTGTTCGTGAATATGAACATAGGTTTCAGTCCCATGATGCACATGTGGATGTAGGTGCTTCTTTTTCTGATTAAAAATGCGATAAAACACCCATAAGCCAACACCAATCAGTACTATGGCCACTAACTGCTCACTATATTCTGAAATACTTTCTATGGGAATAACATCTTTAAATAAAAAAAATAAAACACCAATTAAAAGCATACCGAATAAGTGTCCAAGTCCCCAAAATAAGCCGATTTTCCATGCTTTCCTTTTAGTTTCGATTACCAATGGTGTTACTGCTGCCAAATGATCTGGCCCAGAAATTACATGGAGCATTGAAGCGAGCGTTCCGGCCACTAATGGAAAATTTATCATACACCTTCAAAGTTTTTGGAAATATAACAAAAATTTATTTTAATATTTAAGGAAATAAAAAGCACATAATTCTTTATCAATTTAAAGCAAGTGATATAAAATTTATTAATATTGTTTCAATAATTGTATAGAAGTAAGCAAAAATCTTGTTTTGTTTCTCATTTGTGTCTCACAAGTCTGCAAGCCCAGTAAAATAAAATATTGTTACTTTTTGCATCGGAAAGTAGATTCGATTTTCCCTGTGTATTAGCAGATAATACGAGTTTAATGTAAAATAAATATTAGTATTTACGAAGTGTAAAATTCCAGGTGTACCTTTTAAAAAGTACGACGCACAAATAAAGATAGAGATGCTTGGAATTCAATTTATTTTTAAACTTGATCGATGATTTATTAAAATAGTTTGTGATACTGTACTTCACGTCTATACCTTTTTCACGTAGTAATTGATAGGCTTGATAGCGTAAATATGGGGCTAAGTTTTTACCTCGGTACTCATGGAAGGTCCACATGTTCAATAGGTAAGCTTCATTAGGTCCCAATTCAAACCTCCTCCCTTTGAAATCAAAATCATTAAGTTCCACAAAAGTATAAGCTGCGATCTTGTTACTGGTTTCGAGACCTATGATCAATTGTCCTTTTTCAACACCTTCCATCATTCTATCATAATCTTCACCTGGTTCCAGGTGACAAACTTTCCTAAGCTCATCCTGGTTTAAATATCTTACTGTATAAGTAGCATCGTCTTTAATAATAGGCTCCGCACAAGGTTCTGTTTCTTCCTGAACCCAATAATATGGAGCAACATCAATACCCAATTTTGCAAGCCGATTACGAAGCCCTAAAAGAAACAGACCGTTACGGACAATTCCCCAGTACCTATCAAAACCGGAAACTTTTTTGTTTTTCTCGATCTTCATATGTCAATTGCTTTGAAAAGCCCTACCATATTCACCAAACCCCTTGGCAAGGTTCATTTTGACCCGAAAATCCTTGGGAGACATCAATGTTCTTTCATTGGCATCGGCTATGACATGAATCCGTTTTAATAACTCTGAGTTTTTTGCCAATATCGTCCTCTTGGAATCATACCAAATATTGTCCTCGATCCCTACTCGTACTCCTCCCCCAAATGCCAAGGATAACGAATTCATTTTCAACTGTTCGTTACCGATTCCCGCCAAACTCCACAGTGAATCTTGAGGAAGGTCGTTGATCATAACACCGGAGTGTAATAAGTTGGCTTGGGAACAAGCAATATTTCCAAACAACAGATTAAAATAGTATGGCGGTTCTATCAGTTTTTTCTTTTCTAGATACTTAGCATAGTTTATCATACCTATGTCGAAAGCCTCCAGCTCGGGAATAATTCCTTTTTCCTTCATAATGCTGGCCAAGGCCATAACAGTATCGGGAGAATTAACGCTGGCTGTTTTATTGAAATTCAATGAACTCAAGGTTAAGCTTCCCATATCAGGTTTTAAATCACCTTCCAATAGCAATGGATCGCTCCGGAATTCAATTTCACTAAAGTTTCTGCCGCTCAGGGACAGACAAATAACCAATTCAGGAGCATACTTACGGATACCTTCCACAATTTGGGCATAAATCTCTTTTTTATATGTTGGAACACCCGTAGTCTCATCTCTTGCATGCAGGTGCACCATGGTTATACCAATTTCCGAGGCCTGGTGAACATCTTCAACAATTTCCGAAACCGAAATAGGAACGTGAGGCGTCATATCCTTAGTCGGAATCATACCTGTGGGGGTAAAATTCAGTATAAATTCATTGCTCATAAATCTCTGATTGGCACCACCTGCCCCATGCGAAACATAGCATTTGGCAAAATGGATGGTTCGTATATCCTTTCAATTTGGACATTATGAAGACCCCTTCTAAAAAAATTCGATTAAAAGACAATTAAAAAGTCCTGCAACAAATTAAGTGTATTGACACCCTGAAAGATGGCATATAAAAGCGTTTGTCTTATTTTAAAAAGTGTGCGACTGTGACATTTGTCACAGTTTGCAGCTGTTCTTTATCGTAAATTTGCGATTAAGCCACATTGATATATCGCAAACCAAAAAATGAAAACGATGAAACATATCATCCAAATCTTAGGTACAGGCTGCCCCAAGTGTCAAAACTTGACCAGTATTGTTGAAGACGTTGTTGAAGAAAATCAAATAGATGCCTCCATAGAGAAAGTCGAGGATATCGAGGACATCATGAAATTTAATGTTATGATGACCCCTGCTTTGGTTGTTGACGGAAATGTGGTAATAAAGGGACGTGTCCCATCGAAGGAAGAGGTACTTTCCACCTTGCAATAAATTCGAAAAAAACTTAAATGTTTGATTGGCTAGAACATATGGCCCAATGGTTGGTATATGATGTTTTTGGGATGAGCCCCAAAAATCACTTGGCCAAAGCAATAGACTTCTTTATCTATGACAGTATCAAAATAGTATTGCTGCTGTTTACAGTAGTATTTTTAATGGGAATCATCAATAGCTATTTTCCGATAGACCGAGTAAAAAATTATCTTTCCAGAAATAAACTATATGGTGCCGAGTATCTAATGGCCAGCCTTTTTGGCGTGGTCACTCCTTTTTGTTCCTGTTCTTCCGTACCCTTGTTCATTGGTTTTGTGAGAGGAGGAATTCCCTTGGGGGTCACTTTTGCTTTTTTAGTCACATCACCTTTGGTGAATGAAGTGGCCATTGGACTTTTTGTAGGACTTTTTGGCGTACAAACAACCATTTTATATGTTTTGAGCGGTGTGTTCTTGGGGACGGTATCAGGTGTAATACTTCAAAAGTTGAAGCTGGAAAGGTTTCTTACACCATGGGTAAAGGAAGTGCTTGCCAATGCACAAAGAGACCAAGAACGATTTGAAGAAGAAAAACAACCATTTCAAAAACGATTGCCCATTATTTGGGCCGAAGCCTTAAAAATATTGAAAGGAGTCCTCCCCTACGTTATAATCGGGATAGCCATCGGGGGGCTAATGCACGGTTATGTTCCTGAGGGTTTTTTTGAAAAATATATGTCCAAGGACAACCTTTTTGCAGTTCCCGTGGCCACCATATTAGCTGTACCCATGTATTCCAATGCATCGGGGATATTGCCCATTGTTCAGGTTTTAGTAGATAAGGGGATTCCCTTAGGTACGGCAATTGCATTTATGATGGGTGTTGTGGGGCTATCACTTCCAGAGGCCATGCTCCTTAAAAAGGTAATGACGATTAAATTAATCGGGGTATTCTTTGGAGTAGTAATGCTTTGTATCATAGTTTCAGGCTATCTTTTCAACATAATTCTATAACCAAGAAAATTAAATGAAAAACAAGAATCTTTTTCTAACGATTACAGCCTTTTTATATATGATCCAATTGAGTGCCCAACTACCAAAAACGCATTCCATTGGAGCCATGAAAAATATGGGAACTACCTATGACCTTAACATTTGGTTGGACACCATCTCCAACAAACCCCATCTCTATGGCATGGGCCCCTATGATAAAATGAAAGGTGAAATCACAGTCGTAAACGGCAAACCATACGTTGCCTCAGCCTTTATTGATGGAGCATTTGAAGTAGGAAAAGATTGGGACATCCGCTCCCCATTTTTTGTGTATTCCAATATATCCAAATGGGATATTTTTGAAATTGAGGGGGATTTGAACAATGTTCATGACATTCAGGAAAAAGTAGCTACCATAGCCAAGGAAAATGGATATAACCTGGACCAACCTTTCGCATTTAAAATAAAAGGTGAATTTGATGCTGTTACAGCACATATTGTAACCCCTCGTTTACCCGAAGTTGAAGGCTACAGGGAGGGTATAAAATCGCAAAAATTTTCATTTGAGAATGCCCATGGAGAATTCATTGGATTTTATTCGGAACATCATCAAGGAGTTTTTACACATATGGATGGTTTTGTACACGTTCATTTTTTAATGAAAGACAAAACGTTCATGGGCCATTTGGATAAAATTAGCACAAAGGGCAAAACCATCACCTTGTATTTACCCAAAAACCAATAGAACCCTTAATTCTTCTCATTGGTTTTGAACCAGTAGCTCAAACCTACCGACCAGTAAAATACATTTTCCAAATCCTCTTCAAATGTACCCGTGTCGGTAGTTAGGGTTGCCGGGGTCTGGGGAAACGCCCAAGTAGGTGTAAAAGACAAAATAAATTGGTCCAAATGATATTGGAAAGGAAAACTCAATTCCATATTCAGTACATTAAACTCGGATGCCTCGGCAATTTGGACCGTGGTAACCTCGGTTCCTGAATCCATTGATCCTCCCGGGCCACTACCCTGTCCACTGCTACTACTTTTCCTGTTACCCAACCGGCTGGTGGTATAGTATTCTTCATAAAAGTATTGGGACCCCGCATACACCGAAAATCTCGGGGCAAACAACATTTGGTCATCAAATGCCCTAAAGGTATGATCCGCCATAAACCCTAAAAATATATCAGGTGAACTGTTCTTATTAAAATAGGAACTGGCATAAACCGATAGTTCCAGCAACTTAAAATCATAACTGATCAATCCTGTAATATCCGCGACCACCTCCGATTGTACATTGTAACTCTCTTCATTATAAAAATAAGCCGTTCCAGAAACACCACCGCTCCAATTATTGGAATCGAACAAATACCCTCCGGTCAAATAAAAAAGATCTACACGTTGCTCAACCGAACTTGTAAGATAAGATACCGTGGCATCAGCAAACAATCCAGATTTATCATAATATCCAATGGAAGGCAATAGGTACGGAGCAGTTATGGAATCTCGTCTACCCATAAAAACCGCATCGTTCATATAACTTACATCCATTAAAATATAGGAATCTTCGCTATCGGTCTTTTCCTTATCGGTCTTTTGAGCAAATACAACATTTATAGCGCTTATACACAAAATAACGCTTATGAGTGCATACCGTTTCATGATAATTCAATTATAATTAAAAGGGTAAGGGCCTGACTGCTTATAGTAGTCAAGCCCTTTATCCTAAACCATTACATAACATTTCCCTTTTTCTTGAGGGCAGCCTTGTTCATGGATTTTTTGGACTTCATGTTTTTCATGGACTTCATGTTCTTTTGCATGATCATTTTACGATGCTTGTACATATTGGTGAATTTTTCACCGGCCAAATTCAAGCATTCTCCATCCTGAAGCCTCAACTGCTGACGATCTTGGTTCATGTATGTACCATCTGGGTTGACGGACATTCCATTGGCAAGTTCAAGTCGCTGTTGTAATCTATTTTGTGACTGTGTTCTAATTTGATAGACATCTCCGTCAATAAGCATTAATTGGTATCTGTTTTGGTTACGCTGCTGAATCTGAGCATCAGTCAGTCCTTTGTCAGATTGCATCACTTTGTAACGATACTGGTACTCATTACGGTACTTAACTCCATCATTATCCAAACATTCACCATCTTTTAATCGAAGTCTGTCGCGATCTCGGGTAAAATATGTTCCGTTAGGATTAACAACCGTTCCATCGTTTAGCGTAATGGGGTCCTGCAAACGAATCTGGTCTCGATCGCGAATTTGAAGAACATCGCCATCAACCAACATTAAACGGTCTCGATCTTGATCGGGATCTTGGACTCTGTCCCTATCCCTGTCCTGTGCCATTAGTGTCACTGTTCCAAGAACAACAAACACCAACATTAAAATCTTTTTCATGGTACTCGTATTTATTAAAATTAAAAACGGAACCAAGGTATAATCACTGTTTCTATATTCCAATGACATTCGTCATCAAACAACTGATAAACAGTTATTTATACTGATTTTACGGTAACTAAAGTTACATAAGAGAAACGGAAAAATGCTTTATCCCTGATTTACAAAGCGATACAAATCATCTGTTGATTGGAGTAGTTTTCCCTTTAAGGAAGAATTAACATTGGGGTGCTCCTTTAAGTATTTTTCAACAAGTTCCAAAGCTTCTTTGGACTGATATTGCCCCACAGTTGAAGAAAGCCATCGCTTTGGAAAGAAAATATCACCTGTTTTTTGTATTTCTTCCAGTAAATCCAATGCCAATGGCACATGCCTAATTGCTGATTTTTGACGCAAAGGATGATGCATAAACCCACATGCAGTGACCACCCAAGATTCTTTTTCGCGGTTTTTGGCTTCCTTGAAAGATTCGAAGAAGACATCTCTAGTTATAACATCTGAAGACAAGGCTGGCATTAAAAACTCAAAACGCTTCACCTTATCGGGGTTTTTTAATTGCTCCTTGGCTCTTTCCAATATGGTTTCAGATTGCTCGTGTTCATACAATGCCAAGGACATGGCCATGTTCGTATAATCATCCTGATTCAGCTTTAGGTTTGGGATTTCGAGACTTTTGTTCCAAATACGATAAAGCTTTTCTTTTGCGGAATTGGAGTATGCCAATCCTTTCCAAAGTCCGAATATATTTTTTTTGATATTGGGCTTGTACGCATCATCCAGAAGTTCTTTCCAAATCATATTCTCTATTAAAGCATGTTTTTCCTCACGCTGGCTCTCATTTAAGAAACTCCAAAATATATTACTGGCACGCCCGCAGATCAATCCATGAACCAATTCATTCTTCTCATGAAGAACGCCTTCCATATAAAGGTCAAGAGCTTTAGACGGGGAAATATTGCCCGTCAATACATTCTCGTAGGTGTTGAGATAGGCATAACCTCTGGCTACTTCGTTTTTTAATGCTGGGATAATTTGTAGGTCCGATTCATTTAATGGAAAGACACCATACCCAAAAGCATTGGAGTTGTAGATAATAGCTTCTGGTTTGGGTAATCCCAAAGCTAAATCAAGATTTGTATTTTTTTCTAAAATGGTTACCGGAATAGTTCGGGTGCTATCCGGATATACCAAGGTTATCTCAAAAGATTGGGGCCATAGTTTATCGCTTCCATCTTCAGCATACTGGGAAATAGTAAAGTTTTTGATTTTTCCATCGGAATAATCAATGTTTTGCTCTAAAATGGGTCTTCCAGATTGGTTCACCCATACATCGCTCCATGTTTTTAAATCCTTGGGTGTGCGCTTATCCAAAATATTGACCAAATCCGTCCAGGTGGCATTTCCATAGGCGTACGTGGCAATATATTCCCTTATCCCGTCCCGAAATGCCTTATCCCCTATGGCTGCTTCCAATTGGCGCATCATAATAGGTGCTTTATTATAAATAATGCCACCATACAGGCTTCCTGCATTCTTCAAATTATCCAGGTTTTGCCGAATAGGGTTGGTGCCCCTGGTCCTATCCTCACCGTAAGCCCCTCCATAATGGGAAATCATAAACTGTAATCTATGGTTGATATCCGGAAAGGTGGGATTTATGATTTTATCGGCCATAAAATTTGCGAATACCTCCTTCATCCATACATCGTTGAACCAGTCCATGGTCACCATATCGCCAAACCACATATGGGAAGTTTCATGGGCTATAAGTTTAGCGCTGCCCATACGACGGCGTTCGGTAGCACTTTCATCCAAAAAAATAGAGGATTGACGGTATTGTATGGCCCCTACATGCTCCATTCCACCATATTGAAAACCTGGAATGGCCGCATAGTCCAGCTTTTGAAAAGGAAAATCATATTGGGTATAATCCTTCAAAAAATCAACGGAGCGCTGGTGCAAATCAAAAATATTGGGAATGCTATAATCTATTTTGGCCGAATCCGTTTCACGATACAGCAAGGTCATATCAAATATTCCAGGATTTTCCGTGACAGATTCAAACGTACCGGCAACCATCGAGAACAAATAGGTGCTCATCAAATCACTTTGATCAAATATATGTTGAACCTTCCCCTCCTTTTTTATGCTTTCTTTTAAAGGGGCTCCGCCCAACACCTTCCAATTTTCGGGAACGGTTACATCCAAATTATAACGTGCTTTGATGTTGGGTTGATCAAAACAAGGAAAAAGGGTGCTGGCCCTGTCCGGAACCAAAAGTGTGTATAAATAATCTTCATTGCGGTTTAAGGATAGTTCCCCAGCATCAAAAGTTATTTCGATGGTATTGAGGCCCTTTTGAAGGTTATCTGAAATAATGATGTGTTCCTTTTGATGATTGATAGGCTGTCCTTCACCATTTACCCGAATAGTTTTAAGTAAGGATGCATCAGCATTAAAATCAAGGTATAATGGTTGGGAAAGGTCTTTAATTTCCAAATCAAGCTGTAATTGAGTCGGAATGGGCATTTCTTTTTTTGCAGGAATATCAAAAGACAATGAATAGACTACATCGGAAACCTGTCCTTTCCTAAATTCCGCCATTCGTGCCGGTATCCCCTCTTCCAATAAATCTGCCTTGGGGCCAGAAGTACAAGCTGCGGCTAAGATCAGTAACAACAGGTAGAACGGAATGTTCTTTTTCATAACAAGTTAGTTGGGTTTGGAATGCAAAAGGTACCAATTTTCACCCATCAAATCAATCAAAAAAAGATTGAATGTTTATGCTGACAAAGAACTTACTCCCTGATCACATAATTGATTTTCTCGACACCGGTGTTTCCTGTTTTGGAATTATAGGCATATACCGTAATCTGATAATAGCCGACTTCTTCAATTTCCAAATTACCTTTAAAAGTATTTTGTTCAGGATTGTCCAGAGTCACTTCCTTAAATGCTGCGCCATCCTTTTTTACAATAGCTTTTACTTCCATAAGGTTGGAGTCCCAAAGGCCATCTTTTTGAATGGGACAACCACACATCATCACAATATTGGCTTCGATAACCAAGCCCGAATCAGGTACAGTTTCCAGTGGAATATATTGATGCGTATTGGGTTTTAGAATGTCTATTACAAAGCCGGGTATTTCAACCACTATACCATCGCCCAGGATGTCCTTTCCGGGGATAAGCCATAGTTGAGTACTTGCATGTATTTGTGCGTTTTTTTTGTTGATGGGAGATACTACTTCAATTTGTACAAAAGTGGGCTCATCAATATCCACAACCGCAAGAAAACCAGCTGTTTTATCATCCGATAGTTGGGTATAACGCTCGTGAGGGCTTCTCATTATGATGTCGGTATTTCCCGTACTACCTGTTGTTTCGCCTTCTGCCAGAATAAGTCCGTTCAAAGTGTTTCTTATAATAATATGTGCCCCTCCAATGGAACTACCTACAAACTTGGCATCTTTAGCCTTTGCCCGGACCATAAGTTTGGTTTCCGTAGCAGATGCATTGATACAAATTGACAACAAAGCGAGTAAGAGGATTGACTTTTTCATTTATAAGAGTTTTCAATCCTAAACTTACTATTTTTTCGAATGTTTTCTCAGGTAGAAATCATTTTTTCCAACCTTTAAAGTTAAATCGACTTCTAAGACACTCTTTTGGCATTCAATATTTGAAGCTCTTGATGTGCCGCATCTATTAAGCACTTGAAACGATTGGAATCTTTTTTAGGACAGGATTGCTGCAATTGGTACTCTGTTCTTTCAATAAGTCTTTGACAATATGAAATTTGTTCTTGCAATGGGCATTTGCATATGGTATGACCATATAAATGATCTAATTCGTGCAACGAAGGTCGGTGAGAACTATTTTTAAAAAACTTGAACATATAGACTAATGGAGTATCCTGATTTTAAAAGAATACTGCAAAAACCAAGCCACAACACCCATTCTTTAATCTTCTTCCCGAAGCATAAAACCACGACGACTTACATTAACAATGCTAAGTTTGGGGTCCTGCCCCAGGTGTTTCCGTAAATGTGAGATAAATACATTGAGACTTTTCTTGTTGAAATAATCATTCTTATCCCAAACAGTGGTCAGTATTTCCTTATGGGTACACAATTGGTTTTTGTTTTTGGCCAATAAGGCCAAAAGATCAAACTCCTTACCCGTCAGTTTTATGGGTTGCCCTTTAAAGTTAAGTTCAAAATTATCCATATGCAGCACATACTCCCCTATTTCGTATTGGGAGACATGGGCTTCTTGTTCCTGGTCCGCAACCAGTCTGGACAAGAGTGCATTGATGCGCACCACAAGTTCTTCCTCATCAATTGGTTTTTTCAGATAATCCACCGCACCAAGGGAAAACCCTTTTAAAACATCAATTTTAAGCGATCGGGCCGTTAAAAATATAAAGGGTAGCTCTGGATTCAAGCTCTTGATTTTTTGGGAAAGCTCAAACCCGTCCATATCAGGAAGCATCACATCCAAAATAGCCAGGTCGAATACGTTTGTTTTGGTTTTTACCAGGGCTTCTGAAGCGTCTTTGGCCCACGTAATGGAAAATCCTTTCATTCCTAAATATTCCGAGAGCAAGTACCCCAGGGCATTATCATCTTCTACCAAAAGCAATTTGTATGTTTTATCCATTTTTGGTCAATTTTAGGGATAAGATAAATGTTGTTCCTTTTCCCAGTTCGCTTTCCACTGTAATTTTTCCACGGTGCATTTTTATTATCTTTTGCACATAATATAATCCTAGGCCATATCCTTTTACCTTGTGCAAATCACCATTTTTTACCCTGTAATACTTACTGAATATTTTTTTGATGTCATCCTTGGCAATCCCAGGACCATTGTCCATGATTTTTATAACGAGCCATCCTTTATGCTTGTTGGCTGTTAATTTAACCTTTGGATCATCTGAATATTTTCGTGCATTTTCCAAAAGGTTTCCAATTACATTTTCCAAATGGAACTTTTCGGCACGGATGTAATAAGGCCCTTCTTCCAATTCATAATCAAAATCAATGGCATTGTGCTCAGAAAGAATAGTGAAGCTCTCGCATATATTCTTTAAATCAGTTCGAAAGTCGATTTCTTGAAATTGCAGCAACTTTTTGCCCGACTCCATACTTGCCAGTTCCAAAACCTTGTCGATATGTGTTTTTAACCTATCCGACTCTTTACGTATGAGTTCCACAACGGCCTTTTTGTTTTCAGGAACATCTTCTTCCAAAATCTTACTTGCCAACCCTATTGAAAAAACAGGGGTTTTGAGCTCGTGGGTAAGGTTATTGATAAAATCATTGGTAGTGGTAATCATGCTCCGTTGCAAGTAAAATGATTTCAGCACCCATACTACCACAATAATGATCAGTAATAGAAACAACAGCCCGGGAATGATCAATCCTCTTAATTGGCCTAAAAAATATTTGTTCAAGTCCTCAAAACCGATTTCCAAGATAATTTCCTTTTGGAGCAATTCTGGTAGGTACCCTTCGATTTTCATTGGATAGGTTAAGTTGTCCTGTGCTTTGAGGTGAGGGCGAACCGAACTCAAATAGGTTATGGAATCGCGTGAATAGAGCGTATAGGAAAAAGGTGCATCTATTCCTGAAACATTCAACTGATAAGAAATGTAATCGTTTAAATAGTATTGGGATGCCTTTTCAAGACTGTCCAACCCAATTTTTACTTCGGATGTATCTTTTCTAATCGCGTTTCCCAAAGTATAGGTCAACGAATTCACCTCCGATAATTCACTGTTGATGTTTTCCCTGGCCTTATCAATCTTATCGGAAAATTGGGCCTTTGCCAAACCCAAACCAACCCTTAGATATTGGTACTGTACCACCAAAAGGCCAATTACAGCAATCACAAAAACAACGACATAAAGGTTTCTCCTCGTCAGCATACCGCTAAATAAACAAAAAATTACCAGCTATTTACCCCTTGGTTAATCCTATTAATCTTTCATTAACCTTTTTGATCTTTTGTTAATCCTAATGGATTAAATTAAGGCTTATCTTAGCTACTGAGTTTAGTTATAAGATACATTAAGTAGTGATTCTATCGAGCCGGCCTTAAAAAAGGCCGGTTTTTTGTTTTAATATCCAACAAACATTTTTATTTGAGTTTTATCATATTAAATGACCTGCTAGATCCATTATCTTTGCAGTCCAAATTTTATGCATGTTCAGTTTTTTTGAAAGAAAGGTTTATTTGGCCGATTATTTACATGGTCTGGTAGATATACACAATCATCTACTCCCTGGTATTGACGATGGAGCAAAAACGGTAGACGAATCCATAGCGTTACTGGATGGGTTTGCAGCGTTCGGTACGACCAATTTTATATGCACTCCCCATATCATGCACAATCATTATGACAACACCCCCAAAACCATTGGAGATGCATACAACGAACTCACTTTTGAACTGAAAAGAAAGGGGTTGTCGGACTTTAAGATTGATTGTGCTGCGGAGCACATGATCGATGATAACTTTGAAAACATTCTGGAGGATCAAAAGGTCATGCCATTAAAAAACGAGTATCTACTTATTGAAATGTCCTATCTTCAACCCTCTTTTAATTTTGACACCGCCGTTGAACAAATCGCCAAACACCGATTTTTTCCAATTTTAGCCCATCCTGAAAGGTACATGTACTATCATGGAAAATATGGTAAGTATCCTTCGATGAAATCAAATGGCATTTTATTCCAACTCAATTTGCTTTCCCTAAGTTCAGAATCTTATGGTCTAGAAGTACATAAAATGGCCGAAAAATTATTGAAAGACGATTTAATAGATTTTGTGGGAACCGATGTCCATAACCTGAGACAGCTTGGTTTGTTAAAAGAAATCAAGCTATCCAAAAAAATATTGAATAGGTTACTTCCCATTATTGAAAATACGATTCAAACTTTTTATTGATCAAGCGAATTTCCACCATTTTTTCGTGGATTTCCCATAGCCGTAACCATATTTTCCGCCGTAGCCTAAATTGTTTTGCTTTACGTTGTTTACAACGAAAGACAAACCTTTAAGTTTTCCTTCGGCTTTAAGTTTAACCGGGAAGTCAAGTACCTTCTTCTCCGTGCTGTTTGCTTTGACCACATAAAGAATTTGACTTGCATATTCACTAATCAACAGTGTATCAGTCACAACCATTAATGGTGCGGTGTCCACGATTACATAATCATAAAGTTCGGATGCTCTTTCAAATAGGTCGCCCATTCTATCCTTCATTAATAACTCTGATGGGTTGGGTGGAATTTTCCCTGAAAATATAATATCAATCGAATTTTCATTGACTTGAGCAGGATTGGTTATATCATGAATGGTCAATTTAGAATTGACAAGGTATTCGGTCAAACCATCCTTAGTGCTTCTTCTTGGCTTCATTTTATCGGTCTTAACCATGTCATCAGTAGTAAAGAAGTCATATAGCTTAGGGTTTCTGATATCGGCACCGATAAGCAAAACTTTTTTCCCTGTATTGGCATAAATAGCAGCTAGGTTAGAAGAAAGCAAGGTTTTGCCTTCTCCCGGTACACTCGATGTAATGAATATGATGTTATTGAAGGTGGATTTATGAGACTTCTGAATATAGTTCAAATTGGTCCGTAATATTCTCAAGGATTCCGCTAAAACAGATCTATCTTCTTTTTTGACCAATCTTGTATCCTTTTTTCCCAATTTGGGAATCTCCACAATTACGGGGATGTCTCCGGCAATATGCTCCAAATCCAATTTGTTATGGACCTTATTGTCCAACTGGTCTTTGACATAAATTACTGAAAATGGAACTATCAATCCAAGAATAAGCGCCGCTAGATAGGTTATCATCCGTTTGGGTTCCACAGGCAATGGATTTGCCAAATAAGCATTGTCAACAATTCTTGCTTTGGGTGAAGCAGAGGCAAAAGCGATTTGTGCCTCTTCACGTTTTTGCAACAAGTAAATATAGAGTCCCTCGGTAGTTTGCTGTTCTCTAGAAATATTCCTCAATGCCCGTTCGGCACCTGGGGTGGCGTAGATTCTAGAATTGATCTGAGACAATTGTTTGCTCAAACTATTGACCCTCAAATTCAAGTTGTTGGTAACATTGTTTAAACTTGACTGCATTCCACGTTTCAAACTTTCCAATTGTTGGTCTAATTCCACAATCACAGGGTTTCTTTCATTGGAACTTTCCAACAACCGGTTTCTTCTTGCAACCAGTTCATTATAACGTGTAGCAATATTGTCTATACTAGGGTCCGTAAGGCCAGCATTTGGTATAATCTCATAACCTTCCTGTTCACTCAACATATTTTGCATGGAAGAAGCAATATTCAACTGAATATTTGCATTTTGCAGTTCGGCTTCACTAGCCGCACTTTGTTGAAAGTTTACACTGGATTGCGATGCTAAATCAGCTATCCCTCTACTTTCTTTAAAGGTTTCAGCCGTTTCCTCAACAGAGGAAAGGTCGGAATAAATATCCGCGATACGATCATTTATGAATTGACTGGTTCTATCTGCAATAGTTTTTTTATCCTGAATTTCATTTTCATTATTTTGCTGTATCAAGGCGTTAAGTACGTCAATCCCACGTTGAGGAATAGCATCTTGTAGAGAAATGTTCATTATTCTAGAAAATTCATCAACAGTAGACACCTCTACATTGGTTCTGTAAATTTGGGCAACAAAAGGAACAGGCCTGATCGTTACCAGAATATTCTGGTTTAAAAATCTGTTTAAATACTCAATATTAGGTGTAATTATTATGTCTCCAATAACATTCGTTTTGATGTTGGACCCAAAAGGTATCCTTTTCTCGGCTGCATCTTCTTCAACCGCATATGTAAATTCATTTTCATTTAATATTTTAATGTAAAATGAAAATTCACTTTTGTTTTGAATAGAATCTTCGGCCAAAAAATTAATAGCAACTGGATAATTTGGATAAATTCCTGTATTCCTTAAGTTGCCCAATAATTGGTAAGAGACGTTTAATTTTAATTTCTGAACAACCTTAATAAAATTATCTCGAGATTTTAAAAGTTCTATTTCATCCGACATTTCCGTACTTCCCTTACCACTAAAAACATTCAAATCTTTTAAAACACTGAGTTCTGAAACCGAATTATTTTCTTCAACCACCTGAATTTTAGCATTTAACTGATACTTTGGTGTTGTATATCTTAACTTAAGAAAAGCAAGAACCAAGGCAATTACAACTGCAATTGCAAACCAATGCCAATTTTTCAAATACTTATTTATAAGGGCTTTCAAATCAAAATCAGAATTGTTCATATAAATTGGAGCGTATTAATTTAACCTGTTGAAATAAGGTATTTGAAATATTAATTTCTAGTTAACAGGATTATGGTTGAAGTAATCAACAATGAGGCAATAGAAAAGGTTATGTTTGCTCTTTGATCCAAATTAGATTGTACTTTACCTGATTTGTTGGGCTCTATGTATACCACGTCGTTTTGCGTTAAATAGTATACTGGTGATTTTAGAGCATCCTTGCTATTGAGATTTATTCTATTATAGACCTTGGTTCCGTCAAAATCCCTGATTACCATCACATTGTCTCGTCTACCTTTAATATTGATATCTCCGGCATACCCCAAAGCCTCCATAATCGTAATTTGTTCACCATTGATGGGGTAAGTCCCAGGACGATTAACAGCTCCCAAAATAGTCACTGTAAAATTTCGAATCCTAATATTAATAATGGGATCCTTCAAATAATCTGACAATTTTTCCCTCAATAATGCTTTAGTTTCACTTGGGGATAGACCTTCAATCTTTATTTTTCCGATTACAGGAAAGTCAATTTCTCCATTTTCATCCACCAAATAGTTAACTTGTTCCGGACGCATGGACAACCCTCCTTCTTCGGCACCCCGAAATAAATTAAAGGGAGCACTGGCTTCTGGATCTAACGTAGAAACATGAATACTGACCAAATCATCTACTTTAAACTTGGAAGTAAACGTATTATCATCAACCAATGTTTCAAATTGGGTAGCGTCTTGAAAATAAACTACATCTTGCGTGGAGCCACAAGAATACATCAGGCATACCAATATTACATATGCCAATTTTAATTTTAGGTTCATGGTACTTAAAATTTAGCTGTTTAGTTGGGGAAAATTTACTTTGGATTCCTTTATGGTTTCTGGATTTGACTTCTTTTCGTCCAATTTACAAAAATCTGAATTGTTGGAAATATATTCCGGAACAATGTTTTTCATCAATTGAACGACATTGTCCTTAAAGAAAAGATTGGATATACAAAGCTCGTCTATTAAGGTACGAACTTTGGGGTAATTGATTTCCCTTACCTTACTGATCATGATTTTATCATGATATGTAGGAAGCGTATTTTCACCATTGGCCAAAAGCTCTTCATATAACTTTTCCCCTGGCCTCAAACCGGTGATCTTAATATCAATATCATCGGGGTATTGCAATCCTGAAAGCCTAATCATATTCTTGGCCAAATCCATGATTTTTACGGATTCTCCCATATCGAAGATAAAAATCTCACCTCCTTTTCCCATGGCACCGGCTTCCAATACCAATTGGGATGCTTCTGGAATGGTCATAAAATACCGCGTGATATCTTTATGGGTAACTGTTAATGGCCCTCCTTTTTCTATTTGTTTTCTGAACAATGGTATTACCGACCCATTGGAACCTAGCACATTTCCAAATCGGGTTGTTATAAATTTGGTTTTGCCTTCCTGCTGTCTGCAACTAATATACATCTCCGCAATACGTTTGGTAGCTCCCATAATATTCGTTGGGTTCACCGCTTTGTCCGTAGAAACAAAAACAAATTTTTCCACTTCGTATTCAGATGCAAGGTCAACAATGGTTTTGGTACCCGCTACATTGATTTTCACCGCTTCATAAGGGTTCTGCTCCATGAGCGGGACATGTTTATATGCCGCAGCATGAAATATCCTATCGGGCTGGTATTGTTCAAACAGCACACGCATTTTGTTTTTATCCCTTATATCGCTGACAATGGGAACAAAGTTGAAAAAACCAGCCTGTTTTAATTCCTGTTGTAAGTCATATAGTGCAGATTCTGCCTGATCGATAATAATCAAAGAACGGTAGTTGTACTTGCAAATCTGTCTCACCAATTCACTACCGATAGACCCAGCTCCTCCAGTAACCATAATTACTTTGTCATCAAAATCCTTCATCACCTTGCTATTCTTGATTTCAATTGGAGGTCGATCCAATAAATCCTCAATCTGGACTCGCTTGATCTGTGATACTTTCAACTCTCCATTGATCCAATCCTCTACTGGTGGAACTATTTTTACATTTACGGGCAAATCAACAATTTCATTTACCAAGGTCCTCAGCCGTTTTGGGTTAATCGTCTGAATGGAGAAAATAACTTCTGAAACATTATTGAACTTGATAAAGGCTTCTGTCAGTATGGATTTATCATATACTTTGACCCCATTTATCTGTTTACCGACTTTTTGCAAGTTGTTGTCAACAAAACCAATTACTTTCACTCCCATTTTCGAGTGATTCGTCAATGTATTGTATGTAATGATGCCCGACTCCCCAGCCCCATAAATTATAAGGTTCTTTGATGGTGCCTGACCACTTTTCATTATACTTTCAAAAGCTATTTTGAAAACAAATCTGGACGCTGCAAGTGCCAAAAATGCCAATAAGCTATTAATAATAATGATGGACAATGGAATTGTGAATCTATCTACCAACTCCAAATATCTATTTGCCAAAACAACCGCAATGGCACCGATACTGGCCAAACATACCGCATTAAAAATGGCATATACGTCTTTAATCCCCGTATGCCTTACCACCCCCTTGTAACTCCCGGAAATCAAGAAAGCAGCCAAAAACAGTAATACTATGACCGGAAGCTGGGCCCACAATCGCTGTACATCGAAATTGAAACTTAGGTTGAACCTAATAAAGTATGCCAAAATGAACGAAAAGGAAATAATACAAAGGTCTATGAAAAGTACCGTCCATTTGGAAGCATATCGCCTACCACCCCTAAAAAAGAATTCCTTGATCATTTGAGTTCGTTTTTAATGATTCCACAAATTCGATCCAAATCATCTATTTCGAGACTGCTACCGCTAGGCAAGCATAACCCTCTTTCGAATAGATCCTCACTAATTCCATTAACGAACGAAACATTTTTTTCGAATACCGGTTGCAAATGCATAGGCTTCCATAAAGGTCTAGACTCTATATTCTTTTTATCCAAGGCTGTTCTTAAGTTTTCCCTTACTTCAAAAGATGGGGTCAAAATACAGGTGAGCCATCTATTGGAATAACTTCCTTCTGGCTCATTGATAAAAGTGATATCAGGCAAGGTTGAAAGGTGCTCTTTATAATATTGAAAATTATGCCTTCTAGCCGCCACCCTATCTTTCAGAACTTCCATTTGACCACGACCAATTCCGGCCAATACATTGCTCATCCTATAATTGTAACCAATATGGGAATGCTGATAATGTGGAGCATTATCTCTGGCCTGAGTAGCCAAAAAAACTGCCTTTTCCTTGGTCGTTTGGTCTTTGCATAATAAGGCTCCACCACCAGAAGTGGTTATAATTTTGTTTCCATTAAAAGATAAAACCCCGATATCACCAAAGCTTCCGCAATTAAAGCCTCTGTAAGAGCTACCCAAAGCTTCAGCGCTATCTTCGATTACCGGAATATCATAATTCCTCGCTATCGCATGAACCTCATCCACTTTATAGGGCATTCCATATAAATGTACCGCCACAATGGCCTTTGGTTTTTTTCCATGGGCCATTCTATCCTTAATTGCTTCTTCCAAAAGGATCGGTGAGATATTCCACGTATCTTCTTCACTGTCCACAAATATTGGAGATGCTCCCAAATAAGTGATAGGGTTTGCTGAAGCTGAAAAAGTAAAACTTTGACAGATCACTTCATCTCCTTTACTTACTCCCAAAAGCTCCAGTCCTAAATGTATGGCCCCTGTTCCTGAGCTTAAACAAGCTGCATGGGCATTATTTCCAACAAAATCTTCAATTGATTTTTCAAATTGTTGGACGTTAGGTCCCAAAGGAGCTATCCAATTGGTTTCAAAGGCCTCCTTTACATAGGCTTCTTCATTTCCTCCCATATGAGGAGGTGACAACCAAATTTTCTTTAACACTGTGGTTTCCATTTCAGTTTTGGGTTGATATAAGTAGGTGAGAATCAAATTCTCGATTATAAAAGTAAGAGTAATTTTCACCCATAAAATGATTTCAGTCACCTATTCGGTCAAGATGTGAAATAATCGATTAAGTGTTTATAATTGGTAAAAAAACTTTCGGGGAATAAGGGCAATCGGTCACATTTCCCTTAATGACACCCAATAACCTTAATTATGATTTCCAAGTTTAAACAAAAGTATTTATGTCTACTTTTTAACGTAAATTAACCAATGAGCGGATTCATTAAATATTTTTGCCGACATCGGAATAATTTTCTAACCTTTTACTTTATACATAAACTCATTAACTAAATTGAAGATAAAGTCAATATATATAATTGTAATCAGTGTTTTAATATCTCTGTTGGTATTCTATGACTTTAATCAAGCCCAATATGCCAAGAAAGCAGTGCTTATAATTACTCGATTAGTTGACCCACCAAATAAATGGAACAGGGGTTTTAAAGAAGTTAAGATAAAGAGTAGGTTCACAAAGCACGAACAATATGCATATTTCCATAAAACACAGGACAAAGAGGCCAGACCTCTTGTTGTTAGTCTTCACACATGGGGCGGTGACCATACGCAACCAGACCCTTTGTCTCAGTTGTGTCTGGAAAATAACCTTAATTACATTCATCCCAACTTTAATGGTCCAAACAACAATCCCAACTCCTGCTGCAGTAATCTTGTTATTGGTCAAATAGATGAAGCTATCGATTTTGCAATACAAAATTCCAATGTGGATATAAAAAACATACATGTTATTGGTTTAAGTGGTGGAGGTTATACCGCGATGTGTCACTACTTATTATCTGAATTCCAAGTAGCAAGCTACCAATCTTGGGTCGGCATATCGGATTTGGAGTCTTGGTATTATCAAAGTATCAGTAAAGAAAACCTATCTTGGAAAGATATACTGGCCTGCACAGAATCCAAAGACAGTTTGAACATTTATGAGGCTCGAAGAAGGTCTCCCTTACATATGCCGATATCAAAGAAAAAATCAATGGCCACAGAACTTAATTTGTACACTGGCATACACGATGGTGTCCAAGGAAGCGTACCTATCACACATTCAATTAACTTTTACAATAAAATTGTAAGCGAACTTTATAAAGATGAACCATTTAGAATGGTTACCCTTAAAGAAACACTATACTTACTCGAAAATAGAAGAGCTCTAGGGAAATACGGCTCTATCAATAATAGGGCTGTTTTTTTTGCGAAAAAGAACCCAAACGTAAATCTGTTCATTTTTGAAGGAGAACATGAGATATTACCAGAACATGCAATCTTGAGTATCTTATAAAGTAAACAAAGATTGAATTTAATCGAAGTTTTAGGTAGATAGTCATCATATTTACACCCCTCCATTTCATTTTTCACATCTTTGTGTCCATAGTTTAATCACAATATATTGTGTTAAGAAAAAGATTATACCACATTGACCTACTGCGCTTCCTTGCAGCACTCTATGTATTGTTTTATCACTACTGCTTTAGAGGATATTCAAAGGATAATTTGTCTTTAGTTCGGTTTGAGCCTCTTGAAGAGCTTTCTAAATATGGTTACCTCGGTGTAGATTTGTTTTTCATAATCAGCGGGTTCGTAATACTCATGACAGCCTTAAATTCGAATCTCACCAAATTTATGATTTCCCGTTTTAGTAGACTTTACCCGGCATATTGGATTTGCCTTTTGATTACTTTGATAGTTCTATTTTTTTGGGGGGCACCAGAGCGCTTATTATCAACAAAAGAAATTTTGCTGAACCTCACTATGTTTCATGGTTTTTTTGGAATACCCCATGTTGATGGAGTTTATTGGTCCTTAATAATTGAACTCAAATTTTATATTTTAATTGGGGTTATTTTATTCTTCAATTTGATTAAATATATAAGGGTTTTTGCCATAGCCCTTTTGGGCATTGCTGCCCTACAATTGGTCGTTCCCTTTGGAAAGGCTTACTTTCCATTAAAGTTGCTATATTTTATCACCTTTCCACAATGGAGTTCGTACTTTGTCGCGGGAATGTTCTTCTTTCTCATTTATAAAGAAGGCTTTAAATGGAAATATTTTGTTTTCTTAATCTGTTGCTACTTGATTTCTTTACAATTTGCTTTTGTGAAGGTTGATCATCTTAATGAAGCCTATGTTCATCATTTTTCCTACTTAACAGTTTCATTCTTTATCACAACATTTTATACCTTATTTTATCTAATTAGTGTTGAAAAGTTGCACTTTTTAAATAAAAAATATTTTTTAACCTTAGGGGCCATAACCTATCCGCTTTATCTAATTCATCAAAATATTGGTTATACTATATTAAACCAATTTTCACCCTACGTAAACAAATGGATATTACTTGTTTCTTTGATTTTACTAATGATGGTTTTATCCCTTCTGATACATAAGGTTATTGAAAAACCTTTGGGCAGTTACTTCCGAAACAAACTAAAAGAAAGTAGATTTGTACTCCATTTTCAATCAAAATTAAACACTATTTACACCAAAGCTTAATATGAAAATTTTAGTTACCGGTGCTGCCGGTTTTATTGGGTTCCATGTATCTTGTAAATTGTTAGACCTAGGACATGAGGTGATAGGCCTTGACAATATCAATGATTATTATGATGTAAACCTCAAGTATGCGAGACTTGGTGTACTTGGTATTGACAAAGAAGATGCTTTAAAAGAAGGCATATTGACCACAAGCACCAAAAAGACCAAATTTAGATTTGTTCGGATGGACCTGACGGACCGTGACAATTTATCCGAACTATTTAAACAGGAAAAGTTTGACGTGGTGTGCAACCTTGCAGCACAAGCTGGTGTAAGATATAGTCTTGAAAATCCCGAGGCCTATGTGGACAGTAATATAGTGGGATTTTTAAATATTCTAGAAGGTTGTCGTCACAATAAGGTAAAGCACTTGGTATATGCCAGCAGTTCAAGCGTTTATGGCCTAAACAAAAAAATACCATTTGAGACTACGGATTCTGTGGATCATCCAGTGAGTTTGTATGCCGCTTCCAAAAAAAGCAACGAATTAATGGCACACACCTATAGTCATCTTTATGGATTTGCGACCACCGGACTCCGTTTTTTCACCGTTTACGGTCCATGGGGCAGGCCGGACATGGCAATGTTTTTGTTCACCAAAGCAATTTTAAATGGTGATCCAATCAAGGTTTTCAACCATGGTAAACTGGAGAGGGATTTCACCTACATTGATGATATTACCGAAGGTGTAGTTCGAATCATTGAAGCCGATGTTTCGGAAAGAATAGCGGAAAACCAACTTTACAAATTATATAACATCGGCAATAGTAGTTCCGTAAAATTATTGGACTTTATTGAAGAAATTGAAAAAAGTCTGGGTATAAAGGCCAAAAGAAATAATATGCCAATGCAACCTGGGGATGTAGAGAAAACATGGGCCAACGTTGATGATTTGATCAGAGATTACGATTATAGACCCAATACTCCAATAGGAGAAGGTGTCAAAAAATTTATTGATTGGTACAAACAATTTTACCATCCGGAAAAAGCAATATCATAATTTCGCTGTTATTGCGTTTAGACTTAAATACTTGTGCATATAGATTCTTAATAAAACGTATTAAATAAAATCAAACATGAATTTAACAGTAATTGGCACTGGATATGTAGGCCTAGTGAGTGGAACCTGCTTTGCAGAAATGGGAAACACGGTAACCTGCATAGATGTTGATGAAAACAAAATAGAAGGACTAAAAAAAGGTATTATCCCAATTTACGAACCAGGTTTGGAACCCATGGTAAATCGAAATATTGATAATAATACCCTACTTTTCAGTACGAGTTTAAAAGATAATCTGGAAAATTGTGATGTTGCTTTTATCGCCGTTGGAACTCCTATGGGAGAAGATGGTTCCGCAGATCTCAAGTATGTCCTACAGGTTGCCAAAGAAATTGGCGAACATATGTCCACCCCACTTATTGTGGTCGATAAATCAACTGTTCCGGTAGGCACAGCGGATAAGGTTAAAAAAACGATATCCGACGAATTGAAAAAAAGAAACGTGGAAATTGAATTCCATGTAGTTTCCAACCCAGAGTTTTTAAAGGAAGGAGATGCCATCAATGATTTCTTGAAACCGGACCGTGTGGTTGTTGGCTCCGACGATGAAGCTGCAACCAAAAAAATGCGCTCCCTGTATTCACCCTTCTTTAGAAGTAGTATGGACCGACTGATTACCATGGATGTAAGGTCTGCTGAAATGACAAAATATGTGGCCAATGCAATGTTAGCAACTAAAATCTCTTTTATGAATGAGATTTCAAATATTTGTGAATTGGTCGATGCGGATGTAAATAAGGTTCGTATTGGAATTGGCTCGGACAGCCGAATTGGATATAGCTTTATCTATCCTGGTAGTGGTTATGGAGGATCATGTTTTCCAAAAGATGTTAAAGCACTTAAGCGGACTGCGGAAGAGCACGGATATACTCCAGAACTTATAAAGGCTGTGGAAGATGTCAATGATCGCCAAAAATTTGTCATTGCCAAAAAGGTAGTTGATAAATACGGTGAAGATCTCAAAGGAAAAACATTTGCCGTTTGGGGGCTTGCTTTTAAACCAGGCACTGATGATATGCGTGAAGCACCTGCCATATACATCATAAAGGAATTGGTTAAAAGAGGAGCTGTAATCAACGCCTATGACCCAAAGGCCATGGAGGAAGCAAAACACTTTTACCTTAAAGACACTCCCAATATAAATTACTTCACGGCAAAATACGCTGCCTTGGAAGGAGCAGATGCCATGATATTGCTAACCGAATGGAAAGAGTTTAGGGCGCCTGATTTTGATGAATTACAAAAACTGTTAAAGTCACCGGTTATCTTTGATGGAAGAAACCAGTACGATGATGAAAAGTTGAATTCCATGGGATTCGAGTACTTTCAGATCGGAAAGAAATCATAGATCTTAAAAAAAGAATCGGATAAAGTTTGGCTTGGATGAATCCAAGCCAAACTTTTTTGTCTTTAAAACCCGATTTAGGCAAAATAAAAAATTGCTTAAAACTGGATTTAAACAGAAAAATGACTTTGGAAAATACAATTAGATTGGAAATCTAAGTTTCTCAATTCTCCCGTCTGCTCCTATTTTGAGGATTTTTCAAAGAAAATTTCAAAATACGAACAAAAATTTCGGGATGTTACAACGATAAAACTGACCTTTTACAATATTTTTTAGACTTTAAAATGTCTTTTACCCATCTTGCAAGTACAAATTTGTTGAATCCCCAAAACAATGAATAAAGCCAAGATTGCTTTTGTTATACCATCGTTAAGATCTGGTGGTGCTGAAAGAGTAGTATCCACCTTATCAAATACACTTTCTAATCAATATGAAGTGCATATTATTTGCTTGGTAAGGACCATACCTTTTTATAAAATTCAGAAAGGTGTCACCATACATTATTGCTTAGAAGAAAATAATAATAGTACTGGGATTGTTTCAGCAGTTGCAAATAATTTAAAACTGGTAAGAAAATTAATTACAATCATCAAACAGAACGGCATTCAGATACTGTTAGGATTTATCACTTCTGCCAATATACTTTCAATTATATCGGGAAAACTATGTGGCATACCTGTCATAATAAGTGAAAGAAACAATCCAAAGAATGATAGGATACCCAGCATGTGGAAAAAGCTTAGGGACTTGTTCTATCCTTATGCCAACTGGCTTGTTGTTCAAACAGAAGACACAAAAAAGTTTTACCAGGAAAAATTGAACATTAAAAGGCAGACGGTCATAGCAAATCCAATTTCAACTGATTTTAAAGTTGATATGGACACTGCATCAAATCAATCCTCAAAGGAAAACATTATCCTCAATGTTGGTAGATTACACCCTCAAAAAGCCCAGGATGTACTGATAAAAGCATTTTCAAAGACCAACTATACCGATTGGCAACTCTATTTGGTGGGAGAAGGTGAAAGAAGAAAAGATTTGGAGAACCTTATTTCCACATTAAATCTTCAAAAAAAGGTTCACCTTGTAGGTAGGGTTGAAGAAATCCAGAAGGTATATGACCGTGCTAAAATTTTCGCTTTCAGTTCAATTTATGAAGGTTTCCCAAATGCGTTGATAGAAGCCATGCACTTTGGTCTGGCATGTGTTTCCACAAACTGTCCCACAGGCCCTTCCGAATTAATCGAAAATGGTGAAAACGGGTATTTAATCGATGTGAATGATACTTCGGCCTTAACCAAGAAACTCAATATTTTAATGGAAAGCGAAGAGCTTAGAATTTCTTTTGGACAAAAAGCACAAGAAAAAGTTGCTAAATTCAATGCAGAAAATATTGCACAGGAATGGTCCCATAAAATTAATCATTGTTTAAATATCCAATAAGGTTGTGTTTTCTACGCTAGCAAATAAAATTCAGGGACTCTTAAAAAACAAGGTGATTGGCAACATATTGATTGTTGGTTCCGTTACTTTGTTCATAAAGGGATTGGGGTTTTATAAGGAAACATTGGTAGCTTCAAATTTTGGGCTTTCAATGATTCTCGATACATTTTTTATCGCCTTTTTGATTCCGGGGTTTATCCAAAATGTTTTCTTACAATCTTTCAACACAGTTTTCATCCCAAACTATATATCTGAAACGAAATCAGAAAACAACAATATTGGTTCTTTTCAAGCAATGGGGTTTGTTACTTCCATATTAGCGGCTACCCTGTTCTCTCTTGTTGCCATACTAGGCACTGATATTTATCTTGAAGCCTTTTTTCCAGGAAAAGAGGATTTTTATTACGATTTGGTTAAGAGCCAATTTTACATTATTCTTCCCAGTCTATACTTCTGGGGATTATCTTCAATTCTCGCCTCCCTTCTAAATATAAATAATGAATTTGCATATTCTTCTTTTCGTGGGGTTTTTATAGCGATTACGACCATTGTAGCCTTGCTTTTTTTTAGAGAATCTTTGGGGGATATGTTATTGGCTATTAGCACACTTATAGGTTCCGTTATTGGTTTTATATATCTATTGATCATATGTTTGCGCAAAAATGTTATTAAACTATCCTCCCCAGATTTTAGAAGCCAAAACGCCATTGTAATGTTTAAACAAATCCCCGCAAAAATAACATCAAGTGCTTTTGCTGGTCTACATGGTGTTGTTGATCAATTCTTTGCCGCACAATTGGCAATAGGATCCATAGCTGCTTTAAATTATGCTTTAAAAATTCCAGCCTTCGCTATTGGTATTTTAGTTATTGCCATGAACAATGTATTATTACCACATTTTTCCAAATCGGTATTGGAAAATCGTGAAAAGGCATTCGAACAACTATTTAAAATTCTTAAAATAATCTTTGCAATAAGTACGGCAATTGCAATTGCGGGAATCCTAACTTCGGATTTTTTTGTGTCCCTCTTTTTTGAAAGAAACGAATTCACTTCTGAAGATTCCGTTTTAGTATCCGGATTACAAAAAATCATTTTGATTTATATCCCTTTTAAAATATCTGGAATGTTGTTGGTCAATTTCTTAACTAGTATCAATAAAAACTCCTATATGGCAATTGTTTCATTTGTTAGTATTGTTCTGAATATTATATTGAATTTTATTTTAGTGAAACCCTATGGAGTGTTCGGAATAGCAATAGCAACTACTGTTGTGGTAATCTTGAGAAATCTAATTCTTTTTTACTTTACCAAAATACAGAAAAACAAGACTTTTAATATTGAATCATGAATTCTTAGCTTTGCCAAAATTCTTTAATCCCAATCAACTTGTTTAATCTTGGTGGAATTTTCAATCTCCACTGTCCACCCTTCATCAATGTTATAATTTGATGAAGGTTGTTCAATTACAGTAAAGTATCATTAAAAAACACATATAAATCGAACGAATAATTGTATTTCAAGAGCTATGCATAGTTCCCAAAGTTATTTCCAAAATGGGTTTTTAATAATTCAATTGAATCTCTTATCAATTTTTTATTGCCATTTAACTCTTTTAATTCTTTATTTTTTTTCATCAACTTAGTTTTGTGTAATAAATATCTACACTGTGTCAATAAAAAAACAGTAAACACCATTATTTTTGAATATTAATTAGTTACTTCAAAAATGTGACTATATTAATATTCGAAAAGAACTGCTTGGAAGCTATGCTATTGAAGTTTATAAAATTGCTTGCCTTATTCTTGTTGTTATGCAACATACCGAGTTATATGTTGGAATATTTTGGGCCAAAATTTGGCTCTATCAGTAGTTATCTTACATCTTTACTTTTAGTAATCTTCTTTTTTTTCACCAAAAAGAGCAAACCTCTCTATCCGTTTGTATATCTAGGTCTACTATATTTTGTCTTCGCATCTTTTAATTATACAGATCCAGATATAAACAATTTTTTTTTAAAAGAATTGATCAGGTTTATGGTGGTTGTCATATGTGGAGCGGAATTGGCTAGAAATTCAAAGTATAAAGAACTATATTTTATTCTTTTAATAGGTGCAATTAGTATTATTGTGAATGCGCTTATTTTTCCAACTGCTCAAGCAGGACATTTTCAGGAAAACTACGGGAGGTTCAGTGGTTTTTATTTAAATCCTAATACAGCTGGCAGTGTTTGCTTAGTTGGTTTCGCAATATCTTTTTCCATAGCTAATCGAAATTTAAAATTAATTGGTCAATTTTTATTGACCCTGGCCGGTATACTTACCTTTTCCAGAACATTCATTCTGATTTGGGTAATTATTAATTTGTTTGCTATACTCCAAAGTAAAAAAAACCTTTTACTTCCTTTGGTTGGCACACTAGTACTAATATTGATTTTCACATTTTCAAACAAACTCACCCTAAACGCAGAACGTTTTACTGCATTGAAAAGCATCTTTGGGAGCGAACAAGTTGACTCCAAAACAATTAATGAAGATTCAAGAACCCACACTTGGTCGTTATATTATGATAAGATCATGGACCATCCATTTTTTGGCAACGGATGGCGAAAATTTTCAGGAAGACCAGGTGGCTTGCCTGGTGTTCACAATACTTATTTGTTAGTAATAGGAGAAGCTGGTTTTATACCTTTTATTATCCTACTGGGCATTTATATATTTTTATTAGCTAAAAGTTTAAGAGGATTTAAGATTAGACCCGAATTATTTTATATAAGTTTAGTAATTTCTCTCACTTTAATGGCTTCTCATACGTACTTTTCTAATTTTTATTTAATTTTTCTTTCCATGTTCGTTTTTGCAAAATTGATTAAATCCCCCCACAATTCTTTGGTTTCAAATACGAATGATGATACCATTTCAATTAGTAGTATATAACCATTCTGAAATGCATAACAAGTAATTACATATCATGGCAGATATTCCAAATTCTATTTTAGTTTGCTCTAAAATCTCCCGGAATTAAACATGAAGTTGATACTAAATTTAAAAAACACGAGTTAGTTAAGATATATTTTTTTCGTCCTCAACTATGAAAAACTTTTACAAAAAATTTATTCGAAATACATATTTGGCCAAGTTTATCCGTAACATCTATTATTGGCTGAAACAAAGGCTAGTTCCTGAAAAAATATACACAATACACAGGCACAAAAAAAGAATGGGAAAATCACCGGATCTAAATGACCCAAAAACATTGAATGAAAAAATAGTCTGGTTAAAGCTTAATGACCGCACCCCTTTGCATACAAAATGTGCTGATAAATTTGCAGTTAGAGAATATATTAACGAAAAAGTTGGTGATAAGTATTTGGTTCCACTTTATTACCATACCGTAAACCCTAAGGATATAGTACCCAATAATTTACCATCACCACCCTATATTATTAAAACAAACCATGACAGCGGCGGAGGTGTTTTTGTTTACGACACGGAACAAATTGATTGGAACCAAGTTCAAAAAAGTTTAAAAAAGCGATTAAGCCATAATTATTATTGGGAATCCAAAGAATGGCAGTATAAAAATATAAAGCCAAGGATTATTGTAGAAAAGTTACTCCAAAACAAAGAAGGAAAAATACCTTTTGATTACAAACTACATTGTTTCAATGGCAAAGTTATTACCATACAAGTTGATATGAACAGGGGTACGGATCATCATTTTCGAAATTGGTACGACGTTAACTGGAAGAGGGAACCTTTCAAATGGGCCGCCGTAAAAGATGGCAAAAAAACAGAACCTAGTGATTATGATATAAAAAGGCCTTCTACATTGGAGGAGATGATTAGACTGTCCGAGTTATTGGCAGCACCTTTTTGCTATGTTCGTGTAGATTGGTACGATGTTGATGGCCAATTATACTTTGGTGAACTTACCTTTCATCATGATGGAGGTAATAGCCCCATAGAACCAAGTGAATGGGATTTAAAATTGGGTGAAAAACTTAATTTAATTAAGCATTAACCATTCAGGCAATCTAATTTTCTTTCTTAAACTTGATTAATTAAAGTGTATTTTAGCTTGCCAAGTTAATACAGTTTATTCAATAGGATATAAGTTATAAAATTGAATACTAATTGATTTAGGTCAATTTACAAAACCATCATAATTCATTGAATGATATACATGTGTTTATTATATCGAATATCCGTACCGTTTTTTACTAAAACGAAAGAATAATTTACCCTATCTCAAATTAACCATTTCCTATCAAGATCTAAATACTTCTCTGATATCATTGGGGGAATCGAATTAAATTCAATTTCTCTGCTGGATAACTAAATTTTTCTTCAAAATGGGTTCAAATGCCAACAACTCTTTCAACCCTCTCATATGTTAATCATTTTGATTAATTTCAATTAACTTGGTCTTAACTACTTTTGATTGAAAATGTTAAAGAAATATGCATTTCATCGAATAAAAATTCCATTAACATCTACAATTCAATCCTCGTCGTAAGTATCTTCATTAAAAAAGATGTATTTCATCGAAAAAAAATAGTGTTTTACCGATTTTATGAAGAAGAGTAGTATTTTAGTTTCCCAAATCAATTTTATTATCAACCCCTTGACTACCTGTTTAATGGCGCCCCACAAATCCATTCAGCAAAAGCTTATGTTATTATTATTTTCAATCCTGATTCTTTCATGTAGCAAGGACAGTGATTTGTTTTCTGATACCATAGAAGAGCAGATCGTTAATGAAAAAAATACCACTGGGGTAAGCTCTAATGGATTTCAACCTGTGGATGATGAGTATACCATTAATGCCATAAACACAGCCTTTCTTTTAGCAGTGTTAAGCAACGACAGTATTCCCGAAAATGTAGTGGTCGATATCGTACAGACTACGGCACCACAGGATGGGGAGCTGACAATCAATGAGGACAATGTGCTGTCCTACACCCCAACTATAGATGACAACAAAGGAAGCGGAGATGTTGTTACCGATTCGTTTACCTATACGGTTGAAATTACCAATGGAGACGTAACACAACAGAAGCAAGCCTCCGTTACTGTTAAAACACAATATTCTGATTCTGACAAAGACATGGGGGCTTTAAAGGCATTCCCTTCTGCTTTTGGCCCTGGTTCAATCGCAACCGGTGGTAGGGGAAAAGCTTTGGCAATCGTAAACACTCTGGATCCGTACGCAGCGTTGACCCATCATGCCAGGAGTGGCAGCAATGACGAGTATTATACAGGTGGTTTTTTCACTGCCCTGCAAGAAGCTAATGTCGGTTATATTGTTTTTGATGTTTCTGGAGATATGCATTTGGGAGATATCGGTCGAGGGTGGTACGATGGTTATAAAGGCGTGAACAACAAAACTGTATTTGGCCAATCTGCACCCAAAGGAGGAATAACCATTACCGATAGAAGTCTACGATTTGATGGAAGTACAGGAGACAATAAAAATTTAATATTCAGATATTTAAGAAGTAGACCCATTTATGACAGGAACGGTGTTGTCACTTCCGAGGACGACGCCTTTACATGGGGATTATTGTTTTACGGAGGTGAAGATATCATTGTAGACCATTGTTCTTTGTCTTTTGCGCAGGACAAAGCAATAGGTGCCTACATAACTGAAAAACATGCCGCCAACGGAACAGGTTTAAGAAACCTTACTTTTCAACATAACTTTATACAGGATTCCAACACAGGAGCATATGTAGAGATTAACCCCAATAGGGAGGGCGATCCGGAAAACTTTGTTGATGCGATAAGTTGGCACAGCAACGTTTTTTCCTCCGTTAATAGAACGCCCAATCTGGCATTTAACGGAAGGGCAGAAAAAATAAACAATGTTATTCACAATACCCCATCTAAAAATAGTATTACTTATCATTCCCTTTTATTGAATTCAGTAGGTAATTATTATCAAAGGCAAGGAACTACGCCCGATAAAATTAGGTTAGATAGAGATGCTACCTCAGGAAATCCATTGGTTTATACTGCGTTAAACGTATTTAATGGTACTGTTGGTGGAGTTGATGTTAATTTACAAGGCATCAGCAGTGAAGACAATTCCACAATGTGGTCCCTTCAGGATGCCTCCATTTCTGCGCCATCAGTTTATTTCACACAGACCGAACACAGTTTTGGGTTTCCAAATCCTGTGAACGTACTGTCACCTTTTGAAGCCTTTGATAACTTGGTCTCCAATGGGGATGTAGGGGCTTTTAAATATTTGGATGACAATGGCTATGTTCAAACCTACCGTGATTCCTTTGACTCAAGTCAATTAAGTATTGTACAAAACAATAGTTATTACCAACCTAAAAACGTCTCAAATTGGGTATTGCCTGAAATTCCCCACAACACCAGACCAGATTCCTATGACACGGACAAAGACGGTATGGCGGATGCATGGGAAATCCGAATTTTTGGTAACCTGGAACAAAGTTACAGGGGTGATTTTGATGGTGATGGTTATACCAACATTGAAGAGTTTATGTATCAGGTTGATTTTGATTAAAAATATTACTTAAATAAAAAGTGTATGCCCGTGATTTAATCACGGGCATACTTTTTTTAAAAAGCAATAACCTCATTATTCAATTTTTGTTAATGATTTGTTTTGGGTTCCCTGTTTTAAGACTTGCCCATTTAAAATATTTTAGTCCAAAAAACAAAATAGATTCTCTGCATCCACGTTTATATTTGAAATATTTTAATTGCAATAAATATTTCCAATGCTATTTAACTCTACAGAATTTTTAGTTCTTTTTGTATCTGTTTTTATTCTTTATTGGATTCTTCGAGACCATAGACATCAAAACATTTTGTTATTGGTCTCAAGTTATATTTTTTATGCTTGGTGGGATTGGAGGTTTTTATCATTAATCCTGATCAGCTCAATAATTGATTATTCCATTGGTTCTAAAATATATTCGGCCAAAACAAACCGAAGAAAAAAAAATTGGCTTCTTTTAAGTTTGATATCCAATCTTGGATTATTATCTTTTTTTAAATATTACAACTTCTTTGTTGATTCATTTACAGAGTTAGCAAATACTTTTGGATGGCAGCCCAATGATCTAACCTTAAATATAATCCTCCCTGTTGGAATAAGTTTTTATACCTTTCAAACTTTAAGTTATACCATAGATATCTATCGAGGGCAGTTTAAACCTACTCGCAACTTTTTATCCTTCTGTACTTATATTGCACTTTTTCCCCAGCTTGTGGCGGGTCCAATAGAAAGAGCATCCAACCTCTTACCTCAAATAGAAAGGCCTCGAAAATTCAAAAAGGAATGGTTCAATGAAGGTCTGCTTCAAATAACTATAGGTTTCATCAGAAAAATAGTTATTGCTGACACACTGGGGGTGTATGTTGACACGATTTATGCCAATACAGGAATCTATAATTCAACATCTTTAATTTTAGCAACAGTGTTCTATGCTTTTCAAATATATTTTGACTTTTCAGGATATTCGGATATAGCGATCGGAACTGCCAAATTGTTGGGATTTAAATTCAATCAAAATTTCAACCTGCCTTATTTTTCCAGGTCGTTGACCGAGTTTTGGCGAAAATGGCATATGTCATTATCCTATTGGTTAAGAGATTATCTGTATATATCATTAGGCGGCAACAGAAAAGGCATAAAAATCACCTATAGAAATTTGATGTTAACCATGCTCCTTGGAGGACTCTGGCATGGTAGTTCGTGGAATTTTGTTATCTGGGGAGGTATTCACGGAACGGTTTTATGTATCGAAAAACTTTTAAATGCTAATTCTCTTTTTACTTCAATAAGGAAAATTAAATTTCTTGGCTACGGTATCACTTTCTTAATTGTATTATTTGCTTGGATATTTTTTAGGGCTCAAACCTTTAATTCAGCAATAACAGCAATCAAACAGATATTCTCTTTTTCCTTTGGCCCTCCATATATCGGTAATATTAGCATTATGGTCAACTCAATTCTTGTTTTGGCAATCGGTTTATTAATTGATTTTTATTTAAAATACCGAGATATCAATCTCGAAGAAGTTGGAAGAGATTACACGCCTTATAAATTATCCTTCATCATTTCAATAATGGTAATATTTATATGTTTGTTCTATTCAACATCACAAAACTTCATCTATTTTCAATTTTAGTTAATATGGATAGAAAAAAAACAATTTATGTCTTTAAAATCATTATATCTTTTTTGCTTATTTCATTTATAGCAGACAAAGCTGTATATCTTTTGTTCAACAAAATAAGTGATGATGTATATAGTGGTCAAAGTATAGGTAAATTGAATCAATACCTTAAAACCAAAAATGATTTCGACTTTATTGTCTTTGGTAGTTCTAGAGCCAACCACCATGTTAACCCAAATAAAATTTCCAACAACTGTTATAATATGGGTGTAGATGGTACCATGATAGCCTACTCCCATAGCCTAATTACACTATTGCCCCAAAAAAAACAAACCATTCTCCTTCACATAGATCCTTCAAATGTTTTTTCCAATAGTTATTTGGGAGAAGATATTAAAGCTTTGAAATCAAAGTACAATAGAAACAGTATAGTTACAAAAAACATAGATCAGTTAGGGCAAAACAATATTTTTCAGAAATTTTACTGGTCTTTGGGGTATAATAAAATCGCTATTCCCATTATTAAAAATTTTTTCAAACCAAAATATGATTATAAAGAATATAATGGCTACGACCCAATATATGTATCAAAAAGCCAACAAAAAATATTCGAGAAAATTTTAAATGAGCCAAAAGAAACAGATTGTCTGGAAACTTTTAACGTGAACAAACTATATAATAAGTTATTAGATGATTTGGTCATGTTCTCCAAAAAAAACAATAAAGAATTAATCGTTTTCTCCTCTCCAATTTATTTTGATTACTGTGAACGGGACAATATAGAGTTTGAAAAAATAATGAAAGAAAAGCAAATCAGATATTATGATTTCACCAATTTGTTTCAAGACAATAACTCTATAGAATTTTGGAGGGATAGAACACATTTGTCCAATATAGGGGCCGAAGTTTTCTCAGATAGTTTGGCATTGAAAATATTATGACGCTTTTGACAAAAGTTGGATAACTAAAAATATTCTTTATGTTCAGCTATGGTAAAACTAAATAATGGCTCTAAGGATTCATAATCTCGTTAAAAAAATTTCATTCTTAAAGCACACTATTTATAGGATTTTTCGATGAAAATCTGTTCATTTCACAATTAATAAAATAATTTCTTTAGAACAAATATTTCATTCTTTATTCCGTTTAATCATTATGTTGTTCAAAGAACAACTTCAAATCCAAATTTGGTTAGATGCTTACTGGCTAAATTTGCATTATATTATTTTTTTGTATGCATAAAAAATATAAAGTTTTTTTTGTGATTCCCTCGCTCCGGGCCGGTGGAGCAGAAAGAGTTATGTCCTTTGTTGCTCAAAACCTTAATCAAGAACTATTTGAGACAACCTTGGTGGTCATTGGAAGTAAAAATGATTACTCCTACCCTATCGAAAATATAAATCTCGTTTTTTTGGAAAAAAGTAGAGTTTTACACTCCTTTCCACCCATATTTTCGCTCTTGCGAAAACGAAAACCGGACATTGTCATCAGTGCCATTGGTCATGTTAATGCAATTATGGCATTTGAATCAATCTTTTTTAAAAAAATCATTTTTATTGGCAGGGAAGTCAATGTTATCAGTGTCCTTTCAAAAATCCAATCTTCTAAAAAATGGTTTTCATTCATAGACTTTACTAAATACTCATATAAACTGTTGGATATCATACTTTGTCAATCCAAAGATATGGCCAATGATATGCAGATGAACTTTGATGTACCATCCAAAAAAATAAGGATAATAAATAACCCCATATCCGAGTCATTTGTACCAAAAAAACAAATGCCCAACAACACTGTTCCAAAATTCATAACAGTTGGAAGTTTGGTTGAAAGAAAAGGTCACATGAGAATTTTAAAAGCACTTTTAAAGTATAATGAGCCTTTTGAATATACCATGCTAGGAGATGGAAATAAGGCCGAGGAGATATTGAATTTCGCCAAGAAAAACAACATCGAGGAGTATATTAAACATATTCCATTTACAAAAAATGTATCTGATTATCTTAAAAAGGCAGATGTATTCTTACAAGGTTCCTATGTTGAGGGGTTTCCAAATGCATTACTTGAAAGCTGTGTCACAGGTACGCCGGCAATTGTATACAAAGCTTTGGGAGGAATCGATGAGATTATCGAAGAAGGTGTAAATGGGTATATCGTTGACAACGAAGTCGAGTTCATTGAAAAGCTAAATTTGCTTTTGAAACAAAAATTAGAACCTAAAGTTGTCAGTTCCTCTGTGATGAGAAAGTTCAACAGTCCCAAAATTTTGAAGCAATATGAAAACCTTTTCTTGGAAGTTTTACAAAAATAAATCATGAAAGTTTTACAACTCATAAATTCGTTGGGAGCCGGAGGAGCAGAAAAACTACTGGTAGATGCCGCCATAACCTATTCAAAATTGGGTGTTGATGTAGATATCCTGCTACTTAAAGATGGTGATTCCCCTTTTATTTCTAAGTTAGATGATTATCCAGGTGTCAATGTATTTTCGTTGAGTAGCACAGCCAGTGTGTATAATCCATTTCACATTTTTAAGCTCAGAAAATATTTTTCGAAATATGACATTGTTCATGTTCACTTATTCCCTTGTTTGTACTGGGCGGGTATAGCCTCCATGATAGGTAAAAAGCCCAGGCTGATCTATACGGAGCATAATACTACCAATCGAAGAAGGGACTCCAAACTATTTAAGTTTTTGGACAAGATCATATACAAAAAGTACGATGAGATTGTGAGCATATCCGATTCTGTGGATGAAAATCTCAAGAAACACTTGGGTAGCTCTTTCAACAATATTACCAAAATCTACAATGGTATAGACCTTCAAGAAATAACGGAAGCTAAACCCTACCAAAAGGAGGAATTGGGACTAATGGATAAAAATGTTGCTCTTATGCAGGTTTCCAGTTTCACCGCACAAAAAAACCAGAATTTCTTAATACGATCATTAAAGGAACTTCCCGACCACTATGTTTTATTATTGGTTGGTGAAGGTGTCTTAAGAAAGGAGTCCGAGGAACTGGCCAAAAATATTGGAGTAGAAAACAGGGTTCATTTTATGGGGGTAAGAAAAGATGTGCCAAGGTTATTAAAAAGTGTTGACATCGTTATTCTATCTTCTCATTTTGAGGGACTTTCCTTATCAAGCGTAGAGGGTTTGGCATCAGGACAACCTTTTATGGCTTCCGATGTTCCTGGTTTAACTGAAGTGGTGAAAGGTGCTGGGATCTTATTTGAGGATGACAATGAAAATAGTCTCATCCCTGAAATTAAAAAATTAGCTGAAGATACTGAATACCGTAATGTTGTAGCTTCAAAATGCCAGGAAAGGTCAAAAACATATGATATTTTAACCATGTGTAGACAATATCAGGTATTATACCAAAAAAATAATTGAATTACGGTCAAAACAATAACCTTTGATGAGCCAATTAATTAGTAACACTTGGAATTAAAGACAATAGATGAACAAAAATGTATTGATCATAGCCTCTATGGCAAATTCATTACCTCATTTTAGAGGTGATTTCATGACGGAACTTGTTGAACAAGGATATACCGTATTTGCTGCGGCCCCTGAAATGACCTCAAAAAATATCGATGAACTAACTCAATTAGGGGCTACACCAATTACTTTGAAATTGGATAGAATAGGACTTAATCCAGTAAAGGATTTTAAATCTGTTCTACAAATAAAAAGTCTTATTAAAAAACATCATATTGATTTGGTTTTCCCCTATACCATCAAACCCGTTGTGTATGGCTCCATTGCTGCCAATATGTGCAACACACCAACAATTTCATTGATTACAGGGTTGGGGTTTACCTTTAGTGGAGCATCAAAAAAGGCCAATTTACTCCAGCAAATAACCAAAAGACTATATCGATATGCGCTAAGAAAAAATAAATTGGTCATTTTTCAAAATGAGGATGATAGACAGCTGTTTTTTAAAAAGCGTATTCTTTCAAAGAAACAAAAAACAGATATTGTAAATGGATCGGGGGTTAATTTGGACCGGTATCCGTTTCGTGAGATCAATGTAAACTCCGAAAACGTAAAATTCGTAATAGTCGCTAGATTGATCAAAGAAAAGGGCATTCAACTGTTTATGGATACAGCCATAGCATTGAAAAAGCAATTTCCTTTGTCAGAATTCCATATTATCGGCGGAGTGGGGAATTCTCCTTCAAGTGTTAAAATTGAAACTCTGAACACTTTACACGATTCAGGTGTCATTGTTTTTCACGGACGGAAAAGTAATGTGCCCGATTTTTTAAAGGATATGCACGTATTTGTATTGCCCACCTTTTATAGGGAAGGAATCCCTAGGTCAATTTTAGAAGCACTTTCTATAGGAATGCCCATTATTACAACTAACACTCCTGGCTGTAAAGAAACAATTGTTGAGAATGAAAACGGCTTTTTAATTCCACCAAATAGTTTGGAACCCTTGATTGAATCTTGTAAGTTTTTTATTGAGAACCCGGATAAAATAAATCAAATGGGGAAAAGAAGTAGGCGATTGGCCGAGGAAAAATTTGATGTGAATATAATTAACAAGCATTTGACTGATAACATAAAAACAGTCTTGGACAATTAAAAAGGGGGCTCCCCCCCTATCTCAATCCGCCTTTTTTCTTTGGCGGTAAGCAATAAAAAATTTATTGACCCTTAGCTAGCTTTTTCGGCATCCCATTGCTTTTGTCGGTAAATATTGAACCAGTCCAAAAATTCGTCTTGATCCACAGCAACTTCCGATTTTGAGAATATTTTCTTGATGGTCCAGTACAGGATTTTTACATCAAACAAAAAGCTCAAGTTTTCCACATATTGGACATCCAAGGCAAAACGGTCTTCCCAAACAAGGTTATTTCGCCCCTTAACCTGTGCAAGCCCTGTAATTCCAGGTCTAACACTGTGCCTTTTTCGTTCGGTTTCATTATAATAGGGAAGATAAAGTACCACAAGCGGCCTAGGACCGATCAAGCTCATATCACCTTTGATAACATTGAGTAATTGTGGAATTTCATCCAAGGAATACCGTCGAACCAGCATACCCAATTTCGTAATGCGTTCCCTATTGGACAACAAATTACCATCGGCATCCTTTTTGTTGTTCATGGACTTGAACTTGATAATCTTAAAGATTTTCTCATCCTTCCCTGGTCGTTCTTGTAAGAAAAAGGGTGTCCCCTTAAAATCAATCCAAAGAATTATCGATACTAAAACAAATATGGGCGACAATAACAAAAAACCAATAACTGAAGCAGTAAAATCCAGTAGCCGTTTAAAATAATTTTTGTAAAGATTTTTGGGCATGAGGTGATAGATTTAGCAATAAATTGCCATGTTTGACAAAACAAAAAAATAGAAATAATTTGGGCACTGCCACTTTACACGACAAGTTACCCAATTTATAAGATATACAACACCTGATTAGGCAATCACCCGCCATTGAAAATCTTACAATTTAATTTAAGAAAAGAGAAATTTGTTGTGCATCCGATAAAGGAGCTGTACGTCGAATATGGAATTATGGCACCAAAGATTTTAAAATAATATCTCTAATTTTAGATGCTTTAGTTTCTTCATGCCACATAGAATCTATTGCCATTTAAATAAAACATTAACCGAAATATCAATTTTGAATGAAAGAAGAGTATTTAAAACATGTACAAACTGTAGATGATTTAATTAAGTCATTTTATGCCTGTTTAGGTGGTGAACCAGGTCAACCGAGAGATTGGGATTTCTTTAGGTTTTTATTTCACCCCCAAGCGAACAAGATTGGTTATGAAAAAGATATAAATGGTAGTTTAAGACCTCAATTCATATCTCCTAATGAATATGTCGAAAGAACAGGGCATTGGCTGCAAACAACGCGCAAAACAGCTTTTTATGAAAGAGAAATCGGTAGGATTGAAGAAACCTATGGAAATATTTCCCACGTATTAAGTACTTGCGAGGCTTTTCATAGTAAGGAAGATATGGCCAACAATAAACCTTATAAGCAAGATGTAAAAAGTATTCAATTGGCTTTTTATAAGGATAGATGGTGGATCATTAACATGATGTGGCATGGAATTTCTCCCGAATATCCACTTCCGGAGAGATATTTGAGATATCAGTAATCTCAACTTGGGCATCCAATTCTGGATTATTTTTTATAATTATCAAACAATTGGACATTATATCAATTGCATTTTATGACAGGTTCGCCTTAATTCAATATCTAAGATTTTTAAAGTCAGGACTTTAAAAGTTTCATAAAGGGATATAACCAAAATGATTACTTGATAATGTATAAAAAGTTTTTAAAAAGATTTTTAGACTTTTCAATATCACTGGTGGCGTTGATTTTGTTATCACCATTGATTATTACAATAATCATTCTATTGTTGTTTACCAATAATGGCAAACCGTTCTACTTTCAAAAAAGACCTGGAAAGAACGCGGAAATATTCACTATCATAAAGTTCAAGACCATGAAGGATCCAAAAGACAATGAAAGTGAATTAATGAATCAAGAGCAGCGTATTACCAAAGTTGGTGCGATCATTAGAAAAACTTCCCTGGATGAACTATTGCAATTGGTCAATGTATTGAAAGGTGATATGTCCCTCATTGGCCCTAGGCCCCTATTAATTGAATATCTTCCTTTATATAATGAAGAGCAAGCAAGAAGACATTTGGTGAAGCCCGGTATTACAGGATGGGCACAAGTGAATGGCCGTACTGCATTATCATGGAATGAAAGATTTGCCCATGATGTATGGTATGTTGATCATTTAAGTTTCAAAAATGATATAAAAATCTTGTGGAAAACAGTTCAGAAAATATTTAACAGGGAGGCCATGTCCTCCATTGAAAGTGCCTCGTTTGCTCTTTGGGAAGGAAACGCCAAATAAGACAGTTGATAACACAATAACGCCCCTGTCTTAGGCCAAAAAGTTCTAAAGACAAATCTCCTATTCCTCAAAATATTTCCAAATCGAGGTTTTTTGACGCCAGCCTAAATATTGTTGAATTTTAGAATTATCCCCCACCATGTTCCAAACTTCATTGTCACGATAAGGCAAGGCACCAAATTCTATGGCTGATTCACTTTTCATCTTTGTTTTGGCTTTTTCAGCCATTTCTCGGATGGAAACCCCCTCACCTGAACAAACATTATAGACTTGATTGGTATTTTCTGTAAGTCCTGCCAACAATAGAGCCTCAATTACATCACTCAAATACAGATAATCCCGAACTTGCTCACCTAAGGTCATGGAGAAATTCTCATTTCGGTCTAGCTTTTCCTTTAATTGTGAAGGAAAAAAGTTAGTAGGCATATTCGATCCCAAAAAATTGAACATGCGAAGTATCGTATATTTTTTTTCCTTTAATTCAGAAAATGTTTTTAGTGCCATTTCCCCACAATACTTGGACAATGAGTAGGGCGATGCCGGAACAAAATCACCTATTTCCTTAAATGGAGGAGTTACCGCTGTGCCCCCATAAACCTCACTGGTACTGGTATAAACAAAATTTTTATAGGGTACATCCTCTAATGCGTTTAAAATATTTGCCGTTCCTGTAAAGTTTACATCCATCAACTGTTGAACAATGGAAAAATCCCTGGAACGGTTCAAATTTGCCGCTAGATGATAAACTAAAGTAGGTTTGATTTCTTTAACGACATTGGAAAGGGAGGAAAAATCCAAGAGATTTGCTTGATGAAAGGTAATATATGGATTTTGTTCCGCAGGGCGATTCAAATCAATAGAATGCACCTCATCACAGCCATTTTGGATCAATTGGGATATGAGGTTGCTTCCCAAATACCCAACTCCGCCGGTTACTAGTATTCTTTCTCCTTTAAAATTCATCAAAGGGTCCACTCTTTCTTTTTATTTATTGCATCTTGAACATATTGGGCAATATCTTCTTTGGTATTCACCATTCCTTTTTCATAAAAGTCTTTATACCACAAAATGGTTTTTCGAATTGTTTCGGACCTATCCCAGACCGGTGTCCATTTCAGCAATTTATTGGACTTGGAGCAATCCAGCATCAAGAGATTTGCTTCGTGATGATTTTCTTTATTGGTGCTTACAGCATATTTAATTTTTGACCAAAACGATTTGGCTTCATCTGTAATCTCTTGGACCGATAGATTGCTCGAAAGGTCGGGACCAAAATTCCAACCATCGGCAAATTCTTTTTCTCCAATGAGCAACTTCCATCCCAACATAAGATAACCGGAAAGTGGATCCAATACATGTTGCCATGGTCTTGTCGCCAAAGGGTTTCTTATTTCGGTTTCTCCTTCATTGGCCGCAGCTTTGATAAGGTCGGGGATCAATCTATCTTTAGACCAATCTCCTCCTCCAATAACATTACCGGCTCTACCACTTGCCAACAAAGTTTGCCCGGTAGTTCCATTAAAAAAAGATTTCCGATAAGACTGGGTCAATAATTCTGCACATCCTTTGGAGGAACTGTACGGGTCATGACCTCCCATGGGATCATTTTCCCTGTATCCCCATATCCATTCTCTATTTTCGTAGCACTTATCACTGGTTACGTTTACAATGGCCTTTACGGATTCTGTCTGTCTGGATACCTCAAATACGTTCAATGTACCTATTACATTGGTTTGATACGTTTCAATCGGGTTTTCATAGGAATATTTAACAAGGGATTGGGCCGCTAGATGGAAAACAATTTCAGGTTGAAACTCCTCAAATATGGATTTCAGTGCATCCAAATCTAAAATATTACCTTCTATCGACTTGTATTCGGTTTTCAAAAGTGTTTTATGGTTTGTCGGGGTGTTCGGAGGCAGGGCATATCCTACCACTTCCGCACCCATTTGAGCAAGCCATGCAACTAACCAAGACCCTTTAAAACCGCTATCACCGGTTACCAAGCACCTTCTTCCCTTATAGACTCCGCCGAACAATCTATCTATTTCCATATTTTCCAATCAGCTTTGCCTTGCTCCCACATTTCATTAAGTACTTTATTGTCCCTAAGGGTGTCCATAGGTTTCCAGAACCCATAATGCTTGTAAGAAAACAACTCGCCATCTTTAGCCATATTTTCTAGCGGGTCTCTTTCAAATATAGTTGAATCACCATCATTTAAATATTGGAAAACCTTAGGCTCACATACGAAATAGCCTCCATTGATCCATGATCCATCACCTTTTGGTTTTTCCTGAAAAGAGGCAACCTGCTCATCCCCGATAAATTTTAGGGAACCAAATCTACCTTCCGGCTGAACGGCGGTCATTGTAATTGCTTTTCCATGGTGCTCATGGCTATGAACCAATTTGTCTATATCAACATTGCCTACACCATCACCATAGGTCAGCATAAACCTTTCGTCTCCTATAAGATTTTCTATTCTTTTGAGTCGGCCTCCGGTCATCGTGTGCAATCCCGTGTCTACAAGGGTAACTTTCCAAGGTTCTGCTTCATTGTTGATTATCTCCGTGCTATTGTTCTGAATATCTATCTTCACATCACATTGATGCAGAAAATAATTTGAAAAATATTCTTTGATGACGTATCCCTTGTATCCTAATAAAATAATGAAATCATTATATCCATAGGTAGAATAAATCTTCATGATATGCCATAGGATTGGCTTGTTTCCTATGGGTACCATTGGTTTAGGTATATTTTGGGTTTCTTCGCTAAGTCTTGTGCCAAAACCTCCTGCCAATAAAACAACTTTCATAATATATTGAGTTTACACCAAAGATAAACGCATTAATTAACAAAATATTCGAATCAAGAATTGAAAATTTTTCAGAAGTTGTTTTCAATTTGAAAAAAACCATTAATCAAGCATCATATAAAAATCTGATATTCAAGACTCCAAGTTGTTTTTCAATGTCTTCACAAAACAACAAAGTAGAGATTTGGAAGTAAAAATTTATTGATATGTTTACAAAAAAGAAAGGACCTCATAATGTAAATGCCGTTGTCACAATAATGAAATCGAGGGTACGATAATAAACCCTTTTTTTTAAGCGTTAAACAGCCTAACCCTAACGTCAAATTGAAATGTTAAAAAAATTAAAACAAATACTAATCCACTCGCCATTCTATAAGATTTCATTAAATATTCAATCTTTTTTTATCAGTAGTTCATGGATGTTCCAGAGCAAAAATCAAATTAAGGATAATTCCACCATATATGTGATTTCTTCGTACAAAACTGGTACTTCCTATATAACTTCCAGGTTCAGAAAAGAGATTTCCAAACATGAACCCTATCAATATGTTTCCTATAGAAAACTTACAGCTGATTTTGACAAGCATTTTGTTCGAAGATTAAATTATCTGAATGTAAAAATTGAAGCATCCGGATTTTTATTTTATCAGCTAGAGCAACTGGCAAAAAATCCAATAGCCAAGAATTTGAATTACATATGTATTTTAAGGAAACCAAGTGCATGGGTTACTTCTTTTATCAATTATATGCTTCATGAAATCAAAGCCGAAATCAATCCTTCCTATAATTGGACCGATGAACTTATTTTGAAAAAGCTGCTTGGTGTAGACCTCTCGAACTTTTATAATCTAGGGGAAGAAGAGCAAGCGAAAATTGCCGAGAATTTAATTGATTCATACCTCGAAAACACGAAAAAAACAAAATTACTGAAAAACGTAACCTATGTGTGGATCAATGAATTGGAAGAGTTTACCAATAAATTAGGACCAATGATAGGTGAAGAAGTAAAACCACAAGAGAAAAGTTATCGGAACAAGGGAAATTCAAAAAAATATATCTATAAAAATGACTCACTGGATGAGGAGTATTCCAAAATAGTGGATTCCTTAATAAATCCAACTGAAATAAAAGAATAGGATGAATCGAGCCGCTAATACGTTCGTTTTTACTTGTTTAAAATAGTTCCTGATCCTTTTTGTATCCACAGATATCGTAATCAAAATAGACCTGTTCTCCGTGATTGGAGAACCCATCCATATTTCTCATTTATTCTTTCCAAATCAAAGGAAAGCATTGGGGAATTCCAATTATTATATTACTTCGATTAACGTCAAAAACTTAGCTTTGAACTAAATTTTAATAATTCCGTTACTTTTCTCTTTAAATTTCCATTTTAAAATGGACCTACTCAAGTGAAGTTTGAATCAATAATGTTAACCAGTCTTCGTTATTTTACCTAATTCTTGTAAAATCTCAATGATGTGTCAACAACAGATGGAAATATGAAATCCGATTATGTTACTTAAATACCAATCTTAAAATATAATTTACGATGTACACCGTTATGATTCTTGGTGGGGCCAAAGGAGTCGGACTGGAAATTTTAAAATCTTGCCATAAAAAAGGGTATCAAGTCGCATTTTGTGGTCGAAGTAAGGAGCACGGTCAAAAAATAGTGGATGAATTAAACGGGGGTAAGAACCTTTATTACCACACGCTGGATTTAACCAACATGAATGGACTTGAGAGTTACTATAAAGAAACTATAAAAAGGTTCAATAAAATTGATGCACTTATAATATACGCAGGCATATCCCCCATTGCTACTATTTTGGATACCACTGACGAACAATTCGATAGTGTATTCAATGTTAACCTTAAAGCCCCCTATTTTTTATTGAAGCATGTTTTAAGGCACATGAAGGAAAACCACTCTGGATCTATTGTTTTCTTTGGTTCGCCCCATATGGATTACGGACACGAAGACCGAGCTGCATATGCCCTTACAAAGTCGAGTCTATATACGCTTTCAAACCATATTGCCCACCATTACGCCAAATATAAGATTCGATCCAATTATGTGGTCATGGGTTGGACCAATACCGAGGGAGAACTAGAATTAAGAACCAAAGAAGGAACGGATGAAGCAAAATTAAAGGATATGGCCTCTAAAGTTGTTCCGATGGGCCGTATTTTAAATCCAACCGAGCCAGTTGCGGCCGTCATGCACCTCATTTCAAATGATTCCATCATGACAACTGGGTCAATAATCAGAATCACAGGAGGACACTTTATTTAATAGACATGGATCATACATTGATATTCTATAACGACTCCAAACTCCTAGAGGGACCAGTGTATGATTCCACATACAATTTCCTTTATTTCGTCTCGATTTTGGATGGGATGGTCTATTGCTTGGACATTACAACCAAAGAAATAATAAGCGTTAAATTGGAATCCCCTGTTGGGTGTGTCTTTATTCTAGAAGAAAAAAAAGTATTGGCCGCCTCCAAAAACGGGTTTTATGAGATAGATTTCAAAACTGGTGAAAGCCACTTTTCCTTTCAGATGGAGATTCCGGATTTTGTTCGTTACAATGATGGCACCATAGACCCTAATGGAAGATATATTGTAGGCACAATGGGATATCCCGAGGTACAGGAGAATATTGGAAAGGTATTTTCCCATTATAATGGAAGTTATAAGGTTCTCATCGAAAATACCACTATCTCCAATGGATTGGCCTTTTCTAAAGATGGTACAACCCTTTACTTTATCGATACACCAACGAAAAAAGTGGCAAAATATAATTATGACCCAGCAAATGGGAATGCCACATTTGATTCTTATATCATACAATTCAATGGAAATGGTAGTCCCGATGGTATGTGCATGGACCAAGATGGCATGTTATGGATTGCCGAATGGGGCGGTGGCCAGGTTTCCAAGTGGAATCCAGAAAATGGAAAAATGATAAACCGAATAAAACTACCCTGTACAAATGTGAGCTCTTGCTGTTTAGATGATTTGGGCAACCTTTTTGTAACTACAGCTAAATCGGATGACCCTGATGACATTTTTGGCGGAGGCCTATTTTACGTTAATTTGAACAAGAAAATATAAAAATGAAAGAAGTTGAAATCAGTGTAATAGTCCCTATTCACAATATAGAACCGTATTTACCAAAATGCATCGATAGCCTATTGGCTCAATCCTTCACTGATTTTGAGTTGATATTGGTTGACAATGGTAGTCCGGACAATTGCCCCGAAATATGTGACAGGTATGCATCCATCGACAATAGGATTGTTGTAATACATAAAGAAAACCACGGTTTATTGAGTGCCAGAAAAGCTGGTTTGGAAAAAGCAAAAGGTAAGTATGTTGCCTACGTGGATGGGGATGACTGGGTGGACATTTTTTATTTGGATACGCTTTATAAAATGGCCGTAGCCAACAATTCAGATTTGGTCGTAACTGGGCATTATAGAGAATTTGATGGCAAAATAGAAACCATTAAACCATCCTTTACAGGAAATTATAACGCATCTGAAATCAGCTCTTTGGTCCTACCCAGTGCCATTTGCAACGATCGGTTTTGTGAGCACAATATATCCACTTATGTTTGGAACAAACTCTTTAAAAGAGAGTTATTGCTCCAATATGTGCTCGATATTCCCAATGACATCATTATGGGTGAAGATGCTGCCATTACCTACACCTATCTTACCTTATGCAACCACATTACCATTTGCGATATCCCCGTATACTATTACCGTCAAAGGCCGGATTCAATTGTAAAATCCATCGAAAACCCTGAGATGGAATACACTCGATTGAGCCATCTGCTGGTGTTCTTAAGGAGAAAACTCGCACCTTATTTGAGTGAAGAAAATTTAAAGTCCCAACTAACATCTTATCTCTACTCCCTTATTTTGGTTCGCTCGGGAGGTTTGATTTCAAATGAAGTATACGATGATACTATTTTCAACCCCTTTTTAAATACTTCTAAAAACTCAAGAATTGTTGTTTATAGTTCCGGTTCCTTTGGACAACATATTTTAAGTACTAACGCCAAGCTTAAATATTTTCAAATTGTCCGTTGGATAGACGTCGATTATCACGATATGACAATCGATGGAAATTCAGTGCAACCCATAGGTGCAATTGACAATAATGAATTTGATCATTTGATTATTGCCACGACCAATCCCACCTATTATGACCAAATAAAATCAAACTTGGAACTTATAGGGATAGACACACATAAAATCGTACAAATTGGTCATGATGAAAAGGAAATAATCAACCTATTGAACAGCTTAGGCTTTAACAACGATTTTTCGAGAAATTTAAATATTTCCTCCAAAAGAACTGAAATAATATAAATGAATATTATGGCCAAAAAACTGATTATATTGGGTGGCAACCCAGAAACAGGTGTTCTTGTGGACATCGCAGTATCCATGGGAATCCACACTATTGTTGTTGACCCAAACCCTGATGCCCCAGCAAAGAAAAATGCTACAGAATCTTTTGATATTGATGGCTTTGATGTTGATGCCATTGTCAATCTTGCCAAAAAAGAAGAAGTAGATGGCGTTCTGGTCGGAGTCGCCGATATATTGGTAAAACCCTACAGGGAAATCTGTAATAAATTAGGATTTCCTTGCTATGCGACCGAGAAAGCCGTGGAAGCTTTTTGTAGCAAAGATGGTTATAAAAAATATTGTGCAGAACACGGCGTACAAGATATCCCTGGAATTTATTTAACCAAAAACGACAGTATTAGAAAACCAAAAGGTCTGGAACTCCCTTTAATGGTAAAACCTGTTGATAGCGGAGGTGGTGTCGGCATGAAAATATGTTTTGATGAAGATGACTACAACAGTACTGTGGAAAAAGCATTGAAGTTTTCCAAAAAAGGAGTAGTTCTTGTCGAAAAATATATGGATGAGCATTGTGATGATATGTCGGCCTACTATACCTTTAAAGATGGCATACCATATCTTTCTGCAACATTTGACAGAACCTTGACAAGAAAGCAAGGTGACTCCAGTCCGATAGCCCTAGGCACGGTATATCCTTCTAAATATACCAAAGCTTTTGTGGAAAAAGTTCATCCTAAATTATCAGAATTGTTCAAAAGTACCGGTGTACAAACAGGGGTGATAAATGTTCAGTTCTTTGTGGAGAACAATGAGTTTTACAGTTATGATCCCGGGTTTAGGTTACAGGGGGAAGCCCCACACATTCACCTAGAGCACATCAATGGATTTGACCATAGAAAAATGCTGATAAACTACGCCTTGACAGGAGTGTTCGGTGAGGATGATTTTGCCAAAAAAAATGATTACATGATGAGAGGCAAGTCCGCATGTTCGGTTTGGGTACTTTTAAAAGCTGGAAAAATTGATTCAATTGAAGGCTTGGATGATGTAAAATCCCATGAGAATGTAAATTTCGTAGTAGAGCGATTTAAGGTCGGGGACACGGTAAAGGATGAGTGGGTCGGTACAGAAAGGCAAGTCCTTTTCAGAATATATACCGATACCGATTCGATTGATGACATAAATAAAACTATAGAAGACATTAAAAACACCTTGAAAATTACCGATGCCAATGGTGATGATATGGTGATTGAATGGCTAAAGCCATGGAATACTGAAGATTATATTTTTTAGACGACCCGTTTTAATTTTTAATAGACCTTTTCATTCATATAAATTAAAAAATGGAACAAAATATTTTAGAAAAGTTTAGTTTAAAGGGCAAAAAGGCCATTGTTACTGGAGGAGCTGGTGATTTAGGAAAAGCCATGGTAGAAGCCATATCCCAAGCGGGGGCCCAAACCGTTGTAATCGATCTTGATGATAGGGTATTTGGCATTTGCGAAGATTTTAAAAACAGTGGTTTAAATGTTAGTCCGATCAAAGCGGATGTAAGCAAGGTATCGGAAATCAAAAAATCCTATGAAGTTGCCTTGGACATTTTGGGCGGTACCGTAGATATTTTGATAAATTCCGCAGGAATTCAGAGGAGGTATCCCAGTGAAGAATTTCCAGATGAAGAGTGGAGAAAGGTTATTTCAATAAATTTGGATGCCACCTTTTATTATTGCAAGCACGCAGGAAATACCATGCTAAAAAATGGAGGTGGAAAAATAATAAATATTGCCTCGATCATAAGCTTTTTGGGAGGCATTACCATACCTGCCTATGCCGCATCAAAAGGTGGAGTAGCACAATTGACAAAGGCATTGTCCAATGATTGGTCCGCCAAAGGTATTTGTGTAAATGCCATCGCACCTGGTTATATGGACACACAATTGAATACCGCTTTAATCAATGACAAGAAAAGAACGGAGGAAGTATTCAATAGGGTTCCAATGAAAAGATGGGGCACCGGAGAAGATTTGAAAGGCTTGGCAGTCCTTCTATCATCATCGGCAAGTGATTACATTACTGGAAGCGTAATTCCGGTAGATGGTGGGTATATAGCCAGATAAGACAAGCTAAGACTCTTAGCCATATAGTTATAAACCGATTTAATTAACCCGTTATGGTGAAGTGTTTTTTCAGTTCAATTTATTTGATTTTTAATTGGTCGTAACAAGTATTCATGTAATTGATTTCCAACTCAAGTTGATGGAATCGTGTATCAATGATTTTTCACCATCGGATTTCAAACACAAACACAATTAGCTTATTGGACCCCTTTACAAAAGATTGTTCTTTGTCTATTAAACAGGTAACAAAACCGTTTTATTTGCTCAGTTTAGAGCAACCGATAATTTTGTTTTGATTTTAGCATGATTTTGAAAAAACTAAAGTATCTAAAGAAAATAAAGGCTTGACAATAAATCCAAAACTGGCGGAATTGGTTGGACCAAAACCAGTTTAATTTAAATAATAACCCTTGCATCTGAATTCAATAACAAAATTTAATTTTACTTGGGCTGAAGCTGAACCTGTTGGTTTCTTCTATTTAAAATTAAATGATGCGATCAGTTGATTTTCTATTGTCAATTAATAGAAAATAAGATGTTATAATGGTTGTTATATAATAGGTGTAATTTGACAGCAGTCAATTTTGTTTTTAAACTATTCTCTTGAGTAAATGATTGAAGTTATTGAAGAAAAAAAGTATTGGGACGATTTTATCTCAAGCTTTGATGAATCCGATCTTTACCACACTTTCGATTATCACATGATTGCGAAAGAGGATGGCAAACCTATACTTTTAAAATACACCCACAACAACGTAAGTATCGGTCTCCCTCTTTTAATACGTAATATTCCCAATACATCCTTTGACGATGCCACTTCTGTTTATGGGTATCCTGGACCACTATGTAAAAACATATCGAATAACTTTGACAGTGCTCATTTTAAAAGTGAATTACTTCAGTATTTTTCATCAAACAATATAGTTTCTGTTTTTTCCAGGCTTAACCCATTTATTCCAATTCAGCATCGGATTCTTGAAAGTATAGGGGAAATAAACAATAAGGGCCAGGTCGTTTCCATTGATCTAAAAAAGCCCATTGACCAACAACGTCAGGAATTTGGGAAAAGACTTAAAGGACAACTCAATAAGGCTAGAAGACATTGTAGGGTTATTAAAGCTGAAAATGATCAAGAACTACAGGAATTTATAGATATCTATCATGAGAACATGGATCGGGTCAATGCAAAACCGATGTATTACTTTGATGAAGAATATTTTAGGGTTATAGCTAAAAGTAATAGTTTCCATACCGAAACCCTTTTGGCCGTTCATAACGAAACCCGTGAAGTAATGGGTGCCAGCATGTTCATCTATAAAAATTCGATCGTTCATTATCATTTGTCCGGTACCAAAACAGAGTACCTCCCTTTAATGCCCACCAAGCTTTTGATTGACGAAATGCGAATAAAAGCTTCCAAAATGGGGCTCTCACATTTTAATTTGGGAGGAGGCCTATCGAGCGCAAACGACTCCTTACTGCACTTCAAGTCGTCATTCTCCAAAGACATGTCGGATTTTTATGTTTGGAAATTAATTGTAAATCCAGAGATTTACAATAAACTGACCCAGGAGTTCCATACCCAACAAAATTCTGACTTTTTTCCACTTTATCGATGTAGCCAACCACTAGCCATCAATACAAAATGATCAAGGACAATCCATTTTCCTCAGCTACATTTGTTGACTATTGGGGCAAACATTTTTTATCGGGAAGGAAAAAACATACTTTTCCTTTTGCCAAAAACCTATCCTTTTACAAATCCAGGGTTCCCGGGCTTTATATCAATACCGGAAAAAATCTGACCAAAGGAACCAACTTGGAACTAGGAGAAGCGTCACGCGAAGAAAAAGGAAACTGCTTTTTGATCTATGATGTCATAGATTTTGATTCACACCAAACAAAGCTCAATAATTATGGGCTTGGCCATTATGCCGTACGGCAATACCCCGGTTATTTAATTGATCTGGAACCATATACTTCCTTGGATGATTTTCTCTCCAAAACCTTTAAAAAAAGTAGCCGGTACAAGCTGCGCAAATACAAAAAAAGATTGGAGGAATGTTTTGATATTTCGTTCAAGGCTTACAAAGGAGAAATTTCAAGAGAAGAATATGACACCATATTTGTTAACTTTAGAAAACTCCTAGAAAAACGATTTGAAGAAAAACAGATCAGCAATAACAACCTGAATACTGACGAATGGGATTTCTATAAAGATGTTGCCTACCCAATGATCTTGGAAAACAAAGCATCCTTGCTTGTTCTGTATAAAAATGAGGAACCCATAAGCATTACCTTATCATATTTGTCGGATAACAGGGTTTTTGATGCCATAACGGTTTTTGATACCGACTACGCAAAGTTCCATCTTGGGAGTATAAAAATTATGTACTTGGTTGATTGGTGTTTAAAAAATGGATGGAAAACACTCGACTTTTCCAAGGGGCACTTTGATTATAAATTGCGTTGGTCCAACAAAAGGTTTGATTTCCACTATCATATATGGTTCGATAAAAAGTCCTGGAAGGCTCAAGTCACAGCATATACGCTTAAGCTTTATTTCACTTTTAAGCAGTACCTAAGAGAGAAAAAGATCAATGAAAAGTTACATAAGTTAACCTTTGCAATAAGAAATAAAGAATCCAATAACCTCCAGTACAGTTTTGAAGAAACATTGCAGAACTATACTGAAGAAGATCTTATACCACTGGATATGGCATTACCGGAAAGTACGTGGTTCAATAAAATATGCTATGAGTTTCTATACCTGTTCCCAGAAAATGAAAAGAACATAAAAGTATATCAATTGAGAGATAGGGGTTCCCTTTATTTAATAAAAGGTACGGACAACGAAAGTTTGGTTAGGGTCAATTTTGACAAGTAGCGTTTTTGTTCCAATTTTTGGTATATATATTTATGTAAATTTCAACCTAAGACAGCATGATCATTCATAAAAAAGAAAACACCACTTTCCTTCTGGACATCCATAAACAGGATGATATGCTCTCTACACTATATACAGATGCTGTTTATAATGTTAACCAAACCAAAGGGAGTATCCCCCTAAAAACAACTTCAAATCAAAAGCCTTCTTTTCCTCTTTCTAAAAAACATATTTATTCTGTAAGCTATATACCCGAATATGTTCGACTCACTCCGAGTAATGCTGTAGATTTTAGGGTCCGTTCATTCAAATCCGTGAAAGGTTATTCGGTTTGGTTGGGAGAATGTTCAACAATGAAAGACTTTCTTCCGTCCTTAAGGCGAAGTCAGCGTAAATCATTGTCAAGGTCACTTAAAAGATTGGACTCTTGTTTTGACATGAAATACAAAATGTATCATGGCGAAATTTCGATGGAGCACTATAGTTTTTTGATGGACACCTTAAAAAGCATGATACTCAAAAGATTTGAGCAGCGGGGCGAAACCAGTGAAAGTATAGCATTATGGGATAAAATCCACAGCACATCCTTTGACCTGATCAATAACCGAAAAGCCTCTCTTTTTGTAGGTTATAACGATACAGAGCCCGTAAGTATCTCATTGAACTATCATTATGACAAAATCCTCTTTGGGTACGTTACATCCTATAATATTGATTACTCAAAATTTAGTTTAGGCCAAATAGGTATATACAAACGTTTGGAATGGTGCCTGGAAAATGGCTATGAGCTTTTTGAAATGGGGTGGGGAGATCTGGCTTATAAAAAATGGTGGAGCAACAATATTTATAATTTCAGGCACGAGTTTATCTTTCCCAAAGGTTCGCCAATAGCGAATTTACAAGTTATGTTTTACGGTTATAAAACCGAGATTATGGCCTACCTTATTTCCAAAAATGTAAATATTTATTATCGGAGATTCAAAAGCTTCTTCTCAAACAAAAAATATCAGGATATTGAATCGCAATATGCCCTTGTAGATGTAAAATTTGAGCATAATGACTATAAAAATAAGCCCCCTATACCACTATCGGATAGTGAAATACCGAGGTCTATTATCTACGATTTTCTTTTTTTAAGCCAAACCAAACTGTCCAATATTTCCGTTTACTCCATGGATGATGAAAAAAACTACATCATAACGGGAAATAAAATGACCAAGAAAATAGTTTATACACCAAACGATTGACCCCATGTTGTTCAATTCTATTGAATTTCTAATATTTCTTCCTATTGTTTTTCTGCTTTATTGGTTTGTTTTTAAAAACAATACCAAGATTCAGAACGTTTTTATAATTTTTGCGAGCTACCTTTTTTATGGTTGGTGGGACTGGCGTTTTTTGCTCTTGATATTTCTTAGCACGTTGGTCGACTTTTTTGTTGGCCAAAAAATTTACCAACATCTTGATGAAAAGAAAAAAGCAAGATACTGGCTTTGGGTAAGTATGGCCTTTAATATAGGAATGCTGGGCTTTTTCAAGTACAGTAACTTCTTTGTTGACTCCTTTATAGATATGTTCCATGCTTTTGGTTATGATATTAAAAGTACTTGGACCTTGAGGATTATTCTTCCAGTAGGTATTTCCTTTTATACTTTTCAGACGATGTCCTATTCTTTTGACATTTACTATAAAAAGTTAAAACCTACCCAAAATTTTATTGCCTTTACGGCCTTTGTTTCATTTTTTCCGCAATTGGTCGCAGGGCCTATTGAAAGGGCTTCCAACCTATTGTCCCAGATCACCAATAAACGAACCTTTAGCTACGATCAAGCTTCGAGCGGTTTAAAGCTCATTTTATGGGGTTTCTTTAAAAAGTTGGTTATAGCTGATGCACTGGCGCCCATTGTTGATGATATTTTCGCTAATTACCACACCTATCCGGCCTCAACGCTAATACTTGGTGTTTGTTTATTTAGTTTCCAAGTATATGGGGATTTCAGCGGTTACTCCGACATAGCTATTGGTACGGCAAAACTTTTCGGTGTTGAGCTCATGTCCAATTTTAAGTTTCCGAACTTTTCCAGGAATGTAGCAGAATATTGGCAAAGATGGCATATATCCCTATCTACCTGGTTTAGACACTATTTATATATTCCCATGGGCGGTTCCCGGGTTAGTCAGCTCAGGGCAGTCAGAAATATCGCGGTTATATTTTTAGTAAGTGGGTTTTGGCATGGTGCCAACTGGACTTTTATTTTTTGGGGCGGTTTACACGCATTATTCTATATTCCCGTATTTTTAATGGGGCGTAATAGAATGTATGCGGATAACGTGGTAGGTGAAAAAACCCTTCTCCCCACTCCTGTCGAAATCTTACAGGTGCTTTTAACCTTTGTGCTGGTCACCTTTTCCCGGATTTTCTTCAGGTCCCCATCTCTCACAGACTCGTTCCAATATATCAATCAGATTGCCTCTAACTTTACCTATGAGGCTTATGTACACCCGATGGGATATAGAATGCTCGATTTTTATATTTTATTGGCATTGTTTATTATTTACGAATATTTGATAAGAAGACACGAGCGAGAACCCTTTAAATTCAAATCGAAAATCGTTAGGTTTTTCCTATACACGGTAGTTGTCCTGGCCATGTTGTTATTCTACGATGATGGGGTAAACCGTTCATTTATTTATTTCCAATTCTAGTGCTATGAAAAAGTTCTTGATAAAAACAGCCCTTTATACGGTTCTTATCCTGATCGCTCTTGAACTATTGGTAAGAGCACTTCATTTATATACCGAAGACCCACCAAGATTTATAGATGAGTATGGTGTGGAAAAACGTGTGCCCGGACACAATGGTTATGCCGTGACCGGAAACCGAAACCAAAATTTTTCAGAATTCAACATTAACAGTTCTGGCTTTAATTCATACAGGGAGTATACACCGACAAAGGAAGATTTTGAAATAGCATTGATCGGAGATTCTTTTATAGAAGGTTTTCATCAGGATTACGATGAATCCACTGGTAAAAAAATAGAAATAGCATTGGATACTGTTGAAGTATATGAATATGGGTATGCCGGTTATGATTTGGCTAACCAAATGCATTTAATCAACGCCTATCAAGACCAATTTGAGCTTATTGATGAAATCATTATTTATCTGAATTATGAAAGTGATTTAAACAGAGGTGTTTACGAACCCAACAAACAAAGAATAGCCATGCTAAGATCCACTGTGTTCAAAATCAGGGACAATATTAAACTTTTGGCGTATGGTTCAAAAATTGGAATCGTGGATCCAATAAAGAATTTGATCACAGGAAAAGCATTTCAGGATACCGAGCAAGGTTACGAAACCAATAAAATTGAAATTCCAGAACGAAAAGAAAAAGAATACTTGGAAAATTTCAAAAGCCTTGTATCGCTATATGGTTTTGATAAGTGTAAAACCACTATTCTTTTAGACTCCAGAAAAACCAGTGAATCATTTTTGGAATATTGCGATGAAAACAATATTAAATATCTGGATTTCGCCCCAACTTTTGAAAGCTCCAAAAAACCTGTTACCTTGATTTATGACCATCATTGGAACAACCATGGAAGAGAATTGATCGCTAGTGTTATTTCCAATTATATGATGTCTAGAGAGGTGTCTCAAGACTGTCAATAGTGGTGGTGGTATTTTCCCCTTAAAAACTTACCAAAAAGCCATAACAACAGACACCAATAACTTTTTAATTGTGCAGTTATCTTAGCGCTTTTCATTTATAAAATAAAAGTGCTATCACCTATAGTATTTAATCTGGTCAGTATATCGCACATAGTTTGGTATGCCATAACTAAGTTTGAAATAAAAAAAAACCGTTCTGAAGAAGGAATCTTTTCCAGAACGGTATTATCAAAAAAGTTTATACACTTTTCCAAAAGAAAATAAACGTACCGGTCAATGCTGATTTATCTAATAAAACCTGCCCATTACGTTCCTCCTATTGAGTCTATTTAGAAAATCAAATCTTAGGAAAACCTCAAAAGAACCATCATTGAACACAGTACTGCCCAATTCAGATGTTTCAACATCGTAAGCAAGGCCAACAAGAAATTTTTCAGCCAATTTCACACTAAACAAGGCACTGACAGCAGAGTCCAAACGATATGCCGCACCAACTGAAAATTTATCATTAAAGGTCAAGCTTGTCGTCAAATCAACCTGTAAAGATCCGCCGCTAACGGCTTTAACCATAAAACCGGGTTTTAATGCCAAGTCCGGGTTCAAGTCGAATTGATAACCTGAAAGCAAATAAAAATTCATCCTTTCTTTTGCCACATATGAGGTTCCTGTAGATGAGTTGTCAAAATGTTCTGTTTCCAAAAGATTTGGCACAGAAAGACCTGCATAAAATTTTTCCTGACGGAAATAAACTCCTAAACCAACATTCGGTGAGAACTTATTATCTATATTGGGTAAATTGGTCTCGGCTCCATAATTCACCAATTTAGAAAAATCCACATTAAGGAAATCCCCCCCTACATTTAGACCAAAGGCCAAACTTCCATATTGGGAAACAGGTATGGTATATGAAAAGGCTAAATCCATATAGGTTTGCTGAACCGTTCCATCACCAATATTATCATTAACCAAGGAGAATCCAATACCGAGTCTTTCACCTAAAGGACTCTCAATACTCAACGTTTGGGTTTCCGGAGCACCATCAAGACCTATCCATTGTGATCTGTGCAAGGCAGCAACACTTAAAACATTACCTGCTCCTGCGTATGCAGGATTTATAACTATAGTATTCAACATGTAATGGGTATACTGTGGGTCTTGTTGCGCAGTGGCCATGGTGGTAATTCCCAAAGCAACGACTAATGTTGTTATAAAATAATTCTTCATTTTTAGTATATCTTAAGTTTCTTATTGGTTGATGTATAAATAACCGGATGCATTTTTGGACACTCCTTCGTCTACATATTTTATAATGTAGAAGTAAATTCCAGCAGGAAGCACATTTCCTTTATTGAGTGATGTTCCAGTATTTGCAATTCCTTCAAAAGCATTGGAGTTATTGTTATAGTCTTCAGTTTTAAAAACTGCAGCTCCCCAACGATTGAAGATTTCCACACTATTATTAGGATACAATTCGATATTGTTTAGTGTAAATCTGTCATTTACCCCATCACCATCCGGTGTAATAATCGAATTCCCGATTTCAACACCACAAATGGTTCCTTGTGGTGGTGTTCCCCCATTGGAATCACAAGAATCTAGTGGGTCCGTGCCATCAGCTACTTCTTGACCATCTTCAATGGTATCTCCATCTGTATCGGCATTATCAGGATCAGTTCCCAATTCGGCTTCGTTTTCATCAGTTAAGCCATCGTTATCGCGATCACAAAATGAATCTGGCAGCGGTGTTCCTCCAACTGAGTCACAATCTTCAAAAGGATTAGTACCATCTGTAACTTCTTGTCCATCACTGATAGTATCCCCATCGGTATCTGCATTATACACATCTGTTCCCAAACTGAGTTCTTCACCATTTGTTAGGCCATCACCATCACAATCCGCCGATGACCAAACTGTATTGTTGGAATCATACCCCGTATAATCCACACTTTGAGCGGGGTCACATGGATCATTGGGGTCGGTACCATTGGTAATCTCAACATCATCGTCTATTCCATCGCCATCAGAATCAATATTTGCTAGATAAGGGTCTGTACCATTGGTGAACTCATCACCGTTGGTCACGCTATCACCGTCACAATCGGCAGCGGCCCAAATGGCATTGGCACTGTCATAACCCGTGTATCCTGCAGCTTGTGCTGGAGAACATGGGTCGTTCTCATCGGTTCCGTTATTGATCTCGTTGTCATCATCGATACCATCGCCATCGGTGTCAGCGGAAGCTGCATAGGGATCTGTACCGTTGGTGAACTCCTCACCGTTGGTCACACCATCACCGTCACAGTCGGCAGCGGCCCAAATGGCATTGGCACTGTCGTAACCCGTATATCCCGCAGCTTGTGCTGGAGAACATGGGTCGTTCTCATCGGTTCCGTTATTGATCTCGTTGTCATCATCGATACCATCGCCATCGGTGTCTGCGGAAACTGCATAGGGATCTGTACCATTGGTGAACTCATCACCGTTGGTCACACCATCACCGTCACAATCGGCAACGGCCCAAATGGCATTGGCACTGTCGTAACCCGTATATCCCGCAGCTTGTGCTGGAGAACATGGGTCGTTCTCATCGGTTCCGTTATTGATCTCGTTGTCATCATCGATACCATCGCCATCCGTGTCAGCGGAAACTGCATAAGGGTCTGTGCCGTTGGTGAACTCATCACCGTTGGTCACGCCATCACCGTCACAGTCGGCAGCGGCCCATATGGCATTGGCGCTGTCGTAACCTGTGTATCCTGCAGCTTGTGCTGGAGAACATGGGTCGTTCTCATCGGTTCCGTTATTGATCTCGTTGTCATCATCGATACCATCACCATCCGTGTCAGCGGAAACTGCGTAAGGATCGGTGCCATTAGTGAACTCATCACCGTTGGTCACGCCATCATTGTCACAGTCGGCAGCGGACCAAATGGCATTGGCGCTGTCGTAGCCCGTGTATCCTGCGGCCTGTGCCGGAGAACATGGGTCGTTCTCATCGGTTCCGTTATTGATCTCGTTGTCATCATCGATACCATCGCCATCCGTGTCAGCGGAAACTGCATAAGGGTCTGTGCCGTTGGTGAACTCCTCACCGTTGGTCACGCCATCACCATCACAGTCGGCAGCAGCCCAAATGGCATTGGCGCTGTCGTAACCTGTGTATCCTGCAGCTTGTGCTGGAGAACATGGGTCGTTTTCATCGGTTCCGTTATTGATCTCATTGTCATCATCGATACCATCACCATCGGTGTCAGAGGAAACTGCGTAAGGATCGGTGCCATTGGTGAACTCCTCACCGTTGGTCACACCATCACCGTCACAGTCGGCAGCGGCCCAAATGGTATTGGCACTGTCGTAGCCCGTGTATCCTGCAACCTGTGCCGGAGAACATGGGTCGTTTTCATCGGTTCCGTTATTGATCTCGTTGTCATCATCGATACCATCACCATCGGTGTCAGCGGAAACTGCGTAAGGATCGGTGCCATTGGTGAACTCCTCACCGTTGGTCACACCATCACCGTCACAGTCGGCAGCGGCCCATATGGCATTGGCACTGTCGTAACCCGTATATCCTGCAGCCTGTGCCGGAGAACATGGGTCGTTCTCATCGGTTCCGTTATTGATTTCGGTATCGTCATTGATACCATCGCCATCTGTATCGATATTACTATAAGGATCGGTGCCGTTGGTAACCTCATCACCGTTGGTCACGCCATCACCATCACAGTCGGCAGCGGCCCAAATGGCATTGGCGCTGTCGTAGCCCGTGTATCCTGCAACTTGAACGGGGTCACATGGATTCAATGGGTCATTGGTATCAGCTACTTCCTGACCATCTTCCACCCCATCACCATCGGTATCGGGATTTAATGGATCTGTACTCAAGGCTGTTTCTTCATCGTTTGTTAGACCATCACCATCATCGTCACATGCACCACTGGTTACTGTATTATCCGTACTGCTTACATCGGCTTGACCAGCACCTGCGCTAACTGGAATACCATTAGCATCTACATCACCAACAAGTCTACCATCTCCATCAACATCAGCTAAAGTAAAACCACCATCACCTTCAATGGCATCGAAACAGCCATCACCATCACTGTCATTATCCAAATGGTCTGGAATAGTATCTCCATCGGTATCAACAACTGCACAGGACCAGGAAATGTCTGAAATAAGAATTGCCATATTCCCAGGAGTAGCAGCTGTTGTTGTTGGGTCAACGTTCGCCAACTCAATAAAAATATCGTCTACTGGTTGATTCAAATTATACACTACATCACCTATATCAGGGGTACCATTAACCCAAGAATTACCTCTAAAAAAGCCTCCTCCTAAATCCGTAACTGCAGAACCAACTGTATAATCGGTACCAGCAGTTGGTGTAATTACTTGGCCTTGGTTTGAAATAGTCACTTTTACTTGACCAATATATGGATCTCCATCTGCCAACTCCCTTAAATCGATATCCACTATACGGAAGGACACGTCGGTCACCGGTCTATCAAAGCTAACACGGTATCGCAAAATATTTACACTATCCAAAAATTGAGCTGTAGGTGCTTGTAAAAGCAAACCATCTACGCCATTGAAAGCGGTACCCTCAGTGGCAAAAGCAGAATTTTGAAGTTGAGGAAAATCAGTCTGTGAATTATCCGCTGTCACCACGGTACCATCAATGGTCGTGGTAGCAGTTGAGGAAACATCATCATCTGGATCACCTCCACTCCATGTGGGATTACCCCAAACCAAAGAGGAACCTCCAACAGCACAATCGGCAGCCTCATCCACATCCAATATGCCATCGTTATCATCGTCCAAATCTTGGCTGTCCACGATAAAGTCTCCATCATTGTCATCTGCCGGTGCTATAGGGTCTGGAGGCGTAGCTTCACTATTGATAAAATAGGATGCCCCCTGGCTCATGTAGTCAGAAAGTAAAATCTCCCCATCAGGAATTGTTGGATGAATATTGTCCAGTGAATAGGTTTCTGGATTATTCCTATTGAAATTATACAAGTCTACAATTGGGTTTCCATCCGAATTTATTTGTGCCGGGGTGTTGGCCAATATTTTCGGAATCAAGATATTTTGGTTATAAGGCAAACTACCCAGCTCTTGATTATTGTATACGTCATCACCAGTATATTCCCTAAAAGTTATGGGCATGACAATCACATCGTTTAATCGAGCAGGGTCAATTGCCGCATACAAATCATCATATGCCTGGCTGATAGCATCCAGCTGGGGCTGTGTTGCCGTAGCATATGGCCTAGTTGCAGTCACATCATTACCTCCAATATGGATCATAAAGAGCGTATTGGATGTAAAGGTGCTCATTGCATTTTGTACTTCGGGAATGATTTGGTTAATATCATAACCTGAAAAACCATAACCGTAGACATCCACAGCTACGCCATTATTTTGCCATTCGGTGGTTCGTGTTGCATTCGGAGTGACCAGATCACGTCCATATACTTGCTCCATGATAGAGGCTCCAATGACCACCACCTTGTCATACTGGCTATACGAGAAGGGGGAAATTAAAAGTACAAGTAGCAGTAAAAATTTACCAAACACCTGCTTTTTCTTGTAAATAAAACAGTTTAATAAATTAAGTAGTGTCATTATAAAAAGTTAAGGTTATTTTCCATTTTAACTAGTCTTCCCAATTGTGCTTTTTTACAATCAGTTGGTATAATTATTTTTCTTATACCTTTTAATCAAGTTATTCTCAATCAAAAGCGGTTATCTCAAAATCAGATCTTCTGTTCTTGGCATGCTGTTCTTCCGTACAGTAAACCCCATCTCCACAATCGTTCACCAATTGGGTTTCCCCAAAGGCTTCATGACTGATCCTATCTTCAGAAATTCCTTTCGAAATCACATATGCAACAGTGCGTTCCGCTCTTCTTTCAGAGAGCCACTGATTATATTTTTTCGTTCCCCGCGAATCGGTATGGGCTGTTACCCTAATGGTCAAGTTGGGCTCATCGTTCATAATAGCCACAAGCTGATCCAACAACTCTTCATCTTTAGAGGTCAAATAAGATGAATTCAACTTAAAGTATACATTCCCTAAATCGTTGATTTTGTTTTGAAGTGCAGCTCTACGAGCTTCTTCTGCCTCTTTTCTAGCTTTTTCGGCAGCAGCAAGTGCTGCGGCTTCTTTTTCTTTTTGTAGACGTTCAGCCAATCGTTCGGCCTCTTCTGCCTGTGCTATGGAATCCTGGATTCTTTGCTGCTCTTTTTCCATTTCCTGTAATAGAGCTAGTTTTTCCTGTCCTTTTCTCGAGAGTCCTTTTTCAACTTCAAACCTATAAGCTACACCTAGTGCATGCTGGATATGATTGGTCGCATTCTCGGCATCCATCGCCCATTTCCCAGTCGAATTGAAATCCAATCCCCAATGGTCAGAGAACCATGTGCGAAAACCGATTACCGCATTATACGTGCCCCTTCCCTGATTGTTGGCATCGGTATAACCGGCACCAATCCCGATATAAGGGTCAAAAAAACCAGTTTCCCCGAGTATCATATTAAGGTCATAACTCAATCGAAAGTCCAACCCGAAATAGTCTATGTCTTCCTGTACTATTGCTCCATCGACCCTCTTTCCTTCTTGGTATTGGTTATAACTTCCAATCGCCTCCATACCTATACCATTCTTGAAATAACGACCAATACTTACCCTCGATGGATATGGCGCTATGTTCCAAGCATTTTCAATATCAAAAAGTTTATTGAATTCATGGCCGGAATCATCTACAGCATTGGCTCCAAGGGAAACCAACCAGTAGCTTTGCACAATACTGTCTTTTTTGGTGAGTTCTACATCTTGGGCAAAGATGGAAACGGTACTGAATAGTATAAGAACTGCAAAAGCAGTTTTTAAAGCGTTCATAATTTTCGATTTGAGGTTATCGAAACCAAATCTAAGTTAATCAAAACATAAATTTGACAATGAACTTTTAACTACCGTAAAATTCGATAAGTGGTAATTTCTCCCTTCAATTATCTATTTTCCTACTTTTTGAAAAGCTATGGTTTTATCGATTAAAGGCATTTTATAGAGATAAAATGGAAAATATAATGGCTGTATTGTGATTTCTCCCTGTTGCTCTTCATCAAGGATTTCCACTGCTATAGAGACCTCATTATCAGTCTCTTTTATTTTTGACAACCTTGCTGTTTTTTTTCCTTTCTGTTCCCCTAAACAAACTAAGACTACCGTTTCTTTGGAAAAATCGATAATCGGTACAGGGAGTCCCGGTTTACGCGTTTTATTTACCTCTGAATAAAACTTTCGCAACGATTTTGCATCTCGTATTACTCGGGTTTCGTAGACTTCAATATTGCTAAAATCATCATGATCCACTAGTACCATATCGGCTATTTGTTCACCTACAGGAGCATTTTCTTTCTTTTGTGCCTTGCAGGAAAGTAAGCAAACAAACGATATGAACAAAAGCGACCTGATCACTAAAACGTGTTTTTAAATCGGGATTTGAAAGCTTTCTCATAAAGGTCTTCGTATAAGGGTAAAATATGGACAATATCAAACTTGGATGCTACATTGAATGCATTTTCCTTGAACTTGTCCAAAACTTCATCATCCCTTAAAATATCAATAGCTTTTTCCGCCATGGTATCCACGTCGCCCACATTTGCCAAATAACCTGATACCCCATCAATATTTACTTCGGGTATACCGCCCGTATCACTTGAAATTACGGCTACTTTATTGATCATGGCCTCCAAGGCAGCCAATCCGAAACTTTCCGTTTCAGAAGGAAGCAGGAACAAATCCGAAAAACATAGTATCCGATCTATCTCGTTGCTATTTCCCAAGAACAATACTTTATCCTTAATACCCAAGTTATCGCACATATCTTCGGCTTTTTCCTTTTCGGGACCTTCCCCGACCATAATGAGTTTAGCCGGAATTTCTTGTTGAATGCGATAAAATATTTTGACCACATCAGGTATCCGCTTTACTTTTCTAAAATTACTGATATGGGTAATGATCCTTTCATCTTCCTTGGCCATCATCGAGCGTTGGCAATCGGTAAAGCTGTTTTTATATTTTGTGGTTTCTATAAAGTTGGGAATCACTTCGATTTCCTTTTCAATGTCGAAAAGCTTTAAGGTATCTTTCTTCAAGGCTTCCGAAACAGAAGTTACCACATCGGACTTATTGATGCTAAAAGTTACCGCTGGTTTATAAAAGGGATGTTTGCCAACCAAAGTAATGTCCGTACCGTGGAGCGTGGTAATCATAGGAATGAAAATACCGTATTCCTGAAGCATCTTTTTGGCCATATACCCTGCATAAGCGTGCGGAATGGCATAATGTACGTGCAACAGTTCAATATCGTAAAGCTTTATGGTATCCACCAACTTACTGGATAGGGCCAGCTCGTAAGGTTGGTAATGGAACAAAGGATATTCCGGTACATGCACCTCATGAAAATGAATGTTGTTTCCCAATAGTTCCAAACGAACAGGTTGACGATACGTTATAAAATGTACCTCGTGTCCACGTTCTGCAAGGGCAATGCCCAATTCTGTGGCCACTACTCCACTACCGCCAAATGTCGGGTAACATACAATCGCTATTTTCATAAGAACAAATCTACTGCAATATTTTATACCTAATTGATAATGGAATCATAAATGGCCTGCTGAATACGGGTTCGCAACCCAGATTTGATCAACAATGTGTTGGTTGCAGACGGATAGGTTCGGTTGGAAAGAAATACATAAACGATTTCTTCATCGGGGTCTGCCCAGGTATACGTACCGGTAAAACCACTGTGCCCAAAACTTTTTCTGGAAACACATCCACAAGTAGGGCCTTTTTCTTCTAGCTGCGGTTTATCAAAACCAACTCCTCGTCTCACATTTTTATTACAGAAATAGCACGTATTAAATCTTTTTATCGTTCTACCGCTAAAAAATCGTTCCCCTCCGTAATAACCTCCCTGCAAATACATCTGCATAATTTTTGCGACCTCATTTGCCGTGCTAAAAAGCCCTGCATGTCCACCAACACCCCCTTGCATGGCCGCGCCCATATCGTGAACATAGCCCTGCACCGTCTGATATCTGTAATAGTCGTCCTCTTCGGTAGGAACTATCTCGTCCTTAGAAAACTTTTTCAATGGGTTAAAGGTTGTCCGTTGCAGTCCCATGGGCTTGTAAAGGAACTCGTCCACCAATTTATCAATGGATTTTTGATAGGTCTTTTCGATGTATTCTTTAAAAACATAGTACCCAACATCACTATAGCGGTATCTATTGGATTTAAGGCTCTGTCTCCCTATTTTATTATAAATGGAATCTTTATAAGACCTGGTCAAGTAAAGGTGCTCGGCCACTTTGTACGGAAAAGCTTCGGATGGGTTTTTTCTGTAAAATTGCGAGGAGGGCTTTCTGTCCTCTGAAAGAGTATCCAGATAAAAGGCTATCCATGAGGGTAAACGCCCGTAGTGGGACAATGCTTTTAAAACGGATACATCCTTCAAATCAGTGTCATCATATTCTGGAATCAAATCCTTGAAGGTATCGTTCAAAGCTATTTTTCCCTCCTCTTCCATCTTCATGATCATGGGCAATGTGGATAAAATCTTGGTCAAGGACGCCAGGTCGTAAATGGATTCTTCCTCAATAGCATTATCCGATTGATAGGTGGGTTTGCCAAAATTCTTGTTATAAATCACCTTTCCCCTTCTGGCAATTAACACCTGTGCCCCCGGAAACATCAAAGAATCCAGACCATCTTGAACCAAGGTATCCACTTCGGCCAACATTTCAGAATTCATTCCGACCCGTTCTGGAATACTGTAACCCAACCGTTGTATCGGATTTACATCCAGTCCAGTCCCTACCGGAAACTCGTCATGGGCAGATACAGGCAATTTTCCTGTTGCACCGATGGCCCCAAAAATGACCTCGGCTACTTTTTCCTGGGCAATCTTGCTATTCTGATAACCGACCACTACCCCATCAACAGTATCAAAATTGAGGACATCCAATAAAGCATAGGGTCTGGCAAATAGGGCCAAAATGGTGTTGCTTGTTCGCAATCGGGATATTTCCTCCAGCCAAAAAAGTTCGTTTTCGGAGAATTTGTACCCTTTCCAAGGACTTGAATTGTCTTTATGAAAACCGATAATCACCAAATTATAATTGGCCAATTCCTTTTTGTAGGCGGCAATATCCTTGGCCTTGATATGGGTAACTTTATGATATTTGTTCAATGATGAGTGAAACATAGTTCCAGAATCATCTCCAAAATGTACATAAGCGATTTTCTTGTTGTCCAATTTTTTGATGGGCATCAACGAAAAGTTGTTTTTTGCAACTGTTATGGCTCCTTCAATGGCTTCCTCGTAGACCACATCATTTTCAATTCCATTTAAATCCTCAAGAAGATTTTCTAAATCCACAGGTCGGTAATTATACAGACCTGCCTTGTATTTGGCCATCAATATTTTTTTGACAGATTCAGCCAGTCGTTGTTCTGTGATTACTCCATTATCATACGCTTTCACAAAGGTTTCTTTGGCCTTGAGGACATTTTGGGGCATCAGCAGCAAATCATTGCCAGCTAAAAACGCTTCCAGTTCCACCTTGCCCTCAGGAGCAAATTCGGAGACCGCCTTCATATTCAAGGCATCGGTGATGACGAGTCCTTCAAATTTCAGTTTGTTTTTTAAGACCCCGGTCACTATGTTTTTTGATAAGGTTGAAGGATGGCCCTCCCTTGGTTCCAAACTGGGAACATCCAAATGAGCCACCATGGTAGAGCTCAAACCTGCTTCCATTACCTTTTTAAAGGGATAAAGTTCTATCGAATCCAATCGTTGTAATGACGAATTGATGATCGGTAAAGATTTATGGGAGTCCGTAGCAGTATCGCCATGTCCAGGAAAATGTTTGCCGCTGGAGAGCACACCCGCCTTTTCCATGCCCCGAACAAAAGCACGCCCCTTTTGAGCCACGTTTTTGGGATCCTCGCCAAAAGAGCGGTTTCCGATTATGGGATTTTGTGGGTTGTTATTGACATCCAAATCGGGGGCAAAATTGATGTGGATTCCCAAACGTTTTGCATGCCTTCCAATTTGATAACCAACTTTTTCCACAATGGAGCTGTCTTGAATAGCTCCCAAAGTCATGTTCCATGGAAATGCATAAGTGGAATCCAACCGCATGGCCATGCCCCATTCGGCGTCAGAACCAATAAGTAAAGGCACTTTAGCGGCAGATTGATACTCGTTGGTCAATTTTGCCTGTTGAACAGGGCCTCCGACCAAAAATATAACCCCTCCGATGCCTTGCTCTTTTACAAGGGTTTTTACTCTATCGGTTGCTGCTTTATTTTGGTTGGATGCAACGCTCACCATAAACAACTGCCCCACTTTTTCCTGAAGGGACATATTTGCATACTGGTTTTCGACCCAAGCCATTTGGGCCACAGAATCTTTAACAACCAATGGACTGTTCTGCCCAATGGCCTGCAAACTAAATAGTAGTAGAAAGGAGAGATAGAGATTTATCCGCATAAATATCTTGTCTAAGACCTGAACTTGATGCCGCTAAAAATATTGCATTTCATCGAGGAAAGCATAGAAATTAAGATAATTTAAGAGTTTGCTATACAAATCTGGAGTGCCAACTCTCACTGGCCGGAACCTCCCAATTCTCCAAATATTCTTGTTTGGTCGCAACCAAATTGTTAAAAACGATAGTATTTGGGGAAACGGATTTGGCCTTGGCCAATTTCTTGAAATCTTTCAACGGTTTATAAGCAATGAATTCTCCTTGTTTGAAAGAGACATTCATCCTATCCAACAATTGTACATTGTATTTTTGTTCCAAGCTTTGTATAAAATGTACGGAGGCATCTATAGAGCAGCCTGAAGCACTGGCATTGGTCTGATCCAACCCAATTACAATAAATCTCTTGTACCTTATCTCGAACCCTGCGTGCAGATCACTGCCGTGGGCCGTCCATTCCTTTAGGAAAGCCGTTAGACTCTCTTTCAATTCTTCCAGTTCTTCATCCGTAAAACTCCTGTTGGCTTGATAAATCCAAATTCGGGAGTGATTGGGCAATTCATTAAAATCCGCTAGCATATTCTTTATCTAAAATGGTCCAGACCTAACTGGGCCCTACATTCGTAATAACCTATTTTTATAAACCTTGGGAGTCTGCCAACAATTCGGCCACATCCATAACCGTAACGCTATCTTCCTTTTCGTGCGCTTTAATACCATCAGTCATCATGGTGTTACAATACGGACAACCCGTTGCTATTATGTTCGGTTTGGTTTCCAAGGCGTCTTTAGTACGCATAACATTGATGTCCATATCCCCTTTTTCAGGTTCCTTGAACATTTGGGCCCCACCTGCGCCACAGCATAGCGCTGTTTTCTTGTGCCGCTTCATTTCCACTAACTCTGCATTGGTTTTGGAAAGCACTTCTCTGGGCGCATCAAAAACTGAGTTGGCCCGACCTAAATAACAAGGGTCGTGAAAAGTGATACGTTTTCCCTTGTATCCGTCACCAGTAATGGTTAAGCGTCCTTTATCTATAAGTTCCTTTAAGTACTGGGTATGGTGAACAACGTCATAATTACCTCCCAAACCGGGGTACTCGTTTTTAAGGGTATTAAACGAATGTGGATCGCATGTTACAATACGTTTTATCTCGTAGCCGTTCAACAATTCAATGTTCATCATGGCCTGCATCTGGAACAAAAATTCGTTCCCTGCTCTTTTGGCCACATCCCCGGTTGAACTTTCTTCGGTGCCCAAAACAGCAAAATCAACATTGGCTTTGTTCAACAACTTTACAAAAGCCCTGGAAATCTTTTTGGCACGATCATCATAACTACCGGCAGAGCCAACCCAAAACAATATTTCTGGCTGTTTGCCTTCAGCCATAAACTCCTGCATGGTTTTTACCTTTAATTGCTCACTCATAGTCTTAGATTTATTCGTTTACCCAATTTAAACGGTCCATTTGATTATAGGGCCAAGGGGCTCCGTTATTCTCTATATTGGACATCATGTTGTTCAACTCTGTTGGCGCCGCTGATTGCTCCATGACCAAGTATCTTCGCATTTCCATAATAATGGACAATGGGTCTATGCTTACGGGGCATGCCTGCACACAAGCGTTACAGGTGGTGCAAGCCCATAATTCTTCATGACTGATGTAATCGCCCAACAACTGTTTGCCATCCGGAACAAACTCTCCTTTGTTGGCATCCATGATCTTACCCACTTCTTCCAAACGGTCGCGGGTATCCATCATAATTTTACGTGGAGATAATTTTTTGCCTGTTTGGTTGGCCGGACATTCGGAGGTACAACGGCCACATTCGGTACAGGTATAGGCGTTCAACAATTGGACCCAGTTAAAATCCATGACGTCGGAAGCTCCAAATTTTTCGGGCTCTGCAGCATCCTCCTCGGCAGGAGCTGCAAATGGGTCGGCATCGGGGTCCATCATCAATTTTACTTCTTTGGTGACGGATGCCAGATTATTAAATTGTCCCTGAGGCTTTATTTTCCCGTAATAGGTGTTCGGGAAAGCCAATAGGATATGTAAATGTTTTGAATAGTAGAGATAGTTCAAAAAGGCCAAAATTCCCAAAATATGTAGCCACCACGCTGTTCTTTCCACCAAAATCAAAGAAGATTCTGAAAGTCCGTCCAGCAAAGGAACAATAAATTGGCTTATGGGAAATGTGCCTGCCCTAAGGTAATGTTCAGCTCCCAATTGCTGCAACTGAAAATCTGCGGCATTCATGGTCAGGAACAAGATCATGAGTACAAACTCGATGTAGAGAATCATATTCCCATCGGTTTTGGGCCAACCTTTCATTTCGGGCTTTATAAATCGTTGTATTCTGATAACGTTTCTTCTGATCCAGAAAACGACTACGGCCACAATTACCAAAAATGCCAATACCTCAAAAGACCCTATCAAAAAGTTATAGACGGAACCAAGTGGGGAAAACAGTCTATGTGTTCCCAAAAGTCCATCCAGGATAATCTCCAACACCTCTATATTGATGATGATGAATCCCACATAAACGATGACGTGCATTAAGCCGGCAATAGGTCTCACCACCATTTTGGTCTGCCCCAAGGCTATCTTGGCCATATTTTTCCACCGCTGGGATTTATTGTCGCTTACATCAACATCCTTTCCCAGTTTAATGTTCCTGGATAACTTTTTTACGTTACGGGCAAAAAAGCCAATACCCACTATTAGGGCAATGGCAAATATGATATTGGGTATATATTCCATTTATTGATTCTCTTTTTGTTGAATAGAATCCTGCTGCTCCGCCGGATCGTTCTCGGGAAGTGTGTACTCTTTCTGCTTTTTACCAAAAACGGAAACGTTTACATATCGTTTGGGGTTGAGCCTAAAGTCTTGTAAAAGAAGGTCCAACTCTCTCGAAGCTTCTGCCAAATTATTGTAAAGCGCATCATCTTTATGCAATTTACCCAAAGAACCCTCTCCTCTTTCAATTTTGGCCAAGATATCGTTCAATTGGCTCACGGTAGTCTGGAACTCTGTCAAGGTTCCGCCCAAATCGGAATTCACGAGAGAATCCGACAGTTTGGAAAAATTTGAAGTGATATGACTGACATTCTTCAAAGAACTATCCAGTTGCATTTTGTTGTTGTCCAACAAAATATTCAAATTATCCGCACTTCCCTTAAAGGATCTTACCAATTCGTTCAACGATACTATGGTTTGTTTGAGTTGTTTTTTTGTAGGCTCATCCAATATTTGATTTACATTCATCAACAAAGAATCGGCATTGGATACCGCCCCTTCCACCTTTAATTGCAATGGAGTAAGTTTTTGTTGGACCAATTCGGTAATCCCAGGTTTTATTTTGGATGGCAAGGTATCTCCCGATTTTGCTATGGGAGCTTCATCAAAGACAGGGACGATTTGAACGCTTTTCCCTCCGATAATACCTGTATCAAAAAGCTCTGCAATACTGTTTTCTGAAAATTCAAAATCATTGCTTACCGTTAATGTGACCAACAATTTTCCGGAACTATCCTTAAATCGAATATTGGTTACATTCCCAACATTGAACCCATTTATGGAAACCGTAGTACCAGGCTGAAGTCCCCCGACATCATCGTACACAGCGTAAAACGTCTTGTTATTTTCAAAAAGAGGAGAGGATTTTAAGTAGCTAAGCCCAAAAATAAAGGCTACGATTCCAGCGACTACGATAATCCCAGTTTTGATTTCCCTGGATAGTTTCAAAAGATTCGGTTTATGGTTTAAACAAAATTAGGAATAATTTTCACAAGAGGCTTTCCGATACAAATCTACTTCATCGCTGCCGTTACTGGCACCCTTTTCCCATTCTTATATGCCACTATATATGAGGTGGTGTATCCCTTGGCATCGGCATTTTCCTTTAACCTCTTGGCCTCCTCATACGTACTTGCATTCCCATACATATATCGGTAAAGGTTTTTATATGGCTCTTTTGACAGGTGGTTCAATCCTTTAAAGTTACTTCCCGTCAGCGCAATGCTTTTTCCACTGGCCATCAACTGTACTTTAAATACCAACCCTGTGTCGGAGGCTTGAACAACATTCTGCACATCTGTTTTGGTAGTATTGGATGTTTGTTTTGGTGGCTCAACTTCCGCAACTTCTTCTTTTGGTGCCTCTTCCTTTACATCAACATTTACCTTGGTATCCTCGATCTTGGGGGTACTCGCAATTGGAGCAGCTGTAAAGCCCATATCGTCTTTGTAGGCAAGAACGGCATTTGCAATGGCCTTTCCCATTTCATCTTGACCTTTTTTGGAATTAAGATAGCTTCCTTCGTTTTTATTGGTCAAGAAACCTGCCTCTATCAAAACACTTGGCATAAAGGTTTGGTGCAATACGATAAATCCTGCCTGCTTTACTTTTCTGTCCTTTCGTTTGAGGCCTTTGGTAAAATTATCCTGTAGTTTTTTGCCCAATTGTATACTTTGATCCAGAAATTCCTCTTGCATAATGGTAAGACCAATTACAGATTCGGGGGAGTTGATATCGTATTCGGCATACCGTTGTTCATAATCATCCTCCAAATAAATTACGGAGTTTTCCTTTTTCGCCACTTCAAAATTTTGACGGTTCGCATGCAAACCGAGCACATAGGTCTCCGTTCCATAGGCGGACGAATTATGTGCATTGCAGTGTACTGAAACGAATAGATCTGCATTGGCTTGGTTCGCAATTTCTCCTCTCACGAACAAATCAACAAAAGTGTCGTCATTACGAGTATATACCACTTTGACATCTGAATGCTTTTCGAGTTCCTTGCCCACTTTTAACACTATGGCCAGTGCAATTTTCTTTTCCAAATATCCGTTACCAATATTTCCTGGGTCATGTCCTCCATGGCCAGCATCCAAAACCACAACAAATTTATCCTTCGTGGAAACCTCGGTATCATTTTTGTTGAACGAGGTCAATGGTAGGACCAGAATAAGAAAAACTAAAAACGCAAACCGACTTTTATTCATAAGAACTGAGTAATTATAGTGTTCAGTAATGGTTAAAAATATTGTAATCCCCAATTAGTAGAACAAAAAATATATGTAAGTTTGACCCCAAAACTGGGCCGACTAGCACAAAAATAGGATTTATCACGTTGCAACCAAATAAACATCTTTTACTTTTCCTATTTGTTCTTCTTTGTGGCATGGCTACCTTAAGTGCTCAGGAAGACCCAATTACCCCTTTGCCGATCAAGGCGACCAAGGACACGATTTTTGCTCCCTTGCTCCCACCAAACATTCTTAACGACTCCATCAAAACCGATACTGTTGAAACAGATACCGTGCCAAAAAAGCAACCTTTGCTTTTGGATAAGATAGAATATAAGGCAAAAGACTATGTGAAACTTAGCCAAAAAGACAATAAAATCTATTTGTACAATGAGGCTGAAATCTATTACCAAGATACTGAGCTCAAAGCAGGGGTAATTGTAATGGACTATGTTAAAAACGAGGTTTATGCGGGTCGTATGAAGGATTCGTTGGGAAATTATTCCCAATTGCCATTTTTTAAGCAGGGGGACAATGAGGTGAGGCCCGACTCCATTCGCTTTAATTTTGATACGCAAAAGGCACTTATCTGGAACTCACGAACCGAACAACAGGCCGGTTTGGGGCAACTGGGGAGCGATGCCATGAAGGTGTATGCTGAAAAGACCAAAAAAGAGAACGACTCTGTTTACTTTTTGAGCGAAGGTAAATTGACCACATCCAATGATACCGTGAACCCCGATTACTATATCAGGGTCCGAAAAGCCAAATTCGTACCCAAGAAGAAAATTATTGCAGGCTACAGTAATATGTATATTGTGGATGTACCCACTCCCGTTGCCCTACCTTTTGCTTATTTTCCCTTGACGGGAGGAAGAGCGCCGGGAATACTTTTCCCTACCTTTGGTAACGACCCCAGGCGTGGCTACTTTATACAAAATGGAGGATACTATTTGCCCATCAGTGATTATGTGGATTTGAGTGTTACCGGGGATTATTACACTAACGGGAGTTATGGTTTGCAGGGAAGGTCCGTTTATACCAAACGCTATAAGTTCAGGGGGAATATCAGTATCAGTTATGAGAATTTGGTGACTAGTCAAAAAGGATTCGATGATTACAGCCGAACGAGCAACTATAATATTCGAATATCTCATTCCCAAGATACCAAAGCAAGTCCCAATTCACGTTTTTCTGCTTCGGTGAACCTAGGTTCCAGTCAATACTATACAAATTCCCTCAACCAGGTTAACCGTAACAATTCGCAGACCAATACATTTGCATCGTCCATAAGTTATTCCAAGACTTTTCCGGCCTATCCCTCGGTAAACACCAGTTTAACGGTGAGCCATACGCAAAATTCAAGGACACAGGTAATCAATATGTCCCTACCTACCTTTCAGGCAAGTATGGAACGTATTTACCCATTTGTAAAGCGTGATGAAATCAAAAAAGGAATTTTTGAAAACATCAATTTCCAATACGATGTCAACGCTCAGAACAGTATTACGACCGATGAAGAAAATTTCTTTAAAAGCGGTATGTTCGACGAAGCCCGAGTGGGAGCCAGACATAGAATTCCCCTAGCTACCAATTTTAAACTGGCGAAATACCTAAGTGTCAGTTTAAGTGGTAATTATGAAGATATATGGACCTTGGAAACGGTAAGAAAACAATATGACGCGGAAAGTGAAGAGGTAGTTACCGATACCATAGCTGGTTTTGATCGTTTTAATAGATATAGCCTTGGAACCAGTATCGGTACCACAATGTACGGTACATGGAATTTTGGAGAGGATAAAAAAATACAAGCGTTACGACATGTTATGCGCCCATCGGTAAGTTATAACTATACACCTTCCTTTGAGCAATTTTATGAGTCCTATACTGATGGGGGCGGCGAAGAGGTGGAGTACACCCCTTTTGAGACCAGTATTTACGGAAGACCATCTTTAAACAAAGGGAGCTCATTGAGTTTTTCACTTCAAAACTCGCTCGAGGCAAAGGTCAGGAACAAAGATTCCACTGCCACCGAACCCAGGAAAGTTAAGATTTTGAGCAACCTTACTTTTTCTGCGAGTTACAATTTGGAAGCTGATTCCCTTAAGCTTAGCCCTATTAGTATGAGTGGCGCCACGGAAATCATTAAAAATGTGCCCATCAACTTTGCCGCCACTTTTGATCCTTATGCCATTGACAACAATGGCCGAAGAATAAATACCTTAAATGTGAACAATGGTGGTGGAATTGCTCGTTTAACCTCCGCTAGGGTAAACACCAGTTTTTCCCTCAACAGTGAAATGTTCCAAAAAGGTGGGGCAAAGGAAAAGGATGACGAGGAGAAACAATCAGATTTTAGTGAAAACCCATTTGCCATGGACGATGTCCGCGGTGAAGCAGGCTCTCGTTTCAATAACAGGGGAAACAATAATCGTGGCAATCGGAACACCAATGGCAATAGTCCAATTTACAACAATAAATTGCCATGGGATGCCCGGTTTACCTATGTAGCCACATACAACAACAGTAACCGACAAGGGGAGATTACAAACCACTCTTTAATGTTCTCCGGAAATGTTCAGCTTTCTCCAAAATGGGAAGTAGGTTTCAACTCTGGCTATGATATAAAAAATAAAGGTTTTGCCGATACCCGTTTTGCGTTCAAGCGCGATCTTGGCAGTTTTAACCTCAGTTTTGATTGGACTCCCTTTGGTAGATTTGAACGTTGGTATTTCTTTATTGGGATAAAGAGTTCATTGTTGAGTGATATCAAATGGGAAAACAGAAGCCAGCGCCGATAATATCGCGATATTTTTTACCTTCAAATAACACAAAAATCCATCAATTATGAAGAAAATCATCAATACCGCTAAAGCTCCAGCTCCCATTGGCCCATATAACCAAGCAGTGCTGATAAAAGATACGCTATACATTTCAGGGCAAATCCCAATTGACCCGGCAACAGGCAGTCTGGTTGAAGGGGATATTAAAAAGGAAACCAAGCAATCCATGGAGAACTTAAAAGCCATTCTGGAAGAAGCCGGGATGTCTTTTGAGCATGTGATCAAGTCCTCGATTTTTATCAAGGACATGAATCAGTTTGCTGAGATCAATGAAGTATACGGTACTTATTTCAATGCCGATACAGCTCCAGCAAGAGAAACGGTGGAGGTTGCGAACCTTCCGAAGTTCGTAAATGTCGAAATATCGATGATAGCCGTTAAATAGTCTCCCTGTGGAATTCCACCAGACCTTCGATAGGTCTGCGGCGGATAACACCCAAAATTAAGTCGTTGCGCTCCAAACACGCGGTTAGCTCATCTCTTAGGAAATGGGCTATACTGCCCACAAAACTAACAGGTACTTTGGTGGCCAGCTCATATTGCATAATGTAATTGTTAACGAACTGTTGAAGTCCTTTTTCAATTACACCCTTGCAATACGGATGCTCTTTGTTTTCGATAATAAATCGCGCAAAAGTGGCCAAATAGGTATTTGGATTTGGTTGCTTGTACAGGTGGTCTTTGATCACGTCTGCATCAAGATCATATTCCTTGGCAAATTTCATCCCAAGGTCTTGTGGCATTTTGTGGAAGTAATAGTCCCTGATCAGTTTTCTGCCAAAGAAATTACCACTGCCATCATCCATTAAAATATAGCCTAAGGAGGTTACCTTTTGAATGAGTTGATGACCATCGTAATAACTGCAATTAGATCCTGTTCCCAGAATACATACAATGCCCTGTCTACCAATTTTGGTGGTAGAATAGATCGCGGCAAATGTATCTTCCCTTACCTCTGCCTTGGCATTGGGAAAGAAATCCTTGAAAATGGCCTTTAAAAAAGTCTTCATTCTATCGGTTCCGCATCCGGCACCGTAGAAATATAATTGACGTACGTCTTCTTTATTTTGGGAAAGTTCAAAATTGTTGGCCAATCTGTCCTCTATTACTTCTTTGGTCAACACTTCTGGGCTTAGGCCCAAAGTTTGTGTTACAAACAATTGTTGCCCCTTATCGTCCAGGGCAATCCAATCGGATTTAGTGGCACCACTATCCACAATTAAAACCATACGTCGAGATTTAATACTGAAATCCTGAAGAGCGAAATACGCCCTTCAGGATAAAAATTTATAGCTAAAAATTATAGGCTTGCTGCATGCAGTGCCAAATCAACCAATTTGTTGGAGTAACCCGTTTCATTATCGTACCAAGATACTACTTTAAAGAAGTTGGAGCTCAATTCGATTCCAGCCTCTGCATCAAAAATACTTGTTCTGGCGTCTCCCACGAAGTCTTGGGAAACAACGTCTTCATCCGTGTAACCCAAAATACCGGCCAATTCTCCTTCGGAAGCTTCTTTCATTGCTTTCTTGATCTCATCGTAAGAAGTCTCCTTTTCCAATCTTGCAGTAAGGTCAACTACAGATACATCGGCAGTAGGAACCCTAAATGCCATACCTGTAAGTTTACCATCGAGCTCGGTAATTACTTTACCAACAGCTTTTGCTGCACCAGTTGATGTTGGGATAATGTTCAACAAAGCGGAACGACCCAATCTGTAATTTTTTCTAGATGGGGAATCCACGGTAAACTGAGTTGATGTGGAAGCGTGGATAGTTGTCATCAAAGCTTCCTCGATACCAAACTTGTCGTTAAGTACTTTGGCAATAGGTGCCAAACAGTTGGTAGTACAAGAAGCATTGGAAATAATCGTATCAGTAGCTTTTACATCTTGATGATTTACCCCCATTACAAACATAGGAGCATCTTTGGATGGGGCGGAGATTACAACTTTCTTTGCTCCACCATCGATGTGGCTCTGTGCCATATCCAAGGTAGTAAAGATACCGGTACATTCAGCAACGATTTCTGCACCTACTGCGTCCCACTTCAAGTTTTTAGGGTCGCGCTCTGCAGTTACCCTGATTGTTTTTCCGTTTACTACAAGGTTACCATCCTTTACTTCAATAGTTCCATCGAACTTACCGTGTACAGAATCGTATTCCAATAGATAGGCAAGATGTTCCACATCCAACAAATCGTTGATTGCAACAACATCTACATTGTCTCTACTAACGGTTGCCCTGAATACCAACCTTCCAATTCTTCCGAATCCGTTGATTCCTATTTTCAAATTTGACATGTTTTTCGTTTTTGTGTTTAAATTAAGTTGTCATTATATCGGAAACTCTAATGAGTTCTTCGTCGATTTCTGTATGTGCCTTTATGGCTTCAGCCAATGGTGTGAGCACTAAATTTGTATCCCTGATACCCACCATTAAGTTTGATTTGCCCTCTAAAATGCTTTCCACTGCTTTTACTCCCATTCTACTGGCCAAAACACGATCATAACAAGTTGGGTTACCTCCACGCTGCATATGTCCCAATACGGATACCCGTACATCGTATATCGGTAAATGCTCCTCTACATATTCCTTGAGCTCAAAAACATTTTTACCAATTTTATCACCTTCGGCAACGATTACGATACTGGAAGATTTTCCGGATGCCTTACTCCGCTTAAGGGAATCGAGCAAACGTTCCAATCCGAGGTTTTGCTCTGGTATCAAAATCTCTTCCGCTCCCGCTCCTACGCCGGCGTTAAGAGCTATATGGCCAACATCCCTTCCCATTACCTCAACAAAGAACAAACGGTTATGGGAGCTCGCTGTATCACGAATCTTATCTATGGCATCTACAACGGTATTGATGGCCGTATCGAAACCAATGGTAAAGGATGACCCCAAAATATCGTTATCGATCGTACCTGGAATCCCAATTACTGGAAAATCGTATTCCTGGGTGAATAAAAGTGCCCCTGTAAAACTACCATTTCCCCCAATCACAACAAAGGCATCTATTCCTTCTTTGGTTAATTGGTCGTAAGCTTTCTTTCTTCCTTCCTTTGTTCTAAAATCGTCACAACGGGCAGACTTTAAAATGGTTCCTCCCTTATTGATTATGTTATTTACACTACGAGCATCCAAGGTTTTAAAATCACCTTCGATCATCCCTTGATAGCCACGATAAATACCTACACATTCAATTTTTAAGTATGCACAAGTACGGACAACGGAACGGATTGCGGCGTTCATTCCAGGAGCGTCTCCTCCTGACGTAAAAACCCCTATTTTTTTAATTTCTGAAGCCATTCAAATTTTTAAGGGATCAAAGCTAGGAAACTTTATTCAAATTTTGAATATCTTAATAATTTATTTGTTTTCCAGAACTTTCTCAAACGTTTTCGTAATAAATTAATACAAAAACCCTTAAAAATATAAATTTTATTGAATTGATTACGGGCGGTTTACAGACTTTTCCGAAAAACGGATCAAGCTATCTTTTCCCATTACTTGCGTAGGCTGTTTTCTTGGTGATGGCTCCGTTTGCTCTTCTACCTTTTGCTTTTTATTGAATATCTTTTGCATTAGTTCCCTAAAGCTATCAAAATCCACTTGGTAAGATAGTCCAACTCCTTGCGTGTAGCCCTGTCGCTCGGATAAAAACTGTTGCGCTTGTAATTGATTTTCCCTATTAAATATCTTAGCGCTCAACGTTCCTTGTTCATTCAATAGTATCTGCACCTCAACATCACCGGCAACAACCGTTTCGGATACACCGCCCACCGGCACACCTACTCTTCCATTTACCAAAATACGGTCGGATAATTGCGTAGAAACTGTTACCCCGATCCTATCTTCCGTTGTGATGTCCGCATTGGGGTCGTTATAGCCCTGTTCGTAGGATAGCCCTAAATTAAGTTTGTCATTGTTTCCCGATAATATCTGATTGAACAATCCCGAAGCGGTCTGTATCAAGTTTCCTGTAACGGCCTGTTGATTGATTCCGCCCGACTGTGGGTTAACGAAAGTTCCCTGCGCCAATAAGAAGAAAGCATTTCGCTCTTTTATTGTGGGATCCTGTAAACGATATTCCAATTCTGATTGCACTACAGAACTAGTACCTGGAAACTCGATGTCAAAATCTATATTCGGACTTTCTAGCTCCCCTGTCAACCTGACCACCACATCTGTTCGAATTCTCCCAGTATATCCTGCGTTGTCTAGGAGTGGAGCTGGATTGGCATTGAGCTCATAAACAGCTTCCAAATTCAACTGTGCGGCCAGAGGGTCGCGCTCCCAAAGAATAGTCCCTTCGGGACGCACCTTAAATTTCTTGTCAATTACACCACCATACTTAAAATTATACTCTCCAGTAACCACCACAAAATCTCCATACATATTAAATTTTCCATTGGTATTTATTTCCATCAATAAAATACCCTCCCCAGTTCCCTTCAAAGAGCTACCGGAATCCTGATCCACAACAATCTCCACCTCGGCATCTCTGGTAACGGCCAGGTCAAATTTCATTTCCAGACCTTGGTATTCCTCCAGCACTCGTTCTTCCTCAAAGGAATCTGTTCCCTTCCTTTCGATAAAGTTGATAAAGGAATAGTCCCCAACACTGGTTACATCACTCAAAGGAATTTTAAGAGAGGAGCCTCGTGCCGTAGTGGCATCCACAGCAATGGTCAGCGCATCCACAGGTCCATAAATACTTCCCGTACCATTAATAAACCCTGTTCCGTAGTACAATGCTTCTTCATCGTATTCGGTGTTCAGAATCATAAAACGATCGTTCTTTGTATCCACATCCAATCCCAAATACCAATCGTCGAAACCTGTATGACTAATGGTGCCATCCAAAGTAGCCGTGGTTCCCTCTTCCACATCGGACAGTTCCACATTTTCAAAATAAAACGTCTGGTCAAAAAGTCTCACCTGGGAATATGGTGCAAAATCATAGTCTACATTGAGGTAGGGAATTCCTATACCGGCATCGTTCAAACTCAAAACCCCGTTAATGGATGGGTTGTTCACATCTCCTGTAATAGTGGTGTTTCCACTTAATTTACCTCTAATATTGGAAATAATATCCTCTCCCAAGGGACCAAACGGTTCTAAAGCAAAATCGGAAAAATCGGCCACCAGATTTAACTCTTGTTTTTCATTAACATTGGTAATCTTACCATTAATACTCATTCGCTCCTGCCCGTCATCATTAAGCCAACTGCTCACCCCAAACTCTGTAAGATCGTTGTTTCCATATATGCCCACTTCCAGATCGCCCATGCGCATATCGTTAACGCTAAAGTTTTTGATCTTCAAACTTGATGTTGGCAAGTAGTTCCCGTCTTTTTGCAGGATATTAAGGAAACCATCCACTTCACCATTCATTTTTAAGCTGTCTATGGACGGTGTAATTTTATTAAGGGATACCAAGTTAAACTGAAGGTCCAGATCTTTATAGGTAGAGTCTGCAAACTCCCCTCTTAATCGGATCTGCTCTTTGTTGTTATTGTCCATAACCACATCCTCGATCTTGATGCTGTCCAAAGAACTGTTGAAGATAACCTTGTTTTTACTATTACCATCCTTATTGAGGATCCACGTGTTTCCTTTAAAACTCACATCCGATTTTTTAAGTCCGATCACGGACCTGTTGTTTTCGTTAAAGGTGTGGTAAAAGTTTAGGTTATAGCTATCATCGTATTCACTTCCCCCTTTAAATTCCGTTCTAAAGAAAAGTGTGTCCTTGAGCGTGGTGTTAATAAGGTTAAAGTCTTTGATATCGTAATATACGGTTGACATATCCTCCACTGAAACAAAGGTGTTGAAAAGTGGGTTCTTGTTATCTATCTTCAACTCAATATTATCGAACTTGTTCCCGAAAGCTTCTATACTGGGCGATTTAAAAGTGAGTTTAAAATCGCTCTGGTCCGCTTCAATCGCCCCACGAATAAACGTATTGGCATCGAATGCCATCTCTGGAACAAATACATCAACTATTTTATTGTAAATTTTAAAGTTAAAGTCCAAGTATTGACCTTGGGATATTTCGAAAGGCTGATAGTTGGTATAAATACTACCAACGGAATTCTGAACCAATCGTCCCAGTTCCTGTACTTTAAAACTACCTCTCATGTATCCTGTAATGATATCTGGAGAATTGATTTCGATAGTACGTATGGTATCCTTTTCAAAGGAAGAGGTCACCGTAAAGTCTTCGAAATAATAGGTGTCGTTTACATTTTGGTAGGTGGTATTGGAAAATTGAAGCTGACCCGCCATATCATCAAGGTTGTTGCCTTCGATATCCATGTCCACGTGTCCTTTAAAAATAGAAATGGTATCGTTGATAAAGTTCAGCTTTTTGAGGTCGGCATAGTCGACCGCGGCAACAAAATTAAATTTGTTCTCACGGGCCCCAAAGTTGGCCAGCCCTTGAAAATCGAACCTGAAATTGTCGTCGTTACAAAGCAAAATACCATCAAAAAGTTCGTTCCTGAGTATACCGGAAACCTTTATTTTATTGTACTCATAGTTGTTGAATTCAAATTTGTATATGTCACCGGAAACCTCGGTATTCAAACTTTCGGCCACAAAACCCTTGCCCTCAACATTCATGTCCATGGAAGCGAGCCCAAGATCATCGTTTTCAATGAACTCACCCAAATCAAAATCTATCAATGAGATAAAACCGATGTAGGATGCATCTTCAATGGTCTGCACATTGGTCATCTGCAGGTCCACATAGCTATCCCCCACTGCAGTGTTCAAATTAACGGTTACATCTATGGATGTTTCCGTTATCTCAGCATCTCCCCGAACAGTGAACTGACCGAGTTTTTGAACCGATTCAGGAATATTTCTTCCCAGTATTTGTGGTAAAATACTTCTAAGCTGATAATAGCTTGAAGTGAGATTGTCTATATCTCCCCTCAAAACAAAAGGAGCTTGCTCGCTGAATATATTATCGAACCGAAAATCCCCACGAATACCCGTATTGTCCGTAAAAAGAAACAAGTTGTCCACTTGGAGCTGGTTGAGCACCCCACTAAAATCACCTGTAAATGTAACGGTCTTGTCTTGCCCGAATTCATTGAAGAAGGCATTTACCTCATTAAGGGCCACGGAAGATTCAGTAAAGTTGGCATCAATATTGACCAAATCGACAAAATTGGCCAAATCCTCTCGTTCATAATTGAACACCAAATTCCCTTTGAGTGTAGATTGTTCGGTATCGATCAACAAGGAATCAAAGCGCATTTGCTGTTTGGTGTATTTAAAATCCGTTGCCAACTTTTTAAGGCGTATTCCTCGTTTGGCCAAAGTAGAAAGGTCATCGATCTTGAGGGACACATCAGGGCCCAGAATTTGGAAATCGCGGGCTAAAATTTCTATTTCCGAAAAATTTAAAACTTCTTCAGCCTCCAGGTTTTCATCGATCAACCTAAACCGCCCCGTATTGATTTGAATCTCATCCGAAGACATAAAAAACGGAGGGGTTCCCGGTGCCCTGGGCTGGCCATCATCCAATTTATCCACAAACACATCCAAATTGGTGTCCGTTTCCCCTTCGTATGTTTTTAAATTGAATGTCAGTCCATCCAATTCAATATCGCCAAACTCCATCTTGTTATTGGCCATATTGCGAAGGTTTAAAATCGAAGTGGATAATTTATGGATATAGATAAGGGTGTCCTTTTTGTAATCTTCCACATAAATCCCCTTAATTCCAGTATTTAAATTAAAAAGTGACATGCTCACCCGATCGATTTGGATATGGGTGCCAAACTCCTCGTTCAAAGAATCCATTGCATATTTGCCCAATCTGGTTTGCACAGCTGGTATCGAAAGAACCAATGATCCCAAAACCATAATTAGGATAATGGCCAAAAGGAAACGCAATAGTATTTTACGAAGTTTTTTGATAGGGCTTTTATGTTTTACCTTTGACAACCAATTTTTGTTCCAAAACCTGTGGAAAATTCAAAAAAATATATTCTTGCAATTGAATCATCCTGTGATGATACATCTGCCGCTGTACTGAGCAATGCAAAAGTACTGAGCAATGTGGTAGCTACACAAGAAATCCACAAGCAATATGGAGGCGTTGTCCCAGAGTTGGCTTCAAGGGCGCATCAACAAAATATTGTCCCTGTGGTACACCAAGCCTTGGCCAAGGCAAATATCGATAAAAAACAACTATCCGCCATAGCTTTTACAAGAGGGCCCGGACTTATGGGTTCTTTGCTGGTAGGTACCTCTTTCGCCAAGTCGTTGGCCTTGGGATTGGATATCCCACTCATTGAGGTCAACCATATGGAAGCCCATATCCTCGCCCATTTTATTGAGGATGCTGACCAGACCGCTCCCAAGTTTCCATTTTTGGGGATGACGATCAGTGGAGGACATACACAAATTGTGAAGGTAACCGATTATTTTACCATGGAAGTCTTGGGTGAAACTTTGGACGATGCCGTGGGCGAGGCATTTGACAAAAGTGCCAAATTGATGGGACTACCCTACCCTGGCGGCCCGTTAATTGACAAATATGCTAAGCTCGGAAATCCCAAGGCATTTCCATTCCCTAAACCAAAGGTTGATGGACTTAACTTCAGTTTCAGTGGACTTAAGACCAGTATCCTCTACTTTTTGCAACGGGAGACCCAAAAGAACCCAAATTTTGTTGAAGAGCACATGAACGATATTTGCGCTTCGGTACAACACACCATCTTAGAAATTTTGATGGATAAATTGCAATTGGCTGTAGACCAGACCGGCATCAAACAAATTGCTATTGGCGGAGGGGTTGCGGCCAATTCAGGAATTCGTAGTCGATTAAGGGAAGCAGAGGAAAAGTTGGGCTGGCAAACCTTTATTCCTAAATTTGAGTATTGCACGGATAATGCAGCCATGATCGGAATTGTGGGTTACCTTAAGTTTACAAAGGGTAAGTTCACAGATCAAAGTATTGCCGCAAAGGCAAGATATGCCATAGGCAGCTAACTAATCTAAACCTTAACTATGCAGCTTTTTTACAATGCCAAATTGGACTACAGTGCCAAGCAATTTATTTTCCCGCCAGATGAAAGCAAACATATTGTTAGGGTACTCCGTAAATCTGAAGGGGACGTCGTGCACATTACCAATGGAAAAGGCTATTTGTTCGAGGCTGAAATACTGGAGGCCGATCAAAAAAAGTGCAAAGTACACATAGTTTCACAACGCAAATCGATTCCGAAGAGATATCAACTGCACATGGTCGTCGCCCCTACCAAAATGAACGATCGGTACGAATGGTTTTTGGAAAAAGCAACAGAAATAGGTGTTGATGAGATCACCCCTGTTATTTGTGACCATTCCGAAAGAAAAACCATCAAACTGGAGCGGATGGAACGGGTGCTCCAATCTGCTATGAAACAATCTCTACAAACCGTACTTCCAAAACTCAACCCCCCTATTTCCTGCAAGGATTTTTTGGAATCCGACCTATCCACTGGTTTCAAATTTATTGCCCATTGCCAAAATGGGGACAAAATGGAGCTGAAAAGAAAGGTTATTGCCGATAACGATGCCACTATCCTTATTGGGCCGGAAGGGGATTTCTCAAAAGATGAAATAGATTTGGCCAAAGAAAAGGGCTATATCCCAATTTCCTTGGGAAGAAATCGACTTAGAACAGAGACGGCGGCCATTGTAGCGTGCGCAACGGTAGCGATAATCAATAGCTAAAAGGAACCCCCATCATTTTTTACAAATGATTATTCTATTTTTAAGGATTATAAATCACTCCCACATGAAAAAGAACTTGCTTTTGATCCTTACGATGTTGTTTTTCGGAGCAACCACGACCAATGCCCAGCAGATTGCCGTACTCAAATACGGTGGTGGTGGCGATTGGTACTCCAATCCAACAGCACTCCCCAACTTGATTCGATTTTGCAATACCAATATCGATACCAAGATAAATCCAGAACCAGAGACCGTCGAAGCTGGAAGTGTTTCCATCTTTACATATCCATTTTTGCACATGACCGGACACGGAAATGTCTTTTTCAGTGATGAAGAAGTGCAAAATTTGCGAACCTACCTCCTGTCCGGAGGTTTTTTGCATATTGATGATAATTATGGAATGGAACCTTACTTAAGGCGGGAGCTGGAAAAAGTATTTCCAGATAAGCCATTGGAAGAACTGGGTTCCGACCACCCCATATTTAAACAAAAATTTAATTTTCCCGATGGATTGCCCAAAATTCATGAACACGATGGCAAGCGGCCACAAGCCTTTGGTATTTTTGACAAGGGAAGGCTTGTCCTGCTCTACACGTACGAATGTGATCTTGGAGATGGTTGGGAGGACCCCACGGTTCATAACGACCCCGAAGAAGTTCGGCTCAAGGCTTTACAGATGGGAGCCAATATTGTGGAATACGCCTTTAAAAGTTAATACATGAACTCAAAAACAATAGCCAATGGAATCTTACGCGCTGTAGCAATTATAGTGGGCGTAGTGCTTTTGGGCTGGTTTTTTTATAAGATACAATCTGTTTTGGCCTATTTGGCCATCGCCGCTGTTCTGGCTTTATTGGGCAGGCCCATTGTTTTGTTTCTGCGAAGAAGGCTAAAGTTTCACAACACCTTGGCCGTTGTGGTTACCATGGTTATTATGTTGTCCATCTTTTTGGGGATTTTGGCCTTGTTTATTCCACTGATTGTCGAACAAAGCAAAAACCTTTCCCTTTTGGATATTGAAGCTCTCAAAGGAGACCTTACCACCCTCTATTTGCAAACATTGGACTATTTTGGAGCTTCAACAGGAAGCCTTACCAGTTTGTTGGATGAGTCGCACATTGAGGAAAATGTACTCAAAGGATTGGATTTAGGATTTATACCCAACCTTCTTAATTCTTTCGTAAATGCACTGAGCAATTTTAGTGTCGGTCTTTTTTCCGTTCTCTTTATTTCCTTCTTCTTTTTAAAGGATAGTAAATTGATGCAAAATGGAATTTTGACATTTGTTCCCAATAACAAGGAAAGTAACTTGGTTAAATCCATTGACAAGATCAATGGTCTACTCTCGAGATATTTTGCGGGTATACTGTTACAACTATTTATCCTGTTTGTAATATACACAGTGGCACTACTGATTGTTGGGGTCGAAAACGCCATAGTGATTGCTTTCTTGTGTGCGCTGTTCAACATTATCCCATACATTGGTCCAATCATTGGTGGAGTAACCATGATTACCTTAACAATGACCAGTTTTATCGATGCGGATTTCAGTTCCGTTATACTACCAAAAGCCTTGTATGTTTTTATAGGTTTGACCATAGGTCAGCTCATTGATAATTTCTTTTCCCAACCCTTTATTTTTTCCAAAAGTGTAAAGTCCCATCCTCTTGAGATCTTCTTGATCATTATTATTGCAGGGTTACTTTTTGGAGTGGTCGGAATGGTGGTCGCCGTACCGGGATATACCGCCATAAAAGTTATTCTAAAGGAGTTTTTAGCAGATTATTCGTTTGTGAAAAAATTGACCAAAAATTTATAGCATCAGTTTGAATGAACTTATTTTAAATACTGGTGTACAGGATTTTATAAACAAGAAATTGTCGTCTGACATCATGACAGTTTTGCTTTCAAAACCTGTTTTTGAAGGAATTTCACAAAAAGAATTGACCGAACAGATTGAAGCAAAGAAAAAATGCAAGGATAAGCTGCCTACTTGGTTCATTTCCTCCAATATATACTACCCCAACAAACTCAATATCGAGCAAACCAGTTCGGAAATCACGGCAGCCTACAAAGCCGAAATTGTAAGTGGGAAATCCTTGGTCGACCTTACCGGAGGTTTTGGTGTGGACAGTTATTTTTTTTCCAAAAAAATCGACCAGGTTTTTCATTGTGAAATCAATCAAGAATTAAGTGGAATAGCCAATCATAATTTTAAAGTTTTAGGGCAGGAAAATATCCAATGCTCGTCTGAAGATGGTGTCGAATTTTTAAAAAAATCCACCGATAGTTTTGATTGGATCTATGTAGATCCCTCTCGAAGAAATGATAAAAAGGGAAAGGTCTTTTTACTGGAGGATTGCCTCCCAAATTTACCTGAACACCTCCCCTTACTTTTCAAAAAAACACAACATATTCTGGTGAAAACCTCCCCGCTTTTGGATATAAAAATGGGAATAACGGCATTAAATTTTGTAAAAGAAGTGCATGTGGTAGCCATTCAAAATGAAGTAAAGGAACTGCTTTTTGTTTTGGAAAAAGAATATATGGGAAGCATCCAGATTAAAACGATCAACTTGTTGCCAGAGCAAAGGGACATCTTCAATTTTGAACTGGAAGAGGAACAAGACGCCCAAATTCATTTTGGAGAACCATTGTCCTATTTATATGAACCCAATACGGCTATTTTAAAGTCCGGAGGTTTTAAGTCCGTAGCAAAAGCCCATGGCCTTGTAAAGTTACATCCACATTCGCATTTATACACCGCTGACAATATCATCGACTTTCCCGGGAGAAGATTTGAAATTCATCAGGTGCTTCCCTACTCCAAAAAATCGTTGAAAACCTTGGCGGTCAGCAAGGCAAATATCACTACCCGTAACTTTCCGTTGTCTGTGGCCGAAATCCGTAAAAAACACAACATAAAAGATGGTGGAAATAGATATCTGTTCTTCACCAAAACCATAGATGATGCCTTATTGGTTTTGGACTGCGAAAAAGTAATGGACTAGTCCAAATGGGCTATCCAATCAAAAAACAGGTTCATCCAACCCTTCAATTTTTCATCGGTTAAAGCCAAAGAAAACCCATGTCCGCCCGTAGGGTACACATGCATGGTTGAAGGTACGTTGTGTGCTCTCAAGGCTTCAAAAAATAAAGTAGTGTTCTCCACAGGTACCACATCATCGTCCATGGCATGCAATAAAAAAGTGGGAGGTGTTTGGGCATCAACATGTTTTTCGTTGGACAAATAATCCACAACATCATCCGTGGGGTCCTCACCTACCAAGGAAACCCTAGACCCTGTATGGGTGCTTGGAATTCCAAGCGTAATCACAGGATAGATAAGGGCCATAAAATTGGGGCGTGCAGATATATCGTCCGCATCATCTTGCCTTTCATAAACTTTGTCATTATAATGGGTACCCAGAGAGGAAGCCAAGTGCCCCCCGGCGGAAAATCCCATGATACCAACTTTGTTTTCAGAAACACTCCATTCCTCGGCATTTGACTTCACCAATCTGATGGCACGTTGTGCATCTTGCAAGGGAACCACATTTTTACCTTTGGTAATGGATTTCGACCATGGCAATCGATATTTCACTACAATACCTGCAATTCCCTTGGCCGTCAATGTTTTTGCGATATCCGTCCCCTCCCAATCGTATGCCAGACCATAGTAGCCGCCTCCAGGAAAAATAACAACAGCCTGTCCCGTTGCATTCTTTTTGGCAGGCAGGTACACCTCCAAGGTCGGCTTTTGGACATTGGTGATCCAAATGATACCATCCTCGGTATGTTCCACAACTTCTCGCTCATTGGTCACTGTCTGGTTGGGAATTGTATTGGGCCACAAAGGCATTATTGTGTGCTGTGCTGACAATCCGATTGAAATTAGAGCAATAAGTAAAGTTGTTTTCTTTAATGATTTCATAGGCTTGAGTTTTAGGTCAATCTTTGCACTCCCATTTAAAATTGGCCACAGGGTCATTAGTGGCTGCCGAAAGATTATAATGCCACCATTCCGTTCTGATGGACCAAAACCCGTGTGCTTCCATGGTCTCCTTCAGTAATTTTCGATTGTCCAATATCTCTTGGGGTAAATCCATGTTATCGTGATAAGCTCTTTTTCCGAAGTAATCAAAATCGGTACCCATATCAAGTTCATTGCCCTCCATATCCACTAAGGTAATATCCACGGCACCCCCTTTGTTATGGATGGAACCCTTATCTGGATTGGCCACATACTGCGGATTGGGAACTATTTCCCACATTTTATACTGTACAGAATTAGGGCGATAGCAGTCAAAAAACTTGATTTTTACGCCCTGTTCCCTAAAATCTTTATTGGCTTCTATCAAAGCTTTAGCAGTTTTTACTCTTGTGTAACATTCTGCACAATCATATACTTTGGCCTTCAAAAAGTTGTTTTCGGTGGCATAACGCATATCATAAGCGAAATCTTCGCTAAAGTCGGCCAATCTAACAAAAGTAGTGTCGGCCAATCCTTCAAAGGATTTCAAAGTAGGCTTAATCTCTTTTATTGTTGGATCTTGTTTGACCGAATCTGTAAAAACCTCGGTCACTTCGACTTTTACGGTATCCTGTTGGTCTGTCTTAGCCTTTTGCTTGCAACTCACAACTATAAAAAAAGCCAATAAAACAATATTGTATTTCATTTAAATCAATCTATTCGTTTTTGTTGGGCGAACCAGGTGTACAAGGAATCTGTTGTGTAGGCCCTGCCCCAAGCATTGTGTCCGACATCTTTATATCTTGTATATCGGACATCGTGTCCCATTTCACGCAACTTCTTCACCATTTTATCCGATTCTTCCACATTGATCACATCGTCCTGATCCCCATGAAACACCCAGATAGGCATATCCCTATCTATCCAATGTGCGTAGGGTAAGGGCGTCATGCCGCATACCACGGCCATCGCAGCAAATTTATCGGGATATTGCGTCGCCAATTCCCACGAAGCACTTCCTCCCCTGCTCAACCCGGTCAAATATATTCTACGCTTATCCACACGATTGGAATCCACAACGGAATCCAACAGTTGAACCACCGCATCCGTATTCCACCATTTTTTGGCATGGGAATTTTGGGGCGCCAAGATCAAAAATGGAAATTGTTTGCCTTCCACCAACATTTTGGGCGGCCCCGTATCCTTGATTTCTTCCACATTTCTACCAGATTCCCCTCCACCGTGCAAAAATAACAACAGACCATATTCATCCTCAGTATCAAAATAATCCTCTGGATAATAGAGGTAATATTTTAAGTTTTCCTTGGTCACTGTTTGCATCTCATCCTGAATCAAATGCGATTGTGCTGCACAAGCTTGAAGCAGCAACATGGCAACTAAAATTAAAAATCCGGATAAATTCTTTTGCATTCTGGTTACAAGTTACAAAAGTTTATCGGCGATATCCTGCCACGTATGGGCACGTTCAAAAGTATTGACATGGGTATTGTGCGGAGAGGTGAACATAATGGACCTGCCATCAAACGGTTCGAGGTTTTTACTTCGGTCATCAATTAGGATATCACCTTTCAAAACATGCTTGTTCCCGCATAAAATCCGGTTTTGCCATGGGATAAATGGAAAAAATTCATCCAACCAATCCGATTTTTCACGAAGGGATTGTGGAAACTCCATGGCTGCGGAGGCAATATATACATCATGCTTTTGACTTAGCGCCTCAAGCACTTCTTGACTGCCCTCGATCAATTTCAAATCCTTAAAAAAACCATCCCGTCGTGTATGGTTTCTAATGGATTGCTGATGCGCTTCGGGCACACATTGCCAAAATTCCTTGCCCAAACATTCCTCTGCCCTGATTTCGGCACCGAATTCCTTATTGTAAATATCTATGTGGGCCTGATAAGCGTCCGCAATGACCTCGTCCATATCAACAAATATGACCATATATTTTCTTTTTTGGTGAAGTACGCCAAAACTCCTCAAAAATTAAAACTTCCCATTACAATCTATTGTTAAGAAACGTGAATTTCTTAAAAGGGACAGTTGCTTTTCTAAAATTTAAAAAAACATGAAGCACTTTATCAAACTTATTGACTAAATTTTAATTTCAAGAAATAACAGTTAACTTCACAGCTCAAGATTTTTGGGAAGTACATTTTTTGTGCTTTTCAACTAAAACCAACCTTAAATGTTGCCCAAAGGAAACTTTCCTGAAAAAGTGTATGTAAATGGTGAGATTGTATCACCTGAAAACGCTAAAATATCGGTTTTTGATCGTGGATTTTTATTCGGAGATGGTATTTATGAAGTAATGGTGCAATTGGAAAACGGTGTTTTCTATAAAAAAGCACACTTGGACCGATTACAGGACAATTTGAAAAAAATCGGCATTGATTACAATGTAGAGGAAATTGATCATCAGTTACAACCGCTTCTCAAAGCTTCTGATTTGACGGAATCCTCTTGCTTGATTTACATACAGGTAACCAGAGGAACGGCCCCAAGAAAGCATTCATACCCAAAAGGCATTCCAGCAAGTGTGATGATGTATGCGCTGCCTTACTCGCTTCCCACTGTAAACCCTAAACACATGAAAGCCATTTTAGAACCAGATTTCAGGTGGCATCGATGTGATATCAAATCCATCTCATTATTGGGCAATATCATGGCCAACGAAGCAGCAATGAGCGCAAATAGCGACGAAGCGGCATTAGTGCGTGACGGGATGATTTCGGAGGGCTCACATACCAATATCTTTTTTGTGAAAAATGGGACGGTGATCACCCACCCTGCGGACAAACATATTTTGAACGGCATCACAAGAATGATTGCACTTAAGCTTTGTAATGACCTGGATATTCCCGTAATCGAAAGACCCGTTGCCGAAAACGAAATAGAACATATGGACGAGGCCTTTTTTACGGGTACAACGACCCAGGTGGCCTCCATTGCCCAGTTGGGCGACCATATCTTTTACAACAACGACCAAGTTGGGGATATTACCAAAAAGCTACAAGAATCTTTTGCCCAGCTCAGAAAAAAAGACACTGCCAATAGTTTCTTATAAATAACCACATTATGACCAAAACCAATTCCAACACACTTCTTAAATCATTATTTGCATTATGCTTGTTAGGGATGTTTTCCTGTGGAAGCCAGGACACCTATGACATAGTTATTTTAAATGGAACCGTATACGACGGCAAAGGTGGCGACCCCAACATTACGGATATCGCCATAAAAGACTCCATGATCGTGGCCTTGGGTGAGTTCGATAAGGCAAAGGCAGATAGGGTCATTGATGCATCCGGTATGGCCGTATCACCAGGCTTTATTGATATGCATACCCATCTTGACCCCATTATGGAACTCAATTCCTGCGAGAGCCATGTTCGGCAAGGAGTCACCACATCCTTGGGGGGACCCGATGGAAACTCTCCATATCCTCTTAAACCCTATATGGACAGTCTTCAGCAAAAAGGCATTGGTATGAACGTTGCCTATTTGGTTGGGCACAATACTGTTCGAAGAAATATCATGGGACTCGAAAATAGAGCGCCCACAACAGAGGAACTCAAAGCCATGGAAGCAGAAGTGGACAGCGCCATGAAAGATGGCGCCTTTGGCATTTCAACGGGTTTAAAATATTTGCCCGGGGCATTTTCAGAAGTCGATGAGGTTATCAGCCTTTCCAAAGTCGCTTCCGGCTATGGAGGAATTTACACCTCACATTTAAGAGAAGAAGGTCTAGGGCTGTTCGATGCCGTTGCCGAAGCCATTCAAATTTCCGAAAAAGCGGATATTCCTGTCGTGCTTACCCATCATAAGGCCATTGGAAAACCAATGTGGGGAAAGAGTGCACGCACTTTGGCCATGGTCGATTCTGCTAGGGCCAAAGGTCTTGACATCAAAATGGACCAGTACCCATACGCAGCAAGTTATACCGGTATTTCGGTGTTGATTCCAGCCTGGGCAAGAGCAGGCGGACAGGAAGCTTTTGAGAAACGTGTTGCCGACCCCGTACTCAGGGACAGTATTAAAAATGGCATCGTTTTCAATATCCTTAATGATCGCGGAGGATCGGATTTGGACAGGGTACAGTTTGCCAAAGTGGGATGGCAGCCCGAGCTGGAAGGAAAAACCCTGAAATACTGGTGTGAACAAAACGATTTGGAACCATCGGTCGAGAATGGTGCCGACATGGTTATAAAAGCTCAATTGAACGGTGGTGCCTCCTGCGTTTTCCATGCCATGGCAGAAGAAGATGTGGAACGCATTATGAAACACCCTTTTACTATGATCGGATCGGACGGACGCTTGGTTGAGCCCGGTATGGGCCATCCACACCCCAGATGGTACGGAACCTTCCCTAGGGTACTTGGACGTTACGTACGCGAAAAAAACACCTTGGAACTCAGTGAGGCCATTCGAAAAATGACCTACCTGCCTGCACAAAGCCTTAACCTGATGGACAGGGGCCAAATCATAGAAGGAATGAAGGCCGACATCACCATATTTAATCCGGAAACTGTCATAGACAAAGCCACCTTTGAAAAGCCGCACCAATATTCCGAAGGCATTGAATTTGTAATTGTCAACGGAGGCGTAGCAGTTGACCAAGGGGAATTTAAAGATATCAAATCAGGAATAGTATTAAGAAAACAATAGACCCATACCATGAAAATAAAACATATCACACTCAGCATTTTGATGATTTCAGGATTCTTTGCCCATACCGTAATGGCACAGGAAAGTACCGAAATCGACAAAAAATATACCAAGGAAGTAGAGCGATTGATGAAGAAAAAAGTAGTAAAGGAGGCATTTGCACATATCAAGTCGCAAATGGACCAAACTACAGAGGACCTGATTACCTTGACCGAAGTACTGGCCCCTCCCTTTATGGAAGATGAAAGAGGAAAAGTATTTGCAAAAATGCTGGAAGATGCCGGAGTGGATAGCCTCTGGACGGATAAAGTGGGAAACGTAATTGGTTTACGTAAAGGTACATCTGGCAAATCGGGCTATGTAGGTGTGGACGCACATTTGGACGTGGTATTCCCAGAAGGAACCGATGTAACGGTTACCAAAGTGAGAGACACCCTAAAGGCGCCAGGTATCGGAGACGACACCAGAGGCCTTGCTATGTTGATCAGCATGCTCAAGGCCATGAACAAAGCCGAAATTAAGACAGAAAAAGACATTTTGATTGTTGGGTCGGTAGGTGAAGAAGGGCTTGGTGACCTCCGCGGGATGAAATATATGTTCAACGAATCTGGATTGGATATTGACTCATGGATTGCCATCGACGGAGGCAGTTTGGGCCGAATCAGCAATGCCGGATTAGGCTCCAAACGCTACAAGTTGCTCATTAAAGGACAAGGAGGACACTCTTGGGGGGCATTCGGACTAGCCAATCCACATCATGCACTTGGAAAAGCCATTGATGTGTTTTCTAAAGCGGCTTGGGAATATACCTCCAGCAACACCCCCAAAACCAGTTTCAATGTAGGGAGAATTGGTGGGGGAACTTCGGTGAACTCCATCCCTTTTGAATCTTGGATGGAAGTGGACATGCGGGCCATAGACCCAAAAAACTTGGATGAAATTGAAATTATATTCAAAGAGTCTGTGGAACAAGCCATATCGGAATACAATGCCAGCGGCGTACGTGGCAAAGTAACTTATGAACTTATCAAAATCGGTGATAGGCCATCAGGAGAACTACCTGCTTCCCTACCTTTGATTCAACGCTCCATGGCGGCCACCAAACTATTTGGGGTGACTCCAAATCTGGGTCGTGGGTCTACCAATATCAATATTCCCGTTGCAAAAGGAATCCCCGCCGTTTGTATTGGCCGGGGAGGGCAAGGTGGTAAAGCCCATTCGCTGCACGAATGGTATTTGAACGATGAAGAAGGTGATGAGTCCATCCAATTGGCACTATTGATCGCACTATCGCAAGCAGGATTAGGTAAATAAGGTGCTGATGAAATTGTTTCCAAAACTATGTTGCACCCTGACCCTTATTATTTGCACCTGCGCAAAGGCACAAATAAGTGAGGAAAAATGGGCAAATATCGACAGTTTGTTCCTGGAGTGGAACCGGCCCAATCATCCAGGAGGTGCCATTGCCGTTATGCAAGGGGATGATGTAGTCTTCTCCAAAGCCTATGGGCTGGCCAGTATGGAATATTTGGTGCCCAATAGCACCGGAACCCGGTTCAATGTAGCTTCGGTCTCCAAACAGTTTAGTGCATTGGGCATTATAAAGTTACACTTGGCGGGCAAACTGTCCATAGATGATACCTTGGACAAATACATCGATGGTCTTGCCCCATTTGGCAGTAAAATCACGATCAGGCACATGCTGCATCATACGAGTGGTCTACGAAGCCTTCATGCCCTTTTTGGACTAGCGGGTTGGCGTAGCGATGATACTAGGACCAATGCCGATCTGGACAGGATTATGGCAAAACAGGCCGAACTTAATTTTGAGCCAGGTTCTGAATATATGTACTGTAACACGGGCTATATGTTCTTGGCCAATATTATTGAAAAAGTCACGGATACTTCTTTTGTTGATTATATGAAGGAAGAGGTTTTCATCCCTTTGGGAATGAGTAACACCTATGTTGAAGCCAATTATGACCGTATTGTTCCGGATAATGCAACTTCTTACTACCGAACATTAGATGGTTTTGACAGGGCCGTTGAATATTGGGGGTATGTAGGTTCGGGAAATATGCACTCCACAACGGATGACCTGCTCAAATACTTAAAAAATTACTATGACCCATTACCTGGGTGGAAAGATGTATTCAGCACCATGCAAACCCTTGATCTCTTGAACGATGGAAGCTTTAACAAGTATGCCTTTGGGGTGAATGTTGATACACTATTGGGCAAAAAAAGAATTGGTCATGGTGGTTCCATTGGTGGTTTCAGGGCCAATATTGCTGTTTTCCCTCAGGATGAAACCAGTATTGCCATTGCAACGAACTTTTCAACTGCAGGGCCTGCTCGAAAGTCCGACCAGGTTGCCGCCATCCTTTTTGATAAGCGACCCTCGAATAAAGATGTGAAGGTTGCCAAGGTCTCCAAAAACAAAATGGAATCCTATCTAGGTACTTATTGGGATGATGAAACTTATACCGAACGTATGTTAACCATTGGTGGAGATACGATATACATTGGCAGAAACGCTTATTTACCTATTCAGGATGATGAATTTGTTGCCATTGAACCAGGTAACGATACCAAAATCAAGTTTAACAATCAAGGTATGACCCTCTATCCTGATAGTGGAAAACCCATGGTTTTTTCAAAATTTGAAAAAGAGGAATTAACCAGAAAATCAGCCAATGCATACACAGGCTCTTATTACAGTCCTGAAATTGAAACAGCCTACACGATAAGATATGAAGAGGGCCAACTGTACGCACACCATATCCGACATGGAAAAATACGATTGGAACAAAAGAAAACCGACCTTTTGGAGGGGACATACCCTTTATCCTTTTTAAAATTCAAACGAGAAAATGGGGCAATCAAAGGAGTCTGGATATCCAACGGAAGGGTACGTAACCTTTGGTTTGCCAAATCTGAATAACCAAAACCAATAATTATGAGATTGATCGTCATCCTTTTTCTACTCTTCTCCTTAAACATAGGAGCACAAACATTTCCTGATAGGGTCTGGCATTCCGCCAACGAGGAAGAAGCCCGTTCATGGCAAAACGATAAGGCCCAAGCATTCCGGGAATACTTGATCGATAGTACAAAAGTCACCGGGCTTATGATCGTGCATAAAGGAAAAGTGGTTTTTGATTTTGGTGATTTGGAGGAGTTGAGCTATATCGCCTCCTGTCGAAAAAGTGTGCTTTCCATGCTTTATGGCCAATATGTGGAGGATGGCACCATCGACCTGGACAAAACTATCAAGGAATTGGGCATTGATGATGTAGAGGGGATACTTCCCATTGAAGAGAAAGCTACCGTAAAGGATATCATCTCGGCCAGATCGGGCGTTTACCATCCCGAAGGGTATCCAGGGGGTATGCAGGAATATGCACCTGAAAGAGGCTCCGTGGAACCTGGCAGCTATTGGCTGTACAGCAACTGGGATTTTAATGTTGCCGGATATATTTTTGAACAAGAAACAGGCAAAAACATCTACGATGAGGTGGAACGTCAATTGGCCAATCCTCTTCACATGCAGGACTGGGACCGTTCCGCCCAACACAAACAAGGAAACACCAAGATTTCCAAATATTTGGCCTACCCCATGTGGTTTTCGACCAGGGATATGGCGCGTTTAGGCCTATTGATGCTGAACAAGGGCAAATGGAAAGATGTACAGGTCGTGAGCGAATCGTGGATGGATGAAATGCTCAAAACAAGGACCACCCACGAAGAGTTGAACAGCAATGTTCCCGTATTTGAGGGAAGCGGTGTGAATTATGGGTATGGCTATATGTGGTGGCTATGGCAGGATGTTGATGACAAACGCTTTGAAGGCGCCTATTCGGCCAAGGGCGCGATGGGACAAAACATTACCGTTTACCCAGCCATTGAAACCGTTCTCGCCTTTAAAACGAAAGCTGCATATCGAAGAGCCAACCCTTCGCAAGTAAGAATCAACGTTGCGAAAAAAGCAGCTGAAATCTTTGAGATGAACCAATAAAAATTATTGCAACCCGACAATTTTCAGGTTCCTGGTGTTACCCTGGTAATCTGTTATTTTTATTTCTGAGGTATTGGATTTATCGTATTTCAGGCTTCTGGATGAATTTCCCAAATAAGTATCACCATAAGGGAACTCCACTCTTCGCTCTTTACCATCCGTCATGGTAATTACAGCAAAAGCATCCTTGGGTTTCAGTGATACAGAGGCCATGCCTACATTGTCGTACCCATAAGCCGACAGTTTTCCTGAGTTCATTCCGATGAGCATGGCAGAGCTGCCATCTTCCAGTTCTATGATAGCCGAGCCTTTAGCGCTACCTGTTATCAAAAGACCGCTCTTGTCAGGGTTTACCACTTTAAAACCGCCTTGTCCATCACCCAATAAACAGTATCCAATGGATGCATCACTTCTGCCAATGAATGGCTCAATATCATACTGGTTACCCGATACCAAAAGGTCTAAATTTCCATCACCGTTGAAATCATCGGTCAACATTCCAAATACAGGTGAAAACTGAACCTCTTTTGGCAACTGTGTCATTGTAAACTTGCCATTACCCAAATTTTCAATGTAACTGGAAGCAAAATCATAGACTTTCAATTGACCTGCGTCCTTTAATCCTGCGGCTTCCTTTACATCATCAAAATCTGCCCTTGCATACGATTCATAATCCTTGAATTTGCCTTTCATGGCACTGATCTGATCCACCAAAATATCCCTTGTATGGATCAGATGCTCTTTACCTTCTCGATAACAACTGATCAGAGGGTCTATTGTTCCATTTCCATCCACATCTTTGGTATAGATGGTCAAGGGCTGCTCCGGAGAACATTTAAAATCACTGTTCAAGCCAAAATTCCCGACCACATAATCCATATCGCCATCGGAATCGAAATCTCCCGAAGCAATACTGTTCCACCAGCCGTTGGTATATTCCAAACCGGTATCCTTGGTAATATTATTGAATTTACCCTTATCGTTCTTTAAGAAAGTAACCTCCATAAACTCACCTACCAAAATCAGGTCGAATTGTCCATCGTTGTCAAAATCGGTCCAAATGGCATCGCTCACCATTCCCATTTCTTGGGTATCAAATGCTTCCAAGCTAATGTCCTTGAATCCATCAGGGTCATTTCTAAGCAGGTAACTTTTTGGACTTTTGGGATAAAAACCATTGATAACCCTACCCCCTACAAAGATGTCGAGGTCTCCATCATTGTCAAAATCTGCCAACTCCGCCGTGGAACCCCTAGATTTTCTGGTCAAAATATTACTGCAGGTAAAATTTCCATCGCCTTCGTTATAATAAATTACGTCGGTATAATCTTGACGTGCCATTTCCTCAATGCCTCCTCCATCTATGGATAAAAGGTCCAGATCACCATCGTTGTCCAAATCGGCAAAAACCACCCCCATATCTTCTCTTAAACCTCCACATGCTATGGATTTTTCCTCAAATTTGCCACCGTTGACCTGCATATAGAGCTTTCCTGGTTTTTCCTTAGTACCACCGATATAAAAATCTTCCAAGGAGTCCCCGTTGATATCACCAACAGCGATTCCCGGTCCTAAGTTGGTGTTCATTTTAAGTAAAGTGGTCTGTAATTTGAACTCATCAAAATCATCTTCCACATGTTTGTAATCGATACCCATTTCCTGTATGATCTCTCGGAACAATTTTGGAGAATTTTTTGAGCTGCCCTCTTTATCAGTAGGTTCGGCATCGTTAATGTCCAAGGTCAATTTTTGATTTGCCTCTACATTATAAAGGATCTCTGAATTTCCATTGGACCATGTTACCACCAAGGAATCTATCTTTTCTGAATTACCAAGTCCAAAATGCATTTCAGCATCCATGGTAGACAGATATCCCCTAACAGTGGACGCCAACTTATACTGGGATTTACCATCATGATAAATTCGGACCTCTGTCCCGGTTACATCTTCGTTTTCTTCTCCTTTAAGATCAAGATTCAAGAAAAACGATTGGTTTTCAGGAGTTGAGAATTCTATGGTATTGTTTTTATAAATGCTCGCAGGGTCGTCAATATTATTGATGACAAGATCTAGGTCACCATCGTTATCCAAATCTGCAAAGGCAGCTCCATTGGAGTAAAGTGGTTTTTCCAACCCCCATTCCTCAATCTTGTCCGTAAAGGTCAGGTCACCATTGTTCTTATAGATATAATTGGAAAGTTTTACTTCCGGAAGGTTGCTTACCCTTTCCAGTTCCCCTTGAACCAACTCATCTTCTGTTTGGTATTTGGCCGGTCTTTGGGTGTAGGATTGATAATCCAAATTGGTAATGTCCCGTCTGTAACCGTTTGTTATAAAAATATCGTTGAGGCCATCGTTATCAAAATCGGCAATTAAAGGGGCCCAACTCCAATCGGTATTATAAATGCCACTGAACTGTCCTATTTCACTAAAGGTTTGGTTCCCGTTGTTCAACTGCAGGGTATTCCTAACGTATTGTGGGGCATATCCAATATTAATATTATGGGAGAAAACATCCAGACTAGGTTTCATCATGGTCTGTTTTATCCTTTCGTTACTGTTGGGGAACATATCCACCGTAAAAAGTTCAGGGTTACCATCGTTGTTCAAGTCACCTACATCGTTACCCATACCATTATAGCTCAAATGCCTAAAATAAGTGGTGAGCTGGTCGGTGAAGGTTCCATCTTGGTTATTTATGAACAAAAGATCGTCGGTAAGAAAGTCATTGGAAATATAAAGGTCCAACCATCCATCTTTATTTATGTCGCAAACAGAAACGCCGAGACCAAAACCTTCCATAGTAATACCAGCATCCAATGAAATGTTGGTGAAAGTGCCATCCCCATTATTTCTGTACAACCGATCGTTACTATCTGCACTACCGTCGCTGGTCTTGTATTTGGAAGTATTTCTGTTGTAATCTACCAAGGCATTGGTAAGAACATATAAATCGCGGTCTCCATCCTTATCGTAGTCAAAAAAAACAGCTTGCACACTGTATCCGGTATCGGCGATCCCGTATTCTTTTGCCCTATCGGTAAAAGTGCCATCTCCATTGTTCACAAACATTCTATTGGCCCAATCTTCCCTTGGCCATTCACGGGTCCCGCCCCGACTGACATAAATATCCAATAATCCATCTTCGTTAATGTCCGCCATCGTCACCCCATTGGACCAGCCGGTAGTAACAATATTGGCAGACTCACTAATATCGTCAAATACAAAATTGCCTTTATTAATATAGAGCTTATCCGGAACTTGGTTACCGGTAAAATAAAGATCCTTCAATCCATCATTATTAACGTCTCCCACACCAACTCCAGCACCATTGTACATATATTCAAAGCCAACAATGTTCATGGTGTCGGATTCCACCAATCGATTGTTAAAGTCTACATGGGTGGTATTGGGTTCCAGTAATTCAAATAAATGTTTGTTATCCTCCTTTTTACCACAAGAAACAACGAGTAAAAAAAGTAAAGGGAGTAATGTTCTGGATATCTTCATTGGTTAAGGCATGCTTTATTGTTGGGTTGAGATAATCGATAATTGCTTTTTGACAATATGACAAAAAACTTATTTTACCGTTATCGATACCGCAATATTATAAATTCTTGAGCTTTTTACATCATTTTTATTTTTTTTGAAAAAATCACTTTTTTCATCCTATTTGTTATTAACAACAAAAGTTTTCCCTAAAATCCAACGCTTTTGTTTTCACTCCGAACAAGCGCAAAACCTTTAAAACCCAACTGTTAAGGAATTGTTAAGCAAATCTTAATTGATTTTATTGATTATCTCTTCACCTAAATCGTTTACTTTCGAAAACGTTTGCGAAAACCATAATATATACCTTTGATTTTATGGATATAACAAAAATCTAGTTGTCAATTTGTTTTTTCGAGAAAATAATGTTTTAATTTGCATTGATAGGTGTAGTGTTTTTTTAACATTATTCCATTGTTCTCATAAAAAATTAACTTAAATTTTAACTATTTAAATTAAATCTTGTATTTAAATCTTGTACGTATTAACTAACTAGACAAACCACAACAATTATGATTGAAAACAGTTGTTCATGGCCCAAACATGGAAGGCCATGTCTATCTTTTGCTCTAGGTTTATTATTGATGCTCTTCAGTAGCACAGTAATTAGAGCCCATGAAAATCCATTGGATTTCACTCAGAGTCCAGACCAATTACAAGTTACCGGTACAGTAACCGATCAAAATGGGGAACCATTGATCGGTGCCAATGTATTGGTGCAAGGTACTACCAACGGAACACAAACAGATTTCGACGGTAATTACACCATTAGCGCAGATGGAAATGCCACTTTGGTCTTCAGTTATGTTGGATTCTCAACACAAGAAGTGGCTATCAATGGCAGATCTGTAATCGATGTTTCGCTTACGGAAGACGCCAGTCAGCTTGACGAAGTGGTGGTACTCGGGTATTCTACGCAAACAAGAGGTGACCTTACAGGTTCCGTTGCTTCCGTAGACCTTTCCGAAGCGACCAAAGCACCAATTGTGAATGCCGCAGAAGCCTTGGAAGGTAGGGTTACCGGTGTATCCCTAATAAACTCAGGGGTTCCAGGGTCCTCACCTACCATTCGTATTCGTGGTTTTGGTTCCACTAACGGTAACGACCCGCTTTTCATTATTGATGGGGTGCAGACCACAGATGGTTCCATTTTAAATGCCATTGACCCAGCGGACATCCTTCAGATGAACGTATTGAAAGATGGTGCAGCATCAATATATGGTGCAAGGGCATCCAATGGTGTTGTTATTGTAACCACTAAAAACGGGGGCTACAATATGGAATCAGCTGAAGTATCTTTAGATATGTACACTGGTTTTTCCAGAGCAGCCAACCTTCCAGGTCTTTTAAACCCACAACAACACGCCCAAATGTTTTGGGATAGTTTCAACAACGTAGGTCAAACTCCAACACACGCGCAATATGGTGACGGAGCTTCTCCAGTTGTACCAGCAACCATTTTAGGAGCGCCAGAACCAGTTACTGCAAGATCAGGTGGTTCATGGTTTGATGACATTTTTAGAAGCGCACCGACACAAAACGTTTCCTTGCGTATGGAAAATGGTAACGCAGCTGCAAAGTACTCCATGACCGCTTCTTACTTGAATCGTCAGGGTATCCAATTGGAGTCCTCTTTTAAAAGGGGTCTTACCAGGGTGAACTCTGAATTTAAGATTGGTGAAAAAGTAAGGGTAGGACAACATTTAAACGTGTCTTTTGCCAACAGTAGTGCTCCAAAAAATCCAAACACAAGTCTTGGTGGTAGCCCCCTTATGTTGGCTATGAGGAATTCCCCTCTATTGCCTGCTTACACGGACGCTGGAAACTTTGCGGGAACTTACTCCAATGCATTGGACCTTTCGAACCCTACCAACCCAGTTGCAGATCTTAGAAGAGCTGGTGACAACTTTTATAAGACTTTCAGGATTTTGGGTGACATCTATGCAACCTATCAAATCGTAGATGGACTTACGTTAAAATCCTCCATTGGTGGAGATGCAGAGCTTTTGAGCACAAGAGCTTTCTTGCCGACCAATCCTGAGCATTCGGAAGCAAGATCATCAAACTCTTTGACAGAGTCGGATACCGATAGCTTTAGTTGGATTTGGACCAATACTTTAAACTTCAACAAAACCTATGGCAAGCACAATGTTAATGCACTTGTTGGTCTAGAAGCAGTTGAAAATAGAAGTAAGTTCAAATCTGTAACAGTAACAGACTTCTTGTTTGAAACTCCGGATTATTACCTTCCTAGTACCGGTACAGGAGATCCTATTGTAGGTTCTGGTGATAACACCACTTCACTGTTCTCCGTTTTTGGAAGTGTCAACTATTCTTTCGACAACAAATATTATTTGACTGCTACATTACGTAGAGATACATCCTCAAACTTCTTGGGAGATAATCAAAGTGATACGTTCCCAGCCGTTAGTGCAGGTTGGTTGTTGAGTGAAGAAGATTGGTTTGATTCAAGCTGGTTAAATCGTGTTAAGTTCAAAGCTTCTTACGGTGAGTTGGGTAACCAACAAGTACCGGTGGTTGGTCCAACACTTACACAAGCTGGTATTGATGTTGCACAATCCAACTATGCCTTTAACGGTTCAGGTTCTCCTTCAACAGGTGCGATCGTATCCGCGATTGGTAATCCAAACTTGAGATGGGAAACCTCTCAAACAAGCAACGCTGGTGTTGAATTGGGCTTTATGGATAATAAGCTGAGCGTAGAATTTGAATTGTTTAAAATTACAACAGAGGATTTGATTGCGCAGGATCTACAGTTGATCAGTACAACAGCTCCTGATGCCAATGCTCCGTTTGTAAACTTGGGAAGTATCGAGAACAAAGGTTTTGATTTGGCCATTGGCTATAGAGACCAAACAGATTCCGGATTCTCCTATGGTGTCGATGTAAATGTTTCCTCTTATAAAAATGAGGTTACGGACCTGATTTATAACCAACAATTCGGAAATCCTGGATTTAGGGGCGGTGCCATTACCGTTACCGAAGTAGGTGAACCTATTTCTTACTTTTACGGTTTTGATGTGATCGGTATCTTCCAGGACGAGTCAGAAGTGGGCTCGTCTCCAGACCAGCAATTTGAAAATAATGCCGATGGTGTGGGACGTTTCAAATATAGAGATGTTAATGATGATGGGGTGATCAATGATGAGGATAGAACTAAAATTGGTTCTCCACACCCCGATTTCACTTACGGTATTAACCTTAATCTAGGGTATAAAAATTGGGATCTATCTGCATTCTTCTCAGGAGTTCAAGGAAGAGATGTGTACAACTATTCCAAAATCTTTACGGATTTCCCAACGTTCTTCTTTGGTAACAGAAGTTCACGAGTATTGGATTCCTGGTCGCCACAAAATACGGATGGCACACTTCCAGCCCTTGGAACATCTGTTGTTAACCGTGAGACAAGCCCGAACTCTTATTTTGTGGAAGATGCTTCCTATCTAAGGTTGAAAAACCTTCAAATAGGATACACACTTCCAGATACTATCTTGGACAAATTGGGTATGAATCAGATAAGACTCTATCTACAAGCTTCCAACCTGTTCACCATCACGGATTACAGCGGAATGGATCCTGAAATTCCAATTCTTGTTGCTGGTGGATCAGCGGACAACCTTACCCAGGGGATTGATACAGCTCCATATCCCTTGGCGCAAGTTTATACGTTTGGCGTTAACTTAAAATTCTAAAAAAAAATGATTAAGAGAATATTTATTATTGCTATACTAGTAGGTACTGCATTTTCTTGTAAAGATGATTTTACAGAGCAGTCTCCCATTGGTGTTTTGTCCGAAGAGGCAACAGCCAATGAAACCGGAGTAAATCTTTTATTGACAGGTGCCTATTCTGCTCTAGACGGTGTACGATTGAACCAATTGGGTAATGGATTTGCCATTTCTCCAGATAATTGGTGGTGTGATGCAATGTCAGATGATGCCCACAAAGGTAGTACTGATGGGGATCAAGTTGAATTGTTCCAGTTGGAAACTTATGACATTCAAACCAGTAACCCTTACATTTTAGGTAAATGGATGTCTTTATATGCAGGTGTAAACCGTGCCAATGCGGTAATCTCGTTGATAGGTACCATAGAAGAAGGTGATTTCTCAGCTCAATTGGCAGAGGCTCGTTTTCTAAGAGGATACTTTAACTTTGAGCTTCAGAAAATGTTTGGAAATCCTGCATATATTTCTGAGGAGAACTACGCCAATGTTGAATTCAATCAACCAAACTCTGGTGCTATCTGGAGTCAAGTTGAAGCAGATTTCCAATATGCCATCGATAATTTGCCTCCTTCTCAATCAGAAGCAGGAAGACCAACTTCTTGGGCTGCTAAATCCTTTATGGGCAAAACTCAGCTTTACCAATCAAATTGGGGTGCTGCCCTTACATTGTTTCAAGATGTGATCAACAACGGTCCATATAGCTTAAATGCTGAATTTGTGGACAATTTCAATGCTGCAGGTGAAAACTCTGCAGAATCCATTTTTGCTGTACAATATGCAGCTGATGGTGGACAATCCTTAAACGGTAACGTAGGAGGAACATTGAACTTCCCAGGTGGTGGACCAATTAACACTTGTTGTGGTTTTTACCAACCAACCCAGGATTTGGTAAATGCCTTCCAAACAGATGGCACTGGTCTGCCTTTGTTGGATACATATAACCAAACAGATGTTACAAATGATCAAGACCTTGCTACTGATGATCCTTTCACACCACACACTGGGCCACTAGATCCTAGATTGGACTATACCGTAGGTCGTAGAGGTATTGATTACAACGGATTTGGAATCATGCCTGGTCAAGAATGGATTCGTGCAACAGATGCTGATATTTCAGGTCCATATTTGGCTGCAAAGAACATGTATCAGGCCGATGAACTGGATGCCAGTCAAGGAACTGGGGCATGGGGACAACAGCACTCAGGACTTAACTATGCTATAATGCGTTATGCAGATGTATTGCTTATGGCTGCAGAAGCTGCAGTTGAGACCGGCGATTTACCTACAGCTCTAAACTATGTAAACGAAGTAAGGAACAGAGCCAAAAATTCTTCATATGTATTAAATGAAGCTGGTGATGCCCCTGCTGCAAACTACCAAATCGAGCCTTATGGGTCTTTTGCAAATGCTGATGAAGCAAGAAAAGCTGTTAGGTTTGAAAGAAGGTTGGAATTAGGAATGGAAGGTCACCGTTTGTTCGATTTGAGAAGATGGGGCGTAACTGTTGATGTATTGAACACATATGTTGTCAATGAAACCAGAACCATTTCATCATTAGATTCCAAAGTAAGAAATTACCAAGCGTTTATGGACCTGTTCCCAATTCCGGTTACAGCCATTGACCTTAGTGGTAATGTTCTTACTCAAAATCCAGGGTATTAAATAGTTTAATTGAGTTTAGTTAAGCGTTTTTCGTTTAGTACCTATGGCCTTGTAGCAATACAAGGCCATTTTTTGTTTATAAAATGCTTGATTACCTTTAAATAATTCAAAACAATAAATAAAACAAAACTATGCAACCTTTAACATATACCCTCCGGATAAGTAGTTTGCTTATAGCTGCCCTATTTGTGGGATGCGGTCCTAAGTTTACCGAAGAAAGCAAAGAAGGTTTCAACCTGGTTCATAACGAAAATGGAGCATCCTTGGGGTACAGTCCCAATTCTGAAGTAAACATTTTAACCGTAGACCGATTGGCCTTTAAAGACCTGAACAAAAATGGTTCTTTGGATAGTTATGAAGATTGGCGACTTGCTGTAGATGACAGAGCAAAAGATCTTGCTTCAAAAATGAGTGTTGAACAAATCGCTGGTCTAATGCTTTACAGTGCGCACCAATCCATTCCAGGAGGAGGAAACAGCTTTTTTGGACCTGTGACCTATAATGGAAAACCCTATGCAGAAAGTGGTGCCGAGCCCAGCGATTTATCGGATGCACAAATGAAGTTCCTCCAAGAGGACAACCTTAGGCATGTACTGATTACAAGTGTGGAATCACCGGGCATTGCAGCACAATGGAACAACAATGCACAGGCATTGGTAGAGGGTATTGGTTTGGGGATACCTATAAATACCAGTTCGGACCCCAGGCATGGTAGCGACTCCTATGCAGAATTTAATGCCGGAGCAGGTGGTCAAATTTCCATGTGGCCGAGCACACTAGGTTTGGCCGCCAGTTTTGATCCATCCTTAATGCAAGAATTTGGGAAAATTGCCTCTAAAGAGTATAGAGCGTTGGGTATTGCCACCGCACTTTCTCCCCAGATTGATTTGGCCACCGAACCTCGTTGGTCGCGCTTCGATGGCACTATGGGCGAAGACCCAAAACTCGCCGCAGACATGGCAAGAGCATATGTTGAAGGCTTCCAGGCCTCTGAAAATGGAGATTGGGGCAGTGAAAGTGTGAATGCCATGGTAAAACACTGGCCGGGCGGCGGCCCAGAAGAAGGTGGCCGTGATGCTCACTTTGGATATGGCTCATATGCAGTATATCCGGGAAACAATCTTGAGGATCATCTAAAACCTTTTATAGAAGGTGCTTTTGACCTGGAAGGACCAACCAAAATGGCTGCCGCGGTAATGCCTTACTATACCATCTCCTATAATCAAGACACAAAAAATGGGGAAAACGTCGGCAATGCTTACAACAAATATTTAATAACCGACCTTCTACGTGAAAAATATGGGTACGATGGTGTGGTATGTACCGATTGGGGAATTACAAGCGACGCCCCTAATGTCTATGAATTTAGAGGTAAACCCTGGGGAGTTGAAAATTTAAGCGTAGCTGAGCGGCATTATAAAATTATTGAAGCCGGTTGTGATCAATTTGGAGGCAATAACGAAATGGGACCAGTTATAGAAGCATATCAGTTGGGGGTCGAAGAACATGGAGAGGAATACATGCGCAACCGTTTTGAAAGATCTGCAGTCCGTCTTTTGAAAAATATTTTCAGAACCGGTCTTTTTGAAAATCCCTATTTGGATGTTTCGGAAACAGAACAAATTGTGGGAAATGCTGAATTTATGCAGGCAGGTTACAATGCACAGCTAAAGTCTGTAGTAATGCTTAAAAACAGCCAAGAAACATTGCCCATGGAGTCCAAGAAAAAGGTTTATGTACCCCAGCGTTATGTTGCACCGGCAGTGAATTGGTTTGGAATCGCCACACCAGAGCGTACAGAGCATCCCTTTAATATGGATGTGGTAAGTAAATATTTTGAAGTGGTTGAAGAACCTGCTGATGCTGATTTTGCCTTGGTAGGCGTACAAAATCCTAATGGTGGTGTAGGTTACGACATTAAAGACAAAGAAAATGGAGGTAACGGCTATGTACCCATCAGTCTACAATATGGGCCTTATACGGCAACCCAGGCCAGAGAAAGCAGCTTGGCGGCAGGAAGCCCCCTGGAGGACGTTACCGATCGTTCCTACAAGGATAAAACAATTACAGCTGCAAATATTGCAGATATGGCCTTGGTAACCGATACCAAAAGAAAAATGGGCGATAAACCGGTTATTGTTATTGTTAAAGTAGCCAAGCCATTGGTTTTTGCTGAAATTGAACCCGCTTCGGATGCCATATTGATCCATATGGGGGTTCAAGATCAAGCTTTAATGGATATAATATCCGGCAAGGTGGAACCGTCGGCATTATTACCCTTTCAAATGCCGAAGGACATGATGACCGTTGAAACACAGTTTGAAGATGTACCAAGGGACATGGACCCATATAAAGATACCAATGGAAACAATTATGATTTTGGGTTTGGTCTTAATTGGAAAGGAGTAATTGATGATGCCCGTGTCGAGCTATATAAATAGTTGAACTTATTATAAAAAAAGCCTCCGTTGAACGGGGGCTTTTTTTATAATAGCATGTATCCCTTGCACTTCATGTGATAAATCAAACAATTCCACTACTTTATGATCCATATCATTTCAAGTTTAACCCAAAATATTATTTTTGAGCGGCGATCAATTTTTAAACCAAACCAACTTTTTACATGCTCCACGAGAAAAACCTGTTTATTATTTCCTTTCTCAATTCCATTCACCCCTTAAGCCCAGAGCTTAAATCTTTTCTGTTTAAAAATATTGAGACCTGCACTTTCGAGAAAAATGAAGTCATTAATAAGGCCGGGGAAATTTGTGATAGACTCTACTTCATTAAAAAGGGAATGGTTCGCGGTTATTTTGTAAGCGAATCTTCAGAAATAACGACATGGGTGGATTCTGAAAATGAAGTTTTTACTTCCATCACTGGCTTTTTTAGAAATGAGATAAGCCAAGAATACATACAAAGCCTAGAAATTACCCATTGTGATTATTTAAAATTTGATGATTACAAATACTGTTTGGACAATTTCTCCGAAATGCGCCAGATCAATCGTATGCTTCTTGAAAATTATTATGTTCTAGCCGAGCACAGAGTATATTTGGCAAGAATACCCAATGCCAGCAAAAGGTTGGACTATTTTATGGAAAATAGCAAACCACAGATTGTTGATAGAATACCCAAGAAATATTTAGCTTCTTTCTTGGCAATGCGACCAGAGACCTTATCCCGACTTATGAAGGAAAGAGGCTAAATTATTGTTGGTGGTTTGTTTTCTGCCAATAAAAAAGCCCCTTTTAAAAGGGGCTTTTTTATTTGTGATCGCGGAAGGATTCGAACCTTCGACCGTCTGCTTAGAAGGCAGATGCTCTATCCAGCTGAGCTACGCGACCAAACTTTGCGGGTGCAAAGATACTAATGTAACCGATTGTAAAAAATATTTTTTCGATTTCTTGTCAATTTTATGACAAGCGTCGAACAATGGTCACCATAAGTTTTTATTTAAATCCGATCTCTTCCAGTCCTTTATGGCTGATTTTGATCACTTCCAGAGGCTTTTTGTCCCAGGTCATATCCTGCTCCACAAAATACTTGACCATGCCAGAAGTCTCTTTTTCTTTTAAAATACGGGCAAAATCAATGGTTCCTTCGCCTACTGGGGCAAATTTACCTTCCTCGTCCATATCCTTTACATGCCACAACTTGAATCTACCGGGATATTCTTCAAAATAGGCTACTGGGTCTGCCCCTGCTCTGGTCACCCAATATAAATCCATTTGAAAGTTTACATATTTTGGGTCTGTGTTTTCCAATAGATATTCAATAGGTTTTATTCCATCTTCATTGTCCTTGTATTCAAAATCATGATTGTGATACAATAATTTTAATCCTGCAGCTTCGCACTTTTTTCCCAAAGTTGTAAGAATATTGGCAAAATCCTCCATGGAACCTTTCATCCCCATGGTTCGGTTTTCCCTATTAAATGTAAACATGCCCATTGGCGGCACTGGAACAGTGAAGTATTCAAATCCGGCAGCCTTGGTGTCCGCAATCTGTTGGTCTGCATTTTCCGTGGTTACTCCCCCCATGTGGGTACTTACAGGGGTTAAACCAATACTTTCCAAGTAAGACTTGAACTCCTGAGGTTCCATACCATAAAATTTACCTTCGTTGTATCCTGCAGCTTCAATATAGGCATAACCGGCATCAGCCACTTTCTGTAAGGTAGCCTTAGCATCTTCACCCATGTTGTCCCTAACGGTATAAAGTGCCAGCCCTCCAAAGTTATCCTGTGCATAAAATGTAATTGTAAATAGTGCAAAGGCCATGGTTAACATGCCTTTTGCAGATAGCATCCTGTTCATCATTATTGTTTGTAGTTAATTTCGGTTTATAATGTTTTACAATATAGGATTTTCACCTTTAATATTTTAAATGGAAAATGTTATAATACCCAAGGAAACCTCCATAAAAAAACCCGTTGGAGTAAAAAGACATCGCAACGGGTTCAAAAATAAATGAGTACTTAAATTCTTAAATTTCATTTAACTGCAAAGCTACTCGAACCTTAATTTCATCATGTACTTTGATCATACCCATAACTTTTCGAGGTGGCTCCAGTCCAAAATCCGTCAATTTTAAGGGTATGGTACCATCTACACAAATATTGCCCTGTTGTTCACAGTACAAAGTGGTTTGATAGTTGCGGGTAACACCTGCAATCTTAATCTCCATACCCACACCAATTTCTTGATTATCGGGCTGAGGAGGGTCTACATAAAGCAATTTAAGCTCTACTTGCGGGTGCTTTTCGGTTTGTAATAGCTCCCTAAAATCCTTGTTGATCGCTTTGCCTCCGCAATCGAAACAGTCGTTGGCCAGTTTTAACTGCGCATTCCTAAACTGTATCTGCTCGGCTTTGTTGTCATAGGTCAACCGGATGGGCAGCTCCAGTTCTTCCAGATTATATTTACAGGTAAATTCGTTGACATTGGTTGTTCCGGAAATCACCACTTCACTTTCCGGGGCTACACGGACCTTGGTCTCCCTTTCTGGGTCGGTAAAACCAAAACCTATTAAAAGAGCGGTAATACCCAAAACAATTTTAGTGATATGTGGATTTGTGGACAACATGCGTAACTAATATAATATTTTTACGGTTAAAGACCTAGGGCATTGCTACCCTAGGTCCTAATCAATCATCAATCATGCTTTAGAAACTGATCACAGCTTCCAATAAAAGTCCGTTAAATTGACCTTCGTGGAAAATACTTGTGGTATCGTATCCATCGTATTGTTGGTTCACATATTCTATTTTGGCCAAAATATTCTTGGTCAAGAACACTCCACCTCCAAGTTGGAACCTATCTATGGTTACTTCTGATCCAGATGGATCGTCGGAAGTTACTGTGTTGTAACGGGTTGCCAAGTAGAAGTTTTCGTTGTTTCCAAATCTATAGATCAACTCTCCTGCCAATTGGGTAGCATTTCTATTGCTTGTCTCAGCATCTGTTTTTCCAGAAGCAGTCTCAAAGGTTCCGAAGAACTCCAATCCTTTATATTTCACGAATGGGTTGATCATAAAGGCGGTGATCTCGTTGTCAAACCCAGGATTATATCTACCTGATCTAAAGTTGCTGGATGCTCTTGCTTCGGTATCCTCCATTACCAAATAGTATCTCGATCCTGCACGGTCAGCACTGTACAAGTATACTCTACTTGATTTTCCTGTGCTGTACATAGAACCTGTAATTCTTAATCTCAAGTCCTCATTGATTTGGCCGTCATATCCTAATTTAGCGAGGATGGAAGCTCCTGTGGTTTCTGGGTTACTAACAGCTTGGTTTAATTTACCGTTAGAAAGTCCGAACATACCAATGAATCCGTTTTTTCTATAGTAAACTTCTCCACCAACCTCTGTGGTAAATGCATCCATGATCAAGTTACCAACAAATGGATTGTGCATGGCTTGTGAGTTGTCACTTCTTCTAAAGTGAGTATCACCATAGTTGTTTTCCATGTGACCCACTTTAATGGTAAGGTACTTCATGGCATCTTCCAAGAACCCAGGACTGATGAAATCCAAATTATCCACTTGGAAATATCCTCCTTTTACATAGGGTTCTGGGTGGTGACGAGAAGACAAATATGTTCTTAAGTGCATTCTCACACCTTTGGCCAAGGCCACATCCAAATCCAAGTTGGCAGTAGCCAGGTTAAAGTTATCGCCAATGGGAATAAGTTCTACAGCGCCAGAGTTTTCATGGTTTAATGCTTGAAACTGTAAGGTTGAGGAGCCCCCTACCCTTACTTTTACCCCATCAAAAGTTAGGACAGAGTCTTTAGGAGCTTCAAAAACATTGATTCCATTTTTGTCCGGTGAACGGAAATTATCGAGTTGACGATTTTGGGAATATCCCGATAGGCCTACTAGGAAAGCGGCAGCTAATAATCCGTATTTTGCATATTTTTTCATTGTTGTAGATTTATTTAGTTGAGTATTAAGATTAAATTATTTCCAAACTGTGTTAAAGTGAACCTCTATTTCATCACCAGTTGTGATAGTACCTAAAAGTGCCTTGGGAGGTTCAATACCAAAATCGGTCATTTTCAAGGCTTTTTTTCCTTCCAACAATACTTTGTCGCCATTAAGGGTTAGATCAAAAGGCAGATCAATAGTATTTGAGTATCCTGAGATGGTCAGGTCTCCAGTTGCAATAACTTTATATTTATTAGAAGAGGAACCTATCGGGGAAACACTTTTCACGTTTTTCAATTGAAATACGATTTCTTTGTGCTTTTTTGTATTCAACGCTTTGTACGTGTTCTTGTCCATCGCCCCTTTCCCACTCTTTAAACTTTCGGCTTCAACCGTAAACTTCAAAGTGGCAATTTTAGGGAGATCACCTGTGTTGTCCAAAGCGATAGAACCTGATTTTTGTTCGGCTACTTCTTCCCAGTCATGCAAGGTGGAAGTACCTGTTACCATAACCTCACCTTCACTTTTGCTGATTTGATAGCTCTGTGCGGCAAGTGCGATCGGAATCAATCCGAATGTCATCAACAAAATGACTGACTTAATCGAGAACGTTCTTTTTTTAAATTGTGATTGCATAGTATTTCGGTTTTGTTGGGGACAAAGTTCTAATATGGAACAATTGTAAAAGATGATAAATGTCAGTATTTTCATAAATATCTGATTTTCAGTAACAAAAGTTACAAAAAACTTATATTTTATTGGATTTTAATGGGTTATCAAATGCATTTTTCATTTAATTCCCCCATTCTGGATACATGGGAACCGATACATCCTTGAATGCTTTTAAATATGCTCTCCAAAACTCAGGTAACACCTGAAACACTGACATTTATCATGTTATGGACCGTCAACACCATCTAATTTTACATGCAGAATTTAGCATTTATCAATCTCTTAATAGATATACAGATGGAAACACTTACAGAAAACCAACTCAGCGTTTATTCTTTCGGCAACAAAAAGGCCGATGGAGGTCGAGACATGAAGGAACTGCTTGGTGGTAAAGGAGCTAACTTGGCCGAAATGAGCCGAATTGGTATTCCTGTTCCCCCAGGCTTTACGATAACAACTGAAGTTTGTACACAATACAATGCAGAAGGTAAAGATGCTGTAATAGAACGTATAGAACCAGAAGTACGTAGCGCTATAAACAGTATTGAAGAAACCATGGGAACCATTTTTGGTGATGATGAAAACCCATTGTTGATATCGGTGCGTTCAGGAGCCAGGGTTTCAATGCCCGGTATGATGGACACCGTGCTCAACCTTGGTTTGAACGATGAATCCATTAAAGGCGTCATTAAAATGACAGGAAACGAAAGATTTGCCTGGGATTCTTACCGTAGATTCATCCAAATGTACAGTAGCGTGGTGATGGGGCTCAAACCAGAGTCAAAAGATGACCTAGATCCTTTTGAAGAAATCATTGACCATTTAAAGGACAAAAGAAGAATTGAACAAGACACACAATTCACCGTTCAAGATCTTCAAGATTTAGTTTACGACTTTAAGGATATTGTCAAAAAAAGAACAGGAAAGCCCTTCCCTAGCAATCCATGGGATCAATTATGGGGCGCCATAACAGCTGTTTTTGATAGTTGGAACGGTGACAGAGCCATCTATTACAGAAAAATGCACGGGTATCCCGAAGATTGGGGAACAGCGGTAAACGTTCAGGCCATGGTATTTGGCAATATGGGCGAAGATTCCGGAACCGGTGTATGTTTTACCAGAGATGCCGGAACCGGGGAAAATAAGTTCAACGGCGAATACCTCATCAATGCACAAGGTGAGGACGTGGTTGCCGGAGTCCGTACACCACAACAAATTACCTTATTGGGGTCTCAACGATGGGCCAAACTTGCTCAAATAGAAGAAGAAGATCGTAAGGAGAATTACCCTTCTTTGGAAGAGTTGATGCCCAATATATATAAGGAACTATTTGAATACCAAAACAAACTGGAAACGCATTACCAAGATATGCAGGATATGGAATTTACCATTCAACAAGGTAAACTCTGGATTTTGCAGACCCGTAATGGTAAGCGTACCGGTGCCGCCATGGTAAAAATTGCCATGGACTTGCTCAAAGAAGGATTAATAGATGAGAAAAAGGCCCTGATGCGCATAGAGCCGAACAAACTAAACGAACTGTTGCACCCCATCTTTGATCCCAAAGCTTTGCAAGAAGCCGAAGTAATTGCCCAAGGTTTGCCAGCATCACCTGGTGCTGCTACCGGCCAGATTGTTTTCTTTGCCGATGAGGCCGACAAGTTTAAAAACAGCATTTTGGTACGCGTGGAAACCTCACCGGAAGATGTAGAGGGTATGAACGTTGCCAAGGGAATCGTTACCGCACGGGGGGGTATGACCTCACACGCAGCGGTTGTGGCAAGGGGTATCGGTAAATGTTGCGTTTCCGGTGCAGGGGCACTGAAAATCAATTATAAAACCCGCACCCTTAAAGTAGATGGCCACGAATACCACGAAGGCGACTGGATTTCCATCAATGGTTCTACGGGTAACATCTTGGAGGGTAAAGTAGGTACCAAAGAGCCCGAATTAAGTGGTGAATTTGCCGAACTTATGGATTTGGCCGACAAATTTGCACAATTGGAAGTACGTACCAATGCCGATACTCCCAAAGATGCTGAAATTGCCCGAAATTTTGGGGCAAAAGGTATTGGGTTGACCCGTACTGAGCATATGTTCTTTGAGGTAGACCGCATTAAGGCTATGCGCGAAATGATCTTGGCCGACACCGTTAAAGGTCGTAAACAAGCACTTAAGGAACTGCTACCTATGCAGCGCGGCGACTTTGAGGGAATATTCCGTGCCATGAAAGGCTATCCCGTAACCGTTAGGTTGTTGGATCCACCTTTGCACGAATTTGTACCTCACCAATTGGCCACACAAAAAGAGCTTGCGGATGATCTTCATATTTCTTTGTCTTCGGTAAAAGCCAAGGTTGCAGAGTTGGTGGAATTCAACCCCATGTTGGGCCACCGTGGATGTAGATTGGGAAATACGTATCCAGAAATAACCGAGATGCAAACCCAGGCGATTTTGGAGGCAGCACTCAACCTTAAAAAGGAAGGTATAGAAACCAAACCTGAAATTATGGTTCCTTTGGTTGGCACAGTGGAAGAATTTGTACAACAAAAAGAAGTGATTGATAATACCGCCCAAGCGTTGTTTAAAAAACGAAATGATACCGTGGAATACTCCGTAGGTACTATGATCGAAACCCCAAGAGCGACGTTGGTTGCAGGTGATATTGCCGAAGTTGCCGATTTCTTCTCCTTCGGAACCAATGACCTTACACAAATGACCTTTGGTTATTCAAGGGACGATTCAGGAAAATTCCTGCCCATTTACCTTGAAAAAGGCATTCTAAAAGCTGATCCTTTTGAAGTATTGGACCAAGAAGGTGTTGGACAGTTGGTTGAACTTGGAACAAAAAGAGGTCGGGAAAAACATGCTGGTCTTAAAGTAGGAATCTGTGGAGAACATGGTGGCGAACCTAGCTCCGTTGGTTTCTGTCAAAAAGTGGGAATGAACTACGTTAGCTGTTCACCATATAGAGTTCCGATTGCTCGTGTAGCAGCGGCTCAAGCAGTAATTTCATAATGTAAATAGACCTAACCATTCTGTTTTTTTAGAATCCCCGACTTTCGAATATGTTTCAAGGTCGGGGATTTTTTAAGTCAAAATTTTCAACACCAATTCAATCTCTAATGATGATCTTTGCAAAGAAATCCGTAATAAAATGAGTAACGAAAAAACTGCCATAAGAACGACTTATTTCAGCCTTCTTGGTAATTTTAGTTTAGCCTTGATAAAAGGTTTGGCCGGATTTTTTGGAAACTCCTATGCCTTGATCGCTGATGCCATAGAATCGACAACGGATATTTTTTCTTCATTTTTGGTTTTGTTGGGGTTTAAATATGCAGAAAAACCGCCCGATGAGAACCATCCGTATGGCCATGGTAAAATAGAACCACTCATTACATTCATTGTTGTAGCCTTTTTGGTCACCTCCGCCACGATCATTGCGTACGAAAGTATTCAGCATATACAAACCCCACACAAAATACCGGAGCCATGGACATTGATTGTTTTAGGTGCCATTATTCTTTGGAAAGAGATATCATATCAGGTTGTTATACGGAAAAGTAAACAGACCCAAAGCTCTTCTCTTAGAGCGGATGCTTGGCACCACAGAAGTGACGCCATCACATCAGTAATGGCCTTTTTTGGTATTTCCATTGCACTAATATTTGGTGAAGGTTATGAGACAGCTGATGATTGGGCCGCCCTTTTGGCATCAGGATTTATTTTGTACAATAGTTATTTGATATTTCGTCCGGCCCTGGGAGAAATTATGGACGAACACCAGTACGATGATCTAATTTTGGATATTAGAAAAAAGTCGTCCGAAGTAGAAGGTGTTTTGGGAACTGAAAAATGTTTTATCCGTAAGTCCGGCATGAGGTTCCACGTTGACCTACATGCCATAGTAGATGGCAAGATACCTGTAGAACGAGGTCACTGGATTGCCCATAACCTAAAAGATCATCTAAGAAAGGAAATCCCCAATTTAGGACATGTATTGATTCATATAGAACCGAATGAATACACTCACAAATAGGGACTTATGCTTTGGTTAATGGGTTAAATGGATTATCTTATTCATCTAAACCTAACTATCATGACCAAGCTCTCCATCCTTTTTTTCAGTTGTTTTTTATTGTTGATTTCCTGTAATACGGATGAAAAATCAAAATATGGCATCGCTGTAAGTTTTGATGAAACCGTTGGTGCCGAAAGTAAAGATGGGCGATTGCTCCTGATGCTTTCCACGGACGACGGCAAAGAACCGCGTTTTCAAATCAATGATGGCCTAAACACCCAACTTATTTTTGGAATGAACGTGGATGGGATGTCTGCTGGGGAACCCGTTCAATTTGATGAGTCTATTTTTGGTTATCCTTACCCTAGTTTATCGGAGGTTCCCCCTGGAGAATATAATGTTCAAGCATTATTGCACGTATATGAAACTTTTGATCTATCCACGGGACATACCGTAAAACTACCTATGGACAACGGGGAAGGACAACATTGGAACACCTCACCAGGAAACCTCTACAGTAAACCGTTTAAAATAACTGTTGGAGAAAATGGTATAACTAATGTTTCCGTGGTCATGGATCAAGAAATTCCTCCAATCCCCGAACCAGAGGATACAGAATGGATCAAGCACATTAAAATTAAATCGGAAAAATTATCGGAATTTTATGGAAGGGATATGTATTTGGGTGCCCATGTACTATTGCCCAAGGGTTTTGATGAGCATCCCGAAGCAAAATATCCGTTAATGGTCTTTCACGGACATTTTCCAAGTGATTTTGGAGGATTCCGCACTACGCCGCCCGACCCAAATCTGGAGCCAACGTATTCGGCCCGTTTTGATTTGGACGGTTATAATATTATTCAACAGCAAGAGGCATACGATTTTTACAAGCGCTGGAACGAACCCGATTTTCCGCGCTTCCTGATTATAGAAATTCAACACCCAACCCCCTATTACGATGATTCCTATGCGGTAAATTCCGCAAGTCAAGGACCTTACGGAGATGCCATTACCTATGAGCTTATTCCCTACATCGAAAAGGAGTTCCGCGGTATGGGCGAAGGTTGGTCACGCTTTTTGTACGGGGGTTCCACTGGAGGTTGGGAAGCCTTGGCGGTACAGGTCAAATATCCGGAAGAGTACAACGGTTGTTTTGCCGCTTGCCCGGACCCTATAGATTTTAGGGCCTATTGCCTTACCAATATTTATGAAGATGACAATGCGTATTATTACGATTCCGAGCACAAGAAATTAGAGGTTCCCTCCCATCGAAATTATTTGGGGGACATCCAATCCACATTGCGACAAGGAAACCATTTGGAACTGGTCTTGGGAGATAAATCCAGATCAGGACAACAATGGGATATTTGGGAAGCTACTTATTCCCCCCAAGGGGATGATGGCTACCCAGTTCGGATCTGGGACAAAATGACCGGTGACATCAATCATGATGTAGCTGAATATTGGAAAGAAAATTACGATTTGAGATATATTTTGGAACGTGACTGGGACAAATTAGGCCCACAGCTAAAAGGTAAAATCCACATCTATTGCGGCGACATGGACAACTATTATTTAAACAATGCGGTCTATTTGATGGAAGATTTTCTGGAAAGTACCAGCGAACCTTATTATGATGGTGAAGTTCTGTATGGCGACCGTGCGGAGCACTGTTGGAACGGGGATCCCGACCAGCCCAATGCCATTAGCCGCTTAAGGTATAATTCCATGTACGTACCAAAAATTATGAAACGTATTGCAGAAAGTGCGCCGCAAGGAGCAGACTTGACCAGTTGGAGATACGAATAAATCAATGATCACATTCTTTAGAAAAATCAGGAAGGACTTCCTTTCTCAAGGAAAAATGGGAAAGTATTTAAAATACGCCATTGGAGAAATTGTTTTGGTGGTCATTGGTATTTTGATTGCTTTACAAGTAAATGATTGGAACGAAAACAGAAAAAGTAATGTTTTTGAGCAGGAAATGCTTGCCCAAATACAGGAAAACATAGGAAATGATAAAATTTCCCTTAAGAAAATCCAGGATAATTTTAAAAAAGCGATTACCTCCATCGATAAAATTATGGATCATCAACAGTATAAACACCCCGATAGTTTGAAGTTTTGGCTGGGGGATATCGTCCAGTTCGAAAGGTTCGCCTCAATAACCAATTCCTACGAAGCCCTAAAATCCAACGGATTGGATAAAATGTCGGACAACGAGCTGCGGTTGCTTTTAAGTAATTATTACGACAATGATATAAAGCAAGTAAGTAGGTCAATCACCGATGTGGAATACTCATTTCTGACCGATTGGAAACCATTGTTACAGGAAATATCCCTCGTTGACTTTAAGTTTCGGGAGTATGTCATAGTTACGGACCCAACCATTTTTGATACCCATTCCAAAGCACGTAACAACTTAATCTTGAACAAAGACAATTACGCAGGAGGAGTCAATCGAATTTCCACCGTCATCCAATCCATTGAAAAAATCGAGCATAGGTTGTCAATGCTAACGGATGAATAGCATATCCTGAGGAATGCAGTTTATCGTTTTCCATCAAACTAACCTATATCATAGGATTGTATTTTGAATCGCATTACCTTCTAAAGGTCAAATTCAAAATATACCCCATGGATACTGATATAAAAATACCTGAAGAGGGTCCAAAGGACGGTAAAAAAGTATTTAAAAAGCTAAGAACGTGCTCCCGAACCTTTTTCTACATTTTGAACCGTGAATTTGGTCATTTAAAAGAGCAAGAAGAGCGTGCATCGGACTCTTTGGCCGGAGGAATTATGCAAGAGGGTCATCAATGCGGTATGCTTTGGGGAGCATCCTTAGCAATTGGGGCCGAGGCCTATAGGCAATGTAAGGATAAAAACCAAGCTATTTTCGTGGCCGTCCATGCCACAAAAAAAGTAATGGACTCATTTTCAGAACGAGAGCATACCATAAATTGTCGCGATATTACCCACTGTGACTTTTCCAGTAATTTAAGTATGGCCAAATACTTTTTTACCGGAAGGTTTTTGCACTGCTTCAATCTAGCCGAACAATGGGCACCAGAGGCAGTAAAATCGGCTATTCAAGGTATATCGGAGAGTAAAAGCGAAACATCGGGGGAATGCCATAGCTGTGCTTCCGAGGTTGCCAAAAAAATGGGGGCAAGTGATGAAGAGTCCATTATGGTAGCCGGATTTGCAGGAGGCCTTGGTTTAAGTGGGGCTGCATGTGGAGCTTTGGCTGCAGCAATTTGGATGAAATCCCTCCAATGGTGCCGTGAAGTAGCTGAAAGATCGTCCATGGACAACCCCTACGCAAAAGAAACTTTGGATACATTTTATCAATATACCAATTCAAACATTTGTTGTTCCCAAATAATAGGCAAGCAATTTGAACATATTGAGGAGCATACAAGGTTTATAAATAATTCCGGATGTGAAGAACTTATAAATGTTCTGTCAAATTCTTAAAAAGAATGGAGCTCTTAAAAGAAAATCTTATCCCATGGTCCATAAGCAACGGTATCGCCCTAGTTGTTCTGGCAACATCTTTTCGATGGACAAAACTGACTCGTTTGTTCTTTTTTATATTATTTGCCTGGGCCAGTTGGTTAAACTATACCACTGCTCATAAAACACCCGACTACTATTTGATTTATGCCACCCTGACCCCTTTTGAAGGGTATCACAATTTCATAATACATTGGTTCAAGTCCAACATTGTTACTACTGTTACCTTAATATCGATAGGACAGGGACTCATCGCCTTTGGTATTATCTTGAAGGGCATGGTTGTTAAAATAGCATGTGCAGGAGCCATACTATTCTTTATTGCCATTGCTCCATTGGGTATTGGTTCGGGATTTCCTGCAACGCTAATAGCCGCAGCAGCTACCTTTTTAATAGTAAAAAAAGATAATTTGGATTATTTGTGGCACTTTAAAAAACAAAATAGTAAACACAAAGAGCTTTAAAATGAATCAAACTACAGTTAATCTATAAAACCTACAATCAAAATGGAAAAAAGAGAAGCGTATAGGAAATACATTTATATGGGAATTACCGTAATTTCTATAGGAGTTGTTCTCTCAGCAACCTTCGAAGGAAATGTTGAATCTTTGGGAAATGTTCTTGTAGCAGTTGGTGGATTGTTATTTATTGTTGGAATGAGCAAAAAGAAAAGGGAGGAAAAAGACAATCAATAAAAAACTAATCAACCAATTTTGGCTCCAGCCACAACCAGCCCATACACAAAAGAAGTACTATATAAAACCACAATGGTGATATAGGCACCAATTCCTTTTTTGTTGCAGAAACGGAGGCAGCAAAACTGCTTGTCTTGCCAAACGCACGGTAATTGGCTTTTAAAGTCTCGGACTTGGTAATAGACTGCAACTGATCTCGGCCATAGACGAAATATGAAAATGGTGCAATGGAATCATGGGAAACCTGTAATTGGTTCCACCCTGTTTTTCGAGGATATTGCGTCCCTGTCCATTTATGGGTCATTAAATCATCCTGAAGTAAAGAAATAGCCTCCCCCTCATCGGTTTTCACGGTCAAATCGTTTAAAGCAGTATACAGCTCAAATTCAAAAGGCTGGTCTGGTCTTGGATATTTGGTAATACTTGACCATTCCGCTACATTTTGTTGTTCCTTCGCCATACTGTTCAAGATTTGAGTCCAGATATGGGCATAAAGCGGTTCGTTTCCATCCAAGACCAGTTGATAGGTGTTTTGGAGCAATGTGGTGCCCACCTTACCCATTTGCACCGGTACATAAGCGGCCACAGCAGCGGAATCTACGAGAACTTCCTGCGTTCGAACTTCTTCTTGAAATGTAAATGGATATTTTTGTAAGGTTTGTTCCAATTCCCCAAACGTGATCTCCGTTAAAAAATCCCGATTGAATTTAAATGGAGAATTACTGTCTCCAAGTCTGAACAAGCTTTCATTGGGTTGGATAAAAACACCCAGTCCGTTTGATTCGACAATCTCTTCCATAGCTGCTTTTGATGCTCTTCCAAGACCAGTGTAAGAATCCGTATCGATAATCAAAAGATCATAATCCTTTAAATTTTCGGAGGTAAAACCATAAATAGGGTTCGATGCTCCGTTGAAGTACTCGAACTTGTACTTGCCTTTGGTAAGTTGCGTGCGCGCCAAGACTTCATGGCCCCGCTCAGTCAAGAAATTCTTAAGGTATTTGGTCTCAAAAGTTGGGAAGGTATTGATCAACAATACTTTTAAGGGCTCACCTGCCACCACTTTAAGGGGAAGGGGCTCATCCGAGAGTACCCCATCCTCATTCTTCACCAAAAGATGGTATACAAACTCTCCACTTACTTTGGGAGTGGTCCTGAATGTGACCACTTGCTCCCCTAATTCCTCAAAAGGGACCGAGTCTAAAGGATTTCCACCATTGTCGGTCAAAACGGCCAAATGCCCAATTTTCGGATTGGAGTATTTGGCGTTTATTTCCAGTGACTCCCCTAAAATTGCTTCATTCCTATTCGAAGAGATGGCCGTCCACCCTCCCACCTTTTTGCCACCCAAAAAGGCAACGGATTTATCCTGTATTTGCCATAAATCAAAAGGAACCAACCCATGACCTAGAAGAAACAGTGAGTCCGCATCTTCCAAAATCGACAAAGTTCTTCCTTTGGTGTACTCCTCCATTGGAATCCGTTTGTAAATGGCTGTTAAACTGTCCAGTTGGGCGGGTCGATATCCTTCTGTCAATATGATTGCTTTACCCCTTGTGGCTTCTTGATGGGTACTTGGCTTCAATACAATCATAACGAGTGAAACAATGGCTGAAAATGCGGCAACAAACTTTACCCAAAACCTTCTTTCCTTTCGTTGAGACCATTCTTTCCAAACAAAAACCACAAAAAGTAACAGTCCGATCAAAACAACGGGCCATAAGAGATGCTGATTCAAAAATACCACACCATCACTCATATATATACAATTCTTTTAAATACAATAGATTGATTTCGTCTTGGTATTTTGCTTTTTTCATAGGGTTGTCATCCACTTGAGGCAACACGGACAAAAGATTTTTCTGAACCATCCGGTAATTTTCTTCGGTTCTGTTGACGGCTTTTTCCAAGTCTCGCAACCCCTGCAATACTTTCAAATATTTTAACGGTTCCGAGATGGCCTTTTGTGCCAATTCGTTTCCCGCATCAACAAAAAGAGCGCTATCGGTATCCGAAAATGATGATTCGTTTTTTATCAAAACCTCCAAACGTGAAATAGCCTCCCTGGTCGAAGCAAAAGACATTTGGTATGCATACGCTTCCTGTTTATCAAAATTGGTGATATCTTCAATATCGCCGCTCAACCTGTTCTCCTCTTTAATAGGGGGTGGGTCAAAACCAATGCGGTGTACATAGATTCGAGCACTGTTTTTAATATCCTGAATTATTTTGAGCGCATCATATTGATGTGGCAACGATTTTTCGGGCTCGTAGAGTCTCAGGTATAGTTCGGCATCCCACATAATGTTCAAGGCATCCCTAAGCTTTGCTTTTAAGGATTTCTCGAACAAGGTCGACTCCTCCGGGTCCGAATGATTGTGCAGATAATCATGAAGTGGGTCCTCCTCTTCTACTTGTCCCTCATTTTCATGGTCGTGCTCTTCAACCAGATTATGTTCGTTCTCATTATCGTGTTTATGACTGTATCCATCCAAAAGATCTTCCTCACCTTCTTCCCCAGAATGTTCCTCAGTATCTCCCTCTTCAGTAGATGAAACCTGCCCAGGGGCCGCTTGCATTTCGGTCTCATCCCCCATAAACTGTCCATACTTTAAGCGTAGCTGTTTTTGGTCAAAACCCAATTCATTGCTTCTGAACTTGAAATCCTTTTCGGAAATATTGGGTCGATCGGCAATCAATTTTTCGGTATCTATAATCAATTGACGTTGGCTCCTAAAATAGTCGGGCATCAAGTCAACGCCCAAATTTCCCTCCACTGCAAATGCATCGGTAATGGTATCGCGGATTACAGCAAAATATGTTTCGCTGCGCGCAATGTTCGGTGATGGTGCTTTTTGATCAAGTGCCTCTACATAAAAATAAAGTTCGTCCCCCGGCTCCATTTTAAGGGCATCTAGATCCAATTGTTTTTTAAGCTGAAGTAACTTTTCCCCTTTGGGAATAGCGTTATCAAATGATAGTGTCTCCTCCCTGAACTTTACCGACTCACCTGACCCCCTACTTACCGTTGCAACAATGTAGGCGTCGGCAATCCCAAAATCATCGGAAATATTGGTGTTCAACATCAAGCGTTTGTCGTCATCGAATTCGAAGTAGCTATAATTGTCCAAGCCCTCAATTTGAACCATGGGTGGTTCATCCGTTACCATTTCCAAGGAATATAGATTGCTCACATAGTCGTTCCCATCAGCATCTTTAAAAGTAAAACTATAAAATCCAGAGGCTTCCAAAGTCTTGCTCAATCGATATCCAGTCTTTTTTTCTGTAAAACTGATGCGCTCTCCCATCAGGTCCATTTCCACTTCCTTTACCCTTCCTTCAAATTTTAGGTTCCAAACAATTCTGGAGCCTTGCACCGCTTTAATGTTAGGGTCCGTTGTATTCAATGGTGCTTTTTTAGTATAATTTGGATACTCAACGGTAATGCTAGTACCCGTCAATTCAGGAATTTTAAGAGTGGCGGATAGGCTATCTTTCGGTGCAAAAGTGATTTGTTCCTTATTGGATGGTGTCGCGTTTAACGGACTTTCCACCTTGTCCAGTATAAAACTTCCTGCAAGTCCCAATAAAATCAATCCAAACATTGCAAGAGTCGCCCGGAGCAAATTATGGGGAGGTCTTAGTTTGGACAAAACAGGTTGTAATTGCTCTGCTATGAGATATTGCTGTAGCTTGGACAGATTGGAGAGTTCATGGGCCGGCGACAACAAAAGACCGCTGCTATATCCGGCCTGGGGCAAATGGGCATCAATATAAGCTACGGCGTTTTCCGAACTTATATTCCATGGTTTTAAAACAAAAACAGCAATTACCGCAGCGATGGCGACCCCAATAATTCCATAGAACAGATTATGGGTCAACAGGTATACCAAACCACCAAACCCGACAGCATAGAACATTGCTTCCACATACATGGTTTGCTGCCATCGGCGCTGAAATTGTTTTATGCCCCCTGCTCCAATCATTGTTTTTTATAATTCGCTATCAACCGCTCCAGAATCATCAAACCTGCAAGCAAACAAAATACCCACAGCGAAATATCGATCATGGTCGCCCTTTCCCGTTTCCGTTTAGGTTCCACATAATTGGGTTTGATTTCCGTCTCATCCAATTGCCTTACATCAACTTCACGTACCAATGCCTTTAATTCCATGTTCAAATCCAAAATATCCAATAACTGTTCCGGCAAATGTTGTTCCACCGTGTTTTTAGGGTTTAATCTTGAAGTGAGATGATATGTGTTTTTTGTATTTGTCAATTCAATCAACTGTTTGGCCATAGGGTTTGGCCAATAAATCAACCATTTGCCTTTAGAATGGTCGTTTGCCTCATTACCCAACCAGATATTCAACGTTGTTTCATCGTTAGGTAATACATTTTCCTCTTTATGAATAATGATCTCCCGCTTTAAAAATGCTGAGAGGGCCCTAAAAGATGCTTCGATATAATTTCCTTCCCGTTCAAAATTTTCTTCTACATACATATTTACATGAAGTGTATCCAAACGTTTTAAAGGAACCGTTTTTGCATCACCGGAAAGTAAATGAAGACTATCGCCACTATCTACAATTTCAAAGCCATCGACCAACATTTCCCGATCGATCTTGGTTGAAACACTATTGCTGGAAGATATCATTAATTCAACTCCAGGTTCACCATTTAAAGCCAGCAAGGGCACATCCTGGGTTTCTTCGGATTCCATGACCACCCAATGGATTTTCTTTTGGGTATTGGGCCGCATGCCCCGAATTCCTTTTGCCAATGCCTTGGTAAACACCACAATACTATCGGAACGCAACGAATCCATTTTTTGCACCAGTTGCCAATAGTTGGGCTGCTCTTTATCACCGCTATAATCCGCATCCGCTTCCCATTCGGGAAAACCTTTTTTCAACAAAAAAACTGGGGAATCCTCTTGTAAACTATCCAAAATACTGCCTATGGATGACTCGTTGGCAATGGATGCCTCTACCAAATAGGTAATCTGTTTTTGATTGCCGTTGATACGCCATTGAGGACCTGCCATCAGCAAAACAATAAGTGCAACGATCAACATTCGAAGCAAAAGTAACAACCATTCATTCAACTGTATGCTGCTGGATTGCCGTGAATTGGATTCGTCCAATAACTGGATACTTCCAATTTTTACGGTCCTAGCCTCCTTCTTGCTCCACAAATGGATGGCCAAGGGAACCAAAAGTCCCAAAAGTGCCCAGAGATATGAAGGATTCGCAAAAACCATTTACACCAATCGTATTCGTTCCTTTAAAAAGAGCTGCAAAGCATCGCCCAAATCACTGTCCATTCTAAATAGATGATAGTGAACACCTTGGGAGAGTAACTGCTCTTTGGTCTGTTTTATTTTTTCTTCCAAGGTCCTCAAGTAGTCGGCTTTGGCCTTATTAACATCAACCTTTACTTTGGCCCCCGTTTCCAAATCTTCAAAAGTGACGGAGTTTTTATAATTAAAATCCATTTCTGCACCCGCCATAATTTGAAGTACCACTACCTCATTATGAGCGGTCTTCAAGTTCTTTACAAAGTCGGACAGTTCCGAAACATCTTCATACATATCAGTCAGGAAAAATACCAACTCCTTTTCTCCCCTATTGTGTATCCTACGCGAGGCAATAGAAAGTTCGGGCCATCTCCCTTTGGTGGATATCTTTAACAGTTCGAGCAATAAACGATTAAAATGTTTTTGGTCCGCTTTGGGGTAAATGCTCACAAAATCATCTTCATTTAAGGCAAAAAGACCTACGGAATCCCCCTGTTTTTGTGCCATATAGGACAGACAGGCTACCATGACACGTGCAAATTCCAATTTGGAAATCCCGTTTTCTTCGTGCTCCATGGATGCACTGGCATCTACAATAAACTTAACGGTTACATGACTTTCCACTTCGGATTGTTTAATGTAGTACCGCCCAGAGCGTGCCAACATTTTCCAATCGAGAAGCCTTAGGTCGTCCCCAGGTTCATAGCCTCGGTATTGACTGAATTCCATACCAGGCCCCACGCTCTTGCTCCGATGCAGACCAGAGGTATATCCTTCCACCACAATACGTGAAATCAAGCTAAGGCCCGATACAGTATTGATGACTTCCGGTTGTAAAAGGTCGTGGTAATCCCTGGCCGCCATTACTTATCCCTTAATTGAACTGCTTTCAATATTTCTTTTGTGACCGTATCCGAAGTAATTCCTTCGGCATCTGCCCTAAAGTTCACGAGAACCCTGTGCCGCAGTACCGGCATAGCCACAGTTTGCAAGTCTTCCAAAGTAACGGCCAATCGACCTTCCAGAAGTGCATTTGCCTTAGCGGTCAAGATCATGGCCTGACCTGCACGGGGACCTGCTCCCCAATCCACCCATTGTTTCACATAGTCCACCGAGGTCGTATCTGGACGGGTGGCCCGTATCACATCACTTACATATTGAATCAAACCATCACTAATGGAAACTTCACGGACCAATTGTTGCAATCTGATGATATCGTCCCCAGACAAAACCTTGTTCAATTGTGTCTTTTTGGTACCCGTAGTAGCCTTTAATATCTGTGTTTCCTCCTCATCCGTTGGATATCCGATTTTGATGTACAACAAGAATCTATCCTGTTGTGCTTCCGGCAATACAAAGGTTCCTGATTGTTCTATTGGGTTTTGTGTGGCCAATATAAAAAATGGTTTGTCCAACTGGTATGTTTTGTCCCCATAGGTCACTTCAAACTCCTGCATGGCCTCCAAAAGGGCTGCCTGTGTTTTTGGGGGCGTACGGTTGATTTCGTCCGCCAATATAATATTGGAGAAAATAGGCCCTTTATTAAACTTGAAGAACTTTTTGCCCGTGGTATGATCCTCCTCCAAAATTTCGGTTCCGATAATGTCCGAAGGCATAAGATCGGGCGTAAACTGTATCCGTTTGAATTTTAAGTCTATAGCGTTGGATAGTGTACGGATCATCAAAGTTTTGGCCAGTCCCGGAACACCCTCGAGCAAGGCATGCCCTCCCACTAGAAATGTAATCAGCAATTGGGAAACGGTCTCTTCTTGACCTATAATTACTTTGCCAATTTCCTTTTTGAGGGCGGTCAATTTTTCGGAAAGCCCTTCTACTTCATTTGCAATTTGTTGTAGTTCTTTATCCAAATTAGTATCGTTAAGAGGTTAAAGCATATAACACAATATTTACCCCAAATCGGGTATTGTCAATTTTGTACCAGCGTTTGTTTCTAAAGTCGTAATCCCATTCGCAGCCATAATCCTTATTACTGTATAGCACGCCGATTCTTCCATCGATTACAATGGCTTTGAGGTAATCGTGCACCAAATCGTCTCCCCAACCGTTAAGCTCTTGTGATGTAGTGGGCGGACCATCATCAAACTCAAAGAAAATGGTATAGATTTCGTGGTCATTGGGTATTTTTTTCAATGCTCCCGGGCCGAATATCTCTTCCATTTGGCGTTCGAAGGATTTGGCGAAGAGTCCATCAATATCATGATTACAGTCATCGGCAAACACAAAACCGCCATTGCGGACATATTTTTCAAAGTTTTCCCGTTCCTTCTTGGTGAACTGTACCAATTTATGGCCCGAAATATAACAAAAGGGGCTTTTAAAGATATCGTCGCTGGCCAGGGTAATGATTTTTTCTTGGGTATCCACCTTGAGGGTGGTATACTCGACCAGTGAATTCAACAGATTTGAAGGCATACGCTGGTCCACATCCCAATCTCCCGATTCATACTGTAAGCGTGTAAAAAAGAATTCGTTATCCAATGCCATTTGGGTCGTAGGCTAAAAATTGCCAAAATAAAAACTGGCGATCAGGGCTAACCTGACCACCAGTTTGTTTTAATTCCAATGTTTATACCGCGTCCGAAAGACTGGTGAACGTAAAGTCACGAATCTTCATATAGGGTATTAAGTTGCCATTGACACGTACTTGTTGTCCAAGAGATTCCAAATTATTCAACATAATAATCGGGCTCTCATTGAACCTGAAGTTTTTCACTGGAAACTTGATTTGTCCATTTTCAATATAAAAAGTTCCGTCCCTGGTCAAACCGGTATACAATAAGGTTTGTGGGTCCACGCTTCGGATATACCAAAAGCGTGTTACCAAAATACCTTTTTTGGTTCCCTTTATCATATCCTCAAGGCTTTCATCTCCACCTTCCATAATACCGTTGCTAGGGAAAGGTACAGGATCTACACCTTTTTGTTCCGCCCAATAACGGCTGTAAGCCAAATTTTTGACCACTCCATTTTCTATCCAACTGGTTTTTTTGAGTGGTTGTCCAGCTCCGTTCCATGTAGATGTTGGTACATCGGGGTGCAATGGATCAGACCAAATATTGACACGTTCGTCCACTATTTTTTGACCGATTTTTGTTCCACCTTCTTTTGCGGACATAAAACTTCTACCTTCATCGGCAGATCTTGCATCAAAAGAGCGGAACATGTTTCTCAAAAGTCCAATCGATGCCGCAGGTTCCAAAATCACCGTATACTTTCCTGGTTCAATTGCTCGTGCCTCTCTCGACATAACAGCTTTATCGATAGCCACTTTTGATGCCTCATCAGCATCAAACTTGGAAATATCATTGTAATCTCTTGTTACCCAGCCCGAACCCGTACCATCATTGGTACGCATGGTTACAGTAAAGTCAACATCGGTGGATTGGTTATATGCAAACAGTCCGTTGGAGTTGATCATGGCCGAAAATTGGGCCGAATCGTCCAAAAATCCAGCTGCGGTCACATCTTTTGCTGCCGCGGGCGTAATACTGCTATTGGCAACTTCCGCCCTATATTCCGGGGTTACATTGGCCGTAGCTTCCTTAAACGTGATAGCTTCGTCATATTCTTGTGGTCCCAAGGGTGGCATAAACTCGGGGTTCTCTGGTGACAACTGAGCGAGTTCTTCCGCTCTTCTCACCACTTTTTCCAATGATGCATCATCGAACTCATCTATGGTTGCGGTACCCACCTTTTTACCAAAGCTTGATTGTACCGCTAAACTTTGGGTTGATCGATATCCTGCAGTGGACACGGTATTTCTCGCATATCGGATGTTACCGCTATTACTTCCACTTAGGTTTATTTCGCAGGCATCGGCTTTGGAAAAACTCAATGCTTTTTCCAAAATCTTTTTTGCTTCTTCTCTTGTATATATAGCCATTGTCTTATTATTTAATTTGAATAAACCTTAAATGGTCCTACCTGTGTTGATTACGTTGATTCCATTAAATCTTGATGTAGAACTACCGTGAGAAACGGCGCTTACCTGGGAAGGCTGCCCTTTTCCATCGAAGAAGGAACCAAACAACCTGTAATCGTCCTTATCGCAAATTTTAACACAAGAATTCCAGAACTCTTGAGTATTGGACTGATAGGCTACATCATCGAGCATACCAACAATCTCTCCATCCTTGATCTCGTAAAATAAGGTTCCTCCAAATTGGAAGTTGTAACGCTGTTGGTCGATGGAATACGAACCTCGACCTAGAATATAAATTCCTTTGTCCACATCCTTGATCATGTCCTGCAAGGAGTATTTTTCTTTACCTGGTTCCAATGAAACATTAGGCATACGCTGGAACTGTACATCTTCCCAACTTTGGGCATAACAGCATCCGTGCGATTCGTTTTGATCGATCATATGAACTTGATCACGTATGGCCTGATAGTTCACCAAGGTTCCGTTTCTTATCAAATCCCATTTTTTGGTTTTCACACCTTCATCATCATATCCTACGGCACCCAGAGATCCAACTTGGGTTTTATCGGCTACAATGTTTACAATGTCGCTACCGTAATTAAAGTTTTTAGATTCCCATTTATCCATGGTTGCAAAACTGGTCCCTGCGTAATTGGCTTCGTAACCTAATACACGATCTAATTCCAATGGGTGTCCCACGGACTCATGAATCGTTAATCCAAGGTGGTTGGGTTCCAAAACCAAATCGTACTTACCGGCTTCCACCGATTTTGCGGTTAACTTTTGCTTGGCTTGCTTAGCTGCCAAGGTAGCATCTTCCACAATATCATAACTTCTATTATAAAGTTTAATACCTTCTGGACCTGAAAGTTTTTCGGATTCCAAACCATCCATATACTCATATCCCATACCCATTGGGGCACTCAATGCCTGACGACTCTTAAATTTCCCTGCCTGGCGATCAATCGCCGTAACATTAAAGGTTGGCCAAATACGGTGTACGTCCTGATCTATGTAAGAGCCATCTGTAGATGCGAAATACTTTTGCTCGTTCACCATAAAAAGTGCCGAGTTCACAAAGTTGGCACCATTTTCCATGGCAGCGGAATTTGCGCTCAAAAGCAAATCGACTTTTTCCGAGATAGGCACTTCCTTAAAGTCTTTTTGGATCGGTGTTTTCCAAGAAACCTCTCCATGCCCTTGCACTGGTGCCAAAACAACAGGTTCCTTTTGAATCTTGGAGTTTGCCTTTGCAATGGAAACCGCATGCTGGGTTGCCTTTTTAATTCCATCCTCGGTTACATCATTGGTTGAGGAAAAACCCCACGTACCATTGGCAATAACCCTGATTCCTATTCCAAATGATTCGGTATTTACTACATTTTGAACTTTATCCTCCCTAGTAAAAACATATTGGTTTAAATATCTTCCTATTCTGGCATCTGCATAGGTAGCACCCATGGACTTTGCCGTATTAAGGGCAACATCGGCCATTTTCTTTTTGAGCACGGTATCCATACCCGGTTCGAGCAAGGCTTCCGCGGGAATATTGTTTCCCATAAGAAGCGAGGGCATCATCATGGCCCCTGCACCCATACCGGCGTACTGTACAAAATCTCTTCTTTTCATATGTTAGTTATTTGATTTATTTTGAGTTAACAATGGGTAGGTATCTGCTAAAATTGATTTCATCAAATCCATGGGTCTTAAAATTAAGTAGTGCTTATTTAGCTTTATGTTAATTTTAACCTAAAATCCTAGATCAGTGGTTATAATCTGTTACAATTTCCAGTGAGAAACAATGATTTGTTTTCAGATTCCTTGACGTTCTTGAAATCCGTCACTTATTTTAAATAAAATGCAATACGTCATATTTTTATGTATCACTTTTCTGTAAATTGTTACACTTTCACTGATATTTTTTGAAGAAAATGACAGAAAACATGAAAACTTTGGGAATGATCGGAGGAACTTCTTGGCATTCCACCATAGCCTACTACCGGCTCATTAATCAAATGGCCTCAAAAATAATTGGTGATTGGGCCAATCCTCCCTTGATCATACACAGTATCAATATTGAAGTGATGCGGGAACAGAACAAAGAGAAGATCAACACAACATATTTAGAGACCGCGAAGAAACTCCAAACTGCTGGTGCGGAGGCAATAGTTATTTGTGCCAATACCCCTCATATGGTTTATGATTTTATACAACCCAAAATAAACATTCCCATTCTACATATTGCCGATGCAACAGGAAAAGAAGCCCACAGTCTAGGGCTGAAAAAACTTGGATTATTGGGAAACAAACCCACGATGACCGGAAGCTTTATCCCTAAAGTTTTAATGGATAATTATGGTATAGAAACCATTATTCCAGATAAGGAGTACATTCCGCAATCACATGAATACGTTTCCAAAGAGCTTACACAGGGCGTATTCTCTGAAGAAGCCAAACAATTTTATTTAAAACAAATTGAATTGCTCAAAGCAAGAGGGGCCGATGGAATAATCTTGGGCTGCACGGAGCTACCTTTATTGATACAGCAAAGTGATGTTGATATCCCCACCTTGGCAACAACTGATCTACATGCTCAAATGGCGGTTGATTTTATCTTTGATAAATAGTATGTTAAACTAGCTGCGGTCCCAATAGCTAAACCTCTGTTAAGTATATTGGAAAAAAGAAGATAAAGTCATAGTTTCTACTCACAAGAGCCTGGACGAATTGAACGAAAAAATAAAGAGGATTCTTTGGAAAAGGTAGATGGGTACCTTGCCAAAAAAGAAATCTAAAAAAACAATGTTGAATACAGGGGCACCTTATTTTACAGGTGCCCTTTTAAACCCTATTTTATGGAAATAAAACAGTTTGAATATAAACCTTTGGCCCACTATTCCTATGCCATTGTGGACAATGGTGAAATGGCCGTTATAGATCCTGAAAGGGACCCTATGCAATACTATGCTTTTGCCCAAGAGCATGAAGCAAAAATAGTAGCGGTTATCGAAACCCATCCACATGCCGATTTTATAAGCTCCCACTTACAGATACACAAGGAAACCGGAGCCTCTATTTATCATAGCAAAGATTTGGGAGCCGATTACAACTACGAACCTTTTGATGAAGGCCAGCACATTATGGTCGGCGACATCAAAGTATCTGCGCTAAACACTCCTGGACACTCACCGGACAGTATTACCGTTGTAGCTGAAAAAGATGGAAAAACTGCACTTTTTACAGGTGACACACTTTTTATTGGTGACGTTGGCCGACCGGATTTACGCGAAAAAGCAGGCAATATGACTGCAAAACGCCAAGAACTGGCCGAAATGATGTACCATAGCATCCAAAATAAATTCAAAGACCTGCCCGATGGGGCCTTGGTCTATCCTGCACACGGAGCAGGCTCCCTATGTGGAAAAAATTTGAGTTCCGACAACAGTAGCACCTTGGGCAACGAAAGAATGGGCAACTGGGCCTTTAAGCCACAATCAAAAGAAGAATTTGTGAATACCCTTTTGGACAGCCAGCCCTTTATCCCTTCTTATTTTGGTTTTGATGTGGACACCAATAGAAAAGGGCCAGAAAATCTAAGAACATCCATAGCACAAGTCCCCTTAAAACTAAATACCAGCATTAATGGGTTAATTGTGGATGTAAGGGATGAAACCGAATTCAAAAAAGGCCACCTACCAGGAAGTATCAATATTATGGCAGTTTCTGAAAACTCCAAATTTGAAACTTGGCTGGGAGCCATTATAAATCCAGAAGAGCCATTTAGCTTGGTTGTTGAGAAACCCTCCGATGCAGAACGTATATTGAAAAGGGTTGCCAAAATCGGGTATGAGAAACAAGTAAAATTAGTTTTGACCTTGGACGAAAGCGCACTTGTGCAAAGTGATAAACTAGATCTTACACATTTTAAAAACAACCCGAACGAATATACTATTGTAGATATCCGCAATCAAAGTGAAATCGAGGAAGGAAAATATTTTGAAAGTGCATTGACCATACCCCTTAACGACCTAAGGTCTTCATCAACGCAAATACCCAAAAACAAACCTATTATAGTTCACTGCGCAGGCGGTTATCGAAGTTCGGCCGGAAGCAGTATCCTTGAAAGTTTAAACGAGAATGTCCAGGTCTATGATCTTGGGGACAACATCAATGATTTTAAGTAAAGAACAGGCCCTTCTTAAAAAAAGAAGGGCTTTTTGTTTAGTAAGATAAATATTCGATTTGCTATCGACCACCAAATACTTTTGCTAACTTGTAATTAGAATTTAACCCAGTATCAAAAAAATAGATGCTCGTTCCCATTCTTATTGCGGTTTACATAATAATTGCCCTTGTAATGGTAATAAGCTTGCTATTGAATGGGGTAAGACCCAGCAAGACCTTGGCTTGGTTATTGGCCATTTTCACCATTCCCGTAGCTGGTGCTTTGTTGTACATTTTATTCGGTCGCAACAGGAGAAAAAGTAAAATGTTCTCTTTAAAAAATCAGTTTGGTTCCTTGATCGAACCAGAGAACGCTACCTGCCATCCAAATCTTTCGGGAAATAAGCAACGGATAACATCTTTAATACACAAAACATCCAATTGTCCCATTACCTGCCATAATGATTTGGATTTGCTAAAAGATGGGAAAAATACTTTTGAAAGCATCTTTCAGGCACTAGAAGAGGCCAAAGAGCATATCCATCTGCAGTACTACATTTTTGAGGATGGACTGCTTGCTGATAAACTATTGGAGGTTTTTGAAAGAAAGATAGGGGAAAATGTGACCATTCGACTTCTTTACGATGGTATTGGAAGCTACTCCCTGAGTAAAAAATACCTTAAAAAACTAAAAAAGATGGGGGTGGAAACCGCCCAGTTTTTACCCTTCAAATTTGGGAGGTTTCTTTCCGCACTGAATTACCGGAACCATAGAAAAATTATTATAATCGACAATAAAATCGGGTTCACGGGTGGAATCAATATTTCGGACAAATATCTTAAAGGTGACCCCGCCTTGGGCAAATGGCACGATACCCATTTAAAAATAGAAGGGGAAGCGGTAGACTTTTTAAATAGGACCTTTGTAACCGATTGGTACCTTGCCAGTGGCAAAAAAGTTGATGTTTCCACATTTCATATGTATCGCCCCCTTAAAGAAGGAACCTCCCTTCAAATAGTACCCAGCGGACCAGATGATGATTTTGATGTGATGGAACAGGTTTATTTTTCCATTATAAACAGTTCGGAAAAATATCTCTACATCGTCAATCCCTACATTATTCCCAACCATGCCATTTTACAGGCTTTAGTGACGGCTGCATTGAGTGGTGTCGATGTCAGGATCTTAATGTCTTCCAGCACGGACATTAAACTAGTGGATTGGTGTGTTAGGGCCTATTTTGAATCCTACCTTAAAGCTGGGATCAAAATTTATTTGTACGCGGAAGGATTTTTACACAGTAAGGTAATGCTTTGCGACGATGAAATTGCGAGCATAGGCACAGCAAACCTGGATAATCGAAGCCTTCAGCAAAACTACGAAGCACAGGTTTTTGTTTATGATGCTTCCCTTTGCAAACACATGAAAACCGATTTCCTGAAAGATTGCGAAAAATCCACACTCCTCAGTGATTATAAAAAATATAAGGAAAGGCCTTGGGGCAAAAAACTCATAGAAGGTTTTGCAAAACTATTGAGTCCCCTGTTATAGCATAATGGTTTCAAAGCCCAATTCGTTTTTGCAGGTTCTCCCTTCTTCCCAACAATCAAGATTGTAAATTGTGGTTTCCGCAATTCTTACAAGGGCTTCTTTGGTAGCAAAGGCTTGGTGGGGGGTTAAGAGAACATTGGGCAACGAAATCAACTCTTGTAGTTGCTCATCTTGGATTCCTTTCTTACTATTGTCCTTAAAGAAAAGATCCCTTTCATGTTCATAAACATCGGTAACGTATCCGCCAATATCACCCTGTTTTAATGCCAAGATAATATCATCGGTTTTAACTATTCCGCCCCTAGCCGTATTTATTAAAATGGCCTCGCTCTTCATTGCTTTGAACAAGGGTTCGTTAAAAATATGGTGGGTTTCATAAGTTAGGGGGGTATTGATACTTATGATATCCGATCTTTTACAAAGTTCCTCCAAAGGAAGATATTCCACATCATAATGATTGATCAAATACTGACTTCGATGTATATCCGTGGCCACCACCTTGCATCCAAAGGCATGGAAAATCCGTACCAAATTGGAACCGATTCTTCCCGTACCAAATATGCCCACCGTCTTTCCATTCAGGTCAAAACCTATCAAATCATCCAATAAAAAGTTATACCGGTGCACCTGTTCATTCGACAGGATCAGCTTTCGGTTAAGGGCCAACAAAAGCCCAACAGCGTGTTCCGCTATAGCATGTGGAGAATATTCAGGAGCGTTTGCCACCTTTAAGCCTATTCGCTTGGCAGATTTTACACTTACATTGTTATAACCCGTTGAACGAAGGGAAATATACTTAACTCCCATCTCCTTCAGAATCTCCAATACAACCAAACTGGCATCATCATTTGAAAAAATGGAAATAGCATCGTACCCGGCAGCCATCACTGCCGTAGTGGAATTGAGGGCGTCGGGTACAAATTTTATTTTGTGTTTGTTGCCGTTTGATTTTTCCAAGTTTTTTATTTCAAAATCCTTGGCACTATACACCAGTACTTTCATATTTCTTGTTTCTAAATAAATTTAGTTCAGTAATCTCTTCTGTTTTTTTCGCTTTATCACGTTGGACACGATATCGAATATCTTGGTTTTGGAGTCCCGGTATTTTTCAAAGTAATCCTGTACCTCCATAGCAAGGTCGTTATGGGTATCCAGATACGCGGCTTCCATTTTTTCTTGATCGACCTCATCAACCATAATTTGAAGCTGATTCTCATGCAACTGTACCTTTTTGAAAAGGTCCACCAAATCCTTCTCAGATCTGTTCAAAGACTCCACAACGGGCTGAACGGTCTTGAACATGTCGGAATCAATAATATCCAAAGTATAGTCCTTCACCATATTGTTTAGGAACTTTTGCTCATCTTTTGCAAATTTTAATTCCGAGAACCATTTTTTTGATTCTTCGTGCAACTCTTCAGCACTGAACCACTCCCTAAATTTTCTTTTGCTTGATTTTGTTTCCATCGCTGTACTGCATTGAGCGGCAGACGAATGCTCATCTGCCGCAAATTTTACTTATACCACCTCGATAACTTTTTTATGGTCTTCTTTGGCTTCTTCCATTTTTAGGACTTTTAGCTTAAGAATACCATTTTCGTAAACTGCCTTTACATCTTTTGATCGATCAACAGAAGTAGGCAATTGCAAGGTTCTTGTAAATGCATTGTAGTTGAATTCCCTTCGTGTGAAGTTTTCATCCTCCTCGGTCTCTTCTTTGCTTTTTTGGGCAGAGACCTCCAATACATCATCTTTCATAGTGATCTCGAAATCTTTTTTTTCAAATCCAGGTGCGGCAAATTCAATTTCAAAATCATCTTTATGCTCTTTGACATTCATTGATGGATGGGTTTTTTCCAAATTGAAAAAATCATCATCAATAAACATGTCTCGATTGAAGAAGTCAATCAGACTCTCGTTCCATGGAAATCGTTTTCCATCTAATTTTACAAGTGACATAACTACATAATTTACTGATTAATGAATATCTGACAATCCGACAAGAACTCCATTTCACTTAATAAAACAAAGCCCTGTCAGTACAATGGCTTCCTTTTTTTGAGTACCGAACCTGCATAATTGTAGACCTCTTTTTTAAGGTTGATGTAGGTTTTTATATACTCAGCGATTTTATCCTTTAACTCTTGGTGCTTTTCATAATACTGATCGTCGCATTTGCGCTCCACACATTCAAAAATGCCCCCAAGGCCATTCTCATGTTTTTTAATGGATTCTGATAGCGACTTTCTTTTTTTTTGGGAAGTATGGAAATGTTGTTTGAATGTATCCAACCGTTCAAACAAGTTGGGCGTACTCGGTTCAAAGACATAGGAATCCAACAACCTCTGTATAAAGGCCATTTCATCCTCGATAAACAGCAAATAGGATTTCCAGTTTTGCAGCTCATCGTGCATTACCTCTATTTTTCTTTCCCTTACCATCATTATGGTATTACATTTTTTTAATTACCAATGAATGTAAGGTTTGGTCGGTTCCTGTGAAATGATCTAAATCACTTTACTGGTTTAAATTTAGGTGGCCTCAGGATAACGGTCATCTATCCCAAAAGATCGTTTCACCAATGCTTTGAACTGGTTTTCCGACATACTATCGACTGTCTCCGTTGTTTTTACCTTGGCGGCCAATCCTGGGTGTCGTTCTTTAAGTGAGCCCACAAATTTTTCAGGGGCTTCGGCGGGTCCAAAAACGGCAATTTGATCTGCATCCGAAATCTTTTCGGCTATCTTTTCAAAATAATTATGTAATTGGTGTTTTTCCCTTTCGAGATACTTGCTATCCTGCACCACGTCTTGTGGACCCCATTTGGTTTTTGATCTTGCGCCTCCCTTTGGATTAAAAAAATCGAGTTCCGAAGGAATGTTAAAAAGACTTTCCTTTCCATTGTTCAATACTACTCCGTTGGCTTCTTGTTTATCCAGCCATATTCCTACTTGCTTCATAGTTCCATCTTTTTTTAGTTATCATTCAGTTCTAAAATGGGCACTTGTGGATCGTACCCTATTTTTTTTACCAACGGGTTGGATAGTATGCTTCCAAAAAACAGATGTTTCTTGTTCAAAAAAGCTACCATATCGCAGTTGTGTTCATCAATGAACTTATTGATTCCACTACTAATTTTATCAGCTGGCAAAAAATGCATTTCGTAATCCGTTCCCTGCAGAATTTCTTGTAGCAGTTCCTTATTTATCTTTTCTTTTCTACTGAGCTTTCCGTCTTTATCCTTATCAATATGCACTACATTGATTTTTGCATCGAACAATTTGGATATCTCTATCAAGTCACCTATTTCCTTTTTCTTGAAAGGTGTCCTATAATCTGTCGGGAAGACAATTTCCTTTGGTTCCTGGAACATATAATTATTGGGAACTGCAATCACTGGACATTCCTTTATCTGCTCCATCACATTTACGGTGTTGGTACCAAATATGCGAGCTTTGGACTCCGTTATCCCTTTGGTGCCCATTACAATAATATCGATGTCCTTTTTATCGATCACGTTTCTGATAGCTTCTGTCAAGCTATTGAAAGTTGTTATGGTATGAAATTCGTGCTTATCATTTTGAGGGTGTAATTTCACCATTTGCATCAATCGTTCCATTCCTTCCTCCGATTCCTGTTTCGCTGCTTCATAATATGGTTCACCTACTTCGGGCACCCTCATACTGTCCAAAGTATAACCAGAAACATGAAAAGCATTCAGGATATAAAAATCGCATCGTACGTTTTTATAGAGCTCCAATGCATATCGAATGGCATTCAATGCATTTTTTGAATAATCCGTAGGTAACAAAACTCTCTTGTCCATGATGATTTTTGGTTTTGATGAAAGTTACATTTCCTTATAATGATATACCATGATTTTTGTCAACTTGGGTTATGTGGCAAAATCAAAAAGGGCACGTTCAATTTGGTATTGAGCTCCTTTATAATCCCCTTGCCAATAAACTCCAAGAAAAAGTGATGCGGATAGTAGACCATGCACAACATATCAATACTCCATAGGTCTACAAATTCCAAAATGGTATTTACTTTACCATCAAAAACAGGAAGCTCGACTTCTTTGGAGCATTTTTGGCCGATTTCCTTAAGAAAATCCGCTTTGTTTTTCTCGGAGGCAGCGTCAGCCTTATCTTCCTCAATACTCATGGGCACGATTACACTATCGGATAAATCACAGAAAAACTGCAAAGTTTTACTATTTTCCTTTGCTATTGGATTTATATAATTGGAGGTGAATGCAATTTTGTCCACCTTCTTAAAGTCGATTTCCAAAGGTACGATCAATACAGGGCAATTACTGATCTCCCGAACTATTTGCATGGCGTTGTTACCAAACAGGATGTGCTTGATATCTTCTTTTCCCTTATTACCAATTACTGTCAAATCCACATGATGATCTTTGGCATATTGGGCAACCCCCTCGGTCATATCGGAGCATAAAGAAACTTTTTTAAAGGTATGTTTTGTATTTTCTCCAACATCCCTGACCAATCTGTGCACCATGGCATCCAAATCTTGGGCCGATTCTATTTTGGCCTTTTGTTTATCGGGGCTATTATCCCCACTGCAAACATTTACAAGGTGAAATATGCATTCCCTGTTCTGAAATAACCTCGCTGCGTAGTAAAGTGCATTGTACGAGTTATTTGAAAAATCGGTGGGCACTAAAATCTTTGACATGGCTTTTGCTTATTGTTGATATGGAAGTACTAAAAAAGGAACTTTGGTATGGAGACCTATATTTTTGATTGTAGGTTCCACAAAAAGGCGCTCTAAAAAAGTATGTTTGTTTTTAACCATGGCCAACATTTCTACCGGGGTTTCCTTTTGAAATTCATTTATGGCTTCTATGAGCTCTTGATCTGGTAGGTCGTAAAATTTATGGTTTTGTTCCAACATTTTGCCCTCCAAAAAAACTTTGTGGTTTTCCTGATCCAAATCAAGTCCATCAGGTGTGGTCACGTGCATGATATGTAATTTGGAATGCCATAACTTGGAAAACTTGAGTAAAAAGTCAAGATTGGCTTTATTGTAATCCACTTCATAATCGGTAGGGAATAAAATGTTGTTCGGTGGCTTGTATTCAAAATCATAGGGTACGGCCAGAACAGGAATACTGGATTTTTGGATCACATGAACCGTATTGGACCCAAAAAGAATTTCTTTGGCTCCGGTAGCCCCCTGTGTTCCCATTACAATAAAGTCGATGTTTTCCTTTTGCGAAACGGACTCAATTTCATCACCCAACGAATTAAAAGCGGCATGTGTGATATAGGTGTGTTTAGATATATTGAAAAGCGACTCCATTCTTTTCCTTGTTTTTTCCAGTGCTTCTTCGGCCCTATATTTCTCATCATCCGCCAATCCAAATTGTCCTGGACTTCCCAGTGCATAATCTACTCTATAAATAGCTGGTGTATATGCATGTACCAAGTAAAAAATGCAGGTAGAATCCTCCAATAACTTCACTGCATAAGAAATAGCATGAAATGCTTGTTCGGAAAAATCGGTGGGCAATACTACTCTGATCATAGCTCTATTATTTAAAAACCTACTATAAACAAAGCTATCCACAGTACTTGTTTTATACTATGATTTACATCAGATATTAAATAAATGTTTAGAGGAACCAATCTAATGCAGGAACAAAAATTGGAATCGGTTGGTTTGGGAATAGGTGCTTATTCGTGAATTACGTAAAAGGGGATTTTTGTATGAAAACTTATTTGCTCCACTATGGAGTCGAATAGGATTTGTTGGATAAAATTCAGGTTTTTTGCGACCATAACGATCATATCAATGTCCCTGCTCTCCACAAAACACTGTATGGCCGACTTTACTTTTTGATTGGTTATTGTATGAAAACTGTATGTTCCTTGAAAAGAATCTTGCATGAAATCCAGTAAGTGTTCTTTGTTCTTTTCTTGTTCTTCGTTTAAACTATCACCTTCCTTTAAGGCATTCATGACACTGAATTTTGCTTTTCCCAAAGTCACCATTTCTTCCATTGGCCTTAAAATTTTAAGGGAATAGAAAATATTAAAATCTGTAGGGAATGCTATTTCCTTTGGTTTGGAAAGTTCCACACCAACGGGAACAACAAGGGTATTGCACTGTACTTTGGTGATCACATCCCCTGCGTTGCTTCCCAAAACCTTTTCCTTTATTCCAGAAACTCCTTTGGTGCCCATAACAATAAGGTGTATGTTTTGCTCCTCTACATGTTTTTTAATAGTGGGGATGAAAAAGCCGTACTCGTGCAAAGCAAAGAAAAAGTGGTTGGCCTCCGTACTGTGTTTCCGGCTATTTTTGACCAGATCATTAAGTTTTTTCTTGGTGTTTTCGCTGGATTCATTTTCCACTTCCTGAAAAGACTCAGAATCCTTTTTCGTGTCCAACAATGTACCAACATAAAGCAAATAAAAATTACATTCCATAGCACTAAAGAGTACTTGGGCATACTTTAATGCGCGGATGGAGTTTTCGGAAAAATCTGTTGGGACCAGAATATTCTTCATTTGTCATAAATTGATGGTACAAGTTTGTCATTCATTAAAAAAAAAGGAATGATAAATATCACTTGGCCTATTTATGACATGTATTTTGTTAGTGCACTTGTTCCAATGCTTCCCTATCAAGGACCAAAATGTTTCTGTTTTCGATGGCAATAAGCCCCTCATGTTTAAAATCCGAAAGGGTCCTGATAAGGCTTTCCGTAGCAATACCGGCCACTCCGGCCAAGTCACTACGTGCTATTTTTAAGGCAGCCTGTTTATCCCTGTTCATGGCCTTGCAATACATTAAAAGGGTCTGGGCCGTTTTTTTTCTGACCGAACTATAGGCCATTTGCAACAATTGCTTTTTAATATTTTCTAGGTCTCCTGCTATGACATCCATCAGTTCGAGTGAAACACTTTTGTTATCTTCCAAAATCGCTTTTACCTTTTCTTTGGATATTCCCGCCAACTCCACATCTTCCATGGCCACAGCATATTCTTTGTACGGCAGGTGATCCGTTAATGAGGTAAAGCCCAAAAAATCGTCCTCTGCATAAATGGATGTGATCAATTCCTTTCCTTCCTCGTCCAATCCACAACTTTTGACAACTCCTTTTAAAATAAGATATACCATGTTAGAATGGTCCCCTTTGGAATAAATGGTCTCGTCCTTATCGTAGGAAAACAACTGACCATGGTCATCAAAAAAGTTTTTGAGTTCGTTTAAATTTCTTATTTCATGCTCTTGGCTTGCTTGTTTCGGATGTTCCTCCAGAACAGTCTTCATTTGTTCGGCCTTCTCCAATCGACATTTAATGGCGGACAAAAGTTCTTCCTCTTCAAAGGGTTTTGTCAAATAATCATCCGCACCGAGGTTCATTCCCTTTCTAATATCTTGTTTTTCGGTCTTGGCAGAAACAAAAATAAAAGGGATGTAACGCGTACTTTCATACGTAGAAAGTTCTTCCAATACTTCATAACCATCCATTTCTGGCATCATAATATCACAAAGCACCAAGTCCGGATGTTCTTTCCTGGCCATATCCACGGCCATTTTTCCGTTCGATGCCGAACAAACGTTAAAGCTGGACAATTCCAGCAGTTCGGCTATATTTTCACGCAATGAGGTATCATCCTCCACCAACAGAATTTTTTTCATCTTTTTCCTTGTTATTTATTGGTATGTACAGTGTGAATGTGGAACCCTTACCCAGTTCACTTTTAAAAGTGACATTGGCGTTTAAGTTATGCATGTGTTGCCTAACAATATTCAACCCTATACCTGTACCCTGATAGGTTAAAACATTACTGGCCCGGTAATATCTATCAAAGATAAAGGGTTGGTCTTCCAATGGAATTCCAAAACCTTGATCTGCTACGTCTATTTTCAACTGATTTTCTCCTTTTGAAACCTTTAGCTCTATAGTTCTATATTCGGGAGAATACTTTATGGCGTTGTGCATAAGGTTGGAAAGTGCCAATCCCATAATTTTTTCATCAAACTCCACTACAATACCGTCTATATTCTCGGGGTATTGAATACGCTGCCCTTCTTTTAAAAGCGTATTGGAGTCGTAAACCACTTCATTGATCAATCTGCTCAAAGGAAAGCTGGTGATATTATATTTTACCTTTCCAAGGTCTAAACGCTCGATAGATAAAAAATCAGTTAAAATATTATCCAAATACTTTACTTTGGATTTAATGGTGGCTATGTGCTTGTCCCGTCTCTCCTGCTGTCCGGTTTCTGTATACTTGGTTAGTAGCGAGGTAGATGTTAGAATACTGGTCAAGGGTGTTTTAAACTCGTGGGACACCAGCGATAAAAACTTAGTTTTCAGGTCATTGAGCTTTTTCTCTGCCTTTAAGGCCTGTCTTAACTGTTGGGTACGCTCTTCCACAGTGTTTTCCAACTGTTGGGTATAGTTTTTCCTTTCGGTAATATCCAGAACAATGGCCACACAAACCTTCTGCTTGCCAATAGACGATAATTGAAGGTGCACCTCGACCGGGTATTTGCTGCCATCCTTGCGTTGGTGTATGGTTTCAAAAATCACCTTTTCCCTTCTTTCCGATAACAATGGGGAAATCAATCGTTTCATGATTTCCAATGTAACCTCGGGCTTAATATCCATTACCGACATTTCACCCAATTCTTGCATGTTGTACCCCAAATTAAGCTGGGCGCCTCGGTTCACATTGATAAAGGTGAACGATTCCGCATCGAACACATAAATTTCGTTCAGGGATTCGTCAAAAATTTGATACCAATAATCTATGGTCTGTTCAGCTTTCTTTCTTTCGGTAATATCCTTTATTAAGGCAAGGACATACTTTTTTTGAAGAAGTTTGAAAGGGTTGAGGCTTATTTCCAAAGGAAATTCTTCACCTCCTTTTCGTATGCCCACTAAATCCACTTCCGGGCCCATCTGTCTTGGTTTACCTTTACGCATAAAGCCCGAAAAGAAATGCTCATGCCCGTCCCTGAAGCGTTCCGGTAGCAAAAGCTCCAATGGCTTACCATTAAGCTCGCCATCAGCATAATCAAACATTTTATTGGCGGCACCATTACTGGTGGTAATCTTCTGTTCTTCATTTACAATAAGGATGCCCTCGGAGATTGCCTCCGATAAAATGCCAAGCACGTTACTATCTTCGAACCGTTCCAAAACAATAACTAAATTTACTGATTTAGATCATGGGGGGAAATTATTTACATGAGTATATTTAATCTCTTAGTCTAAAATTTAAGAAAATGTTGGAATCCAAAAAAAAACTTGGTAATAAACTTTATCAAAATTTAGGAAAATTATTTTATGCGATGGCCATGGCCGACCATAGTATCCACATGAAGGAAATGGAAAGACTGAATGAAGTGGTCAAGGATTATTGGTTGGAAGTAGATGATATTGAGGATGAGTATGGTACCGATGCCGCTTTTCAAATTGTTTCTGTTTTTGATTGGTTGTTGGAGTATGGAAAGGACAATGACGAGATTTACGAAGAGTTCGAAGCTTTTTATATGGACCACAAAATTCTTTTCACCCCAGAAATCAAAAATTTGGCAATGTCCACTTCAAGAGCTATCACCGCCTCGTTTTACGGGAGCAATAAATCTGAATTGATTTTGTTGGGACGTCTACAATTACTTTTCGAAAAGTAATCAAAGCTTGATGGTCATTACCGGTATTTTGGCATGGTTGGATACATTCTCTGCCAAACTTCCCACAACAAAGTGTGCCAATCCTTTTCTACCATGGGTTGGGATCACCAATAAATCGGCATCTTTTTCAAAACAGTAATTCAGGATTCCACGCTCTACACTGTGGTGGTTATAGAAATTAATATTGATTTCTTGGCCCAGTTCCTTTTTAAAGGATTCCATTCTTTTCTCCACATCATCGAACCCCATAAAATTTGCCCCTGACGTGTTAACGTAAACAACTTCCAATGATGCGGAAAACAATTCTGCAAATGCTTTGGCCTTGGTGTAAACAGGTATACTTTCTTTGCTCAAGTCACTTGCCATTACCATTTTTTTGATGGAAAAATCGTCATGTGACTTTTTGATCACTATTACGGGCAAGTCGGAAGTTCTGACCACTTTTTCGGTGTTGGAGCCCACAAAAAGCTCGCTCAGGCCTCCTGTTCCATGAGAACCCATTACCACCAAATCACAGTTTTGTTCCTGAGCCACATTGTTTACCTCTGTAAAGTCCTTGTAATTTTGAATAATAGCATTCACAGAAATATCCTTAAGATATTCCTTTGCCGTAAATTCCTTGATTTTATCCTTTGCCAACTTTAAAAAATATTTGGCCTCGGCTTCTTCGGCAATCTCAGAATTGGCCAATACCGAATCGGATAACCCTATCATGTGAAGTAAAACAATGCCTGCCTCATGTTGCCTAGCTATTTTGGAGGCAACCTCCAAAGCATATTCAGAGTGTTTCGAAAAATCTACGGGTACCAATATTTTTTTCATGACATCCAATGTTAAAACATAATGGCTTTCTTCCTGAATTAGAAAAGATGCTTGCAAAACCCCTATTCCTTGAGCCATTTCCATTTGTTGCGTTTTACTCTAAAGATAACATGGATGCACTCCTTATACTATGACCTTGGTCATATCTGCAGATCATTCCAATCTGCCTAATTTCTTTTTGAGGGAAGCTACTTCTTGCTGCAGGCTCTCTACTTGTCCCAAAAGATGATGTATGGCCTGGATTCCTTCTGGATTAATCTCCAACTCGTTGTGCAAGCGTACCATTTTTTCCAGAAGTGGCAAATCCTCAATATGGAGCATCCCCTTATCTTCATCCAGCTCCACTTGCAAAATCTCATACTCGTACATGGAGTAAACAAAAGATTCCCCAACCCCATGGCGTTCACAAAAAGTTTTTATGGATATGTAGTTTTCTTTTTTCATGTTTTATTATTCTAGGTTGGTCTTTTCCAAAGATTCGAAAAGCTTTTTTTGCTCCGGCGTTAGGCTCTTCGGTATTTTTACGGAATAGGTCAAGTAAAGGTCTCCAAACTGACCTTCTTTTTTATATTTTGGAAATCCTTTGCCTTTAAGTTTCACTTGGGTTCCATTATCGGTTCCCGGAGCTACTTTTAATTTTACTTTCCCTGTTAGGGTGTCCACCTGAATATCTCCTCCGAGCACTGCTTTTACCAAGGGAATCTGTACGGTTTTATACAAATTCGCACCGTCTCGCTTAAAAGGTGTATTGTTGGAAATGGAAAAGGTAATGTAAAGGTCTCCGGCAGGACCGCCTTCTATTCCCGGTCCTCCATGCCCTTTTATTTTAATGGTCTGTCCATCCTCGATACCTGCAGGAATAGTTAATCTTATGTTCTTCCCATTAACCGTAAGGGTTTGTTTTTGAGTTGTATAGACATCCATTAAAGATAGTTGAAGCTGGGCATTGTAATCTTGCCCGCGAAAACGTACCCTTTGACCCCGTGAACCAAATCCCGAAGTACCTCCGCCGAACATAGATTCAAAAAAGTCTGAAAAGTCCTGGGCAGATCCCCCTGAACTATATGTGTAGCCGGAATAATCACGTCCACCCCCTTGTTGTGCCCGTGAACGTTTTGCTTTCTCAAATTCTTCGGCGTGCTGCCAATCCTTTCCGTACTCATCATATTTTTTCCTTTTTTCAGGGTCGGAGAGCACCTCATTGGCCTCATTGACGCGCTTAAAGTTCTGTTCCGCCTCCTTATCGTTCGGATTAAGATCAGGATGGTACTTTCTGGCAAGCTTTCGGTAAGCTTTTTTTATTTGGTCGATGGATGCGTTTTTAGCTACACCCAACACTTTATAATAATCGATAAAATCCATAGGTCGATCAGAAATCTGAATTCGTTTAACCTTAAAAACAACTCTTTCAAATTTCGTCAAAAATCTTCTTTTGCTCCAATGACCTTTATCAGTGTTCGGAGCAACTAGTCATGGCAAGGTTTTTCATTTTTATATATTCCCAACAACAATTACCTTTAAGAAGAATCAATTATTAAAAAATGATTATCCATCAGTTTGATCAAATCAATTCCATTCTGAACACTTTTATTTCAGAAATTAGAGATGTGGAAATACAAAAAGATTCCATGCGGTTTCGAAGGAATATTGAACGCATCGGGGAGGTTCTTGCTTACGAATTGAGTAAATCCCTGGATTATGAAGAAACCGAGGTCAAAACGCCTTTGGGGACCAAAAAATCATTTTTGTGTTCAGATAAGTTGGTTCTTTGTTCAGTGCTCAGAGCTGGATTGCCGCTTCATCATGGTATTTTAAGCTATTTTGATCGAGCGGAAAATGCATTTATTTCGGCATACAGGCATCACCCCAACAATGAAGATGCTTTCGAGGTTATCGTAAAATATTTTGCCGCACCGGCTTTAGATGATAAAATATTGGTGTTAACGGATCCTATGCTGGCCACGGGAAAAACATTGGAAAATGTACTCAACGCACTCAAGAGTCATGGAACTCCAAAGCAAATACATATTATTTCGGTCATCGGTTCAAAATCCGGGGTAGCAAAGGTTAAAAAAGTATTTCCCAAAGACACCCACCTTTGGATTGCCGCTGTTGATGAGCATTTAACCAGTAAAGGGTATATAATTCCAGGGCTGGGCGATGCGGGCGATTTAAGTTATGGGGTCAAGTTATAAAGCCTAGGCTAAAGTAAAATCTCGACAACCTCATGCATTTTGGGAATATGGCAATTCCAATTGAATTGTTCTTCGATTTTCTTCTTGTAAACCTCCATCGCCTCCTGTTCTCCATGAACCAAAAACACTTTTTCGGGAATATTTTTAATGGAACCCATCCAAGTTAACAGTTCACCTTGATCGGCGTGGGCCGATAGGCTCTCCAAATGGTATAGCTTCGCTTTAATGGGTACATATTTTCCATATATTTTTAGTTCTGTGGCCCCTTCCAGCAAATTTCTGCCCCGTGTTTCCTCCGCTTGGAAACCCACAAGTAAAATAGTGGTGGTATCCATGTCGCCCAATTGTTTGATATAGGTAAGTACACGTCCGCCGGTAACCATTCCACTTCCGGCAATCACTATTTTAGGCCTTGTATCATCTATGGTCTCCCAAGTTTCGGCATAAGAGCTTACCAAGGTAATATGGTTGCACATATTACGATATTCTTCCGGAGTTAGTTTATGCCAGCTTGGAAAATCCTTGAATACCTCCAGAACATTGTTTCCCATGGGGCTATCTACAAAAATCGGTATGTTGGGAATTCTATTTTTCTTATACAGCTTCCATAATTGATACATGAGGGATTGCAACCGCTCTACCGCAAACGAAGGTATGATCAAAGTTCCCCTCTTGGACAACGTTTCCCTGATCAGATCTGTTAAAATATAGGCTACGTCCTCATCTGGGTGCTGTCTATCTCCATACGTGCTTTCCACGAACAAATAATCGGCCCATTCGGGTTGTTTCGGAGGGTTTAGCAGTTCATCTTCCTGACGGCCTACATCACCTGAAAAAACAAGCCGTTTTCCATATAAATCAATTTCGATGTAGGTGGAACCGATAATATGTCCGTTGTAAAAAAAACGGGCATCACAATGCTCGGAGAGCGAAAGCTTCTCCCCTTCCTCTATTTGCTCAAAAAAATTCAGCGTAAATGCCGCATCTTCCTCGGTATATAATGGCAAAGCAGGGTCATGCTTGCTATATGCTTCCTTATTGGCTTTTTCGGCTTCCTCTTCCTGTATTTTGGCACTATCTTCAAGAATAATCCTGGCTATTTCCAGTGTAGGTGCCGTTCCCAAAATTTTTCCGCGAAACCCATGCCTAACCAACAGGGGCAAATACCCGCAATGATCCAAATGTCCATGGGTAAGCAGTACGTAATCTATTGCTGAAACATCAACGGGCAATGGTTCCCAATTCTGCCTCCTTAATTCTTTTAACCCTTGGAACAGACCACAGTCCACCAAAATCTTGACCTCTTCGGTATTCAAATAAAACTTTGACCCTGTCACAGTACCGGAACCTCCCAAAAAATGTACTTCAAGCTTTTTCATAACCTTCTAGGGATTGCACAATGATTTCATTTCCTTTAAAATTCTTTGTTTCCGACCATTGGAGACCCCTAAATGATCAAGAAGAAAATTATTCTTTTCCAATTGCCTGCAGAGAACTATATCCCGTTCCAATAAAAAAGCTTTTTCCCTGCTCGACAATAGTGTAGATACCGTAATGGGATAAAGTCTCAATCTATCGATCCGTTCTTTAAGTCCATCGCCATGGGGATTATCCCAACTCAACAGATATAAACCTGTACATTTTCCATATTCGAGTGCATCTTTGGTGAATCTGGTGTTGGTTACTACCCAACCTTCAGTATTTTTAAAAGGTTTCTCCTTTTGCGAATTCAATGGAACCTTCACATCGGTGTATCTTGAATTGACATATAATGGAACCTTCACATTGCATTTGAGACCGTCTTCACTATGGAATTTACATTCAATTACATTTAAAGTCCCGTTTTTAAAGGCAATTACATCAATTTCATGTGAAACACAAGTACCTTCCAATATCTCACCCACTTTGGTTTCGTAACCCGAATAATGTAGAATACCCCTTATAAAACGTTCAAAGGGAAAACCGGTAGGTCCAAGTTCGTAAATAGCCTTTTTTAGTTTATACTTTGATGCATAAATTGACTTTCTCTTTTTTAACAAAGCAAAAGCGCGGTTATGAATCTCCCTTGTTGAAATGCCCGGATACAATTCATCCTGTACACGTTGTACTATCTCCTGAATCATCTCTTCACTGGCACCACTGTGCTGAAGAGACCTGTTAAGCTTATCTATGGAAAACTTGACCTGTTCACCGGATGATTTGGTAATATGGAACTCCTTAATTGCCATACTACTAAGTTACATATGAAACTGAACTTTTAGAAATAATTTCAATGGGCTGGCCAGTGGTCCGGATATAATTTCCATTAAATCACGATAATCTTTATTTATAAACTCAACCATTGCCCGCTATTTGGAACATAAAATTCTGAATATCAAACCTATAAGAACATAAAAAAATCAATTCACTAATTTGAATTAAATAGGTTTTAAAATTTAACACTTTGTAATACTATTCTTTCAAATAAAATAGGATGAATTCCGTTGAAAGTATACTCGGTAAAATAATAATGATGCTGAAAGATTCCATAAAGACCATTAACGAATATCAGAGAGCAAAAAAGTTAAACGATCTTGATTTGGATTATGCCAATCTTCAGGATGAGTTTGAACGCTTGGTAAAATTGGCCAAGTATATAACTGATACGGATATTTCCTATGTTAATCTAATTGATAATTATTCACAATGGACCATAACATCATCGGCTTCAGGACCATTTCAAGTTGACCGCGAAGATTCAATTTGTCAATTTACCATACAAGGAGAGGGCATCCAAGAACTACCAATCCTTGATCAGGACAAAAGATTTAGTGACAATCCTTTTGTAAAAAGGGATAAGTTAAAATATTATCTAGGAATACCATTAAAGGTAAGTACCGGCGAAAATATCGGAGCCCTATGTGTATTGGACCAAAGTGAAAAAAACATATCACTCGAGAAGAAAAGACTATTACAGTTGATTGCCGATGAAATTGTGGAAAAATTGGAACACAAAAAGAAGTTGGACCAACTGGAGGACCAATTGGCCAGTGCAATTAAAGAACGCTACCAAATGGCGCATGACATCAGAAGCCCATTGGGAGGAATACTTGGTCTTACTTCTACTATTGAAGAGGAAAATATGGATGCCGACGAGTCCAAAGCTTATTTTAAATTAATCAATAGTTCGGTTTCGAAGTTAATGGAATTGACCGATGATATTTTAGACAAACGCCAAAAGCTTGGAGACAAAAATCAATTTGACCTTTCCTCTTTAAAAGCGCATCTGGAAGAGCTTTACTTAATTCCTGCAAGTAATAAGGATATAGCACTTGATGTAAGTTTTGACAAAACAAAAAATCAATACAAATTTTCACGAAGAAAGCTACTCCCCATTATAGGGAACCTTATTGCCAATGCCATCAAATTCACTCCTTCCAAGGGGAGTGTAGCCGTCAAGCTTGATATTATGGAAATGGACAAAAGAGTCTTTCTTACGGTAAAAGTATCCGATAATGGAATAGGTATGTCAAAGGAAAAGCTGAAGGAACTTACAAACGATGCCTTAGGTCTAAATCCAGGAACAAATGGCGAAAAGGGTTATGGCTTGGGCCTTCAGCTTGTAGCCGAGATGGTAAATAGTATCGATGGTAAACTAAATGTTGTGTCTGAAAAGGACAAAGGGACTACAATGGATGTGACAGTACCCATTTAATGCAACTTGGTTTTGGTAAAAAAATTCCTTCCTTTAAATTCATCTTTATCCAAATGGTTGTGGTAATGCCATCAAGAAATCACACTTTCGGAAACATCCACTTCTTTAACCGTTTTACCCTTTTGAATTGATAATCGAACATCTTCCAAAATCAAATACAAACATGGAACAATCACTAGAATGATGGCTGTTGCGAACACGATACCAAACCCTAATGAAATGGCCATGGGTATTAAATAAAAAGCCTGACTGGAGGTCTCTAAAATAATAGGGGCCAATCCACCAAAAGTGGTCATTGTGGTCAAAATAATCGGGCGGAACCTTCGTAAACCAGCTTCGTGAATGGATTTATATATGGGATCCCCCTCCTTTCGCCGTTTGTTGGCATAATCAATCATGATCAAAGAGTCGTTGACCACCACACCGGATAGTGCGATAACCCCCATTAAACTTACAAGAGAAAGGTCGTAACCCAATAAAATATGTCCAATGACGGCTCCAACGATTCCAAACGGAATTGCCGTCATTACGATCAAAGGCTGCACATAACTACCAAATGCAATGGCCAACAGTGCATAGATCAAAAGCATGGCAATAGTAAAACCTGCCCGAAGGGTGCTCGTACTCTCACGCATATCGGCCTGGCTCCCCTCAAACGTCCAAGTTATTCCTGGATAATCGGCCCTGAGTTGGGGCAAGGTTTCTTCCTGTACTTTTGCGATTACCCTGTTCACGGCATTGGCCGGTTCCACATCCATTCCTACATTCACCACTCTACGACCGTCCCTACGATTGATGCTGGTAAATGCTTCTCTTTGCTGTACCTCAACAACATCCATTAAGGGCACTTCCACCCCATCCTGCGTCCGTATCAGAAAGTTTTCAAGATTTTTGATGTCCTTGCGCTCTTCCATTGGAAGTTTTACACGGACTTCAACTTCATCCATACCACGAAGTTGTCTCATGGCCAAGGCTCCAAAAAACCCGTTTCTTACCTGTCTTCCGACTTCGTCGGAGGTTAGCCCAAGGTTTCTGCCCTGTGGCAAAAGTTTAAAATCGTATTGTAGTTTTCCTTTGTTATAGTTGTCCGTAACATCCCGTGTATTGGAAAAAGCATTCATCCGCTCTACAAATGCCGTACTCGCATTTTCAAGTACTTCAATATCGGTATGGCTCAAATCAATACTAATGGCCTGGCGCGCACCACCTGGGCCCCGTTCAGCCTCAAAAGTAATTTGATCTACTCCTTCAATGTCCCCAATATTGTCCCGCCATAACGAAATGACTTCACCTGCGGTAATATCCCTTTGGTCCGGCGGCAACATTACAATCTCCACATCTATAAAGTTCTGCCCTCTTACATTTGTTTTGATTCCCTCGGCTACCTCATACAAACTATGTTCTTCGAACATTCGTTGGGTAGCATCAGAGATATCATGAGCTACTTTTGCGGCTTGGTCTGGCGTAGTACCTACGGGCAAACGTACACCTGCTTCGATTTCATCCGCCGCCACTTCGGGCATCATGATCATTCCCATGTGCCCGCTATAACCGTACCCTCCAACGATCAGCAATAAAGCTATTGCACTGGACAGGGTAATATATCGGTGTTTCAGACATTTATCCAACAGTGGACGGTACCTTCTATCTACAAATTCATTGAACTTATTGGCGAAGGAACTCTGCCAACCTTCCAATTTATGTACCCATTTGTTCTTGCTCGGGTCCTTTTTTAGGTGGGCCAAGTGAGAAGGTAAGATAAATAATGCCTCCAGCAACGACACGGCCAATATCACAATCACCACCGCTGGCAATGGTTGCCAAAATTTACCCGTTTCCCCTGGCATAAAAAGTAAGGGCACAAATGCAATGATTGTTGTAGTGATACTGAAAACCACGGGTAAAGAAACATCCTTAGTGCCCGCAATGGCCGCCTTAAGGGGACTTAATCCCTTTTTACGGTATTCGTATACATTTTCCCCTACCACAATAGCATCATCAACCACAATACCGAGGACAACCAAGAACCCGAACATGGAGATCATGTTCACGCTTATACCGATAAGTGGCAAAAAAATCATACCTCCGATAAAGGAAACTGTCATCCCCATCATCACCCAAAAAGCAAGACGGTATTCGAGGAAAAGTGTCAGTATGAGCAAAACAATGATGATTGCCAACACACCATTCTCGGTAAGCAGGGACAATCTTTCGCGATAGTCGGACGCCCTATTGCTATCGGTACGGTAATTAACACCTGGCGGCAATTGAAAATCTTCCAGTATGCCCATAGCCACATCCTCTATTTCCATGGGGGATTGGTCTCCGATCCTAAAAATCTGGAGTTCCACGTAGTTCTCTTGGTTAAATTGTCCGTGAAAGCCAGTTTCCTCAAAGTCATCTGTAATGGTTGCAATATCGCTGAGGCTCACCTTGGCACCGGATGGGGCTGAAACAACGGTGATGTTTCCATATTCGTCCGCCCATTGTTTGCGCTCCTTCATCCTAAGCAAAATCTCCCCACTTTGTGTTTGTACGGCTCCTGCCGGGACATCATTACTGCTTTGACGGATAATGTCGGCCACCTGCCCAAGGGTCAGGTTATATTTTTGGAGGTTATTTCGAGTGATTTCGATTCGGGTCTCGTAATCGGGCACATTATTAAGTTCCACTTGGGTGATTGCCGGATTACTTAACAAAATAGTCCGTAACCTTTCCGCAAGTATTCGCAAGGTCCATATGTCCGCTTTTCCATAAAGTCCAATTTGAAGTACATCCCGCTGTCGTGATCGTAAGCTGACTTCGGGCCGTTCAATGTCATCTGGAAAAGTTCTTATCCGGTTGATCGCTTGGTCAATATCTTGGAACGCCTTCATTCGTTCGGAACCGGCAACCAGTTCTATACTGACTTGAGCGGAACCCTCATTGGCTTGAGAAACAATCTCTTTTATACCCTGAACGCTCCGTACCGCTTCCTCCACAGGTTGAAGCACTCCCTGTTCCACCTCTGCCGGTGAGGCTCCCGGATAAGTCACGGATACATCTACAAAATCAAGCTGAAATTCGGGAAAAACCTCCTTTTGGATGGTATACATCGTAAAAATACCTCCACCTAAAAGTATCAGCATCAATAAATTGGTGGCAATGGAATTTCTGGCCATGTATCCAATGGCCCCTTCTTTTCTCACTTTTTTATCCGAATCCTTTTCATCCATCATAGCAATTTTTAGTCATTTTCCTCTTCTGAAGCTCTTTCGGATCGCGTCCTTAGTTCTATACCGTTCGTAACCGTGCTCAAATTAGTGGTCACCACTTGGTCCCCATCTTCAAGACCTGATTGTACATAAGCATATTGATTATCGGTAAGCACGATATCCAATTCGCGTATTTCCAATAGATTATCCTTCATTACCCAGGCCGTTTGATTTGTCCTGACCAAATCGCGGTCAAGACGTACCACATCGGGAATGGAGTCAGCCTGGATGTTTACTTCTACAAAGGTCCCGATCATCAATTTAGGAGCACCCTCCAGTTCTTCTGAGGTTGTCAAAGGGTCTTCCACCCTGACCAATACTCTTGCCAGACGTGTTTGATTGTCCAAAGCACCGATTTGCCTGTCCAAATATCCTTCACGCTGCGTACCGGTTGGCCAAGCAGATGAATTTTCTATATGGACAATCGATCCTTTTTCATCATTTGATTCCGGGAATTTTAACCATTGCAAACGGGAAATCGGCACCGTTGCCGTTACCCAATAACTATCGGTTCCTACTATCCTTCCTAGATTATCTCCTTGGGCTACTTGGCTCCCCACAGTTACATTCTGGCTTAAAATATGAGCATCAAAAGGTGCTCTGATAGTGGTGCGTTCCAAATTCAACTGCGCTTGATTCATGGAAGCCCTTGCCGCTTCAATATTTGCTTTAACCGCATTTAATTGTGGCTGACGAAGTACCAATTGTGTTTCGTTATCGGATAGTGGGTTATCCCCAAAAAGGGAATCGTTATTGATCAGCTGAAGATCTTGTTCGGCAATCTGTTGGCGCCCCATTTCTGTGGCCAAGGCGGTTTCGGATTGTAACAACTCACTTTTTCTGAGTTCCAATGTATTCCTGTAATCTGAAGGATCTATTTGCAACAGAACCTCTCCTTTGGTTACAAAACCACCAGGGGTAAATGCCGGATCCCTACGAATAATCTGACCAGAAACCAAAGGACTTAGAACAACATCCTCCACAGGTTGAACGGTTCCGGTGGCCACTATGGTAGGGGCGTAAGTTCCTTTTTTCGCATCGACCACATCCACCAAAATTGCGGTCTCAATGGTAGCACCCTCGCTCTGTGCTTCGGGTTCGGTGAAAAATATCAGTGTGGTCACCAATACTCCTCCTACCAAAATGGCCAAACAGATATAAAGTATTTTTTTATTGTTCATAGAGTTCGTCCAGTTTACTTTTTTGATCTTCTATTCTTCTTCCTGTATCAAATCCTCCTGCCAATGCACGGTACAAGGCTATCCTAATCTGCACGTACTGTAATTGGGCGGCCACATAATCTCTTCGTAATTGTTGTTCTTGGTCCAACCCTAAGAGTACGTCCAGATAAGGACTGAATCCGTTCAGGAATTCGACGCGTAGTTGTTTATTGCTTTTTTCGGCAAGTTCCAATTGCCTGCTGATATTCTCGAGTCGTTCTGTTTGTTTTACATCTTGTACCAAAGCGTCCTCAACCTCCCTAAAGGCTACCAAAGTGGCTTGTCCGTATTGGTACAATCGCTGTTGCTTTATGGCCGTGGTCCTGTCTACTTCGGCATTAAGGCGTCCCCCATAAAAAAGTGGTGCCAAAATGTTTCCGGCCAAGGAATAGGCCCAGTTGTCAAAAAGGTTGTCGAAGTTGTTGGAGCGTAGCTGTCCACGTCCGCTTAATGTAATCCGCGGATATTTACTTTGAACTGCCGAAGCCATATCCCTATCTGCAGCCAACAAAAGGGCAAAAGATTGTTTGAGGTCCGGCCTTCGCCTGACCAAATCCAAAGGCAAGCCTGTATCGGGCAATTTTGGTACAGCGGGCATCGAAGCCTCTTCCGTAACGATTCCTTCCTGTGGCTGTTTACCCAATAGCACTGCCAATTGATTTTCCAACAAACGTACATTGGTCTCAAAAATGATTTTTTGTTCTCTGGTACTTTCCAGCAATTGGGCCTGACGCAAAATATCAACCGCTCTTATTTGCCCTCCAACAAAACGGGAGCGTATCAGTTTTATAATAGCTTCGTTTGTTTTAATCTGATTTTCGGTAATCTGTAATTGTTTTTTGGCGGCCTGTAGTTGGTACCAAGCCGTAGCTATCTCGGCGGAAAGTGATAAGGCGAGGGTTTGATAGTCGAAATAACTGGCTTCGGACCTGAATTTTTCGGCATTTACAGCGGTTCCGATACGTCCCCATAAATCCAGTTCGTAACTGGATAAAAAACCCAATTGTGTATTTTCACCACCCACGAAGTCAGGTTCCGGAAGGGTTCTTGCCGTTTGGGCTGAAGCTTCGATGGAGGGCCATTTATTCGACCGCTGTGACCTTACGGATGCCCTTGATGCCAAGAATTGTTGCCAAGTGGCAGCTAAATTCATATTGGATTGCATCGCACTGTCGATCAACCTGTTCAAGCTTTCATCTTGAAATGCTTCCCACCATTTATCTGGAATCACAGAATCACCTTCCACAGTGAATTCTTGTAATTCATCAATAGGGACTGATATATTAGAATACTTGGGTGAACAGTTGAAGTATAGTAATCCAACTAAAGATAAAAGTAACACTATCCAAAGGCTGCGCCCAGGGTCAACCTTAAGATCACCTCTTACTTTGCTTTTCTTTCTCATACCTTGATTTGATGGTCGTAGTTCAATAAAAACTCAACCTACTTAATAAAATGATTTTCAGGGTATTTTGAAAAAAAAACCATTCCAACAACCATCCCGACCCTGCCAACAACAATTTTATACCTCGAAAGTATACTGTTGATGACAAAATACATGATTGCTAATGCGCAATAACAATCATTGAAAAAAATCAGGCATAAATTATTCTTTTTCTTTCTTCAAGACAGTTAGTGGAGAATTTCTGACTATTCCAATACTATTTCCAACACCCAGTGCAAAAACCAATAAAGTAATAGCTGGAAGAATAATGACGAATGGAATCCATGAAGGGGTGAATGCTGTTTCAAACAACATATAAGCTAATAGACTACTTCCCAAAACGGCAAGCAACACACCCATAAAAGCTCCTAAAAAGCCAAGGACTGCATACTCAATGGCAATCATTTTTAATATTTGACCACCTTGGGCACCCAAAGTCCTGAGCAATGCACCTTGCTTTACGCGTTGGTGCTTGCTACTGTAAATGGCTCCCATGAGTACCGCCACTCCAACAAATATGCTAAAGAAGGCCATAAAGTTGATGACCCATCCTATTTTTCCCAAAATATCCTCCAAAAGACTTAATATTCGTTTTAAATCCAGAATGGAAACATTGGGGAATTGACGTACCAATTGCTGCTGAAGTTTGGCCGAGCCCATATCGTCGGATGTTCTGGTCGTCATTACCCCAAATTGTGGAGCATTTTCGAGCACCCCTGATGGAAAAACAATGGAAAAATTGGGCTGCAATCTACTCCAGTCCACCTCACGGATACTTTGCACAACCGTATTCATGATCCGGCCCTGTACATTGAAGGAAACAGGATCACCTATGGTCACCTTGGCCATGTTGGCAAAATCGCTGCTTACCGAAATGGGCACATCGGAATCAGAATCTACGGCACTTACCCAATCTCCTTCTAAAAGACGTTCGGAATTGATCAGGCTGTCTCGATAGGTTACCCTAAACTCATGATTCAATATCCATCGTCCCACCTGTGATGTGGTATCCTTTCTGATATCTTCCACATGTTCCCCTTTGAGGGTCTCTACCCGCATGGTAACGATCGGAATTTTATCAATAACTGGATATCCTGCTCCTTTGATGGTATTGGACACCCCATCCACCTGTTGGTTCTGAATATCCATCAAAATCATATTGGCACTGTTGGCACTATCCTCAATGGCCGCTTTTTCCAAGAGCATATCCTTGGTAAAGTAAAGCGTACTGATCAGAAACGTTCCAATACCTATGGCCAACACCAATACCAGGGTCTGATTTTGGGGACGGAATAAATTCTTGAGGCTTTGGCGGGCAATGAAACTCCATGAATACGGGAAAAACTTTTTCAACATGGCCATAAAGAATCGGGCCACGGCGGTCAAAATCAAAAAGACGACCAACAATCCTATCACAAAAAACAGGGAGCGCATAATGTCTCCCAAAAGCCAAAATGAAAAACAAAACACAAACAAAACAATACCCAAACCAACCGCTGTAGTTGCCCATTTGGATCGGGACTGTTTTTCCTGCACTACGCGCAAGGCCTGTAATGGGGAAACATACAATGTTTTCATCAAGGGATATAGTGCAAAAAGTACGGACATGGCCAATCCCAAAGACAACCCCAGCACAATGCTCTGTAAAGACAAAGTGACATCTACATCCACGGGCAACAAATCACCCAACAATACAGGGAATAATTGCTGCAGCGCATAACCAATGGCCGTTCCCAGTAAACCGCCCACAATCCCCATACAGGCTATTTGAATAAAGAAAATAAGGTAACTCTGACGTTTTGAGGCTCCCAAGCATTTGAGCACGGCGATGGATTTTATCTTCATTTGGACATAAATGCCCATGCCACTCGCAATACCTACACAGCCCAAGAGCAGGGCTATGAACCCTACAAGATTGAGGAACTTTCCAAAGTTCTCGTACCGTCGACCCAATCGGCGGGCTTCGGACAAGTGGGTATCCAAATCTGCCTCTTCAGCATCGAGAACGGGATCCACCTGCTCATCCAATAGCGCCATATCCTCGTTTTCTTCTGCTTTGAAGTAATATTTGTACTCGATGCGACTTCCTGTTTGTACCAGACCTGTCGATTCAATGAATTCGAATGGAATTAAAATTGGAGGTGCTATGGCTCCAAAAACCGAGGTGCTCCCCGGAACTGCTTCCAATTCGCCCGCTATAGGCAAGGTAACGGCACCCAGTTTTATGCTATCTCCGACCTTTAGGTTGAGTTGAAGCATGGTTGTGGCATCAACAAGGGCACCTCCATCCCTAAAGTCATTGGTTGCAGATTCGGGTACGGTCCCTAATTCACCATAGAACGGAAAACCGCCTTCCACCCCCCTGACCTCCATGAGTTTGGTTCCTTCATTACCGGGAAAAGCGGCCATGGACATAAAATTGATTTCCCGCGCATCTGCGCCGCCCAAAGAGTCCATAATACCCATCACCTTATCGTTGACGGGTTTATCACTTTCAATAACATAATCGGCTCCCAACAGTGCTTTCGACTGCGATGCAATATTATCCTTGAGCAAGCCGCTAAAGGAATGTACGCTTACCACTGCGGCCACACCCAATGTTATGGAAAAAACAAACAGTAAAAGTTTACCGTAGCTTGCCTTACCATCGCGCCAGGCCATTTTTAGCAACCAAGAAAATCCAGCGTTGTTCTTTACCATATTATCCAACAGTTTCCTCGATTTTGCCCGATCGTAGGCGAATGCTCTTATCTGTTTTTTGCGCCAATTCCAGATCGTGGGTAACGATCACCAGTGCAGTACCCTGTTCTTTGTTGAGTTCAAAAAGCAAATCCTCTATTTTGGTTCCCGTTTCATCGTCCAGGTTTCCTGTAGGCTCATCTGCAAAAAGAATGGATGGTTTATTGGCAAAGGCACGGGCCAAAGCCACACGTTGTTGCTCACCACCCGATAGTTGGGACGGGTAATGCCCTTCCCTATTTTCCAGACCTACCTTGGCCAAGAGTTCCTTTCCGTGGGCCGTTGCTTTTTTTACACCACGCAGTTCCAAGGGAACAATCACGTTTTCCAAAGCCGTCAACGTAGGCAATAATTGAAAGTCCTGAAATACAAATCCAACATTCTCGTTCCTTAAACGCGCTCTTCCATCCTCATCCAAACCGAACAAATTCTGATTGCAAAGCCATATTTCACCTTCATCGGTGGTATCCAACCCTGCACAGAGTCCCAACAAGGTGGTTTTACCACTGCCCGAAGGGCCCACAATTGCAAAACTTTCTCCACTTTCCACTTCAAAGGAAACATTGTTGAGCACATTAAGATCATGTTCACCACTCCGATAGGTTTTAGAGAGGTGCTGAACTTTTAATATCTTTGACATATCACGCTTTTGGTTAAAACTCTCAAAATACTAAAATTGATTATGACCAAGAAAATCCCAAGCTTCCGTTTGCCGTTAATGTTTTGTTATTTTTTGATGTTTTTGCTACTTGGTTGCGGTGAAAAGAGCTCAAAAAAAGAAGCTACCGAAGTAACGACCACCGAAGAAACCGAAGTAACGGAGACTACCGTTCCATCAAAAAAAATACTGTTTTTTGGGGATAGCCTAACGGCAGGATACGGACTTGAAGTGAGCGAAGCGTTCCCTGCTTTGATCCAACAGAGAATAGATTCACTGGGTTTGGATTATTCCGTGATCAATGCCGGATTGAGCGGGGAAACCACTGCTAGTGGAAAAAATAGATTGGAATGGGTTTTAGAGGATGATGTGGATATCATTATCATTGAATTAGGTGCCAATGATGGGCTCCGTGGTGTTCCTCTGACCGAAACAGAACAGAACCTGCAAAGCATGGTGGATACGGTACAAAGCAAATTGCCAGAGGCCAAAATTATCCTGGCCGGCATGAAGATCCCGCCGAACATGGGGCCGGAATACACTACGAAATTTGAAAGCATTTTTCCAGAATTGGCCGCGTCAGAAGACATTGAATTAATTCCTTTCCTGCTAGAAAATGTTGCAGGAATCCCCGAACTCAACCAAGGTGATGGCATCCATCCCACGGTTGAAGGACAAAAATTGGTGGCCAACAATGTTTGGGAAGTATTGAAGCCCATGCTTTAAAGGAACCGAATTGAATACTTCAAGACCAGTGAACATGAAGTAAAATCGATTTCCCAATAAAAGAAAGCTTATTTTAAAAACAATATTGTGCGAATTATCCTGTTTTGATATTTTTATTTGATTTTCAAAACATTCCCCAAGATGACGTTACGCCAATCCATCTTTCACAATACCTCCATCCCATTTGCCATTCTAGATGCACAACAGTGTTTCGTTGATTTTTCCAAACAATGGCTGAGCCAGTTCAACCTTGATCCGGAAATAGAGGGTAAGAACTTTTTAAATGAAATGCCCGAACTGCCCGAAGAGTTAAAACTGGACATCAATTATTGTTTGGAAGGCATTGAACACAGGTCTGACTCCAAAAGACTGATTTTGGCCAATGGGGATTCGGTTTGGTACGATTGGAAAATAAGCAGTATACATGAAAATGATGTTTCTTCACCAAACGTTCTTATTATTTTAGAGGATATCACCGATAAACGAAGGGAGGAGGAACTTATGATCAAGTCACAAGAAGTTGCCAGAATCGGTGGCTGGGAGATGGATTTGGTCAAAAACAGCCTTTACTGGTCAAAAATCACCAAAGAGATCCATGAAGTTCCAGAAGATTATGTTCCCGATATAGAAAGAGCTATTTCCTTTTATAAAGAAGGTCGAAGCAGGGATACCATTACCCATTTGGTACAAAATGCGATAGATTCTGGAAAGCCTTGGGAAACAGAATTGGAACTAATCACGAAAAATGGCAATGAACTATGGGTGCGTGCCATTGGAGAACCTGAAATAGTCAACGGAAAATGTGTTAGGATCGTAGGGACATTTCAGGATATTGACAGAAGAAAAAGAATAGAGCTTGGATTTAAAGAGGTAAGTGAAAGGTTGTCCTTGGCCACCAAAACCGCAGGTATTGGTATCTGGGAATACAATATCCCTGACAATCAGGTGTATTGGGATCAAAACATGTACTTGTTGTATGGTATTCAAGAGGCTGACTTTGATGGCGTGTTGGAAGCGTGGCAGGCCTGTGTACACCCCGATGACATTGAACAAACCTCGATCGAAGTAAACAATGCCATTTCGGGAATCAAGAATTTTGACACCATTTTTAGGGTGATTTGGCCCAGTGGCGACATACGCTGGATGAAGGCTGAGGCTACCGTCCTTAGGGATGGAAATGGAAATGCCCTTAAAATGATCGGAATCAATCAGGATATTACCGATTTAAAACGAACACAATTACAATTACTTAAAAGTGAAGAGTCCCTAAAAGGTACTCTGGAAAACTCATCCATTGGAATGGCACTGGTGGGCAAAGATGGAAGCTTTATTGATGTGAACCCAAGTCTCTGTGAAAGTTTGGGGCATACCAAAGAAGAGCTTTTAAATATGACTTTTCAAGAAATTACGCACCCGGAAGATCTTGAAATAGATCTCTCCTATTTGCGAGAACTCATACAAGGCAAAAGAAGTACCTACCAGATTGAAAAAAGGTACTTTAATAAAAATGGGGAGGTCGTTTATATCATATTAACTGTTACGGCTGCAAGAAATATAGAAGGTGACATTTCACATTTCATCTCTCAAATTGTAGATATTACTGCAAGAATAAAAGCGGAAAAAAAATTAAAGGGGCTCCTGGAACTATCCACCAGCCAAAACAGCAGTTTGTTGAACTTTGCACATATTGTTTCACATAACCTAAGGTCCCATGCTGCCAACCTCACCATGATCAGTAGCTTTTTAAATGATGAAACACTTGGGGAAGCCGAAAAGAATGACAGTTTGGGTATGTTGGGCAGAGCATCCAACGGACTAAATGAAACCATTGCCCATTTGAATGAGGTGGTACAGGTGAAGCTGGAAACGGATAAAAAACTAAAATCAATACAGCTCCCCTACATTGTGCAAAAGGTTCTCATGGATATTCAGGCTTTAATTAATAAAAATGATGTTGAAATACGCGTTGATGTTCCCAAACACCTGGAGGTAAAGGGAGTTTTGGCCTATTTGGAAAGTGTAGTGCTCAATTTAGTATCCAATGCAATCAAATATAGGGACCCTGAAAAACCGAAGTCCACTATTTTGATCAAAGCATGGGAAAAAGATCAAAATGTTTATTTGGAGGTAGCGGACAACGGACTGGGCATTGACCTTGATAAATATGGCAAAAAACTCTTTGGAATGTACAAAACCTTCCATAGAAACAAAGATGCCCGTGGCATTGGCCTTTTTATATCCAAAAACCAAATTGAATCCATGGGAGGACAGATATCTGTGGAAAGCATGCCCATGAAAGGATCAACATTTAAAGTAGTATTGTTAAAAGGGTAGCGTCTCGCTCTACAGCTTATTTTTTGAAACGGTAGAGATAAGGAGCCCTATTTTGAGCTCCGGTAAATTTCTTGCCCAGCCTTTCCAGTACATTGAGGCCCAATATTTTTTTTTGAAAGTTGTTCATGGGGAACTCCTTGTCGTAAACAGCTTCATACAGTTCCTTTACCTCGCGCATGGTAAATTCTTCGGGAAGCAGGTTGAACCCAATTAGTTTTTCATCAAGATTTTGACGAAGTGCCTTGTGTGCCGCTGCAACGATTTTATTGTGATCGTGCGTCATGTTCGGCAACTCAGCAATACTCACCCATTTCAAAAATTCCTCGAACTCCCCTATCCTCAGCTCCACCTTGTTCAAATCAACCAAAGCATAGTAACCAATGCAAACAAAACGGCTGGTTATCCAATCTATGGCCTCATCATCAAATCTGTTGGAGTCAAAGTTACGCAGCCCCGTTCTCACCAAATCTCGAAACTCGCTTCCAATAATCCTGTCCGGACCACCAAAAGCCCTAAACTGTTCCAAATAGATATTGTCCAATCCTGTCCGTTCTTTTAAAATACGGGAGGCTGCCTGGTCAATACCCTCGGTCTGTAAAATATATCCTCCTGGAAGGCTCCATAAATTATCCCCATAACTTAATTTGGAAATCAAAACCTTCAGTTCTTTGTTCTTATATCCAAAAATCACACAGTCAATTGAAAGCTGTGCTATATAATCTTCTGTGTTAAACTTACCCATGATCCTTTGGTTGATGCAGGCAACATTGTACAAAGCTGACATTGGTTGCCATGCATATTATCTTCATAAAATTAAGAATTCTTTTCTATTATCTTTTATTTAGAAAATAAAATGTATATTTATCCTGCACACCAAAAACCAAACTAAACGATCATGAAGATACTTCATCAACTTCAACATTGCCTTTTTTACAATATACAGCAGTTGTCCCGAAAACGTACCCTGTTTACTCTTGGGGCGCTACTTATTGGTTGCTCTTTGTTTTCTCAGCAACAAGATTCCCTTGCAATCATCCAACTATTGGAAAAAGAAGGATTAACATGGCGCATGGGAGACAAACAAGCCCATGCAGACTGTTGGCAGGCGCAACCCTATAGCCGTATTTTGGCTTCCACCGCGGATGGACGCACCCTGGATATTCCCACCGAAACGATTATTGACCCACCGTCGAGCATGCTGGGAAACGGAGGATTCGCTTTCCATTCCAACCATAAAATGAAAATTGGTGATAATACTGCTTGGGTCGCCCATGATGAAGTTTCGGTTGACACCAATGGTAAAGAAAGCCTTTCGCACGAAGTTCGTTTACTGGATAAAATTGATGGTAATTGGAAACTGGTGGGACAATCCCTCCATTTCTATAATCATCCACCAGAAAATAAAATTGATACCACCAGTTATATTCAAACCGTGGATATAACATCGGGCAGAATTGAGACCGTACTCAGCATTGATGAGCATTTTGAAGCTCCCAACTGGCACCCTGACAATTATTTGATTGTGAACAGTAAGGGGAAACTGTACACCTTAGATCTAAAAACCAAGGATTTGGAACTACTAAATACCGACTTTGCGGACCAGAGCAATAACGACCATGGTATTTCCCCCGACAATAAATGGTTGGCCATAAGCCACAACGATGTGACAGACCCGTCGCCCAAAGCCTACAAATCGGCCATTTATGTGCTACCCATAGCAGGTGGGAAACCAAGAAGGGTGACCTCGGAAGTGATGTCCTTTTGGCATGGCTGGTCTCCCGACGGAAAACGTTTGGCTTATTGCGCGGAGCGCAACGGAAATTATGATGTATATACCATAAGTGTGGATGGAGGAAAGGAAAAAAGGTTGACCACTGCAGAAGGTTTGGACGATGGTCCCGAATATTCGCCTGACGGAAAATATATTTATTATAACTCGTATAAATCCGGACATATGCAAATCTGGCGTATGCGCACCAATGGAAAAAAACAGGAACAATTGACTTTTGACGAAAACTCCAATTGGTTTCCCCACCCTTCCCCAGATGGCAAATGGATTGTGTATATTGCCTACACATCGGACCAAAAACAAAACCATTTGTTCGGAAAACAGGTTAAATTGAGGCTAATGAATCTAAATACCAAGGAAATTAAGGATATAACCCCCGTTTTCTTTGGAGGACAAGGCACGATCAATGTACCATCTTGGAGTCCTGACAGTAAAAAATTGGCCTTTGTGAGTTATTCCGTCAACTAAACCATCAAAAAAATCAAGTACATGAAAAGTAACAATTCAAACAAAAGAAGAAAGTTTTTACGGCAGATAGGAGCCACCACATTGGCTTCCGCGGCCACTCCCTTCGCCTCTTTTGCAGCCCAAGAAAAAGCAGAGGAGCGAATATTGCGATACGACCGGGAATTTTCCAGCAACGATAAGGTAAGAATAGGGGTCATAGGGTACGGGGTTCAAGGCCATTTTGATCTGAACACTGCACTAAGGGTTCCGGGCGTTGAACTTGCAGGCATATGTGATCTGTACCAAGGCAGGTTAACAAGGGCCCAAGAAGAGTATGGAAAGGATCTATTTGTTACCAGAAGTTACAAAGAGCTCTTGGACAAAGATGATATTGATGCGGTATTGATTTGCACTACAGATGTTTGGCACTCCCGAATAACCTTGGATGCCCTTGCCAAAGGCAAACACGTTTATTTGGAAAAACCAATGATGCACAAAATAGATGAGGGTTACCCCATGATGAAAGCTGCGGAAAAATCGGGGAAAGTATTTCAAGTGGGAAGTCAGAGAGTGAGCAGCGTTGGCTACGCTAAGGCCAAGGAGCTACTGGCCGCTGGGGAAATAGGCGACCTGAACATGGTACAAGCGGCCTGGGACAGGCAAAGTTCCATAGGGGCTTGGGAGTATACCATTCCAGATGATGCGAGCCCAGAGACCACCGATTGGGATACCTTTATTGAGGTAACGGATAAAATGGAGTTTGATGCCAAAAAATTCTTTTGGTGGAGAGCTTTTAAAGAGTTCGGTACTGGAGTGGCAGGTGACCTTTACATCCATTTGTTGAGCGGAACCCATTTCATCACCAATTCAAAAGGGCCGGAAAATATTTACAGTACAGGACAATTTAGTTACTGGAACGATGGCCGAAACATGCCCGATGTAATGTCCGGGGTATTGCAATATCCGAAAAGTGAAGAACACCCTGCATTTCAATTAAATGTGCGCGTAAATTTTATCAGCGGTACTGGAGGTCAGGAAATCATACAATTGATAGGTTCCGAGGGAACAATCACCATAGATCGCAACGATATTATCGTAAGTTATAGCAAAATGCCCGAAGCTCCAGGTTTTGGAGGTTATGATTCCCTATTTACCTTTCCAGAGGAAATGCAAAATCGAATGACGGCAGATTACAACGCCAAATGGACCGAAGCACAACAAAAAAGACATCCGAAAGGTGATGTAATTTATAAGGCACCTGAAGGGTACAGCGATCATTTGGATCACTTCACCAATTTTTTTGATGCCATACGGTCTGGAAAAGAGGTAGTGGAGGACGCCGAGTTTGGTTTTAGGGCAGCTGCTCCGGCATTAGCCTGTAACACCAGTTATTTTGATAAAAAAATCATGCACTGGGATCCCAATAAGATGAAACTCGTATAACAAATTTCTCATTGTTTCTTTTGGAAAACACAAGGAGGCATTAGGGTTTTTCCAATAAGGTATCTCGGATTGTTTTACCACAAATGGGATCAGCCTATTGTCTCCCCAAAAGATTCAACTTTGCCCCACATATCTTAATACATCCCCACATTGGAAATTACGGGACTTCCAAGAGCTTCGGTTATTTCCACCTTTATTTTAGAAGTATGGGTTCCATTCAGGGGTAAAATTCTTTTGTAGCCAATTGTTGTTTCACTGCCTACTTCTTCCCAATCATTATCAACCCAAGCATATACTTTAAAAGCGACCACTCGCTGCCCAAGGGCTATATGCTCTTGAAGAACTAAATAGTTTATTTTTTGGGCCGTATCCATCTCAATTTGAAATGATGCTTCGGTTATTCCATCGTCTGTGGCCCAGTAAGTATTCTCGTCCCCGTCGGTCAAGTTCAATGGGGAGAATCTTTCGTCCTCACCCCTAAATGTGCTGGCCACAACTTTTGCGGATGTGGCTAAATTATTTTGAAAAACACTGTCCAAAATTTTTCTAAAACCTACTAATGCCTCTACATCATTTTCATGGAACAAGCCTCTTGTATCCGGGGGAATATTTAAAAGTAAGGTAGAACCCCTTCCCACAGAGGTAAGGTAGCGCTCAAACAAATTTTCGGGGGTTCTTACCAAGCTGTCCTCAGCTTTGTGGTAAAACCACCCCGGTCTTATGGATACATCAACTTCGGCGGGAATCCATGCACTCCCCCCTTTGGTACCGTGTTGCAATAATTTTTCAATACCAGACTTACCTGCATACAGGGTGTCCGGCGTAATGGTATTCCAATTGGTTTTTCCAGCAATACCTCGCTCGTTGCCCACCCATCGTAAACTAGGCCCAGCATCACTAAAAAACAGTACTTGTGGTTGCATCGAATCGACCATTTTCAATGTTGTGGACCAATCATAGTAATTCTTTCTATCGATTGTCCTTGTTTCTCGAGCACCTCCGTAATAACCATCACCACCATTGGCTCCATCAAACCACATTTCAAAGACAGGTCCGTAACCGGTAAAGAGTTCTTTGAGCTGATTACGGTAATAATTCACGTAAGAGTCCTCTCCATAATCGGAGCGGTTCCTGTCCCAAGGAGATAGGTAAACCCCAAATTTGAGTCCATGTGCTGCGGCTGATTCCGATACAGATTTTACGATATCTCCCTTACCCGATTCAAACGGACTATTCTTAATGGAATGCTCGGTATAGGCCGATGGCCATAATGCGAACCCATCGTGATGCTTTGCCGTTAAGACAACTCCCTTGAAACCAGTATTTTTTAACACTTTCATCCATTGATCCGCATTGAAAGATGTTGGGTTGAAGAGTTCCGGAGATTCATCTCCATACCCCCATTCCTTATCCGTAAAAGTGTTTATGGTAAAATGGATAAATGCATTCATTTCCATTTTGTGCCAGGCCAATTGTTCTTCAGAGGGAATTGGTCCAATGGGTTCGGGAGGTTTGACTTTATTTTCTTTTTGGCATGATACATAGGTCGAAAAAGTAATTATGATGAAAGCTCTAATCAGGGTTCTCATGATACGTAGGTTATCTTATTTGAATCTATGGGCTCAAGATACTCAAATCGTTTTATTCCAGTTTGTGGTTTAATGGACAGAATAATCCAAAACCTTTGCTGCCTCCTATCAAATTTTACAATTACAAATTAGGGAAAAGGGTACTTTTGTACCAATCAAAGATCCCTAAATTGAAAAGTGAAATTGTACAATTATTGGAAAACGCTTTGGACCTAAATGAGGAGGAAGCCAATGCCATTACAGAATGTATTCCGATCAAAACCTATGTAAAGGGACACCTGCTGCTCCGAGAAGGACAGGTCTCCAATGAATCTTACTTCAATATTTCTGGGTTGGTAAGGAAGTACTATCTGGTGGATGGAGAAGAAAAAACGACTGATTTTTACGCGGAACAAGATGCTATTTCATCCTTACGGAGTTATCACCTTAAAATACCTTCCAATCATTATTTGGAATGCATAGAGGATTGTAAGTTGGCTATTTTGTCCCGAGAGAAAGAACAGGAACTTTTTAAAAGGGTTTCGGGTTTTGAAACCCTCTGCCGGGTTTCTATAGAAGAAGAACTTGGAACACACCAAGATAAACTGGCGCAGTTTATGATTTCCTCACCGGAACAAAGGTATATTTCACTTATGGAAAACAGGCCAGAACTACTGCAACGGGTACCACAGTATCACTTGGCCAGTTATTTGGGCGTGAAACCGGAATCTTTGAGCAGGATTAGAAAGCGTATTGCAAAAAGGTGAAAATCCACAGGTTCTTTATTGAGCTTTTTTTAATCCCTTTATGAATAACCATATAGTAAAGGAAAATTCCCCTACAACCCCGAACAGCACTACCATTGATTCAAAAAACTGCTCATAGTCAGTGTAAACAGTCAGCACTAGCTTTGCTGAACAACTCACCAAATACCCCAAAGCTGCCAAAAGCAATAAATAGCCAATACTTTTTGGAATTATAGCGGACTTAACGGACAAATAACCTAAAAACGCAAGATGAATCCCAAAAAATAGCAATCCAAGCGTCCATGTGCTATCAAATTTTTCCAATAAATGCATAATACTGTCCTCTAGCTCTATTACATCCATACTGCCTGGACTATCCGTTAAATGGTAAATCCTTATCAAACTTATCAATGCAATGCCAAAGCCAATGGCATGTAACATTCGAAACACGGAGGCCACAATTGTTAGTTTTCGGTTTGTCTGCTTAGTTACCGGATACAAGGAAAACACAAGGACTACATCAAAAATAAGCATACCCAAAAAAGCTAAAATGCCACTTCCCAATCTCGTTCGTTGTCCTATGAAGTTGGCAACGGTCACCTCAACATTATCGGATACAACCATAGTTTCTAAAATGGAAAAATTGGCGTAAAACCCCGTTATGAAAATCATAAGGTAACTTAAGCCCGATATCACTAATGCTTTTCTAAGATACATGATACTCCTTTTTGATTTAAAAAATGTATGTAAAGGTAGATCGAAGTGATTTTCAATATATTGACTTTGGTTAAGAAGCACTTTAAAATCAAAAAGTTACTTATTGACATAAACATTAATTGGCCACAAAGTCTATCATCCATTAACTTTTATTAATTTTCTGAATCAATTTCTAGGTTTTGGATGTAAAGGGAATACTGTTATCACATTTAAGGGATACTATTGATTTAAATACCGAAGAGGAATCCATAGTACTTGATAGTTATACGGAAAGGCACCTTAAAAAGAAAGAGGTCTTGCTTTTTGCCGGGGAAATCTCCAACCACATGCGATTTATTGCAAAGGGCAGTTTACGGGCTTACCACATGGATGAAGAGGCCAAGGAGCATATTGTACAATTTGGTATTGAAGGCTGGTGGGTAAACGACCTCTACAGTTATTTAACGGAAACTCCCGCCAAACAATTTGTGCAGGCCATAGAACCAACCATTGTTCTGCAAATACACCGAGACACGCTGAACAAACTCTATGAAAAAGTTCCCGCCATTGAACGATTTTATAGATTAAAGTTTGAAAAGGCTTATGTTGCCTTACAGGACCGTACCATTAACTCCATGAGCAAATCGGCCGAAGAGCGCTATTTGGAATTTAGGTCAAAGTATAGAAGCATTGAGCAGCGTGTTCCACAATACATGGTTGCTTCCTATTTGGGCATCACCCCAGAGTTTTTGAGCGCCCTTCGAAAAAAAATCAAGTAATACCCTTTCTTAATACACCTTAAGATTAACCGTTTTTCCCTGTAATAGGTTTGCGTTGACATACAAATCAGCGCATTATGAAAAAAATTATTGCATTTACCGGAAGTACCAGTCACAATTCCATAAACCGAAAACTCCTAAAATATATTATAAGGGAATTCCCGAACGATAGAATAGAATTTCTTGATCTTAAGGAGTATGACATTCCAATCTACAGTACCGAAATTGAGAAAAAAGGAATTCCAATATGGACCAAAGAACTGTTTCAAACCTTTACTTCAGCAGATGGATTTATTTTAGCTTCTCCTGAGCATAATGGACTTCCATCCGCTTTTTTAAAAAACCACATCGACTGGCTTTCAAGAGTAGACCAACGCTTTTTGCAAGATAAGCCGATTTTATTGTTGAGCACTTCACCAGGGGCCACCGGAGGTAAATCGCATTTGGAAATTTTGGCAAAATTGGTCCAGCGATGGGGCGGTGAACTGGTAGGCCAATTTTCTTTGGGCGACTTTTATCGAAATTTTGACTGCCACACCAATACGCTCTGTAAATCAAAAGATGAACAGTCGTTGAAACAGTTAATCGAATCCCTTTTGAATTATCAAAAACAACCAACGGAGAGTTATAGGTCCCAAAGGGAAATGGAACTTTTCCTGAGCAAAATTGTGGGCCAATATAAAAACAAAGGTTATTTATAAAATTGAAAACATGAACAAGATAATTATTAATCACTTATTCGAGTTTTGGACCCAAATAGGAAAGCAAGGAGAATTCCTAACTATGGAAAATGGTCTTTCGTATACAAACGCTTTAAACAACTCTTGGCCAAGTAAGGTTTTTGACCTTGATCATGAAAAACTGGACCTTGATGACCTACGGATAAAAATTGGTTTTGGAGCGATACCAAATTCGATTGCAACCTATGAGGACGATACCATAAAAACCATTCTGGAATCCCATCAATTTAGACTCTCCTCCAAAATTAAGGCCATGGCATTGGATACTTCCGGAGTCCTCTTTGAGGATATTAATGAAACCGATTTTATAACGGTAAGCACTACTGACGAAGCTAAAATATTTGCAGATGTCGCCTCCGAATCTTTTGGCTACCCTGTTGAAGCATCCACCATCATCCCATTAATTGACAAGTCTTCCTTCAAAATCATTTTGGGAAAACACGATAAGGGTATTCCCACATGCGGTATGGTTTATATTGATAAAAATGGCGTTGCCGGCATTCACATGATCGGCACTAAAGGAACCCATAGAGGATTAGGGCTTGGAAAAAAAATGACCCAATACTTAATCAATCAATCCATCAAAGCCCAGAGCAGTAAAGTATTTTTGGTTGCATCTGAGGCCGGGGAAAGAATATACACTAAAATGGGGTTTTCGACCCATGGGGTTTTGGAGAGTTATTCCTTACCTTTAAAATAACACCACACAACCAATTCTTTGACTTTTAGAAGATATCTTTAAGTTTTAGGAAATAAAAAACACTCAACATGTATGCAGTAATATATCAGTTTAATGTTATCCCTGGTCTTGAAAAAGACTTTGAGAAAACATGGCAACTTGCAACAGAGTCGTTTATAGCACATGCCGGAGGGCTTGGCTCCCGGCTCCATAAAAATGAGGCGGGCAGCTATATAGCTTACGCCCAATGGCCCGATAAGATAAGCTGGGAGTCCGCTAGACAAAAATTGCCGAAAACAGCTCTAGAAAACCTGCAACGGATGAATGCGTATTGTGAGAAAATTTCAATTCTGTTCAATATGGAAGTGAAAAAAGATTTATTGATATAAGGGAGTTAAACGCACTGCGAAAAGAAACATCCTTACCAATGCCTATTTGATCTTGGTCTTAAAATTGACTTCCACCGATTCTTCTACCACATATGTTAAGTAGGGTTTAAACTTTGGGTACGCCTCTAACTTTTCAACGATTTTGTTTACAACCTCGTCCAAAGCAATTTCTTCAGTAGTGAACCCTTTTATAAACAATTCCCCCACTCGCCTATTAAACTTGACATATATCTCCCTATTTCTGAGAAGATGGTCCTTGTCACCAAAATAATATTTTGGCTCTTTTGATGTATTTCCGGGTACAATAATGGTGTTATCATCAGACAATGCAATGGCCTTGTTAATGCCGGAGAGAACGCCCTCAATTCCATTTGGGCCAGTGTAGGTCAACCAATGTGGCTGAAACCCATCACCCATGAACAGCACGTTACTATTCTCCAGATAAATATCTACATGGTCCAATGTATGAGAAGGGGTGTGATAGGCAGTCACCACTTCATCACCAATGTGAATGGATATTTCCTTTTTAAATAAGAGTTGGTGGTATGCCCCTGAATACTTGATGTTTTCATGGGATATTATGGTTGCCCCCTTGTCTGCAAAATAGGAGTTGGCGTTGTGGTTGTAGGTATCCGAATCGCTGTTAATTACAAAACCTATGGGCAAATCGGTGATTTTTTGAATTTCCTTTTCCAAGTCCGGTGCACTGCTGAGCATCATGGAGTTGATGAGCAATACTTCCTTATCCCCAATGACAACACCACAATTTCCATTGGCGTTGGCGTCCCATAACTCTGTAAAAATATAAACATGGTCATTCACCTTTTTTACATCATATTGGGTTTGTCCGTTAATTTGTAAGACACAGCATAGCAAAACACACCACGAGCAGGATGAAAGGTTTTTACCAATATTCATAAATCCTGGAAATTTTGCCATCCTTAAATTCAAAGAGGGCCATTTGGGCCTCTCCCTCTACAATTTTGCCTTCGTCCTTTTTAATGAATCGTTTGCTGACGGCAATGGCATTCAAACCAACAATTTTATTTTCCACTTGGATATCGACCACACTACCATCGTAACCACCATTTTTTTGGTTTCGCATGTAACCGTTGTATAGATCTTCCCTAGTGTATACTCCTCCATAATGATGGTGCACATAGGTAAAATCGTCCGTGAAAAGTTCAAAGATGTTGTCAACGTCTTCTGGAGTGGAGTCCGCTTGAAAAACCTTTAGGTTTAATTTGTAGTATTCATCTAAAACGTTGAGGATCGTATCGCTTTGGACAATTGTTTCAACTTGCTGTGCGGTAATCAAATGGGTGCCAAAGCACCAAAAAATGATAAAAAGTATATTTTTCAGTTTCATGTTTTTTTAAGAAGTATTTAGTTAGTTATTGTTTCCAAGGCTTTTTTGTACAACTTGGCATCATCACTATTTTGTGATAATGCAAGGGTATGGGACCTATTATATGCCTCCGCGGCCTTTTCCAGATTATTGGCTTCTTTATAGGACATCCCTAAAAAATAATGGGCCAAATGGGATCGAGGGTATAAATCTGTCCAATATTGGTAAAGTTCTATGGCCTCTTCGGTTTTATTTGCACCCAACAATCGTCTTCCTATATTTTTTAGGCAACTCATACTGTACAATCTATCCGCATTGGGATAAATTTTAAAGTTATAGGTCTTGGACAGCTCGTCGTAAAAATGTAGGATATTGGCTTTCGCAGTTCCCTTCTGTTCAATCAAATTCAGATAATCCACATCCCACCTATCCCTTGGAAAAATAAAATTGAAGGCGGAAATCAATCCTGGAAGCACCACATCGGTATGCCCTTCCCCCTCAATTATTTCAGCTTTGGCATAAATGCCTGATGCTTGGTATTTTTTCAATAGGTCATTGAAATCCTTGACATTTGTTTGTATGTACGGTTGGTCTTCAACATCTTTCCCTCCAGATACAACATAAAGGTAATGTTTGGGAAGTCCAGGTTTCCTATACAATTCTTCAAATGCTTCTATCAGTCGTTGATCTTTGGCGTGCCCATCACCAATAATATTGCCCGCCGCCAGACAGATATAGGCTTGAAACAAATCGGGTTTGTTCAATACGGTATGGAACGCAAAAACCGAAGCGGGTGAAAACCCTACGATCATTCTAAACTTGGCAAGCCTGTACTTTTTTTCTAAATGAGGCAATAGTTCCTTTTCAATAAAACTTAAAAGTTCGTCCTGATGGTTGCCGTAATTATAAGAACGGTCCCGGTGATTATTGTATAAATTGGGAGCATAATAATTGCGGTGTTGGCTTCCGGCACTTAACGACGCTACGATTGCTTCCGGCATACGGGAATTGCCACTTAATTGGTTTACAATCGCAGAAGTGGTATTGAATAGCAATTCATGATCCAATATCAAAATCAGCGGGTATTCTTTTGTGGATTGTCCGTACTGTTTCGGCAATGCTACATGGGCCATTCTGTTTTCTTGCAGATATTGGGAAACCACTTCAAATTGTTCCATGGTGTTTTGGGCAAAAACTTTATTGGAAGCGAAAAGTACCCATACCAGTATTAGCGTTACGATTTTCCCCATTTTATATTTCACTTTCAAATTTCTTTTTAAAGCTTTGATTGTGCGCTCCGTTTTTTAGCCAACAACCTTTCTGAATCTGGATACTTTTTCAGCAAAAGGTCGTAGAGTTCAATAGTCTCTTTAAAGCGGTTATGCTTTTCATAAAAAGCAGCTATTTGGGATACCGCATAATCCCTTTGCGCTAGCAGTTCTTTGATAAATTCATCTTTATCCAGGGCATGCAATAAGGTTTCAAAATGATAAAAATCATCGGCCCGCATGGCACTGCGAACAATGGTAAAACGTGACCACAGGGAAAGGTCAGGTTCAAATCCATAGCGTTTGGCCCTTTCCTGAGCATGATTCAAGGCATACTCCATTCCTCCCGCATTGATAAATTTTCTCAGGTTGTTCGTTTCAAACTCCTGATAATATTTAAAATAGTCACGAAGGCCATGATATAAAGTTGGGTAACCCGTGGAGCGGTGTTCTTCCAGTTCAAACTCAAAATATTTCCATGAAAGCCCATCAATGGGTTGAGTTGTCAGTTTCTCGTTCAATTTTTCGGTACTGTGCCTTACATCATACTCATCGGGGCTTACGGCAAAATAAAGCTGTGTGCCCATATTGGATGATGTGTCCAAACCATCAATGGCATCAAAAATCGGAAATGGGCTGGCCATCAAATAGGCATTAAAAAGTGTAGGCTGGTCCATCATCATATGAAAAACAAAGCTTGCGCCATATTCCCAACCAAAAAGCAGGTTTTCTCCCTTGGTTCTGAAGTTTTCGTTCACATAGGGCATCAATTCATTTTCCAAAAAGCCCTTGAAATTTTCCTTTCCCTCCCCAAAATGCCTGAATCTGTTGGGATAACTGTTGTTAATCCCCACAATAATAAATTCCGGGGTCAATTGAAATTGTTGGAACGATTGGCTCAGGCTGACCACGTGTAAAAAGAAACGTTGTCCATCCAACACATAAACCACAGGGTAGGCTTTAGCTGAATCTTGATAGTCTGGCGGCAAATAAATCTGAACTTCCCGCTGTTCATTCAATATTTTAGAGGAAAGAAGGTGGTTGGTGCCAACTACATTCGGAATACCCTCCGATTGAGCTTGTACACCAAAAAATATCAAAACTGTGGCAACAGTCGCCGTTATTACTTTCATTTTCATAGTACAGGAGGATTATACCATGGTTTTGTTACAGTAGGTCGCTTTCTCAAAATCCCTGATGTTGATGGAGATAATTGGAACTTCGGGGAACATGCCCTTGAGTTCAGCAACAATTCGCTTTGATAAATTGGCCTTTTGTTCGGCAGTTCTCCCTTCCATGATGTTTGCAAAGATGTGGATGAAGTCATCCTTTGCATTCCCAACCATATAGTGTTCAAAGGGATTGATTCGCACCTTAATATCTTCGGGGTCGAACAAACCTGTGGATTCAGCGGTATCGTAGACCAATTGCATTATCGATTCCGGGGATTGAGATTTAATGACCGTATTGGAACAGTCCAGCACAAAATGTGGCATAGGTATTTTAATTTATTTAAGTTTTCAATGATTTAGCGATTCAACTTCCTTTAAAAAGCTGTCCAATTGGTCTCGACCCAACCACTCCCCTTTCAACAGTACACCTTCAATCGTTTTGGTGTTTTTAATATCTTCCAACGGGTTTTTGTTCAACAGGACCAAATTGGCATTTTTTCCTTCGGTAATAGTCCCCTCCGTAGCAATAGAACCCAAATATCGGGCAGGTGTCAATGTACTTGCTTTCAGTATTTCGTGGGGAGATAGACCAGCTTCTTGAAGAAATTGAAATTCTTCGTGCAAGGAAAATCCGGGTACCACAAAACCAAAAGTATCGCTTCCGGTCATCATGGGAACATCTTCTTTTGCCAACATTTTGGTAAAATTCTTCATCCATTCAAAGTAACTTTCCAACAGAGGCAAAGCATCCATTCCGTTGATCACCTTCCCTTTTAAATTTTGTCGATATGGATTTTCATCAGATGCCCAATACCCATAATCCCCTCTCAGCATATATGTTGCGACTTCTTTTTCCTTAAGTTTTGCAAAGCTATTGTCGTTCAAACATTTTATGATCATATCAAAAACCACCAAGGTCGGTGCAATGACAATTCCGCTGTTTTTAATCTGCTGTACTGCATTTTTCAGGAATAGACTATCACTTCTTTGTTCATCACCGAACAAGTACACAAATTCCTCTACATGTTCAATGGATTTCATCCGTAGCGAATACTCCAAGTCCATCTCTCGCTGTGCATGCCCCATCACGGGAATATCATAGTCGGCTGCCCTCTCAAGAACTTTCAGATAGATATCCTTCGGAAGATTATCCGCGATTTTTATAAAGTCGTACCCTTTGATGTGGTGCTGTGCTATGATGCGCTCTACATCCGCACTGGTCTTTAAATCCTGAGACTGCAAATAGGGCCCCGAAGTATAGTAATTCGGACCCATCAATAGGTTGTTATCTATACTATCCCTAATGGCAATATGATCTTGCCAATCGTACTCCGCCATGTTCCGTACCGTGGTAACTCCGTTGGCCAAAAGCAATTTGAAATCACGTTCAATCCCTCCTTCCTTGTTGCGCCAATGGTAATGCATCTCGTGCAATCCGGGAATCAGGTATTTGCCGGAACCATCAATCTGCTTGGCCATGGGATATTCCGATGCCTTTGAAACGTCTTCAACACGAAGTATTTTCCCATTGCCAACAACCACCCTTTGATTGTGGGGAAGGATGTTCTCATACATCGGAATTACATTCACATTCTCGATAGAAATCGTGTCGGTTTGGGCATAACCGGCCGTAAGGCCGAATATGATCAGGGTTAAATTGATGATTGTTGTTCTCATGATATTAATTGATTGATGATGAATTGATTTTTTTGAACCACAGGTTTTTTACCCTACCTGTGGATATATGGAGACCGATTACTTCTCCTTTTTGATTACGTGAGATCTTGATGCTTTCCAAAGGCCAGGAACTTTTGAACACATCAGGTCCCTCTACTTCCATTGTAAATTCTCCATGGCGCCCGTGGGAACATTTTAAGGTATCGCCTTCTTGGTAAAATGTATAATGGGTATCTATTTCCGGACTATAAAATGTACCTGTGCAATCAGTCAGCTCCATGGAACTTTCCTGTTGCCTTATTTCATTTTGATGCGCTGAACGAACAAACGGTTGCAATTTTTCCCTGGTTTCTGAAAGTAAAACACCTGCAATGTCATCTGCCCGCTCTCCAAATGGTGCATTGGAAAAATTGGTCAATACAACAATGCTCAGTTCCTCTTCGGGATATATGCAAAGAAAAGTCCGATAACCCCCTACAACACCAGCGTGCTGTATCCGTTTTTTACCGAACATTTCATCTATATAAATACCATAGGCATAGTTGATAGGGTCGCCATTGGTTAAACCGCCCAATGTTTGAAGAATGGCAAAAGATTGTTCCCATCCAGCTTTGGGGTTATAAAAGTTATGGGCCCACTTCAATAGATCCTCAGTAGTGGAATACATATTTCCCGCACCGGTATAGGCCCAATAGGCCTGCGCCATTTCAAAAACCTTATCGTGGCTATGGTAGTACGAGGTTGCTCTGTTGGAAACAATGTGCTGATTATTATCCTCCACATAGGTTCGCTTTAGTTGTAGCGGTTCAAAAACATTGTTTTGCATCCAAACTTTGAAATCCTCTCCCGTAACTTTTTCAATAATTTCGGCCAGCACAACATATCCCGTGTTGGAATACATAAACTTTTCGCCTGGTTTAAAATTCAAATCCGTTTGCATTTGTAGCAACCTTACTACATCCCCATTGGTTCTATAGTCATCGCCCCGCCAACCGGCAAGTGTCATTAATTCGTGAAAGTCCCTTAATCCACTTGTATGCTGCAATACATGTTTTAGGGTAATGGGATTACTGAAAATTGGAAACTCAGGGAAATACTTTTGGACCTTATCATCAACAGACAATAGTCCTTTTTGTTGAAGAAGCACAATCCCCATGGCCGTGAATTGTTTTGATATGGATCCAATATTGAACAAGGTAGACTTGTTATTGGGAACCTTATATTCCAAACTAGCGTTCCCAAAAGCCTTTAAGTAGATAGTCTCATTGGATTTTATAACCCCCACTACTCCACCAGGATGGTTTTCCGAATTCCAATCATTGAAGAATGCATCAATTTGGCTTGCCTCTTTGATGTCGGTCTGACCAAAACCAAATATGGGACAAACCAACATGACCCAAATGAATAGGTGCTGACACCCAAGAACTTGCATCAACTTGTATGTACTATGTGAATCCTTCATAATTCAACAAAACTATTTTGTGGCAATGTGTTGTCCATTGACTTTGGTTAAGAAATTCAATATATCTGATTGACCAGAAATCAAAATTAGCCCTCTACCCTTTCTTGTTTCTTAATGTACCTTAAGATTTCGCTAAAACCTTGCTTCTAGTTTTGTGACATCAAAAAAGAAGTCATGAACCAGTATATCAACATTTTATTGGCTTTTATCGGCGGCGTGTTTTTGGCCATGCAGGGGGGATTGAACGCACAACTAGGTGTTCAGCTCAAAAATCCCCTACTGGCTTCACTCACGGCCTTCTTTTTTAGCATGCTCTTCGCATTGTTGGCTGTTGTGCTAAGTGTCAAAAACATACCAAAGACATCTCTTTTGCTCAGTATTCCCAAACATTTATGGTTCACCGGAGCCTTGTTCAGTGTTATCGGAATAGGGCTTTATTACTATACCATTCCCAAACTGGGCATATCTACCATGATTTCCCTCGGATTGTTCGGACAACTCATTTTTTCGGCAATAGCTGGGCATTACGGATGGTTTGGGCTGCCCGAAGAACCAATGGTGGTCAAAAAAGTATTGGGTCTATTGGCCATGACCATTGGCATTTTATTGATCAATAAAACCTAGAAAGAATTAACGGATAAAATAATTTAAAAACGAAGACAATGGAATTATTGGAAAACTTGAAATGGCGTTATGCAACTAAAAAGTTTGATTCATCCAAATCTATCAACAAAGATGATTTGGAAAAACTAAAGCAGGCCGTACAACTATCGGTATCATCTTATGGCCTACAACTGTACAAGGTTTTAATCATACAAAACAAAGCGTTGAAAAAGGAACTACGTGAAGCCGCTTGGAACCAGTCCCAATTGACGGATGCATCACATATTTTTGTGTTCTGCAATTATACGGAAAGAGACAACCGAGACATTGATGCTTTTATCGAAGCAACTTCAAAAACACAGGGAACCCCGTTGGAAAAATTAGAGGGGTATGGAGATTTTATTAAAACGAGTCTCTCCTCAAAGCCTATTAAAGAGTGGCAAAACTGGTCGGAAAAACAAACCTACTTGGCACTTTCCAATCTTTTGACGGCATGTGCAGAACTTAAAATCGATTCCTGCCCAATGGAAGGATTTGAGCAAGAAAAATTCAACGCTATTTTGGGTCTTGACCAAAAAGGGTTGAATGCGGCAGTAATAGCTCCGGTCGGGTATCGATCCGAAGAAGACCATACACAATTCAGAAAAAAGGTTCGTAAGCCCAAAGAAATATTGTTCGAGGAAATTTAACAATGTGTTTATCATGGATGGAATCCCTAGTTAAAGAAAAATGTAACCTATCGTGGAGTTTGTTCGTCAAAACCTAAAATCAAAAAACAATACAATTTATGAGACTGTTATTCTTATTGACACTATTACTTATCACTTATTCCTGTGGAACAAGCAAAGGCGTATCCTCTGAAAACATGGGCAAATTCAAGGACCAACACCCAGAATTTGCCGCTCAATTTCAAAACAAGGTAAAGGATATTTATACTGAAAAGGAAATGTACGGGGATTTCATCTTCGCGGTGGTAGATGAACAAGGTTTAGCATATTCATTTGCACTGAACAGGGAAATTCTAGATGGTGAAGCATCATCTTTGGACAACGATGCTCCCTTATATATTGCATCAAGTACAAAATCCTTCACAGGAACATTGCTCAAAATTTTAGAGCAAAAAAATGTATTGGATTTGAATAAATCCCTTCAAGAATATCTTCCACAACTAAATTATAGCGACAGTATTGATACCGGGAACATTTCCATTAAAAATCTTTTAAACCATACCCATGGAACCTTTAGCACCAGCATGACCTGGAAAACAGCTTTTTTAGGGTATAACGGTGGTAACGAAGAATTAATTGAAGACCTAAACACTGATTTCCTATTCGACCCTTCCGGTAATTACCGATATTCAAATGTAGGACCGATCATAGCTGGGATGGTTGCAGAGAATGTAACGGGAAAAACATGGAATGCGCTGATGGAGGAACATATCTTCACCCCTTTACAAATGGAAAACACCAGTGCCAACATCACTGACTATGCTATTGAAGACATTCGCCCTTCATTGACTGTTACCAAAGAAAGAGGAATTATTGAGAAAGGTATCTATAAATCGGACATCACCATGCATGCCTCTGGAGGAATCATCTCAACCATAAACGATCTATCAAAATGGTTGGCAGCAAATATCAATCAGGATAATGTACTATTGAACAACGGTTCATGGTCGGACCTTCAGACTGCAACCACCGCTCAGGACAAAAAGTACTATACGTACCAACGGAATGGCTATAGTTTGGGTTGGGACATTGCGGAATATCAAAACAACAAGATTTTGACCCGATTTGGAGGATTGGCCGGTATAAGCTTTCATATCTCTTTTATGCCCGAGAAAAAAGTAGGAATCATCGCCTTTTCAAATGATAACAGAGCGTACCTATTACCTCATTTGATGGCAAATTATGGCTATAATCTGATCAACAAGCAATCTGCGGACAGTATTCTAAATATTGAAAAAGCAGGGCTTGATAAAAGTTTTAAAAGGGAGGATGACATTCAATATCCTAATGATTCAGAATTGCTTATCGCCAACAATGATAACGAAAGTATTGTCGGAACCTATAAAAGCACCACAAACTGGCCCACCATTGAAATTTACAGAGAAGATGACCACTACATTTTTAATTGGGGGGTATTAAAGGGTAAAATATTCGGAAACGATAAGGGCGGTTACAGTAGCCATCTTGGGGTTTTATCGAGAAACTTTAAAATAAGCAACGACACTCTTAAAACAGGTTCCTTGGTATATGAAAAAGTGAAATCCTAAAGCTTACATGGGAACATACTTTTTAAAAGAGCACCCGACCATTATTGGTAGGGTGTTTTTTTGTTTTGCTCAAAGCTGATCAGCGTCCATATCCGAGATTTAAAAATCAACGTATCCTAAATGGCTGCTAGGTTCAAGACATCAACAAAGTCATCATTCGTTCAAATTTATCTTGATATTCAACAGCAAGTGTTTTTGTGTCTTTGGCGTATAAATCCTGCATAACAATAGGTACGCTATAAGGTAAAGTCCAAGCTCTCAGGGTATTGGCAACCACACGCATGTTATCCACGCCTGTAGAGGCATTTCCGCCGTAGGCCCAACAAATCAAAGCTACTTTTATGTGACTCAGATAAGGTTCTTTCTCCCGGGCACTTACAATCAACCAATCCAAACAGTTTTTCATAGCGCCCGTCATTCCCCCATGGTACAGGGGACTGAACCAAATATGTCTTTCACAACTGCGGAACAGCTCCACCATTTTTAATACCGATGGGGGAACATCCTCGCTGTCTTCAGAAAAAAAAGGAATGCTGTTTTCGGCCAAATTAAAAACCACTACTTCCACACCCATGCCTTGCAAGGTTGTTTTAAAATAATCAACGATGTGATTGGCCGCATTGGATTTGGTAGAATTTGTTCCGTTAAAAACAAGTACTCTCATGTTTCCTTTTCTTGAGGTTTTTTATACCAGGTGAAAATACCATTGCTAATTTGAAATTGTCTGCCTGTAAATTATGGAATAATAATTAAAATTAAATCCAGGACAGCACTGGCCGTCCTGGATCAGTTCTTGGTATCATTATTATGATGATATGGCCGCTAGATAACGTTTTTCAACTTCTTGCCAATTCACAAGATTCCAAAATGCATCGATATACTCTGGTCTTTTATTTTGATAGTTCAAATAATATGCATGTTCCCAAACATCCAAGCCCAAAATTGGGGTTCCCTGATCCGAAGCCGTATCCATTAATGGATTATCTTGGTTTGGGGTAGAAGTAACTTTTAAGTTGCCATCCCCATCCACGATCAACCAAGCCCAACCTGAACCAAAACGGGTCGCCGCAGCATTGGAGAAGCTTGTTTTAAGCTCATCCAAGGAACCAAATGTTTTATCTATTGCATCGGACAATGTAGCCGGCATTTCAGAACCGTTTGGCGTTAAAATGGTCCAGAACAAACAGTGGTTATAGTGGCCTCCGCCATTATTTCTAATCGCAGTGGACAGTTTTGATATTTTTCCAAAAAGGCTATTCAGGTCCGTGCCCTCAATACCTGACTCTTCCAAAGCAGCATTTAATTTGTTCACATAACCCTGGTGATGCTTGGTATGGTGAATTTCCATGGTTTTGGCATCAATGTATGGTGCAAGTGCATCGTAACTATAAGGTAGCTCTGGTAATTTGTAACTCATAATATGTAGTTTTGAATTAAATAACTTTTTAATACAGTACAAAGATATTACATTTGTATAATAAACAAAATATTCACTTTGTTTATTATGAATAATAATGTTTCAGAAAATGAACGAGCTATTTGGATTCTCAAAAACGAAGGCGAAAAAACCTTGAAGGAATTGGCTCAGACTTTAGGGGTAACCACTGAGGGGGCCAGATTTCAACTTTTAAAACTGTCCAGTGATGGGTATGTTAAATCTGAAAGTAGGGTTAAGGGAAGGGGGCGCCCACAACAAGTCTGGTCCTTGACCAAAAAAGGACATTCCAAATTTCCAGATACCCATTCTGAACTGACCCTGAGACTTATCAATAAAATAAAGGAGCATCTTGGAGAGGATACCTTGACCGAGCTTATCAGCTCCACGGGGCAGGACAATCAACAGCATTATCGCAATGCCATTCCAGAGGAAGCAACTTTGGAAGAAAAAGTTGAAAAACTGGCCGAGTTGAGGAAAAAGGAAGGCTACATGGCCACATACGAACGAAATGAGGATGGTGACTACCTTTTGATAGAAAACCATTGTCCTATTTGCGCTGCGGCCACCTTATGTCAAGGATTTTGTGACACGGAACTCAATACATTTCAATCGGTATTGGGACCAAATGTCAATGTAGAGCGTGTCGATCACATCTTGGCCGGTGCAAGACGCTGTGCTTATCTAATCCAAGAAAAGTAAAAGGCCGAACAATACAAAATTGCCCAGCCTTTTACATTAGGGTTGATATACACTATACTATTGCTGAGCCATCTCCAGGTTTACGGTAAACTCTACCTCATCTCCCAATGTGGGCGTATCGCCTCCTACCCCAAATTCCAAACGGTCTACAGTTCCCGTCAATTTTAATCCGGCTTTTAACTTTTGACTACGCTGATCAGTGATAACACCATTCACTTTCCCATCCAAAGTGACCGACTTGGTAACCCCGTGCATGCTAAGGTCACCTGTCAAGGTAAAGGTCTTATCCCCTGTTTTTTCGAAGCTTGTGCTTTTAAAGGTTATCGAAGGGTACTTCTCTGCATCAAAAAAGTCGGGACTTTTTAAATGGTTGTCCCTGTTTTCATTATCGGTATCAATGCTGGGCACTTTAATTTCCACATCAAAAGAAGCATTATCAAAATCATCTTCCGCGGTCGCAGTAATATCAAATTCACCAAAACTTCCTTCGACCTCTGAAATCATTAAGTGGGTAATACTAAAACCTACCTTGGAATGGGCTTTATCCGACTTCCAAGTGGATTGTGCTTGAATTGTGGTCCCTGCAAGAACCATTACTAGAAAAAATGACAGTTTTCTCATACGTTGTGATTGTTTAAATGTGATTGTATAGGTTTTATTTAAATTCTTTTTTACTCAACTTTTACTGTGTTATCAGCAAGTGTGAAATTGAAGGTTCCAGAGCTTAATTCGTATACTCCTACCTCGATTCCATTACGTATCGCTGTTCCCGTGTACGTTACTCCTTTTATCGCTTGGAAGGAATCGTTATCCCCTCCCATTGGCAAATACAGAGTGGCGCTGGTATTGGCGGGAACCGTGGTTTTGTAAGAGGTCATATTCCCCTCTCCATCGGATGTCCAACTACTGTGAATGATTCCATAATTGGATTCGTAACTACCCGATAGGGATTCAAACTTACCTGCCACCTGTGGCTGCAACACAAAGTGTTTGTATCCAGCTTCTCCCGATTCATGATCCGTTGTAATACCCAATTGAAACTCATACATCCATTGACCAACAGCACCTAGTGCAAAATGGTTAAAGGAATTCATTCGATTTTCGTTATTCTCCTTAAATGCTGCCGTAAATCCATTCCAGCGTTCCCAAATAGAGGTAGCCCCTTTGGTAACAGGATAAAGCCAAGAGGTATAATCGGTACTTGAAAATAATTTATAAGCTTCATCGACCTTACCTCCCCTGCTTAAGGAAGGGAGGATATTCGGTGTTCCCGAAAAACCTGTGGTTATGGTGTAGGGCAAGAAATCCTCGGTAACCTGTTCCCTGTTCATTCCAAAACCGCCCAATGGTCCTTCTCTCATAGGGTATTCCACTCGGGTACCATCTGCATTTGTATTACTGGAAGATGGCATCGACACCAGTTCTGCCAAATAAGCTTCTGCTTTGGGTCTGTTTTCTTCATTGAACACATTAAAGTTAAGCGGGGTTGCATAGGATGTTTGTGAATGCACAATAAGACCATTAAGGTTTCTAGTCCTTCCCGATTCGGGATCAACAAAAAATTGGTTCCATTCATCCTTTGCCCTAGTATGCCTGTCTCTAAGTTCATTGGCGTAGGAGTTTTCCCCAATGGCATCGGCCATAATCGCTGTAACCTCCATCATATAAATATAAATGGCATTGTTCACCAATTCTGGCGGCGTATTGTTATCCATGGCCAACCAATCCGCAAGCCCATCTGTTTTGGAGGACAAATAGGTATACTCTTCGTTGAAATCATAATGGTCCATGCCATCCAACCATAGGCGCATGGTTTCCATATTCTCTTCGATAACCTTGGTATCGCCATACTGAACATACAACTGCCATGGCACCATACATACTGCCGCGGCCCAAGTTGTTCCATTGGCAAAGCTGGTATCGTCCTTCATATTGTACGTAGGCACCGTACTACCAATTCCCCCTGGAGCTTCTGTTTCGCTTCCTACACCTTGGTCATCGCGCAGAGCGACCATCCATTGCCTGAAAAAATTGTAAGTGTCCGAATTATAGGTACCTGTTCTTGTATAAGCTTGGGCATCTCCTGTCCACCCCATACGCTCGTTACGTTGTGGGCAATCGGTAGGGAGCGTAAAGAAATTCCCCAATTGACTACGCTGTATGTTTTTGAAGAGTTGATTGGCCAATTCCCCTGTTTCTTTGTCCGTAGTGGTCGCAACATAAGTTCCTGTGGGCAATTCGTCAGAAGAAAGTGATAAACCAATTACGTTTTCCAAAGGCAAAGCTCCCGTATGATCGGGCAATGTAATTTGAATGTACTGATATCCCCTAAAAGTTGTTTTTGGCTGAATAACGGTTTGTGCTCCATTCTTGGCAACATAAAAATCGGTTGCCATGGCTGCTCTGTAATTCTCGGTGAGTATTCTTCCCGCAATTCCTTTTCCATTCTCGTAACCATACATGTCGATGTATTGGGGTTCATCGCCATCCAAACCTGGATAAACCTGTTCTCCATACCTTAAAATAACCGTGTCCCCTTTTTTAAGCCATCCTTCGGGCACAGTAATTGAAGGCACCCCGACCATGTTTACCCCCATATTATAGGTATATGTTTTTTCGTCTGTGCTATGAACTTCCATGAGTTCCTTGGCCTGCAAGCGTTCCACTACGCGAACGGGTCTATCGTACCGGGAAACGATTTCAAAATCTATCCATTCACGAGGTTCAACCACTTCGGCCCGGGCCCAACCATCGGCTTCGTAAGCTGTGGTGGTCCAACCATTGGCATTACCATCAACAGCAATACGTTCTTCCTTGATGGCATTGTAGCGTTCTCCTTGGAAAAAACTTCCGTACTCCACGGGGCCCTCGGTAAATATTTTCCATGAATCCGTGTTGGTGACCACGGTCTGTTCGGTTCCGTCCGCATAGGTAATGACCAACTTGGCCAACAATGCTTCCGTATCTCCAAAAAAGTTAAAATTGGAAGGGGTATACGTCATGTAACCTGTATACCATCCAGGGAAAATAAGCGCACCAATGACATTCTCTCCCTGATCAACATGTTCGGTTACATCATAGGCATAGTAACCCAAGGTTTCACGGAATTGCGTGGCCCCTGGCGCAAACCAATCCTCCCCTATCCTATCGCCATTTATATAGACCTCGTTGGAGCCCATGGAGGTCGCGTATAGTTTTGCCTTGGCAATAGTTTTATTTTCTGTATTGAACTCTGAACGGAGCATGGCCGCCGACCCATGACTCGGATCTGCATATTGAATCAAGGTTTGGTCCGAATCATTGGTTACTTCTATATTACTTTCTTGATTGACGGAAACACCTTCAAACCCTTCAAATATGGAATAGGTTGCCCCTGCATCCTTTCCAAAAACCGTATTGTTGTTCGGGTCGCTTTTCCCAGCGTTGGAAATTTTATAATCCTTAAAAACAACCCTACTCCCTGGCTCCGCACCAAAGCCAACGGAATTAATATGTGGATAGGTGAGAAAGTTACCTCCACCACTGGAACCTGTTACCGAAAAACCGACCTCCCTAAATTGAGGAGGTACGGGGTTATTGGGATCTTCGGGCTCCAACTGCAACATTTCTCCATTGATCTTAATGACGATGTTGCTCGCATTCACCTTTATTTCGAGTGTGTTTATTTCATTCTTGTTTCCAGATGTAATCAACTCATTGATATTGGTCTGAGGATAATTTTCTTTGGAAATCACCATATAAGGGGTTTCCTCGGAATCGCTTGCATCAAAGCCGACACGATATATATTCAAAGCTGCCCCGGAAGCACTTCCCACTCCAGAAACATCCAGTTCCACTCTAAGATAGTTTTCTCCTTCAACATTGTTGATATTCTGAAATTTATCGTTAAACCTATAGTCGTTGGCACCGATGATCAACGATGCCGTGTTTCCTTCCAAAATCTGAACATCGGTTTCAACATCAAAAAGCAATGCCGATGTGGCGTCCAATGTCAAGGTGTTGGTCCCAATAAATTGGGCACCGTCCCAGGCAGCCAAACTAGGGTTCATTAAGCCTGTCTCAAAACTGGATGTTTGTGTATGGGTTTTTCCTTCCACATCCCAAACGGTCAAATTCCAGGTGTATGCGGTTTCGGGTTCCAAAGCATCTCCTTCGTACCTAACATTGTTGGATATACCACTATCAACCCTTCCGCTGTCCCAAACCAGGCTTCCATTGGACTTCATCACCTTTATTTGATAGGCTTGTTGTTCCTGCCCCACAACATCCGATTTCATTTGCCAACCGAACAATGGGTTTTCATCTTCTAAGGCCAAAGGTTTTTCTGCATAGGATACCCGTAGATTTTGTATTTCGGTACTTGGGGAACCACAGGAACTAACCATAAAAAGGCTTGCCAAGGTTAGGACAGTAATTGTTTTCGGGAATAATTTCATCGTTTACTTTTTAAATGTGCTGCTTATTTACCTTTCGGCCATCAAAGCGAGGAATTCTTTATCATGTTGTGGTCTCACCTCGCAGGTAGTATCAAAGAACATGGTAGCTGTGTTTTCTGGGTCGTACTGAGGCCATTGTGGCATGTCATCGTGATTAGGGTTTCCTGTTTTGGCAAAATTGATCCAGGCGCTGCTCATTTTATCGGCAAGCAAATGAGCCTCCGATCCGCCACCTGTCATCTGTCTGGCCCTTTCTACATTATCAAATACAAATGGAAGTTCCATGCAATGTAGTGCCTTGTACTTCCCATCAAAAACAGGGGACTGCCATGTGAACATGTACATGTAAACGGATGCACCATCCGCCAATTGTGACTTTTTATTGGCTTGGAACACAGCTCCTGGCCTAAAGGTGGCATCGATGTCCAGTAAGTCGGATGGTCTTGTATCGTTTGGATAGGCTTTTTGGACAGCGGCTACATAATCTTCTGCCTTATCCTTATAGGTTTCCTTGATATGCGCCATCACCTCTTCTTCGGATGCATTGAAAAAACGCCCGTTCCTAAACGGGGTGAATTCATTTTTGGTGGTACCCACCATTAAAGGGATGTCCTTGGAAAGTTGAAACGCTTCGTCCGAGAATAAGTCGTGGGGAAGTACATTGCCATCCATACTTGGCCCCCAACTTAGACCAAAGCCTACCGGTGCGTTGCCTTCTTCTCTCATTTTTTCGGCCACTACTTCCAGAGCTGCCGATCCTGCCTTGCTCAATTCATCAAAAGGAACAGTTTGTAGACTATCAACCTGGTCTTCGGACAACGAAAGTTGGTTCAACACCTCTGCTGCAATCGCTCTAGTGGTTTCTTTTTTCGACAAACTTCCCCTGAACGAACCACTTTGATTGATGGCTTTGTGGAACAATCCTTTTGCCCGTGGCATGGCCATTAAGGTGTTTACTTTGGCTCCTCCACCGGATTGACCAAAAATGGTCACATTGTTGGGGTCTCCGCCAAAGTTGGCAATATTGGCTTTTACCCAATCCAATGCAGCAACAATATCCAACATACTATTGTTGGCAGCTTCTTTATATTTATCACCATAAGCCGATAGATCCAAAAAGCCCAAGATATTTAATCTATGATTAATGGAAACCACTACCACATCCCCTTTATTACTAAGGTTTTCTCCATAATAAGATGGCAATTCTTGGCTGGAACCTGCGGTAAAGCCTCCCCCATGAATCCAAAAAAGTACAGGCCTTTTTTTGTCATCGTCAATGCTAGGGGTCCATACATTCAATCTTAAGCAATCTTCACTGGTATAGCCCCAATCATGATCAAAAACGAACTCGGATTCATCTTGGACTTGAGTGGTGGGTGTCATCAACGGTGCTACAGGACCGTACATGGTAGAACTTCTTATTCCCTCCCACGGTTCCACTTTTTTAGCTGGCATAAAACGTTCTGCCATTGCGTAGGGTATGCCTTTATACGTATATATCCCGTTTTGGATAAATCCACGGACTTTTCCTGATTCGGTATCGGTAACGGCCACATCCGCTCCTGTAACAACTTCATTTTGTGAGTGTAAAGAGCTTGTTCCTACAACAATTAGGAACAAAAAAAGTGCTTTTTTCAATTTCATATTGGTTTGTTTAGTTAGTGCTTTTATTCGTTAGAATCTACATTATTTTTTTATGATTCCAGAATAATCGGTTAAAGGTGCCAAATATTTCATTGTACATATTCCAATCAATAATAAGATATAACAGCTGAATAACTGTTCTTGTCTGTTCTGCCAAAAACCTGTTCTTTGTTACTTTCGTTGTCCTAAAGATTGAATCACACCCGTGTTTTTCCAAAAAGAAAAGCTCCCGAAATTGATATCTCGAGAGCTTTAAAGTATGATTTTTAAGGGAGGCCATTTAATGTTGCCATTCGCCTTTAAAAGCAAAATCCTTTTGTGGCATTCGTGTTCGTTCTGCCAGTTCACTTTCTTGTAAATCCTCGGACAAATCTTCCATGTTTCCACCATAATAGCCTATAGCTATTGCAGTGCTTATGTGGTACCCTTCTGGAACATTAAATACCTTTTGGGCCTTTTTCCAATCAATTCCGGCCATATGGTGCAAGGCTATATCCAAATATTGGGCCTGTGTTGTCATATTTCCCAAACTCAGTCCCAGATCGTGTAGGGCATGGAAATTTTCCTTGCCGTCCTCTGTTTTCTCTTTGTAAGCGGTCAATAGTAAAAAAGGTGCGTTAACGGCCCAGGATTTATTGAAATCGCTCAGACAATCAACCATTTTATCATAGGCTTCAGAGCCTTTTTCAGCATAAATAAATCGCCATGGCTGTCGGTTAAAAGAACTTGCGGCCCATCGGGCAGCCTCAAATAATTGTCTGATGTGGCCAGATTTCAATTTCTCTTCTCTAAATATTCTGGGACTGTATCGCTGTTTAAGCAGCGCATAGATTTCGTATTCCGTATCTGCTATGTTTCCTAATCTAATTTGGTCTTCTTCTGTTGTTATAATCATTTAGTTACTTTTTTTACAATGATAGGTATCCGAACAATTCTTAATTGCCTCAATTCATGATCATATTAACTCAATTCATTTTTGGGTTCACATTCGACACTTTGACCTATTTAAATTATAACAAAACAAAATTTGGGAAGGCACAAAAAAAAGCTGGGCCAAATAGTTGTCCTATTGTAGCCCAGCGTATATAAAATCACCTTTTAAATAAGGTTGTTCGGTTGGTTTATTCCAAAATCTTATCGAAACCAATATTTTGTAATCCTTTATGACTGATTCTTATTGCCTCCAATGGCTTGAGGCCATCAAAAACCCTGTCCTGCTCAACAAAGAAGTACTGCATCCCCGACTTGTTTTTGTTCGCCAAGATTCTTTTAAAATCTATTTTTCCCTTCCCGACTGGAGCAAATCTATCTTGCTGGTCCATATCTTTCACGTGCCAACTTTTAAACCTTCCAGGATATTTTTCAAAATAGGCAACTGGATCGGCATCGGCCCTTGTCATCCAGAACAGGTCCATTTGAAAATTTACATATTTTGGGTCGGTATGTTCCAAAAGATAGTCCAAAGGTTTTACGCCATTTTCATCTGGCTTCAATTCCATATCATGATTATGGTACAGAAGCTGAATACCCTCCATTTCGCATTTTTTTCCAAGTTCGGTCAGGAAATCAACAAAATCATCCAAGGTTCCTTTCATTTTCATGGTTCTGGTTTCCCTGTCTACCTCCACCAAGCTCCTGGGCGGTGAAGGCACTACAAAGTATTTGAACCCTGCTTCTTTAACCGCGGCCACCATGGCATCGGTTTCCTCCATTTCCGTGACCCTTTGGTGGGTACTGATGGGCTTCAATCCTTTTGAACTCAACAATTCTTTGAAGTCGGCGGGCTCCATTCCATAAAATTTACCTTCGGAATATCCGGCAGCCTCCACATAACCATACCCTACATCCGCAACTTCCTGAAGCGTAGCTTCAACATCGGATTCCATATTGTCCCTTAGCGTGTACAATGCCAAACCACCAAAGTTTTGTTGGGCATCCATTTTTGTAAATACCGCTGTGACCAATAAAGCCATCAGCCAATATGTTTTGATAAAAGAAGTACCGATCATAATTGTTTAGTTTAAATGAGTTTTTATTTACAGGTTGATTTTATTCTCACCCGCTTGTAATGCATTTACCTGTCCGTTCCAAACAAATTCACCTTCAACACCCTGAGGCAAGGTAATGGTTGCTTTCAGCTTTTTCCCGGATTTCTCATAATTTACTGAAATCATTCCAGATGGGTGTGGCATTTCTCCCCCAATCTTTTTGATGTCTCCCAAATTTGGAGCTATCCTAACGGTTTTAAAATTGGGCGAAGCACTTTCTATCCCCAAAAGAATCCTGAAAAATTCAATATTGGGACTAGAACCCCAAGCGTGGCAATCGGAACGCGTGGTCTCCACCTGGGAGGTCTCTCCCCATGTCGTCAAGCCAAGTTCCATGTTCTTTCTCCAAACGTCCAGCCAATCCAAGTATTGATTTCCATAACCTGCCTCGTTAAGGGCCAAATGTAAGTAGTAGCTAAAATAAATTGACGCTGGTGCCAAAGATTCGTCCTCCAAAAGTGATTTACCAATGGCCTTTTTTGTGCCCTCATCCACGATATTGGCCAAAATGGCCAACGAATTGGCATGTTGGGAATATTTTTCCTTAGCTGGGGTATCGGCAAACAGTTGTTTGGATTCGTCCCAATACTTTCTTTTGATGGTCTCCGTCAACTGATCGGCCATGGTGGTGTAAAGGGTAACGAATTCCGGTTTGCCCAATTCCTTTTCCAAAGCAATTCCGGATTGCAGCGCATGTAGCATTTGAAGATCTAGTGCGGCCGAAGATCCATCCTCCGCCATTGGGGCCATACCAAAGTTCCATTCGGGCACCCAGTCGGTGTAATTCCAACCAGGAACATTCTTTAGGGAGCCATCGTCATCCAAATACGTAATAAAGTAGTTCAATACTTGGCGGGATCCCATTAATTTTTCAGCAATAAAATCCACATCGCTTCCATACATCATGTAATCGTACAGCATGCTCACATACCATAGGGAATAGGTAGGGATCACTTGATCCTGTCTGTCCGGATATCTACTCAACGTATGTCCATTGGGCTGTCTTGAATAATCGATTAGGTTGATGGCATTTTTAATCAAACGATCATCACCACTATTATAAAAGGATACAAAATGCTGGATTCTGGTATCTCCAACATATTGAAGCCTTTCGTAATAAGGACAGTCCATGTATGTATCCACTGCGCACAGACGGGCCGTTCTCCAACCAATTTCCATCATATCGGAAAGCTCTTCCCTGTCGGACATTAAATTGGCCTTCATTTGGAACGGATACCCTGTAAAAGTACCATAGATGTCATTGATTGTCAATGGCTCATTCTTGGTCTTTACATCCAACTCCACATATCTATATGTCCTGTAGGTCAAAGAAGTATATTCCTGATTGTCCATTCCGTTGGAAATAATACTGTCCCTTCTTCCGGTCATGGTCTTTCCTTCGATAATGTCGCGATTGCCTTTGGCCCCTTCGCTATCATAAAGTCCTTCGGCATACTGCAGTGTAATCACACTGTTTTTTCCACCACTGAACAAAAGGGTCAGATAAGCATTGGTCAGGTGTTCCTGGTCCAACAATATTTTGATGTGGGAGTTTGCATCTACTTTAATATCTGAAGGCTTCGCGGGAAAAGAAGATGGAACTTTCACCCCTTCGGATTTTCTCGTGGTCACCAAACGTTCCTCGGTCAATTCCATTTCAGGCAATATGGATGGCACCAAATTCCACCCTTCTTGCTGTCTGAATCCAAAACCTTGTTGTACTGCTTCAAAAACAGTATCTGCAGATTCCCATGAGCTATCATCAAAATCCTGGGTCTTCCAGTTGGTCACCGCTTTGTTCATATCAATAAAATCACCCGCTCCAGCGGCATAGTATCCACGGATATGTTGCTCCAAAGGCGTATAACTTTTATCTTCGGTCACTTTCCAACTTTTATCAGTATCCACCACCTTGGCCAACCCGGTCTGTCCCTGTACGATCAATGCCGTTTTAAAGGAAAACTGTGCCACCGCACGTAGATCGGCTTCGTTCCAGACTTTTACTGCCAAGGTGTTTTCTCCTTGCTTTAGATGTGAGGCGATGTCCATGGATTGGTAATTCCAATGTTTGATGTCCCCCCAGTTTGGGCCTACGGAAACCAATGTTCCGTTAACAAAAAGTTTATAGCGGTTATCAGCAGAAATGCGGATCGGGAATCCAGCTGGAACTGCATCCAGGTCGAATGATTTTCGGAAAAGATACATTCCGGCCGCTTCGGCATCTGCATCTCCCAACGTAATCCAAGTTGCGGTCCATTCCGGTTCGGCATCCGGCCTACGTTGAGCGGATACGGCCAGGGTCGAAAATAAAATCAGTAATGCTAGTAAGTTTTTCATATTGTCAGTGTAATGCTAGTTATAATTTTTATGTTGAATCTTAATTTTTAGGGTAATCGACCAATTTCACGCCACATGGCCAATTCTTGTGAAAATCTGTCCTCAATAACCTCACACTCCGTATCGATTCGCATCCTGGGCTTACTATTCAAGTTGTATTCGGGCCATGCTGGCAAATCCTCGGCATGTGGTTTCCCCGTTTTGGCAAAGCCTGTCCAATAAGCGGCCATGTTGTGGGATGCGGTAAAGCGCTCAGGTCTTCCGCCCCCAAAGAAACTCGGGCGGTCAGGTTCTCCATCTTTTGGTGGCTGTTCATTATTGAACTTGAATGAGATATCCATGGCATGTGGTGTTCCCATGGGATAATCCGTTCCAGGTACCGGTTTTTCAGATTTATAACCAAAATTATACAAATATACCGGTGCCCCATCCTGTTTTGCTTTTCGCTGGGCGATTTCAATGGAGCCCAGACCCATCATTACAATGGATGATACGGCCACAAAAATATCTGCTGGTGATGCCTCAGGGCGTGCTTTTCTATATACTTCGATTATTTTGGAAGTATCCTCCCCAAATTGAGGTGTCAATCTGGTTTTTAAACTTTCAAAATCCAGTGTAGCAAATTCCGTATCCTTTCTTTCCCATGCAAAAAAGGTGTACTCGTCCTCGTTCCAACCGACCATTAACGGCTTATCCTTCGAAATCTTTGGCGCGGTTGGGTCAAATGGATGGTTTGGAAGTACCGTTCCATCCACTACAGGTCCAAAACCACCAACGGCAGGCTCTGTTAGACCTCCTGTGTTTTTCTTCTCTTGGAAAGGTGGCACAAATGGAATTTTTGCCTGAACTTTTAAAATTTCATCCGTAGGAACGTCCAGTAGTTTTTTCCAATTGCTTTTGGAGATACCAAACTCATTGAGAACCAACTCCGTGTTCTGGGCGGCCATATCCTTGGTGAGCATACGTACTCCAGGGCCACTTTCTATGGATGCTTTGTTAAAGTAAGGTGATGCTTCGGGCATGGCATAAAGGCAAGAGGTTTTTGCCCCACCGCCAGATTCGCCAAAGATCATCACATTATCCGGGTCCCCTCCAAATACATGAATGTTTTCGTTCACCCATTTCAATCCTTCGGTGATGTCCAAAAGCCCCATATTTCCGGAACCTTCATATTCGGGACCTGCTATCTCGTCCAAATACATGAACCCGAGCATTCCCAACCGGTGATTGGTCTCCACGACCACTACATCAAAGTTTCGTGCCAAATTGGCTCCATCCTGCGAGGCTGAACCTCCAGAACCTATTACAAATCCGCCGCCATGGCTGTAGAACATCACCGGGCGTTTCTTTCCATCATTGGCAGGTGTCCAAACATTTAGGAAAAGACAGTCTTCTGCCGGTGCCGGTTCGTTCCGTCTCGGGGCTTGGATGGCGGGAGGGCCCAATTCAAAGGTATCCAGCACCCCAATCCATGCTTCCAAAGGTCCTGGTCTACGAAACCTTCGATCCCCTGATACTTTTCCGGCGTAGGGTATACCTTTAAAAATATTTACCCCTGCGGAACGCATTCCTTTTATTTTTCCTTTCGAGATTTCAGCCTCGATCCATTCTTCAGGAATATCCCAGCCCTTATATCCAAAAGGCAGCATCGTAGCTGGAAGGAACATCAAAGTTGATGACGCTCCAACTGTTTTTATAAAATTTCTTCTTGTATTCATGTAAGTTATTCGTTTCTCTCCCAGCTCTAAGGCTAAATTCTCAATTTTAACTTATAAAACAATCCATACCTAAGGATAATTTTACCCTGCTCATTCCTGTTCCAGAATCTTAACATCTCCCATCAAACCAGAGGGTAAAAGTGGTTCGTTTCCTCGGTAAAAAGGCATTGTGGTATAAGTGATTCGTTCCTTGACCTCGGGTTGTGCATCTCTGATCAATCGGTTGGCCCAGACATTGGTCACTTTTACTTCCAAGTTGTTTTCTCCAACCTGAACTGCATCTGTAATATCGATGGTAAAAGGTGTTTTCCAAAGCGTGCCAATTTTTTTACCATTTATAATTACTTCTGCTACATCCCTTACCTCGCCCAAATCCAGCATAACTTTACCAGATGATGGTTTTTCAGTCAAATTAAAAGTATTTAGATAAGTTGCGGTTCCAGAAAAATATTTGATTCCATCATCTTCGTTTTCTGTCCAGGATTTCAAGGCTTCGAAAGTAGCTGATGACGGAGCACCTCTATTTTCTTGAAAAGTCACTTCCCAAGGACCATCAACGGTTGCCAATTCCGTATTTGTGGGTTTTGGCACAACATGCTCGTTTTCATTGGTTTCCTCTTCAAAAACAATAAAGAAGGCTTCCCACGGGGCAAAATCGAAAGGTATTACGGTTCGACCATCCTCTACCCTCCAAGATACATCGTATACTTCACCTGTTTGTGGATGCCAAATTTTTGGAGCCCTTCCTGCAATCCTGAAGCTTAATTCAGCTTGATTGTAACCATCACTTCGGCTATCCACCCAATACATATCCAAACCACCTAAGTTTCGGTGTACATACAATACTTCATCTTGGGACTCCTCTACTTTCATATCGGGAAATATTCCCAGGTTTTCAAGAACCTCGTTAGGCTCTCCTTCAAAAACATTATCACTTGACCAGATTTGGTCCACCAATGCCTTGAATTTTTCCGGGTCATCCGTCAAACTCGGTGACCGTTCAGGCTTGGTTCCAACAACCTTTGCTCCGGCCTGCACAAATTCATTCAATCTGTTGAGCGTGGAAAGCGTCATTTCCTTGGCGCTTTCATGAAGCACCAAAAGATGATAAATGCTGCCTCCTTTTGAAATCAGTTTTCCATCTTCTACGGCAATTGCATCCTTGAGCGCTGAAGCATTTACAAAATCGTAGGCATAACCCGGAATCTCCGGTAATTCATCTCTAAATTCCCATGTTAAATTGGTATTTTCCCCATAATAGACCAAAGCGTCCGCGACTGCAGTTCCTTGTTGCAGCATGTAGGAACTGCGTGCCAAATAGGTAATCCATGCTTTTGCCCCTGCTCCGGACCAAGTTTCCTGTCTCGTGAAATATTGACCGAAAGGCCCCAAGGAGAATCCCGGCATTTTGTCGTCCAGGGGTTGGTGCACAGAGGTATGGATAACAAATCGGTTTAAGCCGGAAGCCATTTCCAAATCCGCTGTACGTTTAAGTTTTTCGGGAGTATGTACAAAGGATTTTCCAATGGATGTCATCGACTCTGCAGCAACGTATGGTTGTCCGTAGATGTGTGATACGGATGCTGACTCCCTAATATCTGCTTCGCTCCTAACCTCTTCATCCGGTCCGCGGCCAAAACTACCAGGGGTCCACATAGCACTCATGGGGATGTCCGACTTTCGTTTCACATCCATTCCGTCGGCTAAAAAGATGCGTCTTCCCTCATGGGATTCGGTATAGCGTTTCATACCTCTTTTATGCAATTCTTCACCTATAATTTCGTAATGGTTTTCTACGATCATTTCACCAATGGTCTTTCTAAAATCCCATAAAAAGCGTTCGCTATCTTCAACACTGTTTACTACCCTTCCAGTAAGTACAGGCAGCCATTTGAGCAAGGAGTATCCTCTTCTTTTTTCAAATTCTTCCGGAAAATCATGGGTCCAGTTCATTAAACCGGCTTCATAACTGTCCAAAATAATGGAACCCAGACCGGTTTCCCCCATTTGACCTCCAGTGGCATCTTGATAAAGGTCCAGATAATGATTGATATATTTTCTAACGGCTTCCTCATCCAATTTGTCCACCTCAAGGCCGGTTGCTTCTGGAGATGCCGGGTGGTTTTGGCGCCCCGTGAGCGAGTATCCCATTCTAACAATAACCCACTGACCTTCGGGTACCTCCCAAGATAATTTACCATCGGATTCCATTTGCCCGGTTAGATCGATTACATTTTCGGATTCAGAGACCTTTGCATCCTTGGGTAAATAGGTTGACGAACTCTCCCTCCATGGACTAAACCCTGCCTTATCTTCGAATTGATCGATACGATCACTGGTAAACAGCTTGAATTCGGCCACTTCTACCCCGACAGGCTCTGTTGAACCTTCAATCCCCATCATTGCGAAAAATGGGTTTACCGAGGGTTGCAGTGTTTCCCAGGTCATCCTCCAATATTTTGCCGAAGTTGGAGAAAATGCAACCGTATTTTGGGGAACGGTAGAACCTGGAAGTGTCACTACTTCTTTATAGTCAATACCATTGTCACTCACTTCCAAAACCCTATTGTCCGGATTGCCATTGAATTCGCTCAAAGCTGCGTTAGTGGCCCCCACAACCGATAATGCCCTGAATGTTTGGGGCTCGTTAAATTCATACTGGATCCAGGCCTTTTCCCCGACTTCTACCGGTGGCAAATATTCAGATTTATGTAGATTACCATCCGATAGTTGCTGCAAAGTAAACCTACCGCCAGAGGAACTGACAGCAGGGTCTAATTGTTGCAAAGTTTTCTCATCTTCGGGAACCCTATAGGCAAAAACCTGAGCATCTTGATAAAAGGTAGGTTTCTCCCCTATGAACCCTCCCAATACACCACCGGATTCGGTAGGTACATCTTGAAAATTTCCAATATTGTTTGCGGGTTGGGGAAGTGTTCCCTGAAAATCTTTTCCCCCTTGGACGCGTGTTTCGGTCCAAACATATTTTTTCATACCATCTTCCACAGGCACCCATGGACCACCTGTTTCGCTCCATCCTGGAGATCCTGCAATGGTCATTTCCATGTTTTTGTCTATGGCTAGATCGGTTGTGTATTTAAAGGCTTCTTTCCAGTCAGGAGTCATAAAAACCAATTTCTTCTCCGTGACTTCAGGTGTTGCCAAACCTGCATCAAAATTGTGGAAGCCACCAATACCGGTGCGTTCCATCCATTCCAAATCTTTTTTTATTCCATCTTTGGTGACGTTTCCGTTCATCCAATGCCACCATACCCTGGGTTTGGCCTCGTTGGGCGGATTTTTAAAGTTGGAAAGTAGTTCTTCTTTGTTGTACTTAACTTCTTCATTCTTGTTCTCACAAGCTAGAATACCAAGGGTAATTAAGGAAAGAAACAGTATTTTTTTCATTGTAGCCTGTGTTTGATGTTTATATGTAAATGTGGTAGGTTGCTCTGTTTTCCGAAATTCTTTTGATAACGTAAGGCACTAAATAGGTTTCCTTGTAAAATAGAACTAACCCGGCATATATATGCCGGGTTAGATTAACTAAACATAACCCTACTCAATTGCCAATTCTTCCATTAACCAGTGGGTTAAAAGTTTGGATTCAATAAAGCCTCACTAGCTGGTAGTGGGAATGTTTCGTAGATAGTAGTGAAAGCTGCGGCCGGTGGTCCAAATCCTTCTGGAAAATAGTATTCCTGTGGATTGGCCTTAACACGATCTCCGAACGCTGACATTACCGTCTGTGCCATACCAGTTCTTACCAAATCTGGCCATCTTTTATTTTCAAATGCCAACTCTACTCTGCGCTCATCCATAATGGCTTGTCGCATTGTAGCCTGGTCCACCCCTGTAATCGGAGTAAGTCCTGCACGTGAACGAACCGCATTCAAATATTGTTCTGCATCACCAGGTCTTCCTTGCTCATTAACAGCTTCGGCCATGAACAACAAGGCTTCTGAATATCTATACACTGGCCAGTTGCTTCCAGTAATCTGTGGAGTGGAATGCGGTGTCCAGAATTTATCTATATACGGGAAGAAGGTTCCATCTACCTCGATACTGTCAATTGAAACTGTTTTTCTCAAATCACCATCCTCATAGCTTTCCAATAAATCAGGTGTTGGAATGTTAAACCCTTCCGTATTGGCTGCTTGGGAATTACCAACGCCTGTTATCTCGGCCACCTGATCGGCAGTCAACGGCATTGGCAACCAGGCATATTGGAATGAACTCGCAAAACCTTCGGTACCTTCCAAGAATTGTACCTCAAATATAGATTCAACACTGTTTTTATTATTGATATCAAAAACATCAGCGTAATTACCTAAAAGATCGTATTCGCCAGAACCTACCAAAGCAGTAAGCACTGATTCAGCACTACTCCAGTTTCCTTGGACCATGTGAATGTTGGCCAATAACATTTGAGCGGCACCGCGTGTGGCCCTACCCTCTTCTTGAGCTGATTTCGAAGGCAATAAGCCTATAGCCTCGTTAACATCACTTAAAATTTGCGTGTAAATTGCATCAGGTGTAGAAAGTGGCAAAGCAGCATCATCTCTACCTGTTACCGGTACCAAGTGCAAGGGAACTGATCCATAGAATTGAACTAGATCAAAATAAGCCAACGCCCTTAGAAAGTGGGCTTGCCCCCTAACATTATCCTTAACAGCACTATCATCAAACTCAACCTCATCAATCAATGCGAGAATTTGGTTTGCACGTGCTATAATCAAGTAATTGGTAGTATACTTGTTTGTAATGGTACCATTACCATCATTTACGTAAAAGTCGGCTATACTCTCTCCATCCTGTACCGCCCTATAATTAGGATTATACTTGTAATAAGTGTTATCGGATGGAAGTTCGCCCATTCCCCATGCTCCTTGGAAGTTAGCTGCACCAACCTCGTGCAAATCACGCAACGGTGCGTAAGTTGCATTGATGGCCTGTTCAAAATCGCTTTGTGTTTCAAAGAAAATGGTCTGGCTCAAAGAATCCTCCGGAGGAAGCTGTAAAAAATCTTCGCTACAGGACATAAACGTGCCAGCCGCTATTAATGTTACTATTGTTATTATTTTTTTCATGACAATATTTTTAGAATGATAGATTGAAGCCTAAAGTGAATGTTCTGGGAACAGGATATGCACCCCAATCGTAACCCAGGGCAAGTGCATTGGCTTGCTGTCCTTGGGTAGTAGTACTAATTTCCGGGTTCACACCTCTGTAGCCTGTAATTACAAGGGCTTGCTGAATTGAACCGTAAAGTCGTGCTCTTTTAAGGAAAGATGTCTCTCTAAGTGGAAAACTATAACCAACGGTAATGTTTTTCACAGTTAAGTAACTTCCATCTTCTATAAACCTGGAGCTGAACCAGTCACGCTCCATAAATGTTGCGCCAGTGGTTTTACCATATCTTCCGCTACCAGGGTTTTCAGGAGATCTCCAACGATCCTTCACATCTCTAAGCACGTTGAACACACCATCCAAGTTGGTAGTACCTTGGTCGTTGGTAACTGCAATATCGTTACCTACAGAACCGGAGATTACGATACTGGCATCCCAATTCTTGTATTTAAAGTCGTTGGTAAGACCAAAGATGTAATCTGGGAATGGGTTACCAATTACGGTTCTATCATCGTTTTCATTACCAAAAGTGATGACCCCGTCTCCATTTACATCCACAAATTTTACGGTTCCCACTTCAGATTCAACAGCTCTTGGTGAAGCATCAAACTCCGCTTGGTTGTCGTAAACACCATCGTGAATCAATCCCCAGAATTGACCTAGTGGTTCTCCTGGGCGAGTGATACTTGTGTACGCACCTCCCGGGTTAAAAATCCTATCAACACCATCCGCCAAAGAAATTACTTTGTTTCTGTTAAAAGCTACATTGAAATTGGTAGTCCATGTAAAGTTGTCATTGGAAATGTTTCTGCTGATCACAGCAAATTCATGACCCCAGAATTCAATCTCACCAACATTATCGTTGAAGTTTGTGAATCCAGATTCTTGGGGAATGTCAACATTGAACAATAAATCCGTAGTGTTCTTTTTGTAGTAGTCATAAATAAATTCCACTCTGTTATCAAAGAACCTCAAATCCAGACCAATATCCAGCTGTTTAGTTCTTTCCCAACCTAAATTAGAGTTTCCTAATGTTGTTACTCCGGCACCACTGGCAATAGTATTGCCAAAAACGGCATTCAACGAATTGTCTACCAAAGCATACTGCGTGTAGTTACCAATATTGTTGTTACCGATTATACCGTAACTCGCTCTAATTTTACCAAAGCTCATAAAGTCCAAGCTTTCAGTGAAATCCTCATCGGAGAACACCCAACCAGCAGAAACTGAAGGGAAGTTACCCCAACGGTTGTTGGAACCAAACCTTGACGAACCATCACGTCTAAGTGCCAGTGTAATCAAGTACTTACCGTTATAATCGTAGTTTAACCTAGAAAAATATGATGTCAAACTCCATTCGTTGATATTATTGAAAGAACGGGTTCTGTCAATATTCAAAGCAGATTGGATCGTCCTTACCCTGTCATCCGGGAAATTGGAGAGGTACAATTGTGTATTATCCGCTTCATACTTTTGATAGGAAATACCACCCAAAACTTCAAAATTGTGATCTCCAAAAGATTTGGCATAGGTCACGGTATTTTCATTCAACCAGCTCAAGTATTTGCTTTCTCTTCTGATAGAGGTTGCAATCGCCGGAGGCAAAGCAGCAAATGTTGTAGATACTGTTGATGGGCTAAAGTTAAAGAAGGAAGAATTCCCGAAATCCCCGTTGATGGAGGTTTTTAGAGTTAGCCCATCGATTGGCTTGTACTGCAAATAAACATTACCCAAAACCCTCATGGATTTTGTTTCATTCTTAATTTCTTTGGCCGCCCTGTACCAGTTTGGTGTTGGGAACGCACTAATACCAGGAATCCAAGCTGTTAATGGCAGTGTTCCATCTTCATTTTGATAGGGAAGTATTGGCCAGGTTTGCATGGCGTTTGTAAGAAGGCCCCCAGGTATTCCTGCATTTACGTTGGTAGCATAGAAGGCACCATCCGAACTCGGAAGATTATCTATGGTATATGTAGGTGCTACAGATATTCCCAAATCCAATTGGTCGTTTAATTTAAATTTAGAATTGGCCCTTAAGGAATATCTTTTAAAGTCTGAGTTTATCATTACCCCTTCCTGTTGAAAAACCCCGGCCACAACGGCAACGGATGATCTTTCGCCTCTAGCGTTCCAATTTATGTTCAGACTTTGTATAGGAGCGGTTCTCAACATGGCATCGTACCAGTTATAACCTTCTCCGTACTGTTCCGGATTTTGAAATGGTTCAGGGACCGGTTGACCCAAATCTTCGTAAGATTCTTTTTTAAACTGGGCAAATTCAGTTCCGTTCATCAAATCGGGACGTCCCTTTTGTGGTACTGTTTGAACACCACCATAATAGCTAATGGAAAAGCCTCCCTGTTCGGTCTTACCCGATTTAGTGGTAATAAGCACAACACCGTTGGCGGCTCTGGAACCATATAATGAAGTTGAAGCCGCATCCTTAAGAACACTGATACTTTCAATTTCATCCGGGTTAATGGAACTGATATCCCCAACAATTGGGAAACCATCAACCACATACAATGGATCACTACCTGCCAATATGGAAGCCTGTCCACGAACTCTTACTTGAATTCCCTGACCCGGCTTACCAGTAGTTTGGTTAATTTGTACACCAACCAATCTACCTTGCAATTTTTGTGTTACCTGTGGAACAGGTATGTCTGCAAGTTGCTCTGAGTCAATCTGTTGAACAGCACCTGTTACCTTTCTACTGGTCTGGGTACCATATCCAACAATTACAACCTCATCCAGTTGCTGACTGTCCACAGAAAGACTTAAATCAATCTGTGTTCTTCCATTCACAGGAATGTTCTGTGCTGCATAACCCACGGAAGAAAAGGTCAATACTGCATCTGAAGCAACATCGATGGAATAATTACCATCAAAATCTGCACTTGTACCGTTTGTAGTACCTTGTTCAACAACGGTAACCCCAGGTAAGGGTTGGCCTGTTTCTGCATCTGTAACAGTTCCGCTTACAGTAATCCGCTGTTGTGCATTGGCTGTAAAGCCACAGAAGATAGCCATAAAAAGAACCCCTAACCATAATGTCTTTTTAGTCCTCATAGTTTGTTTTTAGTTAATTAATTTGTGTAATCGACCCAACATTTGTGCATGTAAATTGGGCCAAAAATGAATCACAATCACATGTTTGGCAATTGATTCACCACAATGTTAAGATAATGTTAGGGGAGAACTATTCCGTTCTGTACTGTTCTGATACGGAATAATTTTTAGCGTTGTAAAATTTGAAGAATATATCCTAAAGCGAGTTTCTAGTAATCACATAAAACGGATTTTCGGTATAAATAGCTTGGTTTTTCAAAACAATTTCCGCTGCCTTTTTTCCTAAATTCTCAAAATCCGTGGAAATTACCGTAATACCATCCAATAGCACTTCCTTTAAGGGAGTTTCATTGTAAGAAATAATTCCTACATCCTTACCCAATACATATTTGGATTGTTTGATTTTCTTTATTAAAATCACAAGGTCGTTCTCCTTAAGGTTAATGTATACGGTTTCCTTTTCTATTTCACTGGATTCGATCTCTTCAATAATACCAAACTCATAAGCAAATTGCCCACAGAACTTAATGAACCCTTTTTTGATCTCTATCGGATGATATGTTTTTTTTCGAAGAAGTAATTTGAGTTGTTTGTACTTTCTAAGTTTTGGATTCAATTTTACGAGGGCCGAATAAATGTCTTGCTCAAAATCCTGATAAATACTGGACACGGTATTGGGCAATCCATCCAGTCTTTTGTCCAGCACGATCAATTTTTCCAAAGGAATCTCCTTTTTTATAAAACGGAGCACATCATCCCCACCTTCTTCAAAGTGACTGATCACTACGTAATGTGTATAGGTATAGGACCTTGTTTTTGAATACAGGATCAATTCCTTAAAATGCCTGTAATTGTTTTCATAGATAAAAAAATCGATGGTTGCGTTATCGCCCAAGGTCTTGGCAAATGCATCATAGATTATTTTTTTATGGGGACTAAGTTTATTGAACAACAGAAAAACCTTGGCCTTTAGAGCCAGTTGATCTCTTTTCACATAATAGCCCTTTCCCGGAACCGATTCAATGATCTTGTTTTTCTTAAGATGATCGTATGCCCTTACCACAGTATCCCGAGAAATATCAAATTCGATCAATAGTTCGTTCACCGATGGCAACCTATCGTCCAATTTTATCTTGCCATTTTCGATGGCTGCCAAAATGGAATCTACTATCTGTTTGTACTTGGGTACTTTGGATTCTTCTTTTATGTCAATTAATTCCAACATTTTACTAACTTTTAGGACAGGTTTACTTAACAGTGCAGAACACTTAATAGAAAATGGGTAACTACATTTACCAACAACAATAATAAAAAAAATAACCTGATGGGGATTAAGACTTTTAAACACGTGGATTATCTATGGGACGAAAAAAAGGCCTTGGAACTTGGTGATGACCAAGTGGCCCTGTTCCTATATAGGTCCAATATTTTGGGCTCCGATTTAAGGATTACGAACTACGGAGGGGGAAATACAAGTTGTAAGACTATTGAAAAAGACCCTCTGACCAACGAAGACGTTGAAGTAATGTGGATTAAAGGATCTGGAGGTGATATCGGAACCCTAACCCGTTCAGGAATTGCAGGTCTTTATACCGAACGATTAAGAAATTTGAAGAAGGTCTACAAAGGATTGCACGATGAAGATAGGATGGTAGGACTATTCAACCACTGTATTTATGATTTGGACAGTCGAGCCCCCTCAATCGACACCCCATTGCACGGATTACTTCCTTTTAAACATATTGATCACTTGCACCCAGATGCGTTGATTGCCGTTGCGGCCGCGAAGGACAGTGAAAAGGTCACCAAGGAAATTTGGGGAGATACCATGGGCTGGGTACCATGGCAACGACCTGGGTTTGACCTTGGGCTTCAATTGGAAAAATGTTTGAACGAAAACCCCGGTATAAGAGGTATTGTTTTAGGGAGCCACGGTTTGTTTACTTGGGGAGACACTTCTTATGAATGCTATATCAACAGTTTGGAAGTCATTGAAATGGCTTCTGAATACATTGAGAAAAAAATAAAGGAACAAGGTGAAGTTTTTGGAGGACAGAAAGTGGAATCCTTGCCTGCAGACCAAAGAAAAGAAAAAGCGGCCCAGTTGATGCCACTTTTACGTGGACTGTGTTCTTCTGAAAACCGTATGATCGGTCATTTTACCGATGCTGATGTGGTGATGGAGTATATCAACAGTAATGATTTGCAGAAACTAGCCCCAATGGGGACTTCTTGTCCTGATCACTTCTTAAGGACAAAAATCCAACCATTGGTTTTGACCCTGGATCCAGAAGAAGATTTATCCAATACAGAAGATGTTCTCAAAAAATTAGAACCCGCATTCGAACAATATAGAAAAGAATACGCAGCATATTATGAAAACTGCAAGCACGACAACAGTCCTGCCATGCGTGACCCCAATCCGGTCATCATTATTTATCCAGGTGTTGGAATGTTCAGTTTCTCAAAAAACAAGCAGACCACACGTGTAGCAAGTGAGTTTTACATCAACGCTATTAATGTGATGCGTGGAGCAGAGGCAATTTCTGCCTATACCTCTTTGCCAAGACAAGAGGCCTTTGACATCGAATATTGGTTGTTGGAAGAGGCTAAGTTGCAACGTATGCCGAAGGAAAAGCCGTTATCCAGAAAAGTGGCATTGGTCACAGGCGCAGGGGGCGGTATTGGCAAAGCCATAGCAGATAAGCTTGCAGAGCAAGGAGCCAATGTGGTTTTAACTGATATTGCCGAAGACAGATTAAAAGAAGCTGTGGAAACCTACCCAAGGGATGTGGCAAGTTATGCCGTTTGTGATGTAACCAGTTCCGATTCGATCAAGAAAGCTTACAAGTCCGCTTGCCTGGAATTTGGCGGAGTGGATTTAGTGATCCACAGTGCAGGTTTGGCTATATCAAAACCATTGGAAGAGACCACTGAAAAAGATTGGGACTTGCTCCAGAATGTATTGGTGAAAGGTCAGTTCGAGCTCTATAAGCAAGGAGTGGATATTATGAACAAACAAGATTTGGGCGGGGATATTATTAGCATTGCCAGTAAAAATGGACTGGTTTCCGGACCTAATAATGTAGGTTACGGAACTGCTAAAGCAGCCCAGATGCACATGGTACGTTTACTGGCGGCAGAACTTGGAGGCAAAGGAATCCGCGTAAACACCGTAAATCCCGATGGAGTGATCGTAGGAAGCAAGATATGGGAAGGTGAATGGGCCGAAGGACGTGCCAAGGCCCATGGAATAAAAGTGGAAGACCTACCTGCACACTACGCGAAAAGAAATCTGCTCAACGAAATTATATATCCAGAAGATATTGCCAATGGGGTATTTGCCTTTGTTGGCCTACTGGATAAAAGTACTGGAAACATTATCAATGTGGATGGCGGCATGGCCAATGCATTTACAAGATAGGTTTTGAGTTAGTTTATTTTAAATTCAAGTATTACCGTAGGCCAGATCATGGCCTACGGTTTTTAAAGATGACAAGACCTTATGATTTTAAATAAAGAACAGATAACATCTCACAACCAAAACAACTTTGATAAACACGATCAAAGTTTTGATTTTTTGGCCAATAACCTTACCAATAAGGGCCATGATGTTGAAAATATCCTAAAAAAAGTCGGAGATTTTAAGGTAGCCATTCCAAGTTGGGCCTTGGGTGCCGGTGGAACGCGTTTTGGAAGGTTCTCCTTTCATGGGGAACCCGGAACTTTAGAGCAAAAAATTGAGGATGTCGGTCTTATCCATGCACTGACAAAATCCGCAGGTGCCATTTCACTGCATATCCCATGGGATGTTCCCGAAGATGCAGAGAAGATCAAAGCCTTGACAAAATCGCTTGATCTTAAGTTTGATGCCATGAACTCCAATACCTTCCAGGATCAACCTGATCAAAAACATTCTTATAAATTCGGGTCGCTTTGCAGCACGGACGACAAAGCAAGAGAACAGGCCATACAACACAATATCGATGTTATCCGCTTGGGAGAAAAGTTGGGCTCCAAAAGTTTGACCGTTTGGCTGGCCGATGGTTCAAGTTTTCCCGGCCAGAACAATTTCCAGACCGTTCTCAAAAACACCCAGGACAGTTTACAGGAAATCTATAAAACCCTACCCGAAGATTGGAAACTGTTTATAGAATACAAGCCTTACGAGCCAAACTTCTACAGCACGGTAATCCAAGATTGGGGCACTTCCTTTATGTTGGCCAATGAATGCGGGCCAAAAGCCTTTACATTGGTAGATTTGGGACATCATCTGCCCAACACCAATATAGAACAGATTGTGGCCACTCTAATGATGAAAGGCAAACTGGGAGGATTTCATTTCAATGATAGCAAATATGGGGATGACGACCTCACGGTAGGTAGCATAAAACCATATTCCCTTTTCTTGATTTTCAATGAGTTGGTGTACGGAATGGAGAACAATCCACAAAACCCTTACCCAGCTTGGATGATTGACGCCAGCCATAATATAAAAGATCCATTGGAAGATCTTATGCAATCCCTGGAAGCCATCCGTTCTTCATATGCGAAAGCGCTTTTGGTGGACCAAAAGGCACTTCGCGAAGCACAAAAAAATCACGATGTAACCTTGTGCCAAGAAATTTTACAGGAGGCCTACCTTACCGATGTACGACCTCTTTTGGAACGTGCACGAGTATCCGACGGAGGAGCTTTGAACCCATTGGACACCTACAGACATTTGGAGGTTCGTAAAAAATTAGTGGACGAAAGGGGTAAACATACAATGGCAACAGGCCTATAATCCAAATCATATGGCAAAAGAAGTAATTGCGGTTTTTGACATTGGCAAGACAAACAAAAAGTTCTTTCTCTTTGACATGGACTTCAAAGAAGTCCATCGCGATTACACCTATTTAGAGCCTATTCAAGACGAGGATGGCCATCCCACGGAAAATCTGATCGAACTTCAAAACTGGATAAAGAATACCTTTCACAGCATTCTAAAGTCCAAGGATTATAAAGTAAAAGCTGTCAATTTTTCATCTTACGGGGCAAGCTTCGTTCATTTGGATGATATGGGGAAAGTGGTCACCCCGCTATACAATTACACCAAACCCATCAATAACGACATTGTTGAAAAGTTCTACGCGAAGTATGGACCGGAGATAAAATTTTGCAGGGAAACGGGCACCACACGAGAGGGCATGCTCAACTCGGGCATCCAACTCTATTGGTTAAAGCACGAAAAACCGGAGGTATTTTCAAAAATCAAGTATTCACTGCATTTACCACAATATCTAAGCTATTTGTTTACGGGAATTCCGGTTAGTGAATATACCAGTATTGGTTGCCATACTGCGCTTTGGAACTATGAAAAAGAGGATTACCACGAATGGGTCTACCAAGAGGAAATCCATAAGTTATTGCCTTCCATCGTGGATACGGGGACCAGTATCAACACCAACCTCATGGGACATCAAATCAAAGTGGGCGTTGGGATACATGATAGCTCCTCGGCCCTTTTACCTTACATTCGAAGTATTGACAAAAAGTTCCTGTTGCTTTCCACAGGAACATGGAGCATTGCCCTCAATCCATTTTCCAAAGAACTTTTGACGGATGAGGATACCGATTCCAATTGCATTAATTATATGCGCATCAATGGTGAGCCCGTAAAGGCTGCACGATTGTTCCTGGGCAATGAGTACAATGAACAGGTCAGGGAACTGGCAACACTCTTCGGAGTTTCCGAAGATTATCACAAGACCGTAAGTTTTGATGCCGATATCCATCAAAGGATAAAGGATAATTTTACCCATAAATTTAAATGGGCAAGTCTTGATGCAGCATCTCCGGACGTACAAGCACCAATGCAATTTAATTCCTATGAAGAAGCCTATCACCAATTAATGATGGAACTAGTGGAATTGCAAATAGAAAGTATACAACGAGCTATCGGAAAGGATAACATCAAACAATTGTATATTGACGGAGGCTTTACCAACAATCAAATATTCGTGGAATTATTGGCCCGTGGATTTGATGGGATGAAGGTGAAGACCACGGATGCATCACTCGGTTCTGCATTGGGGGCGGCCATAGCCATTTCCAATGTAGAATTGGACCAAAAGTTCCTGAAAAAGAACTACGCTTTAAAAAAACATAGACCTTTAATTACAAATTGATATGGCCCAAAGTTTTGATACCCGATATCCTTCTGTTGACGATTTAAGGGATAAAGCCAAGAAAAGAATTCCGCGCTTTGCATTTGAATATTTGGATGGAGGTTGCAACGAAGATGTCAATATTCGTAGAAACACCTCCGAAATAAGGGATATTCAACTTAAACCGACCTATATCAAGGATTTTAAGGGTGCTTCCATAAAAACCACTTTGTTCGGAGAAGAATACGATGCCCCTTTTGGTGTGGCACCTGTTGGCCTTCAAGGGTTGATGTGGCCCAATTCGCCGGAAATTTTGGCCAAGGCGGCCAACAAACACAATGTACCGTTTATCTTGAGCACTGTGACCACCATGGATATTGAAAGGGCCAGCGAACTCACCGAAGGTAAAGCTTGGTTTCAATTATACAATCCGGCGGAAGATGCTGTTAGAAATGATATTTTGGATAGAGCGGCCGCAGCAGGCTGTCCTGTTTTGGTCTTGCTTTGCGATGTACCCACCTTCGGTTACAGACCACGTGACTTTAAGAATGGGTTGGCCTTGCCTCCCAAAATGACGATGGCCAACATTCTTCAAATATTAGGGAAACCAAATTGGGCACTTCAAACCCTTAGGCACGGCATTCCCACATTTGAAACCTTAAGACCATACACCCCAGAGGGACTCAACCTAAAGCAATTGGGCAAGTTTATGGACAAAACCTTTTCAGGACGCTTGAACGAAGAACGCATCAAACCGATCAGGGACAAATGGAAAGGAAAATTGGTGTTGAAAGGCGTAGCCTCGGAAGAAGATACCGAACAGGCCATAAGATTAGGATTCGATGGAATTATCGTTTCCAATCACGGTGGCAGACAATTGGATGCGGGAGAATCCACGATTGCTCCTTTGACACGGATTGCTGCCAAATACAAGGACCAAATCACGGTTATGATGGACAGTGGAATGCGTTCAGGACCCGATATGGCACGTTCTTTGGCGCGGGGAGCCGAATTTACCTTTATGGGGCGTTCCTTTATGTACGGTGCCGCTGCCATGGGCAAAAAAGGAGGCGACCACACCATGACAATTTTAAAGGTCCAACTACAACAAATTATGGATCAATTGTGCTGCGAGAACATCCAAGATCTTCATAAGCACCTGATCTAACAAACAAGCACATAAATTTAACGATACAAACCAAACCCACATGAGCCAATATAATATTGATGAAGAAATCGAGGAGATAGCAGGCGGCGAATTTGAAAGAGAACCTGTTCCTCAATCAAAACTGAAAAGTTGGAAAAGCTTTTTGGGGATGTATGCCGGTGAACATGCAGCAGGTACCGAATTTGTAATCGGTCCACTCTTTTTAACCACAGGTGTGAGCGCTTTTGATTTAATTGTGGGACTTCTTTTGGGTAATCTTTTGGCAGTATTGAGCTGGCGCTTTCTTACGGCAGAAATAGCGGTGAAGTACCGGCTTACCCTATACTATCAATTGGAGAAAATTGTGGGGAAAAATTTAGTGACGGTCTACAATCTTGCGAATGGAATCCTCTTCTGTTTTCTTGCTGGCGCCATGATCACGGTTTCGGCCACTGCAGTGGGTATTCCTTTTGACATGGAAATGCCAAAATTGACCGATACCATGCCCAATGGTATCACTTGGATCATAATCGTTTTGGCCATTGGAGCAGTAATTTCCATTATTGCAGCAAAAGGATATGAAACTGTTTCCAAAGCGGCCAATTATATGTCTCCGATAATTGTATTGGCATTTTTGGCCAGTGGCATTGTTGCCTTACGTGACCTTGATGTGAACAGTTTTGCCGATTTTTGGAATATTTGGGGCGAGGGAAGTGAGCCTTTCCCAGGCCAAATTAAATATACATTTTGGCACGTTATGATTTGGTCTTGGTTTGCCAATGCAGCCATGCATGTGGGAATGTCGGACCTTTCTGTGTTCCGCTTTGCAAAAAAGGCAAGTTCTGGTTGGACCACCGCAGCAGGAATGTATGTAGGCCACTATATGGCATGGATTGCAGCGGCACTGCTCTATGCGGTTTACTTGCAATCTCCAGAAGCACAGGCAGCTTTGACGGATGGTACGGCGCCAACAGTTGCCCCGGGTCCCCTGGCTTACAATGCTTTGGGCATCTTTGGAGCCATTGCCGTGGTTTTGGCAGGATGGACAACGGCCAACCCAACCATTTACAGGGCAGGATTGGCATTTCAGGCTATTATTCCAAAAACCTCGACCTTCTGGGTCACCATTATTGCAGGTAGTGTGGCCACCTTGGCGGGACTTTTCCCAGCATTTGCCATGAAACTATTGGATTTTGTAGCACTGTACGGTTTTATTTTGGCACCCATGGGAGCTATCATCGTATTTGAACACTTTTATGGCAAAAAGGCCAATATCATCATAGATTATGCTGAAAAAATGAATATGAAGTTCAATCGGGCGGTATTTTGGGCCTGGGCCATCAGTTTTGGTATTTGTTACTTTATATCCGTAACTTTTGATGTCTTTTTATCTTTCATGACCTTGCCAGCGTGGTTGTTTTGTGGACTACTCTTTTTACTTTTTTCTAAAAAGAAAACGGTCAGCTCGTAAAAAAACAGCAACATTTTATAAGGCATCGGTAATACGGGTATTTATATCAGTAATTGTGGTATATCAATAGCTAAGTTTATCCCATAACTTTACTTGATACTCGACTCGGACTGTTTTTGACAAGGTACATCCCAATTTAAAACGGTAAGGGTTGAACGTGACAAATTACATGGTAAAACCCATGGATTGGCATTAAAATTTGCATGCCCTCAATATATAGTGGAGCATATAAAAAACAAACACCATAATCATGAAAAACAAATTTTTACTCCTGGCTTTAGGTTTGATGACCCTATCTACCTATGCTCAACAGGACCTTTTCAACGAACCAGCTCTTGTTTCCCCCGAAATCAACCCCGACAACACAGTAACCTTTCGCGTAAAGGCACCTTTGGCTCAAACAGTAAGTGTATCGGGTAGTTTGGATGGCGAACATGCCTTCGCCCCTATTTCCTATGAGATGGAAAAAGGGGACAAAGGTATTTGGACCTTTACTACGCCCGAATTGCCCTCAGAACTCTACCGTTATCACTTTTCCATAGACAGTGTTCGGACGGTCGACCCATCCAACCCATATGCCATTAGAGATGTGAGCAACCTTTCCAATATATTTTTGGTGGAGGGCGGAAAAGCCGATATGTACAAGGTACAGGATGTACCCCATGGCACCGTTGCCTACCGTTGGTACGACTCCCCCGGCAATGATAAGAAAAGAAGAATGGCGGTCTACACCCCCGCAGGATATGAGAAAACTACGGATGCATACCCTGTACTCTATCTTTTACATGGTGTAGGGGGTGATGAGGAAGCTTGGTTAGGTTCCGGAAGAGCGGCCCAAATTTTGGACAACCTTATTGCCCAAGGCAAGGCGGAACCCATGATCGTAGTAATGACCAATGGTAATGTGTACCAAGAGGCATCACCGGGAAACGGCAGCAGTGGCTTCCCGAAAATTACTTTTATGCTTCCCAACACCATGGATGGCAAGTTTGAGGAAACCTTTGTGGACGCCATGAAGTTCATTAAAGAAAATTACAGGACCAAGGATACCAAAGCGAGCAGAGCAATTGCAGGACTGTCCATGGGAGGCTTCCACACGGCGAATATTGCACTGAACTATCCCAATACTTTTGATTATATCGGCCTTTTTTCGTCTGCTCTCGGGGTTCCAAGAAACGGTGTTACGTCCCCCATGTACGAGAACAAGGACGAAAAGTTGAGACAACAAATGGAAAATGGATACGAACTGTATTGGATGGCGATCGGTGAAGATGACATGGATATGATTTTGAGGGGCAACGAAAGTTTCAGAAACCAAATGGATGAGATGGGCATGGAATACGAATATGTGGAGACCGATGGTGGCCACACCTGGAACAATTGGAGAGACTATCTGGTGATATTTGCCCAAAGGCTGTTCAAATAATTTGGACCAAAGACCATGTAAAAAAGGGCAATTTTAAAATTGCTCTTTTTCTTATCAGCCGGTTTTTTATTTTTTATCGTAGTACTTCTGAAGTACAAAAAATGCTTTTTTCTTTCTTCCTTTTTCAGAGATCAGCCCCTTTCTGTTCCACCCATCCTGCACCCCGGGCAATTGTCTTAAGGGAGACATAAAGTCCACCAATATCCAAGGGGCCATTCCCGATAGGCCATCGATCTTATCGAACATGGCCAAACTCTCCTGGTACAGGTACTCTTGGAATTCCTCGCTCCAACGGGTACGTTTGTCACCATAGAAGCCCTGCAAGGCACCTCCACCGAACTCGCTTACGATAACGGGCTTTTCAAAACCAAACTCAAACGATTTTTTTCGTGTTTCCTCCGGGGCTCCTCCATACCATCCCAAATATTCATTGATACTGATGATATCCAATTTTTCAATAAGTGGGTCATTATAGGTATAAACACTGTCGGGATGGCCATCCAGTTCCTGATCCTTTTTAATGGCAGCGGAGAGTAAACGGGTATCGTCAATACTTCTGATATAATCCGCTAATTCCCCCAAAAAATTGTTCCTATCGGGAATGGAAGCCGTTTCGTTGGCGATGGACCAAATTACCGTACTTGCCCTATTAAAATCCCGATCGATCATTTCAGTGTACTGTTTTTTGGCTTTTTCCAATACTTCGGGGTTATCCCATTGAATTCCCCAATACAAGGGCAGCTCCTCCCAAAGCAGAATTCCCAATTTATCGGCCAGTCGAACTATATTTTCTTGGTGTGGATAATGGGCCAATCGGATAAAATTGCATCCCAATTCCTGTGCCCAACCTAATACCAATTCGGCATCTTCAATAGCGTTTGCGCGATCTTTACGCAAGGGATTTTCGTCGTGAAGACATATTCCCTTTAAAAAAATGGGCTTCCCATTGAGCACAATTTGTTTTTCCTGGATCTCGATGGTCCTGAACCCAATCTGATCACGTATCGTATCCTTTCCCGCCACCAAAGTCACCTCGTATAATTTTGGATTTTTGGGCGACCATAGTTCCATCCCTTTTGTAAGGGCATTAAACTCTGCAGTGCCATCTGGGTTGATTGCAATATCTTGATTTACCCGTAATTCAGGAATGATGAGCTGTGCTTGTTTGGGCATTGAACTGCCATTTAACTCCAAGTTGCCCTTAATTTGCTTCGTTCTTTGATCCAGAGTGGATGCATCCAGGGAAATAAAATAATTGTTGATAAAAGTGGACGGCGTTTCAATAAGCTTTACATCTCGAATGATGCCTCCGTGATTGAACCAATCCGCAACCTTGGAGGGAATATTATCATCGGCCCTGGTATTATCCACTCCAATGATCAAAAAGTTATCCTCTTTCTTAATTAAATCGGTAATCTCAAAAGAAAAGGGGGTAAAGCCACCTTCATGACTGCCCAAAACTTCACCGTTAAAGGTAACCGTGGTCCTATAGTTTGCAGCACCGATATGGACAAAGTAGCGATTGTCTTCGGAAAGGTCTTCCTTATCAAAAGTTCTTCGGTACCAAATGTTCCCCTCAAAATAGGTCAATTCGGGATGTTGTGTGTTCCAACTCCCAGGAACCCAAAGTGTTTTGCCATTGTTAAACCCGTACTCCACTCGATCGGATTTGTCTTTGGGGATATAGTTTTTGTAAACAGGCATCCCTCCCATGCCTCCTGTTTGATAGGGGTCTAAAACATATTTCCATTTTCCGTTCAAACTAACAAAGTCCCTATTTTGGGTATTGGTTATAAAAATATCTTGGGCTTGAGTGGACACGCTCACAAAAACAACAAGAAGAATAATGTAGTAGTTGTTCTTCAACATAAAACTGGTGTTTGATTCATCAATTCCATTTAAAGTGTTAATGTAACACTTTTTGATGGTTTTATGATTAAACCAAACGCTCTATACCATTTATTTCCCAAATATTACCCCTAGTAAGTAATTGTCGCCTTAATTAAACGGCTTTACTTCAACAGTTGACGCTTTGGCCGTATCGCTTATCATGGAGCCCAAATAAGGGCTTGAACTGTATTTCCGACGATAGGCTTGGTCGATTTTTTCATTCAATGAGCCATCCACGGGTTCAAAACGGACTTTCTTTTCCATACCTGCGGCCTTTATTTTTCCTTCCTTTTGCTTCAAGGCGGATTTGTGCCATCTGGAATTGACCCCATTGTAAGCACGTACATAGAGTTTACCATCCACGGACACGGACCAAATCCAGGTCAACCTACCATAAGTCTCTCCGTCTTCTTTTAGAACGGAAATATGAAAATCGTCATTCTCAGCTATTTGCTCTATTTCTTCCGTTGTCAGTTTTTTTGATATTTCGCTCATGTATCTTCATTTAAAAACTTTGGGCAATAAAGTAAACCTCCATTGCCCAAAGCGATATTTTCTTTTTCAATAGTATCTTTTAATACCTAGCCCTAGCTTTTGGAGTATTCTTCATCGGTTACTTTCTCCATCCAGGTCACCACTTCGCCATCCACTTCTTCCTGAACGGCAATATGGCTCATTGCCTTATTTGCAGATGCTCCATGCCAGTGCTTTTCGTTGGGTTCAAAATAGACGATATCCCCAGGGCGAATTTCCTCAATGGGACCACCTTCTTTTTGAATCCAACCCAACCCCGATTGCACGATCAAGGTTTGTCCTGCAGGATGGGTATGCCAAGCAGTCCTGGCCCCTGGTGCAAAAGTGACCAAAGCGGCAGCACCTTTAGTAACATTTTCTACATTTTGATAAAGAGGATCAACAATCACATCCCCGGTAAACCATTCTTCCGGTCCTTTCATGGATGGGATTTCCCCATTTTTATAAATTTTCATGATTTTATTTTTCCTATTTTAATTCCTTTCCTTGAAACACTTAAGCAAATACCGGAAACTTACTGGCCTCTCCGTAGTCTTCTATTTTTTCCAGATTTTGAAGTGCTTCCATATCTTCTTGCGATATTTCGAAATCCAACTCGGCATTGCTTTTCATATGGTCTGGATTAGCTGTTTTTGGTAGGGGAAGTAGACCCAATTGCAGATCGAAGCGGATGCCCAACTGCGGTACGGAAACTCCATACTTTTCAGCCATTTTGACCACCTCATCATTATTGAACAATTCCCCATGCCCTATTGGAGAGTAAGCCTCTACCAAAATATTGTTCTTCTTGCAGAATTCGATAGTTTCCTTTGGTACATTGGTTACGTGCGCCAATATTTGATTCACTGCAGGTTTAATGGAACCATTGTCCAAAATGTTTTGCACATCTTCGATTTCGAAGTTGGAAAGACCGATAGCTTTAAGTTTTCCTGCTTCATAAGCTTCTTCCAAAGCTTTCCAAGCTGCTAGATTACCTTCAAAAAAGCGTTCTTCGCCCTTGAAGTCCTGCCATGGTTTTGGGCTATGGATAATCATTAAATCGATATAATCCAATCCCATCACATCCAAAGATTTGTCAATGGCAGCCATGGCTTCATCATAAGACTTTACTTCCGCAGCTAGTTTTGTGGTCACGAAAAGTTCGCTTCGATCCGCGTCGCTTTCTTTTATTCCCTGGCCTACACCTTCCTCGTTTTGGTAGGCTTGGGCAGTATCGATATGGCGATAACCCAATTTTACCGCATCCTTCACGGCCTGTACTACGGCATCATTGTCGATGAACCAAGTACCAAGACCCAATTTTGGAATTTCTACTTTGTTGTTTAGTGTATATGTTTCTTGTAATATCATAGTCTATTTTTATTGTTATTAATTCGATTAAAATGTGGCTGCGTCGATAACATATCGGTATCGCGCTTCCTTGTTCACCACTTTTTCCCAAGCATCATTGATTTGCTCGGCGTTTATAATTTCAATTTCCGGACGGACTCCATTATCCGCACAAAAATGAATGACCTCTTGGGTTTCAGGGATTCCACCGATAAGTGAACTGTTATAGTTGACCCTATTGAACATCATGTTGAAATTGTTCACCGTGTACTCTCCTCCTATCGGCACCCCAACTTGGGTGAAAAATCCGTTGGGCTTCACACAATCCATGTAGGACGACATTTCGTAAGCGTATGGAATGGTGGAAATCATATAATCCATTTGTCCACGGTAAGCCTGAAGTTTATCCAACGAGTCTACCACAACAGCTTCCTTGGCTCCCCAAGACAAAATATCCTTTGCCTTGTCCGCCGAAGTAGTAAATCCATACACCTCAGCTCCTTTGGCCACAGCCAGTTTAATGGCCATATGACCTAACCCTCCAATTCCTGCAACACCAACTTTGTCACCAATTTTAAAATCGGCTTTCATCAGTGGGGAATAGGTTGTAATTCCAGCGCAAAGTAATGGTGCGGCCTCCTCAAAACTAATGTGCTCGGGAATATGGACTGCAAAATGGTCCCTCACCACAATCTTATTGGAATATCCACCTTGAGAGATACCCGTGGGTTCCGCTTCTGTAGGATACCCATAGGTAAACAAAGTTTCCCCTCTTTCGCAATAGTGTTCTTCTCCATGGGTACAATTATCACATTCCATACAACTGTCCACCATACAGCCAACCCCTGCACGATCGCCCACTTTGAACTTGGTCACATTTTTACCAACGGCCGCCACAATACCAACAATTTCGTGTCCAGGAACTTGCGGATACTGTTGAGGGCCCCAATGGCCTTTTTCTTGGTGGATATCGGAGTGACAGATACTGGCAAATTTTATGTCTATCAATACATCATCGTCGCCTACCGGTCTGCGTTCAAATTCGAACGGGCTTAATTTTCCCGAATCATCGGTAGCTGCATATCCTTTGGTTTTAATATTCTGGTCCATGTCAATAGGCTTATAGTTAGAAATAGTGTTATCCGCAAACAGCTGCATTGGGTTCGCCAATGTTACCCCTGCCCCCATCAAAGCAGAATTCTGGAGGAATGATCGTCTGGATTTGTTCTGTTCTTTTTTCATTTGTTCGGTTAATTACCGTTATACTGTTCATCACTAACTGGTTCCATCCAGTTTACAACACCTTTTTCGGTATTGGGCACTATGTAAATCTGTTGCATCCCCTTCTCAGGACTTGCCCCATGCCAATGTTTTGCATTTGGCGGGCATTTTACAATACTTCCCTTTGTCAACTTTTCCTTGGGCTGACCTTCAATTTGATGAAATCCCTCACCGTCGGTAATGATCAATATTTGACCGGCGGGATGGTCATGCCAATTACTTCTTGCTCCTGGCTCAAAATAGACATTCCCAACAAGGGTTGTGTATGTGGAATCCATTGGCACCAAACCATAGTTATAGGCATTGCCCGTAAAAAAGTCCGCAGGACCTTTTTGTCCTTTTGGAAAAATAGCGTCAAGCTCTTCCGTATCTAAAGCTTCTACCATTACTTGTTCATTTGCAACTTGTCTTTCTTTTTGCTTGCAGCCCACCATAAAAATTAGAAAAGCTGTTAACGCAGTTAAAATCGTATTCTTCATTTTTAAGTTTTTGAAATTATTTTTAAAAATCATCGAGCGTTTCAGTGCTTGATTTCTTGTTCTAACCGAATTAAAAATCAATACATCAACAAGTTACGTCATAAAACGTCTTCACGGATAATGAAAATCAAATCAAAACTTAAGAGAATCAAACCTTGATTTGATAGCGTTAAAGTTTCATGCTTTTGAGCACCTTTTTGGAGCATCAAAACATCATTGTCCTAGACCAAAAACTTATTAATGGCTTCATCTATTTCCAACGAACCTTCGCTCATTTCCATTACTTTTTTATGGGTTGCCATATCGGGCAAGACTCTTAGGACAGTTTCCGCAACCGCTTGCCTTGGTATTTTTTTGTTCAGCGATTGTGGGTCGGACTGAATGGTTATCTTACCTATATCTTCATCATCGGTAAGCAGAACAGGCCTTAAAATGGTAAAGTCCAGTCCACTTCGCTTGAGTTCCTTATCGGCCAAATGTTTGGCAATGTAGTAGGGCTTCATACTTTCAGGTTGCCAACTCTTAGGGTCATCGGAAAGAGCCGCACCTACCATTACAAAGCGGGAAATGCCATTAACTTTGGCCGCTTCAATGCTTTTTACGGCGCCAAACAGGTCCACTTCAATGGTCTTGTCGGCACCCGTTGCTCCGCCAGAACCCGCCGAAAACACTACAGCGTCATAACCTTTGATAGCTTCAGCAATTACTTCTTCGGGACTTTCGATATTTTCCACAATAGTGGACACCCCGATGGATTCAAAATATTCCTTTTGTTCTTCTTTTCTAATAAGTGCCGTTGGCTCAAAATCCTGCGATGCGCTCATTTTTTGAGCGATCAGCCTTCCTACTTTTCCGTTAGCTCCTATTATTACAACTTTCATGTTTTTGTTTTTTTGTTTCAAAAATTTATTCTTCAATCAGCTCGAAGGTTACGAGTTGACTCCCCACCGAGCGTAGTTTTTCAATGCCATTGTTCTCTATTCTACCCAATGCGATAAGCCCAGACGAATAGCTGAAATCTTTATAAAAAATAGCCACATCGCCCCATGGAGCGTAATAGGTAATATCGCCCTTGCTTGGTTCGTATCCACCTGGAGCCCCATCCTTGGTCAATTTTCTTTCGGGATAGAATATCTTTTCGTTGCTGGCATAATCCTCCAGTTCCGTGGTAATGGGAAGCATGGAGGTTAAATCCCTTGAAGTTGGATTGTCGTACAAGGTGGCGGTCAGTTCGGTATCCCCAAATGAGATTTTTAATTTCATATCCTTTATTGTTAATTCTTCTTTTTCAACGCTCATTTCTTTACCGGATAGCCAAAGGACAGTAAAGCAAAGGAGCAGTGAAGCTGAAACCATGAGTGTTTTCATCCTCCTGAATTTATAGACGTGATAGGGCATATTCTGTTAGCCCTAAAAACACGATACAAAGTTAACTTACCTCTTTAACTATAAGTTAATGATTATCGAATCAAAAATTAAGAAAATCAAATATTAGGCGCGAATTGCCTTTGGAGTGGTACCTGTGAGCCTTTTAAAGTAGTTATTAAAGTAGGTAGGATAATCGAATCCAAGTGCATAAGCTATTTCGCTTACATTCCAATTGGTGTGCTGCAATAGTGCTTTGGCTTCGGTAACAATACGTTCGGATATATGGGTCGATGTAGATTTCCCCGTAACCTCTTTTATGGATTTATTCAAGTAATTCACATGTACGGAAAGATTGTCGGCGTAGTCTTGAGGGCTTCTCAACTGCAATGGATTATCTGCAGTCTCTATGGGAAACTGTCTTTCCAACAGCTCTAAAAACACATTGGTCAACCGCGATGCCGCACTCTGGTGCTGCACGTAGTTCTCCGAAGGCTGCATTTTCAAAGCTTCGTGGAGAATCAAATGAATATAATTCCTAATCAAATCATCCTTAAAGGAGTAATCGGTTTGCTGCTCCTCCATCATCTTGTCAAAAATAGCATTCAAAAACAGGCGTTGGTCTTCGCTTATCTTTAATACGGGAGTACCTCCCAAACTGAACAATGGCGATTTTAAAATACTATCGGAACGTTCGGACATATTTAAAAATTCCTCCGAGAACAAACAGGTATAGCCCACATAGGTGGTCGAAATAGTCTCCCATGAGTAGGGTATATGTGGATTACCAAAAAATAGAATGGTGCCTTCCTGCTCAAAACTCTTATCGGAATAATTAATGATGCTCTTGCCGGTGGTCAAACAAATCTTATAAAAATCCTTACGACTGTAAATTTTGGTCGCACTACTATCCTCTTCAATCTTGAATACATTAAATCCTTTAAGCTTTAATTCGCTATTGAAGGGGGATACCGATCTTTCTGTTTTTGTTTGCATGTTGCAAAGTTAAGAAATTCAAACCAGTGGGTAAACAGAACATTTTCCCAAACTTCCATTAAAAACCAAATATTGCCTTATAAAAAAGGCTGGTCATACAATCGTTTACCGGTGGCCTTGTACATGGCATTGGCCAAAGCCGGGAATATGGGCGGAAAGGCAGGTTCTCCCAAACCGGTGGGATCTATTTGGTTTTCCACAAAATGTACCTCGATCTCTTTTGGGGCTTCCGACATCCGAATCATACGGTAGTCATCGAAATTTTGCTTATTGGGCTTTCCATCCTTAATGCTCAATGATCCAAACATGGCGTTCCCGATTCCGTCCACCACGGCACCTTCCAATAAATTCTTGGCAGCATCAGGGTTGACTACAATGCCACAATCAACGGCACAATATACTTTGTCCACTTTTGGTTGACCATCTTCCATAATAAGGTCCAGCACTTGGGCCACATAGCTATTATGGCAGAAATATGCCGCTACACCACGGGAAACACCTGGCTTCTCTTCTCCCCAATTGGATTTGTCCCTTACCAATTCCAACACCCCTTTATATCGGGCAGGATCATAATCGTTTCGTTCTCCAACTGGGTCGGTTTCTGCCCGACTTAACAATTCCAAACGTAGTTCAATGGGATCTTTACCCATTGTTTCGGCCAATTCGTCCAAAAAGGTCTGCTCCGCACAGGCCATAAAATTAGATCTTGGCGCCCTAAAGGAACCTACGGTAATATTGGATGGTATTGCCCAATCTTCGGCCGAGTAATTATCCAAAGTCCCTGCAGGAAAGCGATCGGCGTACATGGGGCTTTCCGGCACGCCACCTGCGTTTAAATGCAAGCCTGTGATGTTCTTATCCCCGTCGAGAGCTGCTTTGTAGGTGGCACGATAAGCTGGTCTGTATATACCAGCGGTCATGTCGTCTTCACGGGTATACATCAATTTAACCGGTGCATTCATACGCTTGGAAACTATACCAGCCTCTACCAGCCAATGCGCATAGGACCTACGTCCGTATCCACCACCCAGCCGGGTCATTTTGATATCAATTTTATCCAAAGGAATGTCCAATCTCGAAGAGAGGGTCTTTTCCGTAAATTCAGGCTTTTGAAGCGGGCCTGCAAAATCGGCTTTTTCTTCAGTTACGTGAGCAAAAAAGTTCATGGGCTCCATACAGTTATGGGCCAAAAAGGGTGCTGTATAGGAACGCTCCAAAACTTGGTCCGCTTCGCGCAAGGCCCTATCGGGATCGCCATCCTTTCTACGTTCGTTTCCCTTTTGGTTGGACATTTCCAACATCTTCTTGTTATGATCCGATGTATTTTCCAGTCCAGCCGGATAAACCATAGTGGTTTTGCTGCCAAACCTATCTCTGGCTATCTTCAGCTCGGGCCTGGTTTCCCATTCTATATGGGGTGCGAGTGCTTTTTTTGCATTCATGACCTCCCATGTGGAATCCCCCACCACTACGACCAATTCCAAAAAGGAGTTGGTGTCAAAATATTGCCATTCGTAATCATCGGCATAGGTTGTTATGGAGAAAACATCTTTTATGCCCGGCATTCCCTTTACGGATGAAGCATCAAAACTTTTTAGGGTCAAACCAAAAGCAGGCGGATGCACGATCATGGCGGTCAGCATTCCTTCTTGCATATGATCCATCCCAAATAAGGGCTTACCAGTGATGATTTTTTTTGTATCCACATTCTTTTTGGACGTGCCTATTATAGTAAAGTCTTCAATATCTTTTAAGGAGACCGTTTCTGGCACTGAAAGTTTGGAGGCTGCCGTGGCAAACTCTCCATAATGGCCTTTTTTACCGCTTGCTGAATGCGTCAACTGTCCTTTTTCCGCCATTATTTCCGCCATAGGCACGTCCCAGGTCTCCGCCGCTGTCTGCATCAACATATATTTGGCCGATGCCCCGGCTTGCCGTAAGCGTTCCCAACTCTGCCGGATGGCCTGGCTACCTCCAATAAATTGACGCGTATATCGGTCGGTATCCAATGGTGCTTGCTCCACCACAACCATGTCCCAATCTGCATCCAGCTCATCGGCCACGATCATGGGCATGGAAGTCTTTACGTTTTGACCGCCCTCTGGGTTTGGGGACATAATGGTCACCATGCCATTTTCTCCGATCTTAATGTAACCGTTCACCTCTATCCAATCCTCAGGCATTTCCATACCAACCTTTTTTGCTTGGTCTTTGCAGGAAATCATCCAGCTAAAGCCGAGCAGCATGCCCCCACCCGCAAGTGTGGATGATTTTAAAAATAATCGCCTATTCATTTGAGTTTTGGTAGTAGCCATGGTTACTTTTTGTTTGCTTTTACTTTTCTGTAATAAATCAACAGGTAGAAACTTGAATAAGTTCTAGTTGTCCTTTAAAATAGTGAAATAAATTCAGAAAGGAATTCAATCTTAATATTCCAATCCGAAACCAAATGTATATAGTGGGTTTTCACTATCATAGGGCACATCCGTTAGTTGATTTTCAACTGCCTCCATGGATGATGGTAATTCGAAAGGCAATTTTCCTTTGGGTTCTGCATTTCCAAAAAGAACTTCACAAACATTTTTATCGCTCGAGCCAAAATCAGCTATCAAAGCCCTTGAAGCTTCGGAAATTTGAGGTATCACTGCCGGCCTATCCAAATAAATATCCACCACGGTAGGTACTTTATCCATAATTTCCAGGAGTCTAGTTTTCTCCTCCTGTTTAAAATCAAGGTCTCCATGATGAAACGAGCGGGCAAATGGATTCTTGGTCTCTGCAGGGTACCATGGTGTATTCAATCTTATGATAGCCAAATCTGCCTCTTCGGGAGTAGGTACCACCCTTGCATATTGTGCCACCACCGTACTATCCATTCCTTCTATGTAAACCTTGCTTGTGTTGGACTCAAGGGGTAAGAAACTATCCTTGTTTTTCAATAATGTTATGGCCTTCTGTTGAGATGCATTACCTATAGCACGGTAATCTTCGCGACCTACAATTTCGGAAACCTTGGTCTCGTCAACAAAAGGATTGTCAAACAATCCCAACTGGAACTTTTGACGTAGCAATCTCCTCAAGGACTCATCAATCCTTGCTTCATCGAGCTCTCCATTCGCTACCAATTCCACAACTAGCTCAGGACGATTTTCACCCCCGAACTGATCACAGCCTGCCTGGATTATTTTAAGGACCCTTTCGGATGGCGACAACTCTTCAACACCCCATGCACGTGCAGGCCAAGTTATGTCGGGGCCCATTTGCACATCGGTGATAAGGCCCCAATCAGTACAAACAACCCCATCGTAGTTGTATTTTTTTCGAAGCAAATCGGTAATGATCATTTTATTATAGGCCATCGCCACTTCCTCATCTGTCTGATCCGTAGGTACGCCATAATAAGGCATAATAGAGGCTGTATTCATTTTGAATGCCGCTTCAAAAGGAATTAAATGATAGTCAAAATTATCCCCTGGATAAATTTGCCCCTTTTGAATAGCGAAGTGTGGATCCAAGCCCTCTTTTTGAGGTCCCCCGCCAGGGAAGTGCTTCGTCATACAAGCTACACTGTTCTCATCCAAAGTTTCTCCTTGCATACCTTTAAGATAGGCCGTTACCATTCTGGCCGTCAAATTGGCGTCCTCACCAAAGGTTCCGCTTATTCTTGCCCATCTGGGTTCTGTTGCCAAGTCGATTTGGGGATGAAGCGCCACCCTAATGCCAACGGCCAAATATTCCTTTCGGACAATATCCGCAAACTGCTCTACCAAGGAATCATTGCCGATTGCCGCAAGCCCAGGCGTTTCACAAAACTGGGTAAATCCATTTGCTGCCATGGAAAAAATAGTATTGCTAAAATGGTGTCGTGGGTCTGAAGCAATAGTTACCGGTATGCCCAAACGAGATGCTTCCGCATGACTTTGAAGGCTATTGTACCAAACCGCCATCAAACTTGGGTCTGGTGGAATACTCCAAACATTGAAATGGTTCAACTTTCCTTTATCTATGTTATCAATAGCTGCGGGATAACGCGCACCTGGCCCAGTGGCATCTGCTTTCTTTTCCAAAGAACCGTCCTCGTTTACGGGTACTCCTGGCATAAACATTGTTCCCGCTTTCTCCTCAATGGTCATCTGTGAAATCAAATCATCGATCCTATCCTCGATCGGTGCATTGATATCCTCATAAACATCGAGTTCGCCATTCTTATTCAAATCCCGAAAGATTTGTCCATCCAACTCCAACTTTACCTTGGTTTTTTCCAATGCAATACTGGGTATACTTTTTTTAGTGGATTCGCCACTTCCCTGGCAACCGCCCAAAATAAGGGCAACGGTCAACATTCCAATTAGTACTGTTCTCATGATCATTTGGTTATGTGCTTATTAACTTATTGTTTTTAAAACTTTCGCAGGAACGCCTGCAACCACTGTGTTGGGCGGTACATCTTTATTCACCAAAGCCCCTGCGGCCACCACGGAGTTCTCACCTACGGTTACTCCCGGTAGAATTGTTGCGCTCGCGCCAATCCAAACATTTTTTTTGATGCGTACGGAACTAGGTCGCATGCTCTTCCTTGTTTTGATGTCGGTTGGATGGTTCTCGGAGGTAATGCTTACCCGCGGACCTATCATCACATCATCTTCAATAGTAATACCACCCAGGTCCAAAAAACTACAGGCATGGTTGATGAAAACATTCTTTCCCAAAGAAATGTTCTTTCCGTAATTGGTGTAAAAAGGTGTGAAAAGTGTAGTGCTTTTATCCACCTTAACACCAATAATTTCACTTAATACCTTTCTGATCTCATCCACGTTTTTGGATGCGTTTAGTTTAGTGGACAGTGCAATGGTCTTGTTGACCTCAACTCCTATCTGTGCGTAGTCAGGGTCGTTCATTGGAATTTCTTCACCCGATGTCAATCTCTCAAATATGTTCATTGCTTTCATTCAATTTTCTGATGGCTTCTTTACCCGAAACCATAAGGTGCCAGTGGGCTATCAATACTAATTTTGCGCCTTATGTTAAATTTTAGAAACTATAGACCAAGGAAACATTCCAGGTAAAATCGTCCTCGGGAACAATTTCCGTATCCAAAGCCTTGTTCAAAATAGCGGATATAGATAGTGGGAAATCCTTTTTCCTAAAGGATAAGAACCCGGCTACATAATATCCTTGTAAATCATCCGTTGCCAAAAAATAGGCCTGCGGAGTAATATCAAAGTAATATTGGTCCGTTACATAAAGGTTTTTAAACGTTGATGTAAAAACAACAAAGTTGGTCTGCTTTACACCGTCATCGAATCCCCGGGCATGGAGGTAATACATTCCAACATCTATATTCTCGGCCACTTTAAACGTTGGAACCACTTCTGCCGCCACATATCTTCTTGCCTCCAAAATATCTTCCGAAGCACCGTTCCTCACAATGGGTATGGTCCTAAAGTTAATGGCTGGATGTGCCCCGACCCGGAGAGAGAACTTCTCTTTTTCCACAGCCTTGTAACGCCACCAAAAAATAAATGTCCAAGGTTTGCCTTCCAAGGCAAAGCGCATATCGGGCTCAAAACTCAACCTCCCTTTTCTGAACTTAAGGTCAAAGATCAATGCCGGGTCTCCCAAAGAAAAAGAGGGAACCAATGAAATTCCATTGTTGGTGACACTAGCTGTTCCACTAAAATCATCCAGAAACGGTTTTTTTTCCTCTTGGGCCAGAGAAACATTGAAAACAAGAAGACTCCCTATCAAAATATAAAACGGAATGGTTCTTCTGCTAAAAGCGGGATATGGAAATGAAAATCGCATAGCACTACCCCTACTCCTTCTGGAGTCAATACTTATCATGATGAGTTAGTTGGTTAATTTTCTCAAAGATAGCAGGAATGGCGATTAACTGTCGTACCCATTTTACAGAAAGATTTACCTTTTTTACGGATAATGACCCTGACCAACAGGAAACTATTGTTTTGATTGTTTGTTTTGGGTACATTGTGGTGATATGAGCGAGATCATCAACTTAGAGACCGTGAACGATTACTGTAATCGATTCAACCAAATCTCCCAACATCCCTTGGTGAGTGTGATGAACCTGCACGATTTGAAAAGAAATTCGCAAAAGGGCATTGAAGCGCTCCGTTTCAATTTTTATGGAATATTCTTAAAACAGAACCCGGATTGTATTCTAAAATACGGCAGAAAGTATTATGACTTTCAAGAGGGTACTTTGGTATTTATCGGACCAGGTCAAATTGTCCAGATTGAAAACGGTGATGACTATGTTCCATCGGGTTATGCACTATTGTTTCACCCCGATTTATTGCGCAAAACCAATTTAGGTGAAATCATTTCCAAATACTCCTTCTTTTCCTATGAGTTGAGTGAGGCATTGCACCTATCTCAAAAAGAGCGAAAAATTATTATTGATTGTATTGAGAAAATACGATTTGAACTGGAACGGGACATCGACAAGCATAGCAAAGAGCTCATCGTATCCAATATCGAACTTTTTCTACGTTATTGCTCACGCTTTTACGACCGTCAATTTATTACCCGCGATGTCGTGAACGATGGTGTGGTCCATCAATTCAAACGGTCGCTCCACCACTACCTCTATTCCGGAAAGGCTAGCGAACTAGGGTGCCCATCTGTAGGGCATTTTGCCCAGGAACAATATTTATCCGCTAACTATTTTGGTGACCTTATTAAAAAAGAGACTGGAAAAAGTGCTCTCGAAATCATTCAGACCAAACTTATCGAGGTCGCCAAAGAGCGCATTTTCGATCCCACGAAAACCGTAAGCGAAATTGCCTACGAACTTGGCTTTAAACATCCCCAACACTTCTCCCGTTTATTCAAGAGCAAGGTGGGCTACTCTCCCAACGAATATAGAATGATGAACTAACAATAGCATCTTTTCACCCCCACTTTCTTTAAACCTCTCCCAAGGATAAAATTGATCGAAGTAAAAAGGACCAAGGTTGAATTCATGCCCAGCCATGAGTTTATCATAGTCCGTCATAATCCATAAAATTTCTTCAGATACTGATAAATGTCATTAAATGAAGACTTTACTTTCAATAATTTTAGTGGCAATTCCTAACAACTGCTTTGGTTCTCTATAGGAAAATAAAAATATTTATTATGGATACCGATCAAATCAAAACCAAATTCGAACAGGCTGATCAGTTTCTTGAGGCAGCCCAAAGTGAGTTAAATCGACCAGCAGAAGATGTAGTACCCTATATGGTATGCAGAAGCGCCCGAAAATCTATTTCTCATTACTTAAACGGGTTTTTGTTAAAACATGGGGTTGAATCCAATGAGGATGATACCGTAGAAATATTGTTGAACAAATGCCAAACCATCAATAATGAATTCAACAGTTTTGATTTGAGTCCCATAACATTCACGATGGATGAGGAATACAGTGCAGAATTCGACAAGATGAAAAGCTGCATTGATTTGGCCGCCTATACCAAACAATTGGTCGGAGTAACAAATTCAAAATTTTGAAAGCATACCTATCTATTAGTACAACATTAATCCTCATATTATGAGCCAGTCAGTTTTGCAGAAAATTGGAGTACCCAAAAACATCACAAAAGGTAAAGACAAGAAATCATCCAAATTCAAATATCCTGGAAAACCAGTAGCAATGGACGGGAATACCGCCGCAATAATGTGCGAGCGTGAATCTACAGATGCTGCTGGCGCATTCCCCATTACACCCTCTACCCAAATGGGGGAATATTGGGCCGATGCAGCTGCTAAAGGACATTTGAATATTTCAGACAAACCTTTGATATTTATTGAACCGGAAGGGGAACATGCCGCTGCTGCGGTTACCGCTGGTTTGTCCATGACCGGTTTGCGTGCTGCGAACTTTTCATCGGGTCAAGGTATTGCCTACATGCACGAATCCCTTTATGCCGCAGTGGGTAAACGCCTTACCTACGTACTGAATATCGGTGCACGTGCCATGACCAAATCCACATTGAACGTTCACGCCGGGCACGATGATTATCATGCTATTGACGACACTGGCTTTTTTCAAATGTTTGCCAAGAAGGCGCAACATGTAGCCGACCTTAACATTATTGCCCACCGTATTGCGGAATTGGCGCTGACTCCAGGTATTATTGCGCAAGATGGATTTTTAACCACACATTTGATTGAATCTTTCCTTTTGCCGGAGCGTGAATTAATTAAAGAATATCTAGGTCTCCCAGACGATATCATCAAAACTCCAACACCTGCCCAACGCATTATTTATGGTGATACGCGTAGACGTATTCCTGAATTATGGGATGTGGATAACCCGGTAATGGCCGGTATTGTACAAAACCAGGATTCATATATGCAAAGTGTTGCTGCCCAACGTCCATTCTTCTTTGATCATATTAAGGAATTGGCCGATCAGGCGTTCAAGGAATACCACGAACTCACCGGCAGACGTTATCAACGAGTAATGACCTACCGTGCAGAAGATGCCGACTACCTTATTTTAGGTCAGGGAAGTTTGGTGCCCAGTGCAGAAGTTGTTGTGGATTACCTGCGTGAAACCAGAGGAATAAAAGTAGGAGTGGTCGACCTTGTTATGTTTAGGCCATTCCCTTCCGATATGCTCGGAGAAATTTTAAAAGGGAAAAAAGCCGTAACTATTTTGGAAAGACTGGATCAGCCATTGGCCGTCGACTCCCCGATTACACGCGAAGTACGTTCCGTTTTGAACAAGTGTGTCGAAAATGGCAGGGATAAAAAACACAAAGCCTATCCAGAGTTGACTTCCTATTCCATATCCGATATGCCCGCAATTTACTCGGGATCCTTTGGTATGGGTAGCCGCGACTTACAACCAGAAGGTATTATAGGAGCAGTAGAAAATATGTTACCCAATGGTAAACACAAAAAGCAATTTTATCTCTCCATAGATTTTATCCGACAAATACCACATTCCCCTAAACAAAAGGCATATCAGGAAAGTATACAAGAATCCTATCCACTTGTTAAGGAACTGGGCATTAGGGGCTCGGAAAACCCTAACCTTATGCCAAAAGATGCCATCACGGTACGTTTTCATTCCATTGGTGGCTGGGGTGCAATTACCACGGGTAAAAACCTCGCCATGACCCTATATGAGTTATTAGGGTACAACATTAAGGCCAATCCAAAATATGGTTCGGAGAAGAAAGGACAGCCCACAACATATTATCTCGCAGCTTCTTCGGAGCCCATCCGAATAAACTGTGAATACTACTTTGTGGATGTTGTATTATCCCCGGATCCCAATGTATTTAAACATACCAACGCATTGGCCGGTCTTAAAAAGGGAGGAAATTTTATTATCCAAAGTGATAAACAAACACCGGAAGAAGTTTGGGCGGAGATTCCTGAACGCTATCAAAAAATCATTATAGATAATGATATTCATGTGTTCTATATCGATGGATTTAAAATTGCGAGGGAAGAAGCCACAGACCCTGAATTACAACTACGTATGCAGGGAATCGCCTTCCAAGGAGCATTTTTTGCCGCATCGCCCTTAATGAAGAAATCAGGGTTATCCGAAGAAAAATTATTGAAAGCCATTGAGGACCAATTGCAGCATAAATTTGGATCTAAGGGCCAACGTGTGGTCGATGACAATATGCGTGTGGTAAAACGTGGCTTTGATGAAGTTCATGAAATCACCAATAAAGTTTTGGGAGCAGGCAACAAGGCCAATGGTGCTGTTAAGGAACCCCTTCCCATTCCACAAATGTTGAAAGAAATCCCACAGAGTGAATCAAAGCTCAGCGATATCCATCGTTTTTGGGAACAAACAGGTAATTTCTATCTGCAGGGTATGGGGAATGACAACCTCACCGACCCATTTATAGGTTTGAGTGTAATGCCTGCTGTTTCCTCCGTATTCCGAAACATGACCGGCATACGTTTCGAGCACCCCCAATGGGTACCAAACAATTGTACTGCATGCGGAAACTGCTACACAATATGTCCCGATACGGCAATACCCGGACTGGTAAGTGAAGTATCCGATGTTTTCGACACCATAGTGAAACGTGTGAAAAACAACCACGGTAAAGTGGAGCATTTGCCCAAAGCGGTTCGTAAAATGGAAGGGCATGTCAGAAAATTGTTTGCAGGTTCAAAAAACGGAGCAACCGTCAATGACTATATGCAGCATGCTATGGACATGACCCTCGATGAGCTTGGCAATGGGAAGGAACTTACTCAAGAACTCGATTGGTTCAAAGAAGAGTTGGGCGAATTCAATTTCGCTTTAACCCGCCCCTACTATGATCTACATGAGAAAAAAGAAGAAAACAGTGGCGGATTGTTCAGTATAACCATCAACCCCAACACATGTAAGGGATGTATGGAATGTGTTGCTGTTTGTAACGACGATGCTTTGATCAAAATACCACAGACCGAAGGGTCCATCGCCAAACTGAACAAAGAATGGGATTTTTGGCTAGATCTCCCCAACACTCCGCAAAAGTTCAATCGAATCGATGATCTGGAAGAAAAAATAGGTCCACTGGAAACAATTCTATTGAACAAAGATGCTTACTTGAATTTTGCCAGTGGCGATGGTGCTTGTTTGGGCTGTTCCGAAAAATCGGTGGTACATATCTTCACGGCCACTGTGGAATCCCTCATGCAACCGCGCATAGAAAAACACATGGCCTACCTGGAAGAATTGACCAACAAATTGGAAAGACATATCCAAGGAAAATTGATGGACCGCGTGAATTTGACCGATTCGGAGGCCATGTCCAAAATAGTTTCCGAAATGAAAAATTCAGATTTGACCATGTCGGAGATTACCCGAAGGTTGGAATCTGAAAATGGTGGTGAACCCATTGATCAGGAATGGTTGCGCAATGTTACTCAATTACTTGCTCAACTGAACAAGTTAAAATGGAAATATACCAACGGAACTACCGGAAAAGGTAGGTCCAATATGGGTATCCTTAATTCCACTGGTTGTTCTTCGGTATGGGGAAGTACATGGCCGTTCAACCCTTATCCATTCCCTTGGGCCAACCACTTGTTCCAAGACTCGCCTTCCATGGCAATGGGTGTTTTTGAAGGACATATGGCCAAGATGGCCGAAGGTTTCAAGGTCATACGTAAAGCGGAATTGGAGCTCGAAGGGAAATACAATGCCGAAGAACATGACGACTTCTTCACCTATTTTACTTGGAAACAATTTACAGATGAAGAATGGTTGCTATGTCCCCCAGTGGTAACACTGGGCGGTGATGGTGCCATGTACGATATTGGTTTCCAAAACTTATCAAGAATGATGGCTTCCGGCAAACCGATCAAAGTAATCGTACTTGATACACAGGTATATTCCAACACAGGTGGACAAGCCTGTACTTCTGGGTTTATCGGTCAAGTTTCCGATATGGCCCAATATGGAAAGGTATGGAAAGGTAAAAGTGAGCCTCGTAAAGAAATTGGCCTTATTGCCATGGCACATAGAAACACTTATGTAATGCAAGCCACTTTGGCCAATACAAGTCAAATGATAGAAGGATTTATCGATGGCTTGATGACCAAGCGACCAGCTATTTTTAACCTGTACACCACCTGCCAACCCGAACATGGTGTAGGTGATGACAAAGGGGCAAATCAAGCTAAACTTGCAGTAGAATCCAGGGCTTACCCTATATTCAAATACAATCCCGATCATGGAATAAAAGCCCGGGAAGCTTTTGATTTGGCAGGTAACCCTGCCATGGATCAAATCTGGCCAACTTATAACTTAAAATATCTCGAATACGGTCAGGAACGAACCATGGAATTACCAATGACGTTTGCCGACTTTGCATTGACCGAGGCACGTTTCAGAAAACATTTCAGAAAAGTACCACGCAGTGCCTGGAACGATAATATGATGCCTCTGGCAGAATTTTTAGAAATGGAAGAAAACGAACGTGAAGGCAAATTCCCTTATATCTGGGCAGTTGATAGAAATCAGAAACTTAATCGGGTATTGGTCGCAAAAGCCATTGTGGAGTCTTGCGAAGAACGTAGGGATTTCTGGCTGATGCTACGCGATATAGCCGGAGTGGAACCAGAAAAACCACAAGAAGAAAACCTCGAAGAAAAAATTAGAAACGAGGTTGTTGGAAGTATTGCTCAGGGACTTATGCAACTTGCTGGTGGTAATGGGAATGGAAACGATCTGTTGAAAATGGCATTGGAAAAACCGGTGGAGACCAATGGAGTTGTAGTAGAAGAACCATCATCAAACGGGGAATACATGGCCCCGTGGCTGGAAACTGATGAATGTAGTTCCTGTGATGAGTGCATAAAGCTCAATCCCAACATTTTTGCTTATAACGAAGACAACAAAGCGTACATCAAAAACCCGAAGGCCGGACCCTATGAAGATTTGGTAAAGGCAGCGGAAAAATGTACGGCAGGAGTTATTCATCCCGGATTACCCGCTGAACGGTCTGCAAAAGATATTGAGAAATGGATAGGTCGAGGTGAAAAGTATAATTAATGCATACACGGCATGATGTCCCTTTTCAATCTTCATAAAGACTCGTTTAAACACGGTATTCACCCTCCGGAGAGTAAGGACGATACAAGTGGTTTGCCCATTAGGCAATTTCCATTTGCGCCCGTCATAATTTTACCGATGGCACAACACATCGGTACTCCTTCGGAAATTGTGGTGCGGGAAGGTCAGGAAGTGCAGCGGGGCCAATTGTTGGCCAAGGCCAATGGGTACGTTTCCGTGTCCATGCACGCTCCTGTTTCCGGGAAGGTTTGCAAAATTGCCAATGTGCCCACCATTTCGGGAAAAATGTCTTTAGGTATTTATCTGGAAGCCTTTCCTTTTTCAACCCAGGAGGTACTCGAAGGAAACCCAATAGATCCCGATACGGCCACACCGGAAGAAATTCTGCAAGGTATTCAGGATGCCGGTATTGTGGGATTGGGCGGTGCTGCATTTCCAACACATGTAAAATTGAAAATTCCGGAAGGCAAAACATGTGAAACCTTGATCATCAATGGAGTGGAATGTGAACCCTATTTAACCACGGACCATCGGGTAATGTTGGAACAGGAAAACGATATTTTTACCGGAATCAAATACTTGTTGAAAGCTACGGGGGCAAAAAAGGCCATCATTGGCATTGAAGCCAACAAACAAGATGCTGCTGACCACTTGTCGAAACATATGCCCAAAGGATTACCAATTGCTGTAAAAGTGCTTCCAGTTAAATATCCGCAGGGAGCGGAGAAAATGCTGATTACTTCCATTCTGGGCAAGGAAATACCGTCAGGCAAGCTTCCAATTGAAGCAGGGGCTGTTGTGGTCAATGTGGCTACAACCGCAGAAATCGGTAGATTACTACCGCATGGTCGCGGAATCCAAGAACGCGTGATCACGATCACGGGGCCAGGAGTTAAAAAGAAAGGAAACTACCTCATTCCAGTGGGTACTCCCCTGCGCTATGTTTTGGAACAAGTAGGGGTTGACCAAGAAATCAGTGAAGTATATATGGGAGGCCCAATGATGGGCATGGCGGTTTCCAATCTGGACATATCCATTGTAAAGGGTACTTCGGGCATTTTGGTGTTCACAAAAAAGGATGTGGATCGGTCAACAACGATATATCCATGTATTAAATGTGGTGCCTGTGTCGATGCATGTCCAATATTGTTGAATCCATCAAAATTGGGAATATTGGCAAAATTTGAAGCCTATGATGAAATGGCCTCGGATTATAATCTGATGGATTGTTTTGAATGCGGATCGTGCACCTATGTGTGTCCTTCCCATATTCCATTGGTCCAATATTTTAGATCGGCAAAACGGATAGTTAGAAAGCGGGAAGCAGATAAAAAAGAGAAAGTACATGCTTAGAAAAACCTTACATATTAGCACATCGCCCCATATCAATAGTGGGAAGAGCACCGAACAGATCATGAAGAATGTGGTTTGGGCCTTGTTGCCCGTTGTATTTTTCTCCATCTATTCCTTTGGGTTGAATGCTTTGTTGGTCATTGCGACTGCAACCTTTGCCAGTGTGCTTACCGAACATGTGCTTTGCAAACTTTCAAAGAAAAAAACCACTGTTGGTGATTATTCAGCGGTTATTACAGGACTATTATTGGGACTCACCTTGCCTCCAAGTTTTCCATTATGGATGGCTTTTATAGGTGGAATCATCGGAATCGCCCTTGGTAAATATATTTTCGGTGGATTGGGATATAATGTGTTCAATCCGGCACTCGTGGCAAGGGCTGTTTTACAAGCCGCTTTCCCTGTGGCCATTACCACTTGGCATCCCGCTTTTCTGACCGATCGCTTTTCAACCGTAGCAAGTTCGGTATTCACATGGCCCTTCATGGAGCCAAAATTTGATGTAATCTCCGGGGCGACTCCCTTGTCAGCATTTAAGTTTGATGGAGTAACAACTTCCACTGTAGAACTGGCCTTGGGTCAAATTAGTGGTTCGGCAGGAGAGACCAGTGCTGTGATCATCATTTTAGGGGGGCTTTATTTGATTGCACGGAATATGATGAATTGGAGGATTCCAGCAGCCGTATTATTAAGTGCATTCGTGTTGAGTGGCGCACTTTTTTTGATCAATAGTGAAATATATCCATCACCTTGGTTTATGCTGTTTTCCGGCGGCTTGATGCTAGGTGCGGTATTTATGGCCACAGACATGGTCTCCTCCCCTATTACACCGCTCGGTTTATGGGTTTACGGGGGAATCATTGGCATTTTAACCATTGTGATACGAGTTTGGGGTGGTTTATCGGAAGGAGTCATGTATTCCATATTGTTGGCCAATGCCATTTCTCCGCATATTGATTCGGTCATCAAAAACAGAGTGTACGGAACCAAAAGAAAAATGAAAGCCGCATGAGTGAAGTCTCCAATATAGCGATGCAAAATCCTGCGAACAGTAAAAAAATGCTACTGGCCATGGTGGGCATAGGTATCATAAGTGCTTTTCTTATTGTGTTGACATATGAATTGACCCTTCCCCGTGTTCAGCGATTAAAGGCCGAGGCATTGGAAAAAGCAATTTTTGAAGTGCTTCCCGGAACAGATCATACACAGGCCTTTGGACTGAACACTGATGGGACATTATTTAAAATCGAAGAAGGAGATAAATCTGAAGCAGCTCTCTATGCAGGATATGACAAAGGTGATAAACTGGTAGGCTATGCAGTGGAAGCTGCAGGTCAGGGTTATGCGGATGTGATCAGAATTATCTACGGCTACGACCCTAGTGAACAAATATTGATCGGGTTTCAGGTATTGGAAAGTAAGGAAACCCCTGGGCTTGGAGATAAAATTGGAAAGGAAGAAGCGTTTCTCAACAATTTTAAAGCACTGGATGTCAGCGTTTCCAACGATGGACAGTTACGCAACAAGGTAATCACCGTAAAACAAGGTGAAAAACAAAATCCTTGGGAAATTGACGGAATCACCGGAGCCACAATTTCTTCACGCGCCATAGGAGATATTATTGGCAAAAGTAGTATGGAGGTTATTCCTATTCTCCATCAAAATTATAAAAACGGCCAAAATAAAATGAATAGCGATGAGCAACAATGATTCCACATCAAAGCAAAAGGTCACCTCAACCGATGAGTTTATTAAAGGGTTGTGGCGAGATAATCCTGTATTTGTCCAAGTATTGGGAATGTGTCCGGTTCTGGCAGTTTCCAATACTGCGGAAAATGCTCTAGCCATGGGGTTGGCAACAGCTTTTGTGCTATTGATGTCGAATATTTTGGTCTCGCTTTTACGGAATTTTGTTCCTAAACAGGTGCGTATTGCCTCGTATATACTCATCATCGCCACATTTGTTACCGTAACCGATTATGCGATTCAAGCGATCAGTGTCGAGCTCCACAAGAGTTTGGGAGCGTTTATCTCACTTATAGTGGTAAACTGCCTGATATTGAGTCGGGCCGAAGCCTTTGCATCAAAAAATACCATAGGACGATCTATCCTTGATGCATTGGGAATGGGGTTCGGATTTACGCTCGCCCTTTTTTGCTTGGGGGCCGTAAGGGAAATACTTGGGAATGGTTCAATTTTTAATATCCCTCTTTTTTCTGAAGGTTATCAAAGTTGGATTGTGATGATATTACCTGCCGGGGGATTTTTCACCTTGGCACTTTGGTTACTTATAATTAATGCACTACAAACAAGAAAAGTAAAATCATGAATACAGAGTCCTTAGGTTCGATTTTTCTCAATGCCGCCTTGGTCAACAATTTTGTTTTGGCCTATTTCTTGGGTATTTGTCCATTTTTAGGGGTGTCTGGAAAAATGGAAACGGCTACGAAAATGGGTGGTGCCGTAATGTTTGTTATGCTCATAAGTTCCATGAGCGCCTACGGTATTCACGCATTTCTGGTAAGTATCGATGCCCCGTTCCTTCAATTGATCAGTTACATTGTAGTGATTGCTTCAACCGTACAGTTAGTGGAAATGTTCATCAAAAAAATTAGCCCGGCGCTGTTTAAATCATTGGGGATTTTTCTCCCATTGATCACAACAAATTGTGCCATACTTGGAGTAGCCTTGTTTCAGACCAGTAAAGGATATGGGTTTTTAGAAAGTGTGGTCTATTCGTTGGGTGCCGGCGCAGGATTTATGCTGGCACTGGTATTGATTGCCGGTATAAGGGAACAAATGAATTTTGCGGATGTGCCCAATATTTCCAAAGGAACAGCACTTACATTGTTCATAGCAGGAATTTTATCACTCTGCTTCATGGGCTTTGCAGGACTGGGCGCTTAATTAAAATAAAGAAAGGATGATTAAATCACTCATTATAGGAATTGGCTTAACAGTAACCATTGTATTGGCGTGGGCACTTGTACAAACCCTGTGGAAAAAAACATTTCGGGAAGAATATTCTGAAGACGATGTTCTGGCCGGTCGTAGAAGTTGCTCAAATTGTGGATGCACGGGCTTCTGCGAGAGAAAAGAAGTAACGAAAAGGAAAACAAAAAATATCCTTTAGAGAAGAAGATCAATTAAAAAAATATAACAAATACAATTTAAGAACATGGCACATTTATCTGATTTTGATACCGAAAAACGGTATAAGGCGGTCGTAAAAAATACAATGCGGTTAACGCCACCCGACACCGATGAAGTGCGTGAGATCGTACTTGAAGTAAAAGATTCGCAATTTGAATGCGAAGTGGACCAAAGCTTTGGCGTATTGACCAAAGCTACAGGAGAATTTGGAAACGAGCTTCACCATAGGTTATATAGTGTAGCCGATCTGCCCAAGCATGCCAACGGAAACCCACAGGTCACGATGTTGGTGAAACGTTGCTCCTATGTTGATGAATTCAGCGGTGAAGAATACCAGGGTATCTCTTCAAACTATTTATGTGATAGAAAAAAAGGGGATGAAATTACCGTTACAGGTCCATTTCAACTACCCTTTAGAGTACCTGAAGACAAGACAGCCAACCTTATACTCATTGGTATGGGTACCGGAATTGCACCATTCAGGGCCTTTATAAAGCATATTTATAAAAATGTAAAAGATTGGAAAGGAAAAATCCGGTTGTTCTATGGTGCACGTAGTGGCTTGGAGCTGCTTTACCTCAACGACAAGGATGGTGACCTCACAAATTATTACGATGAGGAAACATTCGAAGCTTTTCATGCATTGAGTCCAAGACCATATTGGGCCGACCCCATTGAATTGGACAAGGCACTCGAAGGACAGACCAAAGAACTGAAAGAATTGCTTTCCATGTCCAATACATACATCTACGTTGCCGGGTACGAAAAAATCCTTGACAAACTCAATAAGGCATTTTCCAAAATCTTAGGTTCGGAAGAGGCATGGCGACTCCGAAAAGCTGAATTGATTGCCGGTAGAAAGTGGGCCGAAATTATTTTTTGACCTGCACCGGGAAAAAGAAGAACAGTAATTGTAAACAAATTCGTGAATCAATATGTCTATCGTTATCGCAGTGGCCGCACTTGGAGGGTTAACCTTACTTCTTGCAATTATGCTGATCGTTGCAAACAAAAAGCTATTTGTATATGAGGACCCGCGTATAGATAAAGTGGAGGACATGTTGCCCCATGCCAATTGCGGAGCTTGTGGCTTTCCTGGCTGTAGGCCCTTTGCAGAGGCATTGGTCCAAGGACGTGCCTTACCAGGAAAATGTACGGTAAGCACCGATGAAGGCCGACAAGCCATTGCTAATTTTCTTGGGGTTGATATGGGTGCGGAGGAAAAAAAGGTAGCTCGTCTTGCTTGTGCCGGTGGGACGAATGTGGCCATAAACCGTGCCCAATATGTAGGTGTTCAAAGCTGCCAAGCCGCGGCTTTGGTATCCGGTGGTGGCAAAGGTTGTTTTTGGGGGTGTCTTGGCCATGGCGATTGTGAGGTTGTCTGCGATTTTGACGCCATTACCATGAACGAACATGGGTTACCTATTGTAGACCAAGATAAATGTACGGCCTGTGGCGACTGTGTGGAAGCTTGCCCCAAAGATTTATTTTCCTTGCAACCTATAAGCCATCATCTTTGGGTAGCTTGTAAAAACCTTGAACACGGCGAAGCTGTCCTCGAAGATTGTCAAGTAGGATGTACCGCCTGTGGAAAGTGTGCCATGGATGCCCCAGACGATCTAATAACAATCAAGAATAATTTACCTGTGGTGAATTACGCTAAAAATCATAATACGCAAGTACCGATTCAGCGATGCCCTACCGGAGCCATTGTTTGGTTCAATGATGATGGGGAGCCCATCAAAGGGAAAGAAAGCAAGAAAATTATCCGTAAGGGCAGTAGATCTTTGGGAAATACTTAGTCTGTTTGAAAAGCAAAAAACAACGCCTGAACTGGAGTTGCTAAAGTTTAAAAACCTAAGTATATTATAGGTAACAATCATCACTGATCTAATTTCAAAATAAAAGACATATGAGCTATTATTTTAGTACAACATTAAACGAAAAAAATTTCGAAAAAGCTATCGAAAAGGTAACTGTCGAATTGAAAAATGAGGGATTTGGAATACTCACTGAAATAAACATTGACGAAACCCTAAAGAAGAAACTAGGTGTAGATTTTAAAAAATATAGAATCCTTGGGGCCTGTAACCCACCTTATGCTCATGAAGCATTGACCCAAGAAGAAAAAATCGGTCTCTTTTTACCCTGTAATGTGGTTGTCCTGGAAAATGACAATGGCGAAATTGAGGTTGCGGCCGTAGACCCTGTTGCTTCGATGATAGCTGTTGAAAATGAGAAGTTGACCCCCGTTGCCCAAGAAATACAACAAAAGCTTAAAAATGTGATCGAAAAACTTTCTTGAAATCAGAAAGAAATTCTGTTCAAACAAAACGGCCAAGCGCCAAACCAAAGTTGAATATGCTTTTTTGTAAAAGCCTTTGGTCAACAAAAATTGCAGTAGGTAAAGTCTGTTGCTAAACTTCATATTTCAACAGTCTCAAAGCATTTAATACCACCAACACAGTGGATCCTTCATGGCCAACCACAGCAAGGCCTATGGCAACCGTTCCGGTGATGGTCAATGGAACCAAAACAGCGACCATCCCCAAACTGATCACCAAATTTTGTTTGATTATTCGTTTTGCTTTTCGACTTAGCCCGATGGCAAATGGAAGAACATTCAATTTATCTGACATCAAAGCGATGTCCGCTGTTTCCAATGCAACATCCGAACCTGCTGCTCCCATGGCTATCCCCACCGTGCTTTTTGCCATAGCAGGGGCATCGTTCACACCATCTCCGACCATTGCAACACTGCCTTCTTCTTTGGTCAATTTTTCAATGGCCTCCACTTTATCTTCTGGAAGCAGACTTCCCATGGGGTCGGTAATACCCAGATTTTCGGCAATTGCATCCGCAACTTTTTGATTATCCCCTGTCAGCATTATTATGCGTTTGATACCTGTTTTCCTCAAAGAAGAAAGCGCGGTGATAGCATCCGGACGGGCAACATCCATTACAGAGATGATGCCTAGATAGTCCTTTCCCTTATGAACAATCATCGCAGTATGCCCCCCTGATTCCAATTCGGACATTTTTTCATCTATCTCCTTGGGCACCTTGTTACCCGTCAACTCCTCGAAAAGCCTTCGATTGCCCACATGGACCACATCTCCATCCCAATCGGCCCTAATGCCCCGGGCAACCAAGGCCTGTAAGTTCTCGGCCATAGGGATATCCACACCACCCAATTCCTTTTTTCCCCCTTCCACAATCGCAACGGCCAAAGGATGGTCACTTAGTGCCTCTACCGCAATTGCAGCCGACAAAAGCTCTGTTTTGTCGGTTCTTCCAAATGGTATGGCATGGGTCAGTACAGGTTTACCTTCGGTAAGGGTCCCTGTTTTATCAAAAGCAATGGCACTCAGTCCTCCCAAATCTTCAAGGGGACGACCTCCTTTAATGAGCACTCCCTGATGTGCAGCCCTGGCTATTCCCGCCAATACAGCACTTGGAGTAGAAATGGCCAACGCACATGGTGATGCAGCAATCAATACGGACATGGCCCTATAAAAACTCTCTTCGAATGTTTCTTCAACGATTAAAAATGCAAACAACAACAATACAACCAGAGCTAAAACAGAGGGCACATAATATTTCTCAAATTTATCGGCCAAGTGTTGGGTCGGGGACTTTTGTGTCTCAGCTTCTTTTACCAATGTGATCAAACGGGAAAGGGTACTGTCTTTAGCTTCTTTCAATACTTTAATTTCCAGTACGCCATTTCCATTGATCGTGCCTGAGAAGACCCTATGTTCGGGCAAAAGTTTATTGATATCCGTGGCACTTTGCCAATTGGGACTGGCACGCTTGTCCACAGGCACGCTTTCACCCGTTATGGATGCTTGGTTCACAGGGCTTGTTCCTTTTGAAACCACACCATCGGCAGCAATTTTTGAATTTGGCCTAACCACGATTATTTCACCGACCCTTAAATTCTCGATAGGGACTTCTATCAGATTGCCATTCCTTTTTACCATGGCCAACGGGGGTGCTAGGTCGGAAAGTGCGGCAATCGACTTTTGAGCCCGACCCATGGCGTATTGTTCCAAGGCATTTCCCAAGCTGAACAAAAAGAGCAATAAGGCGGCTTCGCCCCATTTTCCCAAAAAAGCGGCGCCAACCGCTGCAAAAATCATTAGAAAATCTATTTCAAACTTGCCCCTGAGCAGGTCTTTAACAGCATTGGACGTAGTAAAAACGCTTCCGAAGATTGCCCCAACAATAAAAAAATATGTGGAATAATCTTCTGGTATGGACGCTATAAATGAAAAAACAAGTCCCATTCCCAAAAGTAAACCGCTTACAATGGCAAAATAGAGGTCGGCGTTGTCCTGTCCAAAATGAAAAGGATAAGAACCTTCATCATTCTTATGGGGGATATCATCTTGTATGTGAACAATCTTCAACCCCATATTTCTGATTTTTTTGATGATCAAAGATTGGTCGGTCCGATCCTCATCCCATTCCAATCGTATTTTACCGGAAGCAGATACAGATACTTGATGAACACCCTGCTGTTTTTCAAGTATTTGTTCAATCCTTCTGGCATTCCTAGAATGATGGATTTTTTCAAGTTCAATGATTATTTTATTCATGACAGACCAATAAACATGCATCTATTGCAATGAAACAAAATTGCTAAGTTATGCTATGATTAACTATGATTTTCAGCATAATTTCACACCTATTTATCTAAAAATGGATGTATGGTGGTTACATCCAGATTCAATTGAAGGATATTCCTCCGAAAAATATCTTCTTCAGCCCAATTTGGGGTTGTTGAACATTCCCCGATCATCCTCAACATGTTGAAGGTGAAAGGGCTGCCAAGGTATTCATGCTTTTATAGATTGGGCATTAAGAATCTTTTAAAAACTCCAACGAAGCCTGAAAAACAAATTATGCCCTAAAGACCTGTATTCATGGAATTCAAAAAAGGATTGGGCAATTACATCCATTTCCCAGTTGGTGGCCAGGGAATAGGTAAAGGTAGGTATGACTATTATCGATTGGTTGGTGGGCGAATACACCGTACTGAACGCCCCAGAAAAGATCGGGGAGAATTCCTTCGCCAACTGCAGATAACCAGAAAACTCAAATGGCATTAAATTTTTCGCCGTAATTCCACTTAAGGCCAAATTTTCTATACCTCCGCTCAAATCGGAAGCACTGCCACTGTACAGTACCGACCCATACAGGTAAAGTCCTTTTTTAAATCCATAATCAAATGATATGGAAGCGCTCCAAACATTTTCGGCATCCAAATAATTTGTTCGGGGAACAAAATAGGATACTTCGCCCTTGAACCCCATGTTATTTATGTTTCCGGACCACCCTGCTCCAAGTACCCAATCGTTTTTATAGATTCCGGCAATCCATTGAAAATCATAAGACCATTTATTAAAACCATACAACAGGGCAATAATGTGGTCGTCCTTTAACCTACCCTTTTTGGCGGTCAATTCCACTTTACTAAAATCACCCATATAGTATTGGATGCGTACGGCATCACTACCAGGCCGTTCTTCATAGTCAAAATCGAGAAAATTGTAGGTGTTGAAAATATCGTTTGGGTTCCATATCAGGTTTCGTCCCCAATTTATACGCTGCCTGCCTAAGGTAATATCCCAATTGCCCTTGCTGTACCTTAGGGATGCCCTATCGATTGCGGTAACGAATAGCATGTGCCCGCTTTCCCCATAATTCCAGGTCATATCGACCCATCCATTGTCCCTTCCCATCAACTCGGAAAACCCAGGGAAATTGGACACGGCATCACCATAAAAAATTCTATTTCTGAATTCCAGTCGCATAGAGATGCTTTCTGAAGGCGTATACCCAAAATTCAGCCTGTTATGGATCAAAGTTGTCCATTGTAACTGGTCCAGGTTATCCACAAATTGCAGTTGATGCAGGTTTTTGATGTAACCATTGAGAACGAGTTTAGGTTTTTTCTCCTGCCCTACCCCCATAAAAGGGAAGAGCAAAACAAAAATGGACCATATGACCTTTGAAGGTTTCATAATGATCACGTAGGCTTTTGATTCACATCGGAATCTACCTTACCATCGACCAAGGTAATCACCCTTCTGGCCTTCTCTATCACTCTTTGGTCGTGGGTGGAGAACAAGAAGGTGATTTTTTCTTCTTTGTTCAATTTTGCCATGATGTCCAATAAATTACTTGCTGATTTTGAATCCAGATTGGCCGTTGGCTCGTCTGCCAATATTATTTTTGGTTTGGAGGCCAAAGCGCGTGCCACGGCGACCCTTTGTTGCTGTCCTCCCGAAAGCTCACCAGGCCTACTGTCGATCTTTTCTTCCAAATCCACTTCACGAAGCAGTTCCAGTACTCTTTTTTCCCTATCTTTTTTGGAGACCTTTTGTAATTGAAGTACAAAACCGATATTTTCCCGAGAAGTGAGTACGGGTATCAGGTTAAAAGACTGAAATACAAAACCAATATTTTGAAGCCTGAAATCTATTAACTTGTTCTCTGGAAGTTTGGTAATTTCCACACCATCCACATACACAGTTCCGGAAGTGGGTTCGTCAAGGCCGCCGATCATGTTCAACAATGTGGATTTCCCAGAACCAGAGGGTCCCACCAGGGCAACAAACTCCCCTTCTTCAATATGAAGGTGCACATCTTGTAACGCCCTTACAGGAACCGCCGTCTCTTTATATGTCTTACTGACATTATGCGCGTCTATGATTGTTTTTCCCATGGTGCTAAATTTTTCGAATTGATTCTGCAGGATTTAATTGCAAGGCCCTATAGGCAGGATATATTGCCGATAACAGTGCGGTGATCAAACACATGATAGCCACGATCCAATAGATCTGGCCGTCCAAGGCCGGATAGATAATGGAACTGAAACCATAGCTGGCCAATCCTTCGGAGAATATGGCAATGTTGATGCCAAACGTTCCCAGCACAAGAACGCTCAACCAACCGACCAGAAGTCCCACAGGACATCCTAGCAAGGTTAGGAAAAGAGTTTCCAACATGATCATAAAAAAGATTTTTCTCTTGTTGAGCCCAATGGCCATAAGCATACCCAGTTCCCTTATCCGTTCCAGTACCGACATGAGCATGGTGTTCACAATACCGAAGGTGAGGGCTAAAAGAATGATACCGGAAATGATATAGGTATATAGGTTGAAGGATTCTATCACCAGTTCCAAATCCGGGGCAAGATCTTTCCAATCCTCTACCTTTTGGTTGGGCATTAGCTGCCGAACATAGGTGATGTAGCTGTCCAGTGCAGACTCATCCTTTAACAAAATAGCCAATTCATTACTCTCCGAATGCTGAAGACCTAAGAGGTTGTCCAAGGATTGCTTTTGGACATAAACATTCACTTCATCGAGGGAAAGGTTCTTGGATCTATAGATCCCACCCACCCGAAAGGCACCGGAAACTATACTGGAACCAATATCCGTAAAGGTCAGCACCACCTTGCTCCGTAATTTAATCTTGAGTTTTTTGGCCAACTTCTCACCGATAAAGATTTCGTTATCTTTTCCAGAAGTGAAATAGTCACCCTGTATCAAATTTTGGTTCAGCCCTATCTGTTTTATTTCCGCATTTGGGGAGATGCCATAAATGGTGACACCAGAAACGGTAGTAGGCGATGTGATCATTCCTTTGACAATGGTGCGCATGCTTGCGGACTGGACCCTATCGTCTATTTTCAGCACTGAAAGAATGGAATCGGCATTTTGTATGGCATATTTGGATTCCTGCTGATCGGTAAATTCAGGATGGTGTACCTGAATATGGGACAAATGCCTGTTCACGGATTCATCGATATTGTTTTTGTAAAGCCCCCAAGCAAAGGCCAAAATAAAAATACTGGCCCACAGACCAACCACAATAGAGCCGATCACTACAAAACTCCTGGTTTTGTTGCGCCATATATTCCGCCATGCTATTTGAACCAACATAATCAACTATTTATCGCGTCAACAGGTCTAAGCCTTAATACTTTAAATCCTGGGTAAAGGGACAGCAAGCTGGCCAATACCAGAACGATCAGGGTCTGATAAATAAAAATCCGGATGTTGCCCGAAAAATAAATGATGGGCTCAAAACCATAATCTTCATAAACCTCCCTTAAAGATCCACTGAATTGGACGGGGTATTCGGTGAGCAAATGAACAATCAAAGTACCCCCTAACACCCCCATCAAACAGCCCATCAATGAAATCATGATCGATTCCAACAGTATCACATAGGCCAAAAGGTGTTTCTTCATACCGATGGCAATCAGAATGCCGAATTCCCGGTTCCTTTCAAAGGTCATCATCAATAAAGTACCAAACAATCCAAAGGATATGATGATATAGAGAATTCCGATAACGATATAATGTCCGGAACTGTCCGCCTCAATGAACTGATCCATCTCAGGCATCATTTGTTTCCAGGTCATCACTTCATAAGCTTCTGTGTCAATGACACTTTCAATTGCTTCTTTGGAACTTTCCAAATCGGAGGTTTTACCGAGCATAATGGACAGGGAGGTCAACCTATTTTCGGCGCCGTGCAGATATTGTGATGTTTTTAAGGGCATATAGATAACATTGCTGTTCAGCTCGGGAGACCCCAGTTTTAAAATGCCAACAATATTGAATTTACCAGCTGCACTGCTTGCATGGTATCCTTGTCCGATCAATACAAGGGTGTCGTTCACCTTGGCATTGAGTTGCTCTGCCAACCCACTCCCAATTAGTATTTGTTCCGCACTGTTACTTTCAAAGTATATACCTTCAACAACTTTTTCATTCAGTTGGTTTACTTTTTTTTCACTCGTTGGATCTATCCCCAACACCATCACTCCTTTGGTTTTATCGGCAAAGGATGATAGGGCGAAGGTCTCCAATCGGGGCATCAGGCCTGTAACCTTGGGATTGTCCAGTAAGTTTTTGGAAAGCTCTTCATCGGCCTCAAAAGAATTGTCTATGGATTGTTCGTCCCAATAGCCTTTCTTATGTATTTGGAGATAACCCGATGAGTAGCTGACCACATTGTGGATCATGTTCTCATAAACCCCATCGGTAACCGAGCGAAAGGTTATGGCCAATAGCACGGCAAAAAAAACAGAGGCAACGGTGATCATCGTCCTCCGACCGTTGCGCCATATATTCAACCATGCCAATTTTAAGAACATCATTTTAGTTGCATCATGTTACGTGTAGTAAAAAAACTATCGGGAATCTCCTCATCGTAAAGGAGATGGTTGTACTTGATCACGGTTTTATAACCTTCCTTGTCCGTCGGGATCATTTCAATCCGTGTAGTCACTTTTCTGGAACCAAAGACTTTGATGTCACTTGAATTCATGATGTTGACCAATTGTCCATCTTCATCATAAAATTCAGCTTTGAGCTGAAGAAAATCTTGGGTATCGATCCATACGATCACCTTTTCCCAAACAATGGCTGCTGAGGGCTTAGGTATCATTTCAATCTTGTAGCATTCCTTACCTTGGATAAGTTCCCTGCCCAAATGTCTGTGGTCATAATCTTTTACCGATGAGGCTTCCTTCACCAAATCGTCGTTGGTAAAGTCCGTACCCATCCAACTCTGGGACATCATCGAGGGCGGTAATTTAATGGTGCGTTCAATGGCAGGTATCCAATTCCATACCTCCTTATCCCTTTTAAGAAAAATAATGCCTTTTTCCTTGGCCGGGGCCTGTACAAGGATCAAGGTATAAACATCTCCTTTGGTCCATGCCTTCAGCTCCATTTCCCTTTGCCATGAAGGACGTATGATCTGGATGGTAATATCTGCTTGGGAAGTATTTCCCCTTATGTTGTCGTCTGCCTTTTTAACAATCTCCCTCGCAGTTAATTCTTGTATGGGCATTGTAGCGGCAAGAAGCAATATACTTAGTCCAAAGGCCAAATAGCCAACCAATATTGATGCTTTTTTCATAGTTTGAAACTAGCTCAATAATTGGCTTTGGACAATGATATAAGTCAAGTATTGTCTTGGGTGAAAAGTTTTGGATTAGCTATACTTTACAACTGAGAATATGGCAGAGGTTTTAAAAATACCCTGATTATATTGTTCATGGCATTTGCATATTCTTCCATATTGGAGATTCGCTTCCATTCCGGATGTGGACCAAACTTGCCCCATGCTTCCGTGTGGGCCTGCTTGTCTTTGAATGCCAGCATATAGGTTAGGCACGGCATATGGTTCCCGGCAATGTTCGACCCAAAAAACACGGTAGGAAGGCCAACATCCTCAAAAATACCAAATTCACTGTCATTGAACATTTTGACCTTTCTGCGCAGGGCGTCCTCATTGTAACTTTCGTAAGTTCTAAGCTCAAAAAAGTTTGCGCTATCCGCGGGTTTCTGTAGGTTTGGAAAACCTGTGGTGGATTGAATAAGGTCTGTTGTAATTCTACTATACGGAATCAAGTTTTCGGATATTTTGAGATAAGGGCTTGCATCCTCGATATATTTTTCGTCCTTGATCAATAATTCGCCACTTTTTTGAAACGCTGCAATGTTATTATAAGGGATGAGTACATAAAGTTTTTTGGGCAAAGTTTCCCCCACTTCTTCAAATACCCCGATATTCTTTACACCTTGACGGTTCATGGCTGGGATAAATGCCTCTTTGAAATAATCATGAAGTACTTGTTCCGGTCTGCCAAACTCCATCTCGTAGGTTCTCAATTCATATACTTGTTCCTGTCCTGCCAATTGAAAGTTCAGAATCAAAAGAAAAAGTATGGAAAAAATTCGTTTTATAATTTTCATTGTTCAGTTATCTTTTTGAATACGAAATAATTATACTAATATGCTATTCCTATTATGCTTTTCCTGCAAGGATGTTTTCGATAGTGTTCAATTCCTCTTTATCAAATCCAGGTTTTTTTAGAGCCTGTAACGAGTCCTCCAATTGTTCGGGCCTACTTACACCCAACAATACCGAAGTAACCCGTGGATCTCGCTTTACCCAGGAAAGGGCCATTTGGGCCAAGGACTGTCCTCTTTCTTTGGCCACTTTATTCAATTTTGATACCATCTCCAGTTTTTGGGGAGTGATTTGGTCGGCTTCCAATGCACCGTTCCCACGTCCAGAGGCAGCTCTTGATGATTCTGGAATTCCATGAAGATATTTGTCTGTCAATAAACCTTGCTCCAAGGGCGAAAAAACAATGCTTCCCACACCTTCTTGCCCCAGTACATCCAACAATCCATCTTCAATCCATCTATCGAACATGGAGTATCGAGGTTGATGAATCAAACATGGGGTTCCCATTTCTTTTAACATCTTTATGGCAGCCTTTGTCTCCTTGGCATCATAACTGGATATGCCAACATAAAGTGCTTTCCCTTGGCGAACTATTAAATCCAGCGCTCCCATGGTTTCCTCTAGAGGTGTGGAGGGGTCCGGACGGTGGTGGTAATATATATCAACATAATCCAGCCCCATTCGTTTTAAACTTTGGTCCAAACTGGAAACCAAATACTTTTTGGAGCCAAAATCACCATAAGGACCCTCCCACATCTTCCATCCTGCTTTGGTGCTCACAATTATTTCATCCCGGTATTGGGCCAAATCCGATTTCAGTATTTTACCAAAAGTGGTTTCGGCCGACCCGGGCGGGGGACCATAATTGTTCGCAAGGTCAAAATGGGTGATACCTGCATCGAATGCCTTGTGCACAATGGTCCGAGCAGTATCAAAATCATCCATTTCACCAAAATTGTGCCATAGCCCAAGTGAAAAAGCAGGTAGCAACAAACCGCTATCGCCACAGCGATTGTAGGTCATTTCATTATATCTATTCTTGTTCGGTTGGTAATCCATAAACGATTAAATTAAGATTCGACTTCATGTATCATCCATAAACACGACAATTTTATGTCTTGGAGACTTAGAGTGTCATACACCGATATGTTGGGGGTAGGTCCAATTACATATAGTATATTACTGCAAAATCTTTGATACATTGCCAAAGCAAATCTATTGGGTTTTTACATCCTTTTCATTGAACTAGGACAAGAAATCACCATTACAGCCTCGATACCCATTTATGAAAAATGAATTGAAAAACTATTTGGAACGTTTCATTGACCTATCGGATGAAGAATCCGAGATGGCACTACAGTTTTTTGAATACCGGAAGTATCCAAAAAATTCCCTGATCCTACGTTCTGGCGACATCTGCAATTTTGAAGCATACATAAAACGAGGATGTGCCCGAGAATTTTTCACAGACCATAAGGGAAACGAACATACGGTTGAATTTGCCATAGAAGATTGGTGGATAAGTGAGATCCATAGTTTTGAAAATAAAGTGCCCAGCCAAGTAAGTATCGAGACTTTGGAGGAAACCGAAATGCTAGTGCTATCCTTGGAGTCCAAAAAACAACTTTTGGAAACAATTCCCACCTTGGAGCATATGTTCCGAATTATGATGCAACGCCACGTGCATGCCCTAAAAAAACGATTGCTTCAAAACATGTCAAGAAACGCCATGGACCGATATCAAATGTTCCTGGAGCTATATCCTACAGTTGTTCAACGTGTTCCACAATATCACATAGCATCCTATTTGGGAATTTCCCAGGAATTTTTGAGCAAATTAAGAAAGAGGACCATGGATCTGTAAATCAAATGGTGGTTATGGGCAATATGGGGTTTAAAGTACTAGAATTGATATGTCGGGAACTTATGCAGTAAAAATAAAAAAGCAACTATATGTAAACTCTATTTTTCAGTGTAATAAGATTATCGCTATTGTTTTTTAAGGATGGGGACCTTTGAAACAAATCCATTTCACCACCAATCCTGGCCAGTCCAGAAAACTAAAGTTTTTTGTAAACCTCTTTAAAAGGTACTCTGCAACGTTCACCCCAAATGCCCGAACCTTCTTTTCTTATGCCTACGGATATCACCATATTGATCTCCGCTCCCCTCGGTAATTTCAAAAGCCTCTTGACCAATTTGCTGTCAAAGCCCTCCAATGGACATGTATCATATCCCTCATTCGCCATTGCAATCATAAATGTCTGTGCAGCCAATGCACATGATTTATGGACCACGACCCGTATATCATTTTCAGATACTTGTCTGGTAATAGGACGGAAAACACCTATGACTTTGGTCAACAAAACCCGGAACAAACCAACAACCCCAAAAAACCTGGTGTACAATAGTGGCATTATTTTGCCATAATACAGTTCCCTATCCTTGATTCGTTTTTCTTGCCGTTCGATTGGGCTGTTTCTTTGGATGTTTCCCTTTTCAAATTCCAGAACAAATTTTGAACGTTTTTTATATAAATCCTGCCTGGTTACAAAAACAACGGCCTCAGCTGCAGTTGAAACTGCAGTTTGTCCCAAACAGGCTTTGGCAAGGTTTGCCAAAGTTGCAGGTTCCGTGATATGATAAAATTCCCATAGCTGCATGTTGGAACTATTGGGTGCCAATGTTGCAAGTTCAAGACCATGTTTTACTTTTAAGGTATCAATCTTTTTTGTTTTATCGTATACGCGCACAGAACGCCTATGGTTTAAAACACCTTCCAAATCCATATCTATCTTATTTTAAGTAAGCCCTTTAACAGGTCACGCCTAATTTAGTGACTTATTTGAATAGGTCTGTTTAACTTAAATACAATCTTAAAAATAGGTGATTTTCCCAACCTAAGAATTTCATGGTTTGTATTAAGCTTTAAATGTCAATAATCAAATCCCGACCCGATTGCCATATAATATTTGATTCCTACTATTGACAAGGCAGTATGAAAGTATTGAATAAAAAACTATGGCCAACAAAGCCGTTGGGCGCATTGTAACAAAAACATTGACTCTTCGTCTTCCTCAAACAAACGAACCAATCAAAAAAACAAAATGCTTACAAATTCATCAGAACGTAAAGATGCTTGGAAAACCATCTTTCTATTTCTTATACTCGTTGTTGCGCTCACTTCGCCATTCCATTATGCCATAGTAAAGCTGTATCCTTCAAGAATATATGTTGGGGCTATTATGTGGTGTCCAGCAATAGCTGCTTTTATCACATTAAAAATCAAAGGGCGTAAAATCTCATCGCTTAATTGGAATTGGGGAGATTGGAAATACATCCGATGGTCTTATTTTATTCCTGCCCTATATGGTATAATCACCTACTTACTTATCTGGGTTTTCGGGTTTGGAGGTTTAGCAAATGAAGAAACAATAACAGAATGGGGAAAAGAACTTGGATTGTTTGGAATAGGTACTTTAAATCCAAGCTCGATAACAATCATAGCCATCATCTTGTTGGGGACCGTAGAAGTGATAAGAGCTTCAGCAACAACATTAGGAGAGGAAATTGGATGGAGAGGCTTTTTTATCCATGAATTGAGAAAGGTGTTTTCTTTTACCGGTGTATCCATTTTTAGCGGAATTGTATGGGCGGCTTGGCATTGGCCGTTGCTTGTTTACTATAGTAGCAATGTGCTATTGGAATTTATCACATTCTTTATAGTGATTATTTCGATGTCATTTATTATGGCCTACTACACTTTTAAATCTAAAAGTCTATGGCCAGCAGTAATTTTCCATGCAGTAAGCAATGTGTACATTCAAAAGATCATGCCTTCTTTAACCATGAAAATTGAGGGAACCGAACATTGGCTTGGCGAAAACGGAATTATGTTTGCCATTGTTACCAGTATTTTCGGGATTTATTTTTGGAGAAAAGCTATTAAAGAAAAAATATAGACCAAACGGCCAGAGCGGCCAATATCCTTTGTAAATGCAAAAGGTAAGTGTTAAACCATACGACTATTTATAACTGAAACCGTCACCAAGGTTCAACTAAACGATATTAAAATGTTCAAAATAAAAACTTACGCAATAGTCATTCTTTGCATTTTCATTTCAAATCTTATTGCATCCCCTAAGGCTTTCTCCCAATCGACAAAAAACAGTATTCAAAATCCGACTGAGTACTTCAATAAAAGAACTGAAGCTTTAAGTTTGGTCAAAATTGAAAAATGGGAAAAGGCGATTCCTATTTTGGAAAGTCTTACGCTACAATATCCAAATGACGCTGATCTATTTTATGTATTAGGACTGTCCTATTATGAGACTGAACAGTTTAAAAATGCAGTAATCGTATTAAAAAAAACGCTTGAATCTGGAGGTACCATATTAACGGATATTCCGACGGGGTCGGCACCTTCAAATGATATAATGATCAAAATTGCGAAAGCCTATGCCGAAGATGGAGATAAGGAGAATGCCTTATTATGGTTGAAAAAAGGATTTGCATCCCGTTATGACGAAAAACCATTCTTAAAGGGAGATCCTGCTTTCAAGTCCTTCAACGAGGATGAAGAATTTCAACAAGTCTTTGGTTATCGAAGTCACTTGGGTTTGAGCAGAGGAGAATCGTGGGTTAGTGATATAGATTATTTAGAGGAGCAAATACTGGAATTGCACTACAACCCATTTCACTCCATGTCTAAAACTGATTTTGACAAAAAAATATTGGGATTAAAATCAGAAATAGACTCGTTTTCAGATGAGCAAATCATTGTGGAGCTAATGAAGATTTTGGGGAGTCTTGGCAATGGCCACAATTTAATTATACCCACATCTCCCAACAAAGGCGCCTTAAGGAAACTTCCAGTTCAATTTTATCAGTTTAATGATGGACTATTTATTGTTGGTGCGGAGAAAGGCTTTGAAAAATGGATTGGTCATCAAGTGGAATTGATTGGAAACACAACTGCTGAAGATGCCCTGCAAAAAACAAATGCCGTAAATGCCAGGGATAACGATATGCAAACACTTTGGTTGGGTCCATATTATTTAGGGCTACCGGATGTGTTACAAGGTTTGGGAATCGTTGAAAACACCGATCAAGTCACCATTACTTTGAAAGACAGCAACGAAAAGTCTCAGAAGGTAATAATGGATCCAGTTTCCTGGAATTTTTCCGGCTTTCCAAAAATGCCAAAACTAATAAACAAGGAGCAACCAATATTCTTGTCGAAAATAGAAGACCCATATTGGTATAAATTGATTCCAGAAAACAAAAGTATTTATGTTCAGTTTAATGCCGTTACACAGAAAGAAGCACAGTCTTTAGAAGCTTTTACTATCGAATTGCGTAGTCAGACATCTAAAAACGACATACAACATTTAATTTTGGATTTGAGACATAATCACGGAGGGAATGGTTCTATATTACCACCAATGCTAAAAACCATTATCAATTTTGAACTTATGAATCCAGGTGGAAACGTCTTTGTGTTAATGGGACGAGAAACTTTTTCCGCTGCTCAAAACTTACTAACGGATATTACAAAATACACCAATGCAATTCTTGTTGGTGAACCCAGTGGTTCAAAACCAAATCACATAGGGGAAGCAGGATGGTTCAAATTGCCATATTCCGGATTAATGGGACTTATTTCCACGCAATTCCATCAAACATCAAAAGCAGAGGACAACCGTAAATGGATTGCTCCCCATATTCCGGTAAACCTATCATCAACCGATTATTTTAATGGAAACGACAAGGCTTTGGATACAGTAATGAAAGTGATACAAACTACGGAAAGTAGAAAATAAAACCAGGCATTACCATGTACATAAACCTATAGTACCCTTCCGGATGCCGCGCTTCATATACTAATCGTAACCAAGGTTCAACCAAACCATAGTTGAACGTACTGAATCCAAAATGATCAAGTTGATCGAAGATGGGGAAACTGACCGTTTTGCAAGTCTCTTATCGGCCATTTTAAAAGTGTATCCATACTCCCACTGATGAAATACAGAATCGAGAGATTTAGTGCAGCCTTACATAAAAGGGGATAAAGTCCCCGTTGAAATCACTCTTACTCCATAATAATTTATCGCAATGATGACGAAGATCATTTGATTTTGATTCGTTGTGACCTAGATTAGGTAAACGATAAATTATGCAGAAAAATGGAAACTATAGTATATGCCACCGATTATTCAAAGCGTTCCGTTGCTGCCCTAAAGTTCGCTGTCGAAATTTCCAAAGCCTTGTCAATGCGCTTGGTATTGACCCATGTTTATGAATTACCCGCTGTGTTGGGCACCGAATTGATTGAGGTCTTCCCCAACTTATCCAAAGATTCCCTAAACCATGAACATAAAAAACTGAAAGAGTTTTACGAGCAACATATTGGTGGATCCTTTAATGAAACCATGATTCGATTTGAGCCTATCGATCACACTTCAATTACCAACGGAATCATAACAAAAATACATGAACACCAAGCCTTTATGGTTTTTGTGGGAACAAGGGGCGAAAGCAAGCTTCGAGACATTGTTATGGGAGGCACTGCCGTGGGCCTTTTGGAAAATGCACCCTGCCCAGTTTGGACAGTACCAGAAGATTCCATATTTACTTCCCTGGATTCGATTGTTTATGCTACCGATTTTGAGAAAGAAGACATCAATGCCATTCATGCCTTAGCAGAATTGGCCAAGATTTTTAAGGCAAAAATAAAAGTTGTGCACGTTTCAAATGACAAGGACAAAGGCGATGATTCCAGAATAGAATGGTTCAAAGGGCTCCTTAGCGAAAAAGTACTATATGAGCATATAGACTATGACCGGATTCTCTCCAACAACATTTGTGATCGGTTAACCACCTATATCAAAGAAACAAATGCAGATGTGCTGGTTATGCTGAAACGAAACAACAAAAAGGGATTAAAAGGATGGTTGCACACTGATTTGGTAAAAAAAATGCAATCTTATGAATGTGTTCCCCTGCTGATGCTGAATCAAAAAATGGAACCCATGCGAAGCATGAAAAAGTCAATGATGTCCGGCTTATGATTAAAAACATCATCCAGGGTTATACAATCCCTGGGACATTAATCCTGAATTTCCAAAAAAGTGCATTGCCAAACTTGCTGGACCATATGTAAATTGGTTCAGTTCAAGTAGCCCTGATTTAATTATTGGAGCGATCACTTCATCATAACTTTTCGAATTGTTCAAAAGGGAATCCTAATCCCATAAAAATCATATCTTTAGAGAAACCAGCTTCTAATGATCAAGTTCCTTCCGAAATCCCCATAAGACTATCAGTTTGGTAAGCACTTGTAAACTTTATTGAGAAGTAAAAATCGGGGAAGCCGAAAACCGGTCAGAGTAGGCAGCATATAAAAATCAAAACATGACAACCAAAAAAAACACTCAAGTAATTGACGCTTTGTACAATGCCTTTTCAACAGGCGATATGCCCACTGTACTGGGTTTAATGCACCCTGAAATCGAATGGAACGAAGCTGAAAGTAATTCCCTTGCCAGCGGCAATCCGTATATCGGTCCAGATGCGGTTTTAGAAGGCGTATTTTCAGTTCTCGGAGCTAATCATGAATACTTTGGATTACAAGATGTAAAAATCCACGGTATGGATGATAATATGGTCTTGGCTACTTTACGATATGATGCCAAAGTCAAAGCAACAGGAAAAACTTACAATGCCCAAGCCGCACATCTCTGGACGCTTGATCATGACGGGAAAATTACTGCTTTTCAACAATTTGTGGATACTAAGAAGTTGGCAGACTCTGAAAAGTAATCCCAATGAAAAACGTTTGGATACATCGATGTTATTCCGAACAGGCTGTGTTCAGTCACATTCTACATACATAGTAATGATTGGCAGTAGGCTGAAAAATAACGAAGGTACAGCAATGGCTTTAAGCGATTGCTTCCTCTCCCCCACTTTGGAAATCTTACAGGAACTTCCAACTTGATACCTAGTTGTACAAAACCGAGCAACTGCTCACATGGCCAAGACCCTCACAAAACTCAAACAAACCAGGTCCTGTACCATTGAAATGTCATAAATATTATTCCTTGGGATATCATGTTGGTGAGGGTAATGATCAATATGATTTTTAAAATGCTCCAGAACGATTTCGTCTGATAAAATTGCAGGATCGCCAGCATATACCATATACTGATCAACAAACCAATTATTGTACCTAGAGTTGTGAGTAATGAGGGAAGCATCATAAACAAAGCCAAGGCTAAAATATAGTAGAGCATGGTTTGTCCACTCAAATAAGCAGTAAAAGTCAGGTTTTCGACATAATTGGTTTCACGACCTTTAAAAAATAACCAGATAAGGAAGCCATGAATAGGCCACATTAGCAGTATGAATACATTAAAATACCTAAAAGCAAATTGTAAAAGTTCCTTGTCATCCGATTCTATTTTAGAATAATCCAGGGCAATAACCTCAAACTGTGCAATGAAATATAGTGCAATAGCCACCGTGATCAGCAAATAGTTGAACGGATTAAAATAACTCTTGCGCCGACCTGAAATATATTCCCGAGCCACCTCACCTGGCCTGTAAGCCAGATGCTTTATCAAGTGAAGTATTCCTTGGTCTGTATTGGTGAAAGAAATCCAAAGGTCTTTTAACAGTTGTTTGAAATTTAAACGGCCCAATCCCATTTTCTGACCACAATACGGACAATATGAATGCGTTTCCCCAACAATATTATTGCAATTTTTACATTTCATCTTGTCATCTCATAAGGTTATTTCAGAGGTCGCTTCGTGTCATTACCCTAAGATATGAAATGTCTCACTTCCAAGCTCTTAAGTAAAGCAAAGAATTACACCGAAAGACCAGCGGATTATCCTACTATTCATTTACTTTTAGCTAAATTAGTTACCATAGATATGCAGGAAAGCATACAAATACCGTCACAAAAGTTCAAATAAACAACCTTGGAACCGAAGCACTCACATCAACTGATTATTGATAATGTCACTAGGTTTATTGACTTGACCGAGCTTGAAAAACAGAAATATATTTCTTTGCTTACCGAAGTAAAAGTTAAAAAGAAGGCATTTTTGATGCAAGCAGGGGAAGTTACTAAATACGAGTACTTTATCACCAAAGGTTGCTTAAAAGTGTATACTCTGGATGAAGAAGGCTCTCCACATATTTCCATGTTTGCGGTTGAAGATTATTGGACAGGGGACATGGCCAGTTTTATGACCAAAGAACCATCACATTATTTTATTAAAGCTACCGAGGACTCAGAATTATTGGGCATCTCCAGAGCTAATTATGAGCTTCTTTTTCAAGAGATCCCAAAATTCGAAAGGTTTTACCGTATCCTATATCAAAAATCGCTCATAAGCTATATCAGACGTTCCAATCAAGGCATATCCTTAACGGCCGAGGAAAGATATATCGAATTCAAAAGGAAATATCCTAACATTGTCAATAGAATTACCCAGAAAGATTTGGCAGCCTACATTGGCATTACGCCAGAATTCATGAGTAAAATCATCTCCAAAGTCAATAGAATGTAAAAGTCTTAAACTACTTCATTTTTTTTCGTGTCTCCCCATTGGAATTTTGGAGCATGGAAAAAATAGTAATCATCATTTCGGTATTTATTCTTAGGGTTGCGAACAACTTGAATGCGCAATTTACACAAGTTGAACTGTTTTCTGGTTTTTATAAAAGAGACTTCAGTAACTTTAAATGTACAATTGTAGTACTTTTTTTAGTCTGCTCAATAAACAGTGGAGCACAAGAAAAGGAGACAGAAAATTTTGCACCTCCGGAAAATCCAAGAGAAATTGTAGCCATTAAAACTAAGGGTGTTGTAACTATTGATGGCAAGTTGAATGAAGCAGATTGGGAAAATGCGCCTATTATATCCGATTTTTTCAAAATTGAACCTTTACAATCCGATAGTATTAAGTACAAGACAGAAGTAAAACTCCTGTATGACGATAAAAACCTATATGTAGGTGCATTTTGTAAAGACTCTTTAGGAGTTAAAGGAATTCGAGTTCAAGATTTAAGGCGTGATTTTTCTTTCGGGGAGAATGACATTTTTGGTATCCAAATTGATGCCCAAAATACTAAACAGTATGCAGTATCATTTCAAACAACTCCATACGGCAATCAACGAGATTTACAGAATTTTAACGACACTTATGTAGATGATGATTGGAATGCTCTTTGGACTGTTAGAACACAACGTACTAATCAAGGGTACTATGCTGAGTTTGCTATACCCTTTAAGTCCATAAGGTATAATGAACCTAAAAATGGAGAGCCAGTAAATTGGGGAATTACATTTGCTCGATTAGCGCGTAGAGATTATGAGCTGACTGTTTTTCCTAAAGTCCCTCAAGCGTTTTCTCCGTATAGAATGACCTACGCGGCTAAACTTACAGGATTAGAAGTACCTCCACCTTCAGCAAATTTACGTATTGAACCTTATACGTTATATGAATTTGACGAATCCACGAATGGTAAGCATGTGGTCGATTCACAAAATAATGTAAAAGTTGGTGGCGATGTAAAATGGGTAGTTTCACCCAATACAGTGGTCGATTTAACCATCAATACTGATTTTGCCCAAGCTGATGTGGACAGAGCCGTAAATAATTTAGAACGATTCAATATTTTTTTTCCGGAACGCAGACAGTTTTTTCTTGAAAATTCAGGGATTTGGGCAGGAGTCTCAGATTATGATGTCATTCCTTTTTTCAGTAGGCGAATAGGTCTGGACGGAGGCTTTGATGCCACACCAGCTCCTATTGATGTTGGAGCACGTTTTACCAATAGGGATGAAAACAAAACTTTAGCAGGATTATATGTCCATCAAGGGGATACTGATGAATCGGCCGCTGCCAACTTTGGAGTGTTTCGTTATCTTCAAAACTATGGCAATGAAAATAATATAGGTTTGATGGTGACACACCGTTTAGATGAAAAAAAACCCTCACTATCTTTAAATGAAAGTAACAACACGACAGTTACCATAGATGGTCTTATACGACCAAAAAATGAGTGGACAGTATCATATCTTGCATCCGCATCCAAAGACGAAGCTACCGACACATGGGGTTATGCCGGCACATTTTCTGCAGTATATAAGACCAATAAAATGTTTTGGCGCTGGAAATCCAATTTTGTAAGTAGTGATTACAACCCAGCGATGGGCTTTGTTTACCAAAACAATGTCATAAAACACAATCTAAGCAATTATGTTATATTACGCCCCAAGTCCATGCCATGGGTGCGTCGTTGGGAGTCAGGCTTTTTTGCAAATTATTATCATGACTTCAAAGACCCAAAGAAATTTCAACAGGCCAGCGTTTACCTATTTCCCTTTTACGTCTTTTTCAAGGACAATAGCTTTTTGGAATATGCCATAACCCCGACCTGGCAGAATATCAACTTTGATTTTGCTCCATTAGGGCTTTCCATTGCTCAAGATCGATACTTTTACACGAGACAAGTTATCAACTATAATTCTGATAGATCTAAAAAATTGTCCCTATCTGGAAAGTTTGAATGGGGCAAGTTCTACAACGGGAAAAGGCAATCCATAACAGTGGGAACTCGATTCGCCCCAATTCCACATTTTTCCCTTTCGTTGGATTATGAACATAATAATCTACAAAATATAGGGATTGAGGAGAAAATGTTAAAAACCGATTTATATACAGGTAGTCTAAGAGTAGCACTAAATCCCAGAGTTCAATTATCGACTTTTTATCAATACAATTCCTTTACGGATCAAGGAAGATGGAACGCTCGATTCAGTTGGGAATACAGACCAAACTCCTTCTTTTATTTGGTCTATAACAACACGCGGGACACCACCTTTGATCCAGTACAGGGCAATAGGCAATTTATCGGAAAGATAACCCTTCTAAAGCAGTTTTAGAATATCCTTTTTAGCAGAAGTAAACCCGTATACAGCCTTCAACAAAAGTACCTTAATAATATCTAGAATTACTCAAAAGATATGGCTGTCTACATTGGCATTACCCCGGAATTCATGAATAAGATCATCTCCAAAGTCAATCGAAGGTAAAAGTCTTAAACTAGTTCATTTTTTTTCATGTGCACCTCTCGGAATTTTGGAGCATGGAAAAAGTAGTAATCATTTCAGTATTTATTCTTGGGATTGCGAACAACTTGAATGCGCAATTTACGCAAGTTGAACTCTTTACAGGGTTGGATAAGACGGACTTCACACTCTATTCAAGCTATCCGATCAATGAAAAAAACACGCTGAGCATTGCTACCCTTGCTTTCTTTCAAAAATTCAATAAAGAAGCGAACAAGGGTTTTGATGAGGCAGGGGTGCAACCAACATTGTTCTGGAACATTAACAAGAGTGTTGCTGTTGGTCCATCTATTTATTACAACAGTTTTGCCGGTTATGCGGAACGCCTTTCCGCAAGGCTCATATTAAAAAATTCACGGGCACTATTTGTAATTATTCCCACGGTTGGTCATTCCGAGCAAAAGAAAGCCGGCTATGCCGAAGCTTTTGTACAGTTTCAGTTCAACTCACCTGTAAATGACAAAGTTTCCCTTTGGTTGAACGGACAGTTTTTAACTATCTGGGACAAATTTAAAACGCACTCCAGAAGCTTTCAGCAGTTGCGTGCAGGAGTGTCGTTCAATGGGCACCAACTCGGTATCGGTGTTGACCTTGACCAGTATGGGCCCGATCCAATTGAAAAATCATCTCTCGGTATGTATTACCGAAAAACTTTATAAACAATTTTTAAATCTTAAACATTATGAAAAATTTAGTAAGAGTTTCACATTGGGCAGCATATGCATATTTAATCTATGCCTTTGGATACGCAAGTCTTTTTAAAGTTTTCCAAAAACAAAGTATGATGGAAAACATGAGCAATTTTGGTTTCGGAAAAATATGGACCTTATTTATTGGCTATGGTGAATTGTTGGGAGTAATTGGTTTGCTTGTTGGGTTTTGGATGCATAAAGTTAAAAACCTATCGACTTTATGGTTATTGCCATTCGCAATTGGTGCATTGATAACGCATTTCGCACATAATGACTATGTATACTTTTATACAGCTCTATATTGTTGTATTGCTAGTATGGTCCTACTGGTTACAGATAAAAATTTCAAAGTAATACTATAGTGGTTACATCTCCGAAGTTTTAATGTCCCCAGGGTTTTAAGTGAATTGGCTCGGTGATCAAGCTAGTAAAGGTAACGAATATTCCCTTCTGATCACCGGTCTTTCCTTAACCATGGAAATATATGACATGGAAAAATGGTCGACCGATAGTTTAATCTCAAAAAAAAACAATAATCATGAAAAAAATAATCACAATTGCAGGAAGCAACAGCCAAAAATCAATCAATAAAAGTTTATTGACCTATACCACTGGTTTATTGGAAAACGTGGAGATTATTTCCATTGACCTCAACAATTATTTATTGCCCATTTATGGCGTTGATTTTGAAGCCGAAAACAGTATACCGACTGCGATCAAGAGGCTAGATGAATTATTTGATACTGCCGATGGTTTTATGGTATCCCTGGCAGAACATAATGGGTCCTATGCAGCGGTATTCAAAAATACTTTGGACTGGTTATCCCGTGTAAATATGAAGGTCTGGAGGGAAAAACCCATGCTATTGATGGCAACCTCACCTGGCGGCAGAGGTGGAGCATCTGTTTTACAGGCCGCAAGTGCCTACTTCCCGTTTATGGGAGCCAGAATTACGGATACTTTTTCATTGCCTTCCTTCTATGATAACTTCACAAACGGAGAAATCAGTGAAGAAAGTTTGAAACAGGATATCGATTCCAAGGTCCATAAGTTTCAAACAACCATAGGATCATAAAAAATTAGCTGCATTTTTTCTTTGAACGGGAAACTTTTCATGTAACAAAAAAGTTTTCCGTTCGTGTTCTTTATCTAACATCAAAAATCAAAAAATGAAAAAAATTATTTTAAGTATCGTCTTTATTGTACCTGTCATGCTTTTTTCCCAAACCAACGACGTCAAGAAAAAAGTTTTAATGGTAGTCAGTAGCTATGGAAAAGATATGGGGTCCGCAAGACCGGGCTACGAGTTCGATGAATTCTCCCAAGCCTATTTGATCTTTAAAAACAATAATGTATCCATAGATGTAGCAAGCCCAAAAGGCGGCAAGGTAGAAGCTGACAAATACAACAAGGACAAACCTTACAACAAAATACTTTTGGAGGACAAGTACGCCCTCAGTTTATTGGAAAACACCATGGCAACGGCCGATATAAATGCAGCGGACTATGATGCCATTTACATTGTGGGTGGTAAAGGTGCCATGTTTGATCTGCCTTACGATCCTTCACTTCAAGATATCATATTGAATTTGTACCATAGGAACAATACCGTTATTTCCTCGGTTTGTCATGGACCTGCGGCCTTTGTCAATGTAAAAAGTGGTGATGAATACATTATAAATGATGTAGAATTAACCAGTTTTTGCAATGTGGAAGAGGAGCTTTTTGGAAAAAAATGGGTTAGAGAGTTCCCTTTTAGTCTGGAAACCAAATTAGAATCAAGAGGAGCCATTTTTAAGCAAACCGATTTTATGTTGTCCAAAGTTGTTGTATCAGGAAAGTTTGTTACCGGTCAAAATCCGTTTTCAACAACCAGATCTGCTGAAGCTGTTGTATCATCTTTGGGACTTACTCCGGTTAAAAGAGAATTGTACAACGATGAGAGAAGTGCCTATTTGATGCAGGAATTATTGGATAAAACAAAGACCATTGCATGGGCCGAAGCGGAACTGGCGAAAAACAAAGCCAAATACGACATGCCATTGATAGCAGCTTATGGCTATTATAAAATTTTGGCTTCAACCGAAAACAACGATGAGTTATTGAAAGGAGTTGCTTTGGTTGAGTTGACCTCGCCACACTTTTTTAATGAAAACCTACAGCTGTTATTGGCCAAAACCTATATATCATTGGATAGAAACGAGAAGGCCAGAAGTATATTGAATGATTTGACCGCTAAAAATTTACTAAAGGAACAAGCTGAAAAACTGCTTGAAACGATAAGCTGAAAAACCGTTATTTTCTTCAGCTTGATTGGCAGGCCAGTATTTTAAACTGAACCTCAAATTCTGAAAAACGAATGGGATTATTGTTTTATACCGTAAATTTAGGAATGAAACTATAATCCCTTTCCTTTTGTCCTTTAAGGTACTTTTAAAAACATATTAAAGTTCTTACTGACGAAAGCGCTGGGAAAATAAAAAGAGTAAAGGCCATATGGCGTTTGTTTTAGCCTCTATCTATAAAAAAGCTATTGCTTTGGCACAAAAAGAAGGCCTGGCCATGGATGTACTGACCGCTCTTGAGCCTGGAAACACCACGGAACATATTCCTATTGAATCACTTTTAGCGGTATATGAACTGGCTGAACAAGAACTTATGCCAGGTTTTGGGCTAAGACAAGGAAAGCAACTTGATTCAAATGATTATGGGACGCTCGGGCTATCCTGGAAAACTTGCCTTAGAGCCGTGGAAGTTCTTAAAAATGTAAAACGTTACATGGTATTGGTCACCAATGATGGTAGTATCACTTTGGAGGAAGGTCCCATAGAGACAAAAATAATATTACATCGTGACGTGTACCGCCATGGCATAAAAACAGCCAACGAAGTTTCATTCGTCATGTTAATAGAGGTTTTAAATGAAGTGAGCGGAAAACCCATAAAACCTACACGGGTAAGCTTTAAGCACAGATTTTCCAGTCCGGAATATTTTTCTGAATACTTCGATTGTCCGGTTATCTTTGATGCATCGGAAAATGCTTTGACCTTTCATTCCAAAGACCTTCAAGTTTCGACCATAAAGGCAGATAAATTTATTCATCAGTTTCTTGTGGAAAGAATGGAGGAAGAAAAATCCAAATTAAAGGTTGAAGTAGACTTTCTTACCCAGGAAATCGATCAATTGCTCGACCAGTCCATATCCAGTGGCATTCCCAGTTTAGCACAGGTTAGTGCATATCTGGGCATGAGTGACAGGACATTAAAAAGAAGACTTGCTGAAAGAAATCTCTCTTTTAGAAAACTCGTCCAAAAAAAACAGGAAGAGACTGCCATGAATTTGCTTTCCAACTCAAACCAATCCATAGGTGAAATAGCTTTTTTAACTGGGTTTTCCGAACAAAGTGCATTTAACAGAGCATTCAAAAGATGGACAGGAACCTCTCCAAACATGTATAGAAAAGGTCCATAGATCCTTTTGTTGTCCCGAATTATCAAATCTTTGGAACTAAAAGTCAAAAAGAAAAAAGTGATTGACCTGAAATTTGCTTCTGATCCAAATATGTTTAGAAGTGATGAAAAGTGTAAAAGGATTAGCCAGTATAAAACTAATCCGCCTTACGGGATTATTTTATCTATTTGTCATCATTTGTGCCGGTTTTAGTCAAGGGTATGTTAGAGGAACCCTTGTTGTACACGAAAACGCGGTGGAAACAGCTCATGGTATACTTCAAAATAAGGGACTTTTTCAATTAGGGTTGACAACGGACTTAATTGCATTTCTTTTAGATGCAGTGATAGCAATACTGTTGTACAAGATCTTTTACCCCTTCAATAAGACTCTGGCCATGTTATCCTCAGCATTCCGGCTTATTGCACATCCGGCCATAGGAAGTTTAAATTTGTTGAATCACTATATGGCCTTAAAGGTACTGGAAACCGACAGCCTGTCCAATTCATTCAATACGGCACAAGTACAGCAAATAAGCGCCTACTTTATGGAAGCACACCATTATGGTTATCTCATTGCAGGAAGCTTTTTTGGTATACACTGCCTATTGCTTGCCATACTTATTTACAGGTCCAATGTGTTTCCAAAGGTGTTCGGGGGATTGTTCCTAGGTGCTGCCGCAGGCTACCTCATTGAATCTTTTGGAAATTTCAATGTTCCGGGTTATGAGGATTATACTGCTTTGATTGTTGGTATCACCGCTGCTCTTGGAGAAGTTGGATTAACCTTGTACATGCTTGTAAAAGGCACTACGGAATCCTATAAAAATCTTAAAAAATCACCCTTATGAAAACAAAGACAATCAAACAAATAATACTCTGTATCATCGGGTTATTATGCTATCATCCATCAAACGCACAGGTAGCCCATAAAATAGAGACGACGGAAGACCAGCAACTTTTGGGCCTGGGTACCCAACACATCTTCAAATCAACTGTTTTACAGGAAGAACGCCCAATCATCATCTCATTGCCCATTGGGTACGAAGATACCGGTGCAAATTACCCCGTGCTTTATGTGTTGGATGGCCTACAAAACATAAAACATACGGTAGGGACCGTAGAGCTTTTGACAGAGTCAGGGCTAATACCTCCTTTAATTGTGGTTGGCATCGAGAGTTTGGACAGAAATAGGGATTTAACCCCCTCCAATGCTGGACAGGATCTACATGGAAGTACTGGAAATGCAGGTATACCGCAGAGTGGGGGCGCCTCAAAGTTTCTTAAGTTTTTAAGAGAAGAACTAATTCCCTTTGTGGATGTGAATTTTAGAAGTCATTCTTATCGCATATTGGAAGGTCATTCTTTAGGAGGCCTATTCAGTATCTATACCCTCATGGAAAACCCTAATCTTTTTGATGCATTCGTTGTAGAAGCTCCGGCACTCTGGTGGAACAAAGAGGAAATGACGGCAAAGGCAACAACATTTTTTACATCAAATAAAAACCTGGACAAAACCGTATACTTCGGCATTGGTGGCGGGGACGGTTGGGGAATGCGTCAGGAACTGATTCGGTATGTGGATGTGATAGAGCAGCACACCCCAAATAATTTTAAATGGCTTCATGAAGAGGTTGGAAATGAAGGTCACATGGCTTCTAGATTACTTTTAAACTACAAGGGGTTAAAATTTTTATTCTCGGATTTAAAATTGAGTGAAGACTTGACCGATAATTTTAGTGATATAGCCTTTTTAAAGGCAGAGCAAGAGTTAAAAAAAAAATATGGCGAAATGGCTCGAAGACCAGCTGAAGATTATTTCAATCTGGTTTCGGTATTGGTCGAAAACGGGAATGACCTTGGTGCCATAACAGTGCTCAAAAGGGCTTCAGAAGTATACCCCATGTACATTGGATTATTGACATATTTGGCAGGGTTATATGAGAAGACAGGTCAAAAGAATAAGGCCATTGAAACCTATCTTCATGGAGTTGAAGTGTCCAAAAATTACAAGCAGGGACAAGAGGATGATCTACTGCAAGAGATAAGTAGATTGGAGAAAACAAATAAACCCTAATTCAGTAAAAAATGAAAAAAACATTCTTAACCATATTGATGGTGCTATTTTTCATCTCTTGTAAAAATGATAAAGATGAAAAGGGAAGGATATTAATTGTAGTTTCAAATACAGAGGACATGGGAGACCCTGAAAAACACTTTGCAGGGAACAACCTTTGGGAAGTAGCACCCCCGTACCATATTTTTGTTTCCCATGGATACAAAGTGGATTTTATATCGCCAACAGGTGGAAAAGTTCCATTCTCAATGGATCCCGTCGGAATTAGTAGTTATGCCATAAAATATGAAAACTTTAATGGCAATGTTGAAAATTCATTAACGCCTGATGTAGTAGATTATAAGAACTATAAAGCTGTTTTTATTGGTGGTGGTTATGGACCATTGTTTGATGTGGCCAATAATAAAAAGATATTGTCCATAATAGCCAAAATTTATGAAAATGGAGGAATAGTCGGAGGGTGTGGGCACGGTCCCGGTGGCTTTGCAAATGTCAAACTTGCCAATGGTGATTATATGGTTAAAGGTAAAAAAGTAACCGGCTTTCCAAATTCAACCGAAGTGACCAAAAGTTGGGCTAAAGAAGGAACTTTACTACCAATAATTCTGGAGGATCAATTAAGGGAAAATGGAGCCCTTTATCAAACCAAAAGTGACTTGAACGACAAACATGACGTAGTAATTGACAAGAGAATTGTGACAACCATGTTCCTTCCCTCTTCTACTATTGTGGCAAAAGAAATGATAAATGAAATTGAAAAAAATAAATAGCCAACAAAGAGCTGAGTCAAAAGAAAATTCAAATAAACGATTCCAATGACCTTAAATGAATTTGATGGAAAAATTAAAAATTACTTTAACCTTTCTGAAGCGACTGGTAATGAAAGGTTGATTTTAAGTGACCCAATAATTGAATCATTTTTGGTATTGCACAGACTAGTAAATACATTCTGAGTTGTCGGATTTCACATAATAAGATTTATAATTCTTGGCTTTTTTATCTGTACAACCACATAAATCCAATAATTCGATGGACTTGAAATCTATAGGTGCAGTCTCAGCCTGAATTGAAATATAACCTTCCTTTATGGGTTTACCTACTTCGTATGCGCTATCAAGATATCCTTCTACCATACCCCCACCTATCGTTGGCTTACCATATTCCAGCACAACTTTGTTGTCCAGAATATGTTGCATTATGGAATCACCGAGAACCAGTGCCTCAACGGTCACCCACCCATCACCAGGATAAGTCTTTGAAGTAGAGGAAATGCAATGGTCCACAATCAACGAATCCTTGATGATCACGTTAGTTCCGGGCGTACATAGATTCGCATTGGTCCTATCATGTACACCATCACCACCAAGGAGTTGTAATTCCAAGGAAATAGGGAAGTCTTGATCAACTCCCATAGTTTTAGGATCTTGGCAATGAAGCATTAAACCATTGTTGCGAATGGCCCATTCGGGTCCTCCCGACATTTGCTCTCCAACAAAACGATAGGTCGCTTTTAGCTTGTAATATGAAAACTTCTTTTTGTAGAACAAATGACCAAAGGTGCCATTAAAGGTATCTTTTTCCTGATACCTGACGCTTAAAAGGCTGTCCTTGAAAACAAAGGAGCCATTGTAATTTTCTCCAAGGGAATAGCCTGTGAATTTAGGTGTCCAATCTTGATAATTGGTTCCATCAAACAGTGCGACCCATTCTTCCTTATCGGAATTACTTTTTTCAGGGGTACAGTTTGAGAAGAAAACAAGGGCTAAAAATGAAGCAATTAATGTTAGCTGTTTTAAGCAAGATAAGGTATCGATTGGTTTAGGTTTCATCATTATCAAGGTTTTGGAATATAAAGAATCTCTTTACATATTAAAGGTCTCCTAAAATTTATCTATGTGAACCAATTTACCCCTTATTTTTTTATTTCACGAGTAATGATTCCAGTCTTTTTGGGTCCTACAAATAAAATTTGGGACCAAATATTGATATTATGGTTATAAACAGTCAAAGACTGTATTCTATTTATTAAAAAAACCAATCGACCCTTTTATAAATCAGAATTTTTATATCTTATTTTCCAATAGGAAAGTAAGTATTTTGTAATTTTGAACTGCTTTTTAGGAACATCCTGAAATCTTTTAACAATATAGATCCAGTATATTTACAGGAAAGGTTTAACCCCACTTTAGTTGAATTCTTTTTGTCGGTTAACTTAAAGTGTAAAGATGTTCAAAGTGACTTTTTTATATATCCAATTTTGATAGAAAAACATATTTTTTCAAATCAGCTCAAAACCGACTTAACGGTCACATCCCCTGGAAGAATTAATATCATAGGCGAACATACGGATTACAACAACGGTTATGTATTACCTGCTGCAATCGATAAGACCATTACTTTTAAATTAGGAAAGAACGGCACCGAAAAAACCTGTAGGGTCTATAGTGAGGGGTATGGGGATATGCTTGAATTTGAATTGGATTCCATCACCAAGAAACAAGATGGATGGGAAAACTATATATTAGGGGTCCTTCATGAAATATCACAGCGCACCGACAAATTAAAAGGTTTTGATTGCACTATTGAAAGCCATCTCCCTACAGGATCGGGGGTGAGTTCCTCCGCAGCCCTGGAATGTGGTCTTGCTTATGGATTGAATGCGTTATTTGAACTTGGGCTGAAAAAATGGGATATCATTAAATTATCCCAAACTGCAGAACACGATTTCGTCGGCACCAAATGTGGTATCATGGATCAATTTGCATCCGTAATGGGAAAAAAAGACCATGTAATGTTATTGGATTGCATGACCTTGGATTTTAAATATATCCCAATAGATATTGCTCCTTACCGTATACTGTTATTGAACACCAATATTACGCACAATCTAGTTTCCAGTGAGTATAATATTCGAAGAAGGCAATGTGAAAAAGGGTTGGGCATACTTCAAAATAAATTCGGTGATGGGATTACGTTTAGGAACATGACCAAATCATTGCTTGATCAATGTAAAAAGGAACTGGGAAAAACTATATACAACCGGTGCAGTTATGTCATCGAAGAAAATGCCAGGGTTTTAAAAGCTGTTGAGGCCTTAAAAAATAAGGACCTTGAAAAGTTTGGACAATTGTTATACAAAACCCATGAGGGGTTACGATATAAATATCAGGTAAGCTGTCCTGAGCTTGATTTCTTGGTTGATTTTTCAAAAGACTGGAATGAAGTACTTGGAGCTCGCATGGTAGGTGGTGGTTTTGGTGGATGCACCCTAAACATAGTACATGTGAATGCCCTTGACAATTTTATTGACGAAATACGTAAGGCTTACAAAAAGCAATTTTCGTTGGAACTGACACATTTTATAACAGTTCCCAGCAATGGCACAGCATTCTTGTAAAAGCAATCAAATAGCGATTCTTCTAAGTACTTTTTTATTGGCAGGTTATTGAATCCACCCACCGCATATTTAAACCCTTTTGCGTTTTTTGAAATAAATCAGGAGCAATGTCAACAGTCCTACAAGTCCGATACTTAAAAAATATACAAAGTAATCAGGATCATCCGGACGCTCCACTAGAGTTACCAAAGTATTAATGGGCGCATTTAACATCAATTGTTCCTTTCCTCCCGTCCATGTCACAATTATGGAATCCACCTTTGTATTTTCACCCAATCCAAAATGTGCTATTGTAGAGTTTTGAGATATATGGCTTGAGCCGCCCCCATCAATTTCCCGTATCATCCGATTTCCTCCACTTACAACAGTCACCCTTGAACCGATACCATTTTTTTCCGCGGAGATACCGTTTAAGACCACCTTAAGATAATTACCTTTGGGAGTATCGTTCCGCAATAGTTTTGTGGTGGATTCCACAGGATACTCATAAATGGGCTTTTGGTTCACGACAAGTATATCCAAATCCCCATCGTTATCGTAATCAAAAACAACAGATCCCCTTCCTACTCCATAGTCATTTGATTTGGTCATACGCCCTTTATCCGTAAAAACCCCTTGATTATTTTCAAAATAAAAATTGCCCATAGGGACACAATTGGGGTTCAGATCTCCGTTGGACACATATAGGTCCAAATCCCCGTCCAAATCAAAATCGGCAAAATTGGCTCCCCAACTTATAGCCAACGAGTATGTACCCAATTCCTTGGAACGATCAACAAACACACCATCTGGACCTTGATTGACCATAAATTGGTTGAATTTGATGTTCGTGACATAATAGTCCATATCACCATCATTGTCATAATCACCCACAGCCGACCCCATTGCATTGATCTTAAGGTCCATTTCCTTTTCCTTACCCACATCTTCAAATCGGTTTTTGGGATATTGATTTTCATATAGTAGGTTAGGTACGGCTTTATATCCAAAATCTTGATTGACGAGAAGGTCTTGGTCCCCATCATTGTCAAAGTCTGTAAAAACACCCCCAAACCCAAAACCCTTGTGGTCGAGATTATATTCCTCGTAAACATTTTCAAATCTTTTTCCTTCTCTATTGATCAGAAGATATCCTTTCGCAGTTTGGTTGGCACTTACAATGGTTGCATCCTTGATTATGCCGAGTTTCCCTTCAAAGTTTTGAAAGTAGTTGCCTATGTAAAGGTCGGGATAACCATCCGCATTGAAATCCCCAAAACTAGGTCCGGTACTAAATGAATTTAGGTCTTGTAGACCGAACGCTTCAGTAGCATCCCTAAACGTTGAATCACCATTGTTCAGGAACAATAAGTTTTTTGCCCTCGGGATTTTTTGGCTTCCATCGGTAGTGTTGATCGTTGTAATAAAGAGGTCTCGATGGCCATCACGATTCACATCAGCACTAACAGCCCCTTGGGTCACGTAGTTTTTACTAATGTCCAGCCCCGACCTATCATAAATATCTAGAAATGTTCCATCACCATTATTGATGTAAAGAGCATCTTTGGACATACCACTGGTAATGAAAATATCTTCAAAACCATCGTTGTTCACATCGAACACTGTGGCCCCGCCACCAAAAGTTCCCTCATACACTAGAAACACATGTTCTATCCCGGCATCCTGAGTAACATCCGTAAACATTGTTTGCCCAGAGACTCCTACTACTATAAAAAAGAAGACAATGGAAAATATATTACTGTTTATTTGATTCATTTCGCGGTCTTTTGCTTTTTCCATTCCAATGCAATAACATTGTTGGCAATAGTCTTGCCCATTTCTAGTCCAACCTCATTGTCTTGAGGAGTATGGATTCCACCGTAGAATCTCGAATCTGCAGTCTCTTGTGCAAACGCCCAGAATGTATCGAATGTCCGTACCACAAAATCCGTATCCCTCACCTCATCACGTTCTCGCCCCTCATGGGCTCTGTCCGTAAACACAAACTGTTCACCAAATGTATTTTCAAGTACTGTTGCTGCGGATGCCGCTTGGATGGCATGACCCGAAGGAAAAGCCGGAAAGGGAGGGTCTGGCCAAAAAGACTCCCATTCAGCATCTATAAATTTTGGTATATAAGTGTTTGCTCGCTCTGAAAAGAAATGGTATTTCCACTCCCAACATTTTATGAAAGCATCTGCCACGGCCATGGCAGTTTTGGCAAAAGCTTCTGAAGCCATGATCAAATCTGGGTTTTTCTCTCCCACAACAAGGGTCGCTATATAGTAGGAATGCCCCGGGGGCGTAAAGGTAACATCCGGGTCATCTCCCCACCAAATAGCAGCTTCCTTTTCCTTTCGGGTCAAGGTCTGTTCTTTTGTGTACACCTCCATAAATTGATTATAGTAGGGCGAACCGGGAACGGTATCGTATGGGATCATATAAGGCTCCGGAATTTCCCGATTGGCTTTAACAAAAGTCCTGTTTTCCCCCCAATGTGGATGTAATGGATAATGACTAAAGGATTGGGCATACAAGGGGGGCTTCCATGAGCCTGGGAAATTGGGATGTACCATGTTCTTATCAAAATTTTTCAGATAACCACGGTGCCCCCCATCTGTTTTTGACCATTCAAAAATAGCATTGGCAACGCGTTCACCATAGTTTATGGAACGATCCACAAGATCTTGGGACAATGTATCGGAGAAATGTTCAAAAATTACCTGTTCAAGAGAATCAATCTTTAGTTTATTTTCATCGGATGTTTGCTGATAAATACTCTTGATAATTCGTGATTGGGCCGCATTCATGGACAAGACCCAATTGTAGTCCTGTTTTAGATCGGGCTTTGGTAAAGAATCCAGTCCGTTTAATTGACCTGCCATGGAATTGTGATCAGGGAAACCGTGAACAACCGATTCATACATGGTCAATGCGATATATGCATAGGCCCTAGAAGCAAATGTTGGTGAGTTCGATGGGGTGTATCGGGTAATATGATTGGTCATATCCGCCCATTTCAAAACCACTTCTGTTTCTGAAACCCTACTATTATCCGTTGAACATCCCGATATCAAAATAAATATGACAACGATATCTATAAACCAGGAAACATGTCGGCTACCCATGGCAACATTATTATTTTTTGAACTCATATGCTTTTAAATCCTTTCCTGAAATACCGAGCAATAGTGTATGATCCATAAGAACAGAACTTCTAACATCGCCTGTGATATGTAAACCGGATTCTGTCTGTGGAACATAACTGAAAGACCCTTGGCCATCACCCAAAAGAAGTGTTCCATAATTGGCATCAAATTTTCCAAGTCTTAGCTTGAAATACCCATTATTGCCCAACAACAATATATCGAGGTTTCCATCGTGGTCAAAGTCTTCGATAACTGACCTGTACACACATGAGTACTGTGCTTGTTCAGGCAGCTCAGCCATTGAAAACATACCACTCGGGGAACTCAATAACAAAGAAGTACGCAAATGGTCTACGGTCAATTTCGTAGAGTTTACCAACTCTTCGGGCGTAAAAATATCCTTCATAGTGGCATCTGCAAAACTCTCATAGGTGGTAAACCGTGAGCGAAGATTTGCGAGTTGACCCAATAGTTCATTTCGGGTGACGTAGGGATAAGCCTTTCCTTGAATGTAAAAATTGAGTATGGGGTCAATTGATCCGTTTTTATCATAATCTGCATAATATAATTCCGCAGGTTCCTCTTCCGATGCCTTGAATTGTGAATTGGTCCCGAGGTTGCCCAGCATAAGGTCGGGCAAGCCGTCCCCATTAAAATCACCAACATCTATTGAGTTCCATAGACCATAGTATTTTTTGTCAATATACTTATCCGATTCTTCGGTAAGCACCCCGGACCTGTTCATGTAAATACTGATGGGCATCCATTCGCCGACAATCACCAGATCTTCGTCTCCATTCTTGTCAATGTCCAACCAAACGGCATCGGTTATCATACCGGGATTTTTCAATTGGGGACACACCTTTTGCGTAACATCCGTAAAATGGGCGTTACCATCATTTTCCAAAATATAGCTTCTTGGACTTTCCGGGTACCTTCCAGGAATTACCCTACCTCCCACAAAAATATCCAGGTCACCATCCCCATCAATATCACCAACATTCACGGTCCCGCTTTGCGTTGGCATTTTGGGTAGGTTTCCTTGTGCATCGGTAAACTCCCCTTTTCCATTTCCTAGATACAAACGATCTTGTAACATTGGATCGGAACCACTGAAATTATGGTATCCTCCACTGGCCACATAAATATCAAGAAATCCGTCCCTGTTGGCATCAAAAATGGCCGCATCACTATCGTGGAACCCGATTTGCTTCGAAAAAACATCCACTGGATTTTTCTGGAAGCCTCCATCGGTCCTTTGCATGAAAACTTGTGCAGGTACTCCTTTGGGTCCCCCGATAAATATATCGTCCAGGCCATCATTGTTAATATCTCCTTTGGCCATTACCGGTGTCTTATGGGAAAATTGTGAAATAAGTAGGGCCTGACGTTTAAAATCATTCACATCGTTTGATGTATCGGTAAACTTTAAAGGAGATTTTACCTCGGTCAACAAGGTTTGTTTATCGGTGAAATCCTTAGTTCCACGAATGGCATTTTCCTCTTTAAGAATCATTAATTCATCAGCTTCCACTTCAAGGATCGTTTCCTCGCCCCCACTATTCCAGCGTACTTTGATGGAATCGACTTTCTTGTTATGTCCCAAACCAAAATGAAGGATTGGGGATATGGTAGATAGGTAACCCCTTGTAGGCATTTGAACTAAGGTCTGTTGTAAAGAATCCTGATAGAGAGTGACCTTTGTGCCTATCCCTTGGGTATTGCCCTTAATACCCTCCAACTTTATTTGTATAAAGTGCATGTCTTTGGACTCTGTGTTATTTACATATAGGGTAGCAGGTTTGTTTATGTTGTTGACCACCAAATCCAAATCCCCATCGTTGTCTAGATCGGCATAGGCAGCTCCATTACTATTGGCAGGGTCATCAAGTCCAAATTGGCGGGTCGCATTGGTAAAATCATTGGTCCCATTATGGCTAAAAAGGTAATTACTAAGTTTGGAAGAAGGCATTTTTTCAATAAGTTCCAGCACATCCTTCCTTTTGAGCCTGCCTTTGGATTGTACAAAATTGTCCATATAGTCAATAAAGTCCAAATTGGTGTAATCACGGAGGTACCCATTGGTCACAAAAAGATCTTTCCAACCATTATTGTCATAGTCCGCCCAAAGGGCTGCCCAACTCCAATCGGTATTAGAAATCCCGGCCAATTGTCCAATTTCACTGAAACTACCATTTCCATTGTTGACCTGGAGCATATTGCGCATGTATTGATAATGAAAACCACTTCGGACATTCAGATCGAACTTATCATAATTGTCCGGTGACAGCAGTAGCTTTTGCCGCCGATTGTCCTCTGGCAACATATCAAGGGTGAATATATCCTGTAAGCCATCATTATTTACATCGGCAATATCATTTCCCATGGAGAAATGACTCGTATGGCCCAATTGTTCCGTTAACCTGTTTACAAAGGTTCCGTCCTTTTGATTGATATAAAGGTAATCCGGTACAGCATAATCATTGGACACATAAAAGTCGGACCAACCATCATCGTTAAAATCCCCTATGCCGATGCCCAATCCGTAAGTAAGAGCAGAACCACTTATGCCCGCCTCGACCGTTACATCCGAGAAATGACCCTTATTTTGCTGAAACAGCCTTATTCCCTGTAAAGGATCGTCCATTTCCAAAAACCTTTTGGTATTGGAAACGTTTAGAACAGGCAATGATTTTGGATTATGGTTCAAAAGAATCATATCAAGATCACCATCACGGTCGTAATCAAAAAAATAACCCTGGTTACTAAATGCATTGCTGTCCAGACCATATTGTTTCGCCCGTTCTTCAAAAATGGGTACCCCGTCGGGGTCATTTCCCATATTGATGAACAATTGGTTTGTTCTCTTTTCAGGGGGCAATGCACCCGAATAACAAAGGTATAGGTCCATTCTTCCATCACCATTGACATCAGCAGCTGTAATACCTGTTTTCCATGGTCCTTTTCTGCCCGCTACATGCGCCTGGTCGGTAATATCCTTGAATTTCATCCCGCCCATGTTCAGATAGCATTTATTTGGTCCTGCATTGGATGTAAAATAAAGGTCTACAAAACCATCGTTATTGAGATCCGTTGCCGCCACACCTGCCCCATTGTACAGATACTCGTACATCAAAACATTCAGATTTGGGCCTTCCCGTAAAGTGTTCTGAAAAGTGATACCTGAAGACTCAGGAGGAACGGATTGGAATATCGTAGGGCTATTTTTGACGGGCCCATCTCCCCTATTATTGCATCCGACAATACAGGTCAACAACAGTGCGCATAACAAACAATACTTCATGGTATCAATTTTGTTTCTAAGTCCTTAAAGCAAGAGTCCTACCTTTAAAGGTAGGACTCTATCGTAATTAAAACTAACAAACTCTAACCGTTTGGACTAATTCTTTACCCATACAATTAATAACCAGGGTTTTGAACCAACAATTCGTTACGGTTAATTTCGTCTCTACTAATGGGCATAAAATACATTTTATCTTCCCATGTCCTTGTTTCGTTCTCTGTATTGTCCACTACATTGTAGGTATAATCATAAACCTCTGGGTCATATCTATAGGGTACGTGTGGCGTAGCTCCTGTTTTCAATGTGGCAGTCACCTTGATTACTTTGATTCCCCTACCCAAAGTTTCTGGTGCTATCAACCATCTACGGGCATCAAAATACCGTTGTTCCTCATACGCCAACTCAATTCTTCGCTCATTGCGGTAGAGTTCCACGAGTTCACTTCCGGTAGCCGAAACCGCAGGCATACCCGCTCTATATCTAATTCGGTTCAACCATAGAATGGCCTCGGCCTCATCACCGGTTTCCAAACAGGCTTCCACATAATTTAAAGCTATCTCCGTGTAACGAATGAATGGCCATGGTACCAATTGTGCACTGGACATATTATCTGGAACAGATGGATCGGGGTCGATAAATTTACGCACGTAATATCCGGTTCTAGAACCATTCCAGTTCTCTATAACGGAATTTCTTGTGTCAACACCGGCTATGGTACCACCAGCCCCATCATCATAGGTTCCGGTTTGTATTTGATCGTATGGATCAATAGAGACCACATCACTTGGTCGAGGTTTCCAATCTGCCCCATCATACAGAATCGTTGCGTAAAACCTAGGGTCCCTGTCCGTGTAAGGTGAAGCGGCGTGTTCTGGATTTTCCCAATCAAACTTTGAGCCGTCCATCATTTCATAATCGTCGACCAATTGTTGAATAGGAGTATTTCCTGCCCAGTTGTGGTAACCGTTGGGACCGTTATTTATACCTTGGTGAATACCTCCAAGAGGCCAATTGCTTTCTACGGTATAAAGGGCACTATGCGTCCTTTCAAAAAGTATATCGCTATGTGCCGCCGCATCTGCAGCTCCACTGCCACCTCCCATGGAAAGGGCTACATAATTTGCTTCTCCTTCCTCAGGACTCACCGGGCCGGACAAATCCAATTTATAACCCGTGGTAGCATCCAACAAGGCTTTCGAAGCGACCTTAGCCGCATTCCACCGGGATGCTTGGTCCCCCGAGGTATAGGCTACCAGTTCCAAGTTCCCATAGCTTCCATGAGCCGAAGATTGCGCAGAAACAGTGGGACCGTGCCTTAAGTCACTGGCCGCGTACAACAGCACTCTGGATTTCAAGCCCATAGCACTAAGGTCTGAAGCCCTTCCTGGTGTAGCACCTTTATCTTTGAGCAAGGCAATGGCCTGATCGAGATCACTCAAAATAAAGTTGATATTTTCCTCATAGGTGCCTCGGGCAATAGCATAGTCTTCGTCCAGTCCATAGGGCTTGTCAATAATCGGAGAACTTCCATAATATCTTACAACTTGGTGGTAATAATAGGCTCTAAGAAAATAGGACTCCCCCAACAATCGATCCCTGAGGCCATCATCTCCAAAAGTGGCATTGGGAAGTTCTGCAATAGCAATGTTGGCTTGTCTTATTGCCGAAAAAAGCTCGTCCCATTGCGGAATAATATTGACATTCCCAGTACCTGTTGGGGATAGCGTACCTTCGTTGATGACATTTATACCCCTTCCGGAGTGCGTAAACATGGCCTCATCGGTCAATGAAGCCAATCCTTCTTCTTCAAATCCCCCATAGTTTAAATGGGAATAGACACCGAAGACAAAGGCTTCGGAGAGTGCTCCATCTCCCCAGGTCGCATCCGAGGAAACTTTGTCCAAAGGTTTGGTTTCAAGATAATCTTCAGAACAAGATATGGGTACGATTGCCATTACTGCAATCAATATCGAATAGAGTTTTATATTCTTCATAACAATCAAATTAAAATTTTACTGTAAATCCAGTGTTTACAACTCTAGCCTGTGGATAAAACTGTCCACTGTTCACTGTGGATTCCGGGTCATAAATATCATTTTTTGCCCATGTTATCAAGTTGTTGGCGCTTACGTATAAACTAAAACCGGACAACCCAAAGGGTTCAAGAAGTTTTTTTGGAAAATTATAGGCCAATTGTACATTCTTTAGTCTTATATAATCCTTACTAAATAGATAGTAGGTATTATTTCCATAGCTGCCACCAGTATAGTAGGTGTCTCCCCTGGTTGCCAATCTTGGATGTACACTACTTGGATTGGTGATACTCCATCGATTATCGTAGGAATATTGTAGGTAATTACCAATATCCCCTGATTCTGTTTGAATGGGCAAGGATGCTCCAGTCGCACCTTGGAAGAGCACCGCTAAGTTGAAATTCTTGTAGGATGCATTGAAAGTGGCCCCAAAATTGAATTTGGGAACTATGTTTTCCTCAAGACGAACTTGGTCATCCCCATTGATTACACCATCACCGTTAACATCCTTAAATTTCATGTCACCTGGCCTTAAGTTAGGAGTTACTTCACTATAATCCAAAGTATTGGCAGATATATCCGCTTCATCCCTGAATACACCATCATATTTATATACAAAGTAGGCCCCTATTGGCTTACCCTCTTGACGCTGATATTCGGGGGCACCGGGAATCTCATCCATAAAGACCACCTCATTCTTAGCGTAACCTCCATTAATTCCCACATCCCAGGAAATCCCTTCTTCACTACCTCCGTAATAGTTAACTGCGAACTCAAATCCCTTGTTGGCCACTTCTCCAGCGTTTACCGGAGGAAGTTTGTCCGAAATACCAGAGGAACCAGGAGTGGATCCTGTTTCACGAATCAAAATTTGATCCCTTTTATTATAAAAATATTCAAAACTCATGCTCAATGAATTGTCAAAAAGATACGTATCCAGACCAAGATTGAAATTATTGGCACGCTCCCATGTAAAATTAGGGTTGGACAAAAGAGCCTCTTCCAAAGTGTTTACCACTGCACCGTTTATAGGATACTGGTTGGGCGAATACGTTGACAAATAGGCATATTCCTGCAATGAACCATCAAAAAACACCTGATCGTTACCCATTTGACCATATGAACCCCTTAATTTAAGGTAGTTGATAGCATCAATATTGAACCAATCCTCATTGGAAACGTTCCAACCCACCAAGAATCCGGGGAAAAATCCAAATCTGTCATCTGCCGGGAATATATAGGAACCATCATATCTCCAGATGAACTCGGCCAAATATTTTTGTTTATAATCGTATTGGACCCGTCCATAATAACCTAGACGAGCTCTATCAAAAGCTCTACCGTCCACTTCCTGTCCATCGGAACCACCAAAGAACAATTGATCGATGGAAGAGGATATAAAGTTTCTGCTAAAAGCCGAAAAGAATTCATTTTGAAAACGTTCACGTGTCACACCGGCCATTACATTAACAGAATGCACATCGTTAAAGACACGGTCATAATTAAGCAAAGCTGTTAGGTTCGTATTAAGATTATTCGCAGAGGACTGTGTCAATCTTGGGTCCGTAAAACTGGATCGGATATTCGCGGTCAGTATGGGCTCGCCAGTATTAATATAGGTATCCCGGTCCAAGGAATACAATTCCCAAGGTACTTGCCATAGTTTTCTTCTAACTTGGCTTTGGTCAATACCGGCCAACAAGGTTAATTTCAGACCTTCGATCCAAGGTTGTGTAATATCCACCGATCCCGTAAACTGAAGGTAATCCGTGGGCTGACTATCATATCCTGTGGCATTGGTCGTAATGACCACTGGCTGTTGCCCGTTTTCAATATCAGGTCCCGGTTCACCGGTAGGCCAAATTGCGGGGTCGGTCGGCCTTCCTCTCATTAACATCCTAAAAATGGCCCCAGAACCTTCTGTAGGATAACGCCTATCTTCCTTCCTATAGGCAAAACCCAGTTTGGTCTGGATATAATCATTGACCTTGATATCCGTATTGATTCTAAAATTATATTGTTGGTAACGGGTAGATGAATTTTTGTAATACGCATCTTGATCGAAATACCCTATGGATGAAAAGTACTTGATGTTTTCACCACCTCCTCGAATGGAAAGATTGTGCCTACTCTGCATAGACCAATCCTTAAAAGTGGCATCGAACCAATCAGTATTCGGATAAAGCCATGGATCCGAGTTTTGGGCATATCCTTGAACGGACTCGGGTGAAAATGCAGCATTCACCGTTTCGTCCGTTGATGGAATCGTATAACTGCCTGAATTACCAAATGCGTTCCAGGCAGCACCCCATTCCCCAACTGGGATATTACTGTTAAAAACAGTAATCTCGTTCATGATGTTTGCATATTCAACAGCACCTGCCATATCGGGCACTTTGGTGGGCTGTGACATACCAAAATCGGCAGTATAGGTAACTTCGGGCTTCCCCGTCCTACCTTGCTTTGTTGTCACAATAATCGCCCCGTTAGCAGCCCTTGCACCATAAATGGCCGCGGAGGCATCCTTAAGCACTGAAATATTTTCAATATCATTTCCATTGAGTCGTCCGATACCTCCATCACGATCCGGAATACCGTCAATAACGATTAATGGACTACTATTTCCAAGTGTATTGGTACCCCTAATGCTAATACTGGCGGCATCACTTCCTGGTTCCCCACTGGTCTGAATCACAACAAGACCAGGCAATCGCCCTGATAAGGCGTTGGAAACACTTATGGTTGGAGCGGTTTCCAAAACCTCTCCCTTTACTGCTGCCACTGCTCCGGTGACCGTTGCTTTCTTCTGGGTTCCATACCCCACAACGACCACCTCGTCCAACGAGGCTAAATCCTCCTGCATGGCCAAGTCAATAGTTGTTCGGTTGTTAACGGCAACCACTAAGGGTTTAAATCCAATGGAACTGAACCTTAAAGAGGTCGACCCCTGAATTCCAGAAATGGTATAATTTCCATCAAAGTCTGTAATGGTTCCTTTGGAAGAGTCGTTCATGTCGACAATAGTGACACCTGGTAGCGGCTGGCCATCCGAGGAGGCTGTTACCGTTCCAGAGACAGTGATACCTTGGGCCTGAGCAGCGGAGAAAAATATACCTCCCAAAAACAGGACAAAGGCCAAGAAAACACATGGCTTACCTCCTATGCATTTTCTGTGCAATGACGATTGGTTGTTCATAAATCGAATGTTTGTTGTTTAGTTATTAGTTCGTGCTAGCAGCACAATTTTGATCAAAACCACGAAAAATTTTAAAAAATCTATGATACTCTGTGCTACTGTTGCTAAATTAGTGTTAAATTTGGAATATCAAAAAATTTGTAAGTGTTTTTTTGACAATTCAGTAATTATAGCCCTTGGTCATTGAATATTTGGTACAACACCAAAAAGAACATAATGACGTAATTGCTTTAAAATGACTTACATTCAGGGTATTTCTGATAGTAAACACCCTCGTAAACAGTGTTGAAAGCATGGATTTGTTAGATAGAATTTTGGAATTACAGGACAGCCACTTACTGTCCAAGCACGAAATATTAGTACAAAGTGTCATAGATAGTATTGCCGAGGGGGATCTTCTTGTTGGAGATAAGCTGCCGTCCATCAATAAAATGGTCCGTAACGTTGGATACGCCCGAAAAACCATTGTAAGAGCCTATGAAGAGCTAAAGGACAGAGGACTTGTGGAATCCAAAAATAAACAGGGCTATTTTGTAATAAGTCAAGAGACCGGAGTCATGCTTCGGGTGGCGCTTTTGCTTTTTGCTTTTCAAAGTTTTCAGGAGGATTTTTACAATACCCTGCGAAACGAACTGGGAAAAAAGTATCAGGTCGATGTATTTTTCCACCATAACAACCTCTCCATATTTGAGACAATAATAAGCAATATTAAAGGAAAGTATGGTATGTATGTAATCGCCCCAATCCAGGATAATGCCGTTATACCCATGCTACAATCCATTCCTCCCAACAAATTGATTTTGGTAGATAGGTACCTAGACCTGGGTCCAGAATATTCGTTCATTGCACAGGAATTTGAAAATTCCACCTATAACAAGCTTGTCAAGTTGTTGCCAGAAATACGAAAGTACGAGCACATGGTCTTGTTTTTCAATACCAAAACTGATTATTCCCCGCTGGGAATCCGAAATGCTTTTGAACGATTTATAAAAGATTATGACATTCGGGGCAGCATCGAAGAAGGTTATATGCCCGAAACCCTCAAAAAAAACACGCTTTATTTTATCAAAAATGATTCGATACTCTGGAAATTTTTAAAGGACTGTTCTCGGGGACAATGCATCTTGGGCAAAGACTTGGGTATTCTTTCTTACGATGACAATGTGCTCAAAGAAATTATTATGGGAGGTATAACAACCATGTCCACCGATTTTAAGGAAATGGGTAAAATGGCGGGGAAATTCGTAAAAGAAGGAACCCCGATCAGGACCATCATACCAACTAACCTGCTCAGACGCCATTCACTCTAAAACCAATGGAAAGCCCCCTCAAACATGCCAAACCAATGATCAGAAACCAACAAATTATAGCACTCCTGGCCATACTGTCAAATTTTATGATGACAGGGCAAGAAAGTAGACCCGATTGGGAAAACCCCGATATCATTACACTCCATACGGAGGAACCTCGTGCCTCTTTCTATCATTTTAATGATAATGATTTGCAAACGTCCACTATGGCACTTCCAAATTACCGTTCTTTGAACGGCACTTGGAAGTTTCACTGGTCGCCAAAACCCTCCGTTCGTCCAAAAGAGTTTTATACGAAAGACTTCGATGTCTCAAATTGGGACGATATCGTTGTACCTTCAGACTGGCAAATGAAAGGGTATGGCTATCCCATTTATAGCAATATCGAATATCCCTTTCCCAAAAACGCCCCTTTTATACCACATGACAACAATCCCGTAGGAAGTTACAAACGTAAATTCAACATTTCCAGTGAATGGTCGGACAAAGAAGTATACATCCATTTTGGAGGGGTCAACTCTGCTTTTTACTTATGGGTGAACGGACAAAAGGTCGGTTATAGTGAGGGTTCAAAAACACCTGCCGAGTTCAATATAACTTCTTATGTCAAAACTGGTGAAAATGACATTGCCGTGGAGGTATATCGCTGGTGCGATGGATCTTATTTAGAGGATCAAGATTTTTGGCGCTTAAGCGGTATTGAGCGCGATGTTACACTGTACGCCACAAACTCTGTCAAAATTAAAAATATTATAGCTCGGGCATCCTTGGAAAGAGCAACTTACGAGGAAGGAGAACTGGAGGTCGAAGTCTTTGCAGACACTGGCACAGAAGTGAAAAAAGTATTTGTCGAGGCGAAAGTTCTTGATGGGGACAAGGAAATTAGTTCCTTGAAAGGGTCCTTCGACCCTAAAAAAAACAGTTTGGGCAAACTGTTGTTAAACAAGAAAGGACTCAACATTTCTCCCTGGTCGGCAGAAAGTCCAAAATTGTACGATCTTTTGATTGCTCTCAAAGATCCCAATGGACAACAACTTGATGGTACCCGGTTAAAGATAGGTTTTAGAACCAGTGAAATAAAAAATGGTCAACTGTTGGTGAACGGACAGCCTATTCTACTCAAAGGGGTAAACCGGCACGAACACGATCCTGTACATGGACACGTAATGAGCAAAGAGTCCATGTTGGACGATATTGAAAACTTTAAAAAATACAATATCAATGCTGTTCGGACCTCACATTACCCCAATGACCCATTATGGTACCAATTGTGCGATCAATACGGCATTTATGTCATCGATGAAGCCAATATCGAATCCCATGGGTATGGATACCAAAAAGACGAAACCCTGGCCCAAGATCCCCAATTTCAAAAAATGCACCTCAACCGTATTCAACGGATGGTAAAAAGGGATATCAACCACCCCTCTGTCATCGTTTGGTCCATGGGCAACGAAGCAGGTAGTGGCAAAAACTTCGTAATTCCCTACAATTGGATCCACGATTATGACCCCGGTCGACCAGTGCATTATGAACGAGCGGGCAGGGCCAATGACAGTATCCATTACCAAGGTAGAATAACCGACATCATTAGCTGGATGTATGAAAATCCCAATAATGTTGACAAAAACCATTTCGAAGTTGACGATAAAAGACCGTTGCAGGAGCAACGCCCATTTATCTGGTGTGAGTATGCACATGCGATGGGAAACAGTAGTGGGAACTTCAAAGATTATTGGGATTGGGTTCGCAGCAGACCACGGGCCCAAGGCGGATTCATTTGGGATTGGATGGACCAGGGTTTGGAACAGAAAGCACCATCCGGTAAAACCTATTATGCCTATGGGGGCGATTTTGAACCAGACAGCGTTCATTCCGATGAAAACTTTTGCGCCAATGGATTAATGGGGGCTGACCTTACCCCCCACCCGGGACTTTTTGAGGTAAAAAAAGTATATCAAAATGTGCTGTTCTCCAAATTGGACGATACCACCTATGAAGTTTACAATGAACACTTTTTTACCAGTACGGAATCGTACGCCTTTAAAGCCATATTAATGGAAAATGGGAATGAGGTTGCATTTAAATCCTTACCTGTTCCAACGATTGGGCCCCAACAAAAAGCAGAGGTCACCATTGATTTTGATTATAATATTGATTCCTCAAAAGAATACTACATCAACATTTTTGGATCCCTAAATCGGGATACCCCCCTACTGCCAAAAGGTGAAATTTTGGTAACCGATCAATTTAAATTGCAGGCTGGGAACATAACTTATAAAATTCTCAACAAGCCTCAAAAGATCAAGACCAAAGCCTCCAAGGACCATACTTCTTATACGGTATCAGTTGGGGAATATACCTATGTGTTCGGGTCTAAAGGTTTTGGACTGGACGCCATAAAAAAAGGAGATAAGGATATCTTATTAGAGCCCGTAAAAATGACCTTTTGGAGAGCTCCGACAGATAATGATTTTGGTGCTTGGGGCGCATGGGATGCTCCTAAGGATGTGGATTATTTCAGTTATAGAAATGCAGCTGATAAAAAGGAATTGATAGCCTTTGACCACACAAAAAACAAGGATGGATCCTATACGTTTAGGTATGAATTCAACTACAAGAACCTTAAGGCAACCAATATCATTACCTACACGGTCGACAAAAATGGTGGCTTGAAGGTATCCTGTACATTTTCCCCAGAACACCCTGAAAAGCTAAAATACATGCCCCGTTACGGAATGGAGTTCGTTTTGGACAACCAGTATCAAAATACGGAATATTACGGAAGAGGTCCACAAGAAAATTACGTGGATCGAAAATCGGCTTCATATGTGGGGTTGTACAAATCCAAAGTAGAGGACTTTTATGTGCCTTACATCCGTCCACAGGAAAATGGTAATAGAACCGATGTGCGTTTTGCATCCTTCACCAATGAATTGGGCAGTGGGTTGGATTTTGTTTCTGAAAATGCACCTTTTTCATTTTCGGCACACCATAATCCCATGTCAGATTTTGATTCGGGATCCAACAAAAAGGCACAACGGCATACCACCGATATAAAACCTAAAAATGCGGTGTACCTCCATATTGATTATGGACAGACCGGAGTTGGTGGCGATAATAGCTGGAGTATGAACGGATTGGCCAACGATGAATACAAACTCGATGTATCCAATGCATCTTTCACGTTCGACATTTATCCCAGTAGCGTATTGGATGTTGGACCAGTAAGTCGGGATTGAATTTTGTACAACCGAGCATCAAAGTATAAAATCCAGAAACATCGACAACCATGACATATAATATAAATAAATGAAAAACCATTATTATGAACCGTAGAAATTTTGTAAAGGACAATGTAATACTCTCGGGGGCCTTGGGCCTAGGGGTGACAGGATTGTTCGCACAGAACAAAAGAATGGGTGACCATATCTCTATGGCACCTGCTCAATTCAACCTAAAATATGCCCCACATTTGGGCATGTTCAAAGCCTCGGCAGGCGATGACCCCATTGACCAATTGAACTTTATGGCGGATATGGGCTTTACTGCTTTTGAGGACAACGGTATGAAGGGCCGCTCCATAGAATTACAGCGAAAAATGGCACGTACCATGGAGAATAGGGGCCTTTCCATGGGGGTGTTCGTGGCCCATGAGATTTCATGGAACAAGCCCAACCTGACCAATGGAGATATTTCGCTGCGTGAAAAGTTCTTGAAGGAAATCAAGGAATCCATAGAGGTGGCCAAGCGGATCAATGCCCAATGGATGACAGTGGTTCCGGGCCATGTAGACCTGCGACTACGAAAGGGTTACCAAACGGCCAATGTGGTGGAATCGCTCAAACGGGCCTGTGCCCTTTTGGAACCCCATGGGTTGACCATGGTGCTGGAACCGCTCAATTTCAGGGATCATCCCGGGCTTTTTCTAACCGATAGTCCCCAAGCCTATGAAATATGCAAAGCGGTGGACAGCCCATCCTGTAAAATCCTTTTTGATATCTACCATCAACAGATCCAAGAGGGGAACCTTATTCCCAACATAGATGCATCATGGGAAGAGATTGCCTACTTCCAAGTGGGTGATAACCCCGGAAGAAAAGAACCCACAACCGGTGAAATCAATTACAAGAATGTATTTGAACATATCCATTCCAAAGGTTATCAGGGAATTGTGGGCATGGAGCACGGGAATTCAAGGCCAGGCAAAGATGGTGAACAGGCTGTGATTGAAGCATATAAACAAAGTGACTCATTTTAATGCTTACCATGAGTTCACATATCAATTTTATCAAAATGGCCTGTTTTTTCTTCTGCAGTGCGGCGATTGCCTTTGGTCAGGAAAGGTCAAACTATACGGAACTTTTGCCGGGAACCGATGCACATATGGAAATGGTCTCGATTCCATCGGGAACATTCCTGATGGGGAGCAAAGCTGGAGAAGCGAGAAGAAAACCGGACGAAGGGCCTGTGCGCGAAATTGAAGTAGATGGGTTTTGGATGTCAAAATTTGAAGTGACCTGGGAGCTATACAATCTCTTTATTGAGAGGACGATAGACAACCTTAAAAATGAAACAAAGGGAAGTGAGGTCCAACTGGACGCCGACGCTATCTCGGGCGCTACGACACCTTATGTGGACATGAGCCTGGGCATGGGCCGGGATGCCAATTATCCAGCGGTCAATATAACGCAAAGGGCGGCCTCTACTTTCTGTGAATGGCTCTCTTCCATTACCGGACATTACTATCGATTGCCGACAGAAGCAGAATGGGAATATGCGGCGCGCGCAGGAACAGAACAATCCTATTATTTTGGTGACGACCCGTCGAACCTGGAAGACTATGCGTGGTTTAAAGATAACAGTGAAGGAACATACCATCAAGTCGGAACCAAAAAGCCAAATCCATGGGGTCTGTATGATATTTACGGCAATGTGGCAGAATGGACTTTGGATCAATATCATGAAAATGGGTATGAAAACGCCCAACTTCCTTTTGAACCAGTGGTCACAGAATATCCCGTGGCCATTCGAGGAGGTTCTTTCAGGGACGAAGCAAAACAACTACGTAGTGCCTCCAGATTGGCTTCCGATCCCATTTGGAAACAACGAGATCCACAATTTCCGAGGAGTAAATGGTGGTTTACGGATGCACCTTTTGTGGGATTTAGGGTAGTACGGCCTATGGCGACACCAACACCCGAGAATTATGACGATTATTGGATTAAAAATTAATGTAAAAAAAAATAAACAAATGGAACATAAAGACCAACCGAATACCGAATCAAGAAGAAGATTTATTAAAAATGCCTCTTTGGCATCCGGTGCGTTAGTTTTGCCATCTCTGGGCACCAATGCCATGGTGAATGTTTTTAACGAGAAAAAATTAAAAATCGCCCTTGTGGGCTGTGGGGGACGTGGTACGGGTGCAGCCAACCAAGCATTGGAAGCGGACGACCATGTGGAACTGGTCGCAATGGCCGATCTCTTTGAAGACCAGTTGAGTTCCAGCTACGGTCATTTGTACGAAAAATACAAGGACACTGGAAAGATCAACGTAAAGGACAAGCATAAGTTTGTTGGCTTTGATGGCTTTAAAAAGGCCATTGACCTTGCGGATGTGGTCATATTGACCACTCCTCCCGGTTTTAGACCCTATCATTTTGCCTATGCCATTGAAAATGATAAACACGTATTTATGGAAAAACCGGTGGCCACAGATGCGCCCGGAATACGCAAAGTATTGGAGACGGCCAAGTTGGCCGAGCAGAAGAAACTAAATGTCGTTGTCGGGCTACAGCGACATTATCAGGAAAATTACATCAAAGTAAATTCACTTATCAAGGGCGGTGAACTGGGCAAAATCCTGTCGGGGCAGGTCTATTGGAACTCTTCCGGGGTATGGGTACGTCCACGAAAACCAGAACAGTCCGAACTAGAATATCAGATGAGGAATTGGTACTATTTCAATTGGATCTGCGGAGACCACATTTTGGAACAGCACATCCATAACATCGATGTGGCCAACTGGTTCATTGGGGAATATCCTGTCTCTGCGCAGGGCATGGGCGGACGCATGGTCCGGAAAGGGCCTGATCACGGAGAAATATTCGACCATCATTTTGTAGAGTTCACCTATCCCAGCGGAGCGGTCATCGCAAGCCAATGTAGGCACCAGCCCAACACCATGTACCGAGTGGGCGAGGCGTTTCAGCTAACCAATGGTAGGGTGGACACCCATGACGCAGGGGTCGCCAAGATCTATGACCTGGACGGTAAGGAAATACAGTCCATAGGAAACTCCAAAGGGCATAACCCGTATCAACAGGAGCATAATGAACTGTTTGCTTCTATACGAAACAATGCGGTCATCAACGATGCTTACAATGGTGCAAAAAGTACTATGACTGCGATAATGGGGCGTATGGCAACCTACAGTGGAAAAGTCATCGGATGGGAAGAGGCCCTAGCATCCGATCTACAACTTATGCCAGAAGAACTTAGCTGGGATTCTCCGACACCAACAAGGCCTGATGAAAATGGCAACTATCCTGTCCCGGTGCCAGGCCAGGCTAAAGTTCTTTAGTGGGCATGATCGATAGGATATGATAAAAAAGAGGTATATAAAAGGTTTGGTGATGAAATATGTCAATGAACCAATGACCAACACATTATACTCACTAAGCCGTCTGAACTAAAAGGGCACGATCAAAAAGACCATGCCCTTTCCATCGAAAGAGTTCTTCCGGTGGAAAATAATCCGAATGTACCTCCTAAAGTATATAATAAAAGCCACTATGGAATAAAAAATATACAACGTGAACGCAAAGGAAAGTACCCTTTGATATTTTAAATGAAATAACAATCGAAGAGCAAGAAATTTTGATATCTTACAATTATAATTATTAACTAATGAGCAAATTTTATTACAACGAAGAACAAGAGTCCTATGATGCCATCGTGGTAGGTACGGGTATCAGCGGTGGTTGGGCTGCCAAAGAGTTATGCGAAAACGGTCTCAAGACCTTGGTCTTGGAACGTGGACCCATGGTAAAACACCGTGAAGATTATCCAACCGCCAATATGGATCCATGGGATTTTCCCCATGGAGGGCAACAGACAAGGGAAGACAAAAAAAAGCAGGAGAAACAATCCAGAACAGGTTACACGGTGCAAGCCGCTTCCAAACATTGGTTCGTAAACGATCTGGAACACCCTTACAATGAAACCAAAAGGTTTGATTGGATGAGAGGCTATCACGTAGGTGGACGTTCCATCATGTGGGGACGTCAAAGCTACCGTTGGAGCGACATCGATTTTGAAGCGAATAAAAATGATGGTATTGCCGTAGATTGGCCGGTACGTTATAAAGATATAGCCCCATGGTATGATAAGGTTGAAAGCTTTATCGGAGTTTCCGGGGAAAATCTCGGATTGCCCCAACTACCCGATGGTCAGTTTGAGCCTATGATGGAACTTAACTGTGTGGAGCAACATGTCCGTGAAAAGGTAGCAGAACATTTTAATGGTCGGGTGATTACCGCAGGAAGAACAGCTCACATTAACAGTGACAAAAAATTTGAAGGAGATGGCCGCGTACGTTGTCAATTTCGTAACCGTTGTATCAGAGGATGTCCTTTCGGAGGATATTTCAGCAGTGTCTCCTCTACCCTTCCAACAGCTGAAAGAACAGGTAACCTTACCCTAAGGCCGGACTCCATAGTTCACGAGGTAATTTATGACCCGGACACCCAAAAAGCTACAGGTGTCAAGGTAATCGATAGGGAAACCAAAGAAGAGTTTGAGTTCAAAGCCAAAGTGATTTTCCTTTGCGCATCTTCAATTGCCTCAACTTCCATATTGATGCAATCCAAATCCGATAGATTCCCAGATGGTTTGGGAAATGATTCAGATCAATTGGGTAGAAATATCATGGACCACCATTTGGGAGTGGGAGCATCTGGTAAGTTTGATGGTTTCGAAGACAAATATTATAAGGGTAGAAAACCCAATGGCATCTATATTCCAAGATTTAGAAATCTGGGAGGTAGTTCCAACATGAAAAACTTTATCCGTGGGTATGGTTACCAAGGTGGTGCCGGTAGGGGCAACTGGGAAAATAACGTAGCGGAATTGTCCTATGGTAAAGAGTATAAAGATGCCATGCTCAAACCGGGGGGCTGGACTTTTGGAATGGGTGGATTTGGAGAGGTTCTGCCATATCAAGACAACAGAATGACCTTGGATTATGATAAAAAGGACAAATGGGGCCTACCTACCGTAACTTTTGATGCAGAATTCAAAGAAAATGAATGGAAGATGCGGGAAGATATGAAAGAACAGGCCGTCGAAATGCTTACCAAAGCAGGATTAAGGGATGTCCAACCTTATGATAATCCGGGCGCGCTTGGACTGGGTATCCACGAAATGGGTACTGCGCGTATGGGGCGTGACCCAAAAACTTCCGTGGTCAATGGATTTAACCAAGTTCATGCCTGTAAAAATGTTTACGTTACCGATGGTGCCTTCATGGCTTCCGCAAGTTGCGTAAACCCATCGTTGACCTATATGGCATTTACTGCAAGGGCCGCCAACCACGCCGCCCAAGAACTTAAAAAAGGAAATATATAATGGAAAGAAGATCAGCACTTAAAAATATGGGATTGGCCTTTGGCTATGCCGTGGCCACACCGACCTTATTATCGTTATTGCAGAGCTGTAAAAACAAGCCAGCCTATGCCGAATGGACTCCAAGTTTCCTTGACAAGGAACATGGATATGCCATGGCACAGACATTGGACGTGATTCTTCCTAAAACAGATACCCCTTCTGCAACCGAAGTGAATGTACATGTATTTATCGATGCTTATCTGGATGAAGTAATGCCCTTGGACCAAAGGGATTTTGTCGTCATGAAAATGAACAAGTTCTACGATAAGGTACTTGCGGATTCAGGTAAGGAAACATTAATGGATATTGAGGCAGCGGACATTGAGCCTGCCTTGCAAAAATATCTCAAGAAACGCACCGATGAGGAAGAAGAGGCACATTCCGAGGCCATCATGAGCTATATGCAGGCCATTATGCAAGGTGGCGAGGCCGTATTGGACGATGAAATCGCCCGTTTCTCCTTTGCCAACGATTTGAGGGATCTGGCCACTTGGGCCTACAAAAACTCAGAATACGTAGGTGAGGAAGTATTGGCTTATTTGCCCATTCCCGGGGAGTACGTTCCCTGTGGGGACCTAGAGACATTGACCGGTGGAAAAGCTTGGTCGTTATAAATATTGTCTTTGCACAACTAAAAATAAAAACCTCCAGTTCTGGAGGTTTTTTTGTCTCTATTTAACATAATGGTGGCTGAATGTCTCGCAAACAAGTACCCTCAAGCAATGGACTAAATAATATGGGGCTATCCTACACCGATCTCTGAACAAATGGTTATCCGTATTAAAATATACTCAATACTTCAATGATCTACTATCAACCCTTCCATTGAGTTTCGAAATCAGGCATCACCAATAAGGGGACATTCGTCTTGGAGCCTATCTTTTTAAGTATAGGTTCATGTATCAAACTTTCAAACAATCCATGGGAGTACTTGGTAATAACAATCATATCCGATCCAACGAAATTGGTTTCCCCAAGTATATCATCTGTTACCGAAGCGGACTGGTTTACTTGATCAAAGTTAACCTGTAATCCTTTGAGTCTTTTCTTCAAGATGACCTTGTTCATTTTTTGTTCTTCCGTTAATTTAAAGTCCTTCGCCACATAAACAATATGTAGCTCCGATTGCCATTTTTTTAACAATTCAATCAAGGGTGTCAGTACATATTTAGGAGTGAAATGTTTAAACTCTGTGGGATATACAACAGTTCTCAATCTTTGAAAGTCAAAGGAATTTGGAACCAATAATATATTACAGTTCATTACTTGTCTTAGTACATTTAGGGCATTATTTCCAGCAAATACTTTTTTGGAATCTGTCTTCCCGTGCGTCCCCATCACGACCAATTCCAAATCATATCTTGAAATCAATACCCTAACCGTATCGACCAAACTGCCAGCCATAAGTAATGCCTCAAAGGAATGATTACTGTTATCGTTATGTTTAATAAGATAATTTTTGGTTTCTTCCATACGCTCTTCTAAATCATGCTCAACGGGAGAATTAATTTCAAAACCTTTCGAGTCGCCCTCATTGGGTACCATCTTCCAATCCTTTGGCTCGAAGGTGTGCAGAAGATAGAATTTGCAATCCCATGCAGCATATAACTTTACCGCCGTATATAAGGCGTTCCATGCGTTTGTTGAAAAATCGGTGAGCAATAATATATTTTTCATGAGGTATTAATTATTTGTTTCGAACATCATCCGCTAAGCAATCCACTCTCGATCGCACCGATAGTTGACATTTTCACCTTCCCTTTTTAGGGTAGATATCAATAGATTATTTCATTGAACCATGGATTCGTTTATACTGAGCAATGGAATAGCGGTTTTTCTCATTATTTTTTTGACCATGTTTGTATGGGCGAATGTTTCTTTTTTGCCTCGCTCCAGCATCATTAAAATATCGACCTCCCCTCGTTCAAGATATTGCATCACAGCATCGGAAATGTTTTGGGCATACATTAACTCAAATCCAATCTTTTTATATGGAATCTTTTGTTTCAACAAGGCTCTGAACCGATTCATTTGAATTTCCCCCGCCTCAACACCCATCGAATGCACATGGAGCACATGTAAGTAACTCCCCAAGGGAGCCACAAGGTGCTTGACAAGCCATGATAAAACAGGGATGTCACCATCATCATAATCTGTAGCATAACCTATTCTTTCCAAAGAAAAACTACTTAGGTTTGGAGGTATGTTCATTAGGGGACATGATCTTTTTTTGATCATGGCCGTAGTGTTGCTTCCCATGATCAAATTCTTTAGGGTACTTGTACCTTTTGTTCCCATGACCACAAGTAATGCATCAAAACCAATGAACACATCTGTGATGGCTTCGCTAACTATAGGGTTTTCCCTGACAACAAGTTCAAGCTCTTTAGCGGAGGAATCCAAGCCGATATGGGCCTTACAAAAATCCTCTAGCCGCTCATAATGTTTGCCGAATTCCTCGTTCTCCATTTTTTGATAGGTCATGCTCAGCGGTGTCAATAAGGCAATATTCAAATCAAATACGTGCAGAACTACCAATTTCGCATGAAGTTTATCACTTAGCACATGCGCCATTTTCAGTGCGGAAACCGAACCTGACGAGTAATCCGTGGCACATACAATAGACTTCATTTTTGTTTTGATATAAACTTATCGGTAATCCACATAAAAAGAAATGATTTTCATCAATCCCTACACTGTAAGTGTATACTTAGAATCCCATACGAATTGCGTCCCATGGTGACCCAGATCATTTTACTTCAGCATAGTGTATTATAATTTAGGTACCATTAAATGGATAGTGTTTAACTAAAAAAATTGAATTATGTCACTGGTAAAATTTAAAAGAAGACCCCTTGGAAGACTTATAGGTTCGGATTTTTTCGACCTTGACGATTTCTTTGAAGATCGCATTTGGGACCCAAAAACTTGGAAAGGAAGGTTTTGGAACGGAAAATCTTCCGTTCCTGCCATAAATATCAAAGAGACCGATGAGGACTTTGCGGTTGAAATGGCTGCACCCGGTTATGACAAAAAGGATTTCAACATTACCATGGAAAATGGGTGTTTGAACATTTCTGCAGAAAAGTCCGCGACAAAAGAGGAAAAAGAAGGAGAGTATACACGACAAGAATTCAGTCACGAATCTTTTGAACGCTCCCTCCAACTGCCCGATAGTATTAAAGATGAGGCTGTAGAGGCAAAATATGATAATGGGATTCTAAGATTCAAATTGACCAAGAAAGAGGAAGCCAAAAAACAAAAACCAAAAGTAATAAAGGTCTCCTAGATTTCGATTTTTTTGGTATCCCCATTGCTGTTTCACCAACAAAAAAAGGTGATGACCAATGGGGATACCTTACTTCTAATTGTAAACTGAACAATTTTCAAGGGATGAACCTTACCCATCACAATGCATATTCCATCCCAATAAAAAAGGTTGTCCAGTTACTGGATAGTGATCAAAATAAAGGTTTGAGCCCTCATGAAGCAACAAACCGCCTCTCCAAATATGGTGAAAACTGCCTTCCTCAACATGTACGAAAGACCAAACTTCAGGTTCTGTTGGAACAATTGGATAACCCTATTCTATATATCCTTGCCCTTGCCGCTGTTCTAACCTACTTTTTTGGTGATTTGTTGGAAACAATTACCGTCTGTATTGTCATCATCATTACCCTTCTCATTGGGTTTTTCATGGAGCTAAGTGCCTTACGATCCCTTGAATTGCTTCGCAGCATTGGACAAATGGAGTGTCGGGTGATCCGTTCGGGCAAAATCCAAAAGGTTCCGACCACTAGAGTTGTTCCCGGGGATATTCTTATGTTGGGAATTGGGGATGTCATAGCAGCGGATATTCGTTTGACAGACACGGAAAACCTGGAAATAAAAGAAGGAATACTGACCGGGGAAAGTATCCCAGTTTCAAAGCATGTCAAAACTTTAGGGCAAAAACTTCCTACAGTCGAGCAAAAGAACATGGCCTTCAAGGGCACTATCGTAAGCAGGGGCAACGGAAAAGGAATAGTGGTAGCCACGGGGCCCACAACCGTTTTGGGGAACATTCAGTCCCTAGCGGCATCCACAGAGGAGTCCGGCACTCCTTTGGACAAAAAGTTGAACCAACTCGGTAGACGATTGATATACTTTACGTTAGCTTTTATTTTCCCCATTATCCTGATGGGGATTTGGAGGGGAATAGATCTTATCGTCATGGTCGAAATTGGAATCGCGTTGGCAGTGGCGACCATTCCAGAAGGTCTACCCGTGGTGGTCACCATTGCATTGGCCAGGGGGATGTTGCGATTGTCCAAAAAACAGGTCGTTATCAAAAGAATGGAAGCTGTGGAGGTGCTCGGTTCCATCACCATGGTGGCATCGGATAAAACCGGAACCCTGACCGAAGACAATATGTTGGTGGATACCCTTGCCATTGATGGAAATTTTTTCCGCCCATTGCACCAGAACCAAAAGGAATGGATGGAACAAAAAATGAATACAAATGCATTGGAAAAGCTTATATTGACAAGTACCCTATGCAACGATATCACCCTAGGGACAGATCGGCCATATTATGACTCCATTGACCTGGGCCTGCTTCAGTTTGTTCGTCAACTTGGCAAAGACCCCGAAAGGATACGGAAAAAACATCCCGAATTATACAAAATTCCCTTTGATGAGAACAGAAAGTTTATGGTCACGGTTAATCAAATGGATTCAACCTCAAATGCTGTTTTTGTAAAAGGGGCCTTTGAAAAAATAGCTCCATTATGTTCTCGGGAATACAGGGAGGAAACCATAGTTCCATTAAAGAGTCTGGATGCCTGGCGCCGATCCATGGAGCAAATGTCCTCCAATGGGTTAAGAACCATTGCAATGGCCTATAAAACTGGACAGGGAACGGAACTAAAAAAAGAGGATCTATGCAATAATCTTATTTTCTTGGGACTTGTAGGTTTTATGGACCCTGCAAGGGACGATGTAAAACAGATCATGGACATTTATGAGAAAGCGGGTATCAGGGTCGTGATGATGACCGGGGACCATCCGAAGACAGCACAAAAAATCGCTGTGGACATTGGTCTGTTGAACTTGGACGAACCGCAAATCGCTTTGATGGAAGGCAATGAATTGGAAAGGTTGGATATTAAAAGTCCCCAAAGTATAAAACGACTACTGGGCACAAAAGTGTTTGCAAGGGTAACACCCCAACAGAAGCTGAACCTCGTTACTTTTTTTCAAAAACAAAACAATGTAATTGGGATGTTTGGGGACGGAGTCAATGATGTACCGGCCCTTATCAAATCGGATATCGGCATTGCGATGGGCAAAAGAGGAACCGAAGCGGCAAGGGAAGCCGCTGATATCATTCTCAAGGATGATCGTTTTGCAGCCGTAGCATTGGCTATTAGGCAAGGCAGGGTAATCTTTGATCATATAAGACAGTTTTTGATTTATCTGCTCTCTTGCAATCTGGCAGAAATCATAATTGTGGGTGTGGCAGCACTTTTGAACATCACATCCCCCTTGCTACCCCTTCAAATCCTCTTCCTAAATCTGGTCACCGATATCTTCCCTGCGCTGGCCTTGGGTTTTGGAAAAGGTGAAGATGGGGTAATGGAAAAGCCGCCGAGAAACACAGAAGATCCCATAATGACCGCCCTGCATTGGAAATCCACTATTCTGTATGGTCTATCCATCACTATCTCTGTATTGGGAATAACCATCTTTTCTGAATATAGTTTACAACTTCCTCCTCAACAGATAAACAACTTGGCATTTTACACCTTGATCATCGCCCAATTGCTCCATGTGTTCAACATGCCAAGCAGACATGCTCCGTTTATCCATAACGAAGTGACGAAAAATCCATGGATATGGGGTGCCATTGTCCTGTCTTTAGGTATTACCCTAGCAACTTATTTTATCCCTGTAATGGCAAGGGCACTCTCCTTGGTAAGGATATCATGGTCAGAGATGGGGTGGCCACTTTTATTTGGAGGTATTTCTTTGATAGTTTCCCAATGTTTAAAACGAATCGGAATCACATGTTGAACACGAACATGAGTTATTCTGATTATTTGAAAACTTATCCCGCCCATAAGAACCATTCCATTCCAATAAATCATCAACAAGTTGATTTTCATCATGGTGTACACCACTATCAACACTTATTTTTGGTTCATATTATACTTAAGTTCTCTTTTGTTTAAGTTGAAAGAGGATATCAGCCCATTAAAGGAGAACACCGATGCTATCCGGGATCACAAAAGCAAGTGAAACATTTGTAATGTGGTATAGCCTCAAAAAAAGAAGGTTATGCAAGGGCAAAACTTCAATAAGCAACAAGACTACTCCCTTTTATTTGAAGGGGATAGGAAGTTGCGTACCCTCGTGGAAAACTTACCTGGTATTGTTTTTAAGTGCAAAAATGACCCTAAAAGGACCATGCTCTATATAAGCGAGGAATGCCAATGGGTCACGGGACATAAGCCCGAAGCATTCTGTGCGATCGATGGGGTTTCCTGGACGGATATCATCCATCCACTGGATCTTGGAAATGTTCAGAATACCATCCAAAAAGCCTTGGACAATAAAACGAAATTTCGTCATACCTACAGAGTTTTGGACAAAAACCAGAGGGTACACTGGGTAAACGAAACGGGGGTCGCGATCCAAAATAAAAAAGGAACCATTTTCCTGGAGGGATACATTCAAGATATCACGGAACAGATTACAGGGGGAAAGATCAATATCATAAGGGATAGGGCACTCGACGAAGTCCAAAATGGTGTAATCATATCCAATGCACAGTTGGAAGGGTTTCCCATCATTTATGTAAACAAGGCTTTTGAAAGGATTACCGGATACACTCACGATGAAGTTATTGGAAGAAAATGCAATTTTCTTCAAAATGATGATCGAGACCAAAGGGAAATATTCGACATGCGTGAAGCATTGAAGTCCAAATCACCATGCCGTGTCGAGATACGAAATTACAGGAAGGACGGCAGCATGTTTTGGAATCAACTTTCCATTACCCCCATACGGAACGAAACAGGCGAAGTCACCCATTTTATAGGTGTCCAAAACGATATTACCGAAAAAAAGAACCTGGAATTCATACGAAAAATAAAGAATGAGGTATTGGAAATGATCATAGAGAAAAGGAATTTGACACAGATATTCGACCGTATGAAATCAGTTTTGGAGCAACAACTCAATGTCGGTATCATAACAATTGCAGCCTATGATCAAAGGGAACAAAAACTGCAGCGGATTTCTGGTGTGTCCGCTTCAATGCCTTTCGAGCAAGCATTGGACCAAATTATATCTGAGTCTGCTTCGTGTACCGCTTTAAGGGCGGTACAATCCAAAAAAAAAGAAGTTGTACCCGATATCTTCAAAGAACCTTCATGGTCAAAATACTGGGATGTGCTCAAACAAAGTGGTATCCAATGGACCTGTTCCTATCCCTTGATGGACGCTGAGAACAATGTGCTTGGGATATTGTCCATTTTTCACCCATATCCATTCCGTCCAGACTCGAAAATAGGAAAACTTGTAGAAGAGATGGCCAATTTGGCCAGTTTAGCGATTGCAAAAAAAAGAGTTCAGGAAAATTTGATCCTTAGTCGTAAACAATTGGAGCGGTATTCCAAAGAATTGGAAAAAAAAGTTTCACGGAGAAACAAGGATTTAAAAAAAACCCTTAAGAAATTGACAGAGACCAATTTTGACCTCATCACGCAAATAGCGGAGACCAAAATGGCCGAAGAGCAATTGGAAATCCATGAGACCATTTTACTGAATATTGCACAAAATTTCCCAAAAGGCTCTATCCTTTTGGTCGACCAAAAAATGGAGATCACCTTTTTCAAGGGTACTGCGTTCAAACATTTACAGGACCAACTAGAAACAAATAAAGCACTCAGAATCAATGACCTGAGAGGTATATCCAAAAAAAACAGGTCACTACTCCAACAGCATATCGATCAAACCTTGAAGGGAAAGCACCTCAGTTTTGATTTTGAAGATGCAATGGACAGCTATATGGTCAACACCACTCCCCTATTCAAAGAAAATGGGGAGGCATCCCTCGCTCTTTTGGTCTTGTTCAATATTTCGGAAAGAAAACGAAATGAAGAGACTGTCCAGGATAACCTTAGAAAAGAGATAGAGCTCAGCGAACTTAAGAGCCGCTTTATAAGTACCGCATCCCATGAGTTCAGAACGCCACTAAGCATCATTCTTTCCTCCGCTTCCCTTATCGAGAAGCTTGACACTCCGGAAAAAGTTGAAAGGCGTATGTTCCATTTGGAACGTATAAAATCCAATGTTCAGCATCTGACAGACCTATTGAACGACTTTCTGTCATTGACCAAACTAGAAGAAGGGGCGACCCGGGCCACACCCAAAAACTTTGACCTATTGGAATTGTCCAAAACCCTTTTGGAAGAAGTGGGCATTGATAAAAAGAAGGGACAGACACTGGAATTGGAATGCAATGTTACCAAACTGGAGGTTTATCTGGATCCCAAACTGATTCGCTATATCGTTTTGAACCTATTGAGCAACGCCATCAAGTACTCCAACGAAGGGCAACCAATCCTGTTACAAATCTATGGGAAGGACGAAAAGACAATCATACGTGTAAGGGACCAAGGCATAGGGATACCGGAAGAAGAGAAACAATATATCTTCAAAAGGTTTTACAGGGCACGAAACAGTCTGGAAATTGCTGGAACAGGTCTTGGATTGCATATTATCAAGTCATATACAGAGCTGATGGAGGGTTCCTTACGTTTTGAAAGCGAAGAAAACAGGGGAAGCTCCTTTGAATTGGAACTTCCGAAAAACATGAAAAAAAATGAAAAAGGTACTAATCATCGAAGATAATCCCGAGTTCCGGGAAAACACAGTGGAACTTCTCGAATTGTGCAATTATGAGGTTATTGCCGCAGAAAATGGTAGAGTGGGCATACAAATGGCCATGACAGCACTTCCCGATATCATCATATGTGATATCGTGATGCCCGAAGCAAATGGCTATACGGTTCTGGAAGTATTGGGTCAAAATGAAAGGACAGCGGGCATCCCATTTATTTTTCTCACTGCCAAGGACCAAAAAGAGGATATTAGACGGGGTTTGAGCCTTGGAGCCGATGATTACATTTACAAACCCTTTAAAACGGAAGAACTTTTAAAGGCTTTGGAGATTCGTCTGAAAAAAAACGACTTTTTGCGACAAAGGGTCGATAAAAACTCCAAGGGACTCAATTTATTCTTAAAGGAAGCTTCAGCATATCTGGATGAAGAACTTCTTTCAAGCAGTAGAAAAAACAAGCACTTTAAGGATAGGGATATCATATTTCGGGAAGGCGATGCTGCCCATCATCTTTATTTTGTGGAAAAAGGCAATGTAAAAACCTATAGGGTAGCCGAAAGCGGAAAGGAAATAGTTACCGGTTGGTATGGCCCAGGTGATTTTTTTGGTCAACTTTCCCTACTTGGTAAGGAAGGCATCTATATTGAATCTGCCGTCACCATGGAATATGCCGAAGTGTTGGATATACCCAAGCAAGATTTTGTCAATTTGATCCACCACGACATGGAACTTGCCAATAAGTTCCTTGAAATTATTTCCAGCAATACGGTACACTTACAGGAAAAATTGATTGACATTGCTTACTCATCGGTTAATCGACGTACCGCCAAAGCACTATTGGAACTTCATGAAAAGGGTATATTGAAGGATGAAAACCAAAAAGGAGTGGATATCCTCAGGGAAGACCTGGCCTCAATGATAGGGGTCGCCAAAGAAACCGCAATCAGGACACTTACAAAATTTAAAGAAATTGGGCTGATTGGGACGGACAGCAGAAAAAAGCTCACGCTATTGGATAAAGAGAAGCTCCAGCGCATAGCGGATTTTGAAGACTAAAAGGAGAAAGAGGCCCGAAATATGGAAAGCCATGCTATCTCTTATACCATGCAACATAGCACCCAATCATGAAATGTCTTTTTTGATATGTCGGGGGGTGGGCATAAAAAACTGGGGTACTTGCGTACCCCAGTTCCGTGAAAATAAAAATTTGTCAATTACCACTTACATTAAAATCCGAACAAGTTTGTTGCCAAACAAATTCAAAAATCAAAAGGTTCAATGAACAATTTTTTATCTCCCCTAGTTCCCAAGTCTTTCACAAGATTTAAGAACCTTTACATTCAATATCTTTTGAATATCAAATGTTGCACTAAAGTAATCCATAAAACCATCCTAAGGGATGACCCAGATCAGTTCAACTGCCTTTTTTTGTTAATATTTTCCTAAAAAATGGAAGTGGTCCTTACTTTTCTTTCTATCCGGGCTGGAACACTCTAATGAACTGCTATTTAAAACGCCCAGGGGTAGGTTTCGGGCAATTGTGATTTATCCGAAAACATCTTCATAGGGTGGACGGAAGTGGTGACATCCAAATGTATAAATATATCATACCTTTCCGGCATTATTGATGGTACATAATTTCCAATATGTTCGTACTGTGGATGGTAGACTACTCCGATTGCCCGGTGTGGAATGGGGTCCATAAACATTGTACTTTCCTTAAGATCATCCATAAATACTATTTGATCTCCTTTTCCGGTCGAATGCAATAGATATTCCCAAGAACCCTCCCTTGCTTTTGGCATATGCATGTTTCTCATGGGGGCACCCCATTCCGACCCCGCCACTACAGTTCCAGAAAAAGAACCAAAACCTACAATTTTAGGCTTGAATATTTTCAGTTCTTCCCTTACCAGCTGTCCTAGGTTAATAGATCCTTCGTGAACCATATCAGTTGCTCGTGCATCGCCGACATGGGTATTGTGCTCCCAAACGATGGCTTTGGCATCCGAGCCGTGAAAATCCAATAACCGCCGTAATGTTTCCATCATGTGCCGGTCTCTAAGGTTCCAGGAATTTTGGTTAGTCGAAACCATGGAACGATAATATTTTTCGGCATTTTTGGCTATATGGGCATTTTGTTCCATATTCAGCGAGGCCTCCATATCGGTATTGAAATTGGCCATCCGCTGCCTGATACTTCTCAACAGGGATACTACCTCATTTTCACAGGTTTTTGGTATTAACCTATGCAGTGATCTTGCATAGGCCATGCCCATCTCGTCCCCAAAGGGCTCAAAGCACCCCAACGCCCTTTTGGCTTCGGGCAATAACGTGGGGTCATGGTCCTTTAGATAGTTGATCATGGCTTCCATAGATTCCCAAAGACTGTATACATCCAGACCATAGATACCGACTTTTTCAAGATTTGAAAGTTTTCCATTGTATCCATGAAGCCAATTTACCAAGGTTTCAATTTCCCAATTGGCCCACATCCATGTAGGCCATCGATTAAACTTTTTTAACACTTGAACCGCATCGGTCCCAGCTTCTGCATGATGCTTGACAAAGCGATTAACAGTGTAGAAGTCAGGCCAGTCCCCTTCCACGGCAATAAAATTGAAGCCATGTTCGGCAATGAGGCGCTTGCTGATGGCAGTTCTCCATGTATAGTACTCATGGGTTCCGTGGGAGGCCTCTCCCAGCAATACAAGTCTGGACTTTGATAGGTTTTCGATCAGTGCATCCAGGTCGTATATTCCCTCCAACGACTTGCTCACACTTGCCAATGATTTTATTCTATTATCCATTTCTGAAATTTTTGAAGTCATAGTTCCATTTTTTCATTTACTTAACAACTACCGAAAATTGCCAATGGTGCAACGAACATTACCACTTGGGTACATTATCCATTGGCAACTTTAATAGCCCATAAATGGTCTCACCCGTTTACTCTACCTCATTCCACCTCAACTCCTCTCATAATTGCGGAATGACCATAAAGGGGATATGGAGATGCAGCCCTATATTCCGTATTACAGGTTTGATGAACAGGCTTTCCAAAAAAGTGTGCTTGTTCATAATCATCACCAATAAGTTGACTTTATTTTTCAGTTGATATTCATTGATTCCTTCAACAACTTCATTTTTAGGAGCTTCATGAAATAGATGTGCAACAGGTTTTAACCGTTGATCAAGGAGTTCCTTGTTTTTATTTTGAAAATCCTTCATTTTAGTGCCTCTTCCCACATGCAGAACATTGATAAACCCTATGTGTGCCTTGGCCAAATACAGTAACTCTTCAATTCCCTTGCCTTTGTAGTCCACTTCAAAATCCGTAGGGAATAAAATTTGCTTGGGATTTTCATAAGCAAAGTCCTCAGGTACAGCAATGACCGGACAATTGGCCTTTTTTATGGTGTGTACCGTATTGCTTCCCAACAAAACTTCTTCGGCACTCGTTGCTCCTTGGGTCCCCATGACAACCAGATCAATTCCTTCTTTTTCCACTAGCCGCCATATTTCATCTGTTAAGATGCCAAAAGCACTATGGACCTCCCATCGATGTTTTGGATTGTTATGGTGAATCAATAGTTCTTCCTTCAATGCGATTAACCGGTCCATGGACTGCTTTTCATAGACCTCGAGCAAATCCATACCCAAGGGATTTGCCATATTGTACTCCGAGGTATAAACAGGTACCATATAGGTATGTACCAGATAAAAAACGCATGAAGTGTCTCCATAGAGCTTCAAAGCATATACAATGGCATTGTAAGCATTGCTGGAAAAATCGGTGGGAAGCAGTACTTTTTTCATAATTCATAGATTTATCAGTTATTTAAGGTAAAGTGTCCTTGGTATCTTCAAACAAAAGGGAATTCAATTTCATGATGGCCCAATCGGAATATTCGTGTGCAAATTTCACCTCCGATTCCCCGGAAATCCCGTCCACTCCCTCTATAAACCTATGACCCTCACCGGAAGTGGTGATTGCAATAACCTTTTGAATCTTGACCTTGCTATCCCCAATAAACTCCTCCACCACTTGCGGTGGCTTATTGTACTCCCATGTATGTACCAGTAGTATCCCATCAAAATCTTGGTGATTCACCTGTGGTAGCCCCGAAACATCGATAACCTTTATAAATACCGAGTCGTTTTTATAATGGGTTATGACATCCTGTACCAGGGCATCCTTGAAATCACTGCCCTGTGTAGCGATGAGCAGTTTTCTCCCAAAATTTTCGGAATTGACCGTGTAGGGTTCCACAAGGTCCATGGCATGGCTTTGCTTATACCAAAGGGCCAGAAGGAGGAAAAGGGCAATAATCCCCATCAATATCCAGATAACTACTTTATATCTTCTAGCTTTCATTTGATCACTATTTATTTTCCTTACTAGATAAGTGGACAAATAGACATGAAACCATTACACCTTTAGACCAAACTGACCATCTGCACACCCTTTTTATGTGTCTCCTGATGATGCTCCAACAATTGTTGTAAACTCTCCAAATAGCCTTCCAAAGCTTTTTTGTCCACTTGGGGATGAGGGCTCAAAGGCAGGGTCATTGGATTTTCATCCAAGAATCTGTAGAGTTCAGGGTACTGGGATTCTATGGTATTTGTCAATGCTGTAATTCGGTTCAATATGGAATTCAAGTTCTTCATAGCTATTAAAGACTATGATCAATACAATAAAAGTAGAAAAAGCAGCAAGTGCCGGAAATGATCGGGATCACTTGAAAAGTCATATCCTGAATGATGTATATCATTGATGGTAAAGGCCGTATGCCCTAGCTTCATGGTATAAAAACTGAAAAACCAAGGAATAAAATGGATACGGGCCACTTTTATAAAATGAGCCGAAAAAATGAAGGGAAAAATGTTCAAGGACAGAATTGACGCCGCTCTACAGCTGGCAGAAAAGCTAAAAACATTTAAGGGCAAGGACGTTGTGGTACTAGCCATACCGAAAGGTGGGCTTCCTTTGGGGGCTATCATCGCAAAGACACTGAACGCACCTTTGGATGTTGTACTATCAAAAAAGATAGGGCACCCGTTCAACAAAGAATATGCTATAGGCGCGGTAAGTTTGGAAAATATGGTTCTCAACGAGTATCTTGATATCCCCAAAAAGTATATCGCGGAAGAAACGGAGAACATTCGGAAGAAGCTACAAAAAAGATATGACCTATATCACAAGGGCCATCCTCCCATAGCATTGCAAGGCAAGACCATTATCATAGTGGATGATGGGGTGGCCACAGGGAATACTTTAAAGGTTACGGCCGAATTGGTCCATGGTCAACATCCCAAAAAAACAATCGTAGCCATTCCCGTTGCTCCTCTTGGAGCAGTTCAGAATCTTGAAGGTTCCAACTTTATAGATAAGGTCATCTGTTTGGAAACACCTCATAATTTCAGGGCCGTGGGACAATTCTATTCGAATTTCGAACAAGTTTCCGAAGAGGAAGCGATTCAATTGTTGGAAGAATTGAATGGTGTGCCCGATTATTGACCCCACGATTCGAAGTCATACGGGAAACAAGGATCGTTTGTTTTCAGGGTAAGCGTATGATGTTGGAAATCCACTATACCGTTTTTTGCCAACTAAACTAAGTATCGAAAAGGATATGGCTTTCCCAGATGTCGTCCCCATTTTTCCTTACATAGGCATTATCACAGCTTATTTTGATGTTCTCATTTAAAGGACCCGTCCATATTCCAAATAATCGTACATCCACTTTTTTTTCCGTCAATTCGGGAAAATAGGCATTACAGAAAAGAGCCTTTTGTTGATAGCCCAAAGAAAGTACCTCCGAAAGAAATTGAAGCAAAAGGTCAGTCGTATCTGTTGCGGCAAGCTCGAATCGCATCAAGCAATCAAAATGGGTTACTTTATCACAGGCCCTTTCCTTCAAAATATCGTTCATAACTCCAAGATTGTCCCTAAAAAGTTTACCCAGTGTCGGGGCCAGAACCTTTATTTCATTGCCTACCTTATGTTGCATCAATCCAGTCATGTCCTCACAGCTTTTACGGTTATAAAAGACCCCTCGCCATGTCCGTCCTTTGGTGTCTGTACTTCTTTGATTTCCTCAAGTTCCCCAAAAAGGGTTTGGTTGTATGTCAAATTTTTAAATCCTGACTTTTTGAGCAACTCCTCCACTCTTTCCACCGAATAAAAGGTCGCTTGTTTATAGAAGTTGCTTCTATTGCGCTTGTCCATGTAAGATTGCGCAATGTCCTTTTCCTTATCCAAGAAACCTATAATAATGGCCCCACCAGGTTTTAATACCCTATATGCCTCGGATATGGCCCTCTTTAGGTTCCTAAAGTAGCATATCGTGACAAACAGCACAAAATCAAACTGCATTGAGGCATAGGGAAGGTGCTCAGCTTTTCCTTTCATTACCTCTACTCCACGTTGAAGGGCTTTCTTCGCCATCTCAATAGAAGGTTCTATACCTTCTTTGATTCCCAAGGGCTCTGAAAACCTTCCAGTACCCAGACCAACCTCAATACCTCTTAGGTTTTGTGGAAGTTCCTGAAAATGCTGTTGCAGTGCCAACAGTTCTGATCGATAGACTTCGGGATGATCTTCATACCACTGTTCATACTGTGCCACGTATTCATCGAATGTTTCTATAATATCTGCCATGACTAATTGAATTTCATATTAATTTAATGGTAACATCACTTGTTTACAATGACGCCGATCACCCATTTGTTTTTTTAACTGGAGTTTTTCAAGTGATAAAAACATATGGCCCGAAAAGGCAATGAACCTATCCGGACCATAGCGACTAACCAAAACAGATAGATCATTATTCCTCCACGACTCCGAAAGTCACTTTGGCATTTACCCGGTATTCCGATATCCTATTATTCTTGACACATACTTGCATATCCTTTACATATACAGATTTGATATTCCGGATTGTTTTTGATGCCTCTGTAACAATGTTTGTTATGGCGTCCTCAAAACTTACTGTGGAGTTTCCTAAAATCTCAACTACTTTTAATACTGACATGATATTGGTGTTTTAGCATTATTTATTGTTTGCTTAAAGGAGAAGTTTATAGGAACTCTCCCATTTCATCTACTTTAACCCGAAGTACCTGATCTCCATTTTCCAACTTCAACTTGTACCTCTTTTTAACATCTTTGCCCTCATGGTATCTAACGAGATAAACATCTTTGGTGATGGTCCATCCTGGGAACCTGTCCAATATGGCTTCTTTTACTGCTAATGGCAGATTAATGTTCTTAAACTTTTCCACAGTGCGTATAATTTTGCCATCCTTATCATAGGCCGCCAAAATTTTACCTTCTGGGATAAAGAAGTCGACGTTGTACACCTCATAATCATCTTGATAAAAGTCCGATCCCTTCACATCGAAAGCAGCTACTTTTTGTCGCAATAATTCAACAGAGATGGAAGCTTCCTCTTCAGTATCGAGGCTATTCAAGTACTTGTAATTGGTTGCATGGACAACCACTTCGGATAATTCCTCTGTTTTAATGATTTGGGACTGCAACGGAATTACAAGCCCAATGGTCAAAAGACCAAATAGAATTTTTCTCATGATTTTAGTGTTTTCGTTAATACTGTTTTTTTTGGGGAAAAATCAATAATTCCCCTTTTGATATTATATGAATTTATGCCACTGCAACCCATTTGACAATGATTCCAATCACCCGTAAAAAAACAATACAAATGCCTGATAAACATATTTTTATAAAATTCCATGGATATCATTGGACCTAAAAGACTTGACGTAGATCATTGTATAAAGCTTCGCTGATTGTGAAATTGGTATACTAAAACAATACCCGATCATGTATATCAAGTTTTTCAACGACATAGCTATTGATGATGTACCGATAGTAGGCGGAAAAAATGCCTCTTTAGGTGAAATGTACAATCAATTGTCAGGGGAAGGTGTTCGTGTTCCAAATGGTTTTGCCACAACATCCAATGCTTTTTGGGATTTTCTGGATGACAATGGCCTAAAGATTTCTCTTAAGGAAACCCTTAGCCGTTTGGATACGAATACATATATCAACTTAAAAGAAATAGGGAGAAAAGCCCGGGAGCTTATCCTATCGGGTCACATATCCAAACCCATATCCGATGAAATCATAAGAGCCTATGACAAGCTTTGTGAAAATGCCCCTCTCCCAGTAGCCGTAAGGAGCAGTGCAACGGCAGAAGATCTTCCCCATGCCAGTTTTGCCGGACAACACGATACCTTTTTGAACGTAAAGGGCAAAAAAGATGTTTTGGAGGCCGTAAAAAAATGTTTTGCATCCCTTTATACGGATAGGGCCATTAAATACCGGAATGACAAAGGCTTTGCACATAGTAATGTGGCCCTATCGGTCGGTATCCAAAAAATGGTTCGTGCCGACCAAGGATGTTCCGGTGTAGGATTCACCATTGAACCAGAATCCGGGTTTGGGAATATAATTTTGCTTTCAGGTGTTTGGGGTTTGGGCGAGAACATTGTACAGGGTAATGTAACTCCCGATGAATTCTACATTTTTAAGCCCACACTGGGAACTAAACATTTTCCAATTCTACAAAAAAAACGGGGTGATAAGCAATTGACCATGGTCTACAATACAGGAAAAAGGGGTAGTCCTACCATAAATATCAAAACTCCAAAATCAAAACAGCAACAATTTGTACTCTCGGACAATGAAATCATACAATTGGCACGATGGGCGTTGACCATAGAAAAACATTATAAAAAACCCATGGACATTGAGTGGGCGAAAGATGGGGCAACCCATGAACTGTACATTATACAGGCAAGACCCGAAACCGTTCATAGGGGAAGGGAAAAGAAGGTCTACATCGAGTACAAACTTCTTGAGAAAAGTACTGCCCTAGTTTCAGGAAATGCTGTAGGCTCAAAAATAAAAATTGGTAAGGCCCTTCGGTTACAATCGCCCAAGGAGAGTAAAAACTTGACAACCGAACATTTTATCGTTACCGATAATATTACCCCTGATTGGGACCCATTATTAAAGCAGGTTGGCGGTATCATCACCAACAAGGGAGGCAGAACCAGTCATGCCGCTATTGTGGCCCGGGAACTGGGAGTGCCTGCCATTGTTGGCTGTGGCAATGCCACCACGACTTTACGGGATGGCCAAAACATTACCTTGTCCTGTGCGGAAGGAAAAACTGGATATGTATATAGTGGGACATTGAAATTTGAAGAAACCAAAGTTGATCTTTCAAATATTCACATGCCCAAAACTGAGGTGAAGATGATTTTGGCCGACCCCGAAAATGCATTCCAACTCTCGTTCTATCCCAATAATGGCGTAGGACTTCTTCGCATGGAATTTATTGTGACCCATTTTGTGAAAATCCACCCAATGGCTTTGGTAAGGTTTAATGACATCAAGAATCAGCGAACCTCGAACAAGATTGAAAAACTGACCAAAGGTTATGAAAAAAAGACGGCATATTTTATCCATCAACTCTCCCAGGGCATTGCCACAATTGCAGCTGCATTTTATCCAAAGGAAGTTATTGTTAGGTTAAGCGATTTTAAGACCAATGAATATGCCAATCTCATCGGCGGAAAGGATTTTGAGCCCGAGGAAGAAAATCCCATGCTGGGTTTCAGGGGAGCTTCCCGCTATTACAGCACATGGTATAAAGAAGGGTTTGCCTTGGAATGTGCAGCCATAAAAAGAGTAAGGGATGTTATGGGTCTCACCAATTTAAAGGTTATGGTTCCCTTCTGCCGCACGGTATCCGAAGGTGAAAAAGTGCTTCAGATCATGGAGGAATATGGATTAAAAAAAGGTAAGAATGGACTGGAGGTCTACACCATGGTAGAAATACCCAGCAATGTTATCTTGGCAGATGAATTTGCAAAAATCTTTGACGGATTCTCCATCGGTTCCAACGACCTTACCCAACTGACCTTGGGCATTGACCGTGACTCGGAAATCATGGGACACCTCTTTGATGAAAACGATCCTGCGGCCAAAAAGATGGTTTCCATGGCCATTGCCTCCGCAAAACGGACCAAGACCAAAATAGGTCTTTGCGGACAGGCACCCAGCGATTTCCCTGAATTTGCAGAATTCTTGGTAAAAGAGGGCATAGACAGCATTTCCTTTAACCCAGATGCCCTGCTACAGGGCATCGACAATATTTACAAGGCTGAAACTGCACTAAACGAACACAAAAAGACAGAAGGAGCAATCCACTGATTTTACCTTAGGATATGTTCAGTAAATGTTAAAACTTTAAAATAATGACTTGAACTGATCTGGGTCATTTCAAAGCCTGTCCCCATATTGTAATTTAGAACCATCATTGTTAAGCACATTAAACTTTAATGGGTAGGACAATTGCATAAAGAAATTAAGATAAAAGGAGAAGCTACAGATATCCTTTATACTTTTTGAGTTGTGAAAAGGTTTAGCGATAAATCTGAGTAGTTTCCAGTGTAAGCGGTCATTGGATAGCGTAATTTCTTCTTTGGAACCGGAACATTTAGGTGTTCCGGTTTCTTTTTTTTGGTCAAGACATTTTCCCGAACTTATTTCAAGAGATGGCTTTTCACCTCATCGGCATCCATCAAGAACTCCGTTATCTCAAATACACTTTTTCGATGGACCCTAAAATCCTTGACAAAACTTGAAAGATCATTTTCCAATTGTTGGTGTTCCTGTCTAAATGTATGTGAATCATACTTAAAGGGGTCATCGATCAATCCTGACAGGTGATCCAGGTGCTTTTTTACTTGTTGGATCAGTCCAACCCCTTGTTTATCCAAAACAAGCAAGCTTGTTTCCAAGGCCACAACTTTATTGATGTTTTCAGCTTTGGTGAGCCATTTGAAGTAATTATCGATCAAATGATGTAAAAACCTGAGGTCGTCCCTATAAAAATATAAATCTGAGAGCCAATGTTCGGTCAGTGTGTACAGTTGCTGCCAATCGGCCTCGAAAATATAGTTGTCAAGGGGTCTGATTCCATAGTTGTCCATAATACCGTTTTTTAGGGTTTACGCTCCATATGGCTTCCATACTGTAATCCCTATCTCCAAAAACATCCATTTACCATACCAACCCAATTTGATTTACGCCTAAAACATCAAGTTGGAATAGATCATGTTTTTAAGGTCTTTGGGAAGCCCATCACGGATATCCTCCATTTCTCCCAGCGATACATATTTTCGTAGATAGATAAATGTGGTATCGATATAGGTCTCTGCAAGATCATTTTCCTCACCATAATCAATGATTGCCGTCTTACCATCCATTTCTTTTACCAATTCAACGAACTCGTCCATATGTTTGATTTCGGGTCTCGTTTTTTTGGGATTCCATTGATTGACATAGGCGGCCTTCAAGAACATGGGCAATTGGGCCAAAAGGTCCAAAGATTCTTCCATGGAAATAATCTCGCGCAAGGCATGCATAATCGAAACAAAAATCCTGCCTGCCTTATCAGTATCATCTCCAAGGCCCAGGTTTCTGGCATATTCTTTCAGAAAAGCATTGCCAGCAGCTGCATAATTGTTAAAGTCCAGTGCCATAATTCCAGTTTTTTTAATACACTCTTCAAGTTGATACTTTTAAGGGAATTTCAAAATGACCTCGGTCAACTGGAGCATATTTTAACACTGACCCAGATATTCCAAGAGGTTTTCTGATAGCTTTTTAATAGAGAGCCATACTACAAGTCCTATGGTCAAGATTGTTATGATTCCTTGATTTTAAAGCATGAATTTCTATGGTCCCGGCCCGTTTCCAATGATGCACATCATTTCCTCTGTTTGGACCGTCAACTAACTTGTTCGGTACTTACAATGGAATCTCCTGACTCCACCAAATTGTATGCGACCACGATGACGATGTACCATGAAAAATAATTCCAACATAAGAAGAAGGCGAATTAAGGGGAGCATCATTGCTTTTTTAGGATATCTATTATCCCCGTTGGCATGGTGGAATGATTTAATTTTGAACATCCCCATAGCTTATGTAATTGCCCTACCCTTTAAACTTCTTTCCGAAAAGCTCTTTCTACCTGCAATGATTTTGGGCTATTGGATAACCAATATTGTTGGCTTCATCATGATTCATTATGGGGTTGGACACGCTGTTTCCAAAAAACAAAGAAAGTACTCCAAAAAGGAATTGATAAAAGATCTTACCATTTCAATTCTTTATACAGGAATTATTGTGGTCATGGTCTTAATGGGATGGCTGAAACCTCCAACCGAATACTTTAATTGACTTGTAAACTGTGGCGATCTGATTCTCCTTTTAAAACCTTTAGGTAAGCTGCTATCTGTCCCCGGTGATAAATTTCATGCTCAAGCACTTTTCGAAGTAAGAACCAGTAAAGGGTCATATCTTCCCCACTCTCGTTTGTCAATTGCCTATTGAGTCGGTTTTTATTCAGTTTCTCAATGATTTGGCAACTTTTATTTTGAAGTTTCTGCAACTTTTCAAGCATTAATACATAGATACCAATACCTACCTCGATGTGTGGTTCTTCTGACCCAAACTTCCAATGAAACTTTTTATGACTGCTACTTACAAGCTCGATAAACAACTTATCCACCTGTAATATCGGCAAAACTCATGGCCGTGTTGTTCAAGCGCCAATTGAAGAATCCTTTAGGCACTTCATCCAGTCTTTTAAGGGTCAGGCTTCGTATCGTGGAAGAAAACTCTGCCAGCACCAAGTTGAGTTGTACGGTATCCATGACATGGCAAATTTATATGCCCAAAGTAAAACCGTAACTATCAAATTCCCATTGAGCTAGGTCATGCGATGAGCATACCACCGTCCACCACATAGGTACCACCGGTAATGTATTTGCTTTGATCCGAAGCTAAAAATAAGATAAGGTCGGCAACTTCGCCAACGTTGGCATACCGGCCAAAGGGAATAGCAGCTTCGAACCCCTTCTTGACGCTACTGCTATCCTCTGGGGAGATCTCGGTCTCTATCCTACGCATCATCTGGGTTTCCACAGGGCCAGGGTGAATGGAATTGACACGAATATTTCTATCTGAAAACTCCAAGGCCGCTGTTCGCATGATTCCCACGATTCCATGTTTGCTGGCTACGTAGGCCCCTAATCCTTCAAAACCTTTGAGGCCTGCCACAGAAGAGGTAATGATGACGCTTCCGCCATTATTCATATGCGGCACCACATATTTACAACCGTACCAGACCCCTTTTAAATTGACATCAATAACTTGGTCGAACAGTTCATCGGGATATTCAACAATAGGTCTTGAAACGCCCTCAATACCTGCATTATTTAAAAAAATATCTATTCTACCAAAACCGTCCAATGCTTGCTTTGCATATTTTTTGACATCTTCGGGCTTCGATACATCGGCCTTGCAATGCATCAAACGCGGATTGTTGAATTCCTTTTCGGCCATTTTCAAGGCCTTTTGATCAATATCCACTAAAAGGACCTTGGCCCCTTCCTTCAAGAGTGTTCGGGCCACTTCTTTTCCTATTCCCGAAGCTCCTCCTGTCACTATGGCCACTTTATCTCTCAAGCTTTTCATGATTTTTATCCAGGGTTTTTATAAGGCTGATTTCAAAATCATTGTCCTTAGTTTTAATAGCGATAAGATCTGATGAAATCAAAGAGGCCGTCAATTCGGGCATCTCATACCTTTTCTTTATCATTGAAATGCCATCCCTCGTTTTTATCGGCCACACAATTTCCCCTTCGGCATTCAAAATTGCCTCCGTAAAGGTGTACTCATAAATATTCAGTTGAAAACTGTTTTTGCCCCTGAAGGTTTTGCGACAATAGATTCCCACGGCCTTGTTATCATTGAACTCGGTAACATTCAAGTATTCTGGTTCTATCACGACCTGCCCTTGATAATCCATAAAACCATAATATATGATACCTTCATCTTTGGTTTGCTGGATGGGACATAACCCATCCTTGAACCGTGGATATCGTATTCCTTTGATATCGGTTCGGTCGGGATCCGGGTTTTTGTTCCACACCACATCGTCCCTAAAATCTATGACCAATTCACCGGTTTTGTCAATAAAGCCCCATAGTTCTCCTTGCCGCACAGCCGCCAAACCTTCGCTGAACGGGGCCACTTCGTCCAATCCTTTAATGATGGGGGTATTGATGGTTTCAATGGTTTGTGATGTTCCCATAAAAGAAAACAAAATCCCACACAGCAGTAGTAGATATATTCGCTTCATAGCTCATGTCTTTTAGATGATATCAAGCAAGTTAGGTCACCATCGAGCCCTATCCAATGACCCAGGTCAGTATGGACTTTGGTCCAAATAAATCATGTAAAGAAAAATGGTAGCACCCCCAAAAACAACATGAACCCTGTACGCCTTCATCCAGTTTTTTGGAGAAAGAAAGGTAGGTATCTATTTATACCGGACAGTTATTCATACGACGGCGTAAAATAAAGTATTTGATGATTCTGCTCTCGAAATACCAATAAGGGTATCTTCCCATAGGATTCCATTTTGTTGACCATATCGGTTCGCAACCATTTTTTCAGAAAACTTTTATCCTCACGTTCCAGCATGACCAAAAGGTCTACATCCTCCTCTTTGAGGTAGCTCACCAGACGATTTTGAATATGGTTGGAAAGAAGTAGTTCAAATCGAATATGCTTGTAGGATAGCTCTTTTACTAAAAACTCCCTAAACCAGTCCATTTGGGCAGCCCCGGTAAATTCTTGTTCCGTAGCAATATGTACTATCCGTATCTCGGCCCTAAAAGGGCTGACCATTTCTGCCAAGCTACGGATGGCATAAATATCCTCTTCCTCAAAATCGGAAGCGTAAACAATGGTGTCCAATGGCGCATATACCGTATCGCTCGGAATGGCCCATACAGGACAGGGCGACGTTCCAAAAAGAGATCTAATCGTGCTCCCCACAATGACTTCCCGTAGTTTATTTTCCATTTTCATTCCCATAAAAATGGCAAAAGCTTGCCAATCCATTGCCTTGGAAACAATTCCTTTGATGACCGATGTATGCTCAACGGGCTCAAACCGAACCATTGAATCATCCTCGACCTTGCCCACATATTTTTCATAGAAGTTTTTCAACTTTTTACGTTCTTGGCTTTTGGATGCCGTTGAAAGTTCTGGAAAAGCCTTTTCCGCAGTAGACCCCAAAATAGCGGATAACTGGTACACATGGGTCAAAACCATACGAACTCCCAATGCTTTTGTAATTCCTGAAGCATACAAAAGAGCTGCAATGGATGCAGAGGAATAGTCTGTGGCATACACTATGGTTTTCACGAGGTCATTGTTTTTTATACGTTTTCAACACTGCCATATCTCAATTCTTAAGCCCATGATTCATGGCCATCGAAACTTTGGAAATGCAAAGTCTGGTTTATTTTTTACATCCAATGGTACGTGTTTGATCATCCCTGCACTTGATACTGACTTTCACAAAGTCGTAAATCCACTTGAAATCGGCTTTTGATTTTTCTTGGAATCAAATAGTTCTTTGCAACAGCATCCTTGTTACAATGCTTTTACATAACCGAACACCATCCTTTTGAAGGCCCTGAAATCCCGTTCGAAAACATCCATCCTTGATTTCAGTTTTTGATGTTTCTCACGATATTCGGCATCCGCAATGCCCTTTTCCGTTTTCAACACCTTACCCAAAAATATTTCATGTTCTGAAATATCATCGACCAAGTAATCATATAAACCTTCGTGGAGCTGATTTAAATCCTCAAGGATTTTTCCATACTCGGACAAGTTCCCAAAGCTTTTCTTTTTATTTTCCAACAAATCCCTGAAAAAACGGGTCTCGTCCTTCCAAAAGGCAACGGTCTCGAGCCATTCCCTACTCTCCCGGTGTAGGCTGTCCAAACTGGCTTCCAGCAATAGTTCCGTATTGGGGTTTCGTTCCATTTTGTTTAAACATTATCCGTTAAAAACCTGTAATATAAGCTGCTTTCCAAATGCTCCTTGGCCTTGTTTAAAAGCTGTTGTACCTCCTCTACCGAAATATTCTTGATTCCGGCGATTTCACGTATACCAAACCTTTGTTCCGCATAAAGTTGGTAAATGGACTGCATCTTTTCTGACATATGGTAAAGTACCAAATCAATATGCTTGGCAATGGTGTCCCTTTCCTGTTGTCGATCAAGTTTTGCCATGAGGTCTTTTTTGTCCTCGTCAAGAAAAATATTCTTGAGCAAATAATCACGCCCATGGTAGGAGATATCATCCAATTCTTCCAACATCACATAGTCACCATCACCATCCGTACTGAACTTTTCCTCCATTGATTTCCATTCCAACTTTGAATACGTATCAATGTTCTCAAAGAAAACCTCGTCGAACTCCTCTTCCTCGATCACTTCATCCAAAAGCATATCCGCCTTTTTAAAAAGCCATGGATTTAGGTCCCATTTATTGGTCACCTCATCAAAATGCTCAAACGCTTCCAAAAAGAGCTGATCGATAAAATCATCAATCTTGTATTTTCCTTTGGGGAGCATTCCTTTTCCCAAGGCGGTATTGAACCTTTTTGTCATATAGCTTCTCACTTCGGGCAAAATGGCAATAAGAAGGTTGCCAAAGGCACGCGTGTCACCTTGCTGTTTCAGTTGTCTCAATTCCGAAAAAGCTTCTGCCACCCTTTCCTGAAAGGGAAGCTCTTGCCAATTATCTACTTTAATCTTTTCCATAGTACATGAGATTATTATTATCAACAACTAAATATCCGTAATGTACTTATTACTTCAAATGACCTAAATCATTGGCCTTATTGGCAGCGAACAGCCTCCATTACTTTAACAGCAGGCCATCCCGTTCCATCTGTTTTATTATGCGTTCTACATAATCATCGACTGTGATGGTTATACTTGTTGGGTCCATAATATCAAAAGAGCCTACCCAGACCAAAGTTTGATTTTCCTCCCCAAGGAGGTCATATACTGCGGTTTCTACATGATAGACCTTATATTGGGAATAATATCCTGGAGTATGGTACACATCCTGATATAAATACCAATATCGCCCAAAACGATACCAACCATATCTTATATCATAATAATCGGAACGATAATCCACTTTATCGTCCACTCCTTTAATGGCCGTTATGGCCACCGCATCAAAACCTTGCTCTATTATTTCATCCGTCATTTCTTGTATTTCCTCCTCCGACCTTTTGGTATCCGAAAATGATTCATCAATGATTTCGGTACTCTCAAATGCATTTATGCCTTTCCTGATGAATGCCAATCGCAACTCTTCCTCAAAGATTTTCCTGGCCGTCAGGTTATCGGTAATACCAATGACCAACAGCTTTTTGGGGCTGAATACAGTAACTTCGTTATTCTTCCAGCTATCAACAAATCGAGTGCTTGAGCATGAGGCCAGCAACAGGACCAAGCACCATGCAACTATTTTTCTCATAACATCTATTTTTATCTAAATGCAAGTTATGGTGCCTACTGTGAATTGAAAATGATGCCGGTCAACCTCCATCAAATTAAACGATAATAGCTTAAATATTTTTTGATGTAAAAGGTATCAGATTGGTGATATGGGTATATTTTCTTGCCAGCCATACTCCATTGAAAAATGATGTGCTTTGGTATCCCCTTTAAGTTTGTCCCGCAGGTTTTTACAAGATGCTTTCAATCCGCTATATTTAGGTTAAAATAAACGGATATGAAGATTCTTTCCTGGAACGTAAACGGGATTAGGGCCATTATGAAAAAAGATTTCATAAAGAATATCGAGCAACTGGACCCGGATATCATCTGTATTCAAGAGACCAAGGCGCAAGATCAAGAAACGGAAAAGGAACTGTCCGTTTTAACTGGTTATACACTGTACTCCAACTCGGCCCTTAAAAAGGGATATTCAGGTACCGCGATTCTGAGTAAAAAAAATCCCTTGACCTTCCATAACGATATGGGAAATCCTGAGCACGATTACGAGGGAAGGGTGCAATGTGCCGAATACGATCAATGCTACCTTGTTAATGTCTATGTCCCAAATTCGGGACAAAAACTGGACCGGTTGGACTATCGTAAGACCTGGGATATGGATTTTCTAAACTACCTAAAAGAATTGGAAGCCACGAAACCGGTAATAGTCTGTGGTGATTTTAATGTAGCACACCAGGCCATGGACTTAAAGAACGACAAGGCCAATTACAACAAGACAGCAGGCTACACGCAAATTGAAATCGATGGTATGGACAATTTTCTCAATGCTGGATTTGTGGATGTTTTTCGTAAGCGGCACCCAGATAAAGTGGCCTATACCTATTGGAGTTATCGCTTTAAGGCGCGGGAACGGAATATCGGTTGGCGCATAGACTATTTTTTGGTCAGCTCTACATTGTTACCCAAGATAACAGCTATCAACATATTATCCGAGATCCTTGGCTCCGATCATTGTCCTATACTTTTGGAAATCGATGTATGATTCAAGTATGCTATTTGCAAAATGGCCACGGCCAACTGTAAGAAAGTATTTTTAATTTTTCCTTTTCAACATGGACACCACAATCCATAGCCCGATTAAAAATGATGCCGTAAAGCCGATAAGCCCCAGCAAGGGAACCCCAAAAATCTTTGGTGGCATATTGGCAAGTACCAAAATAGCAGAACCTATAGACAATGCAGAAATGATTAGGGCCAATACCAGGCGATCCATGGCTTTTTTCATTTCTGGCAATCCCTTTATTTGATGTGAAACCTTAAGGTTCCCATCTTTGACTTGCTGAAGTAGACCCAAAACTTCACCAGGAATATCCGTCAAGGTTTCCGATAGCTCGCCAATATTTTTAAAGCCCTCCCGAATTCTATGTAATGGTGACATTCTTCTCTTGATAATTCTTTTCGCATAAGGCTCCAGAGTATCATAAAAATTTAAATCAGAATCCAATTTTCTTCCAATCCCATCAATCTGAACCAGTCCTTTCATTAACAAATAGACATACTCCGGAAATACAAGGACATTCTTTCGGAAAATTGATTTTAACTCACCTATGATACTTGAAATATTAATTTTACCAATGGAATCTTGATCGATTATTTCAAAAATCCGATAAATATCACGTTGAAGCTCCCTTTCGTTACCGATAGACCTATGCAAGGTCATTTTCTTGAGGGTGGTAATGATTCCTTTGGCATTCCGCTGGACCAGATAACGAACAAAATCTTCCAAATGTTCCTTATCCGACGGCATTAGAGTGCCCATATTTCCAAAGTCTATAAAAGCGAGCTTTCCCTCATTCGTTACCAAGATATTTCCTGGATGTGGGTCTGCATGAAAATAACCATGCTCCAACACCTGTTTCATGTAAAGATCAAATCCGATTTGAGCCACGGTCTTTGGATCTGCTCCTAATTGTGCAAGACCCTCAATATCCGTAACACTTATGCCATCGACGAACTCCATACAGAGTATATTGTTGTTGGAAAGCTCGTTGAAAACTTTATGGCAATAAATCCTTGGGTCTTCTGCGAAATTTCTGGAAAAACGATCAATATTCTCGCGTTCGTGCATAAAGGATAGTTCAAGATGAATCGATCTTTCAAAAATCGACACCATTTGAACTGGGTTGAATTTCTTGATCTCTTCATTTTGATCCTCCAAAATCTTGGCCACATCTTTCATGATCAAAAGGTCTGCTTCAATAATTTGGGCAATCCGCTCCCTTTTTATTTTTAAGGCAACTTTGGTCCCATCTATCAGCTCCGCCTTAAATACCTGCGCGATGGACGCCGATGCAAAAGGATGTTCTTCGATCCAGGAAAAATGTTCTTCCTGGATTATACCAAGTTCCTCCTCTATTTTCTTTCTTACATCAAGTGCTTGTGGCCCTACATTGCTCTGTAGTTTTTTTAGCTCTGTAGTGAGTTCTTTTGGCAATAAATCTTCCCTATCACTGAACAACTGTCCCAATTTCACATAAGTGGGCCCCAACTCTTCCAATGCCATTCTGATACGCTCATATACCGAATACGAAAGATGTCTCTCTATTTTCTCATTCTTTTTAAGAAGCTTTTGTGGAATCCATTTTTTAATGCTTTGACTTGCCAATATATTTTCAAAGCCATATTTGGTAAAAACCGAGGTTACCTTCAAAAACCGGTTTAGTTTTGTAGTATTCCTATTCATTGTACTGCTTTTTGCCTCTGGGTTCCATCCCTTGCCATTATGAAGGGTAAGACAGAACTAACAAGTCACCTCGCCTTATGCGATGTCTCCTTCCCCTTTGTTCATTTCAAAGTTAAATCCTTCCCGACAGGCTCAGTATGACCAAAATCATCTCGATGACCAAATGTGCAGCGCTTCCCGATCAATATTCAATGAGGCTATAAGCAGAAAAGCCTTGCTATTATCAAACCTATATCACAATATGATGGTAATCATTCCTTTTGTGCATCAATATTTCCAAATTTGAGAATGAAAAAGGGGAAAGGCTGGGGAAAACCCTAAAAAACAACGAGCAAAACCGTATGAAGATGAAAGCAAAATATTTAATTCCGCTAGTTCTACTTGGCATGTGGAACTGCAAGCAACAGGATAAAAAGAGTACTCCTGACCCAATTTCGATAGAAATTGAAAAACCACGCAAACAATCTCAAGAAATGGAAAGTATAGCACAATACTTAGGTATTTCACCTTCAGATTCGGTCAATATTGAGAATCGGATTCATTGCTGGGCCATTGATGAAAATAAAAACGTTGCAAACGTGGATTTTTCCAACGCGATCAGTTTATTTAAAAAAATTTCTAAAACAGGAAAAAGTGATGTTTACCCCATTTTTGGAACTAAAACAGGTAAAGAAGTTCTAATCATCATGTCCAACCAGGGTTTTGGAGGTAACATCCGGGGTGTTTTTCTAATAGATAAAAGCAATTTGGAAATTAAAAAAGTTGAGTTTGACCATGTAGCGGAATCGGAAGGATATGGTGCGGCTATTACATTATCAACCTTTGAAAGTCAATTTGAGGGCACCAAGGTAAATTTTTCGACGAATACCTATGGATTAAAACAAAATGGTAAGATTATAATACCTGGAAGCAAGCTAGTCGATGGAATTTCAGGTGCCACCATTACCTCAAGGCTAACTGTGGAAATGATAAACGACAACCTTAAAAAATACAAGGTGTTTTTTGAGTGAAAAGATGTTTGCCCTCGAAGGTAGTTAAGAATAAGATAATCCTTTCATATTCAACAAGAAAGTCATGACCCGATTAGACCCTAAACTCTGAACCCCACTATTGACAGGAAGTCTGGAGGTATTGATTAAAAAAAGGATACCTTATAGGACATCCCCGTGTGATTTTTAATCCTTCTGAAATTAAAAGTAGACAATTATTTTTCAAATGATTTCAATTAATATTAAGCTACCTATTTAATCTTATAATGGCATCTAAAATAATATAGAACTATATTGGACTTGTAGATCCTGTTTAAGTTACCAGGGTATTACTTATATAACTTTCTAATACCAAATGAATTATATATAAAACAAAAAATAGGTGATTTAAGTCGAGTTATCAGATACCAATCCCTTATGATCCAAAATGGGCCCGATAATCATCTTTATAAGATTCCATTGTAACATTTTTGATTTTGTACAGTCTCCATTGCAAACACCAAAAAATGAAAAGATCATAAAGCAAATGAGAAAACTCCTTTTCATTATCAGCATATTTCCGCTGATTATCCAAAACTCCATGGCAAGGGACATTCAATCCGGTTTTGTGGTTACCGCCATCGCCAAAAACGTGTATAGCATCGTTTCACCGTCTATAGGATTGCCCACCCCCGATAATAAGGGCTGGAATTCGAATGTCCATTTTGTTGTCACCCAAACGGGTGTGCTCCTATTTGATACCGGTTCATCGGAAAAGATAGGCAACAACATCAAAAAAGCCATTAAAACGGTTACCGACCTTCCTGTCCGTTGGGTGGTCAATTCGCACAGTCATGCAGATCATTGGTTGGGCAATGCGGCATTTGCCGATACCGTAGTTGAAATCATTGCAAGTGAACAAGCTGTTGCAACCATGAGAAAATATGGTCAAGAGGATGTTGAGTTTTATGCCAAGGTAACCAATGGCACAATCGGGACCACGCAACTCAAGTATCCCCACCTATTATTAAATCAAGGACAAAAACGTAATTTCGGAGGGGTGGATGTTGAATTTATTTTCAGTAATGGGGCGCATTCACCCGGGGATATTTTAATCTGGTTGCCTGAACAAAAAATTATATTCGGGGGAGATGTAGTGAGTTCCGATTGGATGCCCATGATTACCGATCACGGCAATGTTCCAAACTTGATTGATACACTTCATAAAATTGCAAATCTAAGCCCAAGTATAGTCTTAGCGGGACACGGTAAAGCAACGACTGCAAAGGCAATAATCAGGGATACGGAATTATTATCGACTGTTTGGAAGCAGGTTTCTACGGACCATAAAAATGGTATGAAATCCAATCAAACATTATTGCGTGTCAAGGCTGATCTGGCGCCAAAATACAAAGCCCTTTATCAAGATTTTGAAACTGAGATTGAACGGTATGTCAAACTGATGTATCGTTTGCAGCAATAACGTCTTTCAAAAAACAAAGAGCAAAACAACGGTCCATACCGATTTTAAAAAATCAACAAATGAACAAAAACCTTATTGTATTACTTTTTTTATGCATGGGCATTGGCCAGATCAAGTCCCAGGATACCGAATCCATTATGTTGGGTACAAAACATATGCTCCACTCCAATATCTTGAATGAGGACAGAGGGTATTGGATCAGCCTGCCAGATTCTTACAATGATGACCAATCATCCCACAAACGCTATCCAGTACTCATGGTTCTCGATGGGAACATACATTTTAAAAGTATAACTGGGGTTGTAAATTATCTGAGTTCGGATGCGTACCGAAGTTGGAAAATTCCGGAAATGATCGTGGTAGGTATCACGAATGTAGATCGTAGAAGGGACTATACCCCCGATAAAGTCATTACTGTAAGAGAGAACAATTCAGGGGGAGGTAAAAAATTTCTGAGCTTTTTGGAAGACGAACTGATTCCTGAATTGGACAGCCATTATAGAACCGCCCCTTACCGAATTCTTTTTGGACATTCCTTAAGTGCTTTATTGACCACCCATGCCTATATGAAGGAAAAATCCCTTTTTAGCGCTTTTATTGCAGTGGATCCCAGTTTTGGCACATGGGATGCGGAAACCATGGATAAAAAGTTGGAAGCTGTTACCGATCGATCTTTTAAAAGGTACTTTTATCTGGCCACAGCGAACTGGGGAAAGAGAAATATCAGAAACCGTGATCGTCATGTAAGATTATTTGAAGGGCTTAATAGCAAATGTGAAGGTGTCTTTCCTGCCAAAATGGAATATTTTGAAAATGAAAACCATGCTTCCGTGCCACCAATAGCTTTTTACAATGGCATCTCCAACATATTCGAAGGTTATGGAATATCTTATCGGGAGGTGAAGAGCAAGGAACAATTGATTCAGCATTTTCAGTCGATTTCCAGACGACTTTCTTGGAACTTTAGGCCACCGGAACAACTGGTCAATCGAATTGGTTATAGCTTGCTTCGAAGTCGGAATAGTCATGATAAACCCACGGCCTTGTCATACTTTATCCTGAATACGGAGAATTTCCCCAACTCATTTAATGCTTTTGATAGTCTGGGCGAAGCCTATGAAGCTCTTGGAGATAAGAAAAAGGCCATCGACAACTATGAAAAATCCCTTGAACTGAATCCAAAGAACGAACATGCCTTGATGAAATTATCGGAACTGAAAAGCTGATGAACATGGTTGCCGATAGGCTTCCTTGACATCTTGAAAAATCTGAACAAGGCAAGACACATAACTGGATATTAAATCCATAAAGGCCGTATTAAAACCCCAGTAAAAAAAAGATGACAGACCAAAAACAAAGTCAACCTATGGAGACACATAAAAAATTTGTCAAAATGGCAATTGAAACCGCTCGTGTTTCAAAAAGAAAGGTAATTTACCTTTTGGCTGTATTCTGGTCTCCGGGAATGGTCAAGTACTCTTAAAAGGTAAAAACACCATTACCACCGATATAGATTGTTTGGCCCATGCTGAAATTAATTTGATCAGGGCAGCAAGCAAAAAATATGATCATTGCATTTTGAACAATTGTACGATCTATACCAGTGATGAGCCTTGTCCCATGTGCACATCTGCCATTTACTGGAGCGGCATAGGTAGAATTGTCTATGGATTGAGCAAAAAAACATATTACCAAATTGTAGGTAGAAATGACCCCAATTGGGTTTTTGAACTTCCTGTTAGGGATGTATTGGCAAATGGAGGAAGAAAGGTAGACGTTATTGGGCCACTTTTAGAAGAAGAGGCTTCCATACTTCATAAGCTATAACGCAAATCAGATTTGTTGACACCTCTGGGATTTGTCCGTCCAAACCAGGAAATAATAACGATTACAATGGAAAGACAGCTTTCAAACATACTGACCCGATTAGAACCTAACCACTGAATCCCAATATTGACGGGAGGTCTGTGGTTTTGATAAAAATAGGACACCCTATAGGACATCCCCGTGTGAGTTTTGGACTTTCAATTATAAAACTAGTGAATTACAAGTAAATGGTTATAATATTTATTTTACTTGATTACCAAAATAAAAAACAACATTATGCCCAACTAATTATTCGGGACAATCAAACCTATAATTAAATTGGAAAGTATTCTTCAACATCCCCTTTCCCCTCTATCAGATCCAATATAGTTGTTCTTTCAAGAACTTGTATGAATTTGGTTTTATTTGCCCCTACAAGTTTATGCAGTACACAGGGATTGTTCATGTCGCATTTACGAATGCCCATGACACAGGAATTCACTCTTTTTTCACCATCAATGACCTTTACAATATCCATCAAAGTATGTTTTCGGTCTTTCTCACTCAAATAGAATCCTCCCCCTGGCCCTCTAGTAGATGATATGATATTGTGACGAGACAATTCTTGTAACAGTTTGGCCAAATAAGCCTCTGGAACATGAACAATCTCAAAAATATCCCTTACCAAGACCTTATGGTGGGCATTGGAGTTCAACGCTAAATAAAGCACTCCTTTAATGGCATATTTGGAAGAATTGGAAAGCATGGTGAAAAATATAAAACAAAGATTAAAAGATATTTTTATCCTTTTTATGACCAATATCATGTTATAGGTCTTTTACCCTACATACTTTTGGTACCAAATTTTAACGCTTTATCACATGAAGACAATACTAAAAGGAATAGCATTACTCTTTGCTCTTACCATGATAAGCTGCGGAGGAAAGGACAAAGAAAAAAAAGAAGAGGGCTTCAGCGTACAACGTAAAAAAGCACCAACAGAAAAACCCGTTGAAACCAACACAGCCAGTAAAGTAAAAGCTTCTGAACGTGTTGATTTGACCACAAAAGGAGTCGGTCCTATCAAATCAATTGAATTGCCCGGTGAAATTGACCAAGAGATGGCTGCAAATGGTAAAGAAGTCTATGATCAATTATGCTTGGCCTGCCACAGGGTCGGAAAAAAATTCATAGGACCTGCACCCAACGGTGTACTGGAACGAAGAACCCCAGAGTGGGTAATGAACATGATATTGAATCCACAGGAAATGGTACAACAAGACCCGCTGGCCAAAGACTTGCTACAAGAGTTCAATGGTTCCCCCATGTCCAACCAAGGACTTACAGAAGAGCAGGCTAGAGCAATACTCGAATACTTTAGAACCTTAAAATAAGCCATATGAAATCATCCATTAAACTTAGTATGATGGGGCTATTCTCACTACTGACAATCATCAGTAGCTGTAAAAATGGTCCTCAAAACGAAACAAAGGACTTGAATCAAAATGAATCCACTGTTGCCTCAGAATATACAAAGGGACAGGCCTTTATTGAAGATGACGAGTCCACACCCAACGTTTTGCAGATAGCATTGCAATCCGAAGACCACACAACGCTTGTTGCTGCTGTACAAGCTGCACAATTGGAAAATGTTTTGGTCAACGCAGGGCCTTTAATGGTGTTTGCCCCCACCAATGATGCATTTAGTGCACTGCCCGAAGGAACCGTAGAAGATCTTTTAAAACCGGAAAACAAAGATGCTTTGGCCAACATCCTCAAGTACCACGTAACCCCAGGCAATTATTCCAAAGACTTTTTGAAAAATTTCAAAAAATTGGGACAGGCCAATGACCAAAATGTCCTGGTTGAAGTCAAGGGCGATGATGTCTTTGTCGGGGGTGCCAAAATAATAGGTAGTGTGAAAGCAGGAAACGGTATTGTCCATGTCGTGGACAAGGTCATTCTACCTCCTACCCAATGATCAATACAACAACCATAAAAACAAATAAATCCTAAAACAATGAAAATTAACAACCATTTGATAGTGACCATGGGAGCGGCCCTAATGCTGGTTTCCTGTGGCCAACAGAACCAAAGTTCGAACGGGGCCCTGTCATCCAGCGCTGCCGAAAAAGTATATGTCGCCCCTGGGGAGCAAGATGAGTTTTACGCTTTTCTATCTGGGGGATACAGTGGTAACCTAACAGTATATGGATTGCCATCTGGTAGAATGTTCAAGGAGATTCCTGTGTTCTCGCAATTCCCAACTTCGGGTTACGGCTATTCAGAAGAAACCAAACCGATGCTCAACACATCCCATGGGTTTGTGCCTTGGGATGATGCCCACCACCCGGACATATCCCAGACCAATGGGGAGTTGGATGGTCGTTGGATATTCATCAACGGTAACAATACACCTAGAATTGCCCGTATCAATTTAAGCACTTTTGAAACCGAAGAAATCATAGAGGTACCCAACAGTGCAGGTAACCATAGCTCTTCTTTCATCACAGAAAACACGGAATACGTAGTGGCCGGTACCCGTTTCTCTGTTCCTATTCCACAAAGGGACATGCCCATAAATGAATATAAAAGCAACTTTAAAGGATCATTGTCCTTTATCAGTGTAGACCCAGAACATGGTCACATGGATTTAAAATTCCAACTGTTGATGCCCGGTTTCAACTATGACCTATCGCACCCTGGTAGGGGAAAATCCCACGGTTGGTTCTTTTTTACCACCTACAATACGGAGGAAGCTCACACTTTACAAGAGGTGAACGCCTCACAAAACGACAAGGACTTTATTGCCGCTGTCAATTGGAAGAAAATCGAAGAATACGTTAATAATGGAGGAGGCACCAAAATGCCGGCCAATTATGCACACAATCTTTATGATGAAGGCACACATACGGCCACAACTACCATGAACAAAGAAGTATTGACGGTAGATCCGTTAAAAGTTCCTGGAGCAGTATACTTCTTGCCAACTCCAAAATCACCACATGGATGTGATGTAGATCCAACTGGACAATACATCATTGGAAACGGTAAACTGTCAGCAGATTTGACCGTACACTCCTTTGATAAAATGATCGCTGCCATTGAGGGTGAAAAATTTGATGGGGAAGCCTATGGAATCCCGATTTTGAAGTTTGAGGATGTATTGGCCGGACAGGTAAAAAGTGGAGGTCTCGGCCCATTGCACACCGAGTTTGATGGAAATGGCAATGCCTATACCACCTTCTTCATCTCTTCCGAAGTAGTCAAATGGAAATTGGGCACCTGGGAGGTCATCGATAGAAAACCAACCTACTACTCGGTCGGTCACTTGATGATTCCCGGAGGGAACTCAAGAAAACCATTTGGCAAGTACGTGGTGGCCATGAACAAGATCACCAAGGACCGTTATTTGCCCACAGGTCCGGAAATGGAACACTCTGCACAGATATATGACATCTCCGGGGATAAAATGGAATTGATCTATGATTTCCCCACCCATGGCGAACCCCATTATGCAGCTGGAATACCCGCTGAAATATTGGCGCCAAAGTCACAGAAAATTTACCGATTGGATGAAAACAAGCACCCCTATGCCGTCAAAACCCCAACAGATGCCAAGGTGGTACGGGATGGAAATGAGGTACATATCTATATGTCCACCATCAGGAGCCACTTTACCCCCGACAACATAGAAGGGGTCAAGGTCGGAGACAAGGTATACTTTCACATAACCAATCACGAACAGGATTTCGATGTACCGCACGGTTTTGCCATGATTGGCCAGAACACTTCCGAGCTTCTTGTCATGCCAGGCCAGACCAAAACTTCGGTCTGGGAGCCCAAGCAAGTCGGTGTATGGCCATTCTACTGTACGGATTTCTGTTCTGCCCTGCACCAAGAAATGCAAGGGTATGTTAGGGTTTCCCCGGCCAATTCAAACATAGCATTGAAATGGTCCCTTGGTGAATAGTTCGGATTGATTCACCGAGGAACAAAGCGGGCTGTGTCCATGACCTGCCCGCTTTCTTTTACAAATTGAAAAACAACCATCGACCAAAAAACCACACTCAGTTTGTAACGCTTAAATAGAAAAAAATGAAAAAGGCTAGTTTACTAATGATCATTGGCCCTCTCTTCTTATTGGGATTATATGTTTTTCCTCTCTGGAATATCATGCTGGGAGCTCCACAATATCCAGACCCCCTGGGTTTGAATATCCATATCAACGGTTTAAAAGGTGTGAATGAATTTGATATTCAGAACATTGATGGCCTAAACCATTATATTGGCATGCACACGCTCCCAAAACCAGAAGATATGTGGGAGTTCGGTACCTTTCCCATGATCATTGGGTTCATGGTCGCCTTGGGGGTATTGATTGGATTGTTGGGATACCTCAATAAAATAAGTTACAAATGGTTTCTCGGATGGTTTGTTCTGATGTCCGTTTTGGGCATTTTGGGCATGTACGATTTCAATGAATGGTTGGTGGACTATGGGACCAATTTAGACCCCAATGCCATTATGAAATTGACCAATCCCGACGGAACTCCGATGACTTATAAACCCCCGTTATTGGGACATGTGAAAATGCTGAATTTTGATGTGACCTCCATGCCTTCTACTGGCGGATGGTTAATGTTCATTGGGATGATGCTCACATTGACCGCAGGCTTTATGGGATGGCAGAAAACCAAAAAACAATAAAATATCCGCTATGAGACCATTTGTTATTATACTTCTTGCTATTCTTGGTTTAAACATAGGGTGCTCCGTCAGCCCAAAACCCATTGATTATGGTCATGTAGGCTGCCACTATTGCAGTATGACCATTGTGGATAAACAACATGCTGCACAGCTGGTGACCAAAAAGGGCAAGGTTTACAATTTTGATGCCGTGGAATGTATGATGAACCAATTAAAAGATTGGGATGAATCCACTATGGGCCTCTTCCTGGTCAATGATTTTGAAAGCCCGGGGGAACTAGTGGATGCTAAAAAGGCCACCTATTTGATCAGCGAGAACATTCCCAGCCCGATGGGGGCATTTCTAAGTGCATTTTCTGAAAAAGAAGCGGCCCAACATACATTGGAAGCCAATGATGGTGAACTCCTTACCTGGTCAGAATTAAAAGAACAATATAACCAATAAAAAATGTAAATCCATGTATATGATAGATATTGACAATACCATTGCCCAACAACCTTTTAATGGTTTACAGATTGAACAGCTGGTAAAAAACACCTCTTTGGAAATATTGAGCATCAGCTTGGCAAAGAATACAATCTTTCCAAAACATACATCCCCAAAAGATGCCCATTTGATTGTATTGGAGGGATCCATCGATTTTTATATTGAAAACCAATGTATTAATTTGAAGGCACAACAGCATTTTAGTTTTTCCAAGAACGTGGAACATTGGGTCAGGGCAAAAAAAGATGCCAAATTTTTGATAATCCGGTAAAAAAAGAAAGTTGGTTCTTTCCTTTTTTCAGGATACCCATGTGTACGTTAATTAGATAAACATCATGACATTTTACCATCCACACTGCAAATATATCCTAGCAATGTTTATGCTATTCTTGGGGCACTTGGTCTGGGCAAGGACATGGACGGTTTGCCCGACTTGTGAGCATAGTTCCATAAAACAGACCATTCAAGAGGCCAATGCCCATGATACCCTCTTGATCCAAAAAGGTACCTATAGGGAATTTGAAATTTTGGTCGACAAACCCTTGATATTAAAAGGTATGGAGTATCCCATCATTGATGGCGAAAAAAAAGGGGAAATCTTCAGAATTACATCAGATAACGTAACCTTGGACGGTTTGTTCATTATCAATGTCGGGGTTAGTTATACCAAGGACAACGCTGCCATACGAGTAGTACAGAGTAAAAATTTCAGTATCCAGAATATGGTATTGGAACAGTTGTTCTTTGGTATCTACTTAGAGAAATCATCACATGGCAAAGTGTACCACAATAGAATTATTGGAGATGCAGTGGACGAATATAATTCAGGCAATGGCATACAGCTTTGGTATTCCACGGATGTAGAAGTGCGCAAAAACCATGTACAAGGTACTCGAGATGGTATCTATTTGGAATTTTCAGATCGAATTACCATTACCGATAATGTAAGTATGGACAATCTTCGATACGGACTTCATTTCATGTTTTCAAACCATGATATCTATACCAACAATACTTTTGAGAACAATGGTGCCGGGGTTGCAGTCATGTTCTCAAAGTTTATAACCATGAAAAACAACACTTTTCGAAAAAATTGGGGGACGGCGGCTTATGGCATGTTATTGAAAGAAATCAATGATGCGGAAATAAGCGACAATACTTTTGAGGAAAATACCATTGGAATCAATGTCGAGGGATCCAACCGAATAAAGTACATCGATAACGACTTTATAGGGAACGGCTGGGCCATTCGTGTGGTAGGAGCCTGTTACACCAATAGTTTCAAAGGCAATAATTTCCTCTATAATTCCTTTGACATTTCATACAACAGCAAGTTGAACGATAATGTGTTCGAGGGTAATTTTTGGAGCAGTTATACGGGTTATGACCTAGACAAGGATGGTGTTGGGGATGTCCCTTATCGACCTGTAAAGTTATTTTCCTATGTCGTGAACCGTACCCCCGAGACCATTGTGCTGTTGCGGAGCCTATTCATGGATATCATTGATTTTTCAGAAAGGGTCTCCCCTGTTTTCACCCCTGATAACCTAAAAGATGCCCAACCTCTAATGAAAATACGGCCATGACCATAGAAATCAACAATCTACATAAGCAATTCGGCAAAAACCAGGTATTGAAAGGTGTGGACCTGACCATCGACCAAGGACAGATTTATGCCATACTTGGGCCCAATGGTTCGGGAAAGACCACCTTGATCAAGAGTATTCTAGGGATGGTAATTCCCGATGAAGGTTTAATCTCCGTATTGGATACGCCAATTAAAAAAAATTGGAAGTATCGCAAAAAAATCGATTACCTCCCCCAAATTGCCAATTTTCCTCCCAACATCAAGGTCAAGGAATTGATTCATATGATCAAGGACCTTAGGAACAGCCCCAGTTGCGAGGATGAACTGATAGCCCTATTTGGCTTGGAACCATTTCTGAATAAAAAGCTGTCCACCTTATCTGGAGGCACCAAACAAAAGGTGAACATTGTACTGACCTTTATGTTCGACACTCCCTTGATTATTCTTGATGAGCCCACCACGGGGTTAGACCCCAAGGCCTTGATCAGTTTAAAGGACTTGATCCGTAAAGAAAAAGCAAAAGGAAAGACCATTTTGATCACTTCGCATATTATGCAAATTGTGGAGGAAATGGCCGACGAAATCCTCTATCTCTTGGAAGGTGAGATATACTTTAAAGGAAGCATCAAGGAACTTCTGAAAAGAACCGAACAAACCAATTTTGAACATGCCATTGCGGCCATTACAACAACAGGAAGCCATGCTTAAAATTTTAAAATATAGTTTTTACGACCTTATCCGCAGCCGCTGGAGCTACGTTTATTTCTTGTTTTATCTAGCACTTGGCTTTGTACTGTTGTTCCTGAACAATGATGTTTCCAAGGCCGTAATTACCCTAATGAATGTGATTATTGTGCTGATTCCGTTGATAGGTACCATCTTTGGGGTGATGTACTATTACAATTCCCGTGAATTTACCGAACTTCTATTGGCACAGCCCATTAAACGAACCTCCATATTTATGGGGCAGTATTTTGGTGTGGCCGGTTCATTGACACTGAGTTTGGTTTTGGGCCTGGGCATCCCTTTTCTTTTATATGGCCTAATGAGGAGCAACGCTATTTTTGATTTCTCGCTCTTACTGGTCACTGGGGCTTTTTTGACGTTCATCTTCGTGGGGCTTTCCTTTGTGATAGCCATTTCCAACGAAAACAAGATCAAGGGTTTTGGATATGCTGTTTTGTTGTGGCTTTTCTTGGCCGTAGTCTATGATGGACTTTTCTTGATGTCCCTTATCATGTTCGAGGAATACCCATTGGATACTTTCTCTTTGGTGGCCACTTCACTGAACCCCATAGATCTTTCCCGAATATTGATATTGCTAAAATTGGACATCTCCGCATTATTGGGGTATACAGGGGCCATCTTCAAAAAATTCTTTGGAACCGATATGGGTTTCTTGGTCTCCATGGCCATCTTATTGGCATGGACGGTATTGCCCATCCTTGGATTGCGATACAAAGCAAGAAGGAAAGATTTCTAACAACATCATAAGAAGGAGCTCTTTATGAAGGACAAGGTATATCGTCACCATCTACGAATTGCCGTCATCTATTTCTGCGTTGCCGCAGTCTTGGGCCTATTGCTCCGCTCCTACCCGATCTTTTCCTTTAGGTTCAACTACAGGTATATGGTCCATACCCATTCCCATATTGCCCTCTTGGGTTGGGTGTATGTAGCCTTGACTACCTTGCTCCATTATGGTTTTGTGGAAAAGCAAAGCGTCAGTAAAAGGTATAAACAGTTGTTTTGGGGAACCCAAGGCACCTTAATCGGTATGTTACTGACTTTTCCCTTTCAAGGATATGCTTTGTTTTCCATTATCTTTTCCACCCTTTTTCTGATCATGTCCTACTTCTTCACCTATCATTTTTGGAAGAACATTGACCCAAAACTTAAGGACAGTAAAGGGCTGAAATGTGTGAAGACAGCCCTTGTCTTTATGGTGGTTTCCAGTATAGGGCCTTGGGTTTTGGGCATTATAATGAATACCATAGGGGCACAATCCATTTGGTATCGGTTATCCATTTATTTTTACCTCCACTTTCAGTATAATGGCTGGATGATACTTGCCTTGATCGGCTTGTTTATTTACGCATTGGAACAGCGTGGTCTGGAAATCCCCAATAAGAGTTTCAATCGTTTTTTCCTATCCCTTAACTTGGGCATTGTATTCACCTTTTTCCTATCCACCTTATGGACAGACCCCCCCACAGTATTCTATATCCTATCCGGGATTGGTGCCATCTCTCAACTTTATGCATTGACTTATTTTTGGTCCCATACCAAGAATGATGTTACCGTATTGTCCCTATCCCGAACACAGTCCGGCATTCTCAAAGTAGGTGTAGCTTTGGGACTGATTAAGGTAATGCTGCAATTATTGACGGTCATTCCCTATTTTACCCGAATTGCCGCTACATATCTAGATTTCACCATAGGTTATTTGCATTTGACATTCCTTGGGGTCATCAGTTTGGGACTCTTCTTTTTCATGGATTATTTTGGCCTAATGAACATATCCAAAAAGTCTTACTTATGGTATGTATCGGGATTCATCCTTTCAGAAATCCTTATTTTTTCCAAAGGGCTATTTGCTTGGATGGGTATCGCTACATTTCCGGGATATACCGAAGTGTTGGCTCTGAGCACCCTCCTTATCCCCCTCAGTCTATTCCTTATGTTGTTAAAGAAAAGACCAAATGCTTGATGCTTTGGCATTCAGGATATGTTCCAAACCTGCGATGATATATATTTGTCTTTTTCAATGGGACGAATTTATTTGAAAAAATAATAAAGGACTATTTTATCCTATTTAAATTTATAGTATCTTTGTAAATAAATCAAAACGCTATGATGTTTTCCAAAGCTTGTGAATACGGTATACGTGCAGCGGTCTATATTGCGTTGCAATCTTTGGACGGTAGACGTGTAAGTGTCTCCGAAATAGCGGAGGAAATAGATTCCCCTATCGCCTTTACAGCAAAGATTCTGCAACAGCTCAACAGAAACAACATCGTGCATTCCGTAAAAGGGCCTACCGGTGGATTTGAAATCGATAGAGAGAATATGGATACGGTAAAATTGAGCATGATCGTCAAGGCCATTGACGGAGATAAAATATACACGGGATGCGGACTGGGACTTAAGGAGTGTAATGCCCAGAAGCCCTGTCCCCTCCATGACAAGTTCGTCGATATCCGTTCCAATCTCAGGACAATGCTTATAAGTACGAGTTTGTTTGAACTGGCCACTGGCTTGGAAGTGGGATTGACCTATTTGAAGAGATAAAAAAATTTACATTAATAAAGGACATTTTTGTCCTATTTATAAAATCAGTTACTATGAATGATACATTGGAAAAATCAATTGGACAGCTTGTCGCTGAGGATTACAGGACAGCTCAAGTATTTAAAGCACATAAAATAGACTTTTGCTGTAAAGGCAATAGGACCTTGACCGAAGTTGCCACTAAGAAAGGATTGAACCTGGAAGCTATTTCGGAGGAACTTGAAGCGGTTAGGTCCAATGGACAGGAAAACCTACCTGATTTTAAGACATGGCCATTGGACCTTTTGATCGACTATATCGAAAAAACGCATCATCGTTATGTCGAAAAGCAAATTCCCGTACTAAAACAGTACCTGAACAAACTTTGCAGGGTACATGGTGAACGTCACCCTGAACTCTTTGACATCTTTGAACAATTCAATACCTCGGCCGGGGAACTGAGCATGCACATGAAAAAAGAAGAATTGGTCCTGTTTCCCTATATCCGAAAGATGGTAGCTGGGCCAACAGGGTCCGAAGCCTTGGAGAAACCCCATTTTGGCTCGGTAAGCAACCCCATCCAAATGATGATGGAAGAACATGACAATGAAGGGGAGCGATTCCGTACCATTGCAAAATTGAGCAATGATTATACCCCTCCAGAGGATGCCTGCAATACCTATCGGGTAGCATTCTCCCTATTACAGGAATTTGAGGACGACCTACATCGTCATATCCATTTGGAGAACAATATTCTTTTTCCAAAATCCGAAAAACTGGAAAACACATTGAAGAACCATTGATTCATATATGGGGCGTACTCCTATCAAACGACATAGTGCTCTTCAGGGAGTAAGCCGTGAGCATCATCACGGTTTGCTCCTTTGTTGGAAAATTAGGACCGGACTGTCTAAAAATGTTCCCATGGAACGTATCAAGGATTATGTAGACTGGTTTTATGAGACCTATTTGGTTCCTCATTTCGAACTCGAGGAAACATATATCTTCCCCATAGTGGGTAACGATCATCCATGGGTGAAAAAGGCACTTTCCGATCACAGAAGATTGATCCGCTTGTTCACATCGACCACGGCGGACATGAAAACTTTGGGACAAATCGAAGAAACATTGGAACAACATATTCGATTCGAGGAAAGACAGCTTTTCAACCATGTTCAAGAAATGGCCAATAAAAAGCAATTGGATATCATAGAAAAACAACACAGTAATGAAAAATTCAACGACAATCTCAGGGACCCTTTCTGGGAATAAATACAAAGCAAGTGCAATGAAAAAAATATACGACAGAGGGTACCATGAATTCAAAAAAAATCAATTGGGTTATTCGACCATTGCCATCATTGGTCAGAGCTGCTTGGGCTCCGCTGCTGCCATGGTACTGTTGATGGGCAGTATGGACATGGTCTTAAAAATGATCTTGCTCTTTTTGGTCACCATACTCTGTATGGCCTTTAACGGTGCCGTACTTGCCCAATTGAAACCTTTGACCACTTTTAACCTTTTGATACTAAGTATTGTATTCAATACCATGGTCATTCTATTCCATATCATTTAGTTTCTCCGTAAACATGGCACAATCTGCCCTGATTAAAACCTGCATGCCTTACATCAGGGGAAGGTTGTGTGATGTTCCTCTCCTTGCACGGCACGAGGAACCGATCAATAAGACTTCAGCATATATTTCGTTTTTAATAATTAAATGATAAAAAGGTCATTTTATTGTTAATAAGTCTTTTTATAACTTTTACAGTGTCCCTGTTATCCGAAAAACCCTTGTCCTAATTTTATAACGGACAAAAAATCAATCGCTTTCTTTATGTTTTATCATGACTTTCAGGTAGTACTCCAAGAAGTTCCCGGTGAAATCAGCCTTTGTTTTTCGATTTCGGGATGTCCGCTTCGATGTCATGGCTGTCATTCCCCTTTTTTATGGAAGGAAGGAAATGGGCATGAGCTGACCCCTGAATATTTTAAAGCCCTTTTGAACCAATATGTCGGTTTTGCCACCTGTGTCGTTTTTATGGGGGGCGAATGGCACCATCGCATCTTGACCGAATACCTTCAACATGCTCAAGACCAAGGCTACAAAACCTGTCTTTATACGGGTCAAGAGAAAATATCATCACATATATGCAATCACCTGACCTTTCTTAAAACGGGAAAGTGGGACCCCTCCCGGGGCGGGTTGGAAAGTAAGCGTACCAATCAGGTTTTCCTTGATCTACGGACCAATACAATACTCAATCATTTATTCATCTCTAAATAATTCCTTATGATACGACTCACCAAGGCACAAATCGCAGAAAAAATCTCGTTTATCGACCACTATCTTCACTCCAGCAACGCCGCCAATGGTTCGAAGGTAGATGCCAATGCCAATGTGACTTCCAAAAATATCGCCACCATGGAGGCGGAACTCAACAAGGACATCAATATACAGGTGAACCGGGCCCTGATACAACAAAAGATATCCTCATTGTTCGGCGATGACCTGGCAGAAGAGTATGTCCGTCAAATTGAATCCCATGAAATATATGTGCACGATGAAACTTCCCTTAAGCCCTATTGTGCATCCATTAGCATGTACCCCTTCTTGTTGGACGGACTTACCAAGCTAGGTGGTGAAAGTAGGGCCCCTAAACATTTGGAGAGTTTTTGTGGCGAATTTGTCAATTTGGTTTTTGCCGTAAGCTCTCAGTTTGCTGGGGCTTTGGCCACGGTTGAATTTTTGATGTACTTCGATTATTTTGCTTCAAAAGACTATGGACCTGATTACCTAAAAACCCATAAAACCAGTATTGCCAACCATTTGCAACATGTGGTTTATGCTATCAATCAACCTGCAGCGGCACGGGGATACCAATCCGTTTTCTGGAACATTTCCCTTTATGACAAACCTTATTTTGACAGTATGTTCGGGGATTTTATATTCCCGGAAATGGGACGACCCCAATGGGAGAGTTTAAAAAAACTGCAAGCCTTTTTTATGGAATGGTTCAACGAGGAACGTACCAAGGCCATTTTGACCTTTCCCGTGGTGACCGCGGCCATGTTGACCAAGGACGGTGCCCCGGTCGATTCGGAATTCACCGAAATGTGTGCAAGGGAACTGAGCAATGGAAACTCATTTTTCATATACCAATCCGAAAATGCCGATAGTTTGGCGTCCTGCTGTCGTTTACGAAACGAAATCAGCGACCATACCTTTAGTTATTCCTTGGGTGCCGGTGGGGTTGCCACGGGATCGATCAACGTCATCACTTTGAACATGAACCGATTGATTCAACAAGGGGCGGATATCGTAAAAGAAGTCCGAAAAGTACATAAATATCAGGTGGCCTTTAGAAAATTGATAGATGAGTATAAAAAAGCCGGTATGTTGCCCGTGTACCATGCCGGTCTAATTTCCTTGGACAAACAATTCCTTACCATTGGAATCAACGGTATGGCCGAAGCTGCAGAAAGCCAAGGAATAAAAGTGGGCAACAACGATGACTATAAGGAATTTGTAAACCACCACCTCAAAAATATCTATCAAGAAAACAGGCAAGCCCGTGAACACTATGGCTATATGTTCAATACGGAATTTGTCCCTGCGGAAAACCTGGGCGTGAAAAATGCGAAATGGGATCGTGAAGACGGCTTTTTCGTGCCCAGGGACTGTTATAACTCGTACTTTTATATTGTTGAGGACGAGAGTATAAATGCGTTGGACAAAATCATATTACATGGTTCCGAAACCATACAATATCTGGATGGGGGATCGGCACTGCACCTGAACCTGGAAGAGGCCCCGAACCGGGAAGGTTTTAAAAAATTGATCCATGCCACCGCTAAGGCAGGATGCAATTATTTTTGTTTCAATATCCGCATCACCATTTGTAATGATTGTTCCCATATTGACAAGAAAACACTTTTTGAATGCAGTGACTGTCATTCGAGCAACGTGGACCACGCCACCCGGGTTATCGGTTATCTCAAACGCGTCTCCAACTTCAGTTCCGGAAGACAAAAAGAGCATGGACTGCGACATTACCATTTACAACAGGCCAGTCGTTCCTTATCAAATAAAAGGGCGGATATGCTGTCCGATAAACTAAGAACACAAGAAGCAATGAATCAGTAAAATGTAGTGGTCCTTTCAATTGCCCCATATTTTGATATATGATGACATTGCTATTACAGCGGCAATATATTGGGACGTTCTCGCCCCAGGTTCACACCAATCAACATAATCAAATGCCGGGGCCTATTAGATCAACATTAAAAGGACACCACATACGATCAAATACATCCATATGACAACACCACACTCCTTCCATATTCCTGTCATGGGAATTGCATTCACCATTGATACACCATTGAAAGTTTCACATTTGGGCATAGACTCGGCCATTTCATTGGTCGATGACATCCTTTTGGAAAAACTGAGAAAGGCATATTGCAAAAAGTTTGAAATGCCCTACCATGAAATCAATGAGAACACCAAAGATTTCAGGGCCAAAAGAATCACCTCATATCTCAATCTTATTAAGGAACTGGCAGAAAAAAGATTTGAACAACTTAAGGATGTCACAAACGGTTATGGCGAAGGTTTAAAACAATATTTCGATATGTTGCCCGACACTTCAGTGCTAAAGCAACGGTTTATCGAATTGACCAAAAAAAACAATCATAGGGCCGCTCTTCAAGCATTTCTTGATACCAATCTTTCCATGGGCAGTATCGAGGTCAACATCATGACCAAATTGGATAAGGGGAATTATCGTAAAAAAATACCATTATCCAACAAGTACAATGATGCCCATGCAGCCCTAAGGGGGTATGCAAATAGCACCCTTAGCTCCTCGGTCATCTTTTCGGCGGGCATGAATCCCAGATTGTACGGATATATCGAGGAATTTGATGATTTTTATCCAGATGAAAACGGGAATATAAAAAAGAAAATAATCCTTAAGGTCAGTGATTACAGATCGGCATTGATCCAGGGAAAGTTCCTTGCAAAGAAAGGGTTATGGGTATCGGAATATAGAATAGAATCGGGATTGAACTGTGGCGGACATGCCTTTGCCACAGATGGTCATCTCATGGGACCTATATTGGCACAATTTCGAGACAATAAAGAAGACCTGGTATCGGAAATCCACAATATACTGGTTCGTGCACTTTCACATAGAAAGCGACATGTTCCACAATTTATCTTACCCGTTAAGGTCAGTGCCCAAGGTGGGGTGGGAACCTCGGAAGAACATGATTTTCTGTTGGAACACTACAAATTGGATTCCGTGGGCTGGGGATCCCCCTTTCTTTTGGTACCCGAAGCTACAACGGTGGACGACACGACCTTGACCAAATTGGCACAGGCCAAAGAGAAAGACCTTTACTTGAGCGATATCTCTCCTTTGGGCGTTCCCTTCAATAGCCTTAGGGGAAATACCAAAGATTTGGAAAAAAAGGCGAACATACATAAGAACAGACCTGGTAGTGCCTGTCCAAAAAAATACGTGGCCATGAACAAGGAATTCACCAATGAAGGTATATGTACGGCATCACGACAATACCAACATTTAAAAATACAGGAATTGGACAACAAGAACCTTCCCCCAGAAACATACCAACGGGCCTATGATAAAATTGTCGAGAAATCATGTGCATGTGTGGGACTGGGTACTTCAGCCCTAATAAAGCATGGGTTGGATACCAAGACCGAAGGGAATGGTGTTTCCATTTGTCCAGGACCGAACATGGCCTATTTTTCAAAAATTGCCAGCCTTAAGGAAATGATGCAACATATATACGGGAAATCCAACTTGATCAAGAGAACCGATCGGCCCCATATGTTCATCAAGGAACTTAAAATTTATGTGGATTTTCTAAAAGATAAGATCGCGGAAGTAACGGGGCCCATAACGGACAAGGAAATAACTTACTTATCCAATTTTACCGATAATTTGCACGAAGGGATTTCTTATTATCAAAACCTATTTGGAAGGGCAAACAAGGACCTTTACAACAACTCGCAAACATTAAGGGTTTTGGTGGATTTCAAATCAATTCTGGATGGCATATCAGACCATATGCTTCATTTGAAGGAAATGGCACGTCAATGATGCTTTTTCAACCTTGCCCCTATTGAAGCCAGACAAAGGAGCTGGGTTTTAGATGTCAATGCCTTGCTGTCTTTTGCCCAAATTACCAGCACTGATATCATAGTGGACTTACCATCCTGATAAGTTCGTCCACTATGGTTTTGCCACCGTCTTTATTATACCAGATCTGTAGCTCCCTTTTAAACTTTTCATCCACTTTCCCATATTGTTCTTTATACGCTTCGACCATCTTAGCGGCCACTTCAGGTCTCGGTCCCCAAATATGCAATAGATCACCCTCCTCGTTCGATACAAGGAGTTTGGGAATGGAGCGTGTCCCGTTGGTTAGAAAACGATCCATGAGTTTTGGGTTCTCATCCCTCATGATAATTTTCAACTCAATGTTCGGGGTCGATTTGGCCAACTTGTTGAAAACAGGTATAGCTTGTGCACCATCCGAGCACCAACTCTCCAACAGTACCAACCAAACCTGTTTTTCGGAAATGTTCTGGAACACCTTCAGTTGGTCCTCTGCAATGGATACCTTTTTATCTATCCTTCGTATCCTGGATGCGTTTAATTTGGTGTTGGCGATCCGTTGCTCACTCTGTTCTGACCCGGTGGTTTTTCCCTTTGCGACTAGGACGTTCAGCATGGTGACATATTCAATATAATCCATCCCATTTTCGATTCCGCCTTGAATCATATTTTTTACATTTTGTGACATATAATTACCATATTTAGTTTTTAAACATTTCTGACAAGCTCAAAATCAATATTGTAGAACCCGCCCTTATTTTCCTTTCTCCTCAGGCACTGCTCGACAATGAGACGGGCCACATGGACCATATTCCGCAATTCACAAAGGGCTACGTTCATTTTTGTTGTCCGATATAGTTCCTCTATTTCGCTGTACATCGTATCCAATTGTTTGATTGCTTTTTGCATACGCGCGGTACTTCGGACAATCCCCACATCATCCTGCATAAGTAGCTGTAATCGATCCCTGTATTGTCCGACAGGGTTTCCATCCTGGATAGCATCAACTCCCATACCCTCCCATTCGGGCATAACGACCGAGGGTGAAAATAGCTTCTGGTATCCCAAATACTCAAAAATATTATGGGCATACACCAAGGCTTCCAATAAGGAGTTGGATGCCAATCTATTGGCCCCGTGCAATCCAGTCCTGGAGCATTCGCCACAGGCAAAAAGATTGGTTATGGTCGTTCTTCCGTTTGAATCCACCATAATGCCACCACAGAGGTAATGTGCGGCTGGAACAATGGGTATCCAATCCGTTTCAAGCTTGATTTGCCGCTTCCGACATGCTTCATAAATGTTGGGAAACCGTACCCTGAGCGCTTTTGAATTTAGATGTGTACAGTCCAGATATACGAAGGGATCGTCATATTTTTTGAGCTCTTGGTCAATACTTCTGGAAACAATATCCCGGGGTGCAAGCTCCGCTCTTGAATCGTAATCGGGCATAAAACGATGTCCTTTTTGGTTTCTTAAATATGCACCAAAACCCCTTATGGCCTCCGAGATCAAAAATGACTGGCCAGCCTTGCCTTCGTAAAGTACTGTAGGGTGAAATTGGACAAACTCCATATCTTGAATCTGCGCCCCTGCCCTGTAGGCCATGGCAATACCATCCCCAGTGGCCACCGAGGGATTTGTGGTATGACCATAGATTGTTCCGATCCCACCAGTGGCCAAAACCGTGTTCCTTGCTCGAAAGGTCCGCACTTTACCCGTATTTTGGTCAAGCATATAAGCTCCAAAACAAGTCGGTTTACTTGGTTTGGTTCCATAAATCCGGTACTCCGTTATAAGGTCTATGGCAAAATGGTGCTCAAAGACTGTAATGTTGTGCCGTCCATATACTTGATCTAAAAGGGTGGATGCTATCTCTTGTCCCGTATGGTCCTTATGGTGTACAATGCGGGATTCTGCATGGCCTCCCTCCCGTCCTAAGGCCAATTGACCATTCTTTCCCTTATCAAAAGGAACACCACAAGACATCAATTCCTTTATTCGTTCAGGACCTCTCCTTACCACCATCCCCACTATAGAGGGATCACATAGTCCATCCCCTGCGACCAAGGTATCGGATATATGTTTTTGAAAAGAGTCTGTTTCCAAATCGGATACTGCCGCAATACCTCCTTGGGCATGTTTTGTGTTGGAATCCCCTGCGTCGGATTTGGTCGTGATGCATACGGTACGGTCGGGAAATTTATGTGCCATCTTTAGGGCAAAAGACAATCCGGCAATTCCCGAACCTATCACTAGGTAGTCTGTTGAAACCATTCTTGACTTATTTGGAAAGTTTCAACATCCGTTCTATGGGGATCAAAGCTTTTTCCACAATGGTTTCCCGAACTTCAACCTCAGGGGTCTCATCCCTGAGACAACGGTATGTTTTTTGAAGGGTATTTGTTTTCATGAAAGCACATTCGCTACAGGCACAATGATTGTCCTCCATTGCCGGGGCGGGAATCAGTATGGTGTTCGGGACTTCCTTTTGCATCTCGTGAAGGATACCGGCCTCGGTAGCTACAATATATTTTTCCTTAGGGTGGTGCTTTGCATAGGCTATCATTGCAGAAGTGGAACCGATATAGTTTGCTATTTTCAAGATATGTTTTTCGGATTCAGGATGGGCAATAACTTTTGCATCCGGGTGCATTCTCCATAAATCCAACAATTTGTCGATACAGAAAGCTTCGTGGACCATACAGCTGCCATCCCACAACAACATATCCCTTCCGGTCTGTTCAATCAGATAACTGCCCAGGTTCTTGTCCGGCGCAAATATTATGGGAACGGTTCCAGGAATCGCTGAAATGATTTTAAGGGCATTGGAAGAGGTACACACATAATCGCTCATAGCCTTGATCTCTGCCGAACAGTTGACGTACGTGACCACAACGTGATTCGGATGCGCTTTCACAAAGGGCTCAAAAGCTTCTGGTGGGCAGGAGTCGGCCAGTGAACAACCTGCAGCCAGATCCGGCAACAATACCTTTTTGGTCGGATTTAGAATCTTGGCCGTTTCTGCCATAAAATGCACTCCTGCAAATACGATAATATCCGCATCAGTGCTGGCAGCTGCCCGTGAAAGGTCCAGGCTATCCCCTACGTAATCAGCAACATCCTGTATTTCAGGACGTTGATAATAATGAGAGAGCAGTACCGCATTTTTTTCTCTTTTAAGTCTTTGGATTTCCTGGTAAAGCTCAATTTCAGGTGCAAAAATATCAATATGTTGTCCCATGTTCATGGTATGCTATTTCATTATCGGCCACCGTTCTTTAAATTTAGTGATACCCGAAGTTTATAAAAGGTTGTTCGCGGGGCGAAACTAGCTACTTCGCCAATGGTAAAAAATGATAAATATCACAATTAAAGATAAAATCATCTTTTTATTATCTTTACAGATATAAAACATGATCGCCATATGCTGACCAATGCTTGTAAGTATGCTATCCGTGCCGTAGTGTATTTAGCTATCCATAGTACTGTGAACAATAAAATCGGAGCAAAAAAAATAGCTGAGGAGCTTGAAGTGCCACAACCTTTTTTGGCACAACTGCTGCGTAACCTGACCACAAATAAATTGGTTTCCTCAAGCAAGGGGCCGGGAGGAGGCTTTTTTTTGGACGAAGGAAATATGGAAAATACGCTTTGGCAAGTTGTTTCCTGCATAGATGGTGAATATATCTTTGATGATTGTTTTTTGGGGCTTTCCAAGTGCAACAATGAAAATCCCTGTCCAGTCCACCATATAGTATCACCCTTCAAGGAAGAGATCCTCCGTAATTTTAAGGACAAGTCCATTGCTAAACTTGTTACAGAGATGGAAGAGAACGGGATGATCATTTCCCTAAAAGGAATCGATTTGTCAAGATGATCATTATCGAAAAATCGAAACATTGCTTTTTCCCTATCGTCTATACGCCTTCATAAACAACCCCAGATGTAGGGGTTTCATACAGTCTAATCCTGCTGAGCTGTGGAACTTTGTCCTTGATCTTATTCCACAACCAAATTGCAATATGCTCGCATGTGGGGTTTTCCAGTCCCGCTATATTATTCAACAGTTTGTGGTCAACACGCTCAATTATTGGGTTGACCGCTTCTTTTATGTCCGTGAAATCCATGACCCATCCAAATTCATTATCCAATTTACCTTCAAAATACAAGGTCAATCGGTAGGTATGGCCATGAATCCCCCTACATTTATGCCCCTCTGGCACCTTCGGTAAAAAGTGGGCCGAATCAAAGCTGAAATGTTTACATATTATCATGTCTTGATATTTGTATCAAACTTGTTTCTGTGTCCCCGGAACGTTTCAAGGAACTCGCCCTTGATATGATGAACAACAGTAAGGGAACTACTCCCCCAAAAAGAAAAACACAGGCCCCTATACCTCTCAACCAGGTCAGGGATTGGAACACCCCACCACCAATGAACTCATCGGACCTGGCAAACCAAAGTCCATTCTCGACCACCGCTTTGAATTGAATGGTACCTGCTGGAAGAAGGTCCAAGACCACCATCAGCATCAAACCAATATTAATGGACCAAAAAGAAACCTTGACCAATTTTTTATTCCATCGCTTACTTTTGAACAACAGTTTGGAGGCAAATAACATGGCCGCGAGCGAAATGTTCCCATATACCCCCATCAGAGCGGCATGGGCATGGTTTACGGTTAGATACGTGCCGTGCTCATAATAGTTCATTATGGGCAAATTGATAATGATTCCCAATACTCCCGCCCCAAAGAAGTTCCAAAAATTCACTGCGATCAAAAACAAAAACACCTCTGAAAACCCGAAATCACCCAATTCGCTCGGCTTGATTCCCTCAAGGGCAATTCGGGGCATGTTCTTGAACCGCCAAGCCTCTACGGTCAATAAAATAAGGGGTACGAATTGTAATGTGGAAAATATACTGCCCAAGGCCATCGTCGCCACAGGCTTGGCATTCCAATAAAAATTGTGGGAAATCCCCAAAAGACCAGTGCCCAAAAATAGAATGGTGGCAAAATAGATGACCCTTATGGCGGCATTTCTACTCACAAGCCCCATCAACACCATAAGGTAGCTCACGATAACGGTAATGAACACTTCAAAAAATGCCTCTACCCACATATGTACCACCATCCATCTCCAAAAATCGGCAATAACAAAATTGGTTTCCGGTCGGGCCACAAAACCAGAGATAAACAATAGGGGAATACCAATTATGGAATACATGATCCAATTGGGAAGATTCCAGGGCATCCCCTTGACAAATGCAGGTCTGATACCTCTGAACACCACAATGCTCCATAGCACAAAGATAAGCATGAGCAGTATCTGGAAAGCCTGTCCGAAATCAACGAACTCCCATCCTTGATGTCCCAAAGCATGCCACCAATCCCCTAAAAGTCCCATAGGGCCCATGACCATGCCTGTTAGGGAACCAGCGACCAGAACCACTAAAAGAACAAAAAGCAAATTGATCAGTCGAAGCTGATGTTCCACTTCCTTTTTGGCCAAAATCGGTAGAATGAAAATGGAAGAAGCAATCCAGCAAGTCGATATCCAATATAGAGAGAGCATCAAGTGCCAACTTCTGGAAACCGTGATAGGGAAAGATTCCGAGAGGTCAACACCAAAAAAACCCAGATAATCCACAAATTCATTAATGGTCACAAAACCACTTGATACCTGTACAAAAAACAAAACAATGGCCACAAAGAAAAATTTGTACGACGCTCTTTGGGTTTTAGTAGGCACAAAGTCCCTGACACTTCTGGCCGTCAATAATTCTTTGGCGGAAGGTTTGAAAAATTTGTTCGACAACTGATTGTACTGTCCTATGAAGTACAATACCACCCCACACATAAGCACAAAGGCCAACAACCCCAACACACTCCACAAAACCACTGGGGAAGTTGGGGTATTGCCTGCCTCTTCATCATAGGGCCAATTATGCGTGTAACTAAAATCCTCGCCCGGTCTTTCGGTGACACAAACCCATGCCCCCCAAAAAAAGAAATTGGAAAGATGAAGAAGCTCCTCTTTATCGGTTATATAATTCTTCAAGGGAAAAGAACTCTCACTGGAAGTATCCAAGAAAACATTTAAATAGTAATTCCTGACTTTTTCCAAAGCATACACGTAGGCATCGCTCAATACAACAATATCCTCTGTACTGTCATAACCATTATTCTTGAGCTCCCGTTTCACCCTTTCGGCAATTACTTTTTGTTCATCGAGATAAGCGGGGCGACCATTTTCAACCAGGTATTGCTTTTGATAGTAATCATTGACATGTATGGTTATCTGATGAAGGGCCTCAGCAGTAAAATCAGGGCCTCGTTGTGCCCCATCCCCAAAGAAGGCCCCATATTCCATCAGCGCATACTTATGGAAGACGATCTGACCCTTTTCTATGTCCGTCTTGCTTATCAGCAGTGTTCCATCCTGGTTCTGGAAACCTGTCATAGGTGGTGCATCGTTGTACGTTTGAAACCCGATCATGCCAACGCCTGCCAAGCTTATGATCAATATGAACAATAATGGCCCCCACCAATTTTTGGTATTCATCCAATAATCAATGTTCTTTTTGAAACCCTTTTTATCTGAAACCGCTTTTTTGTTCTTCATGTTACACACACTTAAAGTTTTTGATTGGTCAATGATACGATCAAGAGTTTCGCTCCTCCCCTTTCGTATGAATGGTTCGAAACAAAAATCTCGGCCCCAAAATAAAACAAATTTATTTAATATAATATTAAATGACCTTTTTATATTTTATTAGTAAAGACGTATTACTGAAAATTTAATTCTTATCACTTCTTTAAAATGATAGACAAAATGGGTTAAATAGGAAATCAAATACTGTACAGTTCCACTGTCCTCAATAAAATCTCAGGGATATTATCCAATACATGTATTTTTTCCCTCTTTTATTCCATGGCTACCTTATGTACCGCTTGGCAATAGGAGTGAATCGAGCATTAAAACCTGATCATTAATGAAACAACCCTGATACATACAAGTGGCTACCTATTTTGTCCATCTTCGATATCAAAGGTGCTCAGCACCTTATCCAATTGGATATCGTGGGACTCTTTCGGTAGGCTTTCCATTTTTTGAAAAGGGTAGCAAATTCCGATTTTGAATGCGTTGTTTTGCTTTGCCAAGAAAGTATCGTAATATCCACCCCCATACCCAAGTCGATAGCCTTTTGAATCATAGGCCAATCCAGGTATGATCATCATATCATACACTCCTTGAAAAATATGGTTTCCTGAAGGGAATCTCGTCCCGAACACACCATTCTCCAACGCTTGCAAGGAAGTCAGGATTAAATTTTCGAACCTTCTTTTCGGTAAGGTTTTTGGTACTACTACCACAAGCCCCTTCTCAAGACATTGTTCTATAAAGGGACTAATATCAATTTCAGAGCCCATGGGCAAATATGCGTGCAATGTTTTGACCTGACGGGATACCACCTCTTCCCATAGGCTTACACATATCCATTCATCATAAACCAATTTTTGTGATTTGGGCATCTGATCCCTATACCTCAACATCTGATTTCTTATGGTTTGTTTCTGTGTTCGAATAGCCGACTTCATTTGAACCGTTTATTTTCGGACAAATTTATCCTAGTTATTTTGGATTCTTTTTAACTTTGGATGTTTTATCCCACTTATCAACGGATCATATGGTACAAAGGGAGCATCACTTACAACCCCCTAAAATAATTGACAGCAATGAAACAGATTGAAAGTTTGGAAGAAATCCAACAACTGGTCGACAGCTTTTATGGAAAAGTTCGCAAGGATGACTTGCTCGCCCATATTTTCAATGAGGTGATACAGGACAATTGGCCCAACCATTTGGAAAAAATGTACAGCTTTTGGCAAACCGTGCTCTTGGAGGACCACACCTACCATGGCAGCCCATTCGCTCCTCATCTCAAACTAGCGGTGGAAGGGAAACACTTCGAGCGTTGGAAGCATCTTTTTTTTGAGACCATTGATGAGAACTTTATCGGTAAAAAGCTGAAGAAGCCAAAATCAGGGCCGCAAAAATGGCAGAGATGTTCCAATTGAAAATCGAATATTTCAACCGAGACAATACATAAATGCCTATGAAGGTCATACTTTCGGAAATATTTATCGAGAAGTCCAGTCAATCCTTTTATTCCAAGGATGAGTTGATGACCCTTGAAATAAAAAAGGAATTCATACAACGATTGGCTCGGTATTATAACATATCCTATATATCAAATAGCTCCAAGGAAAACACCCTATGCTATGCCAACAGTAGCAGCGTAAGATTTGAGTATAGATCGAACTTTACTAAAAAAGATATCATTGTCTACCTCCGCTCTACCTTAAAACAGGATATCTTTGATATTGAAACTGAAAACGTGACCTTTAGGTAAACTACCCTCTTGGATCATCCCCATTGATTCCAATGAACCTATCCTAAATCACCATACAGCAGCAAATCTCTTCCTTTGTAGTAACTCAATTAACATCCTCTTTTTATGCCAAAACACCCCTCCTTTCCCAAGGAACAATACAAGCGTAATATTTATTTCGGATAATTTTATCCGAAATAATTTTAGTGTTATATTTGCTAACGACCTGCCATTAAAGTGCCAGATAATATCGGACACTTGGTACAAGGAGCCTATACTGGATCTCAAAAAGTCATTGGCACATAACGATGATTTTTGAAGGACTCACCATACCATAGGGGGTCAATTATTTTTTGGACAGTAACCTTACTAAATTCAAAATATGTCGAATACCATCGACCGGCTCATGGACAAATACCTGGAAATGGGTGAAAACCCAGAAACTTATTTGGAAGGATTGCTCCATGCCAACCCCATCACCTATTGGGACTATATCGAAGTTGATACTTTATTGAGCCTGCAAAAGCCACGCACCCCTTTCAAGGATGAAACCATCTTTATCATGTATCATCAAGTCACGGAGCTCTTTTTAAAGATGATACGCCATGAACTGGAACAACTTGTGGACAGGGATGAGATCAATGAACATTATATGCTCACAAAAATCAAACGTTGCACACGATACACTTCCATGCTCATCAATTCTTTTGATATCATGAAAGATGGAATGGACTATGGGGAATACCAAGAGTTTCGAAAGACATTAACGCCTGCCAGTGGTTTCCAGAGTGTTCAATTCCGATATATAGAAATCCTGTGCACCCCTTTGAAAAACCTTATTAACAGGGAAGGCAGGAAAAGGTTGCCCAAAAACCCTTCCATTTCGGATTATTTTGAACATATCTATTGGAAGGATGCAGGCCATGACCGTACGAGCCAAAAAAAGACCTGGACATTACAAAGATTTGAGGAAAGATATCTGGACGATCTCATAACCTTTGCAAAAAAAATGGATGGACGAACCCTACAGGACCGAATCGGAGAAATGAAGGGCATATCGGCTCTACTACTCGATGCTCTCAAGGAGTTTGATCTCCTCTATAATGTGAAATGGCCCATGGTACACTTAACGACCGCTAGCCATTATCTAGAACGTGACAATAAGCAGAAGATGGCCACTGGAGGGTCACAATGGAAAAAATACTTACATCCAAGATTCCAACAGCGTAAATTCTTCCCAACACTTTGGAGCGATATTGAAAAGGAACAATGGGGAGAAATCAAAAACAATTGATTATGGAAACAATGAACAGACCCCAAATAAAGGATATGACCGTAGGGACAACATATAAGGTTCTGGAGATAACAGGGCTTAATGGCATGATCATGCCACCTCACCATAGTACCGGAGAAGTGGTTCTTGTGGTCAAACAAGGGGAAGCGTTGATAAAAATGCCAGATACCGAATATAAAATAGGCCTAGGTGATGTATCTATCATTCCTGCTCAAAAAGAACATACACTGACGGTCCTAAAAGAGTTGAAGGCGCTAGTCATAATGGCTGTGGAATCTAAAATACAATTCATCTGAGCAAGGACAGAAAACTGTCAAAAAGAACACCCTGTTTTTTTATGATCAAATCCAGAAATCTGGATATTTTTAAGCTTGACTGACTAAAAATTTTCAGTGCCCAACTTTAAACCAAAACATTACTTTTTTTCAAAAAAGGTAACCTAATAGGTGTTTTTACTGTTTCGATATGTTTTCATTGGGCAAATGAATAAATTTTGGAGAGATTTCATATTAATTGTATTTAACCCATTGAATATTTGCACCTAGATCCTTAATGGATTAGAACCAAAACTTTAAACCCCAATAATGAAACTAGGTCTGGGGATTTTGGATAAAAATAGGACACCCTAAAATACGTCTTTAGTCCAAATTAAATTCGGGCATAAAAAAACCAGAAAATATTAATTTTCTGGTTTTTAATTATTTATGGTCCCATTTAATATCAAATGAGACTATTTTTTAGTCGGGGCGGCAGTTTTAACCAATCATCTATAACCCCTTATGTTGCCAGAGTTTTTTCTCGACCATCCAAAAAAAGGCACCCTATAGGAACTTCCCCGTGATTTTTGGACTTTCAATTTTAAAAATACGGAATTATAACTAAATGAGATAGAAAAATATCCCACTTATAGTATCCAACTATTTCTCCTCTTAATAATCATTAATCCACCGTTTTATTGAACTTTCATTGTAAAAATGAGTCTACTGATTCTAAAGAGTTTACTTTTCGGTACACTTAAATAGTTTACCTTATATACCCTTTTTTACACCTAAGATGAAGTTCGGTTATGCAAGAGTGAGCACAAAATCACAGAAACACGATTTACAGGTGGATGCCTTTTTAAAGGAAGGTATCAAACCCAAGAACATCTATGCGGATATTTCATCTCGGGCAAAAGCGAAAAAAAAGGGTCTTGATGAACTTTTATCCATTTTGCGTGAAGGTGACACTCTTGTAGTCTGGAAACTGGACCGAATCGCCAGAAGCCTTTCACATCTCATTAAACTCATCGAAGATTTTGAAAAGAAGGGAATCCACTTCAAAAGCATTCAGGAGAATTTCATGGCCATTTTTTGTCAATTTTCACCCCTATGAAAAGTGAAATTCACTTTAATCAAGATAGTTGAATACTTTCAAGCATTAATATCAATTTTTCCTTTGTCAAAGGTTTGACAAAATAATCGGTCACTTCACTAATGCTTTTTGCCCTCTCTACATCACTAGGGTCAATTGAGGATGAAACAATATAGACAACTATTTTTTTCGCAATTCTAGGCTTCAATAAGAAATAACGCTCTAAAAATTGCCATCCATCCATCACTGGCATTGATAAATCAAGTAAAATAACATCGGGAATTTCATTTACATTTCCCAATACTGATTCTAAAAAATCGATGGCCAATTTACCATTGGAAAATATTTTAATGCTTTTGACCAATCTGGTCGATGAAATGGTTTTTTTCACAATGAATTGATAAGTATCATCATCATCAATCAAGTATAGAGTATCTATTGCATTCATAAAATGAAATATTTAAAATTTGACATAAAATGTGCTGCCCAAGTCTGGTTCACTTTCTGCAAAAATGATACCGCCCATGGATTGAACCTGTGTTTTGGTCATAAACAACCCAAAACCTTTGGCATCCTCGTTTCCATGAAAAGTCTTCTGCAATCCGAATAATTTATTTCCATATGCTTCTAAATCTATTCCCAAGCCATTGTCAGCTACCTTCAACCAAATTGATGAATTCGCTTTGTATGTGGCAATTTTGATAATCAATGTTCTATTGGGTGATCGATATTTGATGGCATTGCTTATTAAGTTATGAAAGATGCTGATCAAGTAGTTTTTGGGATAGATAATATGGGATGCATCATTGAAATTTGTAATAATAACAATCTCCGGAAATAACTGTTTAACATTAAGGGTACCAATAACTTGGTCGAAACAATCTTGAAAATAAAGTTCTTCCTTTTGAATTTTAGGATTATTCAAAACTTGGATGGACTCGACTAATTCATTGAAAGTCTCATTTAAGAGGTTTACCGGTTTGGATATCATTTCCACTAGTTCTTTTTGTTCATTGACATCGTTAGATTTCTCTATCATTGAAGTTAAAAGTATGAGGTTTGAAAGGGGCGCCCTAAGGTTATGGGAAACAATAGAACAGAAATCTGCCAATTGTTCGTTTCGATGAAGCAGTTCCAACTCTTGCTTTTTTTGATTAGTAATATCAAAACGTATTGAAACGTATTGGTATGGCTGGCCATTTTCGTCAAGAAAGGGAACTATAGTCGTGTACACCCAGTAATATGAATTATCCTTGGCCTGATTTCTAATTTCCCCTTGCCAAGTGTTACCACTTGAGATAGTTCTCCAAAGGTTTCTGAAAAAAGAATTGTCATGCAACCCAGAATTGATTATTCTATGGTTTTGTCCAATTAATTCCTGGCTAGTATATTGAGAAACCTCACAGAACTTATTATTAACATAAGTAATGTTACCACTAGTGTCAGTGATGGCCACCATTGCAGATTGGTCCAATGCGTTTTTTTGTTGTTCCAACTCTGAGAATCTTTTTTTTGGTGTTTGTTTCATGTCAGTTTGAGTAAATATGTTTTTAAACATAAGATTATAAATGAATCATCGACATTTCTGTAGCTGAAAAAACATTAATTACAAGTAAGATATTTCCTAATAAATGAAACTTTAATAAAATAAACGGTCTTATCCTGTGCTTATTGTCATTTAAGGTTTTAATTACCATTGTTGATAACCCTAAGCAAGCGAACCAAACATGGAGGACTGTTAATAAATCATTGTGAATAATCAAAGTTCTATTAGGTATTTCAGTTTTTGTATTATCCATATACAGTTGTTATGCTGCTCTAACCAATTTGGAGCATCTTGGATTGAGTTCGGAAAGAGTTTCTCTTATTGAATTACTGAGCAAGCTGATTTATAGGCATCCCTAAAAAGGGTAAGGCTACATTTTTAGCGAATGCTACACATACACTTTAATAAATATGGATTATTATGGAACAGCAAAAGATAAAGAGGCCTATATCCTAATATTGAAAGGAAATACAATCACTAAATTAGACTGGAATGAAATTCAAAATCTCTAAACCTAAAAGATATTAAAGTTCAAAAAGCGATGAAATTTAATGGTTTTCTTATGCGTTTCTAATCTTTGTTATGGTCGCCAAAGAAATTTTGACCCTTTCTCTCAAGCTATCAAAATCTCCCGATTCCAAAATTTCCTTGCTTATCAGCTTGGATCCAATGCCTACACAGGTAACACCTGCCTTGAACCATTCCCTAAGATTCTCCTCATTAATGTCGACACCTCCGGTTGGCATTACCTTGGTCCAGGGTTGTGGGCCTTTGATCGCCTTTACAAATCCCGGGGCATAAACAGACCCAGGAAAAAGCTTTACAATCTCACACCCTAGTTCCTCTGCACGATTAATTTCTGTTAAACTGCCACAGCCCGGTAAGTACAATATCTTTTTTCGGTTACACGTAATTGCTATATCTTCCCTTAACGAAGGTGTGACTACAAAGTTTGCTCCCATCTGGATGAACATTGAGGCCGCCGCGGCATCGGTAATCGATCCCACACCCATGATCATTCCCGGGAGTTCCTGCAATGCATATTTGCTCAGTTCAAGGAAACTCTCGAAAGCGAAATCGCCTCTTGCCGTAAACTCCATCAATCGAGAACCTCCTTCGTAGCAGGCTTTGAGCACCTTTTTTCCCAATTCCACATCTGGGTGGTAAAATAGCGGTACCATACCGGTGTCTTCCATTGCGAGTGCCACCTCAATTCTTGAATATTTTGCCATAGTTTCTTAATTTATCTCGCCACTCTTCCGGAGGCATCGCCTCCCATCAATTTTTCCACTTCTTCCACGGTCACCAAGTTGGCGTCTCCCATTATGGTATGCTTCAAACAGGAAGCGGCCACCGCAAAATTCAGTGCCTTTTGATCATCGTTCGGATAGTTTAGCAGCCCGTATATAAGGCCACCCATAAACGAGTCTCCTCCACCAACCCTGTCCACAATATGGGTAATTTGGTATTCCGGCGATTTATACATCTTTTTTCCGTCGTACAGTACGCCAGCCCATGTGTTATGGGAAGCACTTATTGACCCGCGAAGGGTCGTTATCACTTTTTTGGCATAGGGAAATTTCTTCATCATCTGCTTACAAACAGAAAGAAATGCTTCCGCTTTTACATGTTCTCCCTGGGTAGTGATATCCAGCCCTTCTGGTTTTATACCGAAATGCTTTTCGGCATCTTCCTCGTTACCCAAAATAATATCGCAATAGGAAGTAAGCTCGGTCATTATGGCTTCTGGTTCCACACCGTATTTCCAAAGTTTGGCCCTGTAATTCAGATCGGTGGATACAGTGATGCCACGTTTCTTTGCAGTCTGTACAGCTTCCAGACAAGCGTCGGCGGCACCTTGTGAGATGGCTGGGGTAATCCCTGTCCAATGGAACCATGAGACCCCATCAAACACAAAGTCCCAATCTATCATGCCTTTTTGAATTTCGGCCATGGCGGAATGGGCCCTATCATAAATTACCTTGCTGCCCCTACTTACTGCCCCGGTTTCCAAAAAGTATATGCCCAAGCGGTCTCCACCAAAAACAATTTTATCCACACCTACACCACGCTTTCGCATTTCCATAAGTGCACATTCCCCAATATCGTTCTTGGGCAACCTCGTAACAAAATCCACTGGAATACCATAATTGGCCAAGGAGACCGCCACATTGGACTCTCCTCCCCCATAGACCACATCAAACGAATTGGTTTGTGAAAATCTCAAAAAACCGGGAGGTGACAACCGCAACATGATCTCTCCGAATGTAACTACCTTATTCATAATTTACTGTTTCTCCAATTATTCTTTCCTGCGCCCATTATCCTATGGTCAATGGTTTCGACCATCATTTATGTATTGCATTAAATTTAAAATATTCTTTCGCATTTTGATAGCAGATGTCCACCACCATTTTCCCAATTAAATCCATTTCCTCGGGCAATTCACCTTTCTGCATCTCTTCACCCAAAATATTACAGAGCACCCTTCTAAAATATTCATGTCGTGGATAGGAAAGAAAACTTCTAGAATCGGTGAGCATGCCAATAAAACAACTTAACAGTCCCATATTGGAAAGTGCGTTCAACTGTTTTGTAATACCATCTTTTTGGTCCAAGAACCACCAACCAGACCCAAATTGCATCTTTCCTTTTATACTGCCGTCGTTAAAATTACCAATCATAGCGGCCAACATTTCGTTGTCTGCCGGATTCAGATTATAAAGTATTGTTTTTGCAAGGTTGTCGTCGGTATCCAATGCATCCAAGTAGCGGGACAGTGTATAAGCCTGTGGATAATCCCCTATGGAATCCCATCCGGTATCCGGTCCCAATTCCCTAAACTTACGGGAGTTGTTGTTGCGAAGTGCCCCCAAGTGAAATTGCTGTACCCAACCTTTGGCATGGTACTGTTCTCCCAAAAACAACAAGAGTGCGGTTTGGTACTTATCAACTTCGTCACGAGTCAGATTTTCTTCTTTTCTACTCTTGGTAAAAATTGATTCCAGCTCATGGGTCGAAGCTTCCACAAATGGAATATAATTCAATCCATGGTCTGATAACCGACATCCATTTTCATGAAAATAGGCAATCCGTTTGGCCAATGCATCACATAAAGTTTTATAGGATGTTATTTCCATACCACTTATCTCTCCGAGTACATCCAGATATGAATTATATCCTTCATGTGAAATCAGTAAGGCCTTATCCGGTCTGAATGAAGTGTTTATATGAACCTCATATCCACTTTTTGCAAGTTGTTGATGATGCTCCAACGTATCTGTTGGATCCTCCGTGGTACAGACTACCTCAACATTCATGTCTTGAATAAGGTTTTGGCAACTGTAGGCCCCACTTTTCAATTTTACGGATGTTTCTTGGTAAATTTCATGGGCCGTATCATTGTTGAGTAACAAATCAATATCAAAATATCGCTTGAGTTCCAAATGCGTCCAATGATATAGTGGATTTCTTAAGGTATATGGAACTGTGGCTGCCCATCCCTGAAATTTTTCCCTATCATCGGCACTACCGGTAATATACCTTTCATTGACACCTGCGGCTCGCATGGCCCGCCATTTATAATGGTCGCCCTGAATCCAAGCCTGGGTAAGGTTCTCAAAAATATGATCTTTTGCAATTTGGGCCGGGGAAAGATGACAGTGATAGTCAATGATGGGCTGCTTCGCCGCATATTCATGATACAATTCTTCAGCATATTTGTTATGCAGTAAAAAATTATCCGTTATAAAATTCTGCTTCAACTTCTTTTCCATGTTCGGTTGATTATTGCTGCTTCCAGCAGATTTCCAGGCTATCCCAATATTTCATGAATCATTTTATCATCCGTTTCCACAATGGTATTCCCATACATGGCATCGAGGCCCATCTGTACACAAAGTGCGGCCATGGCTCCTGTTTTTGCATTGGATATGGGTAGGGTGTTGTTCACGATATTGTCCCTAAAATCGATCAAGGCTTGTTTACTGGGGTCCTCATGGTCAAATTTTACAGGTATGCCCCTGCCTTGGTCCCAGTTCAGGGTTGCCCCCGAAACGCCATCGACCTCGCCTATTTCTTTTTGATAACTACCTTCCGGGTAATACCATGCTTTTACATAATCCAAAATATAGGCACCTTTGTCCCCCATTACCTTTACTTTATAATCGCCCATGGCATTACTGGTCAAACATGTGAAAGATGTCCTCACACCTTCGGGGTAGCTATAAATAAGATGGATGTTATCATACGTTTCCCTGCCGTCTTTCCAATAATCAATACCACCTATCCCCATCACTCTTTCGGGCATGGAACCGAGTACCCAATTGGCAAAATCCAATTGGTGTGAACAAAGTTCGGCCAAAAGCCCACCCGAAAATTCCCGATACATCCGCCAATTGATCATGCGCTCCCATTTGGGATCGGGCACAGGTCTTCGCCAATTATTGTTTCTGTTCCATTGGCATTCAAAAGCGGTTATTTTGCCAATTTTGCCCTTTTTGATTTCATCTACAATATGGGTGTACAAACGGGAACTATGGTACTGGTGACCTGCTTGGAAAATGGTTCCTGAATTTTCGGATGCGTGGACTATGGATTTTATCCCATCATAGCCCTTTGCCATGGTTTTTTCCCCATACACATGTTTGCCCGCTTTCAGGGCTTCGACCACAATTTGGGAATGCGTACTGAACGGGGTTGCCACCAATACGGCATCTACGTTCTTGTCTTCCAACAATTTTCTATAGTCCGAATAGCCCTTGGCCTTACCTTCCACTTTGGAAAGGCCGGAGCTTAACCTGAAAGGTATGATATCACTACAGGCCACCACTCTCATATTCGGGATTTGATTGATGAAAGGGATTAGTCCACCGCCTCGGTCTCCTGTTCCAATTACCCCGACATTGATGGTTTCATTGGCACTTGGTGTTCCAAACCCTAAGACTGTAGGAGCATATAGGGCCGCTGAACCAGCCAAACTACCCTTTACTAAAAATTCCCTTCGTTTCATCTTTATCTATAGTTTAGGTTCCCATCCATTTTCATAATCCCTCTTCCAGCTTTGCATGGCTTTTTCACTGTTCAACACCTTGCCCGTTTGGGTATCTATTTCGATGGTATGTCCGGCATCGTAAGCCATATTCCCCAAATGGCAGAGCATGGTGGAAACACTGGCATCCCTAATATCGGAATTCAGGGAGGCGTCTTTTCGGATGGCATTGAAAAAGTTGGCCACATGATCCACATCCAAGCCGCCGATGCCTTGAGTATTAAGGGTGGCACTAATGGTAGCTTCATCTTCCTGTTTCAACAACTTGCCATCCAAACCATATAATTTGTAAAAGTTTCTACTCAATTCCATAACACCTTTGCTGCCGTAGATCGTTATGCCCCGTCCGGGTCTTTCCGGTTTCATGATACCTCGGCTATGGGAGGTCCAAGTGATGAATTTATTTCCTGGAAAAGAATAGGTCACTTGTTGATTGTCCGGGTATTCCCAATCATCATCATAAGTATACTTTCCGCCAAAGGCGGTCACCGTTTCGGGCAGATCCACGCCCAAGGCCCATCGGCAAATATCAATCTCATGGGTACCGTTGTTATGAATCTCTCCCGTACCCCAGTTCCGGAACCAATGCCAATTGTAAGGGTGGATATTATCTCTGTAATCCTCACGGGGGGCCGGACCTTGCCATAGTTCCCAGTCTAGGGTTTTGGGTACATCCATCAACTTTCCGTGGCCTATGGACCCACGATTGTTGGAGTAATAAGCCTCTCCTTTGAACACGTTGCCAATCACTCCCTTTTTGATATCCTCAATAGCCATTTTGGAAGTTTTGGCCGATCGTTGTTGATTTCCCATTTGCACATTTTTTCCATACCTGTTCCGTGCAGCTAACAAAAGGTCGTTTTCATAGGGATTGTGGCTACAGGGCTTCTCCACATAAACATGCTTTCCCGCTTGCAGGCCCATTATGGCCATGGGAGCATGCCAATGCTCGGGAGTTGCGATAAAAATGGCGTCCACATCCTTATCTTCCAATACCTTTCGAAAATCCTTTTCCACCTTTGGTACGTAGCCTATATGTTTTTTGCACCATGTATTGTGTTCTTCAAGAATCTTATCATCAACATCGCAACTATATAAAATCTTGGCATTTGGATCTTGATGGATGGCCAATACATGGGCCTTACCTCGGCTCCGTATACCGATAACCGCGCAATTGATTTGATCGTTGGCTCCCAGAATGCGGGCATTGGCCCAAGAAGGAAATACCATGCTGCCCAATGTTACGGCTGCGGTTCCCGTTGTTGTTTTTTTTATGAAATCGCGTCTTGTGGTCATGATTTTACTGCTTTTCGGTGGTTTTTATCTTAATGTTCCTGAAATTGACCCTGTCCCCATGGTCTTGCAACAAGATGGGGCCTGTCGGCGCCTCTCCAAAATAGGGCCATACCTTATACTTGCTCTCGGAAACCAATTTTTTGAATGCATCGCTTCCCCTTTCATATTCCAAGACTTTCATTCCGTTGAGCCAATGCTCCACATGCGAGCCTTTGGAAATTATATGGGCCGTGTTCCATTCCCCAATAGCATTTGCAGGCTTGTTGGGGTCGGCCTTTATAAGGTCATAGAGAGAGGCCAAGGTTCGGCTACCTTCATGGTTGCCCAATTTGGCATCCGGGTGGACGGCATCGTCCAATATTTGATATTCCAATCCAATGGATGATCCTGGGCCCTTGTTCAAATCGGTGTTTACATAATATTTGATGCCGCTATTGGCTCCCCTGGTCAGTTTAAAATCTACCATAAGTTCAAAATCCCCATATACATCGGTGGTGACAATATCCCCTCCAGCTGCCGATTCCTCTCCTCCCGAGGACAAAACAGTTAATTCGCCATTTTCAATGACCCAACCTTTATCTGGAAAATCGTCCAATCGGGCTCCGCGCCAACCATTTGTGGTCTTACCATCCCACAACAACTTCCAACCATTTTTGGCCTCATCCACATTAACATGGTTTTTGGTCTCCACCGCTGCCAAAGGCATTGGTTTAGCATATTTTGAAAGGCTATCGGTCAAAATTTTGATGTTGCGCCAAGCAATCTCGGTTCCTTCCTTTTGGTCTTTTCCAATACTGTGTACCTGAAGGGCTATAAAGCCACTTGACGTTTTATCATCGATCAAATGGGCTGCCGGCACACCGTTGATCCAAGTTTTAATAGTATCGCCAAGGGCCTCGATACGATAATGGTTCCAATCGTTTTGTTTGAAGGCTTTTTGTGCCTCTGGATTGTTGTCCAAGGTAACAAGCCAACCTCTTCTGCCTTCATCATAAATACCGGCACTCCATGCCCTATCGGATGGATCGATTTCAATCTGATACCCATGGACCCGACCATTTTGGTAATACGGGATACTATTGCTTCGAATCTGTATCCCCGAATTCATGGTTGAGTCAACTTTATAGTCCAACTCTAAAATAAAGTCCCCATACATTTTATCCGTTGTCAAAAAGGAATTGGGTGTATCATGAACCGTTGCCCCTACAATTTCCTCCCCGTTAACGGTATAATTGGCTTCACCTCCCTTTTGATTCCATCCGTTGAGGGTCCCATCGTATAAATCGGTCCAAGGTGTATCGTCCTTGGGAGCTTTGGCACAGGCCCAGCATAATAGAAGCGCCAGTGCACCATATGTTAGTTTGTTCATTTTATGTGTCATATTTTAAAATTTACTTTACAAATCGATTAAAGTCCAAACAAACCGGGAAGCCATAGGGCCAACTCTGGTATGTAGGTAATGAGAAACAATGCCAAAATCATCGCCACAAATAGGGGCAGTAAGGGCTTGATCACTTTTTCTATGGATGTCTTTGCAATACCTACCCCCACAAAGAGAACCGAACCCACAGGTGGTGTACACAAACCAATGCAAAGGTTCAGGATCATGATGATACCAAAATGCACGGGATCTATTCCCAATTTCGTCACAATGGGTAAAAAAATAGGAGTGAATATGAGTACGGCCGGGGTGATATCCATAAAAATACCCACCACCAACAATATCAGGTTTATGATAAGCAACAAGCCAATCTTGTTATCGGTAATGGACAATAGTCCTGAGCTGATATCCTGCGGAATATGTTCAAAGGAAAGCGCCCATGACATACTCATGGAAGCTGCAATCAGCAACATAACAACAGCTGTGGTGGTCGAAGCATTCAAAAAGATATGGGGCAATTTTTTAAAAGTTAACTCCTTATAGACAAAACCCAACAAAAGACTGTATAGCACAGCAATGGCAGATGCTTCCGTTGCTGTAAAAATACCAGCGACGATGCCCCCGATGACCAAAACCAACAAAAATAGGCTTGGAACCGCATCAATGAAGGTTTTAACAACCTTGCCCAAGGAGCTTCGTTGTCCCGTGCCATATCCTTTCTTTTTGGCCCACAACATGGCAACCACCATGAGCAACAGACCAGTTATCAGTCCGGGAATGTATCCTGCCAAAAAAAGAGCGGCAATCGATGCCCCGCCGCTTGCCAAGGAATACACAATCAAAATATTACTTGGCGGAATCACCAATCCTGTTGTGGCAGAGGTGATATTGACTGCTGCTGCAAATTCCCTATCATATCCTTCTTTTTCCATTTCCGGTCCTAGAATACTTCCCATTGCCGATGCCGATGCCATTGCCGATCCTGCTATGGCTCCCATAAACATTGCGGAGATAATGTTGATCAAAGCAAGACCTCCTGGCAAAGCCCCTACCAAAGTTTTGGCAAAAGCGATCAATCTGTGGGCTATCCCTCCTTGGTTCATCAATTCTCCCGATAAAATAAAAAATGGAATGGCCAACAGGGCAAAGCTATCCAAACCAGTGGCCATCCGCTGGGATATGGTGGCCAAGGCCGGTAATGTGGGAACACTCACCAATAACGTCAGCATGGATGAAATGGCAATACTCCAGGCCACAGGTGTCCCTATGGCCAAAAGGCCCACAAAACTGATGATCAAAACAAGTAAGGGTATATATTCCATGGCGTTTAATCCGATATGATATCAATTATTTTATTGTAAACCACTATCAATCCACTCAAGGGAATTACGACGTACACATAGGCCAAGGGCAAACCCAATGCCGGGGAATACTGTTTTAGTTCATATGTGGTATAGACCAGCCAACCACCTCCTGTAACCATGGCCGCAATACAAAAGAGGATAATGAAGCCAGAGACCATTCTTTTCAACAATATCTGATTTTTGGTACTGGCCCGTTTGGCCAATACATCGATGGCCACGTGGCCTCCTTTTCCGGATACATAGGCCGCTCCCAACAATCCCAACCAGATCATCAAAAACCGGGCGAGCTCATCGGTAAAGGCGCTTGGTTCTCCCATAACATATCTACTGAGTACCTGCCAAAGCACATTCAAGACCATTAGGCCCATCAGCAACACAAGCGTGTAGGCCAAAATATGTTCCAATGTTTTTTTGAACCCCATCAGTCTGCCATTGATTTGATTTGTTGTATCATTTTATTCAATTCTTCATCATTTTCATAGGTACTGTACATTTCCTTTGTCATTTGGATGAATGGCTCTTTGTCCGGATACGAAATCTTTACGCCGGCTTTCTGCACCTCTTCCAAAGCCTCGGCTTCTGATAACGCCCATAACTTTCTTTGATGTTTTAGGGACCGTTTTACCGCTTCTTGCACCCATTCCTTTTCCTTCGCTGTAAGCTTGTCCCAAAATGAGGTGCCCACAATCAATACATCCGGAGAGAAGGTATGTTCGTCCAACGAATAATAGGGACACACTTCATAATGTCTTGATAGGTAAAAACTAGGGAGATTATTCTCCGCCCCATCCACAACACCTTGCTGTAACGAGGTATAGAGCTCTCCCCACGAAATTGGTGTTGGCGAGCCCCCAAGACTTTTAACCATGTCCACGGCAGTCACACTTTCCATGACCCTTATTTTGAGCCCTTTCAAATCTTCCGGGGAGTTTACTGGTTCTTTTTCTGTATAAAAACTCCTGAACCCTGCATCGTAATACCCTAATCCTTTCAATCTAAATTCTTCGGAATTGTCCAACAATGCTTGGCCGATGGGTCCATCCAGTACGTTAAAGGCATGTTCCCTACTTTCGAAAAGATAGGGCAACCCCAAAATCCTGGTCTTGGGAGCAAAATTCTCCAAAGTAGCGACGGATACCTTGGTCATATCGAGACTGCCGAGTTGAATCAATTCCAAAATTTCACGTTCGGTACCCAATTGTTGGTTGGGATAAATCTCCACGTGGAGCTTACCTCCGGAAATACTATCAAGGTCTTCACCCATTTTCACCATGGCCCTATGCACGGAGTGGTTTACATCCAAGCCATGGGCCAACCGGATTGTTTTTGCCCCATCATCCTGCATACAGCCCGAAAACTGTACAAGAAAGACGCCCCATAAAACAGTCCTGACTAGTTTCATACCCCAATTTTCTTGATATAGATTTTGTTCCCCATGGAAAAATTCAAAGTTCCTTTTAGCCTCACCCCAAAGATTTTTCAATACCCAACATCAAACCCCTTAATTCTGCCAATCCCCGGAGACGACCAATAGCCGAGTAACCGGGATTGGTCTGTTTTTTTAAATCGTCCAGCATTTGGTGCCCATGGTCGGGACGCATGGGCATTCTTGTGCGACCATTCCCACTACTTTTACGCCTTACCTGTTCTTCCATGAGCGCCTTCATCACACCATACATATCCACATCACCATCCAAATGATCTGCTTCGCAAAAATTACCCTCATCATCCCTTTTGGTACTTCTTAAATGAACAAAATTAATGTGGCCCGCCATGCGTTTTGCCATCCCGACCAAATCATTATCCATCCGAACACCATAGGAACCCGTACAAAAACAAAGTCCATTGTTCGGGCTTTCATAGGCTTCCAAAAGCGCTCGGGCGTCAGATTCCGTACTTACGACCCTGGGCAAGCCCAGAATGGGATATGGTGGATCATCTGGATGAATGGCCAGATAGACGCCCTCTTTTTCTGCAGTTGGTGTAATCTGCCGGATAAAATCATACAGATTTGCCCGTAATTCCTCTTCCCCAATGCCATTATAAGCTGCCAAGGCATTTCTGAATTGGTCCAGTGAATAACCTTCTTCCGCACCTGGTAGCCCTGCAATAATATTGGAGATCAGTTGGTTCTTCTGATAATCGTCCATTTTTTCAAAATGTTTTCGGGCATCATCAATCTCTGGTTCGGTATATTTTTGAAAAGCTTCGTTGCGCTTCAAAAGAAAAAGTTCAAAAACAGCGAGCTCAACACGATTAAAATACAATGCTTTTGAACCATCTGGAAGCTCATAAGCCAAATTTGTGCGTGTCCAGTCCAGAACGGGCATAAAATTGTAGCAAACCGTATCGATACCACAATGGCCCAAGTTCTCTATACTTTTTTTGTAATTCTCGATGTAAAATTCAAAATCCCCTACTCGTCTTTTAATATCCTCATGTACTGGAATACTTTCCACAACGGACCATGTGAGTCCCATGGATTCTATTTCATTTTTCCTTTTTTCAATTTCATCCATTGACCAGGTTTCCCCATTTGGAATATGGTGCAGGGCAGTAACAATACCAGTTGCGCCGGCCATTTTAATATCTGCCAAGGAAACGGTATCATCTGCCCCATACCATCGCCATGTTTGTTCCAATCCTATGTCCATCTCTTCTTTATACACCACTAAAAGCACTAAATCCACCATCAATAGGAATGATGGCGCCAGTTACAAAACTGGCAGCATCGCTAATAAGCCAATGAACGGCTCCATGCAGCTCATTGGCATTTCCAAAGCGTTTCATGGGCGTATTGTCGATAATTGTTTTGCCACGGTCGGTATAGCTGCCATCTTCATTTAAAAGCAACCTCCTGTTTTGATTGCTGATAAAAAACCCCGGGGCAATCGCGTTTACCCGAAGACCTTCCCCAAATTTCAGGGCCAGTTCGGTTGCCATCCATTTGGTAAAATTATCAATGGCCGCCTTGGAGGCCGAATATCCCACAACGCGTGTAAGTGCTTGAGTGGCTGCCATGGACGATACATTGAGAATGCAACCATGTCCTTGTTCCGCCATTTGTTTTCCGAAAACCAAGGAGGGAATCACCGAGCCATCCAAGTTTAATTCAGATACTTTTCTAAAGTCCTCCATATTTAAATCGAAAATGGTCTGGTCCTCTCCTATTACTGCGCCGGGCATGTTGCCACCTGCTGCATTGATGAGCACATCAATCCTTCCCCAAGTATTCACAACTTGGTTTTTTACTTCCATCAAGAAATGATTGTCCAATACACTACCGGAAAATCCTAGGACATAGGAGTATTTCTGTTTTAGCTCGTTTAACTTGTCTTCCACCTTGGTTCGGGTCTGCCCCATAAGAACGACCTTGGCCTTTTCAGAAAGTAGATACTCGGCCATACTACTGCCCAGCACACCGGTACCTCCTGTGATTAAAATTACTTTTCCTGTAATATCGAATAAGGTATTGCCCATCCCTGCATTTAGAATCAAAATCTTTGATTCATTCTGTTTAAAATTTGTTGTTTCTGTGTACTTTTGACACAGATGCTAATTTATAAGTTTTATAATTATAAAAAAATCAAATGCGCAATAAAAAGGTGTCTGAACAACGGATTTTACAAAATATAACAGTAAAAGCTGATTCATTCGAATGTTCGATAACGGCAGATATTGCGGTTTTCGGCTATGTTGACCATCGATTGAAGCTATTGCTGACCAAAAGGTCCGTCGGTGAGTTCACCGACCATTGGATGTTACCGGGCGGAGTAATGGAAGCCCATGAAAATATTGAAGATTGTACCCATAAAGTCCTTTTTGCGCTGACTGGTGTAAAGAACATCCATTTTGAACAAGTGAAGGTCTATTCCAACATAAACAGACACCCTATAAAACGAGTTGTCACCGTTTCGTTTTATGCTTTGGTACGACCAGAAAACCATCCTCTTTTTCTAAAGGGCAACGTGGAACAGATTGCTTGGTTCGATTTGGATGAGATTCCCAAAAATTTAGGTTTTGACCATGCCCAAATCATCCATGATGCCCATATGTACCTCAAGAACAACCTCAAGGACAGATTGGTCATGGGGGAATTGCTCCCAAAAAAATTCACGTTGTCGGAACTACAGGGTCTTTATGAAGATATTCTAGGGCTTGAACTGGACAAACGAAATTTTAGAAAACGAATTTTCCAGATGGGGATCCTTAAAAGCACTGGAGAGGTAAAAGCGGGAGTAAAGGGAGGGCCAATACTTTATGATAACCCTACGGCGAAAAAGCCATAATTCTCTTCGAGTGGAGTTTTGATTATGATAATGGCACTTCTGCATATATAAATCAAAACAAATTTTTACACCCATTTTGATTTTTTAAAGACCACTAAACCCCGTAAATATCATTCTATTTTTCCAAATTCTTTTTACTTAAACCAGGCTGGCATTCTTATGTTTTATAAAACTCATTTAATGATTATTAATAGAAATCCATTGGAATTAATTATCTTATGTCTCAGCAGTATTTTTTTAATTTTGTCTTAAAATCAATTTAACCTACTTAAGCCTAAAAATAGCTTATGAAAATCATTTGGCTGCCAGGACAAAATCAGAGTTCACATATAGAAATTTCTCGAGTGAATTTGGAATATACACTCCAATTGCAGCATAGCGGAGTATGTGCCTCATCTCTGGCTTTTTCGTATATTTAAGAGTTGTACTAAGTCTAAATTTAGTTTTTATAAGTGCACTACGGCGCATATCGAAGATCGTTGGTAGTAATTAAAAAATGACAATGATTCTTGCTTAAGGTAATTAATCGCTCCTATTGAACAGCTTAACCGACCCGTTGGAACAATAAATTTAAAATTAACGGATGATAATTGCTATTGTATTACTCTTTCTCGTTCCTTGTTGAGGCTATAATCCCGAGGAGCAAGGCCAATCCGATAAAACTTAAAGAGAACCATTCAGGAAAAGTATAATAATGGGCCAAAATCAATTTTACCCCTACGAAGCTCAATATGGCAACCAAACTATATTTTAAGTGGTAAAACTTGTTTATCATGTGTGCCAAGAAAAAATACATGGATCGAAGTCCCAAAATGGCAAATATATTGGAACTGAACACCAAAAATGGATCAGAGGTGATGGCCAATATGGCCGGAACACTGTCCAAAGCAAAGAGAATATCCGTAAATTCAATAATGACCAAAGCGATAAACAACGGAGTGGCCGCTGTTATATAGCGCAATTTAATAAAGAACTTCTGTCCTTGCATGTTTGAGGTAATGGGCAAAAACTTTCTAAGGTTCCTATAAATAAATGACTTTTTGGGATTAAATACCTTTTGCTGTGACACCAACATCTTTATGGCCGTAAAAATCAAGAAAGCACCGAAGATGTAAGTCGTAAAACTGAATTTTTTAATTAAAGCAACCCCAAAAAAAATCATTAGAGCCCTAAAAATTATAGCTCCCAAGATGCCCCAAAACAAGACACGGTGCTGGTATTTTTGGGGTATGTTGAATGAACCAAAAATAACAGCAATGACAAAAATATTATCCACACTCAAGGAGAGTTCGATAAGGTAGCCCGTAATATATTTCAGACTTGAATCCATAGGTTTCAAAGAATCCACGTTATCCATCTTTCCCGTTGCATACAACCAATAAATGACGCCGGAGAACAACATGGACAACGTAACCCAGATCCCTGTCCATAAAGATGCCTCCCTTACACTGATGATATGGGCCTTTCTATTGAAAACCCCAAGATCCAATGCCAAGAAAAAAAAGATGCCTAAAAGAAAAAGGGCCCAAACCAACATATAAATTAAACTTTAAGGTTCTAAAATAGATAAAGTACAACGTCAGGTAAAAAAAAGGTTGCCTAAATTCAGTATTGATATAAATCCATATAAAATCTTTATATCGTTCTAGCTAACTTTACCAAAAAAGGGTTTGGACTTTCTCAGGACAAGGAATTACAACAGAGAGAAGCAGTATACCATAAGTCTCTTACTTATTGTGTGCACATCCATATTGTGTTTCTTTTTGGTGAATTTTATAGGCTATGGTGCCGTTGCTTTAATTTTATTGATGGCGGTTTCCCTCAATGCCATCTTTTTTGATATTTTTCCCGTCATGGTATCGGCTCTTTTGAGTGCTCTCATATGGAACTTTTTCTTTATTCCACCCACCATGACTTTCCATATCGACACTCCTGAGGACGGTCTTATGTTTTTGATGTACTTCGTGATTGCATCCATAAATGCCGTACTCACTTTTAAGATCAGAGAATTTGAAAAGAAACAACGGGATGAGGAAGAACGAATCAAATCCATAGCACTGTACAATACTTTGTTAAACTCCTTATCACATGAATTACGGACACCGATCGCAACCATTATCGGTGCTGTGGACACTATCAAAGAAAACAGTTCCAGGCTCTCCGAAGAAAATAAAAATGAGCTTTATTCAGAAATAGGGATTGCCGGACTCCGGTTAAATAGACAAGTGGAGAACCTTTTAAGTATGAGCAGACTGGAAGCTGGGTTCATCAAACCCAAAAAAGATTGGTGTGACATCAATGAAATCATTTTTTCCGTCATTAGAAGGAACCAAGAAGATGCTGCGGACCACAAGCTCGTATTTGAGCCCAAAGAAGGCCTCCCATTGTTTAAGTTGGATGGTGGGCTGTTAGAGCAGGTTCTCCACAATATTCTCCACAACGGTCTTCAGCACACACCGAAAAACTCAATCCTGACCATAAGAGCCTCTCGTTCCAAGGAGGGTTGTATCATCATGATCTCGGACAATGGAAATGGCTTTCCCAAAAATGAATTGGACTCCGTATTCTTAAAATTCTACCGCCTGGAGCATACCACTGGTGGAACAGGACTGGGCCTTTCCATTGTCAAGGGCTTTATCGAAGCCATGGACGGAAAAGTGACCCTGGAAAACAGAAAGAAGGGCGGGGCGCTGTTCACTCTTTCCATCCCATCCGAGACCTCCCTGATAAACACGAACGTAAATGGATAAAGCCCAAATATTGATTATTGATGACGAACCCCAGATTCGAAAATTGCTACGGATCAATCTGGAAAGTAATGATTATAGGACCATACAGGCGGTTAGTGCCAAAGAAGGTGTTGCCCTAGCCGGGAGCCACTTGCCAGATGCGATACTACTGGACATCGGTCTACCCGATAAAAGTGGACATGACCTTTTGGTAGAAATCAGGGAATGGTACCATAAGCCCATTATCATCTTGTCGGTTCAGGACAATGAAGCGGATATAATCAAAGCCTTGGACAATGGAGCAACGGATTACCTCACCAAACCTTTTAGGACAGGAGAGCTTTTGGCACGTATTCGGTCTGCACTAAGGAGAAGTCATGATATTGGGCCAAACACAACTATTGTTTGTGGAGATCTTGAAATCGACCTCGTAGCCAGAACAACAAAAAAGAGAGGTGCGATTGTCAAGCTTACCCAGACCGAGTATAACCTTTTGGTCCTTTTCGCAAAGAATGAGGGAAAGGTCCTTACGCACCAACAAATTTTGAACCAGGTCTGGGGCCATGGACATAATACGGAGACCCAATACCTAAGAGTATTCGTGGGTACACTAAGAAAGAAAATAGAGGACAGCCCCAACCACCCTCAACATATTATTACAGAAAGTGGTGTAGGCTATCGATTTCAATAAATCCTTTTAATAATGGTAAATTTTCACATTACAGTCAGTGCGCTAATCTTTATAAAATCTTTATAACTCTCTTTCTACTTTTACACGTTGTTAACCAATCATAGTTTCATATGTCACCTTTCAACTTGGAAAGATTTGGTTTTAAAAATCGGAAGTATTCTGACCAATTTTTTCAGATTGCGTTCTACACCAGTATTATCGGGGTTTGTCTTTTTATTGTGGACTTTGGTTTCGATAAGTCAAGGCAGATACAAATAGGGTTCAACACCTTTTATTTTGTTGTGATCGCCCTGGGAATTTTGGCTACCGTTTTACGCTACACCAAGGGGACCAAACAGTTCAAACGTTCTGTGGTTATTTTTGATTTATTGACCATTTTTGCAACCTTGGCAATTCTATATGCCCACTTTTTAGGTGAGGAAGCCCATAAGCACATATCATTCCTATATTCGGATAATTGGGTGAAATTTGCCATTATCCTTACATTTATCAGAGAGTTTTCTGAACAGGACATAAACTATAAGCGAACGTTACTGAATCCCGCTCAATTGTTCGTTGCAAGCTTCTTGGCCATAATATTGATCGGGGCGATGCTATTGATGTTGCCCAATGCAACATATGAAGGACTGTCCTTTATGGATGCCCTGTTCACCTCCACAAGTGCGGTTTGCGTAACAGGGCTTATTGTGGTGGATACCGGAAGCTATTTCACCCTTTTTGGTCAATCCATCATTTTATGCCTTATCCAGGCTGGCGGCATTGGTATCTTGACCATTGCAAGTTATTTCAGTTACTTTTTTAAGGATGGGGCCTCATATGAAAACCAATTGACCTTGAGTGACATGACCGGGAGCAGTACGCTCGGTGAAGTGTTCTCCACTTTAAAGCGAATCCTGTTTATCACATTTTCAATTGAGCTTGTGTCTGGTCTATTAATCTTTACAAGTCTGGACAGGGAATTTTTCAATTCATTATTTGAAAGGACATTCTTCTCGTTGTTCCATGCCATATCGGCATTTTGCAATGCGGGCTTCTCTACCCTGCCTAATAGTTTATATGAAACAGGTTTTCGGTACAACTATATATTCCAAGGCATTATCATTACTACATTCATTTTAGGAGGCCTGGGATTCCCAATAGTGGTCAACATTATTAAATATATAAGGTATTCAATTATCAAGAAACTCTTCCGGATCAGAGGGAAGCAGTTGGTCCATAAACCTTGGGTCTTGACCTTGAACAGTCGCATTACCCTTTGGACTACCGCAACATTGACCATAATGGGGAGTGTTTTCTTTTATATCAACGAATACAACAACACCCTTACAGAACATCAAGGTATGGGAAAAGTGGTCACTGCCGTATTCGGTGCTGCAACCCCTAGGACAGCTGGCTTTAATTCAGTGGATATGGGGGCTTTGGATTTTTCAACGGTTATGATGGTCTTTCTGTTAATGTGGGTAGGGGCTTCCCCAGCATCGACAGGTGGAGGCATAAAGACCAACACCTTCGCCATTGCCACCCTTAACTTTTTGAGTTTGGCCAAGGGAAAAAGCAAGATTGAAGTATATAGAAGGGAGATTTCTGAAATATCCGTCAGGCGTGCCTTTGCGGTCATATCCTTATCATTGTTGGTCATCGGCACAGGAATTATCCTGATCTCTGTTTTTGATAGTCGAAAAAAATTGTTGGACATCGCATTTGAATGCTTTTCGGCCTATAGTACCGTAGGGTTGAGTTTGGGTATTACCAGCACACTGAGTCCTGCCAGTAAATTTGTTTTGATAGGAATCATGTTCATTGGACGGGTAAGCATGTTGACTTTACTGATAGCCATATTTAAAAAAGTAAAAGAGAAAAACTATAAATACCCTGTTGAGGAACTAACCATAACCTAAAAATATGAAGTATATAATAGTTGGACTGGGCAGCTTTGGCGCTTCCTTGTCGATGAAACTGACAGCAGATGGAAATGAAGTCATCGGTATCGACAACAATATGGATAGGGTTGATCATTACAAAGAGCATATATCCCACACCATTTGTATGGATGCCACGGATGAGTTTACTGTGAGTGGGCTACCCCTTAAAGAAACCGATATGGTCATAGTGGCCATTGGAGAGGACAAAGGTGCCAGTATCATGGCGACTGCCTTGTTCAAAAATTTTAAGGTCAAGCGATTGATCAGCAGGTCCATCGATGCACTTCACGAAAAAGTGTTACAGGCCATTGGGGTGGATGAAATCGTTCACCCTGAAGAGGAATCCGCTGAACGATGGGCCAAAAAACTTTGCTTAAAGGGTGTGGTGGATTCATTTGAATTAAATGATGATTACAGTATCGTAGAAGTTACGGTACCATCCAAATTAAATGGAAAGAGCATAAAGGAAAGCAAAATCAGAGAGCGCTATAATTTATTGGTCCTTACAACAATAGCCAATACAGAAGAAAGGGCTATAATCGGAAAAACAAGGAATGTCACTAAAGTCAGGGGGGTGGCAAACCCCGATAGCCTACTTAGCGAAGATGACATTATCGTGGTCTATGGCGCTAACATGGACATTAAAAAATTTATAAAAGATGATTGAAATTAGGACCGTATGCATTTGTTTGATTTCAGCAATTACACTTGGAATCGTTTCCTGTAAGGATAAAGCATATGAGCAAAGATTATTGGAACAAGAGAGGGTACAGGATTCATTGGAAAGCACCATTGAGGGAAAAACATCCAAAATTCCACAAAATAAATTCGAGACCATTTCGTACGAAGGATGTGAATACCTGATTTACAAAGAAAAGCCCGATGCCAACTCCGCATTTGGATTCATGGCCCACAAGGGAAACTGCAGCAACCCTATTCATAAAAAGCCATAGCCAACAATAGTTGTTTTTGAATACCTTTGCGGTTCCTTTCATGAGGCTCGTTCCTTCCTTACTAGACCTGACTGCATACCATTAAATGGTTAAAATATTCAATTTTAAGGTTCATGGGAATTCCCATATTTGTTCAAAATCACTTCTAACCAACAACTGATTGCAGCTATGGAATGGATGTCAATTAAGTCGCATAGTATTATTCTAGATAGCATATAGCTGATAGGACAAACTTGTAGTTTAAGTTCAATTGAAAGAAGTATTTATCATATTTATTTAAGTATTTGCTTAAATAATTATACATTTATACCAAATTCATCCAATGAAACTCGAAGTTAGCTGTACCAGAGCAGAAGCAGACCATCAACAAATCCTTCGTTGTAAAGAAAGTCTTAACAGCAATGCTGATTCCATAGAGGATATTAGTAGATTGATGGCACTTGCAGGTAATGAAGTTCGTTTCAAAATATTGTTCTTATTGCAAAAGGAGTTTGAATTATGCCCCTGTGACTTTGCAGATATTTTGGAAATGAGCGTTCCCGCTGTTTCACAACATTTACGTAAAATGAAGGATGCTAAGATCATTGGTGCCCGAAGGGAGGGCCAGACCATATTTTATCACATTTCAAAGAAGAACGAATCATTTTTTGCCGCCATTTTAACCAATGTACAATCCAAAAGAAAAATTGCATAAAATGAAGAAGACGAGAATCTCCAATCAAGGTGCTTTTGCTGGCCTTTTCTCGGCGATTGTGGCCTCTCTATGTTGTATCACCCCCGTATTGGCATTGTTTTCGGGTGCCACAGGTATTGCCGCCACCTTTTCTTGGATAGAGCCGTACAGGCCAATTTTAATAGGCCTGACCCTTTTGATCCTTGGTTTTGCCTGGTACCAAAGAACAAAACCACTCACACAAGATATTAATTGTGTCTGTGGAGATCACAAGCCTAAATTCATCCAATCAAAAGCGTTTCTATTTTTTGTGACCATTTTTTCTGGTTTCATGTTGGCTTTTCCATATTACTCACATTTATTTTATCCCAATTCAAATATTGAGAATCAGGTCATTTATGTATCCGAAAGAAATGTAGGTGAGTTGAACTATTCAATCCAGGGGATGACGTGTGCAGGTTGTGAAGCCCATATCGAACACGAAGTCAATCAATTGGAGGGTATTTTGGAAGTTAATGCGGACTATGATACATCCAGTACTTTTGTAAAGTATGACAGGGGTACGATAACTCCAGACGAAATAAAGACCGCCATTGGAAAGACAGGTTACAAAATCATGGAATAATGGAGGTGGTATTAAAATCTATTGTTACCTGTCCGCACTGCGGTTACCAAAAAGAGGAAGAGATGCCAACGAAGGCCTGCCAATTCCTTTACGACTGTGAAAACTGCAATAAAATACTAAAACCCAAAGAGAAGGATTGTTGTGTTTTTTGTTCCTATGGTACAGTTGCGTGCCCACCCGTCCAATCGGGTACTGGTTGCTGTAATTGATGATTTTTACAATACCGTCACAAATCCGATAAGTCTACAACTTCTTTAGGTTATTTTCATATCTGACCCAATACATCAAAAAATCGACCAGTTGCAAAGAACATATCCCTTCTCTATAAACAAATGCCAAAGGTGTCATTGCTGATTCAAAATCTATGTAAGTCACATCCATTTTATGATCAAAATGTTATGTCAATATGTACGTTGGTAATGAGGATATTTTTATATTTTTCATGATTCCGTTTCAAAACCTTTACAATGCAATGCGCATGTACCATTATTGGCTTAAATGTCCCAAACCGCTATTACCAATGAAAACCAGCATACTCCTTCCTTAAACAAATACAGCATCATTACGGAAAATATTTTTTAGTTCTGAACGAAGCCCTTCCATATCCTCACTGTTTTTATTGCTTTTGGATCCCAAAAAATTGATTAGGTCATGCGTTTAAGACTGAATTCAGCGCGTTTTCCATCCAGGATAACACTTGCATAAACGGGAGTTAAACCATCTTTTCCTTGGCCATATTGAGCCAATAATGTACACTAAAAGTTGTTGAAACACGAATGGGCTCTCATTTTAGATGAACACTCGATTTTGTTTTGAAAGTCAAATCGAGGTAAAAGTCAAATGCTGATGGGTTACCGAGTTAATGAAGAAAATGAGCTTGGTTCGTCGGTCGCCGCACCCTTAAGGTAAACGAACAGGTCACTTTTTAACAATTTTTAAAGGAAATCAGATGGAATCAAATAATATGTAACCAACTGATTCTCCAGTGATATTACCTATTTTGGATTGTTTCAAAACCCATTGCGTCAGGATGATAAGATGGGCGCATCAAGATGCCCATGTCACAATTTAATCTGAAAAGTCATGTAAAAAGTCCTTGGTTCGGCAGGAATGATTCCAGGACCCGGATAACCTGTGGCCCTCCGAGTAAAATAGGAACTATTCAATAGATTATTCACCCCTGTTTCTATTTTGAACCTATCAAAGGCATAGGAAAGCGATAGGTCCATGATATCATAAGCTGGAATTGTCCCTTCAATCCCCCTCTGATTATCGTTGACATCACGGGGCGCATTGGTCGCATCGGTAAATTGTTCCGACAGATACGTATATTGTATGCTTCCCAAAAAGTTGCCATAACCGATGTTGACCCCTGTCTTAAGGTTTACCTCGGGTATAAATTCCACTTGGTTACCCTCGACGTTATTCTCTTCAGAAGAAATATATTCAGAACCGGTAAGGGCCAAGTTTACAAAATAATTGAGCTTCAAATTGTCATTCTTCCTAAACAGCAGTGATTTCACATTGACATCGGCAAAAGATTCGAGCCCATATAAAAAGGCTGTTCCTATATTCCCCCTAAAACGGACGATACGGCCGGTTTCGACAGTCTCACCATCGACATTGACCTGTGTTTCATTACGGAGCACTTCACCCAGTCGGTCGTCGTATAGCAGCCCAAAGACACTTAAATCATATTTCAAATATTTTTTCCATTGCCCCCTGGTCCCCAGGTCGGCCGTAAATCCATTCTCATCGGAGATATTTTCGTCCACCTGAAAGGTAGGGTTGACTACGCGGATATCATTAAAGGTGACGGATCGGTAGTTCTGGGAAAAATTGGCATAGAGTTCCCTATTGGCCCCAAGTTCATAGCTCAGGCCCGCCCCCAAAAGCAGAAAACTACGCTCGAACACCCTATCTTCGGGCACATCTTCATTGAGGAGTGGATTTCCCGCTAGATCCAAAACAATGTTTTTGTAACTCCCTGTTCCCCGCGTCTTGATATATTCATATCGAAATCCGGGAGTGACAGATAGCTTATCGGAAATGGTAAAGATATTCTCCCCGAAAACCGCTAGATTCAGGTTGGGAAATTCATATTGTGATTGTCTTTCATAATTGGGATACCTATCATCGGCAAACATAAAGTCAGGGCCTTCGGCAGCACTTCCCGGTCCTTGCCTTTGTGAATTGGAAGACTGGTAATATTTGGCACCCAGCAATAGTGCATTATCCTTGTCCCCCATTTTGTAACGAGTCAGCAAACGACCTTCGGCTCCCCAATTGGAAAAATTGTCATGTAAAAGTTCACGGGGTTCAGTTGGGTCATCCGGTTGTGATACGCGATTGGTTCTAAAGCCCAAGGCACTACGTGAAGCATCCAGGGTAAAAAGGTTCAGACTGAAATCCGTGTCTGCGGAAAATTGATGTTCCAAACGAAGGGAAAACAGCTTCCAATCCACCTGGAACCAATTCCGCTCCCTATTGCTGAACGATGGGTCCTCCAAAAACTGGGCATCGGTCAATCCACCGGGCTGTTTGGTCAGGTAATTGAAAAAAGTGGTTTCCAAGGCCAAATTGGTCCGTTCATTGATTTTATAAGCAAAGTGTCCATGAAAGTTCCTGCTATTAAAAACCATATTGGGCCGAAAACCATCACCTTCCTTATAGTTAAAGTACGTATAGTAGCTAAAATCCCCTACCGTACCACTCAAACTGTTGAAACTAGTATAAAGATTATATGAGCCCAATGTCTGTCTGGAGATTATTTCCATTTTTTTTGAGGGATTGGGCCGTTTGAACTTAAAATTGACCAATCCACCAAACTGAGGCCCATACTGTAAAGAGGCAGCTCCCCGGACTACTTGGATCTCCCTTAGGGCCTCGGCAGGTGGGGTATAATAACTTTCCGGGTATCCAAGGGCATCGGCACTGATATCATAACCATTCTGTCGAACATTGAAATTTGCAGTTCGATTGGGGTCCAACCCCCTACCCCCGATGTTCAATTGCAGCCCAGCATCACCATTTTCATAAATGTTCAGCCCTACTACTTGACCGTAGATTTGTCTAGGGTTGTTGGCGGCCAGGTTAGCAGTGAGGTTATCGACCAGGACCACTTCACTTTTCTTAGCTGCATAAATGGCCGTTCCCTCTACTTTCTTCAAGGATTGGAGCCTGAATATCTGTTCCCGTTGGTTGGTCAAAACCACCTCGGACAACGTTTCCCCCAATGGTTCCATTGATATTTGGATTTCCCTGTCCGATCTTACATCAAGATTACGGCTGTATAGTTTTGAACCATATGCAAAAGCCATTAAGGTATACGTACCCAATGGAACATCCTCAAATTGAAAACGCCCGGTCTCCGTGGTCAAGACCGTCCGTTGGAGTTCCGATAAATATATTTCAGCCTCCGAAACCGGCAGGTTGGCAGTATCCGTGACCCTCCCGGAAACTACCGCTTGGCCCCAACCGTAAATGGTAAATAAGAATAAAACGACCGTACTTCTATATGCCCTTGATCTCATCATTAAATGGTAATATCCATGTTTTGTGTTCCCATATATCCTTTTCTTTAGTTAAATCCACCTTTGGATCGATAAAAGGTTGACTCAGGCGCCCGTTAAGCGAAACCCACGATTCCACGTAGACCGCGATATTTTGATGCCCGTCCTTTTCAAAATGATTTTTAAGGTAATGTGCATATTGAACGATAAAATCCGGTTGGAATGCCATTTGTTTTTCCTGGAACGGGGTCAAAAAATCACTGTTGTCGACGTAAAACCACTTCTGGGTAACTTTGTCCACAATCTTGAACTGGGCATAGCCTGATTTCTCCATGAGCATTACCCGCCATGAAAACCTATAACCTTCTTCCGTCCAGAACAGTTCGCCTGGATACAACAGGTATCGCCATGGCAACAATAGTTGAACCATGAAAAATAGAGCGATTGTACCATATTTTATGTGTGTCATAAAGCCGGCCTTGGGAACAAAGGCCTTGCCATTATCGAATTTACTCTTGACGATTCCCAAGATCCTTGATAAGAGCTCCAAAACCCTATGGTGCAGGCTGGCATCAAAAAATATGAGCGCGGATACAATCATGATGTAAGGGAACATCCCAATGGGAAACAAAACCCGGGTCAGCACATGAAAAAATACGACCAGGAAAAACCCGAAATACCTGGTCCTTCCATAAAGCAACAGGAAAGGTATCGTCAAATCATAAAGGGCACCTCCCCAACTGAATCCATATTGAACCCATTCCTTGGACAACCAATCCCCGATCAGGGGCAGATCGAACTTGGAGGGCAACCAAATCTTGAGTGGAACGGCTTCCATCAACCAATCCGAATTGAGTTTGGCCAATCCCGCATAGATATAAACAATGCCCAAAAGAAGTTTGATACTGTCGACGGTCCATCTTGGTATCAATTGACGCGTTTGTACATAGCCCTTTTTGGCATCCACCGAATAATATACATTGGCCGGGAGGAACATCATTAAAAAGGACAGTATACTAATAAAGTAATAATGGTTCAAATAGGTGGTTTTGTCCATCAGTTCGATATAGGTAAAGGACAAAAAGAACACGATTATGGAGATCCTATATCTATATCCCAAGGCAATTCCCATGGTAGATAAAGCACAGAGGACAAATAGGAAGTAAGTCCCCGTACCCAAGGGCTTTATCCATTCAAAGCCATAATATGAAAAATGAAATCGGGGCTCTAGATATAATTTTTCAATCCAACCATTGGCCCAAAAACGGAGAATCCCAACAAACATAACAATTCCAAAGCAAATTCGAAAGACCGCCAAAGGGGCGGCCTCCGTATTTCTTGTGAGATATGTTCTTGGAATCAGCGCCATTTAATCACCGTCGGCATCTACAAAATCGATACTGATGCTCATGGCCGACACCATATCCACTTTGAAGTAAGGGACTATGCGCTGTACTTCGTCATACGCAAGTAACATGTCCCTGGGGGGCGAATTTAGTTCGATTTCTTCCCTAAAGCTTCCCAATTCCTGTACCATCCCCCTGGCAAGATCAAATTGGTCATTGATCAATTGGGATAGATCATCACCGTTCTTCAATGTGTTCAGGTCATCTAAATAGGATGCAAGGCTCTCCCCAGAGGCATTGGAGCCATAATGCTTTCCGTTGAAAAAATCCTGAACGGCACCCATTCCGGCCAAAAACATTGATTTACCGAGCTCTGGCCTGTAATATACCTCCAGGGTTCCGGGCTGCGGTGTACCCGAGAACACACCCAACGGGATACCCATCTTTCCAGCCCTCAAGAACCTTTCGTAATAAAAGATGTAATCGTTCACAAAACGGTCCACGGAGGCCGTAGCGGATGATCCATCATTTTCCACAAAGGTATTGCGATAACCATCCTCCCATCCGGAAACCACGGCATCGGTCAAGGATACCATATCCGTCAATATGGCATCGATCAAGTCCATGGTATTCTCTGCTTCGGCACCCTCGGTCCATCTGGCCACCAATGCATCGTCAGTGTCCTCCAGACCGTTCAAAAGGTAATCCAATGCCGGGAAGCCCTTTGCGTCCCTATTCGAGGACAAGGAAAGGTCATAGCTTCCAGAATCGATGAAAGAGGCAATCAAGGTGGTATCGGTAGGAAAAGTGTTCATGTTCAAACGATAGCCATTGGCCTCGGCGGGACCTATCTCAAACATGGCAACACCCTGCCAAGACAAATAAGCATCTGCCCAAGCTTGCCTAAAGATCGCGAGATTATCCACGTTTTTAACGGTGACAAATGCTTCGAAGGCGGTTTTCAGCTCGATGATATCGCTTTGCAAGGCCTTGTAGGAGGGAACAATAATATTGTCCGTCCAGTTGACCAACATGGCCTTTCTATCGAAGGAAAGGTCAGTACCCTGATCAATACCGTTATCATGGGAAGGAATATCCGAACTATCGGAAGAGCAAGCGCACACCAACCAAGTCAACGTTATGACAACAACCCATTTTCTACCCATCTTATAATTATTTTTAATTATTCCAATTAAACATTGTGCGAAGATAGTCAATGAACCGGAAATTCACCAACATCCGCTACTGTCCAACATTACCAATACGTTTTAATCAGCCGCCTGTTCCAATGTGAACTCAAACCTTTCGGCAATAGATATGGAGATGGCATCCAGGGTCTCCGGTGTCACGTCCCATAATCCGTCAGCCCCATCATCAAGAAGATCTGCCAGGAATGCATCCACTTCGGATTTGGTAAAATACGGTTCGTCTGAATTGGGCATACGCGTAAATTGAAGACTATAGATAAATCCATAGGCTTCGGAAAGGTCATGAAAGACACCCCCAATATTTGGGTCCGGTTGTTCCAAGATGTTTTTGCCTTGCTGTAGGTAGTGTACGGCCCGAATCGCGATCACCTTGGATATCAACCCCCTCAAGATTTCAGACTGTTCATCACGCACGGTATAGTCTTTGGCCACTATGGCCGCACGTCCCAATTTGTAGGCTTGGAATATGTCATCGGCAATACCCTGGAAATCAATGTCCTGATCTACAACACCTATATATTCATTCAAGAACTCGTCGTCACTACCGACGGTCGGGCGTGGATCGGCCACATCCTGTGATGCACCAAAAGCGTAGCCATATGCCTCATCCCAATAGTGTTCCATAGTGGTATAGTTACGCCCCTCTACCAATATTCCTTCATCATTGTCCGATTTTTGGTTCCCGGCATCCAAATACCGATTACTGATGTAGTTGTTCAAGATCTGATCGACCATCAAGGCCCCTATCAATGACTTATTGAATACTTGATTCATTTCCAATCCTTTGCCCGTGACGTACCTGGTAGAAGAACCATCGGCAATTTGTCCAGCTACTCCTGCAGAGGCTGCTGTATTCCAGTTGGGGTACACCTCATCTACCTGGACCTGAATCCAATTTTCGAAATCTGCCCTGATCAAGGCCTGATCTGTTGCATTATTGGAATAGAAATCAAATGACGCAGCGGTTTTACCTTTTAGGTTTTTGTTGGAAGCGTTCAGATCGGCATTTGTAAAATCCGTTCCTCCCTCTTGATGAGCATACATGCTCTTCAGGATATCGCCCGTTGCGGTCTCATCCTTCAGCTTGGCAATGATTTCCTCAGCCATCAAAATTCGTGTGGTCTGTCCTCCGAAATAAACGGAACTTTCACCATTTCGTTGAAAGTTGTAGGTCTCAGGATTGTCGATGGCCATTATTGGATCCACCTCATCGGAACTGTCGTTTGAGCAGGAATTTAATACGGCAAGGACCATAGCAACCCCCAATATTTGTCTTGAAATCATTTTTATTTAGATTTAATATTAATAATTTTGGACAAATATATTTTCCACTTCCCAATACCCCAAATTTATTTAGACTTATTTAAAATAATTATAAAAACGTGAACCTTTGGACGTACTTGTTCAGCGCACCTTAGATTACATAGCTATCTTTTCTCCTGGGGTTGTGATTACAGGTCGTTCACCGGTCCCTTTCCAGAATTGATTTTCCTTTGCATCGATCTGGCATATGTATAGGTATAAAAGAGTTTGCCATATAATGATTTGGATATGTGCTGACCCGATTTGAACCTTATGCATTTAAATCCTCATTTTAGGCTCAAATCGCATTCTTTGTAAAATTATCCTTGTTCCAAGACTTTCATCAATTCATGGTTCAAATACAATTTTTCCTTTCCAACTTTTATAGATTTCAAAAAACCTTGCTCTTCCAATTCCATCAAATAGTTTCCAACTGTTTTAGGAGTACCCAAACCTATATCAATAAGGTTTTGGCGCTTGGTATAAGGTAACTTGAACAAGACTTCGACCAAATCCTTTGAATAGACTTTGGGTAATTGTTCCTTTATTTTAAGTCCAGTGGTTTCCATCAGGGCAACAATGGATTCCAAGCGACTGAGTCCTAGAATGGATGTTTGCTCGATCATATCAAGCATATACAAGATATAGTCTGTCCAATTATTTTTTTCCGTTACATTTCGTAAATGCTGATAGTACAATTCCTTGTGCTTAATAATATAGTCACTTAAGAACAATGCTGGTATATCTAAAAGTTGCTCCAATTTTAATTGCAGTAACAATAAAATCCTTCCCGTTCTCCCATTGCCATCCGAAAATGGATGAATTGCCTCGAATTGATAATGGGATATGGCCATTTTAATCAAGGGGTCCATCTTATCATATTGATTGATAAACTTTTCCAGATGGGCCATTTTTTCACGTATGATTTCCTCTCCTGAAGGTGGTGTATAGATAATTTCCCCTTTTGTGTTGGATAGGGTCGTACCTATTGAAGTCCGTATTCCAGAAGTATTCTGTTTGATACATTGAACAATTTCAACACATAAATTAGTGGTGATGAAGGGTTTTTCTTCAAGCCTTTGAAGCCCAAGCCATATCGCTTCCTTATATTTTATAACCTCTTTTGTTGCTGGATTATCAAATTTTTTATCTGCAACGACTGCCTTGTACAAATCGTCATTTGTTGTAATGATATTTTCTATTTCAGAACTTGCCTTGGCTTCTTGAAGATGCAAGCTATCCAAAAACAAGCTTGGATTTGGTAAATTCCTAATGGCTCCATTTAACTGTGCCAAGGCCCTACTTGCAGTTATGGTCTTAGAAAGGATGACTTTAGTCTCCAAATCTTCCTTAGGTGGAAGTGGAGGCAAATTGTTGAACGGTTTTGTTTTATCGAAAGAAACCATATGCGGGTAAAATTTACTCTTGAATCAATTACAAGGGTAAAAATAACCATTTTTTACACTTGTTTAAACTATTGAGGTAATTTTTACCCGTGTTTGAAATTTAAAATCACCTCCCAAAATTCGACTTCCCTATCATTCAAAAATTTATTACTGGCCCGATGAGAACCCAAATCCACAATATCCTAGATCACACCGATCAACGAGCAGATAAAATTGCCGTGACACCCTATGGGACATTCATGTTCGTGTTTCAAACCTTCTCCTTAATAACATCTAATGGACAGCAATTCTATTGCTTAGGAAAAATCCATGGTCAACGGAAGTATAAAGTAGACGGCCAAGGCCATTAACAAAATCGACAATATATTCATGAAAAAACCGGTTTTTAGCATATCTGGAATCCTTAGATAACCGGATCCGAATACCACCGCATTGGGCGGAGTTGCCACCGGTAACATAAAGGCACAGGATGCTGCTGTAGTGCAGGCCACCATAAGCATAAAGGGTGGAATCTCCAAGGATATGGCCAACGGTGCCAAAACAGGCAACATCATAGCGGTAGTAGCCAAATTAGAAGTGACCTCAGTCAAAAAATTGATGGATGCAACAACTAAAAGTAGAATACCCAATAATGAAAATCCATCAAAGAATGTCATCTGACCTCCTAAATAAACCGCTAATCCGGTATCCTGAAACCCTTTGGCAATAGCCATACCCCCACCGAATAGAAGAATAATGCCCCATGGAATCCGGACAGCTTCGCTCCATTTTAAAATGGGGCGCCCCTTAGTTCCCGTAGGAAGAATAAATAGCACAATGGCCGAACCTATGGCAATCATGGTATCATCAATGCCCGGAACAAATTTTTGTAGTAGAAATGATCTCGATATCCAGCAAAAGGCTGTTAGTATAAATACAGACAGTACAATTTTTTCCTCTTTTCCCATAGGTCCCAATTCAGCAATTAGCCTTTTTATTTCTTGTTTCCCTCCGGGAAAATGTACCTTGTCCAATGGATAGGCCAACCGAGTTAGATATAACCATGCCAATATCAATAGCACAGTAGATATGGGAAGACCAAATTTCATCCATTGCCAAAAACTTATTTCCACACCATATGCTTCTTGGACAAAACCGGCAAAAACCAAATTGGGCGGCGTACCAATCAATGTAGCAATTCCACCTATGGATGCTGCATAAGCTATGGCCAGCATCAATAACTTGCCAAAAACCGTATTTTCATTCTTGGAGGTTTTTGGATTGTCCGTCACCTGCTTTACAATAGAGATTGCCATGGGCAGCACCATTACCGTGGTAGCCGTATTCGAAATCCACATGGAAAGGAAGGCAGTTGCGACCATGAATCCAAGTACAATCGTATACATATTGGTGCCAATGACCCAAATAATCCTTAATGCTATCCTTTTATGGAGGTTCCATTTTTCAATGGCCATGGCCAACATAAACCCTCCCATGTATAGGAAAACATATTTATGTCCATAACTTGCTGTAGTATCTCCCAAGGGGATTGTATCCAAAAGGGGAAACAGTATTATGGGAAGTAGGGCTGTTGCTGCAATGGGAATTACCTCGAAGACCCACCAGACAGCTATCCATAAAGTAGCGGCCAATATATCCTGACCCTCCTTTGGCAGTCCATCCACTCGAAAAAATAAATGAACCAGGGTAAACAATAGCGGCCCCAATACAAAACCAATTTTTTTGTGCAAAATGCTTCTTTGTTAGATGATATACAAATAAAAAGGGACAGTGGCCAAGGCGCACCGTCCCCTTTCCGAAGATTACCTGATTTAGTCGATATTTTCCTTATCCATCCAATAGAGCAAATAAGGAATATTATAGGCATGGGTCCATCCAAAAACACGAAGCCCTTGGTTGGTTTGCCAATTGGTAAAACGTCCCTTGCTCATGGGCAAATTGGAAATTTTCAAAAGGTCCTCACTATATGCAGCGGCAGACTCATATGCTTCGGGCTTTTTGGGCAATTCACCGATCTTGAGTACCTCGGCCCTGGCCAAAGCTTCGTCCAAATAGACTCTTTCACCACTTATTTCGTATCCCAGTAACAAGGGGTAAATGGTGGCCAAATAGGATTCCATTTCATGGTTCAATGGTGGCACATCACGCACCCATCTAGCATGTTTCAAAAGCGCTTTACGGACATCTTCATCACCTGTTATCTGTTGATATTTGTACAACCCTTGAGCGACATAAGTTTGGGAATATCCATATCTGTCCAGCAACAAGTTCCCCCCTTGCCGTTCTTGGAACTCCAACATCAATCGCACTCTTTCGTCCAACTCATCTTTATATTTTTTCAATTTAGTGGCATCATAGAGCTCCACTAGGTTCAAAACAGAAAGGTACAATCGTCTCCCCCTTAAATCATGTTCTCCCCAAATCCTTTTGATATAGGTGTCCCCCGTCATTTTTGCCACTTCCAATGCCCTGTGGTCTGCTGACAAATAATAATCAGCGATCCATCCTTGAATCCATACATGTGCGCTTAAAAGTGCATACCAATGTTCATTTGCGTGTCTTCTGCCGATACCTAAGTAAGGTGTGGACTCCGGTTCATCTTCATAATCCCAAAAATCTATGGCATCGTTGATCTCCCCATAATAGGTTCTCTTTTTGGGCCAATGAATATTATCCACATCCATGGTGTGCCTACTCATGGCTTTGGCCAATTCAAAATATTTGGGTTGGCCCGTACGCATAAAATTGGTCCACAGCATGAAATCCACCGTGGGTTCATTATTGGTCCATTGTACCCACTTGCCATTATAGAAATAACTTTTGCCATCCCCGTAGTTGAACATGCCGTACCATGGCTCGTTTTTTTGGTTATATGCCCACCATTGGAATCTATATTGAAGGGCATTTTCGAATTCTGGATGTACCTCGGAGGCGGGAGCCATGTTTCCATATACTTTGGAGTTTGCATACCACTCAGGTGTGGTATGTGCCACAGGATTTTCCACTACATAATCCATTTTTTCCGCTACATCCCCATTATTGTCATGGAAGTAATAGATAAACTCGGTGGTTTTGGTGATACCCTGTGCAAAATTGCCCAACATTCCGCCATCTGGTTCCGTATTGTGCCGAGCAAAGCTCATTGGACCATTTTCTTCAGGCCAAATACTTCCCAAAAGTATATTATTAACAGGGTCTACTTTAATACCTTTTGGGTACTCTTTCATAAAATTCTTGATCCCAACGCCAATTCCTCTTTTTCCATCGGTGATGTTCATCCAACCTTTTGCCCTTTGGGATTTTGCCAAGCTATCCTCCCCTTTGAATACAATAGCTTCAAATTTTTGAATACTATCTGAAGCTCCACTAGGTTTAGTTTCCTCAGATCTGTTTAAATACATACTTCGAAGGCTAGTACTTTTTCTATATCCAGGTCCTTTTTGCAGTAACTGAACTGGGGTTTGGTCCTCCACTGTAATTTCTTGGATCTCTGTGTTCGCATCATCATTTTTCCAGAAACCCTCATATAATGGCATGGAAACATTCACATTGTCGTCCAAGTGGTATCTGAGCTGGAGTCCAATTCCAGCGATTTGATCATTGGGCTGTGTCCAACCTTGATCATCTTCTGTATTTTCCGATATGATTTTTTTGTTTTGGGTTGCTATGTTGGCGTGTTCTCCTTCCTGTGGCTTGTGTTTATCAGGAATTCCGGTATACGTCATAGTGTGCAATACCTTAACATAACTTTTTCCAGCATATGCATGAAGCCATATGGTAAAAGGCGACAGATTATTATCTTCCCGACTGTAGGTGTAGGTTCCCTCTATCCTAAAAATGGTATGCATGGGACCGGAACCTTTTTCCCGGAACACCTCATTTATGACGGCTTTTGAGGCATCTATTCCTGCATCATCCAGCAGGTCCAAAAACGAACCCCTATGCTTTTCGGGCGAAGATGCTATGAGTTCTTGTTCCGTATATTCACCATCATGATCGGAATCTAGAAACACCTCATCCAAAAAGCCATTCCCCTTTTTATGAATATTAAATGATATGGCACCGGTATTCACCTCGATTCCCCCACTCGGTCTCATATTATTGGCGGAAACTATTTTTTCTTTTGGAAGTATCGGCACAACACCTTCGCCATATTCCAAAACATAGTCAGATGTATCCTCGGAAAAGAAGAACACCCACACCCATTTTATACTGTCGTCAATTGGGCCCCACGTGCTCACTTGTGTAGTTTGACAAGGAATTTCCAATCCATCCGACGTTAATAAACGAATGTGGTCTACGGACTTTAATTCCCCTTTGGGAAAAGGAATCCCCAAAGTTATAGGTGCTCCTTTTTTATTGTTCTCCACCGTAATACTGAGCTGTTTTCCGGATATTTCGGTTTCCGTACAAGATTGAAGTAACAGAGATGCCAAAAGCACTGTAATTAGTATTCTCATTTGTATTGAAATATTGTTTGTTTTTACAGACATAGCGCAGCTGCACCCAAAATGGGCGAATCTGCCAAGTCCGATGTTTCTATTTTAAAATTTTCCAATTGTTTTGGATAGGCAAAGGAATCCAATGCCTCATACAAGGGTTCCTTGAAAAAGGGGTAAGCATTGCTGATGGAGCCTCCCAGAATAATGGATTCGGGTGCAAACAAATAGAGAATGGCCTTAATGGCTTCACCCAAGTGCACGCCGTATTCCTTAAATGCCGAGATTGCTTTTATATCTTTATCCAATGCTTTTTTGTACAAGGATTTTGCGGGCTCCCCATACGCATCCTCAAAAAAGAAGCTCCCGGTATAGTGTTCCATAATGCTATTTTTATAGGGAAGCATGCCCACTTCACCGGCACCACACAAAACCCCATTGTACAATTTTCCCGCTATTACAATACCCATGCCCATTCCGGTTCCCAAGGATATGGCAACATAATTGGAATGGTCCTTGCCTTTGCCAAAATACCTTTCTCCTAAGGCAAAACAGTTAGCGTCATTGTTTATGAATACGGGCACCTGGTACCTTTGTCGGATAAGTTTCTTCAATGGTACCTCCTTCCATGCCGGGATGTTTTGAACATCGTATACCACCCCTGATTCTGGATCAACCACAGCAGGTACACCTATCCCGATTCCTTCAACGGCATCGCAAAAGATTTCATCGATTACGGAAAACACTGTGGAGAGCGTTTTTTCTTGTGAATCATGTCCATTTACTTTTGCAAATGCGGTTTCACCTACATGGGCTCCTACTACTTTGCCCGCTTTCATCTTAGTCCCACCAATATCAACCCCAATAATGGTCTGTACCTCTTTTTCCATTACTCCTTCTTTAAGCTTATGGTTTTATTGTTTACCAAAGGTTTGGCCCAAAATCCGATGGAAAGGATAAAGCCCAATGGAATGATCAAAAAGAACATGCCGGACTGTAAGGACATCATTTCACCCAGCCCTCCAACTATAAAAGGGATTACGGCCCCTCCGGCAATGCCGGTACATAAAATACCCGATAATGACCCATGATGTTCCTTGACCGAGTTCAAGGCCAATGAAAATATTATGGAATACATTACAGAGATAAAAAAGCCGACCATGGGAAAGCCGATCAAAGCCATTTGAGCGGAACCGGTAAGTGCAACCACCAAGCAGATTATGGTAATGGATGTGGCCAAAATCAATAATTTTCGGCTATCCATAAACTTTAACAACAGTAAACCGAGTAGGCAACCGACCGTTAACATGGCCCAAAAATAAGACACTGTATTTGCTCCAATGGTCTGTGGATCCAATCCGTGGTATTGATTCAAAAATTGCGAAATCCAATTGCCCACTCCTTGTTCTGTTCCAACATAACAGAATATGCCCAAAAAGTAAAGTATGGTCCATTTGTTTTTTAACAAGTCCCAATAGGAACTGCTGTCGCCAGCTTTTTCCTCTTCGGTCTTCTCGAACTTCGGGTATTTGGTGAAGAAGACATAAAAAAACAATACCAAAGAGATAGTTGCAAAAACAATGTACAAGGAGGCCCATGGCAAATCTTGGGGCACCCATCCACGCAGCATTTCAGCAAATGCATCGTCCTTGTTATCCCTGCTCACCAAATATTTATACAGGTATGGGCTCAAAAAAGAAGCGGCACCAAAAACCAATTGGGCCAATACAGAGTTGAACGCAAAATGTTCTTCACCTCCAGCTACACGCAACATTGGATTAATGATCACCTGCAATACCGCCATACAACAACCCAGTACAAAAAGGGTTATGCTGAAAACGGCATACTGGGGCAATAATGCGAAACCCAGGGAAGCAAGCGCCATGACCAAAAATGAAACGGACAATAGTGTCCGTTCACTATATTTTTCGGACAAGAATCCTGCAGGAATCGACATGATGCCATACGCTATAAAGAACGTAAAAGGCAATAGTCCTGTCAAGGTGAGACTAAGGTCAAAACTGTCCTTAACATCCACAATAATTGAATTCAAAATATTGGTAATGAACGATATCACAAAAAATACGATCATCACCAATCCTATGATGTGAACATATCTTTTGGTCGAGGGCTTGCTATTCTCCATTTTAAAATGGTTGGTTATTTACGTTTGGATTCTACCTGGATGGTTAGTGTCAACTACTTTATTTTGACCCCAACATGGGGAACATTGCTTTTATTTCTTCATCTGTTGGTTGCTTTCCGTACTCACATATTTCAAAATACTCCACGTGTTTTACGTCGGAAACATCCACGTTCGGGTACCATTTTTTAACAGCTTCCAAGGTACTTGCATCTGCAGTCCTGTTCATCCATTTTTCCTTTAACCAAGCCAATCTTTCTTTTTCTCCTTTAGGAATGGTGGATAAGTCCACTCCATTGGTCCAGGGAAGCCACTCGAACATTTGGGAATCGTGCGCCGCCAGTCCCTTTACTTTTGTATCAATGACATCGTCCACGATAACGGCAATATCCTTTTGGAATGGATATGGCTTTTGAAAACGATCGCTCATATACAAGAAAACAGGATTCTTTTTAAGTGGTGGAGTATCCGGAGCAACATTGGGAACGATGTTCATATACGCTGCATCCTGTACCACGGAACCTGCATTTCTATGGTCCGGGTGATAATCATTGGGTCGAAGTCCCAAAACAATATCCGCGTCCCAATCCCGGATTCTACGGATCACTTCCAATCGTACATTCAAGGTTGGGAACAATTCCCCATCATGGTTGTCCAATACTTCATATTCGGATATCCCAAGGGCTTTAGCCGCGTTTTTGGCCTCTTGTCTACGCCTTTTCGCCAAAACACCGCCACCCATGTCATAATGCCCAGCGTCTCCATTGGTCAAAGCCAAAAACTTTACATTGTGGCCCATTTGAGCGAATAAGGCGGCCGTTCCGCCAAACTTGGAATCACAGTCATCAGGATGTGCCCCAATTGCTAAAATATTTAAGACTTTTTTCTGTTGGGCCTGAATTGTTGTAAATGCAAAGCATAAACAAATGGCCATTATTAATTTTTTCATTTTTCTATTTGATATTTAATTCATTAAAATTTTACAATCGAAGCCCTGGTCACCTCTGTAAAAGCAACGGGGTTTTCCTTATGTCCTCATCAAATTAGGTTTGAGCTCTATCGATCCATAGGTATAAGTAGGTAATCCATGGTTTGGGCACGTATCAAACTAACTTAATGAATGAAAACAAAATCATGCTAATTATCTAAATACTGAACTCTCTAGTTCTGTACAAAATTCGGGTTGATGTCCATTTCCCTTTGAGGGATAAAGAAATACTCCTTGGTACTGGTTATAAAGTCTTCCGCTTCTGTAACTTTATCCACTGCACCAAATCGCTTCAGGTCTGGCCATCGATGATTTTCAAAAGCAAGTTCCACCCGTCTTTCATGAAGTAATTTATCTTCAAAAGTTCCAGGTGTGGACGCATCGATATCAGGTAATCCGGCCCTATTTCTAACCTCATTGATCAATTCATAACTTTCAGCTGTTTCTCCCAAAGCCTCTGCCAACATCAGTAAGACATCGGCATAGCGGAATACCACAAAGTTGATGTCGGAATCATTCTCAATGGCCAAATCCGACTGATATTTTCTTATGTGTCTGGCTTCGACCACCTCTCCTTCCGAATCCACATAGGTTGCCCCCATGGAAGGTTCGAATCTTAAATCCCCATCCTCATAGGCTTCCAACATGGAAACGGTTGGACGGTTTCTTCCAAAACCTGATCCGGTCTGCAAATCGGTGCTCGGGGAAAAATCATTGGTAAAGAGACTTCCTTGGCCTATTCCCCCGCTGATATACTGGACCTCAAAAATCGACTCCGCATTATTTTCATTGGCAACGCCCCATAAATCGGCATAACTTGGTAATAATTCATACCCGTAATTGGCGATTATCCTTCTAAGAACTGTTGCTGCAGCAGCATCTTCACCCAGCGTCAACAATACTTTGGCCAATAATGTAGCGGCCGCCCCTTTAGTGGCCTTACCTACTTCACTTCCGGTATACGATACGGGAAGACTTTCCTCCGCCGTGGTCAAGTCGGTAACCAATTGTTGCAGTACGGTGTTTTCATCAACTTGCATAAGTTCATCACCTGAAACATAGGATGTAAGCTGTAAAGGAATATTCCCAAATCCAATGGCCAAATGATAGTACATCAAAGAGCGTATGAACAAAGCCTCACCAGATACTTGATCCTTTAAGGAAGCGTCCATTTCAACCTCCGTGATACGGTCCAAAATCACATTGCAATTAGCTATGACCCTATAGGACTCACTCCAAGCTGAAGTGACCTGCTCATTGAGCGCATCCTCTGTGAAAGCATTGATTTCAGTATACTGTCTTGCCAATCCGGTCGCATCCGGGCCTTGATCGGTATTGTCGCTTCGCATTTCGAACATCGTCCAATACCCCCTTCCGTATACCCCAGTACTTTGGAGTCCCGCATAACTGGCAGTAATGGCTACTTCAAAATCTTCTGGGCCATTGTAAAAATCCGCCTCATTTCTATTGGAAATAGGCGAGAGATCTGTAAAGTCTTCACTACACCCGGTAAACAAAACGGAGCATAGTATGATATATAGAATTCTTTTCATCATGTTTTCAGTTTTTTAGTTTAGAACTTTAGGTTTACCCCCAAGGTGAACGATTTTGTCAATGGAAATGCCCCATAATCCTCCCCTGGTGTTAAACTGTTTGTAGTAATGCTACTAACCTCTGGATTATAACCTAGATAATCAGTGATGGTAAAGAGGTTTGTTCCCGTAACATAGAACCTAAGTCTCTGAATTTTGTTTCCAAAAAACTTATCCGTTGGCAGTGTGTAACCCAAGGTTACATTTCTTAATCGCACATAGGATCCATCCTCAACCTGAAAAGAGGAGGGCCTATTATTGTTGCCATGGTTTCCTGTTTGCCTATCGGCTCTTGGGATATATCCATTTCCTGGCTCTGAAGGAGATCTCCATCGTTCATTGAAAATGGCATAGGAGTTGAAATTGGCCTCCCCATTTTTCATATGTCTTGACGTCAAGTTAAGGATTTCATTGCCTTCCACTCCCTGTATCAAAAAGCTGAAGTCGATGTTCTTGAACGTCAACCTATTGTTGATACCCCAAGTAAAATCAGGGAAATAACTACCTGTAACCGTTCTATCATCAGGAGTTATCTCTCCATCGCCATCGATATCCTTGAACCTGATATCACCAGGAGCGGGATCCGGGGCCTGGGTATCGAAAGGTGCATTGTCGATTTCCTCTTGGGATTGATAGATGCCATCGGTCACATAACCATAATAGCTTCCTATCGGATCGCCAACTCGGGTAACATGCCTTACACCGGCACTACCTGAGGAATATATCGGTTCATTGCTTTCGTTCAAAGAAAGAACTTCGTTTTTGTTTGTGGAGAAATTGATATTTGTATTCCAAGTAAAATCCTCTCCCACAAAGTTTTTAGTGCTCAAGGCCAATTCAAAACCCCTATTCTGTACCTCTCCAAGGTTCCTCAATGTAGTTTCGAATCCAGAAACTGAAGAAATGGCCACATTTAGAAGTAAATCCCTTGTCTTGGTATCGTAGTAATCGGCCAAAAGAAATACCCTGTTATTGAAAAGCCCCAATTCTATACCGGCATCGATCTGTTCAGATTTCTCCCATGTAAGGTTAGGATTAGGAATGGTACTTTGTACAAGACCGTTGATTTGATTTCCTCCAAGGTTATAGTTCTGTGGGGATAAAAGGCCAACGGCACCATAATTCGGAATTTCGAAATTACCGGTTTGACCCCAGCTCACCCGCAATTTAAGCTCGGATATAGTTTCTGAATCAGCCAAAAATTCCTCTTCGTTCAACCGCCATCCCATGGAAAAGGAAGGGAAATATCCTGTTTGGTTATTCTTTCCGAATCTTGAGGATTTATCGGAACGAATGGTTCCAGTAAATAAGTATTTATCCTTGAAGCTATAGTTAACCCTGAACAGTGAAGACAATAAGGACCATTGCTCCTTGACGGAAGTTCCTCCAAATACCTGTCCACCACTAATGGTAGGCACAAGATCGTCAGGGTAATTGTTGGCCAATACTTGTTTAAGGGTCAGGTTATCCTTTTGTGCGGTATACCCCAATACCGCATCAATATAATGATCTCCGAACTCTTTCGTCCAGTTAAGTGTATTTTCCCATAGCCAATTGGTCTCCGTTGATGACGATGCCTGTCCGTACGGGTCACCATTGGCATTATTTCTATACAAAAGTGTATTTGACCTGTAAAAATCTTGGTTGTACAGGTTGATATATACACCTCCAAATGTTTTAAAGCTCAACTCTGGAAGAATATCATAAGTAAGCGCTAGGTTTCCTCTGGTCTGAAATTGAAAAATCTGATCATCTACAGCCTCAATAATGGCCAGTGGATTACTTGCCGTGGTGGTACCACCACCTAAATAGGATTGATTGTTCAATTGGTTGATGGTCCCATCCTCATTATACGGACTTACCGTTGGGGAATGTACCAATCCAGAGTACACGATGCCCGGAGGACGTGCAAAATACGGAGAAGATGCGGGCACCCTTTGATTTTCCGTTACCGTTGGGGCCAACCTAAGATCCAGATTCAATTTTTCGGACAGTTGGGAATTTAAATTCAACAATACGGAATAACGCTCAAACTTCGCCTTTTCAATAACACCTGTTTGCGAGAAATATCCCGTAGAGGCATAAAAGCTGGTTTTATTCCGAACCGGGGAAGCGTATGAAAAATTATAGCTCTGTACTATCCCGGTCTTAAAAAGAATATCTTGCCAATCGGTGTCCGTACCATCCCAGTTCAGAAATGATTCAGGAATTTCATAATTGGTATTACCTCTATCCCCTGGACCAATCGGATCATCGATGGAAGCCCCGTCCACGGATTGCAGATAATTGTTATTTCGGGCATCGATTGTAAAATCGATCAACTCCCTGGCATTCATTAAATCTATTTTGTTTGCAACGGATTGCATGCTCACAAAAGAATCAAAGGAAAAAACACCCTCATCACCGTTGGAGCCTTTTTTAGTGGTTATCAAAAGCACCCCATTACCTCCCCTAGATCCATAAATGGCTGCAGCGCTGGCATCCTTTAAGACTTGGATGGATTCAATATCATTGGGGTTTAAGGTAGCCAATGGATTGATTGTCGGTGGTTGAAATGTTGCTCGTCTATTGGCAACGCCACCCAATTGACTTGAAGAGGTCAGGTTACGTGATATCGGAATCCCGTCCACTACAAACAAAGGATCATTCCCCGCAGAGATCGATCCAGAACCTCTGACCCTAATATTCGGTGCAGCACCCGGTTCCCCGGACACTTCCTGTACCTGTACTCCCGTCACTTGACCGATAAGAGCGCTTTCAGGTGTCAATGCCGGGACTTCGGTTATGGTCTCCGGGGTAATCGAAACCACAGAACCCGTAACCTTTTTCTTTGCCAAGGTACCATACCCAACAACAACGACTTCTTCCAGGGCAGCTGCATCTTGCTGCAAAGTAACGGTCACGGACGACTGTCCTTCAACATTTACCTCCTTGGCTTTGAAACCGATATAGGTAACTCGAATAATCGATACACCCGAAGGCATTGTAATCTCAAAGTTTCCGTCAAAATCAGTAGTTGCTCCGACATTCGTTCCTTTAGCGATTATAGTGGCCCCAGCAAGAGGTACTCCTGCTTCATCCAATACAATTCCAGTCAAATTGGATTGTGGGTTCTCTGCATTGATTTTCTTTTTCGGAACCAAGCTTGGTAAGGTCTTGGGTCTCTTTTTGATCACTATCTGTCTTTCGATAATCTCGAAGTATAGATCCGTATCCCTAAAAATCTCCTTCAAAAAATCTTGAATACAAAGGTTATTTCCATTGATGGAAACTTTTCTGTTGATATCAACCTCGGATGCTTCATAAAAAAACTTATATCCCGTTGTATTGGTTATCGTTTCGAATACATTTCCAAGTTGTACATTTTCAAAGCTTTTATCGACTTTGTCGTATTGGGCGCAGGTCGCGGCATTAACTTGGCCAAGCATAAAAAGCAGGAAAAATGCATATATCATTTTTTTTCCAAGCTGAGGCAACGATGTACCTGGTATTTTGGTTTTTTTCATAATTGAATTAGTCTAGTTAGTAATTGTTTTTTGGTCAATTGGTTTTTTATTTCATAGGCACTATTGTTTACTGTTTTTTTTAATTGTTATCGTATTTCCTTCTATCTCATAACTAAAATTTGTGTGCGCCTGTATGGTTCTAAGGACATTATCAATACTCTCTTCATCGAACATTCCCGTAAACCTTCGTTGCTCCAATTCTTCAAACTGATTCACAATAGCTATATCATATTGACGCTGCAACCTTTTAATGATTTGTCCCATGGATTCATTTTCAAAGGCCAAAATTCCCTTGGTCCATGAGATATATGATGAAACATCCACATCTTCGACAATGAAATTCACATCATCCCCTTGAACATGAGTTGCCTTCTGATAGGGTTTTAACATTTGAAGATCTTTGGAGTTCAATGCATCATTGGATTCCCCAACCCCCACGGAACCTTCCACCAACACAACTTGGCCAGGACCATCTTCCTCATAAGCGGACACATTGAATACAGTTCCAAAAACTTGGGTATACATTGCTTGTGTCTTTACGATAAAAGGTTTTTCCGGATTTTTGGTGATTTCGAAAAAGGCCTCCCCATTTAGTACCACCTCCCGGGTATCCATAAAAGCAAAGCTCGAAGGATAGGTCATGCTTGAGCCAGAGTTCAGCATTACCACCGAACCATCCTGCAGTGTAACGGAAAGCGTTTTACCAAAAGGTACACTAATGGTATTCCTCCTCACTTTTCCTTTTTCAGCTTGGGCATCTTCTTGGGTAAGAACACCTTCTTTAAGGGAAACGATCGTATTTCCGTTTCTGGACCGAAAAGTGGCATCGGATTCTGGATCAATGGTCAGTATCTCACCATTTTCCAATTGAAGGGTGATATGCTTTGGGTTCACCTTTACCGAAATGTCCCCAAAAGGATTTTGGTTCAGTGAAAAATATAATGATGAACCGATGACCACCATAATGATAGCGGCATATTTCCAAACCTGTTCTATATTGTACAGCGGCCTTACTTTTACAGCCTCCTTTTCCTTGATGGTATACAAGAAACTTTCAAAAGCCTCTTCGGTTTTCCACGATTTATCTTCATAATTGACCAAAAAATCAGCTTGAACCAACTTTTTGAACACTTCCTTGTTGTCCTCTTTTTTTACCCATTCGTATAAAATGCCCAATTCTTCTTGTGAAGCTTCTTGGTTGATATACCTGGTAATTATTCTTCTGATATCAATTTTGGTCATTTGAAAAATATTGTCACTTTTTAAAAGAGACGGAGGATTTTCAAAAAACCCTTACAAAGAATTATTTTTTTAACATTTAAATTGATAGAAACGTTTTTTAAACAACGTTTTATTGAATTGGTCAATAATTGGGAACAGGTATCGTTTGTTACCGAAAAGTATTATAGAAAAGATGTTAATTGGGCTCTAAGGCGCTTCATGGCTTTAGCCATATGTACCTCTACGGTTTTAATTGAAATGTGAAGTTGTTCCGATATCTCCTTGTATTTAAGTCCTTCCTTTTTATTCATGATAAAGACCTTTTTGCATTTTTCCGGGAGATTATCAATTTCCTTCTCCACTTTTCTGAGTCGCTCTTCAAATAGGGAAGTATCGGCTTCTGCAATGTCCAGGTAAGCTTCCTGTTTAAGGTTTTCAAGCAATTGGAACTCCTTCTTCCTTTTTCTTTGGGAATCAATGAATAAGTTATAGGCAACTTTGAACAAATACCTTTTTAACTTGTTCTTCGATACGAACAGTTTTCTTCTATTGTCCCATATCTTGATAAAGGTTTGTTGGGCAATATCTTCAGCAACCCGTGGATTTCCGGAAATTGCGGTCATATAATTACAAAGTTCCCTATGGTACAACTTAAATAGATGACCATAAGCATCCTTGGAGCCTTTTTTCAACTGCTCAATGAGGTAAGTTTCATTATCAAAGCTTTTCTGGTCCATTTTCGCCCTTCTTTTAAGTATGTGGCCATCAACATTAGGTTTACTCTGTCAATAAGCCAAATATCTTCATTCTTAAACTTACAACAGTTCCGATGATATACCGCGGAACAGTTTTCGTCCTAAACGAAAAAGTGCCAATTTGTAAGAAATAATCTTAAAACCAATTACTTCTATAAAGGAAAGTCGTTTTATTCCCTTGATGGAATAAAAAACCAATTGAAATAATACCAAAAAACGTTAACAAATTATAAAAAAATATTTAAACCTTATGTCTTTCCAAATAAATTTTCATTCCATCTGTTTTTTTCCACCTTACATTTCTTTGGGATTTGATTGTTGAAGTGCAATACAATTTAGCCATAGCCTTCAAACATTCGAACAGTTGCATTTAGGGCATGTGTATTTTATTGAAACCTTGCATTATATTAGGTGAATCAAAGGAAAACCTCTTTCCCAAGCTTGGATTCAGTAAAAGATACCTTTTGACAAACAGAGCGTACTGCATCCCCTAGATCTTAAACTTTAGATACCTTCTTTTCCATTTTTTCATTCCCATGCCTAATATGGTAACTTGGGTCATCATTATCTCAGTTGATCTCTGGTTCAATGAACTAATCTATAATTCCATCACATTCAATTTTCCAATCGGGCTGCTACAAATGACTTAATTACAGATGCAAAAAATATCATGAAAAATTCAAAAGGTCCGGGGATTATAAAAACCATTTCCGGCCCAATCTTGAAGTTACAGTCTTTTATCCCTGCTCCCTTTATGGAATGCTATCAAATTGAACAATTCCCTCATACGTGAACGCACCCTGTTCCCGTAGCGTTCCTCCAATTCCTGGGCATTTAAATTGGTAGTGGCATGTGTTTTCCTTTTAGAATCCATAAAGAGCTCGTAACGCGACAACAGCACCTCCCCCATCACATTGCACTCCTGTCCGAAATGCACCCCATCGGGTTCTACGCCAAGATCATCAAAACAATAGAACTGGGCATCCCCATAATCGTGAATGACCTTGTACCCCAAATGATTAAATCCGAACACAATATTTCTGCACGGGATGACAGCATAGGGTCTTTGGTGCGGGACCATACATTTCAGCAATTTCATCAAACTTGTCTTTCCACAACCTACGGGACCCGAAAGCAAAATCCCTTTTTCCGTATCGATGCCCAGCTGTTCACAGCGCTTCCTGTCCCTGATTGTGTATAGGCACAATCGGTAAATGATGTCCCGGTCCTCATGGTAGATCTTGAACTTTTTCCCAAACAACAATTTTCCCTTGGCCTCAAGATATACCAACATCTTCTCGAAATCATAATGGATTTCACGCCCCTTAAGCGATCCCAGTTCATATTGGACCGTACCCTCCGTAATGATATGTGGGGCTCGATAGTTCAAAGTGGTTGATCGTAATCCTTGTCCTTGGTTGTTCGAAGGTTGTCCCCATTTGGAACAGTGCCATACCGTTTTTCCTTTTTTTCAAAGGCCTCACAACTTGATTTTTTAAAATTTTCCGGTTTTAAAGGGTTTGTATTGTTTTTCCCGGTTTGTATATGTTTTATTATAGGTACCAGTGCTTGTCCAGTGCTTGTCCCGATTTTGGTATGGCTTGGGTACGGTACTTGTCCACTGCTTGTCCCAAAATCGAACAACTTGATCCGGCTCCCTTTGAACGGATTGTGTGAGGGCTCATATCGGATATAGCCCCAATGGCTGAGCTCTTTGATACAACGGTGATAAGTGGACTTGGAGCCTATTTTGGCATATCCCATCACTTCTGCCCTATTGATATAAAAGCTATCCTTGAAAAAACTGTTGTTCCATAATTGGAAAAGGGCCACATAGAGACTGATATGGGTAGGGTTCAATCGGCCGTCCTTGACAAACTGTCCAAAGACCCCGTTCAGGTGTTTGATATAATTGATATCGCCCAAAACTTACAGATGGTTATGGACCTTGTTCCTTTCAAGGATTTCCATGATCTCCCCATGATCATAGTACAATACTCCCCCTATCCGTGTAAAGGGCAAAGTACCGTTGACCCTAAGGTTTTGAAGTGTTCCCGGGGATATGCCCAAGAGCTCACGTACCTCGTTGGATTTCATCCATCTCTTGTTCAATTGTCCGTTTTGGTTCTCCAATAGTTCCTTGATATCTTCCAGTAGTTCCATTTTGAACTCCATAAGGTCTTCCGTGGTGATGATGGTTGCTCCCATATGATTTGAATTTAAAAGAAAGGACCACCGCATCAAGTTCATTTAATTTGGTGGTCCCTCCACTGATTTGACTTTCACCTACAAATCTCAAAAAGCATATTGGATAAACGTCTAGAGTTGGGTCCCACCTAGGGAAAGATTTTTCAACATAAGTTTTAAGGTCGATTGTACTGATATGAAGTGTTGGGGACTCATAAAATCCATGAAAAGACAAGTGAACGACGGTACAGGATCCCTTCCCTACAAAATCCCCAAGTCGGTACCGACTTGGGGAAACCAAAAACTCACTCATCCAGGGCATCCATGCGCTGGTTGAGCAGTTCGATCAACTTGTCGAGAAAACGGGTCTTACTAGTCTTCCGTGAACGTATCTCAATGAAGGTATGGTAATAATTGCCCAGATCAATATTGTAAAAATGTTCAAAATGGGAGGCCAATTCCTTGATATCGACCGTTCCGCTATTAATGGAACTGCTGGCATGCAGCCCATAGAGCAGTTCGATCAGGTCGGTCTTGCTACCGGTCCAGAATAATTTTGAAGGTTTTTCCATAGGTGCGTTCTTTTGGGGTTCCAAACTGTGTTGTAGATCGTCCACTTCCTTTCTCAAATAGACGATGAGCATGTCATAGGCCATGATGGTCGCTACCGTTCCATCCTGACAGGTCGAGAACTGATCATCGATCAAAAAATGGAAGGATTCCAGGGGCAAACGGAGGTCCCTGTTCCCTCGTACAAAATATTGCTCGTCCAGGGACATGGCTCCACGACGGTAGTAGTTGTAAAACTCGAGGTTATCGTTAAAGAAGGTCTGGAACTTATTGATCTGGTGCTGTAGGTATTTGATCTGCGCCGTATCGTTGCCTCGGGGCCTCTTGCTTTCAATATTGAACAATTTGACGTAATAAATGAGCTTACTGAATATTTGGGGCTTGACGTGCTTGAAAAAATAAATCTCATCGGCCTGGCTGGCAAAGGGCTTTCCCGTAATCTGTTTTTGAAGTTTCCGGATACACTTTTCGACCAGAACGATACCCTTTTCCGCCTTGAAAAGGATATCCCCATTTCCGCTTTCCAAGGCATCCAGTTGTCCCTCAAATTCCGATAACAGCTTTTGGTATTTCATGGCATCCATCCATTAATCCTGGCCTTCCATGACCCCGAGCAACTCCAGGATATAATTATCCGTAATCTGGAGGTAGGCATATTTTTCATGCACTAGGGCCCCCAGTTTTTTCTTTTCAAAGGAAGCGGTCATGCCAAAATCTATCTTACGCATTCCAAGGGAAATGGCACGCTCAATGGTACGATATAAAAGTTGACGGTATGGAGCAAACACTTCCAGTACCTTATAATCCATGCCCACGAATGCAGGCACATAGACCTTATCCGTATTGGTATAGCAAAACATGACGCCCATAACGCTTTTAGGTTCGCCCAAGGGTGAGAGTACAATGAATTCCCATAGCGGACTACGGTTCATATGTTCGAACAGGGAATCTGGAAACGAAAAGGTGTTAAGTCCCAAATTCCTGGACCGTACTGCCTCAAAACGTTTTTTAAACTGCGACAACAATTTCCCATCCACTTGGGAAACAACCCTGTGTTCGGTCAACTCCAAAAAGGGTTGGATATCCTTGCGCAAATGACGCCGGTTCCTGGATGACAGCTGCCCTATGAAATCATCCATCGAGGGCACATTGGTCAGATCTAGGGTACAGGAACCCGGCATGCGCAAGCGCAAGAACCCCTGTCCATACAGTGTTGTGTGCCATGCGGCATCCTTGGGGAAATCCCGCAGAACGGTCATCTTGGCCCCGAGGTCATGTTCCAGGAATTCCAGCTGTTCCAAAAAACAATCCAAGGCCTGCTGCGACAGTGTATGGTCCTTATCCCAATATAGGTGATCACCTTCCGTAAACAGACAGCCCATCGAAAGCACTGAGGAGGACATATAATAGGGATGGAGCCCTCGTTCTTCCTCGAGCCTGGCCGAGACCTCGGGAGTGGCCAACATATCGTCCTTCCAAAGAGCAAGGGTCAGAAAGGTCATCAATACGGGAGCTCCGTCCGCATCGCGAATGGTGACATATCGAAACTTCCAATGGTTTTCTTTTTTGTCTTGGTGCTGAAATACGCTTTCAAGAAATCGGAGCCCCTGCCAATCATATACCCCTTGGCCTCCCAAATAATGGTCCCATTCCCCTCGGTCCACCTCATTGATGGATTCCACGATAGCTATTAGGAGCCCTTGGGACCGCAGTGGCCTTTCCTTCACCGGGGCTTGAAGCTTAAAAGCATGGAAGACCCGTTCCATATGGGTCCCTGTCTCCTCCAGGGCCTTGGGAAAATGATGGGCCATGGCCTCGACCAGACCTTTAATCTCCTCGAATTCATTATGCCTGGAAACGGTGATTCGCACCCCCGTGTTTTTCACCGGCACCGCTGGAAAGATACCCAAGTTGACATAGTAGCCCTCCCGCATCAAACGGTTCACAAAATTGTACCCGGTCTTGGGCATGCCCGTACCGATATAGAATACCGGGGATTCATTACGGTCGATCAATGGGAGTTGGGTATCGGAAAGGCATTCATTGAAATACGCTATCCGTTTTTTCAGGTCCGCTTGCAGTACATATATTTCCGGTGACAAATGAATCTTGGCAGAAGCAAGGGCAGCTGCTACAGAGGCCGGTTCCAATTGTGCCGAAAAGGTAAGCGGGCCGCCGAAGGTCTTTATCTTGTCATAGAGATTGGAGTCGGAACAGGCCAGTACCGCACCACTGGCACCAAAGGTCTTGCTCAAGGTCCCGAACAACAGTATATTTTCGGTCAGTTCCCCCAGTTGATCCAGTACATAGCCCGTTCCGTTCCTGCCTGTCCAGCTCATCCCGTGCACATCGTCAAAATACAATCGTAATTGTGGATATTGCTTGGCAAGGGTCATCAGTTCCTGTACTGGGGCATAATCCCCGTACATGGAATAAATACCATCGGCCATATACCAGATAAAGCGTTTCGATTCGCGATATTTCTTGATCTTTTCTTCCAACATGTCCAACTGGTTGTGTCGGATCATCTCTATGGGAACACTCCGTGTCTTGAGCATTTTTGACGCATTCTGGACACTCCAGTGCACCTGATGGTCCAGCACGATCACATCATCATCGTTGACCGCACTTGGGATCATGCCCATATGTCCAAGCGTGCTGTTCTTTGTGATCACGATCGAATGTCCGTACATCTTCTCGATCTTATGCTCCAGTTCCTCGTACAATGGATTTGAAAGATAGGATTTGGAAAGTGGGAACTGGGTACCATATTTCTCAATGGCATCCATGGCGGCCCGCTTCAGTCTAGGGTCCTGTTCCAATCCCAGATAGCCCGTGGTCCCAAAATGGAACAATTCCCTTTCATTTACAATAATGGTCCTTCCCGAAAAGGAATCCCCATCGGCATATAAGTGAAGGACACCGGCATTTTTGGCATCCGTGAACACCTCGTGTACGGTGTTCAGAAAGTTATGGTGTTTGATCTTTGCCATATGGTTTGATTTGAATTGTCATAAAATGTAATGGCATTTGTAGGAATTTCAATTATACACTAATTAAACACTCCGTTTCAGATAAGTAATAGTCCTTTTGGGATAATTAAAAGCCTTTATTGACTGGGTATCAAGGTGATTCCACAAAACAGATACCAATATTTTTGTAAATTCATTACCATTACCAGTTTTTGCATTATGAATACATCCCATGAAAACAAATACGCCGTGTATTTGTTGACCGACGATCTTTTACACATCATCTATAAAAAAGGACCTATCATTGATCTTGAAGCGGCCCAGGTCATTGTAAGGGACCGAATGATGATCCAAGAAGGCAGGTCCATGCCCGTGCTCTGCGATATCCAGCAGGTACGTATGGTCAACAAGCCGGCCAGGGACTATTTAGCGGTGGAGGGCTCACTCTTGGTCACGGCACTGGCCTTTTTGATCGACCCTCCCGTCACGGATGTCATCAGTTCCTTTTATCTCGGGACCCATCTCCTCCCCTTCCCCACGGCCTCCTTTACGAATAAAGACCAGGCCATGGCTTTTCTCACGGAACAAACAAAACAACAATAACCCTTAACTAGAAGAAGATGCCCAACCAAGATGATTTCAGTATGAAAAGAATCCAACAGATGTTGTTGGAAATGGCTCGAGGTAATTTTTTCTATAGTTTGGATCCAGGTGCCAAGAATGATAACATGGCCTCCCTAATCGTCATGCTCAATATGGTGAACGAGGAAATCCGGGCCTCCTTTGTGCACCAAGGATTTGCCACGGCCCAGGACAGCCCGAGATACCTCATACAAATGTCCCTGCTTCTCGATGCCAATGGAACCATTGAGATGGCCAACAACAAAAGCTGTTCCTTGTTGTCCCAACTCCCCAAGGACCTTATCGGGCAAAATGTTTCGGAGATCATGACGGCCAACACCCAAAAATCATGGCACAACAAACTCCCCAAACTCCTAAAAAAGGATTTTACGGATACCATCATGCCCCTGGAATTCATCACTCCGGAAGGTCTTATCATCTCCAAGGATTTCCATGTCTCCACATTTCGATCATTGGATGGGAACGACCAAAAGATCCTAATGGACACGGTATTGTTTTCCAAAGGTGAACCCATTGGAAAAGGCTTATGGAAGCATGCGCTCAAAATCAGTAAAGGTGCCAAATCCCCAAAAGTTAGACTCAGTCAAAAAGACATTCGGATGATTCGGGAAGTCCATGATATGATCCTTAACAACCTCGACCGGGACCTCCCAAAACTCAAGGACCTGGCACTCCAGATGGGCACCAATGAGTTTAAATTGAAATATGGCTTCAAACAGCTTTACGGAACCACCATTTTTAAGTTTCTGACCCAAGAACGACTCCGGAAGGCCAAGACCCTCACCCTGCACACCAGTCTTTCCCTAAAGACAATCGCCCATATGACCGGGTTCAAGAGCATCCCCCATTTCTCCAGGGCCTTCAAGGAAAAATACGGAAGGCCTCCCAGTAGCCTGCGCAAATAACCCCCCCCATAAAAACCCATTAAATCCCTATTAAGCAATTTTTTATCCCTAAGAAATAATTCCAACCCCTGAACTTTGTCATATCAATACAAAAGATATGTCAAGAAAATCGCCATATACATCCTTTATCACCCTTACTGCCTTTTTATTGGGCATCCTATTCATCTACACGGCATCCAGTAAACTCATGCATTTGGAAATCTTCCAATTACGGTTGGAGCGCATGCCACAACTACCCCCGATTGCCCATTGGATCGCTTGGCTGATACCTTTTACGGAACTGGTGATCGCAGGCCTACTGTTGATTCCGAAGTATCGATTGGCAGGAATGTACGCAAGCCTTATCCTATTAGGCATCTTCACGGGCTATATCATCCTTGTGCTGCAGACCAGCGACTCAGTCCCCTGCTCCTGTGGGGGAGTGTTATCGGCACTTGGGTGGAGGCACCATATCCTGCTGAATGCTTGCTTTATGGCCATGTCCCTCATCGCCATCATACTGAACACCAAACAATACCGGAACAAGATTTTGGACAAACATACTACGTAGTGCCAGGGGAAGCCGAAAAACTGTGGAATAGAGTAGGCATTAATTCATAATACGTAATATCATGAAAACAAGTTTTTTAAAAATCGTTTTTCCGGCCTTCGCCATCATCATGGCAGTGGGCCTCGCCTTTGCCACCGAGAAGGACAACTTGCCCCAACAAGGGTATGCAGCGACCCCTTCCGGTCCCGTGCCCGTCCAGACGGATTGTTTGGATGAGGGAATTATCCAATGTAAGGAAGGCACCTATTTCGTGTACAAGGACATCAACCTTACGATGCCTCTGTACGAGCGCGAATAGGAAATCGTCTTTCCTTTTTACATATAAAGGTGTCCCAAGGGACACCTTTATTGCTAATTCAAAAATACTAACGAAAACCTATTTCGCAGTTATTTAGTTGGCATCCAGCCCTTGATCAAGACCGGATACCATAGCTATTTCTCTTCCAACAGCTTATCCAATTTGACCAAGCACCTGGTCCAATGGCCTTCAGCTTCCGAACCTTCGACCTTTCGAAACCTTTTCTCCAGAACCGCTTTCAACGCAATCAACCGCCCCATCATGATCCCCTTGGTGTAATCACTATAGCTATATGCTTTTTTATCGGCCTCATATTCCTGTCGTTCCTGCCCTATCGCCTTCACCAACCAGTCCAGATAGGTCAATTGAAGCTCCTGTTTCCCAGGGCTCGGAATATCCTGACCCTCCCAGAGTTCTTTGAAAAGGCCCCGTTGCAGCTGTTCCAGGGATGTCTTCAAGATACCTTCGTACCCTTCATAGGCCTCCATATGTTCCAACCGCATCATCCGTTTATGGTTCAAGAGCTTCAATACCAAATATTGTTGATAGCTCAATAAGCGATCGGGATAGGTGGAATACCTAATATCGGTACCAAAGTCCGGCCGTGCCAACCAATACGGTGGATCAAAGGCCTGATCCGTCAAAAAATCCATGGCCTCTTCTTGTGACTCCACCGATATCGGTGTATACATGCGACCAGGACGGTCCAAGGCCTGATAGAAAATCTCATATCCCCCGACCAAGGAAAGGACGTTCCCCATGGTGTCATACCACAGTTCCAACATCTCCCTGTAGATCCGTTCCAACCGTACATTGTCCTTTTGCCCACGGTTCACCAGTGGCAGTAGGCCCATATTGCGTTCCATGTTCTCCAAGGCCAGCCTGGCTGCCTTGACCGGGTCATTGGTCTCAACTACTTCATTGGTCGACCCAGGGCCAATAATCTCACCCTGAACACGGTTGTAGCGGTACCAGGGAACGGTTTCCTGTAAACGGATGAGCTGTTCCAGACTATCGGCCCTTGCCCCAAGGGACATCTCCTTCGGAAATTCCATATACGCCCATCGGATACTATAGCTGTCCATGGGGCCCACCTGCTGCATCAACAAGGAGGGGGGCACACTGTCCCTGGGTTGGGCCAAGTTATTGTGCCTGGCATAGGTCATAATACTGGGAGTATGACCCATCTTGCGCAACCAAGGGATATTGCCCACTTTTTCCACAGGATAACTGTATTCCCCATAATGGGCATCTTTCATACCAAGGGCATGCCCGGTCTCATGGGCCGTCACTGACTGGATCAACTCCCCCAACAGTTCATCAGGGAAAGGATAGGTCCGAGCACGGGAATCCAATGCCGCACATCGGATAAAATATTCATCCATATATCGGGTATAATGGCTTCCCATCAGGATGTCCGATTTTATCAGCTCACCGGACCTTAGATCGATGACCGTAGCAACAGTTGCCCCTCCGCGCCGCTCTTCGAAGGTCCTGATATTCTTGTTACCGGTCCACCGCACTACGGAACTCCCCAAACTATGGGCGCTCCATTCGTCCAGGCTATCCGTTTCCATGACACGAATGGCATCCTTGAAGCCTGCAGCCTCAAATGCGGGCAACCACTCCTCGATTCCCGCCTTGATATACGGACGCCATTGCTTTGGGATATCAGGGGAGAGTAAAAAGACAATAGGCTTGATGGGCACACTGACCTTCCGGTCCGCATGCTTCTTTTCCAAACGCCACTTGATCACGTTCCCTATATCATTTTTAGTACCATTACGGACCACACCTTTTTCCTCTAACCAATATCCCATGCGATAATCAAATCTTCTGGGATCCATAGGTCGGGGCAACGGCATAAAGCTGTAATACACATCCTGGACCGTTTTGGACCCATTCTTCAAAAGGCCCCATTGGACCTTGACCATGAGTTCGTCCTTTAGGTATCGGGTATCCACCACTTTGGTCAAGGAAGGGATTTTGGGCGTATCCGGAACATGGGCCCACCCCATCCCATCACCCCAAAAAAGCTCGGTCACATCCAAGCGATACACAGCTTCCCTGTCCTCACCCATAGGAAATACCGCCAGGACTACTTTTTCCAAGGTAGGGTCACTTCGCAAGGGTATCCAGATACCCGCCTCGGACCAGACCCGATGCTCCTCCAAATAAATCTCGTCCCCATATCGATTAAAAGTCACCTGTTTGGTCCCATATTGGTACCTGGCCTCCGTTCTCGTCCAAAGGAAGGGTTCGCCCAACATGGATTCGGGAAGATCCATCAACAATTGGCCATCCACCAGAGATGCCTTCAAAAAAGCATCCGGTCCCATTCCTCCATTATGGGATTGTACCCCATCATCGGTTGCCGCCTTAGTTCCCATCAATGACAGGACCCACATCGCACAAATCAATATATACTTCATTGTTCTGTTTTTATAGTGCCCCCCTAGCTGAACCACTGACATCTGGTTCACCCAAGGGGCATATCAATAATTTTAATAGCCTGGGTTCTGTGGCAACAGATTGGGATTGGCTTCCAATTCGCTCTCCGGGATCGGCAGCAGCATATCGGTGGTTTGCCAATTGGGTTTTAAAGCCCCCAGCACTTCATCCACCCTGTCCATCAACACCAAATCGAACCATCGGTGCCCCTGTTCGGCAAAAAGTTCCGCACGTCGTTCCCTCAGTATTGCCCCCAATAGCTCCGACTCCGTGGATGCCATGGTATCGGCAAGTCCCGCCCGGTTCCGAATGGCATTGAGATCCTGTTGTGCACCGGGAATGTCGCCTAAACGGGCCCTGGCCTCCGCTCGGATCAAATAGAATTCTGCCAACCGGAACTGGATGGAATATTCCAAGGATTCCGTCTCACTGAAACTGGCCCTGTACTTGTATGGATAATGGAAGGTAAGGGTGTTTTCCGCATCCGAAATACTTTCGACCCAGGCCTCCCGGCGTCCATCACCGTCCTCGAATGCCGACAACAATCCTTCGCTCATGGCATAGGTCTGGCCGGGAACCGTGAAAATGATCAATTGGTTGGCCTCCTGGGTGTTCCTTGGCTCTTCCCCTGGCTTCAATTGCCATATCGTTTCAGTGGATGCCTTGAGAAACACCCCCTCCAGATCATCTTCCAGACCAAATGAGGAGATCAGCTCCGTGGCCAAGTTGGCCGCCCGATCCCACTCCTCGGTATGTCGGTACATACGTGACAGCAGCGCCTTGACCACATAGCGGTCCACAAAGGTCCGTTCTCCGTTCTCCACCTCCGAGTTCTCCAATAAGGATTCGGCCATCAAAAGATCATCGATGATACGCCCGTAAACCTCAGATTCCGGCATTCGTGACACCTCATTGTTTACGGTATAGTCCGTGGTGGTGACATAGGGCACATCCCCAAAGAGGGACACCAAGAGACTGTGCATAAAGCCACGGACAAACAGGGCCTGTCCGATGAACCTATCCTTCTCCCCTTGGTCCAAGCCAGTGGACGCATCGACCCCAATAATGATATCATTGGCACCATAGATAACGCCATAGGCTTGGCTCCACCAGGCCAAGATTTCCCCATTGTCGGGCAGGACGGCATTCTGATAAAGTCCCAACAGATCAAGGTCATTGCCAAAATAATCAAGTTCATCGCTATAGATGGCCAAGCGGGTGGTCAACCCTTGGTTACCGGAGACCATGCCCTCTTCCCTCATGGCATAGTACAGGTTCGCCAAGGCGGCCTCCACAGTGGCCGGGTCCTCGAACACCGTTTCCGAGACCATGATGTTCTTGGGCGGGTCAACCGTTACAAAATCGGAACAGCCCAAGACCATAAAAAGTAATGGCCATAGCAACCCAATCCCAAGGGTCCGCCCTTTATACAACATCGTATTGTGTTTCAATCTTTTCATATCGTTCATTTTTTTAAAAGCCCACTTGTAGGCCCAAGGTTAATTGTCTTAATTGTGGCAATCTCGTATTGGCGGTCTGTTCCGGGTCAGGCCCCTTATAGTCGGTCAACGTAAAGAGGTTCTGTCCCTGCAGGTATACATTGATGTCCAGCCCATTGTCCAGGTTCGGCACCCTATAGTTCAAGGAAATGTTCCGTACCCGGACAAAGGAGGCGTCCGAAACGGCCGCGCTGCTCCTGCGTTGCTGGGTATCGGCACTGTTCCCACCAATGACCAATCCTGCGGAGGCTCGCTGAAACGATGTGATATCCCCTGCCTCCTGCCACCTATCGTACAGCTCCACACTGGCATTTCCGGAATAGCCCGGGGTCGCATTGAAGCGAACGGTATTGTAGGCCCGCTGCTTTTTGAACTGTAGAAAGACATCGAGGGTCAGGTTCCCCCAAGTAAGGGTGTTGCCCAGACCCCCATATAAACGGGGTGCCAGGTCCTCCACCCATTCACGGTCATCGGTACTGCTGATCTCCCCGTCCCCATTGTAGTCCTCAAAACGGTACATCCCGGTCTCGGGGTCCACCCCAAGGGAATGGTACAGTTTGACGATGGTCAAGGGTTCTCCAATGACATACCGATCGGCAAAGGTGGAGGTTTCCAAGCCATCAAAACGGACCAATTTACTACGTGGCACTGCCATATTGAAACTGGTGGACCATTTGAAACGGTCCGTACTCACATTGACCGAACGCAGATCCACTTCGACACCGGAGTTCTCCACTGTGGCATCAAAATTCCCCGTAAGTTCAGAGAAACCCGTGGTTGCAGCCAAGGGAATACCGATTAACTGGTTGGAGGAGCGGTTCCTATACCAAGAGCCATTGATGAACACCCTGTCCTTGAAAAACCCAAGTTCCAGGCCCATTTCCAGCTTCCGGTTCTCCTCCCATCCGAACAAGGGATTGAATATCCCCGAGGGCCTTAGGATGGCCACCCCATCATAATCCTCCCCATCAACGGTATAGGTGTCCAGGAACCGGTAGTCCCCGATATTGTCACTGCCCGTGGTCCCGTAACTGCCCCTTAGTTTCCCAAAACTGAGCACGGAACCTTCACCGAACAAGGGCTCCTTGGAAAATATCCAGGCCAGCCCTGCGGCGCCAAAATTGCCGAACTGACGTCCGGGCCCAAAACGGGAGGAACCGTCCCTTCTACCGGTAAGGTTCAGGATATACCTATCCTTGAATTTCAGATTGACCCTTCCAAAGATGGCATTGTACCGATATTCGCTGTCCTGATCGTTAAGTACTTGGACCGTTTCAGCGGCATTGAGGTTATAGATCAAACGGTTGTTCGGAAAACCCCGCCCCCTGACCACCAACTGTTCGGTGGCCTGTTGTTGAAAGGTGGTTCCCATGAGCAAGTCCAATGATAACTCCCCGAATTTCTTCTTCCATTGTAACTGGGGCTCCACGATCCAAGACTGTCTTAAAGAGGTATTGGTCGTGATGCTCGAATAACTTTGGGGCGTCAGGTTAAAACTCGGGTTCCGTGCCGTATGGGGCAATGTCCGATAAGAACTCAATCGGTAATCGGTAAAGCCAAGACTGGTCTTTAGCACCAACCTGTCCACAATCCTATAGGAGAGCATGGCATTGGCCATCAAGGTATTGGTCTTTACCGCATATTCCTCCTCCAGGGAGGCCAAGGGGTTGTCCCATGTATTGTTCTCCCAATTGAGATTTCCCTCCGAATCGTACAAGGCCGGGGCATTGGGGGCCAAGGTATAGGCCTGAAGGGTAAAATCGGCCCTTGGCATGAGGTTGTCCTCGATGGTATACATGGTGGACAGGTCCAGTTGAAAACGGTCATCCTTGGAACGATGACCTATATTACTATGGAAGTTCGCCTTTTTATAACGTGACTCGCCCGGGAACACCGTGGTTTCCCGTTGATAGGTCCCACTGACCAGATATTGGGTCCGGGCACTGCCCCCTGACACGGACAACTGTGCGTTGTTCCGAAAGGCCGTCCCTCCGATCAGTTCCTTTTGCCAGTCCGTATAACGGTCATTGTCCCAAAGGTTGATATCCGGCCAAAAACCATCGAACACGGGATTCTCCAACAAGGCCCCGAACCCATCGTTGTTGACCCCTTCCCTGCGCAGTTCCAGATACTGTGGGGTGCTCAACAGGTCCAAGTAATGGGAGACCTGGCTCAAGGAAGTGCTCAAATGGGCATCGAAGCGGGTCGCACCGGCCCTGCCCTTTTTGGTCGTGATCAGCACCACGCCATTGGCACCACGGGACCCATAGATGGCCGTGGCATCCGCATCCTTCAACACCTCGATACTTTCGATATCATTCGGATTGATGGCATTGAGCGGACTGATGTTCCCTGAAAAAATCTGGCCAGACACATCAAAGGAACCCAGGGATTGGGAACCGAAGGGCACCCCGTCCACAATGAACAAGGGGTCGGATTCCCCATTGATAAAATTGCGCCCACGGATCTCAACGGAGAACCCACCGCCGGGCACCCCTGAATTTTGTACAATGTTCACTCCCGACAGATGGCCTTGCATAGCCGCCAAGGGATTGCTCACGGGCTGCTTTTCCATCACCTCGGACTTGATGGTGGCAATGTTCCCCGTACGCTCCTGTTCGGAGACCGTATAGTACCCTGCATTGAGCACCACCTCGCCCAAAGCGGTCACATCCTCTTCCATCTGTACCAGGATATCCTCCCTACCGGCCACGGCGACCATTTCGGATGTATAGCCCAACATGGAAAAGACCAGCATATCATCGGCTGCGGCCTCTATGGAAAAAGAGCCGTCCAAACCTGATATCGTACCAATGTCCTTGGACTCCACCACAATGTTGACACCGGGCAAAGGCTCCCCGTCCATATCGGTCACGGTGCCGGACACTCTGGACTGGAAATCAGCGGGACCAAAATCCATACCCGCTTCAAGGCTCTCCACAAGCCATGGGGCCAATAAAAAATAAAACAATAGGAACAGGTTGAATCTGCCCCGATAAATAGATAATTTCTTCATAATTTTGAATTAGTTGATTAATTAATTTGTTTTTCAATCACACCTCTGGACAAACACTACCCCGTCCGGAGGTTTTTTTATGGACACTACCCACAAGTCACGACAAAGTCGTAACTTACCTATGGGCCTAGGTTCAGATATAGGACACCCTGTCCAAGCAAAAACAGTACTTGGAAATAGGGTTCCAAAAAGGAAAAAGACTATGAAAATGTGGTAGGGCCGGATACCCCAAAGTGTATTCGTCAGTTATGGGACAAAGGGATAAAATGAATCCGAAAAAAAAAGATCAACGGGTATCCCATAACTATAGCCACAAAGATTAAATGGGATTCTTGGGCTTTTTACGGAACAGGATATCGAACACCGAGTGTGAAGTCCCAAATACAGGACAAAAACACGATGTGAACCCTACATAAAAAAGTTGCCAAATGTTTCCCATAACCAAAATAAGGTCAGCGACACTTCGAAAAACAAATACAAAAGAAAGAAACGCCAAGAAACAAGTTGGGCGTGAAAACTCAACTTATCAATCTGAGGTACTGGTATACCGTGCAACGATAAGAGAGCCCACGCCCGGGTCGTGAGCCATCTGCTTATTGTCTCGTTGCAAAAATTACCAGTTTTCAGATTGAGACTCCAAGCGAAAGCTTCAAATATTGTCTATACGAAGAATCGCAAAATATGTAATTCTAGACGAATATAACAATATTATTTAATATGTACTATAGTACATAATTATTCTTTGAGAATTTGTTTCACTTTGATGGATGCACGAATCGCTGGATGAAATAGAACGTTATATAATATCTAGAGTTAGAGAAATTCGAGAAGCCAAAGATGTGACGCAAGAAGAATTATCTCTAGCTATTGGAAAAAATATTGGTTTTATCTCACAGATAGAAGCACCTTCTAAAAAGGCCAAATACAATACAATTCACTTGAATTTAATTGCAATAGCATTGGAGTGCTCACCTAAAGACTTTTGGCCTGAATACCCTATAAAAGAAGAAAGATATAAAAACATCAAAGCCGCTCTACCCAAAAACAGTTAGGGATTAAAGTAAATATTCGGTTAGCCCTTTCACCACTTTAAGTCTCTTACAGAAATTCACATTTTCCTTTTCTAGAAAATTCTTATATTTAACATAATCACTCCAAGTTTTTATTGAACAACAAGAAACTATGCTTTTACATTGAAAGGTAACTTGGGCATAGCCATCCAATTCAATATAACTATGCTGAAAAAAGTTAAGCATATAATCTAGTTGGCAAACATTAAAAACAAAAAATGGCATTTTTCAATATATCTCAACATCAGTGGCACCAATTTCAAAAAATTACAAACAAATCATTTAAATGTGGGTATTGTGGAGATAAAGTAGCTTCTGACAGAGGTTATCGAATTGGCGAGAACAGTAATGGGACCGGAGCCCAAAGAGGAGGGATTTATATCTGTCCAAATTGTAATGGACCAAATTTTAATGATTTGAACAGTAATTGGCATCCTGGTCATCCCTTTGGACGGAATGTTGAAAATGTACCTAAATTATTAAATGATTTATATGAGGAATCTCGAAAATGCCATAAGGAAAATTGCTTTACTGCGTCGGTATTATTGTGTAGAAAAATGCTAATGAATATTGCAGTAGAGCAAGGTGCAAAACCAAATCTCCAGTTCATTAAGTATGTCAAATACTTATCCGAAAATGGATTCATTCCGCCAAATGGCAAAAAATGGGTAGATCACATTAGAAAAAAAGGCAATGAGGCAACTCATGAAATAGATCTCATGACCGAAAATGATTCTAAGGATTTGATTTCATTTACCGAAATGATGTTAGTTTTTCTTTATGAATTTCCTTCTCGAATACCCGATATTGAGGAAGAGGGAAAAGAATAAAAACGTTTACCAACAAAACCTATAAACAATACGGGCCTAGGTTTTAAACGGCAAGGTCTACGTATATTTATAATGTCGCGAAATCTATTGGATTTCGCTTTGACAGTAAAAAAGAAAAAACAAAACAAAAAGATTTCGCTAGGTGCCTGGCGGAAAGCAAACACGAGTTTGCTCCCGTACTGTTCATAAATCAACCGTTGTACGCAAGCTGAAAAAACCAACATCATTTGAAAAAACAAATTGAAAATAAAGTATATGACTTCTTTGTGAATTCAAGTGATTTCAATGGAATGCCTTTAAGACAAGTAAGTGAAGAGTTAAAAATTGAATATGAAAATTCTATTGACATTATAAAAACTCTTGTATCTGATGATATAATAACAATACAATCCAGTACAAATCCTCACATAATTTACTCACGGCTTTACCCAATTGACATTCAATTAAAAATTCTTGAAGATGCTAAATCTTGGAAAGTTACGGTTACGAAAATTGGAGAAATATCTTTTGCTTCAGAAAGCACGGAATTTCCTATTTGTTTATATCCAACCGAAAACCTTATAAAATTAAAAAGGGATTTAACGGAGTTTGGAAATGCCGTTTACACTAAAGAATTAGCTATTGCTCAACCACATTTAAAACCTATTTTCTTCGAAATAGAAGTTTTAGAAAGATATGCTAACGACCCACGTTTTGACTTTGAATTCAAAGATTACTCTGGTAGAATTTCTTGTAAATATGATGAAAATGAAAAACCCTATGTTAGGAAGGAAGATGAAGTTTTCCTAAAAACTTTTGGTTTGGGATTTGATAAAAATGGAAAAAGAGTTGCAGTAGCATATTTGAGATATTTAAGTGACTTAACACCTGAACATCAAATTTATTGGAAAAGCCGTGAAAAGAGGGAAGATTGTAAAATGCTTGAGGAATATCATCAAAATACAATTCAAGGAAATTGGACGTCATCCTATTCAATATTTAGTGGTTTAATTGGAGAGTTAAATTGCTTAAATGAAATATCAGAAACCATCTTCTCAAAATCATTATTCAGGAAGAACTTTAATGATGAAAAAAGACCAAGAGAGTTCACATTCTTTTTTACACCTACGTTAAAAAACTACAATGATTTTGTTCATTTACTTGATAAAATGCTATCAGAAAACATAAACAAGGATTTTTTTAAAGATAAAATAGAGCTATTTGACATAGTAGAAATCGAAGATGGATTGGTGGAAAGAAAACCAAAAGGAACTATAAGACTTTTGGAAGAATGGCTCTTGGGTATTTTTAAAACAGAAAAGGAAAGTGAGCTAAAAGACATATTTAAGCCACTTAAAAAAGTAAGGAGAGAAAGACAAAATCCAGCTCATAAAATAAGTGAAAACGAATATGATGATAAATTTACAGAGCTACAGAAAAAACTTGTAAGTGACGCTTATGGTTCAATCAGAGCATTGAGATTTATTTTTCAACAACATCCAAAAGCAAAAGATTATGAAGTACCTGACTGGTTAGAGAATGGAAATATTAAAACGTTCTAAAAGCCAGCGTACAACATTGTATAAAAATAATAGCGGTTTAATCGCTTAAACGAAAATGAATTTTATAAATCAAACGACAGTAACAAACCGAAAAGTAAGTGCATAAAACCCGCTACTATTCTTATACGTTACCGTTGGCGGTAATTTAAACAAAAAAGTGAGCTTAAGAAAAATAATAACTTTGATGCTATTAGCAATATCTTCAACATTAGTTTTAGGTCAAAATAGTAATAAGCCATTTTTTAACGAAACCGTTCTTTTTAAAATTACGGATACAAATTCAGATAGAGTTTCCTATTTATTTGGTACACATCACGCTTTTGGACAAACCTTTTTCGACTCATTGGTAATCGCAAACCAAGCATTGAGTTCCTGTCAAATCCTTATAAAAGAAAACCTAAATATTCCCGGACATTCAGCGGAAGATATCATAAACAGTCGACCGAATGGAATTCAATGGAACAAATATTTGAATAAGGAAGATTTAAATTTTGTAAACACTTTGTTTGCTAATAGTCCAACCGATTATAATAAAATGACCCCAACAGAAATGTATGTTTTCTTAACCAGACACTTTAAACAACAAATTTGCCTATCAAAGGAGGACACAGATACATTTCTTTCTTTAGATGATTATATGCGTCTAAAGCACAAAATGGCAATTTAAAACTCGTTGGACTTGAAACCACGGAGGAACAAATCGAGCTAATTAACAAAGATGTGGAAGGAATGCCAAGAAAATTGCACAAAAGGCGATTGACCAATATCATCCATAAAATAAGAACCAAAAACAGCGATGATTGTGCAGAAACCGATTGGTACAACAGAATGGAAATTGATTATCAATTGAGCAAACCTTGTGGAAACTCATTTGTGCTAACTGACAGAAATAATGAATGGATGAAAAAAATAAGCGAACTTTTGAAAACAAACAACTGCTTTATAGCGGTCGGATTAAGTCATTTAATGTACGAGTGTGGACTGATAAACCAATTAGAAAATATAGGATATACGATAGCACCTATGAAAGTGAAATAAAAAACTACCGCCGACAATGACTATAATTTAATCAGAATCAAGATTAAGAATAACTGATTGAATTCCTGTAGTCTATTGAATTGATTATTCTATACTTTACAGCTATAAAACACGTTAGTATAACTACTAACCATGACACGCATACACGGTCAAATAGAGTCCTTAAAACGAATCCGACACACCTTGGACAAAGAAGGTATATCAAGATTCAATTCCACGGGGGACATTAACTGTTTTCTTCAGAGTTACGACAACCAAAAAGAGGAATTATTCTTCACGACGGAACGTAACTATGACCTGGAACTTGAGGCTCTCCAATCAAAGGCCACCCAACTTGGAATTGAACATTCCGTCTTAAAAAATAATGTAGAGAACCAACTCAATCACAGAATAAGTAGGTTGGACGATAGATGCTCCATTCTTTCCAGACCTGCTAAAAATGCCGTTATCGAACTGTTAAACTGGTATCAACTGCAATTTTACAAAGGAGTGCGATTCTGTTTAGAAAAAAGTGCCAACTACCTCATTCGCCAACAGACCAAAAATAACAAGCTCCAATTGGACAGGGCCTTGAAAAAAGTAAATTCATTCTCGATCAACAGGCAGAAAATCATTTCAGAACGGTTTGCTGCGAGTTTCAAAGAATTAGAACATATCAAAAACGTATGTGATGGTCTTTATCCCTTGATAGCGGGAGCCATCGGGGAAAATTTGGTGGCCAAGGAACTGGAAAATCTTTCAGACGATTGTGTACTTATCAATGATTTCTCATTAAACCTGGAAAGACCCATTTATTACAAAAAAGAGAATACACGCATTTACAGTATCCAAATTGATCACCTACTGGTCACAAAAGCCGGTGTCTTTATCATAGAAACAAAGAATTGGAGCAGGGACTCCATCGACCGATATGATTTAAGATCTCCTGTCAAACAAATCCATCGGACCAATTATGCCCTCTTTGTTTTGCTAAATTCAATGTCATCCAATGCATATGGGACCTTACAGGAACATCATTGGGGCGACCAAAGATTGCCCATCCGCAATATTGTAGCCATGGTCAATCACAAGCCCAAGGCCAAATTCAAACATGTTGCGGTAAAAAAACTGAATGAACTCAATGATTATATTGAATATTTCGAACCGCTGTTCAATTCCAAAGAGGTTTGTAATATTGCCGACCTTTTGATTTCTTGGAATAAATGAAATCCATCTTAATATGCTCTGCCCAATGGAAACCTCATATTCAGAAACCCACTGATTACAACTGGTTTCTTCTGCCCGATGGACTAAAGATATGATGCTGGGTAGCTGTAAAGTAGTCCTTGAAGATTTGGTTCAAGGGGACTCCCTCGGTACTGGCCCGGATACCCAAAGTCGAGTATGCTCCAATAATGGTCTCAGAGATCGATTGTACTGAGCCTGCGGCCTCTTGGTGTATCCCTCGGATTAAACCATCGGGGATTTGGTGCCCTTTGGCCAATAGTGTTTCTATTTTTTTCGAATAATCCGACACATAATACTTTGCCCTGGTGATACAGGCCAATAATCGATCAAGGGATATATTGGTTTTTGTGCTTTTCTTGGCTTCTTCCAAAAAATGTTCGGCCATGCCGATATAGTTGACCCACAGGGTCAAATCGGCAAACACACTGAATGGAACTTTAAAAATTGGCTGGGACAGGTAAAATGTATCATATACAAAACTATAGTTCCCATCCACCCATTGGGAGTTGACCTCAAAGGAATGGGTAGCCGTTGCCTTTAGCCCCATGGTATTCCAATCCTGAATAATATCCACTTGTTCTCTTTTCAAAAGAAAAGAACGTACCAGAGGGGTTCCGTCATCCATTAGTACATCAGCACCATCTTCCCGGATTTTCGCATTCAAGGTAAAATGGGTCAGATAAGGAGCTCCCGTGGCATACTTCCATGTACCGTTTATTACGTAACCATTACCCACCTTGTCCGCAGTACCAAACACCCCTCCGCTTCCACCAAAAACAGGTCTGTTATTTCCGTTGAACAATTCATGGCCCGCCTCCTTAGGTAGATTCCCGATAAAGAAATTAGCTCCACTGCAAAGGGTCACCGTCCAGCCCAAGCTACCATCCAATTGGGCCAAAGATCGTAAGGTATCCAATCCATCGGCGAGGGACATTTCCAATCCACCATGGGATTTAGGCACCCATAGATTCCAAAGATTTTCCTGGGCAATCCATTGCAACACCTCCTTGGGCAGGACCTCTTTTCCAAAGCAAAGTTCACCAATCTCATGCATATGCTTTATCCCTTTCATTATCGATGATTCTTTTCCATTTGATATACCCTGAAACGGCCACAACGAACAAGAATGTGGTCAATCCTGCATAGATGTACAGTTCCTTATAGATCAACAAGGGAACCGAAATCAGGTTGCTGATGTTCAGATAGATCCAGTTCTCGATCTTACGTTTGGCCATCAACCACATACCGGCCCAGGCAAAGGCCACGACCACGGCGTCCCAATAAGGCACATCGGAATCCGTATGTTGTCCCAACCAATAGGCCATCAGGATAAAACAACTCAAAACAATCCCAACGGCAATACCTTGGTCTTTATAACTGGAATAGGAAATCGGGGCCTCTTGCTGTTGTTTACCCATCTTCCAATAAAACCAGCCATAAATGCTCATGACCAGATAGTACAGATTCAATAGGATATCAGCATACAACTGGGATTGATAGAGCACATAGATACTGATCAAAATGGCCACGATGCCGAACAAGTAATTGTGGACATTGTTCTGACGTGCCATTAGTACCTGGACCACCCCAAAGGCGGTTCCGAGCCACTGTAATAGGACAATTTGAGAAAATAATTCCATGTATTGGGTCTCCTTTTTTTGATAAAATACACAGGGGACCCCAAAAGGAAAATAGGCCAAAATGGCCTTGCCTTAATCCCTACGCCAGTATTACCTGGATCAGGTGCGAAGTGATTCACTTCCGGGTATGATCTCAGCCCTATAATAGGACACCCCATGTGATGTTCAAAGGTAGGGAATAGTTACAATTAAAAAGCGATGGAAGGATAAATTCCACATGGGTTCGTTTATTTAAAAATTGAGCTGACCTCTCGATGCACCTTTAAATAATGCTGTTCCAAATCCTCTTCTGAAACTGCTATCGGCTCCGGTAACCCTTTGGGAATATCAGGCTTCGGAAACCGCACCTTCCTATCTTTCCCATCCGCAAAGACCACAAACTCCCCCTGGCGCAATCGAAAGAACACCTCTGCCCTTCGTTTGGACACCTCCTTCTCCCCTTCCGTGATCCTTCGCTCCAGGTTCAGTCCCGAACTCTTGCTCACACTCCGCATCGGAATCTTGACCAGCTCAAAAAAACGCTCGTAGTATCGGGCCGTATCGGGGTCGTTCACCTTTCCAAAAAACTGATAGGATAGATTGGAAAGTATCGCCTTACTCGCCTTCTCCCCATACATCATATCGTTCTGGATCTTGTCCTGAAGCACGTATACACTTACAATATCATAGCTCCGCAAGGTTGCAGGTATGCGGTGCATGTTCAACAATCGCAAGGTGGAAGCCTCTTCCAACAACATAAAGGAAGGTTTGCGGTTCCGCCTACTCATCTGTTTGGAAATCGTATGGATGATCGTTGCAATCACGGGAGACAAAGAGGCATCCTTTTGGGGATTGTTCACCAGGGCAATGACAGATGGGTTGTTTTCATGATTGATGTCCAAGGGAATCTCATCCTTGGAAAGGACCATGAATATCTTCCGGGTACTGATCTTTTTAAAACCGTTGGCCAAGGTACTGAGCACCCCGGCCGTCTGACGGTCCGACCCCATTCCACTGATAAAGGCATCGGCCATGGCACGGGAGGTCACGTTCCCCCGCAAAAACTTGATCAGGCTCTTGGTGGCCAATTGTTGGTAAAGTGCCATCAAATGGGGCAGTGTACAATATTGGGGATAGTCCGTTTTCAATCGCCATATCAATCCACTGACCAGGCCCTCTGCGGCATCCTTAAAAAAACGGGAGGTGCTGTTCTCATCCGCGTCCCGGTGTTCCATCAAATTCTCCAAAAGAACCCGAGACACTTCGTGCACACTTTCCTCATCGGGCAAGTATTTGGGCGCAATGGGATTGACCCGGTGATAGATGGGGCCAAAGGAAACGATTCGAAAAGACACCTTTTTCTCCTTCCAAAGCGGGTACGCCATTTCCGTGATCTCAAAATCCTTGTAATCGTGGATGATCCCGGAAAACCGTTCCTTTCGGAAATGGTGCAACAATCCATAGATGACACTTTCGGTCTTTCCGCTGCCAGCAGAAGCCATTACGGAAATCCCTCTTCGGATATTGCCGAGGACCAGCCTCCTTCCCCGTACCTTCAGTTTCACTTCAAAGACCTTGGAGGGTTCATTGGAATCCTTATGATGATCCACCAGACCAAAGATCACGGTATGTACAAAAAACAATGGGAGCCAAAGGGACAGGGCCCCTTCCAAAAAACCACCCCAATGTCGCAACCAAGCTGTGGCCATGGCCAGTACCAATATGAACACAGCTCCTATGATAAAGCCATGTTTGAGATACCGAACGGCCACCGCCGATATCCCGCCCCAGAGGAACCAACAAATAACGATCCCGGTCCAACCCAACTGTTCCATCATACCATGTTTTAAATTCCGATTGACCCGGATTCCATGGCCTTTCCGATGCCCTTCTTCAGCTTCATCATGGCTTTATAGACCAACTGTGCCTTGTTGGTCGGTATGCTCGGCACCTTGACCCCTGCCTTGAACAACAATTGTTTGGCGGCCTGCTTTTCATTGGCGGGCAGTCCCAAAAGGGCGGCAAAGAATCGTTTGGGGTCCTTATCCAGAAGATTTCGGGCATGGTAGGTCTCCACAAAGTTCCTGCGATATCCAAATTGCTTGTCAAAGGCCTTTTCCGCAGCACGGTAGAACTTGTCCCGGTCAAAGCCCTGTTTGACTTTCTCGCCATTCAGCATGGTTTCCGAAGTACGGAATTTGGAGCCCGGGGACAGGCTATGGGAGTTGGTCACATCCTTTCGGCTGACGATGATATGGATATGGCTTTGATTGCCCTCCTTGGGCATTCCAGGAACAATGCGCTTACCGTTTTGTTTATGAGGGGCCTCAGCTTCCAGAGCCTGGATCTTATCCTGGAGCTTACCCATATCCCCTTGCTCCCTCCCTTCCCTAATGGCCCTGAGTTGATGCTGTAGTTCCAATATCTTTGTGGCATGGGCCTGGTTTTCCCTGACCGCTTTATCCTTTTCGGAATACGTCCGTTCCCGTTCCAGTTTCGCAAAGTACAATACATTCTTGACCGTTATTTCCTTATCACGGTAAAAGGAAGCTGCATAGGTCTTCATGAGTTCCCTGGTGTACTGTTTGAGTTTTTCTGGATCATCGCCGATATGTCTTAGTTCCGATTGGGAGGGACTGACCATGATGGAATAGAACTTCGGGTCCTTTTTGGAGAGCTTGGCGGTATTGGCATCGATCTCGGCAATGACCCTATCGGCCGCAATATTGTTTTCTGTCTGATTGAAAAACAGCTCTTGGTCTTCCAGGGATTTCCCTTCGTTCTCCTTTTCCAGATAGTTCACAAAATCCCGGGCACTCCCCTTATAGGTGTTTTCGAGCTGTTGACGGGTAATGGCGATATACATATTACAGGTTTTTGATTTTTTGTTGGTAGCGCTCAATGAGCTCAGGGTCCAGGTCCAACTTGAGGTAATCCTTCCCCAATCGGTTCTTCACTGGAACAACGTGGTCCAGGACATGCTTAAAGTCCCGTTTCAATCCCTCCATTTCCTCCTTAAGGTGTTCGTGCACGATTTTGGGAACCTGGATCTCCGTATCCAACAGTTCGGGATTGGAGGGTGTTTGCTTTTCGGTCAATTGTTGCTCAAAGAAATCGAAGTCCCCTTCCCATCCGTCCTCTTCCTCGGGTTCCAGTTCCTGCTGAAAAAGGGCTTGGATCATACTGACGGTGGGCAGGGTCTGTTCCTTTTCGATGCTTCGCATAATGGCCACCATGGCATTGAACCTTTTTTTGATCAAATATTTAAGGCCGGCGATGGTCTCGTTCATTCGTTCATCTGGGGATATGCCATTATGGTCAAAGAACTCCACCATGGCCAACAAGGTCATGGAATGGGACTTCCCCTGTCGCTTGGAAAAGCCCTTGAACTTTTGGAGCACCGATTTCTTAATGCTAACGGTGCGAAACGCTTCCTTTTCGTATCCCTTATCCATTTTTAGCTTAAAAATTCCTTGGTTTTATTGGCCCCAGCGCAGTTTTACGCTAAAAATGCCCAAGGCCCTATTTCTCTATATTTCCCAAACCCCTATAAACAGGGCTTTGCAACGCAATGATGATCGGTAGCGCTGCGCCAGCACGCTATCCTCTTGCTTCTCCTTTCTGTCCCGCAGGGCCAAAAAGTATCGCACAACATGTTCTAAAAAACTGTTGCATTGTATCTAAAAGTCAAATCGAATGGTACGGACTTTAGGAAAGTCAAATCGAATCGCCGTACATTTTGATCGTTGCATAACAACAGCTTAAATATATGAATATTAAGCCGTTGCGCATAGAAAAACCCAATCATAATGATTGGGTCGTTTTGTTGCCTTTTGACCCCACCAAAGGGGCCAAATTGCCATCCACTGATCAAGGTTCACATCAGCCCATTGTCCGCAAAACTGTAATAGCGTCCATCGGGTGCCAGGATGATATGGTCCAAAACGTTAACATCAAAAAGCAGTGCCGCCTGTTGGATTTTTTTGGTCAATTGTCTGTCCTGCTCGCTGGCCTTCAATTGCCCAGATGGGTGGTTATGTGCCAAGATAATGCCCACGGAAAGCGTTTTGAGGATAATGGCAAAAAGAATGCGCATGTCCACCAAGGTTCCCGTGATCCCACCATGGGACAATGGATAGATGCCCTTGACCTTATTGGAGCGATTGAGCAAAAGGATCTTGAAGGTCTCGTGCAATCCTATGGTATCGCCATCCCAGTTGTTGAACAACAGGGCCCCTACTTCCTTGGAATTGGTAATCGACAGTGATTTCAGGGTACTGAGCTTCTCCCGGTAACTGATCTGTATCTCGTTGACTGTATGTTCCATTGTTTTCCTGTTAAGATTGAAAAAGGAAGGGATGCCCAGGTCTGTTCCCTGGGCACCCCATTACTTCTAATCTTCATTGGTGGTTCCTCCCAGCAAAAGGATTTCGCTCAACACCACTTCGGTCACATAACGTTTGTTCCCCTCCTTGTCCTCATAGGACCTTGAGGTCAATTTCCCTTCAATGGCAATCTCCTTGCCCTTGGTCACAAAACCTTCGATGATGTCGGCCAGCTTGCCCCATCCAATCAGGGTATGCCATTCAGTGTTGGTCACCCGCTCCCCTTGGTTGTTCTTGTAATGTTCGTTGGTGGCCAGGGTCAGACGGGCCACACGTTTTCCACTCTCCAAGTTGGTGATTACGGGATCCTGTCCCACATTTCCGATAAGTTGCACTTTGTTTCTTAATGTACTCATGATAAAAAAGCTTTAAAAGGTTAAAAATTCCCCCCTTTTCATTTGGTCTTTGTTTCCCAAATTTTAAGGGGCGTTTGTTTGGCTTTCTTCGTGCACAGCACAATAAAAGAAGGGGGTTCTGTCAAGGCTTTTGAAAGGAAATCGGGAGGGTCCATGACGTACAAAACCTTTTTTGGTTTTCACGGAAATGGAAACCCTATTTACGGACAAAACCTGCCTTGGCCTTGACAGGTTCCTCAAGGGCCTTAGGAATTCCATCCGACCCACTTGCAAGTGAGCGTACGGAAAGTTAAGCGAGAAAAGAAAGTGGTGTCCTGATTGGAAATCCTTGGGCACTGCCTGTTTTTCGATATACCGAAAAACAACCAAGGCTTCTTTTATTACCGACCCCTTAAAATTTCAATCTTGGGAAAAGTAACTGAACACGCCTATCCTAACATATTAAAAGATCTTTATGGGGTACATTTAAGGTATACACTCCACCCTATACCATTAGTACCACTAGGTGTTCGTCAACATGGTATAAATCAAAACGGCATTCCAGAAAATCATCCTTTTTAGACATATTCATTTTTAAAATAGCTGAGTGGGGAAAGAATCCCCTTGATTCGTATTATTTTGGTTGATCTAACCGACTGTATCAAGTAAAAATGAACCATACAACCTATATTTTGTTGGCTTTTACCATCACTAAACTTAAAAAACGCTCTTAATGTTGGTAAAAACCAACATTATTCTGTTTAATATCATGTTTTATTCATATATTTGTTGGGAAATACCAACGTTAACATAACAAAAAACACTTAGTGATGGGAAATACCAACATTAATTGGGTTCAGATGTCGGATGCGGCTATCGTACAACAGATTGGCAACTACGTGAAATATGAACGCCAACAACAGAACAAAACACAGCTACAACTGTCCGAATCTGCAGGCCTGAACCGTTGGACCATCAGCCAGATCGAGAACGGGGAATCTATTTCATTGACCAGTCTGCTCCAAATCTTACGTGCACTGGACCGTTTGGCCGTGCTGGACAATTTTGAATACTCTGATGAAATAAGTCCTTTGGAATATGCCAAGCTTAAAAAGCAGCAAAAGCATAGAGTCAGGAACAAAAGCACCCAAGAAGGGGACGAAAAGGATTTGGAATGGTAGACGTAGCAGAAGTACTGATCTGGGGGGAGTTGGCAGGAGCCATCCGATGGGATAAAAGTAGACAACTGGGCCTATTTGAATACAGCCCGAAATTTCTGGAAAACAACTGGGACCTTTCTCCCTTAAAAATGCCCATTTCCCAAGGTCCAAGGATTTACAGCTTCCCGGAACTTAGAAAAGGGAGAAATCAAACCGAGGACACCTTCAAGGGCTTGCCCGGCCTATTGTCCGATGCCCTTCCCGACAAATACGGGAACAAGCTTATCAATATTTGGTTGGCCCAACAAGGAAGACCCGAAAACAGCATGAACCCTGTGGAAAAACTATGCTTTATTGGCAAACGCGGCATGGGGGCCTTGGAATTTGAACCGGCACAAATCAGAAGTGGCACCAAAAGTTTTTCCCTGGAAATGGACAGTTTGGTAGAAGTCGCCAAAAAAATGCTCAACCAAAGGGAGTCTTTTTTGACCAACTTGAAGAAGGATGATGAAAAGGCCATGATGGAAATACTAAAAATCGGGACCTCTGCAGGGGGAGCTCGTCCAAAGGCCGTTATCGCCTACAATCCAAAGACTGCGGAGGTGCGCTCGGGACAGGCCAATGTGCCCAAAGGCTTTGAGCATTGGCTCATTAAACTGGACGGGGTCAGCGGCGAACAGTTCGGTGACAGCCATGGCTGGGGCCGAGTCGAGTATGCCTACTACCTCATGGCCAAGGACTGTGGGATAGCCATCAGTGAAAGTCAGCTGTTGGAAGAAAACGGTCGGGCCCACTTTATGACCAAACGCTTTGACCGCGAAGGCAATATAAAACACCATGTACTTTCCCTATGCGGTATACAACATTATGACTTCAACGATATGTTCGGCTATAGCTATGAGCAAGTATTTCAGACCATGAGATCCCTAAGACTTACCTATCCGGAAGCCGAAGAAATGTTCAGGAGGATGGTCTTCAATGTATTGGCCACCAATTATGACGATCATACCAAGAACTTTTCATTTCTCTTGAAAAAGAATGAAAAATGGCAATTGGCCCCTGCCTTTGACCTATGCTTTGCCTTTGATCCCACCAACCACTGGGTAAACAAACAAACCTTGAGTGTAAATGGAAAAAGACTTGGGATCACTGCCGATGATTTGATGACCATTGCCCAAGACAACAATATTAAAAAAGGTAGAAAAATCATCAAGGAAATCAACGCTATAGTCAAATCCTGGGCGAAATATGCAAAAAAGGCCGATGTGGGCAAGGAACTATGGCATAGAATACAAAACAACCTAAATACATTATAACATCAATTATTGGTACGTTTGAGATGCTGGAAGATGGATTCAAATCAAATAGATACCCCGCTATATTGGGCAATTTGAGAGATAATGGTTATCTGGATGAATCCGATGTCGATATACTGTTAAAGAATTTTGTTTCCACACATACGATCAATTTTGATGGAATAAGTGATGCAAAGGCCAAGATGGTTACCGGAGCATTGATAGATAATTACCAACGCATCAAAGGAGGTGAATAACAAACCCCATATCTCCTTCCACTTTCCGACAGTAAAACACCTTAGAAATCAACCTTCCTTATTGCCGACTTGACGTTTTACCCCCCCTATTCCACCTTACAAAATTTTGGTTATCAACAGCTCCTCTCTTTTCCTCATATCCCATGGTACCAAATCAAGGCATTCAGTACTAAATCAAACCAACTAAAATAATATTCACAATCTTCTGATTATCAATTATATAAATGAATAATAAAGTACTTTTCACCTATCAATAATCGTCCAACCCATAAACGTTTACGATATGCGAAAATCTCTTCTGATCACCTTATTGTTACTGTTCACCTCAAGTGCTATTATGGCCCAGATCGGGGGAATCGAGGATTCGGTCAATGATATCTCCGATACCATCCGGGCCATTTTCCCCATTATCCTGGGTGTCATCTTTTTGGTAGGCTTTCTGTTCAATGCCGGTCATTTTTTCGGAGAGAACTCAGACCTGAAAAAAGGCATCACCCGGGTATTGGTCTTTGTACTTATTGCCGGGGCGGTGGTGGGTATTTTCACTTATCTCATTGGCATCGTGGTCTAGCATGAAAACCTATCGCACTTACCGAAACATTCGTAAACAGGCCATGATCATGGGGCTTCCCATATCCATGTTTGCCCTACAAATGGTATCGGTCATCGGTTCCCTATTGATCATCATCTTTTCCTTTCATTTTGGTGTCATCGTGGGCCTACTGTTGTTCAATGCCCTACTCTATGGGGCATTGGGCCGGTGGGTCAAAAAACCCATGCCAATTAAGGTCAAGAACACCTTTCCCAGCACAATCAGCAATAAACGCTTAAGCTCCTTGAGCCATGTCTAAAATCAACCTGAACACAAACCACCCTATCCTCGATATCCAAAACCATATCGTCTTTGCAAGTAATGGCAATGTAGTCCTTAACTATGCAGTGGACTTTCCCGAAGTGTATTCCCTTTCCGAAAGGGATTTTGAGGAAATGCACAGTATCTGGTTCCAGGCTTTCAAGTCCTTGCCCACGGGGACAATCATCCATAAACAGGATATATATCAAAAACAAGGCTACTCGGCCAAACAGCTCAAGAACAACACTTTTTTGGAAAGGGCCACTCACGACCATTTCAAAGGCAGGGAGTATCTAAAACACGATGGGTACCTTTTCTTTGTGCTTCCATTGGACAACGTCCTCAATGCCTCCAAATATGTGAACCCCTTTCGTAGTACCGCAAAGGGATACCATAGAAAGTTGGACCTGCAGGTGGCAGAGTTCATCACTACGATAAATGACACTGTTTCCTATATCAACAACGCAAAGCACATCAACCTGCTTCCTATGGATCCAAAAGGTGTTTTGGTCCATACCCATAATTATTTCAACGGGTTCAACCTGGATTTTGATACTGACATCGTATTGAACAACAAAACCATAGAGATCGGCGACCATTATTTTGACGCCATGGCCTTCAACAGTGAACTGTGTTTTGGGGAATCTGTGCACAGCAGTATCTCCAATAGCAGGTTCACCTCGGATGACTTTATCTTCCACCAAGGCTTTTTGGACGGTTTGGGATTGGATCTCAAGGAAAACCATATCGTGAACCATATATTGTATCTGGATGACAAACATAAATGGCGCAAGGTCTTGGACAAAAAGATCGAAGAGCTCTCCAAAAGCTCCAATTTCGGCACCCAAAACAAAGTGGTCCTTAAAAAGATCCGACACATTGTGGACCAAATCAATCAAGATGATAGCTCACGCATTATCCGCGGCCATCTCAATATCATCTTCTGGCATCAAGAACGACATCATTTAAAACAAATCGCCTCCAAGATCAAGACAGAGTTCAAGGAATTGGACATGGTCCCTTATCATCCCAGAGGGGAAGAACGCAAACACTACTTTTTAAACTCCCATCCTTGTCATGCCTCCAACTTCAGCAATGAAGACCTCTATGTCTCGGATCTCAAACACGCCCTTTGTCTTTACATCAACAATACCAATTACAAATCGGACGGTACGGGGATTATCTTTAATGATCGCCAGTACAATATCCCCATACACAAAGATGTTTGGGACGCCGAAAAAAAGCGGATCAAGGCCAGGAACTTTGCCATTTTCGCCCCGACCGGGGAAGGAAAGTCCTTTCTGGCCAATAACATCCTAAGACAATACTTTGAAGCGGGCGTTCGCTTGGTGATCATTGACCTGGGCGGTTCCTACGCCAAGTTCGCCCACCTTTATCCTGACCGCCATATCATTCTTCGCTATGCGCAAGGAAAAAACCTCGGCATCAATCCATTCTACCTATCGAACCCGGAAGACTTGAGTCCTGAGCGTTTGGAGGATCTTGCCCATTTCCTGCTCGAACTCTTGGCAGAGGAAAAAGTGAACAAATCCAAGGAAGTGGCCATCAAGAAAGTGTTGCTCCATTATTACAGACACATCCGGTCGGAACATTCCTTGGGCTCCCTGTACCGTTTTGTCGACCGACGGAAAGAAACGCTTATCCAAGAACTACAGCTCAAGGAAGCCGATTTCAATATTTATACTTTTTTGCACATCCTCTCGGAATATGTGGAAGATGGTCTTTACAGCTTTTTGTTCGATACAGAAGAAGATCAGAGCTACACCTTGGAAGATAAACAATTGATCGTATTTGAGCTGGACGAGGTAAAGGACAACAAGGAAATCCTTTCGGTGATGCTCAAACTGATCAAATCGGCCATTCAACGAACCATTTGGCAAAATCGCTCTGAGCGGGGCATCATCCTTTTTGATGAGTTTGCCAAACAATTGAAGTTTCCCAATGTGCTGGAAAGCGTGGAATTCTATTACCAGGCGATACGAAAACAAAACGGGGCCATCGGTATCATCCTCCAATCCATCAACCAATTACCGGAGAACTCCACCTCGGCCAGTATCCTGGAAAATACACAGGTCATTTATTGCCTTAAGAACGAGAAGGGGTATGAGACCTTAAAAAAAAGGTTGAGCCTATCCAGCCATGACCTGAACCAGCTCAAATCCATCCGAAACCATTTGACCGGGGACCGAAAATACACGGAAGTCTTTATCAAAATCGGAAAGGAAAGCAATGTGTTCCGGTTGGAGGTGCCCCCTGAGGTCTATGCGGCCTATCTGACCGATGGCAGTGAAAACGAACACATTATGCAGCTCTTTGAAAAGACCCATGATATGGAGCAAGCCATCACAGAATATATACATCAAAAAAACTTGACAACATGAGTAAAGAGAAGAAACAAAACAGAAGAGGAACCTCCTTTACTTTCGGCCTAGCCATGGCCATGGTATTTTTATTGCCTGTAGGCGCTGCCTGCCAAGGGATGCCGGTATATGACAATACGAACTTCATCAGTATGACCAAGTCCTTGTTGGAGTCGGCCAAACAAACCTCGGAACTTCTGAAGACCGTGGAGTTCCTAAAAGAACAAAAGGAGAACATTGTCAAGGTCAATAACACCATTAAACAACTGAAAGCTGTCAAGGAACTGGCCAAGAACAATGAAATCTTGTTCCAAACGGTCCAAAACGACCTCAGGGACATTTTGAACTCCCCTTATATCAAGGCCGATGAAGTGGCACAGATATCCGACTCGTTTGAGGACATCATGGACACGGCCATCGACGATCTGGATTTTGTCAACCAGATCCTCTCCAATGATTTTTTGAAAATGACGGATGCGGAACGAACGGCCATATTGATTGAAAAGAAAATACAATCCCAAGAAATGGTGGCGGAACTGGAAGTCAAGACCCGTCGCTATCGGGAGATCATCTCCTTTCGGAAGATGCAGGATATTATCAATAATCGAGAACAACAATACTGATGGCCGGATACTTTTTAGGCATAGGATTGGAATATGTGGACGCGGTCTTTCAGACCATCAAGGAAAGTGACTTTTCACAGTACACCATTGTGGGCATGAAGACCTTGGCCATCCTGTTTTTCTTGGTAAATATCCTGAAAAAATACAATGAGGGCATTGCATCGACCGATGGCCATACCTGGGGGCTTACCCCTACGGAACTGGCCAAGAACTTTGTGATCGTGCTCTTGGTCATTTTCTCCACAGAGATATTGGGGGTGTTCGATGGTATTCTTGTGGCCATTGAAGCCCAGTATCGGGACACGGCTCCGGCACTCCTCCCCTTACAGCTACAGGATGTGGATCTGGAACGGGATGTGGGTGCTTTGGAAGCCGCCAAAAAAGCCATGGCCATGCTATATGAAGCCTTGGTCACACCATTATACGGGCTCAAAATGCTGGCCTTTATCATCGGAACCATCTTATGGTTGCTGGATATTTTCATCTATCCACTGTTCCTGGCCGAACGGTATTTCCTGTTGGGCATCTTACAGGCCTTTTTCCCCTTGGTCATCAGCTTGTCAGTCTTTGAAAAGTTCAGAAATCTGGCCTATACCTATTTCAAACTGTACGCAGGGGTCTATATGCTGGTCCCAGCTTTTTTTCTGGTCAATGTCTTTGTCAATAACCTCTATACGGAAATCAATACCAACTTTTGGGGTAGCCTGTTCGGGACGGATTGGGGCAGTGAGTTCTTCGCCCCGGTCATAGAATTCGGGTCCATCGGGTTCATCGTACTGCTCAAGTTCAAACTCTATCGAAAGGCAACCAGCTTTACCCTGCGATTGTTCACCGGTTAAATCCATAAGAAAATGAAAACACCCTTTAAAAACATATATCAGCAACTGCGATTGAACCGTTGGATCGTCCTTTCGGTAGTCCTCGTTTCAGGATTGGTCTGCATCATCTCCATGACCATGGTGGCCCGAATGCACCAAAACAGTCTCAACAATGCTTTTATGGTCAATGATATGGGCGATGTCATACCCTTGAAACTCATCGACCAACGGGAGAACCTAGAAGTAGAGGCCCTGTCCCATTTGGAAGAGTTCCATCGACTGTTCTACGGTGTGGATGCAGCGAATTATGAGCGACATATGGAAAAGGCCCTATGGTTGGGTAATGCCTCGGTGGACGCACTGTACAGACAAAAGAAGGCCGATGGTCTATACAACAGGTTGATGCAATACTCCTTGGTCCAACAAGTGGAGCGTATCCACTCCAAGATTGATATCACAATGGAACCCTACTCTTTTGAGACCCGAACTGTGTTCAGCATCAATAGGGGCGGTATTACGGATACCTATGAACTGGTTACTTCGGGCAAATTGATATCCGTGGAGCGTCATTTCCCCCATAATCCCCATGGATTGTTGATCACTGATTTTTATGAAAACTCACTCCATAAACTAGAAGAAAATGAAGCTACAGAAAAATAAAATCGTATTTGTACTGGTCTTGGCCTGCGTCGTATTGTTCATCACCGCGTATGCCCTGCTCACCTTTGGAAAGGAGAAAGAGCCCGAATTGAACACGGACCAAATCCCACTGCCAGACCTTGAGGAACCCCCTATGGAATACAGGTCCAAATTGGAGGCTCTGGAGGCCATCAAAGAGGAACGTGAGTCCACGGCACCTCCGATGTATCCAGAGCATATGGTGGACGACAAGGGCTACTTCAACCCTGATTATATGGAATATGAAAAACAGCGTATCATCGATAGCCTTTATATAGAAGAACAAAAAAAGCATAGTCGGTCACTATCCTCAAAACAATCCTTAGCCCCAGCTACACCTAAACCAGAAATCAACATCCCAATAGTTTCCGATTCCAGTACATTAACCAAAAGCATCGATTCCAAAGTACTCGGGTTGGAACACCAACTTTTCTTTGCCTCGAAACCCAGAGCCAACAGCAAATTTTCCAATGAATTTCCTGTAGTACGGGTCAGTGGCCGTCAACAAATAAGAGAGGGACAACGCTTGGAGTTGATGCTCACTTCCGCCCTCACCATCAATGGATTTCATTTACCCAAATATACACGCCTGTATGGCTTTGCCAAGATCCGTCCCAACCGGGTATTAGTCGAGGTTTCCCGACTAGGGAATCATCCCATTGCACTCAAGGCATATGATCTTCAAGATGGCAAGGAAGGCATTTATGTGGAAAACCATCTAAAGGGGGCCATTGTGAACCAAGGCCTGGATGAGACCATAAGGGAGGTAAATATCCCAGGAGTTCCCCAATTGAGTGGCATCAAGAACATCTTTAGGAAGGACAACCGTGCCATTAAGGTTGAAATTCCCAATAACTATCAATTCCTTTTAAAACCCTGATCATGTATTTAAAGTATCTCTTCACACTTATCATCATCTCAACAATATGGACAAACTCGCATGGCCAAAGAGCCTTGGACACCATTTATGCCAATGAACACCAGAACGTGGGCCTGTTTTTCCCCAATCCCATTCAAAAAGCAGTGTCCGGTCATCCAGGTTTTGTATTCACCTATAACAGGGAACAGGAGGAATACCTTGGTTTGTTGCAAGCTGTTCCTGGAAAACCCAGTAATTTATTGGTGATCACTACCGATGGTATAGTCTACTCCTTTCATTTGGTATATGCGAAGACACTTCCGAAGTACAACCACTTTATCACAACACGGGAAAGCATAGGGACCCTTCGGCCAAATCAAAACAATAAAAACCTTGATTCAAAAGTCACGGATTCCCTTACAAAGCAACAGAAAACATACAAGGACCACTGTTCCCACCTATTGGAACACAACACCAAAAATCTGGTGACCGAACGAAAAAGAGGACTTCGGCTCCGCTTGGAATCCCTTACCTATCATGGTGATGAAGTGTATCTGGTTTTGAATATCAAAAACAAATCAGGTATTGATTTCGAACTTGGACATTTGGCTATTTCAGTAATCAATGGCAGTAAAAAAAGAAGGGCAACCTCCCAAGAAATACCATTGGATATTGCCTACTTCTATAAAAAACCGGATATCGTTCAAACAGGAAATCACCAAAGACTTGTCTGCGTGGTCCCAAAGTTTGTCTTGGGTCCCAAGGAGGACTTGAAGATCCAGTTATGGGAAAAAAGTGGTAGTCGTACCATGTCCCTATTGGTTCCGAAATAACCCTCAGCATCTATTCTCGTGATTTTACAGACCAGTTGTTTATTGGCCGCCTCCAGTAATATATTGTAAAAAAAGGGAAAGAAATGATCCGACCTGTATGCTTCCGTTGATTTGGCAAGCGTAAGGCTAATGGGAGGTTTGTTGCCATCCCTGAGCCAGTCCTCCGTATAACGAAACGTATAATGACCATGATTGTCCAGGGCAAGAATACCTGTCCATTGCCCTTTATAATGGATTTTTGACTATCTCATTTCCTATTTCCGGAATTTCCTTAACCTTAAGTGTTATTTCCAATCCAAAAACATCCGCAATTTTTTCCAAGGAGGACAAGGTTGGATTGGCATCCCCCTTCTCAATCTTATACAGGGTATTTATACCCACCTGGGCAATTTCCGCAGGATGTTCCTGGGTTATCCGCCTTTGAGTGCGAAGCTCTTGTATAATATGGCCTATACGTTGTTTTGCATTCATATTAATACACTTATATCCACACTATACTGCGGTTTTAGGGTTACATTGAATGTTTCATCAAAAAAATATATCAATTTCCACATTATAATGTGGAATTAAATGAAATAATCTACTATTTCTTATTTTTTTAAAACCTCCATGCCCATTGCTTCCAAATCCTACTTAACTACCCTTAAATGTCCCTTCCTTTTATGATTCGTTGCAACAGCTGATTCGGATTCCAACGTTTGACCACCGTCTTTTGGACCCTTTAAAGCTTCTTTTAGTTTCGACATGTCCTTGCTGATTTTCTTTTCCACCACCCTTGCATATTTTTGGGTAGTCGATAGTTTGGTGTGACCAAGGAGTTTTGACACAGTCTCTATGGGGACATCGTTCATCAAGGTGATGGTGGTCGCAAACGTATGTCTGGCGACATGAAAAGTAACCTTCTTATTTATTTTGGCTCGTTTAACCACCTCTTTCAAGTATTTATTCACCTTTTGATTGGAAAATACGGGCAATAAGGAGCCGTCCTTCTTATAGTCCGGGAAATACTCATATTTTTCCAGGATACATTTGGCATCGTACAGAAGCGGTACCTTTACAGGGGTATTGGTCTTTTTCCGCCTGACATTGATCCATTGATCCCCATCCAATCCCTTGACAATATCACCGGTTTTGAGCAGTTTTACCTCGATATAGCTCAACCCTGTGTAACAGGAAAAAATAAAGATATCGCGCACCATGTCCAAACTGGAATTCTTGAGCACCAAATTCCTTAATCGTTGTATCTCCTCCTCTTCCAAAAAATCACTGTCATAGGACTCGAACTTCATTTTATAAAGGGTAAAGGGATTTCTTGAAATACAGCCGAACTTATGGGCCAGAGTGACCATTTTTTTGAACCGCTCCATATGTTTCATGATACCATTGTTGCTCAGGGGAATGTTCTTCACTATGGTCTCACAATTGCGCAGATAGGTCTCGAACTCGATTAAAAAAGCATAATCGACCAAGGACAGTGGTGCATCGGATGTTCGGTACCTTTGCTTGACGAACCTGAGCAAATAGGTCTCTGTGCCCGAATAGTTCTTGATGGTCCCTTTGGCAAGTTTGGGGATCTCATGCTTTCGATGGAAATCAAATATGTCCTTTAGGGTCTGAACGGGCTTGTCATTGCCCAAGAACCGGTCCTTGATCGCCCTGGCCGATATGGGTGCGCCTTCCGCCATCAACTGTCTGTGGCAATCCAGGAGCTTGGCCTGGATATCATCAAGATACATATTGATGCTTGCAGCCCCTTTGAAGCCGCGGTGAACCTTGCCTGAAGAGTGGCACCAATGGTCCTCCAAAACGGTTCGGTGGACGCTCAGATCGGAGCGTTGTTTTTCAAATCTGATACGCGCATAGATGGGAACTTGACCGTCAGGTTTTCTGGCCGTTTTCTTCAGCCAGAAACCGATGTTGAATGCATGTGAGTTTTTCATGTGTTTTCGCTTTAAGTGGAACAATCCGTTAGCGAAAGTCAAATCACACGAAAGATCAAATCAGGGCATATAAGTTAAGAAATCCTCCCGAAAAATAATAGGACACCCTATAGGACACCCCCATATATTGCCTTTATATGGCAATAAAAAAAGCCAAAGAAAATTAATTCTCTGGCTTTCAATAAATTATGGTTTTCAATTTTAACAAAAAAACCATAAATGTCGGGGTGGCAGGATTCGAACCTGCGACCTCCTGCTCCCAAAGCAGGCGCGATAACCGGGCTACGCTACACCCCGAAGTATGTTGGAAAAAGCGGAGAGACCGGGACTCGAACCCGGGCAGCACTTACGCGCTGACAGATTAGCAATCTGCTCCGTTACCACTCCGGCACCTCTCCTATTGAATTCTTAAGAACGTGCACTCTAAAAATGCGGATGCAAATGTACCTTTTCAGATGTAAGATCGCAACTATTTTTTCATTTTTTTATCGGAACTTTTATCACTCCTCTGCTATTCAGGATATTCCACCCTTAAATGATAGATGTTGGTAAGCTTTTGCTTAAGTACTTTTTTAACCATTTCTATTTCCTTAAGCGTAATATTGGCATTTAAATACTGGTTGGCCTGCATTTGCCCTTTTACTATCTTCTCTACGAACTCGTCAATTATGGTAAATGTAGGGTTCTTCAAACTCTTGGAGGCAGCCTCAACAGCGTCCGACATCATTAAAATTGCCGTTTCTTTGGAAAAAGGTATTGGGCCAGGGTACTTAAAATCCTCCACAGCCGTCTCTTGATCCAACTCTTGTTGTTTTTTATAGAAATAATAGACCGTAGTTGTTCCATGGTGAGTCCTGATAAAATCGATTACACGATCAGGTAAATTGTTTTTCCTGGCTATCTCAATACCGTGGATAACATGATCTATGATAATTTTAGCACTCTCTTTTGGTGGAAGGTCATCATGAGGGTTAACACTGGTTATTTGATTTTCCGTAAAATAAGTCGGGTTCTCCATTTTACCAATATCATGGTACAATGCCCCTACCCTGACCAGCATGGCATTCGCTCCTATTTCATTGGCTGCAGCCTCCGCAAGGTTGGCAACTTGCAAGGAATGATGAAATGTTCCTGGCGCTTTATCCGAAAGTTCTTTGAGCAATTTGGAATTTGTGTCGGACAGTTCCAACAACGACACATCAGAGACAAGTCCAAAGATTTTTTCGAACATATAAATCAGCGGTTGGGCAAAAAGGGTCAACAGGCCGTTCAAAACAAATACACCGAACAAAATCCATTCAATGTTTTCCAAGTTACCTTCATGGATGGCGTGGAAAGCAAAATATCCCACGATATATATCAACGTAATCTGTCCTACAGAAATAAAGAGATTCGCTCTCTTATACAGTTCTGAAGCCGTTAGAATTGTAACGATGCCCGCAATGATCTGTAAAAAGATATATTCAAAACTATTGGGCACTATAAAACCAAGAATCAATACCGTTAACACATGCACAAACAATCCCAACCGTGCATCAAAAAAGTTTTTCAATATCAAGGGAAGAATACACAACGGAACCATATAAATATAGCTTTCGTAGTGTTTTACCATAAGGGTGGTAGCAAGGACCATCAATAAAATATTGAAGAAAATAAAAGTGACCTTGTTGTTGTTCTGAAAAATCCCGTTCCTGTATCGTTTCAAAAACAAAAACAGCATTATGAGCACCAAAGCCACCAGAATGGTGTACCCCAATAATATAAAATAGTAGTTGCTCCCCATCCATAGTTCCGACTCATATTCATCTTTGAGGGAGTTCAATACTTTAAAATCCTCGTTCTCCACAATCTCCCCCTTGGCAATAATCAGTTTGCCTTGGTCTACCTCGCCCCGGGTATATGAAATTTTGGAGAGCTCATCGTTCAACGCACTTTCCGTAAGTACCTCATCATAAAAAAGATTGGCCTTAAGACTATTTTTGATAATGGACTGAAGACGTACCGAACCATCAACAGTTGCATCCGACAAAAGCTCTGTAATATTTTTTTTTGCTTGTTCAAGACTCAAATAATCGCTCGGAGCAATGGGTTGTGCCTCGTTGTTCCGCACTACGACCGTGGATTCTGATTGGGGCAAATTTTGAAAAACACCATGCACATAGACCTCATCAACAACGGCTTCGGAAATATTTCTAAGGGATTGTCGCTCCGATGAAGAAAAGTCTCCGGATTGGAAAATGGTGTTCAATTCTTCCAAAACCTCATTTTTTACATCGGAAACGAGCGAAGCATTAAAAGTGTAGTAATCTGTTTTATTGGTTCGAATCGAGGATTGCTCCTCTTGAATCTCCTCTTGGGTCTTTTTTATCGAAAAATCTATGGGCGCATATAAATTCTCATACTGCCAAGGCTTCCCCTTCTGAAACTCATATTTAAACTTGCCTCCCTTTGGGAAAAAAAATACAATCAGGGCTACCGATACCACATACAGGAAATACTTGTAGACCAGTGATTGATGTTTGTATACATTATCCAAGGTTTTTCCCATTCCATAAAACTGTTAGCTTCAAAAATAGAAAATATATATAAGAAGTACGTTGCCCAAGTTCCTTATCGCTTTGCATTTAAATTTAGTATTTTCGCAGGAGTAAAAATGCACATATGAAAAAAGTAGTTATAGTTTCTGCCGCAAGAACACCTATTGGAAGTTTTATGGGAGCCCTATCCAGCGTTCCCGCCCCAAAATTGGGTGCTGTGGCCATAAAAGGAGCTTTGGATAAAATAGGTCTAAAACCTGAACTTGTCGAGGAAGTTTTGATGGGAAATGTAGTGCAGGCCGGAACAGGTCAGGCACCAGCGAGACAAGCTGCAATTTTCGCAGGCATTCCCAATACCGTGCCGTGTACAACGGTAAACAAAGTGTGCTCCTCTGGAATGAAAACCATCATGCAAGGTGCGCAATCCATTGCTTTGGGCGAAAACTCCATAGTTGTTGCCGGGGGTATGGAAAACATGAGCTTGATTCCTCACTATGCCTACATGAGAAAGGGAACCAAATTTGGCCCTTCCACATTGATTGATGGTATGCAGAAAGATGGTCTGGTAGATGCTTATGACCAGAATGCCATGGGCGTATGTGCCGATGCTTGTGCTACAGAATATAAATTTAGTAGAGAAGACCAAGATGCCTATGCCATTCAATCCTATAAACGTTCTGCTGAAGCTTGGAAGAACGGCAAATTCGATAACGAGGTAGTTCCAGTTGAAGTACCCCAGCGCCGAGGAGAAGCTATTGTAGTGAATGAAGATGAAGAATTTAAAAACGTAAAACTGGAAAAAGTTCCCGCTTTAAGGCCTGCCTTTTCCAAAGATGGGACGGTTACCGCTGCCAACGCCTCCACCATAAACGATGGTGCTGCGGCAGTTGTGCTGATGAGCGAAGAAAAAGCCAAAGAACTTGGCTTGACACCTTTGGCTACCATTAAAGGATATGCCGATGCGGCCCAGGAGCCCGAATGGTTCACCACAGCCCCTGCAAAAGCACTCCCAAAAGCATTGGACAGGGCAGGAGTATCCATTGAGGATATTGACTTTTTCGAATTCAATGAAGCATTTTCGGTGGTGGGTCTGGCCAATATGAAAATTCTTGGGCTAAACGACTCCAATGTCAATGTAAATGGTGGTGCGGTTTCCTTGGGACATCCCTTGGGTTGTTCAGGAGCGCGAATTACCATAACATTGTTGAATATATTGGAACAAAACAATGCCAAATTGGGAGCTGCCGCCATATGTAATGGTGGTGGTGGAGCTTCATCCATTGTTTTGGAAAGAAATTAGTGATTCAATCTGTACAGTAAATGCAATATGGAATTTGTCCTCTAAGTATTGTTCCCATTAGAACAAATCCGGACGATTGTGCCGAAATGTCATCCCAATTGTTGTACGGGGAGCATTTTAAGGTTCTTGAGGCCAGGAAAAAGTGGAGCAGGATCAGAACGGCTTATGACAATTTTGAAGGCTGGATACCAAACAACCAACTTAAACTTATTGCAGAAGATGTTTATAAACATATTGAAGCCCTAGAACCTCAAAAAATATGTTCGGATGTTGTATCACATATCTGTACAAGGGATGGGATGTTACAACCCATTATAATGGGTTCCATGATCAACTCCCCTGAATTGTTGGAACATACATTCGAGGGCCATATCTCTACCGATAAAAACCCCAAGGACAGTTTGGTGGATACGGCTATCATGTATTTAAAGGCTCCGTATCTAGCGGGTGGAAAAACTCCGTTCGGAATCGATTGCTCCGGGTTTACCCAAATGGTGTACAAGATCAATGGATACACATTGGCCCGAACTGCCGAGGAACAATCAAAGCAAGGAGAAGCCTTAAGTTTTATTGAAGAAAGCGAGCCTGGTGATCTAGCCTTTTTTGATGACAACGAAGGTATTATAGACCATGTTGGCATTATTTTAAAGGACAATTACATTATCCACGTAAACGGCCATGTCCGTATTGATAGAATTGACCACACCGGTATATTTAATTCCGAGGAAAAACTATATACCCATCAATTACGGGTCATAAAAAAAGTGATATAAAAAAAAGCCCCGAACGTATCGGGGCTTTTTTTTAGGAAGAACACTTGATTATTCTCCCAAAAGCTTTTTGATTCTCATGAAGTTCTCATTGTCTCCCAAAGCTCCATAAATGTTTTTCAACTGGGTCAAGATACTTTCGTTGTCCGGGTTGGACTGAAGCGCATCTTCCAAAACAGCTGCTCCTTCTCTGAACAAGCTATCTTTCTTCTCCTTAAGCTCGTCGTATTTTGCAATGTCAGCTTTAGAAGTTCCCAATACGTTCATTTCATCAATAAGGCCGTTCCCCTCGTTCACATAAGTTGTGGAAAGGTTCAACAAGGCATTGATGTAACCTGGGTCAATGGCCAACGTTTTTTTATAGGCATCCCTAGCATCTTCCAAGTTACCTTGCTCCATATTGATCACACCGATATTGTACAACAAATCTGGGTTGTCGGGAGCCATTGCAGATGCCTGCCCCATCAAATCCTTGAATTTTTCCTTATCTCCAATAGCATAGTACAAGTTAGCTTCTCCCAAAACCAAGTTTACATCGTCTGGATTTTCTGATCTGGCATCGGCATAAGCTTCAATTGCCTTTTCATTTTCTCCCATTTGCTGATAAATCAAAGCAATGTTCTTAACGATTTCTGGTTTTTTGGATGGGCTCACCTCTTCTTTTGGATCTTTGTGTGTTCCAGCCTTTACATAAAGGTCACGAGTGGCTTTATCCATGCTCTCGGTTTCTCCGGTCTCCACATTCACCGCTGTATAGGTTACAGATTCCCCATTGTAGTCAAGATCCTTCAGTTCTTTGTAATATTGAAGGGCCTTTTCCATGTCCTGACCGTTTACTGCACTACTTGCAGCGTAATAGAGATAAACAGTGTCCTTTGGGCTCAATGTATAGCTCAGGTACAATTTCTCGGCAGCTTCACTGAACTTTTTGTTGTTGTTGTCCTCTACTGCAGAGTTGACCAAATCAGCTGTCATTTGTCCCATTTTCTCTTGGGCAACGGAAGTATATTTAGACTTTCCGCTTGCTTCTTCAACAGCAATTACTTTTTTGTAAGCCTCCAATGCAGACTCGTAGGAAGATGCATCTCCTTTCTTTGCCAATTCGTAGTTCGCATTCCCTAAAAGTGCATAATACTCGGCCTGATCTTTTTCCTTGGCCGAATCGATTAGGGAGGCAGCGCTTACCAAAGCAGCTTTTGCAGCTGCTGCATCACCGTCCTTCAAAGCCCTTTCCGCCGTCTTCATCTCATCCTTCTGGGCAAACCCCATAGTGGATACTCCTAAGGCTAATAGTATTAATATTCTTGTTCTCATGTTAAAATTGAAATTATTTAGTATTTATCGATTTATTGCTTATATCTACTTAATTATTCTTTTTCGTCCGTATTATCATCAATAGCCGTGCCATCTTCTCCTTTTACTTCGATATCCCTGATATCGGCTTCATCGACAGGGTCATCTTCCTTCATCACTTTGGCAACTGCCGCAATGGCATCATTATCCTTTAGATTGATCAAACGAACCCCTTGTGTGGCTCTTCCCATCACCCTAAGATCTTCAACCCCCATACGGATGGCAATGCCCGATTTGTTGATAATCATCAGATCATCCGTATCGGTTACATTTTTGATGGCCACAAGACCTCCGGTCTTATCGGTAATGGAAATTGTTTTCACCCCTTTTCCACCCCTATTGGTGATTCTATAGTCTTCAATATTGGAGCGTTTTCCATAACCTCTTTCGGATACTACAAGAATGTCATCTTCAAAATTGTGAACAGATACCATTCCAACCACTTCATCATTATCATCTGCCAAAGTTACACCTCTTACACCGGAAGCGTTTCTTCCCATCGGTCTTGTTTTGGATTCTTCGAAGCGAATGGCTTTTCCGGACTTAAGTCCTAGGAATATTTGACTGGTACCGGTCGTCAATTTAGCTTCCAACAATTCATCACCCTCTCGAATGGTTATCGCATTGATACCATTTTGACGAGGTCTTGAGTACTGCTCCAATGAAGTCTTCTTGACCGTACCTTTTTTGGTCGCCATGATCACAAAGTGACTGTTGACGTATTCTTCATCTTTCAGATCTTGGGTACAGATAAAGGCCTTTACCTTATCATCTTGTTCAATATTGATCAAGTTTTGGATGGCCCTACCCTTGGATGTTCTGCTTCCTTCAGGAATTTCGAATACGCGCATCCAGAAACATTTTCCCTTTTGGGTAAAGAACAACATATATTGGTGGTTGGTACCCACAAACAAATGTTCCAAGAAATCTTCGTTTCTGGTAGACGATGCTTTTTGTCCGACTCCTCCCCTATTTTGGGTCTTATACTCTGTAAGGGACGTTCTTTTGATATAACCGGCATGGGAAATGGTAATCACCACTTGCTCATCAGGAATCATATCCTCAATGCTCAAATCCCCTCCTGCATAGTTGATTTCTGACCTTCTGTCATCACCATACTTTTCCTTGACCTCCAGAAGCTCATCTTTTATGATTTGCATTCTACGCTCCTTTTTATCAAGAATGTCTTTCAAATCTTCTATGGTCTTCAACAGCTCGGCATGTTCTTCACGCAATTTGTCCTGCTCCAGACCTGTAAGTTGGCGCAATCGCATCTCCACAATGGCCTTGGCCTGAACCTCCGTTAGTTTAAAGCGCTCGATCAATTTGTTACGGGCTTCCTCAACATTGGAAGAAGCTCTAATGATGGCAATTACCTCATCAATATTATCGGAAGCAATGATAAGTCCTTCCAGAATATGAGCACGGTCCTCGGCTTTTTTCAGTTCGAACTTGGTTCTGCGAACAACAACTTCGTGCCTGTGCTCCACAAAATAGTGGATAATATCCTTTAGGTTCAATAGTTCAGGTCTACCATTGACCAATGCAATATTATTGACACTAAATGAGGATTGAAGGGCCGTGTACTTGTACAACATGTTGAGTACGATGTTAGGAATGGCATCACGCTTTAATATATATACGATACGCATTCCATTTCTATCGGACTCGTCCCTAATGTTGGATATCCCTTCTATTTTTTTATCGTTGACCAGGTCGGCAGTCTTTTTGATCATGTCCGCCTTGTTCACCTGATACGGGATTTCGGTAACGACAATGCATTCTTTGCCCTGAACCTCCTCGATGGTTGCCTTGGCACGCATTACCACACGGCCTCGACCTGTATGGAAAGCCTCTTTTACACCGTCGTACCCATAAATGATCCCACCTGTAGGAAAATCAGGAGCCTTAATATGTGTAATAAGCTCATCGATCTCTATGTCATAATTATCTATATAAGCTACCGTACCATCTACCACTTCCGACAAGTTGTGGGGTGGCATATTGGTTGCCATACCCACGGCGATACCAGAAGCTCCGTTCACCAACAAGTTGGGAATACGGGTAGGCAGTACCGTTGGTTCTTCGATGGTATCATCAAAGTTTAGTTGATGGTCTACCGTATCCTTATCGATATCGGCCAACATCTCCTCTGCAATCTTGCGCATTTTGGCCTCGGTATAACGCATGGCCGCAGGGCTATCGCCATCTACGGAGCCAAAGTTACCTTGACCATCCACAAGCATGTACCTAAGGCTCCATTCTTGGGCCATACGTACCATGGTATCATATACTGAAGAATCACCGTGGGGGTGATACTTACCTAATACCTCCCCAACAATACGGGCAGATTTCTTATGCGAACTATTGGACCTGACTCCCAAATCGTGCATTCCATAGAGCACTCTTCGGTGAACAGGCTTTAAACCATCACGAACATCTGGCAGGGCACGTGACACAATGACCGACATTGAATAATCAATGTAGGCAGATTTCATCTCATCCTCAATATTAATGGGAATTAACTTTTCTCCTTCCGCCATGCTTATTTATTATTGTTTTTTTGTGGTTAAATTATCATGGCAATATACAGAAAATAGCAGCCTCTATAACGCTTTGCGAATACTTTATTAAAAAAATTATCAACATTGCAGGTATTATCAAAAATGTGGTGATAAAGCTTTGTTAAATAGTCAGAAAATGGTAAATATTCCGACATTTACCACTACTTTATCGAATAAGGGTACGGTATTTGACCACCGTAACAATAGTTTTATTAATTTTAATTGCTGAAAAAGAAACGTATGGACGATAATTTTTCCCCCCGCGTAAAGGACGTTATAGCATACAGCAAGGAAGAAGCCCTTAGACTGGGCCATGATTTTATTGGTACTGAGCACCTGATGCTAGGTCTTTTAAGAGACGGAAATGGCAAGGCCATAAATATATTGGATGCACTCGATGTGGATTTGGACCACCTGCGTAGAAAGGTGGAAATACTGAGTCCAGCGAACCCTAATACCGGAACAATTCAGAAGGACAAGAAGAATCTTCACCTGACCCGCCAAGCGGAACGGGCTTTGAAGACCACGTTTTTGGAAGCAAAGCTTTTCCAAAGTTCTTCCATCAATACAGCGCACCTGTTGCTCTGTATCCTTAGGAACGAGAATGATCCAACAACCAAGTTATTGCACAAATTGAAAGTGGACTACGACAATGTCAAGGAACAGTTCAAATCCATGATCACCAGTGACGATGACTACATAGACACACCCCAAGCGGAATCCTTCCCTGGGGACACAGACGATATGGGAGATAGTAAAGAAAGTTCTTTCGGCTCTGGAAGTGCTTCCCAGAAAGGAAGCAAAAAATCCAAGACCCCTGTTTTGGATAATTTTGGGCGGGACCTTACCCGTTTGGCCGAAGAGAACAAATTGGACCCCGTTGTGGGCAGAGAAAAGGAAATTGAGCGTGTTTCCCAAATATTGAGTAGAAGGAAAAAGAACAACCCATTACTGATTGGTGAACCAGGTGTGGGTAAAAGTGCCATTGCCGAAGGTTTGGCATTGCGCATTATCAACAAGAAGGTTTCCCGAATACTTTACAACAAACGTGTGGTAACCTTGGATTTAGCTTCATTGGTTGCCGGCACCAAATACCGTGGCCAGTTTGAGGAACGCATGAAGGCAGTAATGAACGAGTTGGAGAAGAACGACGACATCATCCTGTTCATTGATGAGATCCATACGATTGTTGGTGCAGGTGGCGCAACAGGAAGCTTGGACGCTTCCAATATGTTCAAACCCGCATTGGCAAGGGGCGAGATTCAATGTATCGGAGCCACTACGCTCGATGAGTACAGACAATACATAGAAAAAGATGGTGCATTGGAACGTCGATTCCAAAAAGTAATGGTTGAGCCTACCTCTGTAGAAGAGACCATTGAGATTTTGATGAACATTAAAGGCAAGTATGAAGAGCACCACAATGTAAATTATACCGACGAAGCCATTTTGGCCTGTGTAAAATTGACCAACCGTTATATGACGGACCGCTTTTTACCGGATAAGGCAATCGACGCCTTGGATGAAGCTGGGTCACGAGTACACATTGTTAACATGGACGTTCCGAAACAAATTTTGGAGCTCGAAAAACAGCTGGAAGATGTTCGTGAACTAAAGAACAGTGTCGTTAAAAAGCAAAAGTACGAGGAAGCCGCCAAGCTCAGGGACGATGAAAAACGTCTCGAAAAAGAATTGGCTTCCGCACAAGAACGCTGGGAAGAAGAAAGTAAACTGCACAGGGAAACCGTTACAGAAGACAATGTAGCCGATGTAGTTTCCATGATGAGCGGAATCCCAGTGAACAGAATAGCACAAACTGAAAGCAACAAATTGGCCGAACTGCCCAACCTCATCAAAGGATTCGTCATCGGCCAAGATGAAGCTGTATCCAAAGTGGCAAGAGCCATCCAACGTAACCGTGCCGGTCTTAAAGACCCGAACAAACCTATTGGTTCGTTTATTTTCTTGGGTCAAACAGGAGTTGGTAAAACCCAATTGGCCAAAATCTTGGCCAAGGAACTTTTTGATTCCGAAGATGCGTTGATACGTATAGATATGAGCGAATACATGGAAAAATTTGCCATATCGCGATTGGTAGGTGCGCCTCCTGGGTACGTAGGATACGAAGAAGGTGGACAATTGACGGAAAAAGTACGTCGCAAGCCCTATTCCGTAGTATTATTGGATGAGGTGGAAAAAGCACACCCAGATGTCTTCAACATGTTGTTGCAGGTATTGGACGATGGATTCCTGACCGATAGCCTAGGTCGTAAAATAGATTTTAGGAATACAATTATTATCATGACCTCCAATATCGGAGCAAGACAATTGAAGGATTTTGGACAAGGCGTTGGTTTCGGAACTGCGGCCAAAAAAGCACAGGCGGACAGTCACCAGAAAAGTGTGATCGAAAATGCGTTGAAAAAAGCATTTGCACCCGAATTCCTGAACAGAATAGACGATGTAGTGGTCTTCAACTCTTTGGAAAGAGAGGACATCCACAAAATCATCGATATCGAATTGAACAAATTGTACAAGAGAATCAAGGAAATCGGTTATGATTTGAGTCTTTCAGATAAAGCCAAAGATTATATTGCCGACAAAGGCTTCGATAAGCAATATGGAGCACGACCACTGAAGAGGGCCATCCAAAAGTATATTGAGGATGCGCTTGCAGAAGAAATCGTAAACTCCAAATTGGAAGAAGGTGATAGCATTTTTATGGACTTGGACGAGAAGAAAGAAGAGCTCACCATCAAAATAAAAAAGGCCGAGAAATCACCCGAAGCCGAAAAGTAATTTACAATAAACCAAAAAAAAGCTGACGTGAGTCAGCTTTTTTTATGCTTTGAAATTACCATACATACGATATTTTAGCGTTTAATCTATTATTTTTTCGTTCACTGTCATTACCATATAATTTCGTAGACGAGACGCTATAATTACACTTGGGAATGAAAATAACTTCTAAAAAGAAGACCGTAGTGGTACGCGAGTATCAACTCGATATAGGAACCGTTCAGGTTTACCAAAATTATATGGTTGCTTCTTTTGATGAAGGTACCACCATTACTCTTGAAAGAGCTTACCAAATGATAGGTATATCGGAAATCCATTTTAGGGATAAGGATTTCGCCTATATCAGCTTAAGAAAAAATTCATACGCCGTAGATCCGACCGTATATAATTACCTCAGAGGTATGGACAACCTCAAAGCTTTCGCCATCGTCTCCAAAAAGGAGATAGACATGCATAATTTCAATATTGAGAAAATGTTTTATAAAAAGCCTATGGAGTTTTTTATAGAGTTTGACAATGCTTTGGCTTGGGTGCAAAAAAGACTTAAACCTAAAAAAGGAAGAAATAGCGCCTAAAAAACTAGCCATTGTCTTTCTGTTCCACTTCAGGTTGACGGAATAGTTCAGAAAAGGCATTCCCAATATAGTCCACAATTATAGATGCCTTGAGCGCCTCATAACCCTTTGAACTTGTAGCCAAATCACCTGCCAAACCGTGCAGGTAAACTCCAAATATTGCAGCTTCAATAGATGAGTAGCCTTGGGCAATAAGCCCGGTGATCATACCTGTTAACACATCGCCGCTCCCTGCCGTGGCCATACCAGGGTTTCCAGTTGTATTTACATAACCTTTACCATTAAAAAGGGTAACTGTATGGGCTCCTTTGATCACTACTATCAAATTGTATTGAGCAGCAAAAATTTTGGCTTTTTCCAACTTTTCAAAATCGGAAGACCAGTGCCCGATCAATCGCTCCAATTCCTTCGGATGTGGGGTGAGAACCGATAACTCGGGAACATCCCTGAGCATTTCAGGGTTTTGGGATAAAATGTTCAGTCCATCGGCATCTATCACCATGGGAGACCCCATCTTTTTCAAAAAAGCACCAAAGGCCGAAACCGTATCATCATCTTGGCCGATACCAACTCCCACTCCAATAACAGAAGGCTCAAATGGAATTTCTATACCTGAAATATTCTTTTCTCGAGACCCTGTCAAAACCATGACCTCCGGAATAGCGGTTTGCAGGGAATTATACCCGCATTTGGGAATAAAAGCGGTAACCAAACCACTACCCACACTTAAACAGGCGCTAGCGGCCAATTGCACGGCACCTATCTTGCCATAACTACCACCAACAATCACCGAATGCCCATAGTTGCCCTTATGTGAAAATTTGAGCCTCGGTCGGTACATGGGCAATACTTCAGGGCGTCCGATCAGTTCAAAATCCGTTTCTGTATTGGAAATGTAATCTTGGTCAAGGCCAATATCAAGGATTTCCCATTGATTGACATACACTCCGGTTCGGGGCAAAAAGAAAACCAATTTAGGCACCTGAAAACTCAGCACATAGCTGGAATTGATTACATACGAAGGCTCCCAAGGACCCCTATCAACAGGCAAGCCCGAGGGCACGTCCACAGATAAGGTAAAAGCACGGGAATTATTAATGTGCTTGATCAAGTTGCCCACCCACTCGTCGGGAGCTCGGTTGAGACCGATTCCAAAAATGGCATCTACCACAATATCGTTGGGTGAAATCTTGGGCAACTCACTTTCTTCATTGATAAAGTCCGGCCATACCTTACCATCCTTCAACCGTTCCAAGTTTAGCAGGAAGTCTTCCGATCGCTTATCGCTATAGTTGACCACATGAACTTTTATGGAATAACCATGCTCATTCAATTTTCTGGCCAGCACCAAACCATCTCCACCATTGTTGCCAATACCACAGAACAACTGGATCTTGACCTGGGTACCACGCAAACGGGAATGCATCCATTCGAAAAGCTGTGTAGCTGCTCGCTCCATCAGTTCTTCACTCTTTATCTGCTCTTTTTGGATTGTGGATTTATCAGCTTGATAGATTTGTTTGGCGGAAAATATTTTCATTCAGCAATAAAAATTGGTTATTCATAAGGATTTCGCAAAAAACAACACCAATGATTTGATGAAGTACACAAAAGTACTACATTTATCACCTCATTTCAGAGCAATGAAGTTAAAACAAACGGATAGTAACCTTAATTTGATGAATCCTTTTTCATCTACCTTCACTATTACCACTACCACCCCTTTGGGGTAAGTCTGCTATATATAATTCCGTCCGTTTTTTAATCTATTTAGAATTTTTTTTCAACACTATTTCTTTATGAAAGTCTTAAAATTTGGAGGCACTTCGGTGGCCAATCCAGAAAATATAAATAAGGTCAAATCCATCCTTGCCCATCAAAAAAATGACCAAATAGCTGTGGTCGTATCGGCCTTTGGAGGTGTAACAGACCTGCTTCTTAAAGCGTCCCGTTCGGCATCCGAGCAAGATGTAAGTTACAAGGACAGCCTCAAGGAAGTTGAGGACAAACATATTTCCGCCATTAGGGAATTGATTCCCGTTACCTCACAAAGTACGGCACTGAGCAAGGTGAAAAGTGAACTCAATATTTTGGAGACCTTGCTGGAGGGTGCTTTTCTGATCGGAGAACTGACCCCAAAACTTTCCGACAAAATTGTAAGCTATGGCGAGCTGTTATCGTCCTTCATCATTAGCGAATTCCTAAAATCCGAAGGTTTGGACGTTGCCTATAAAGATAGTCGGGAACTCATTAAAACCGACAACAATTTTGGTAAGGCCAATGTAGATTTCAGCATTTCCAATGCAAATTGTGAAACCTATTTCGCATCCACAAAAAAACAAATAACAATTTTACCAGGATTCGTTGCCTCCAGTAAGAGCGGGGATTTGACAACTTTGGGCAGAGGAGGTTCGGATTATACCGCTGCTATAATCGCAGCCGCCATAGATGCGGATATTCTTGAGATTTGGACTGACGTTAGCGGCATGTACACTGCTAATCCAAAATTGGTGAAACAGGCCAAATGCGTATCCCATATCAGCTACCAAGAAGCTATGGAACTTTCCCATTTTGGAGCCAAAGTACTTTACCCGCCAACCATTCAACCCGTTTTGGGCAAAGCTATTCCAATCGCTATTAAAAACACCTTCGACCCTGAAAACCCAGGTACTTTGATTGCTAAGAACAATAACGGAAATGGAAAAACAGTTCGCGGCATCAGCCATGTAGGCAACATTAGTCTACTTTCACTGGAAGGGCCGGGCATGATAGGTATCCCCGGAATATCCAAGCGCTTCTTTGAAACACTTTCGGTCAAGAACATCAGTATTGTTCTGATTACCCAAGCATCTTCAGAGCACTCCATTTGTGTGGGTATTTCCGATGAAGATGTGGATTTGGCGGCCGAGGCAGTGAATGAGACCTTTGAATATGAGATTTCAAGGAATAAGATCAAACCTGTTATCGTTGAAAAAGATTTGACCATTATTGCACTGGTTGGTGACAACATGAAAAGTCATCAAGGTCTGAGCGGTAAAATGTTCAGCACACTTGGTAAAAACAATGTGAATATTCGGGCCATCGCCCAAGGGGCATCCGAACGTAACATTTCGGCCGTCATTAAAAAGGAAGATGTAAAAAAAGCCCTGAATTCGTTGCACGAGACTTTTTTCGAGGAAAACATCAAACAGCTCAACCTATTTGTGATGGGCGTTGGTAATGTAGGTTCCAAATTCTTGCAGCAAATCCGTCAACAGAAAAAATATTTAAAGGAAGAGCTAAAGCTCAACGTTCGTGTCATAGGCATCAGTAATTCAAGAAAAATGGCCTTTGATGAAAATGGAATTTCTCTTAAAGATTGGGAAAGCATCTTGGATTCTGGTGAACCGGCGGACAAAGAAGTGTTTTTTGACCGCATCAACTCACTGAACTATCGCAACAGTATATTTGTGGACAACACGGCAAATGCCGAAGTTTCCAAAAGTTATTCGAGCTACCTTAAGAATAGTATATCCGTGGTCACCTGCAATAAAATCGCATCCTCTTCGGATTATGAATATTACAAGGAATTGAAACAATTGGCGAAGCAATACAATGCACCTTATTTATTCGAGACCAATGTGGGCGCAGGACTTCCCATTATCGACACCTTGAAACATCTCATCGCCTCGGGGGACAAAGTGAGAAAAATACAGGCGGTGCTATCCGGTAGCTTGAATTTTGTCTTTAATACGTTTGATGATTCCACTACCTTTCACGATGTGGTGAAACAGGCACAGGAAGAAGGCTACACCGAACCTGACCCTACAATTGACCTTAGCGGAGTGGACGTGATGCGAAAGATTCTTATTTTGGCCAGGGAGAGCGGTTATCAATTGGATATTGAGGATATCGAAAACGAGGCCTTCCTGCCCAAGGAAAGCTTGGAGGCCGACTCCAACGAAGCATTTTTTGAAAGCCTGAAGAAATACGAAGCCGACTTTCAAAAGTTGTACAAAGATGCTGCAGAAGCGGATAGTAAACTAAAATATGTGGCACAGTTCGAAGATGGAAAGGCCAAAGTGGGCCTACAACAAATACCTAAAGGACATGATTTTTACAATTTGGAGGGAAGTGACAACATTGTGCTGTTCTTCACGGACCGTTATGTTGACCAACCCTTGATCATAAAAGGTGCCGGAGCGGGAGCCGATGTTACCGCATCGGGTATCTTTGCGGATATCGTTCGAATCGGAAATTTTTAAGGGATGGAGGAAATTAAAGTATTTTGCCCAGCAACCATAGCCAATGTCTCCTGCGGATTTGATGTACTCGGATTGGCACTGGATTCAGTAGGAGATCAAATGACAGTGCGCAAAACTTCCGACAAAGGGATTCACATTACCAAAATAATGGGCCAGAAACTTCCGCTGGAAACGGAAAACAATGTTGCCGGTGTAGCAGGCTTGGCTCTATTGGAAAAGAGTGATTATGATGGTGGTTTTGAAATTGAGATAGACAAACGCATAAAGCCCGGTAGCGGCATTGGTAGCAGTGCTGCAAGTTCTACAGGGGCTGTTTGGGCCATGAACGAATTATTGGGCAAACCTTTTTCCAAGTTGGAACTGGTGGAATTTGCCATGCAAGGGGAAAAACTGGCCAGCGATGTGGCCCATGCCGATAATGTTGCCCCTGCTATTTACGGAGGATTCACTTTGGTCCGCAGCTACGAACCTCTGGACATTATCCCGATACCAACACCATCGGAATTGTATGCCACGGTAATCCATCCACAGATCGAGATCAAGACCTCGGACTCCCGAAAAATTTTAAAAACCACGATCTCCATGCAACAGGGTATCCAACAATGGGGCAACTTGGGCGGATTGGTCGCAGGGCTTTTCCAAAATGATTACGATCTTATCGGACGCTCGCTGCACGATTATATAGTTGAGCCTATCCGTTCCATTTTAATTCCAGCATTTGACGATATTAAGGCCAATGCTTTAAAAGCAGGTGCACTGGGAAGTGGGATTTCAGGATCGGGACCTTCGATTTTTGCCTTGAGCAAAGGCGAGGAAACCGCCAAAAAGGTGGCAGAGTCCATGAAAAACACCTATCAAAACATTGGAGTGGATTTCGATATACATATTTCCAAAGTAAACAGCCAAGGCGTAAAGAAAATTGCTTGATCCATGAAATTCTATAGTCTAAACAATCAAAATATACAGGCTTCGTTCAAAGAGGCCGTCATTGCTGGAATCGCTCCGGACAAGGGACTTTATTTTCCAGAGAGCATTACACCTCTTCCTGCTGATTTTTTTGAACAGATTGAAGAGCTGTCCGATCAGGAAATAGCCTTTCGGGCCATTCATCAATTTGTGAGGGAAGACATTCCCGACGATGCATTGAAAGAGATCATCACGAACACCTTGGATTTTGATTTCCCAGTGGTCGATATCGAGGAAAATGTGGCGACATTGGAACTTTTTCATGGTCCGACCATGGCTTTTAAAGATGTTGGCGCACGCTTTATGGCCAACTGCCTCGGTTACTTCTCTCAAGGAGAAAAACAAGATGTAACAGTTCTCGTAGCCACTTCGGGGGATACTGGAGGTGCTGTGGCCAATGGCTTTTTAGGGGTCGATGGGGTAAAAGTGGTCATTCTCTACCCTAGCGGAAAAGTAAGTGAGATACAAGAAAAACAATTGACCACCTTGGGTCAAAACATTGAGGCCATGGAAGTGGATGGTGTTTTTGATGACTGCCAGCGCATGGTCAAGACCGCTTTTCTGGACGCCGATATCACGGACCATAAAAAATTGACCTCGGCCAATAGTATCAACGTAGCCAGATGGCTGCCGCAATTGTTCTACTTTTTGTTTGCTTATAAACAGGCTAAATCAAAGGGAAAGGAAATTGTCTTCTCCGTGCCATCGGGGAATTTTGGAAATATCTGTGCAGGAATGGTGGCCCAAAAATTGGGAATGCCGGTCAAACATTTTGTGGCCTCTACCAATGTAAACGATGTAGTACCCAAGTTCATGGAAAATGGTGTGTACGAACCCATGCCTTCCATCGCGACCATATCCAATGCTATGGACGTGGGTGATCCCAGTAATTTTGTCCGCATCAGGCATTTGTACCAAGATGATTTGGAAAAACTACAGGAAAGCCTGTCCTCCCACTCGTTTACGGACGATGCCACCAAGGCAATCATGAAAGAGGTGTATTCCAAAACAGGCTATGTTATGGACCCACATGGTGCCGTAGGATATTTGGGACTAAAAGAATATCAAAAATCCCATCCCGACACCTATGGTATTTTCTTGGAAACGGCGCACCCCGTCAAATTTTTGGATGTGGTGGAGGAAACCTTGGAGGTTAGCCCAACGATTCCTCCTCAGATTATGAAGGTTATGGACAAAGACAAAAAATCACATCACATTGCCACTTACGAAGAATTAAAGCAATTCCTCCTGAAACATTAATCCAACTTGGGCAGTTTAAAGCTGTCCAAGGGACTGGGTTGCTTCATTACCTCCTCAATGGCTTCGGTAGTCCGCGGTGCCAATCCTGAAAGGTTTACGGGTCCATCCTCGGTAATCAAGATATCATCCTCGATCCTAACGGCAATGCCCCACCATTTTTCATCGCAATCACTGTTTTCTGGGATATAGATACCAGGCTCTACGGTAATGACCTGATTGGGTTTGAATGCTTGATAAGTACCCGCATCGTGCACATCCAACCCTAAATAGTGCGAAGTACCGTGCGGAAAATAGGTTCTGGCCTCTTTGGATTCTTTTATAATTCCCAAATCCATCAATCCTTTGGCAACCACATCGTATGCCGCCTTGTGCGGCTCCCGGAATGAAGCTCCGACCACACTTACAGCAATCCCAGCCTCTTGGGCGTTGTATACGATATCATAAATGGCTTTTTGCTCTGGCGAGAATTTCCCATTTGCAGGTATGGTCCTAGTTACATCGGCTGTATACCCATGGTACTCCGCCCCCAAGTCCATCAGCACCAAATCATCACCCACTTTGGTCTTGTTGTTTTCAATGTAGTGAAGTATGCAACCGTTGTGCCCTCCTCCCACTATGGATGGGTAGCCCTCATACTCGGCTCCATATCTTTTATATACATATTCGTGTACCCCTTGTATTTCAGTTTCGGACATATTGGGGTGCATGGCTTTCATGACCTCTATTTGACCAACTGCTGAGATTTCAATGGCTTTTTTCAACAGTTTCATTTCTTCAGGGGTTTTATCTTGACGTAATTCAGCCATTACCTTTGGCAGAATACTGGAATCCAAATTATTGGAACGTTGAATCACGAGTACCTTGTTTTTGATTTCATCTCGTATCTCATCGTTGTTGGCCGCTACAAAATCATTCAATATCTCATCGTCCTGCAACTCTGGATAACTTTCCAGATAGCGCTCAATGGTCTCTACAACATCATTGCTGTTTTGGGAATTGGCAGAGGATATTCTCTTGTAAAGATTGTTTCGGACAGGATTATAATCAGCAGGATAGTTGGTCTTTATCTTAAAGGTCTTAATCAAATCAAACAAATCTGCCTTACCTGATTTATCGCGGTAATCGTTATGAAAATCCACAAAAGACACATTATCAAATGAAGTGAAATCCAAAGGAAAGTTTTCAAACTCACTGCCATTATATACGGTTTTGAAGCTCAATTTATCCTTAACCCCTTTAACTCCCAATCGCTTACCGGTCCATTGCTCTGCTCTTGCATCCCTTTCCTGAACATAAAAAATCTCATTGAAAGTGTTTCCAGAGGCATCTGTCTGCTCTTCCGAAAAAATGATCAATACCGCATTGGGTTCCTTATAACCGGTCAAATAATAAAAATTAGGATTTTGATGATACACATAGTCAACATCGTTTGACCGATTTCGTTCGGCGTTGGCGAAAAGCACTACTGCGGTGTTGGGAGGTAATTTCTCCCTCACGGCATCCCTTCTTTCCTTATGGAAATCGGCAGGTAAATAATCGGTGGGTAAATCCTGTGATATCGCCATTGCTGAGAGAAACAAAGCCGATAAAAGGTTAACGGTTAATTTTGACATGCTTTTATTTTTTTTCAAAATACGAATTTTGGACATATTGCAGCGACCGTATCGATGTAGTTTTAGTAAAATCATAATACCTTAAAGTAAGGGTATCCTCAATTAATTCTATAAATTTGCCCATCTTAAAAATAAAGTCAATGAAAAATACTGCACTTACTAAAACGCATGAAGCGTTGGGAGCCAAAATGGTACCGTTTGCGGGTTACAATATGCCCGTTTCTTATGAGGGTGTGAACATTGAGCACGAGACTGTTCGCAAGGCGGTCGGGGTGTTCGACGTATCCCATATGGGCGAGTTTTTGATCGAAGGACCAAAAGCTTTGGAACTTATTCAAAAAGTGACCACCAACGATGCTTCCAAATTGACCGTAGGTAAAGCGCAGTATAGTTGTATGCCCAACGAAACTGGAGGTATCGTGGACGACCTTATTATTTACAGGATTAAGGACGAAACCTATCTTTTGGTGGTGAATGCTTCCAACATTGACAAGGATTGGGAACATATCTCCATGTACAACAAGGCCATCGGTGCAGAGATGCGAAATATTTCCGATGACTATTCGCTACTGGCCATTCAGGGCCCTAAAGCGGTGGAGGCCATGCAATCTTTGACTTCGGTAGACTTATCGTCCATCAAGTTCTACAACTTTGTTGTAGGTGATTTTGCAGGGGTCGAGCACGTCATTATTTCAGCAACGGGATACACGGGTTCCGGTGGATTTGAAATTTATTGTAAAAATTCCGAGGTCCAACAAGTGTGGGACAAAGTATTGGAAGCTGGTGCCGACTATGGCATTAAGCCCATCGGTTTGGCCGCACGTGATACTTTGCGTTTAGAAATGGGCTACTGCCTATACGGAAACGATATTGATGATACCACTTCTCCTTTTGAAGCGGGACTGGGTTGGATCACCAAATTCACCAAGGAATTTGTGAACAGCGAGAACTTTGCCAAGGAAAAAGCGGAAGGTTCCAAAAGAAAATTGATCGCATTTCAAATGGAAGAGCGAGGCATCCCAAGAGCAGGATACCCTATCTTGGATACTGATGGCAACGAAATTGGAAAAGTGACCTCTGGTACCATGTCCCCTTCCCTTTCCAAAGGAATCGGACTTGGTTATGTAACTACTGAATTTTCGAAAGTTGACACACCTATCCATATCAAAATACGGAAAAACAGTGTTTTGGCGACCGTAGTAAAACTCCCATTTTATAAAAACACCTAGTTAGCCTTTGGATAAAAAAAAGATATTGATATTAGGAGCAAGTGGATTTGTTGGCAATGCCATATACAAAGAACTCTGCTCCTATTTTGATACTTACGGCACCTATTATTCCAACCGCTCTTTTGCCGAAAACAAACAATTTATAAGGTACGATCTGGAGGAGGATGATATTTTTCAGGTGCTCGAGCAAGTAAAACCCGATATTATCGTATCCGCGCTTCGTGGAAATTTTCCTGCCCAGATACAGGCACATCAGCATTTGATGGAGTATTTGGTAAAGACAGATGCCAAATTGTACTTTATTTCATCGGCCAATGTGTTTGATGCCTATAGCAAGTTTCCATCGTACGAACATGACAAAACCTTGTCGTTAAGTGTATATGGTCGGTTAAAAATCAAGATCGAGAACATGATGATGCGGTTACCCAAAGGAAAATCCGCCATTTTGAGGGTGCCCATGGTCTTTGGCAACTCGTCGCCAAGAATCAAGGAAATCAAGGAAAACATAGCGAACAACGAGCCTATTGAAGTGTTTCCGAACTTGATCATCAACGTAACCAACGACGACAGGCTCACACAACAAATCCATTACCTCATCAACAGGAACAAAACAGGTATTTATCATTTGGGCAGTAGCGACCTCATCCAGCACGAGGAATTCATCAAAGAGGTCATTGATCATTTGGGAAATTATCATCCCATATACAAAAGAGTCTATACCACCAATGAAGACCGATATTTAGCAGCTTTGCCCAAGGACAATATTCTCCCGAAAAACCTACGTATTAGTTGTCAAGAGATTATTGAACATCATCTTCCTGTATAAGTTTTCCATTCCATTTGTTATTGGTTAACTTTAAGAAAAACACAGATGTATGAAGAAGTTGAACACCAATGAAATTGAAGAGGCATTAAAAAATCTATCAGGTTGGGCCCTAAAAGATGAAATGATCGAGAAATCGTTCACTTTCAAGGACTTTAAAGAGGCTTTCTCCGTGATGACACATATCGCTTTTGAATGTGAACAGCAAAACCATCATCCCAATTGGGAAAATGTCTACAACAGTCTTTCCATAAAACTCAGCACGCATGATGCGGGCGGTGTTACCCAAAAAGATATTGACCTGGCAAAAACCATTGAAAATATTGTAGCCCAAGGTTGATAATATTCAACTTGACAAAGGTGCTTTTTTTGCTAAATTTGCCTTCATCCAGAATTTAAGATTTTATGGGAAGAGCGTTCGAATTTAGAAAAGCACGAAAAATGAAGCGTTGGGCAGCCATGTCCAAAGCATTTACCAGAATTGGAAAGGACATTGTAATGGCAGTTAAGGAAGGTGGTCCCGACCCTGATGCCAATTCCAAGCTACGTGCCGTGATTCAGAATGCCAAGTCCGTGAACATGCCCAAAGACAATATTGAGCGTGCCATTAAAAGGGCTTCGGACAAAAGTCAGGGTGACTACAAAGAAGTGCTTTTCGAAGGCTATGCACCCCATGGGATTGCCATTTTAATCGAGACCGCAACGGACAACAATACCAGGACCGTTGCAAACATTCGCAGTTACTTCAATAAATGCAATGGAAGTTTGGGCACGTCAGGTTCAGTTGAGTTTATGTTTGACCATACCTGCAACTTTACTATTAACGGAGAAGGAATCGACCCTGAAGAGCTGGAGCTTGAAATGATCGATTTTGGTGCCGAAGAGGTTTTTGTGGATGAGGATGGCATCCATATCTACGCCCCTTTCGAAAATTTTGGGGCCATTCAAAAAGAATTGGAATCCAGGGAAGTCGAAATCATTTCTTCAGGCTTTGACCGTATCCCACAAGTAACCAAAGAACTTAATGAAGAGGAAGCTGCCGATGTGGAAAAATTACTTGAGAAAATTGAGGAGGACGATGATGTACAGAATGTGTACCACACCATGCAGGAATAAATACGCTCACACCCTTTAAATACACGTAAAAGCCTCTATATCAATAGAGGCTTTTATTGTTTATAATCCTTTATATTTCATTATATTTATGCATATTCCGAACTAATACCGAACTAATGAATTTTAACTATTATCTTTCCTCTTATTTAAAAAAGAACGGTACCCAATTAATCAGACTTAAAATTGAGACTTCTAAAAAGGATGTCCAGTATATTGACTCTGGAATATCCGTACTAAAAAACCAGTGGGACGACAAAAAGAAAAAAATAAAAAGGCATCCACTTGAAGAAAAACTGAACGCCAATCTCCAATCCTTATTGATCTCTGTTCAACAAATCTATTACAATAATAAAGGGATTTCGGCCAAACGCTTGCTCCTTCTTTATAAGAATAACAAGAAGTATGATACTAGTTCTTTTTTGGACTTCTATCAACAAATAGTCGATGAAGCTAGGTTAAAAGGTAAAATCCGCACTGCCAACACACAACAGAAGTACATCCAAAAACTAAAAAAATTCTCGAGCTACGTTTCATTCTCCGATCTTTCCGTACAATTCGCCAAGGATTATGAAAAATGGATGCTTGAAAAAGGGAATAAAATTAATACCGTCGCCTCGAATTTCAAGTCAATGTATGCAGTTCTAAATAAAGCAATGAAAATGGGTGTTATAAAGGAAAATCCCATAAGAGGCTATACAATAGTAACTGAGAATGTTGAAAAAGACTCATTGACTTTTGAAGAAATCACCAAACTTTCAGAATTGGAAATCCCTGTAAGATTCAAAGGGATGATCAAAGCCAGGGACATGTTCCTATTTTCCTTCTATACAGCTGGCATGAGATTTTCTGATATATGCAAGCTTAAATGGGAAAATATTGCCGGAAATGAAATCGTATATACTATGGGCAAATCCAGAACTAGAGCCGGTGCAAAAAGAACTTTGCCTTTGACTCCTAAGGCTGTGGCTATACTAGAAAATTATAAAGGCAGAAACAATACTTTTATCTTTCCTCCCCTTTATGGAATGGACAATAAAAATGCAGAAGAAATAGAACACAAATTATATATCGCCAATAATGCTATTAACCGGTCATTGCGTAATGCCTGTGAAAAAGCAGAAATAGGAAAATGGGTAAATATGCATATGGCAAAACATTCCTTCGCCGACTTTGCGGTAAAAAAAGATACTGGGCTGTTAATGATCTCCAAACTATTGGGGCATACCAAATTGTCCACCACACAGCATTATTTAAAAGATTTTTACCATAAGGAAGAAGCAGAGGAAATGAATCGATTGTTCGGTTGAAGTGCTTTTCATGCAATACTTAAACTACTTCATTAATAGTGATATAATACCCTTTGTCCACTCTTATCGATATTTCCCCTTTTCTGAGTTTTTGATTGACCGAATAAATGTCTTCATAAGCATACAGGTATTTTTTGCCAACTTTGAAAAAACTGACTAATCCTAGATCCCGTAAAGCCTGCATGATCTGGCCATTGTACGATACACCAAGCTTTTCGCAAAACGCCTTACCGGTCAGATTAAGGGGTTGTATGTTTACTTGATTGCCCATTGAATTTTACGACACTCTGATTCGATTTATTTGTTCAATCCCTTTCTTTTCTTCTTTCTTTCAGACTTTTTTCTGGCACCATGGTCAGTAAGTTCCAGCTTAAAAGGATTCCATTCCGATTCATCCATTAAAGACTCGACTATTCCATTTTCCTTAATTTCCCCCACATGACTTTTTGATTGTTGAGCAGAATTTCGAGTGCCTTTTGCAGTCCCATTATTTCTTGGTTCAACCTTGACTGTTCCTTCATCGTTTCCTTCGTCAGCTTGATCAGTTCCTCGTTCTTTTCCATTAGCCGATAATATAACTGAACGGTCTCTTGTTTGCTCATAATCGATTTGTTTTATAATACTGTTCCATGAGAATTTTTTGCCTAGGGTACTGCCTTTATATACCACATCATGATATTTGAAAGATATCCCCGAAACCCTGCCTGTGGTTTTGCTTACGTTGAATCTTGGCGAGATATTTTGCTCTTGTAGCAACTTGATAAATTCTGTTGTGTCCATTGCTTTTGAGATTGCCGAACCAATTCGCTCCTGTAGGACAAGTTTGATAGGTACATCGCCTGTTCTCAGGGTTTTCTCTATTTCCTTTTGATCAAGTGATTTTTTTCCACCAATTTTTGTTGAAATTTGAGTCAATCCATATTTCCTCTCCAAATCATTGAGCACTTCCCGGCTTCTTCTTTTAATGTTACTGTCACTCGTTATCCTACCCGAATACCTGACCCTATTGGCCACTATATGGATGTGTTCGTGTTCCGTGTCCTTATGACGGTACATAATGAACTGGTTGTTATCGAAACCCATCTTCATTAGATAGTCGCATCCGAATGAAGCAAACTCCTTATCGTTTAATTGATCTGAGTAGGGCAGGTTCAAGGAAACATGGAGGACCGCATTGCCCAATCCTGGCCGCAATTGCCTGATCAAATTGAATTCCTGTGTCATATTCACCGCTGTGGATTGTCCGATATTGGAATCGATTACATACCCTACACCTTCGCTTACCTTTTTTTCATTGTAGGCAAGAACACCGTAAAAATCCTTTCCTATGGTTATCTTACCTATCATTGTTCGCTATACTTGATTTGAGCTGTTGCAACAGCATTTTTACCTCCTCCAATTGTTTAATGATATTGAACGGGTCACGGATACCTGAGTTTGACACCCTGGCAAGTTGGTTCAGGTTGTTTCCCACCCGGCTCAAGTCGACAAAGAGTTTCCTGTCCAATGGGGTTATCTTTTTATTCGGCAAGGATTTTCCCGTACATTTTCTTCGGATATATTCGGCAACGGACAGCCCGATGGTTTCTGCATTAACGGAAACTTTGGAATGATCAGCAGCAGTCATCCTGACATTGACCTGTATTGTTTTTAATAACCCAAGTTCTTTTTTTGGCCTTCCCATTTCAAATGATTTAACGGATCACAAGGCAAACTGCAAACAAGGTGCGCAGGGTTTTTGTTAGCAAAAACACAACTTGCTTCGTGACCTCCAATTAATTATATCACAAACCTATGGCCTATGGATTACTTGCAAGGGTTTTGTCGTACACGGTTATATGTACGGTAAATCTATCCAATGTATTTTCTTAATTGAAAATCAAGGATTGGGCGAAATCACAAAGATGTATTTTTGTGGGAAGGGAAGAATAAAGAATACCGTTTTAAAATTCAAAATCTTGAACCTATTTCATACTTGATGAAGGCTCTCAAATTTGTTTAAAGATCTACAACTGAGCCTATAAAAGGTTCTTTTCAAGTACTAGGTTAAGAAGTGGACAGTACACATAATAGCGTATTTCTATAAAACTCATTTTAACCTCGGTCAATATTAAAAAAGATTCCAATCACACTCTGATGTCATAAAAATGAGGCATATACTTATAGCTCTTTTTGTATTTTTCCAAATCATTCTCAGAAATCACGTTCATTTCCAATAATTCTTTTTCTTTAAGGTGAATTTTACTATTTATCAACTCTACTTCTTTTCGAGTTAAATTTGGCATTTCGATTTTGTATGCATTGTCCTCAGGATTAAAAAAATCAAAATCAACTAAACTTAATTCTTCCGGGTTAAAATTGTCGCCTCCCAAAACCCCACCATATGTAAACATATTAGCTCCTCGGTTTTCTCTGTAGATTACATTGAACAATTGATGAAAGTTAAGCTCCGATTCTATCCCAGATCTTTCTTTAAGTACTTTCTGAATGTGAGACAACAACATTTTTCTAATAGTTTTATGGTTATTTAGGCCCGAAAAATCCTCATTTGACAAATCGAAAGGAACCAAACTTCCAAACTTCTCTTTAAACTGCTCTGTAGTATATTCAGTATTTGTTTCAGAAAACTTGAGTTCTTTATTGCAAGAAATCACATAAATACTTCCTTCGGGTAGTTTTGAGAACAACAAGGTTATGTCATCGAACATATAATCATCCAATACCCCATCATAGTCAAGCCAAACTAGGCTCTTTTTCTTTAAGTCTATTTTATTTAAAGCCGAGGTACTACCTTCCATAAATATCTTAATAAATGAGTAGGGAGAATTGAATTCTATTTTTTCTTTACTAAAAGAGCCAGCTTCGATTGTCGTCATTTCATCAACATGTAGTTCCTTATGGAAAAGTTTAAAATCGGTAAATGTAAGCCCCCCGAATCCAATGTATTGGTATTTATTCCCAAAATAACCACACACACGCTGGAGGATTGCCAACATCATTTTTCTTTCAGTAAACTTAACAGGGCGAACCTCGTAGTTTAACTTTTTTGGACTATTCATATCTCCTAATTGGTTAATTCTTCCATTTTTAGGTAATATTCAAAAGTATATTCTCCCAATTGCTTAAAACTCGAGCATTCAGAATGTTGTTTGGCTTTGGAAGCCAGCTCCCTATCTACATTATAGGCTATCCGAACATGGCTTTTTTTATCTGCAATTGTATCTAAATCGATTTCTGGAGAAATAAACAGCCTTTCCTCATCTATATTTGCGGTTTTGAGTACTGCCACAGTAATATTGGCTTCTTGTTCGCCTAACATCTTTCTGTAATCATTGGCTTCACTTCCCAGCTTTCTAACTTCTTTTAGGAAACCCAATACCGAACTCATTGCTTCCCTCATAAAAAAAAGTACTTTTTTATAAAGTTCGGATGTGGTATCGATACCCTTTTTTGTAGTTGTTAAGGGTAGTTTTATTGTATCTTCTGAATCAAGGAAAACAACTCCCTTGAACATCACATAATCTGGATGCCACTTGGGAATATTGGAGGTTCCCCAACCTGTTTCTTCATATTTATTCTCTTCAACAACCAATCTGTCATTGCAATATATATACCATCCGGATGCTTTAGGTTCGCCAACATGACTCAATCCTGCGCTAATTCTAACAGTCACCCCATCAATTATCCCTTCATACATATAGGGCTTTGACTGCTCATTAAATAGGACAACCCCTCTTTTTTTAAGCTCCTTTCCATTTAACCTTATGATAAGACCTTTTTCTAAGCTAAAATTGAGAAACCGCTCTATATCATTCTCCAATTCCACTAAAAATTCGGGGTCTGAAAATATTGCCGAAACCTCTTTTTTTAAATTTGAAACAGCTATATATGTTCCGTTTTCTTCAAGATTAACCGTTTCTAAACTAATTAATTGATATTCAAAATTCCAATCATCGATTTCTATTTGTTCTTCATCATCATTATCCAATGTTACTGTCTTTTTCTTATTTTTCCATTGGGAAACATCGACATCGATTTGGAAGTGATCATTATCTGTTTTGGACTCAACTTCAAAGTTCATACCCATCTTGAAAAGCGCTCTTTTCATTCCTACTCCAAAACGACCAATTGATCCGGCATTATGAACCATTTCATCTGGACGACCAAATCGAAAAGCATATTTTTTTGCTGTTTCTAATGTGAAACCCCCACAATTATCCTTTACCTTAAACCCGTCATTACTGACCGTAATATCAATATAAAGACCTGTATAGTCATTAGGATTTATTGCATTCGCACCATCAATTGAATTATCCAATAAATCAAGTATTGCATCTTTTATTGAAATGTCACGGGTTATCATCTCGATAAAAAAAGTTTTTGTGGGATTCCCATTTATTTGATTGTCCATTTATTTGCAGTTAGATTTCATCCTTATGAATTTGATTTAATGTAAACAATGAACCTTTTTCAAACTCTCCAATATTTGAAATGGCCATTCCAGTCTCAATCTTCTCAATACTCCTAGCCGCCTTGATTCCTTCCCGATCACTTAATCCCAAAAACTTGCTTATGGCCTTCGAGTTACCCTTATCATTGATGTCAAGTAAAAATGCATTGTCACAGTTACTCGAAAATTCCGTTTCAGGCTGTGTAAACTCGGAAATACCTTGGGACAAAAGAATGACCGACACCCCTTTTGAACGGATTTCCCTGAGCATGGAATCAAGAAGATTTTGAGCCTTTTTATCCTTGAATATGACATGTGCCTCATCGATTACCAATGCATAACGAATCCCCTTGTAATTATTTTCAACAGGAGTGTTTTCCATATTCATAAAGATGTTATATACATAATTGATAATCAAAAAGACCGAGGTAAACCTAATCGCATTTGGTAAATCCCCACTTAAGGAGAAATAATGGTTTTTTAGCAAAAATGAATTTGAGTGGTTCTTTTGAAAAATATCAAGTTCGCTCAGTCCTTCCAAGATTTCCGTCAGCGTATCACGTTTATCCCCATAAACTTCGAGCACCTTTTCATAAATGAGATTCAATGTGGGGTATTCCCCCCCGGTCATGTCATGAAAAGCTTCCTTAGTCGCATGCTTCAGCTCCTGTTCCTGTCGCTTTCCAATATTGGAGTATTTGGCTATTATATCAACAAACTTATTGATTCCCATAAGTTTGTCCTTCTCATTGATATTATCAATAAAACTCAATGGGTTGAACGGAAATGGTTTGTGTGGTGCATCAATGAACTCACATTGGGTTCTAGTGAAAAAAGGCTGCATCACCTCAATATCTCCTTGCTTTAGCCCCTTAAAATCAAGAAAAAGATAGTTGACCTGTCCGTTACTTGACTTATGCAATCGATTAAGAAATGACAGGATAAACTGTGTTTTTCCCGATCCGGATTTTCCTGCCACTGCAATATGGGCATTGCTCCGCAAGGTAATATTATTCAACTCCATTGTAATCGGGTTATCTTGTCCATCATCAATGGGATTGCCTACTTCTATCAAAATAGGTTCAACAAAATAGCTCTTATCGATGTTCTGATTTGTATTCCGAACCGCAGAATTACTGACGGTCGTATCCTCAAGATAGGATATGCCCCTATCCAAATACTCTTGAAGAAAATCAAAAAAGGTAAAATTTGGATTATCCTCAAAAAGTTGGTTGATCATTTCGAGGCCATGGTCCACATGTAATTTAACATATTTTGGAATATCTTCATGTGTTCGATAAACTTCATAATGTTGACAAATAAGGGCTATTGAAAGATCTCGATAACGGGCATCAAAAAGAATATGGTCCTTGTACTCTTTGCCCTTGGAATCATATTCAGTGAACTCGGGTTTCGAAAATTTCTTTCCTGTTTGCAGGGAATATCCCAAAGCTAATCGAGCAATCACATTCTCCTTTGTGCCTGTAGGTAATTTACGGGTCAATTTTTGGACAACCTCCTTGTTTTTGCCGGAGGTATGTATGTTAATTTGATGCCACATATAACTCGTTGTATTTTGAGATCAATTTTTTGGGTTCAACTTCAAGAAATTCAGAACCTATGGAAGGAGTGTTCTTTATGATGTACGTATTGCTGACGTTCTTTATGAGAAGGTCATATTCCTCAGATGTTAACTCTTTATGTATCAAAGGGAAAAGAATCACCTGTTTTGATACTTTTGGATAAAAATGCTTGATAATGTTCTGGGCGTGCTCCCTGTCAAATTTTTGCATTGGACTATCAATGAAAACTGGAAAGTCAATATTTGACTCTTCCACAAGCGCACTGAGCAAGGCTGATGAATACATTTGACGTTCACCCATCGAAAGCGAACCCTTGTCGATTTTGACTTCCTTACTACCAATTTTAGTGTACAAACTTATTTCAATGTCCTCGCCAGAGAGACTGATATCAACTTCTACACGGGAAATAAAATCGTTTTTATGCATTAAAAGGTTCAATCCTTCTTTTATCCTGACCTCCAAGGATTCTTTTTTTCTTTCCTTAAATCTGGCAATAAATTTTTTAAGGGTCTTTACTTCATTTTCAATAATTTGATTTGCGGCTTGGTTCTTTTGCGAAACCTCAATCTTTTTTCTTAGTTCTGCTTGACGCTGGCGGGCTATCTTTTTGTCATTATTCAACCCTCCAAGCTTTTGATTCAAGACATCGATTTCCGATTCAGCTCCTGAAATGATACCATCAAGTTTTTTCTTTTGTTCCTTAAGGCCGGAAATGTAGGCATCATCGGCATCCTTTTCTGCCTTTCTCAGTTTACGTTGAATACTGGCAATTTCCGACCGTGCATTTTGGTATCCATTCGATATTTTTCTAAACTCTTCCTTGAAGGAATAGCGAAGGGTATCGATCAATTGATCCAATTCATTGACCTGAACAGAACTGAAATCATGAAGTATCGTAAAATCATCTGGAATTGAAGCACTATCCCCAAAGAAGTGTTTTCCAATAAGTTTTTCTATGTGTTCCTCATAAAATCTCCTAACACCAACATCCACTATTATATCGGTTTGGGAACGCAAGGTTTCAAGTTCATTAAGAAACAGTCTGGTTTTTTCTTTAGCATTGGATTGAGAATTTTCGCTTTCCTTTATTATTCGCTCATTTTCCAATTGAATGGCCATGTTGAATAAAGTATCTCCTGCAAGGCCAAAGGGAATGATTTCATAATAATCCTTTAATTGGATTCTTAAATCTTGGATAACCGTATCCAATTTGGATTCCTGTTCCTTTAATTCCTCTACTTCTTCCAGTGACATATGGTTACCCTCTTTGATAAGGGTCCGTTGTATCTTATCCGCTTCCGCTTTTTTTTCGACTTTTAATTGAGTGGCATCATCAATCTCTTTCTCAACATTCTCAATATCGATTTCAATTTTCTCCAGGGCAGCTTCAATATCAACAAAGTCCTTTCTGTCTTTTGGTTTTGCGGATTCCTTGCGGTATTCGTCCTGAAGGTTCTCCAACTGGGTCCTAAGTGCTTCATACTTGTGAATCCCCAAGACCTCTGAATATGCGGTGCCAAGTGCCTTTCTCTGCTCTTTGCCGTTCACTTCTGCCAACGAGACAATTTTTTCAGCATCAAAAAAGAAAAACTTTGCAATTTCAATTGGCAGTATGAACTCTCTAACAAATATTTCCCCACCATCCTGATTTTGGGTGGAAAGGTCATCCGTTATCTGGTTTGGGTGCCCATCAATAAGAATTTTTAGGTTTTCTGCTGTACCTGTTTCAGTGTTATAGGAACGGATTACCTTTACTTCATTACAGGTAATGTCCGGTATTTTAACCTCCGTGAATGTAACGGCAACGGAAAAGGTCGATTCCCCGTTCTCACGAGCTATGTGGTTGAGACTATTCCCTATGAATTTACCATATCCACCTTTATCCCAAATTTCCTTTTTATAAAGGTCATCCACCTTTTCCATTTGTCTTCCGTATAGACACCAAACAAGGGACATTAAAAAGGTGGTTTTACCAAAACCATTTTTTCCACTTATCACGATCAGGTTCTTTTCCTTATCTGGAATAAGTGAAATGTTGTTGACTCCCTTATATATGCGGAAGTTACGGAGCTCTATTTCCTTTATGTACATCTATTTTTTATCGATCATTTTTTTTATCCTCCTTTCAAGATCCTCTTTCAATCCTCGCTTTTTTGTTAAAAGCGCCTTATTCTTGGATAAGGCAAGATGATCTTGGATAAGGCTAAACTGTTCATCATTCTCGCATACTTCCTTTAGAAGCTCTTCCTCTTTTCTGAAATTTTCATCCTGTTTGTTCATATCCAGCTCTTTTGAGTAAACATTGTTGTATATGTGGGCCACTTTATATTTGAAGATAAAGTCCCTGTACCAAGTAACTTGGATCGCCACCATTTCCTGATTTGTTATAAGTTCAATTTCAGGATAGGTTTCTTGAATGGTCTTTTGGGTCTCTAAAAGTCTTTCCAAAATTTCAGCCCTATATTTAGCTTTATAGGTTCCCATGCCGTTCTTGGCATCAGTTCCATTTCTCCGCTTGGTAGATCTATTTTTAGGAATGTTCCTTCCTTCCATGAGCTCGTTCCTGAATTCAAGTAATGGTGCTAGCCAATTAAAGCCATTGTCTACTAACGAGGACATGGATTTATCCTTTTTGACCACCGTGCAGGTCCAACACCCAAACCTACTGTTTCCACAAGAAGAATGATTTTTATTGGAAACCATTGTTGGACATTCATAATCGTCCGAACTTGCATCCGAATAGATTTGAAAAAGTTCATCATTACTGGCACCCCAAGGTGATGGCATGGTATTGATAATGTACCATATCTCTTCCAACAATAAATTTTTGATTGGAGAATAAATAAATGCATTTCTAAGATTGGAATGTTTGGACAATCGCTTTCCCCTTATCTCATGCTTTTTGATCATTCGTGCCCTATTCTGGCTCTCATCCGAACGTGTCCCGACCAACACAATTGCCTTCCCTTTTTCATCGATTTGATCGACCACAAAACGGGAAGTAGGCTTGATTTTCAGTTTCTCCGTGCACCACCTAAAAGCATTGTTTGGCACTGGGTATCCCTTTCCAATAATGTTCAACCAAAAGGAATCTTCAAGCCTCGGTGTAGTTTTTTGGACTTGGATATTCAATCCATCTCTGACTGCTGTCTCTTGGATTTTATCGAGAACTTTGTCCACATAGTTTGATATAATGGGATTTTCAACCATAGTATCATTACAAACTACGTAAACATCACGGGGGGATATTCCATTGATATCACCAAGGTTTTTCAAAGCTGTCCATACCAATTGCAGCAGTACTGTGGAATCCTTACCGCCACTAAAGCCGATTATCCATGGTATGGCACCGTCATCCAAAAGGTATTGATCGGTTATTTCATTGATTATATGTTCAATTCTTGAACTCATCTTCATTATCAAAAAATATTTTTATACAAATTAAAGGTTTTTGTTGGTTTTTCTTACCCATTCGTCAGAGCATAACGTATGCATCGCAAATTGAATGAAAGCTCGAAAGAGTCGTTTTGCGAAACCAGTTTTTGACCAAGTTCGATTGGGGAGGGGAATATTGCTGAAAAATACGTTATTTATTACTGCTTTTAAAATGACCAATGAATTTTTAAATCGCAACACGGTCGAAATGAAAATTTCGGTAGCTGAAGAGATAATATTATAACTGTTATTAGCAAAGCTTTATTTCCCTGTAAATAAACCGTAGTGAAGCTTCGGCATTGGGTTCTTGAAAATATGTATCGAATCTCTCGACCAAATGTTCCAATGCAACCCTATATCTCGCCTTTCCGTGGCCATTGTCCTCATAATACTTGCATGGATTTTTGGGATGGATTTCTGTCGGAGTTGTAAATGCTTTAATATTGCGGTTCATATATTCAAATCGTAGTGAAGCCCTTCTATGGATATTCTCAAGGGTAAGTTCACTTGGATACTCAAGTACGTCATAATATAGTTCTTCTAATATGACAATGAATGCCCTTCTACGGGATAGTTTGGGTTTTATTGAAGCCTTTTCCAAGTCATCTCGTAGGTCTTGGACAATTCTTTCGGCTATCCTGATTTGGGATTGAGTATATTGCTTGCGCCCGATCAAGGAGGTCTCCTCTTCTCCCAATTTTTGGAGATGTCTGAGCAATCCATCCGAATCAATCATAAATTTGGCCCTTCCTTGCCTTTTTGTCTTGATATTTCCTTTTGGATAGCACTTTTCAATATCTTTGAATGTTCCTGTATCCTTACCGAAAGCCTCATCATATTTTCCTGAGCATAAGAACCTACGAAAAGAAATTCTGCTATATTAATCTTCTGGGGCTCTAACATTCCCCGGACCATCATTTGCAGAAACAATTTTTCCTGGGGATCCAACTTTTCATTCAGTTTGTCCAATTGCTCTCCCAATTTTTGAAGAAAATCCTTTTTATCTGCAATTTTATCCCACTTGATGTGACCAAAAGCATTTTGACCCATATATGCCATCAAGTAACGTCCGTATTCCCATTTTCGGTAAGAGGTGGTCGGGTCCAGCAGTTCCATTTCTACAAAATCCAATAACCTTTCATTGGAAAGAATTTTCTCAAGGTTGTGTTCCATTTGAAGTAGCTGTTGGAGCTCGGCCTTGGATCCTTGGTCCAAATTGTTCAATAGGTGTCCAACGAATGTTTGGGACACTTGAAACAACGGGAGCCTTTCCTCTATGAGGGTATTTAAAAAACGTTGGCGTTTCTCCTCCACCAATTCATCATAGTGGAGGCCATAAGCGAATAAGATTGCCACAAGTGAGTTCAACTGCTCTTCGGATAGGACTGTCTTTAAGGTGTTGGAGTCTTTGCCCCCAAGCTCATTTAACGTGTCCCGAAAAGACTTTTCGCCAATAGGCTTATCAAAATTCAATATGTCGTAAGCAATTTCTGCCATATGAATACTTTAGTGTGGTTCCATACATAAAAACAGTAGTTTTTAAACGGTTTTCAAAACCACAATTGTTCCTTACGGTTTGCAACTTTCCAATTGGATGATAGATTTACCTTAATCCTCTACGGAAGCACAAATATGTTTTCATCAAATCGACCAAACCCTTGGTTTTGTTCAAACTGTTCTCAAAATACATAATACTTAATCTAAAAATCAATCTTGGACATTATTTTTTCAAACAAAGACAATTAATTTAGCGGCAAAAAGACCAATGTTGACCTTTTTGTCGGCAAGAATTCATAGCAGGCCATTGATAAATTTTTGGGCATAGGGGATGCCCTAACAATGGAAAGGGAGAAAAAGAAAGGTCGCAAGGGTAGTGCCTTTAAATGAAGGTTCAGATCAACCTGAAATAAATAAGCGCCCTCATAATCTGCATGGTCAGTTCAAAAATGGCAAATATGGGAAGTACAAACCAGATGCCTGGGATAAGCCCTATTAGGATGATCACCAATAAGAATGGCAACCTCAACAATCGCTTGATGCGTAGGATCCCCAAATAAGTGTATAGAACCACCCAAAGAAAACCCACCAAGGGAAGATCGTTATAAAGTTCCGAAAATATCATATTCTTTGATTTTAAGTTCGATTTCAGTTATGTGAAAAATCGGCCCGCAAAAACCCTATAAATGACCGATTGGAAAACTTCGATACCGAGTCTTTTTCCGTTCATTTTTTCACCAATTCCTGTAGGCTTACCACATGGAGTTTACAGGGGAAAAAAGTGTCCGCTTTGTAAGCGGTACGGATAAAGCCGATGTAGCACCCGTCTCCGTATTCCAGTACCTTTATACCTTTATACCTACTGTCATTTGGGCCCTCCAAGACCTTGCCCCTGCACTGTACAAGATGATAAAGTGCCTGTAATTTTGTTCCTTGTACCCTGTTCCAGTTTCCCAACAGGGCAAGATCATGGATCACCCAATAATTGGATGCCTTTATGAACACTTTTTTATTATCCTTCATGTTCTCCTAGACTTTCACAGGGTTGACCGTCCCGCTTTTGAGGTTCACAAATCCCCCGTGGACGGATAATTGTCTATGCGACAACAACCTGAACAGGCAGTCCGATGCTTGAGCCACCAAGACATCGTTGATATAAAGGGACTGTTCCATCAACCGATCGGCATAGGCACATCCCCTTCCCTGTTGGGATTCGGTATCGTGATCTTCCAAATTCGGGAAAAGGTCGGTTATCTTCTTCAGTCTGCTTACGCACTCCAAAGAACCATCGCCCAATTTTCTATCTTCCTCGAACAAGCTACCAAGAACGAACTGCCCCGTGTCCCTGCTATTGCCCATGTCGAGCCAGTAGAACATTGTCCTATGTTCAGAACCCCTATGGGGGTGCCTCAAAGCCAAAGAAAGTGCCGTCCTGTATTTGGCATTGTCCACACAGGTCACGATGATGTTCGATCTGATGTCATCACCAAAGGTCATGGCATTCATCGGTATTCCTTCCCATTGTAATCCAAAGGCACGGTTGATCTTGGTCAGGGCATTGACTACCTTGTTCTGTCCAAGGTCATGTGGGGTGAACAATTGCCTACCGATGTTCATGGGTTCGACAATATCCCCATCAAATGCCCTGACGTGCAATCCGGGATGTCCCGTTTGGCGAAGGGCATAATCCAATCTCGCCAATCTCGCAAGGAATAGCGAACCATTTCCACCTACCCCTATCAACGAGATCGTGATCGGGTGTGTGGGGTTGAAGAAATAATTGGGGGCGATATGTATCCTATCTTTCATAGAGTTGTTTTATGGTCATGTTGTTCGCAATGAGTAGGGCATCGTCGAAACGCTGCTTTCCATTGAGATTTTTCATCCTTTCTACAAGGTTTCCCTTGATCAGGTCGTTATGGTGGGTTTCCGTGAAAACCGAGGAAAAGAACTGTTTTTCCATAAACCCCATGATGTCCTCATAATGCTCGAACCCGTTATAGTCCATGGAAACATTGCCCATGCAGACCCTGCCCCGTGCATTGACATTGGGCAAGGGGGCATGGTATAACCCTGTATCTCCGTCAAGGACATCGCTCCGCTTTAGGGCGAATACGTTCAGAGTGTTCCCTTTCAACGAAAAGACCAGTTTGGGGAGGGGGTACTGTCCTATCGGAATGCCCATCCTTTCATCAAAATACAGGGTGTGCCGTTTTGGATGGACGATCCATATCAAATGGAGTTCCCCCTTGAAATCAATGTGTACCAGATTCTTGGGCAACAATCCCTTAAAGGAAAATTTTATCAATTCCCCTTCCAAGCACCTGAAGAGGTTCCGTGCGGTATCCTTGGTCAAGGGCATCCCCGCTGTAAGACATTCCCCAACTATCCTATGGTAGGCAAAATAATGCTCCGTATTGTAATGACTTGGTGTACTGGCATAGCCTATCAATGCAAATCTCGGCACCAAATGATCGTCCATGTCCAATTCCATGATCTTTTCCATATCAAATCCGTTCTATCAGTTCGTTCAGTTCACAAATAAAGTTTTCCACTTCCTTCAGTTTTTCCTCCAGTCCTTCCTCAAATGCCCCCATCCCATCATTGCTAACAGTCGCATGGGCATAGGTGGAGAGCAGGTCGTACTCGTTGGAGCAATCATTGAGCATATTGATGTACGATCGGGTAAATTCGCTCTCGTCATCATCGGTTATCAAGAACGTATGGTAAAAATCGACCATGCTCTCATATCCATCACGGACGGAGATCCGTTGTACCACCTGAAAATCCAATCTTTCCGAGGCCAAAAGGAGTTCCTTTAGTTTCTTGTACACCTCCCTTTTGGGTCTGTAGCTTTCCAATCTGGATTTCCAGTCCCTTACTTGAAAGTCGTTGTATTTCCTTTCGTAGCGACTCAGGAAATCAACTGAACCTTTCAATCTCTCCCCATAATCCTCATTGTGGGCTTCCCTGCAATATTCCATTTCCTCGATCAAAAAAGTCCATATCCAATCGATCCTGTCCTCGCACGTATCAAAGATCGAATCAAAGGGAAGTCCCTTGATAAAGGATAGGAGTATATCGAACAATTTTCTGTTCTTGCGCTTCATCCCGTACAATGGCTTTAGGTTGATACAGTAGATATTGCCCTTGTTCCCTATGTACCGTTTCAGGTCAAGTTCCAACTCCCCATCGCAATTGCGACATACATCGATAAGATCGACCCTTGCCCTGTCCCTGAGCCTGTTCGCACATCTGAGAATAAGGTCTTGCAGACTGTCCCTTTCATCGAACCTCCAAGAATTGATGCTCCCCGTGAACTTTCGGGTAACCTCCACCATCAGCCCTGCCAATTGGCGAAGTCCGTCCCCTGAATACTTTTCCGATATATCGTTCATGGCAATGGGCCATACATTCACGTCAGGAAGCAGTCCGTTCTTTTTGACAATGCCTTCATCCGCCTTGTCCCTGTACGGTGGCTGTCCTGTTGGAACGCCCTGAACAGGTCGTTGTGAAACTCCGTGAGTTCCCGTGAGGTGATGGTCTTTGATGGTGTTGTACATTTTCCCTTGTTTAAAAATTCATCCACGTTCATATCATCAACCTTTGGTTCCCGCCAATAATTGGAAGTGCACCTCATGGAACCCATCGATAATGCCCTTGTCCATGACATTGGCATTGGTCAGTTCGGGATATAGTGCGGAATAATGCTCCATGATCCTTTCATGTCCCATTTCGGGGTCGATATCCTCCAGTTCGATCTTTTCCCTGTTACCGTTCAGGAAAAGGTACTTTCGTGTTATGTTAGCGATCTGCATCTTGGAAAAGGTTTGGTGATTCATATTGGGACATCTGCTCCAAGACCTTTTTGGCCTCTTTGTTCTCGGGGTCAATAGCCAAGATCTCCTTGGCAGCCTTGATCGCCCTCTCATGGTCTTTCATCGGGTTGAAGTCCTTTTCCTTGATAAGGTTCTGCAAGGCGGTGGTCTTCTTGCCCAAAGATTCCTTTTGTTTCTTGGCCTTTGCCGTTCTGCCCTCGGAAGCCTTCAGGGATGCCTCATAGGCCTCCACGCTGTCGAACATGGTCTTTGTGCGCTCCAATGGTCTTTGGACGGCCTCGAAGAACTTGTTGTCCATTTCCTCAACGCTTGCTCGTAGGCTCAATGGTCTTAGGGATTTCAGTCCCTTGTCATCGGCATGGCTCTTGGGCAGTACGGACACCGATACTTCTCCATCGGAAAAGGTGATGCTCAGCCCCAACTGTCGTACCCCCGTTTTTTCAAGGGATGAAAAAAATTGGTTCATAAACGATGTATTTAACTGTTTTACAATTGATTAACTATTGTAAATATACGATCAGGGGGTGGGTAGGGCAGGATAATCCGAGGAAATATCCACCCTTTTCTTCTTCCTCCCTTTCCACAAAAAAGCACCCGTCAGGGTGCCATGTCCCATGACAGCATCCATGGGTCGACAGGGGTCGTTGTCCCATTTTATGGGTAGGGAAAAGAATGATCCGAGCGGTGGGAAGATAAATGCAAGTGGGCGTTTTTTCGCCCGCTTGCTTTTATGCCCGGTTCCGAGGGGGTTGAACGCCCGGACCGAAGGGAAGGGTCTTCAACTTCCGCAGGAACAGGGATGACAGCATAAAAAATACTTCATTATGGTAATCCTGCCCATTCTGTTCTTATTTTTTGGGAGGGGAAAATTCCAATTTTATTTTCCAATCCAAGGCATTCATCTTTTCTAAAAAACCATGGATTCCTTGTATCAGATCTTTGTACGTCGGGGAATCCCCATAAATCATCTGTTCCTGCATTGTCCTATAATCGGCCTGCCAAGCTTCTTCGAGATCCGATGGCGGGATGGGCTGTATAGTCTGGGGTTGGTGCAGGTTATAATCCACCCCGCCAAGTCTTGTGAACACATATCTGTGGCTGACAATGGTTTCATATAATCCTATGTCATGGATGGCATTGGTCGCAAATTCCGTTTTCGCCAATTGATAGATATCATAAAGGTGGCGGCTAAGCCTGTCCACCCTTATCTTTTCCTTGGGACGTTGGAATTCCTCGTGCAAAAGGAACAGTTTTTCCAAAAAAGTCCTTTCGGGCGTTACGGATGGGACCATCACCGGAGGCTCCATGAATTCGGCATCGGGATATTGTTCATCCACAAAGGAACTTATCGGTTTGGGGCTAAAAGGTTCCCTTAGGGAACGGCAACCGATCTCGACCTGGACCCTTAGCTGTATGTATCCGGGGGATTTGGTGATATGGGGATAGTAGATTTCTATGATACGTGGATCTTGGTCGCTTGATTCGGCGGGAACGATATTGAAACCGACATCATTGAATCCGTTCTCCGTGAACCGTCTTTGCAGTTCAGGGTAGAATTCCCCTGAAATATAGGAACTTGTTTCTTTCCTGAGTTTCGTGAGCTGTTTTTTTGATAGTTCCCCGGAATACCCAAAAAAACTACGGTCAACGGCGAGGTCAATATCCTCGCTGAACCGTTCTATCTGTTTCCATGCCTTGCTCAAGGATGTCCCGCCCTTGAACACCAAATGTTCACCTATTCCCATTTCAAAGATCGTCCTCAATGTATGGACGACCCACCAGTCCTTTTCAACTGCAAAATCGGGCACTCCCGTTCTGTTCCCTACATTTTGATAGATGGCCAGTTTATCCTCTTTGGGGATGTTGTAAAATGTGGTTTTATCCATTGTCCAAGCTCTTTTCCATAATTTTCTGTATCCATACCGGTGCCAGTTCTATATCATGGAGCAGGTCCTTTTGGTCTTCTTTTTTCAAAAGGGCCATGATTTTTGCTTCCTCCTCTTCCGTTAATCTGTCCTTTCCAATTTCACGGAGGGCCTGTATCACCAATCTGCTTATCCCGCCCTTGGCCGATAGATTCTTGGGGGTGGTCTTCTTCAGTTTTATACTTCGTTTGCCCAGTTTTATTTCCCTGGGGGCTCCATCGGTAAGAAAGACAAGTTTCATGGGCACTTGTGTACTGAGCCCCAGCGCACTTAGGGCATATGCCCCGGTGGGCACCAACCTAATCTTGTCCCTTTTGGCTATGGCCATTGCGATTTCCTCCGCCGTTGGCAATACCTCCCCTGCATATTTGCTTATTTTGGGACGCGCATAGATTCCCTGGGCCACCCTTTGTACATAACCTTCCTTTTCCAATCTATGGAGGGCCAAACGTACCGCTTCGGATGAACCCAGCCCCCGAAAGTCGTCAGGGAACAATAGCTCTCCCCGTTTCTTCCTGGAAATACTTTTCTTTATTTTGGACTCGATACTCTCCATAGGCTTATTTTGTAACAAATTTAGCAAATATTTGTTACAATAATTTTCCATGAAGGCTTTTTTACCATTTGGTATTGTACCCGAGGGTATAAAATTGCAACCATGGCCTTGGAACGGTTCATAATGATCGGCCCGTCCCTACATCCAAGGACTCCGAATGGGAGATTACCGATTTTTCAGGTTCTTTTTCCTTATCAGTAATATCCACATCGAACTTTTTGTCCAGTTCATCGTTGATCTGTTCCATTCTTGTTTCCACCTCCTTGAGTTCGTCCGATTTATCAAAATCAAGGTCCAAGATCTTTTGGTTGGCGGTAATGTGGTGTCCATGGTCAAGGGCCAGTTCCTTTTGGTCCTTAATTGACCGGGGAACCTTGGAAAGGGCATTGTACATGTAATCGGCAACACTCTTGGGGTTCGTAACGATTCGTCTGGCCCCATGTCCATAGGTCGCATTGTCGGTCCGGACAAATAGGGAATGGGTCTCCACATCCTCTATCCTGATGCACAGCCTCGCCCCATCCATCTTTAGGACCTGGTGTTCCGAAGCCATGCCATTGTGCTTCTGAAAAAAATCGATAATGGCCTGTCCAATATCCGTATCCTGGGCATTTGATGGAAGCTCCATAGCATCCCTGACAAGTCCATAATAAGTTTCCTTGCTTTCCATCAATTGCCATATCGGCAGGTCCCTTTCGAGCTTTTCAATGTTCTTCGATACCTTTTCCCTCTCCCTGGAATGGAACCGGATGTTGTTCTCCGCTTCAAGCCTGTTACGCTTGAAGATGGATCGTTCCAGTTGAAGCTCTTCCAGCCTCTTGCCCAGTTGTTCCTTTTCCAGAAAGAGCGGGTCGTTCTTGGCCACGGCCAACAGGGTCTTGTAATCGATGGACCCGTTGTCGTCCACTGGGCCCATGTCCAGTCTGTTGAACTGGATGGTTCCATTGGTGATCTGTTCGATAAAGTTCTTTTTGGTATTGACATTATTGAGCATCAGGGCATCGGTGGAGTTCTCGACGATATAAAAGGAGATGGTGACCTTATTGTCCCAATATTTTTTGGCCATTTCATTCCCTTTCCTTGCGCCCCTTCCGTTACGCTGGTCCACGTCCGTGGGCCGATGGGGAATATCGACATGGTGGATCCTGACCATCCTTCGCTGGATATTGGTTCCTGTTCCCAATTTTTCCGTGGAGCCAATGATGATACGGTACTTGCCGGAGTTCAGGTCATCAAAGCATTGGAGCCTTTTTCCATCGGTCTTGAAATCGTGGATGAACACCACCTCTTCGGACGGGACATCAAATTCCTCGGTCAAGATCCGCTTGATCTCCGAATAAACGTTAAAGGTGTCCTTTGGGGTGCCCAGATCGGAAAAAATCGCCTGGGTACCTTTAAAATCGTTGCTCTCGGTATAGGTCCGATAGACCTCACGGGCGATGATTCGCAATTTGGCCTCCCCGGGATCCTCCAGATCGGGGTTGAGCAATCTGGGATCGATGGAGGCATGCCGCATATGGTGCAGCGCAATCAGGGAAAGTGCCCCCTTTTGATCCTCGGTATAGGTCTTGTTGCCATACAGATGGTCACTGTTCCCTGTTCCAAGAAAGGTCTTTATTTGTTCAAAATAGGCCAATTGGCCCTCGGTGGGCTTGATGGTATGTACATCCATCACCGCTTTGGGCCGATCGATATGGTGGGTCCGTGCGTTGACGATGATGGAAATTTCATTGTACAGGGTGGACAACAGCTTCATCTTCTTGAAGGAGCGGAACCGCTCACGGACCTTATAGTCCCCCGAGACCGTGGGCTCGAACTCATAGGATTTATTGGCGAAAACCTGGGCCCATTGGTCAAAGGAGGCTATGTTCATTTCCTTGAGCCTTTCCGGGATCAGGTACTTGAACAGGACGTACACCTCGGTTATGGAATTGGAGATGGGCGTGCCCGATAGAAAAGTGGCCTGAAAGTCTTTCCCTCTGGATCTTTGGAGGGTCCTGATCGCCGTGTACAGGTTTTTGCTCCTTTCAGATCCGGTACTGGTGTTCAGGCCTGCCACCCTGGAATGCCTGGTGGTGTACATCAGGTTCTTGAACTTATGGGACTCGTCGACCATGATATGCTCAAATCCCAATTGGTCAAAGGTCAATATCCTGTCCTTTCCTTTTTCGATCTGGTGGTAAATGTTCTGGAGCTGTGCCTCCAGGTTTTCCTTTCGTATCTCCAGCCCCTTCAGTACCCTTTTATTGATATCGTACTTGTTCTCATAGATCACTCCCAGGTCCTTTTCCAGATTGTCCAGTTCCTCTTGGATGATTTCCTTGATGATCTCGGGGGACTGGGGTATGAACTTGAAGGTATCGTGGCTCATCAATACCACATCGGGACGTTGGGAGACGACCTTGGCAAAAAAGGCGTTCCTTTTCTGGAGTCCCGCCACCTCCCTGTCGTTGGCCACCAACAGTTTCATTTGGGGAAAGGCATTGCGGAACTCCTTTTCCAACTGTACCACCGTCGATCTCAGGCCGATGATCACCGTCCTTTTGGACAGGCCGAGTTCACGGAGTTTTTCGGTGGAAAGTGCCATATCCAGGGTCTTTCCGAAACCGACCTCCTTATTGACCAGGAGACCTTGGTTGATGATGATCCCGGCCACGGTGTCTTTTTGACTACTGTAGGGTTCAAAGTGTCTCAATCCCTGGAACTCCAGATAGCTCCCATCATATTTGGGCATGATCTTGGCATCATAAATGGAATAAAATTGGAACTCCAACGACTTTTTGAGTTCACTGTTCCCGATCACATATTCGTTGAATTCCCTGTATAGGATCTCAAACTTTATGTTCACCTCCTGCATCTTGGTCTTGTCGGTCCTTTTAAAATCCCCGGACCCTTTTGATATATAGGGTATGGTCGAGTTCAGGACACCTTCCAGGATGTCCTTGAAACCGTAGTATCGGTGTTCGGAACTGACGTAAAACTTTTTGACGCTCGCATAGTCGTATTTTTCGATCTTGACCATGTATTTTGAAGTGGTCTCATTGTAGCTTATGTGTGCCAATGTACCATAGGTGTCGAAAATAAAGGATTGGGTCACCTCAATGGGAAACCAGGGCTCATGGATCTTGACATCGAGATCCTCGAACGGGGTAATCGGCGGGTTGACCTTTTCCAGTTCCAAAATGGACCGGGAGAGGATGTCCTTGTCCACAAAGGAACGGAACTCCCCAAAATCGTTGTTCCGGTACCATTGTATCTTTTTATGGATGACACCGGACACAAACAGATATTTTGGGGCAAGCCTGCACCCATCTTCGGTCGGGTCGATAAACAACAGGCCCTTGGAAAGGGATTCCCTGATCACGGTTTCATTCGGCTTGTCCGTAAGCCCGGCAATGGCATCGATATCGATCCGATTGTACCGGTTCAGGGAAAAATAAATGGCATCCTGTAGGGTCAACCGTTCGGGGCTTTCTTCCACTTGTGGGGCCCAGGGGGTCAAAAGAAATTGGCCCTTGGCAAAAGTCCCTTGTTCAGGGCTTTCCAATGCCAGTATCAAAGGTCCCTGGACATCTAGGGTCACTAAATGGTAATTGGCCTTGTCGTTCAGGTTCCCGTATTGGAAAAGGAACACGTCGTATTGATAGTTCAGGTCCTCCCAGATTTTCTGTCCATCTACGACCTTGGGATCCAACAGCTTTACATAGGTGTCCCGTAAGGAGATGATCTTGGTCAGTTTATCGAACTCGGCCGGTTTGGTCTTCAAGTAGTAATACTGGCCGGAATCGGTAATCTTTGCAATTTTTTGTTCCGCTACGATTAGGCTGCCCGGTCTTAATGGGCCTTCATATGACTGTTGAGGGTTTCTAGGCACAGCGGCCATATCCGTTTTTTTCTCCGTTACTGTCCTTGATTTGGTAATCGATGACCTTAAGGTCAACAAGGCTTCCCTTATGGCGGGTTCGATAGTGGCAATATTATTGGGGTTCTTTACGGTATAATCGGAACGATCATAAAGCCCTCCCGGTTCCATGGTCCCCAGGATATTTTCGGGATGGGCATCAAAATAGGCATTCATTTGGATTTCGTTGCCTTCAAAATCGACCTTTGCCGTTCCCATGAAAAGTCGGTTCCTTTCCCCCTGTTCCAAGGATGGGTTCTTGGCACGGCTTTTTTGGAAGACCAGGATATCGGCGATCACCGAGGTGTTTTCCTGCTCAAAGGCATTGTCCGGCAACCTGACCCCACCCAAAAAATCATTGTCCTTAATGACATCTTCACGGATTTGCCCATATTTTGCCTTATCAAGGAAATTCTTGGTACATATCAATACCACCAATCCCTCTGGTTTGGCCAATGCCAGACTTTTATGGACAAAGTAGCTATGGACATTGCTGGTAAGCCCGTCCCTTAACGGATGGCCTGCAAGGTCGGGATCGAAGACCTTGTTGGCACCAAAGGGGATGTTGCTGATGACCAGATCATAACTTTTGGTGGCATCGCTCTGGCCGATACCCTCAAATGGGATGCCGAACACCCGAACATTGTCCCTGTGCTTGAAATTATGTTCCAAGATCCGTGCGGTCAGGATCTCCTTTTCAAAGGCCGTGACCCTGGCCTTGGGATATCGGTGCAACAGTTCCCTGATGATCAACCCGTTCCCCGCACTGGGCTCCAAAATGGTCCCTGGGGAAAAGTCGGGTATCCCGGCCAAAAATTCCATCATGGCCCGGATTACGGGCACTGGGGTATAGAACGAGTTCAGTGAGCCCTTTTTTAGGCTGTCCACAAGGGTATCCGTATACGTATCGCCCACATATTGGTTCAATGCACCTAAAAACCGTTCCCGGTATTTTTCATTTTTGAGGATGTCGAAAATGTTGCCGAACCCTGGATTGTTGATGAACGTATGCCCGAGGGTGTCCGAATTTCGCAATGCGTCAATGGTCCGGACCATAAAGTCCAGATATTTCTTTTTTGAGTATTTCATAGATCGTGAGTTAAGGAATTTTTTGGACCGTCCATTAAGGTCGGCCCTGTAGGGGTTGTTACCCATGTTTTAAGGTTGTAATGCCATAGTGCTATGTTCTTTTAAATGTTAAAGCCGAATGCATGAATGTCAAGGGAGATCATTATATCGTACAGGTTTTTATCCCTGTCCAATTGGATCCTGGCCAAAACAACTGGTCTGCGGTCCGGGCCGCTATTGCCAAGGATGGATCTCATGACCTATAGTTTTAGCATGTTCTGTTCTTTGGGTTTCTTGATCTGCTCCTTTTCCAGATTATATAGCATTGGATCGAATCCATAGGGGTAATCATTGCCATCAAATGTGGGCGATTTTCCCATATCCTGGAACACAAAGTCTCGTAACGGAAATGTAGGTTCCCCCGTTTTGGTGGTATGATGGGGCACCCCCTCCACAAGTACATAATGGGTCCCCGATCCATCCCTTACGATTTCCCTTTGCCAGTGGTCATACTGGCCCGTTCTGATGATTGTTCTTGTTTTCATGGTTCATATATTTAGCGTGTTTTCGATTTTCCTTATGTCCAGTTTCTGTTCTTTGATTGCATCCAATGCCATCTGTAGATTTTCCGAATCCGAAAAATGGGTCCGAAGGTGTCCCATGACCGGTCCATTGACAGGCCTGAAATGTAGTTCTTGATTATTTCGGCCGGTTTCGGCATAGTGCCATCGGCCATCCATATAATGCCTTTTTAGATAAGCGGTCCGTCCACCGCTTTCCAATCGGATCGCACCCTTTTCGATCACGAAGTCCTTTTCCTTTACAATCTTTTTGGCCAAGTAGTACTTGACCTTGGCACTATGGGCAAGGGACTCCATAGCTTCCCTGAAAGTTGTCCAGTCCATCCCCTGGGTCTTTTCACCGTTCCTTTTACCAATGTACAACTGCCCCTCCCTGATGCCGAGGACAAGTCCGAACCTGAGCTTGGCAATCCGATCGACCCGTTCGTTCCGGAGCATTTCTTGGATTTCTTCACGGGTAAGGTGCAGCAAATCCGCAGAGGTCTTGAGAAAGGGTTGGAAGACAAGATAATGTGCATTGGCCTCCGTCAACCTTAGGATTTCATGGCCTTTTATCGATGCTGGGAACAGGATCGGTCTGTGCAGGTGCTCCAAGAGATGCTCCAAGAGATGCTCCAATACCCCTGCATCCAATGGCAATACCCCGTTCCCAAAGTATTTATTGGACCTAAAGGACTTTTCGATAATGAGGTCATACATTTTACCGAGGGATTCGAAATCGGATGGAACGGTCCTTTGGATGTCCCTTGCAAAAAAGGAATGTCCTAACTCAAGTCCGTCCGTTGCCTTTGGATGAAGACTGGACAATCTTCCCAAGAGTTCCGGCCAATCCAGTGGTTTCCATATGGGAATGTTATCATGGTCCCTCAGGGCCATAACGGGGGCTTTCCGATGTCTGTCGTACCCGAACCGGATCGAGGCCAGGAGGTCGTCATTTTCACTGACCTTGATGGTTCCCATGGCAACCACTCCTTGGTCGAGTTTCACCAACCCTTCTTTTTTCCGATGATAGGAAATCAGGCCGTTCAACGAAGCATCCGCATGCCCCGTTTTGGCCATATCCAGGTTCCTGTGATACTTGAGCCTTTGGATGTCCTGGATGTCCTCCGGGCGGACCCTTTCATATTCCAACGTGGCAAAGTCCCTAAAGTCCCTGTTCAACAACTTTTCCTTAAGGTTCCATAATCTGGCCATGAGCTTTCTTGCCCTTTGCCATGGGTCTGGTCGTCTGTTTTCCTGTAATGGCTCCATAATTATTGTTCGATGAGTTCAAGTATGATCTTACGCTTCAGGTCCAATGAGGGTATGGGATCGATCTTTTCGCTGTTCTTGCTGACCTCATAATGCAGATGGCATCCAGTGGAATCCCCTGAACTGCCCACAGTCCCGATCAATTCGTGCTGTTGGACAAATTGCCCCTTGCCCACCAAGACCTTTGTCAGGTGCCCGTAAAGGGTCCTGAAACCAAAACGGTGCCGGATGATGATGTGGGTACCATACCCCGTTTTGGAACGAAGGATTGAAACCACCGTACCCGATGCAGTGGCATATACCTGTTTGTCCCTGGGGGCGGCAAAATCCAGGCCCATGTGTTTTTTCCTTTTTCCGGAAATGGGATGTACACGGTACCCAAAGGCACTGCTCAACCTATAGTCCCCCTTTTCCAAGGGCGTACACGAGGGGATTTCGTCCAACAGTCCGGGACTGTACCTGAAATAGGTTTCCAGGGAGGACATATAGGTGTAGTCCGGGATCTGGAAAAGATACTTTACGATCCTTTCCTCTATTTCAAAGAGCAACCGCTCCCTTTCCCTGTCCGAGACCACGCTGTCCATTGGGGCATTCCCTGTATTGGCCCTGAGGGACATACCATAGCGGTCCATGGCCACCATCTGTTCCCCGATATCCTCCTCCATCATGGAAAAGGCCTTGCCCAATAGAAGTACCGTTAGGGCAACGATAAGGAATATGAGGTACCGGACCTCCTTCTTGCCAAAGGATATCAGATGTCCCAATATCCGTTTCAGACCTTTTTTATTGAAAACCATTGCCATTTGAAAAGTTTTTATATATTTGTGGTGTCAGTTACAAACTTATTAATTATTTACAAATAAACGATTTTTAATCATATGTTGGACCGTTGGTTGGACAAAGACCATTTGATAGACCTCGCCGCCCTGTTCGGGCATTTCGGTCACGAACCTGTAAAAAGGGAACCCACCCATTTCCTGTTCAAAAGGAACGGCTGTTACAGCGTGGTCATCCATACCGAAAAAGGGTTTTTATATTACCACGTGGAGAGCCCCCAGAACAAACTGTCCGCTTCGGACCTTGTCTTGGAAGAGGTCTCCAGGACAGAGGGAAAAAAAAGCGAAACCCTTTGGGACAAGGTCGATCAAAAGTACCATCAGGTGACAGCGGCCAAGGAATTGATGTTGGATATGTCCAAGGATATCGGCCTGGAAAGGGTTACTACGGAATTCAACCACTTCCATTCCTATGCGGTGCCGTTCAAGGGAAAGTCGGAGGGGGTTTACTCCGATGTTGCCGGAACGGATGTCTTTAAGGACCGTATCTATGAGGCTCCTTCAGGGGAGCCATTGTTCCCCCTCTACAATATCCAGAATGAGACCGCCGGATATTTCCTGGACAGTGACAAGGGGGTCCGGCCCTATAGGGAATCCGATGCCAAACATTCCCTTTGGTATTCCAATATCCCCAAAACAATCGAATGGTTGGTCGTGTTCAAGGATCCCAGGGAGGCCATAGCCTTTCACAGGAAGTTCCAACTCGACAATGCCGTCTATATGGCCCTTGGGGAGATCAATTATGAGACCACCAAAATTTTGTTCGAGATCCGCAAATTGACCAAAGTAAAAAAGATCATCCTCTCGTTCACCGGTAGCAAAAAGATAGAAGGGTATCTACGGGACCTCAGTTTCATTTCCTTCATCGATGACACCAATTTCATGTTGAAACTTGGTGAAGGGGACCTAAAGGTCAAGTTCCAGGTAGGGGACGAAAAATCCTTTCTGCGCTTTTATAATTCCATAAAGGCCTTCAACCAAGGATTGGCAAAAAGTTTTTTAAAGTACAACAAGGCCCTGGACCAATTCCGCATCAACCGCCACAGTATTGTGGTAGGGAAGGAAGGGGACGGTATTTCGATAAGGGTGCCCCTTGAGGTGGGTGCCATCAAATATTTTGTCTGGTCCTATCATAAGAACTATCTGGGCAAAACATTGGACATTCTCAAACCCAAAATGGCCAATTGGCATTTGGAATGGGAATCGGACCAAAGTATTACATTAAAGGGGAAGGAGGTGCAGATGGAGGATTACCGGATAGCTTTATAAAATGGAAAAAGAGCGCTCCCGCCCTCTTTCCGAAATATTCCTTAACTCATCGATAAATGAATATCAACAAGTACCGCAAAGGTACGAAAATCAATATTCCTTAACAATTAAATACTCAGTAAAATGGAAAAACAAGTAGAAAGGGTTTTCGTAAAAGTGAACCAAATTTGGCAAAAAGGGGAAATCCTCTCCAAAGAGGAAAGCATCCTAAAGATCAAGACCCAGGGAGGCCTGGAATTCAACATTGACGAGACCAGTCCCTATGTTGAGAAAATGCGGTCCCCCGCCCAACGGTTCGCCTATGGGGAGGCCAAGGAAAAATTGGAGGGCGCCTATATCAGTTTTGACAAGCTTCCCGAGAACGTACAGGATGCCCTTGTCAAGGGAGAGGAGTACATCCATCGCTCCACCTATGTCAACGAAGGGGAACTCAAGGAAAGTGTCAAGGCCGTCCAATTGATGTACAGTTCCCAGAGCGGGTCCAAATTGGATGTACAGATCAAGAGGAACCAGCCTGTGACCCTTGCCCAGGCCACCGCCTATAACCACCAGTTCTCCAAGGAAGAGTTCGAGGCCATGGTCAATGACGGTAGATCCATCGTCTTCAATGGGGCGACCAAGGATGGGGAAATGTTCCCGAAGCTGGCCTATTACGAGCCAAAGCTCAATGACATCAGGACGAAGACCGCCCTTTCAGAGAATACTTATTTCTATGGGCAGCAATTGACCAAACAGCAGGCCGATGCCATGAACAAGGGAGAGACCGTGGAAATTTCCATCGCCACCAAAAAGGGCAGGAAGACCTATAACGTCACCTATAGCCCAAGGGCAGAAAGGTTCATTACAAAATCCCCGGAAAAGGCCAATGTAAAGAATCTGGAAACCAAGGGTCCGTTGTGGTCGGGGACGAAAAAAAAAAGAAACAGCATAATGCCATGAGCAAATAGGGAGCCAAAAGGTCCATTTGATGAACAAAAGCCGGCATATTCCGATATATCGGCTTTTTTCAATCTTATCAATCATGAAGAACACCATCAGCTATAAAGAAGACCCAGAATATTATAAACGGTTGATCGGCAAGATCAACCGGGAAGTGGACTTTGGAGGCCATCTATTGCGCACGGGCCATGTACTGCTCAAAAAAAGTGCAGGATCAATGGAATTCGCCAAGGAGGGCGACCGGATCGTCCTGATGACCTCAAGGGACCCCATCCCCTATTTCAACCGCAATGACTCGGAGGACAAGGGACTTTTCTTTTCGTTCCTAAAGAATAGGGAGGAGAACTTTTACAGGGCCGTCGAACAGGGCCTGGAAATCATTGACAGTGCCCACGAACATATTGCACGAAGCCCAAAGGTCCCCCAAAAAAAGACCAAAAGAAAATCCTTGGAGGAAAATTACAACATAGTACCAATTCGGAATGCCATATACCTGACCAAGGAAAGGGGCATTGCGATGGAAACCCTTGCATCCGATCCCTTTAGGGACAGGATCTTTAATGCCTTCCACCATAACGACAATGGAGGCAAGATCGCCAATGTGGCCTTTCCAAAATTCGATATCGGGGGAACCCCCAGGAACTATATCCTGTACAACAGGCCCTATAGGGACAGGCATACGGGGGAACTCAAGAAATTCCGCTTGGTGCTCAACGGAAAGGACCATTTTCTGTTCAGTTCCAATCCACCGAAAGAAGGGGCCCAACGGATCATTTTTGGGGAAAGCGGGGTGGATCTGCTGTCCTTCCATGAACTTGAGGGAAAAAGGGGTGATCTATATGTTTCCTTTGGAGGGAACGTCTATACCGAAAAACTGGATTTCTTTTATGAGCTCATCACCCCCTTTCTTTCAAGAAAAGGAATCCATCTCGTGTCCATTTTCGACAACGATGCCACGGGACACCGATTTGATGTCCAAGTTTTCACCAAGCTCATCAATGGCATGGCAAAAGGGGTCTATATCGAGAACAGGATCAACCGGGAGAGGGTATCGATGAACATCCACTACCATAAGGACCGTCGCGGTCAAATGGCCCATGATGCCCGTACGATCGAAGATTCGGTCGGTAATGCGTTCCCAAAGGGCCAAGGGTTCAAGACCATCCTTTTTTCGGACAAGTTGGCTCTTGAATTTTCAATCCCGGAATCCAGATCCACAACCATCTTGGATCCACAGATGGCCAAGGCACTACGGGTATTTTTGACCACCTTGGGCGGACTGTACCTTCCTGTAAGGGCCAAGATCATGAAATCGTTGGGCAAGGATTGGAACGACGACCTGAAAAGCAGCAAGAAGGAAAGGTACGAACAACTTGGGACCGTGGATCCGGATAGGATACGCCCAAGGGACAAGATCGTCCTCAAGACCAAAAGCGGACCGGAGGGCGCCCCCAATGAGGGCATCGTAGAGGAAATACGCCCAACCGGGGTCTTGGCCGATTTTGGGCTCCGGTATTCCTATATGATCCCCTTTCGGGCCATTGCGGCGCACCTTATGCACAAAAAGACATCAAAGGAGAACATCGCACAATTAAAAATATAAAACCCTCAAAGAGGGGTTTTTTGGGACATATCAAACACCAATATCCATAGAAAGGGTAATAAACAAATATCAATGTATTGACTTAAATTTAAACAAATGAAAATAATGGAAGAACTATCGGAAGGGTTGAAGGACCACCAATACTACTATGAACTGCTGGATGCACTTATCGAAGAGAACGATATGGAACTCAAGAACCGCCTCCAAATGGGGGATGGATATACCCAGTTCATCCGGGACCAATCAAAGGTCCTGTTGGACACTACCATCGAAATGGTACGGGAGAAGGGGATTTCCTTTCAGGAGGCATCCGACATCGCTTTGGAGGGATGGAGGGAAAAGACCTTTGGTTGATCCCATAATGGACCATATTCTTCCCTTCCATGCAAGATAAAAGGTTGGCACATTCGGCCATGTTCCTCTCCGTGGCACTTTTTGCGGTGATCGGCTATATCGATCATTATGCGCTATTGGCCTACCATGGGATCGATGGCCCGATACTCCGATGGATCTATGGTTTTTTTATGAAGTTCGGGCCGTTGCACCAAAAGTATCTGGGCAAACTGTTATTGCTCATGGCCATTGTGGCTGCGGTCATGTTGTACCATCCCAAAAAGATAGCGGAAAAGACCTATACCAAGGGCGTGTCGTACCTGACCCTTGGAATTTTATTCTTTGGTGCCGGTGATGTCCTTAAGGTTCCCAATATTGTTTTGTATTGGTCTTCGGTACCGTGCTATTTCCTGGGGTTCCTGTTTTCCCTATCGGGCAGTGTCCATCTCTTTCAAGTGCTCTCCTTTACCGACCTTTCCAAAGAGGACCCTTTCAATGAGGGGAACGAGACGTTCCAGCAGATGGAACAAAAGATCGATACCCCCTATTCGGTGAACATTCCCTATGACTACCGTTTCAAGGGAAAGATCAGAAAAGGCTGGGTCAACTTCGTCAACCTCTTTAGGGCCCTGTTGATCATCGGTACACCGGGAAGTGGGAAGTCGTTTGCCCTTTTTGAAGAGATCATCGAGCAGCTTATCGGCAAAATGTTCACCTTGCTCATCTATGACTTCAAGTTCGATACACTTTCCCGTATCGCCTATAACCATTGGCTGAAAAAGAAGGAACAACTCGGCACTGATGATCCGGAACAGTTGGGTTCCCTACCCGGGTTTTACACCATTTCCTTCGATGATCCGGAAAGGACCCACCGGAACAATCCCATTAGCCCCTACTTGATGAAGTCACAGATCGATGCCTCGGATGCGGCCACCATCATCATGAAGAACCTCAATAAGGAATGGATCAAACAGAACGATTTCTTTTCAAGGAGTGCCATCAGTTTTGTTTCGGGGCTCATCTGGTACCTGAAGAAGAAAGCGGAGGAGACCGGGACCAACATCTGTACCCTCCCCCATGTCATCATCCTTTCAACGGTCAATATACAGGTGCTCTTGGACATTATCCTGAGGGACATGGAAGTCCGTAACCTGATGATCCCCTTCAAGGATGCATTGGAACGGGAAGCTGGACAACAATTGGCCGGTCAGACCGCCAGTGCCCAGATATCACTCTCCATGCTCGCCACCAAGGAGATATTCTATGTGATGACCGGCAATGATTTCCAATTGGACATCAACAGCACATCCAGGCCCAAGATCGTATGCGTGCAGAACAATCCGGACCGATCGGAAATCTATGCCGCACCCATCGGGCTTATCATCAACAAGGCCCTTCAGGTGGTCAACAGGCCCGGGGGCAGGCCCATGGGGGTGATCCTTGACGAGGTGCCCACGATCTTCATCATGGGCCTCAGAAAGATCATCGATACGGGGAGGTCCCATTTGGTGGCCACTGTCCTTGGCATCCAAAGCGTCTCCCAGCTCATCGCCGATTACGGCAAGGAACTGGCCGATGTGATCTTTGACAACTGTGCGAACGTCTTCAGCGGTGCTGCCAAGGGGGAAACGGCCCGGCGCATCAGTGACATTTTTGGGAAGATCCACCAGGAAAAACTGTCCAGGACGGTCTCAAGGAACGACACGACCACCAGTATGGGCACCCAAATGATGGAACTGATGCCCAAGAGCAAGATAACCGGGATGTCAACGGGATATTTTGGCGGTATCGTGGCCGATACTTTTGAACATCCCATCAAGCAAAAACTGTGCTTTGGCCTATTGAGACCGAACATGGAGGCAAAAAAACACCAGGACAAATTCCCCCTTCCGATCACCAGGGACTTCAGGACCCCGGACCATGACAAAAAGGTAGGGGAACGCCTGGCATTGATGGAGGATATCGGCTTTTTTGACAAGGTGGCCCTACTTGATCTCGCCCAAAACGATTACATCGAATTCTATAACGTTTACCTGGAGAGCTTCACAAAGGAAAATTGCGATGGCCCGATGGAGCGAATGCAGTTCACTTCCTTGGTCCGTGACCTGAAACTGTACGATCATTTAAAGGACCTGGGGCAGTTGGTCGACAATAAGGAAGCCAATGGCTCCCAGATAAGGGCCTTCATGGAAAACCTTGTCGGAAGGATGTTCTTGGAACGGGAAATGGAACGGGTCCTGGACGAGGCCTTCCACAAGGTACTCGGGGACATTGATGATCTGGTCAAGGACGAATATTTCAAGATCAAGGGGGAACATCCCAAGTCCTCGATCTTCGATCCCGATAAGATAACGGATGAAATCGGGTCTTCACTGGACGCAAACAGGGAGATAGCCCTGGAATTTTTGGAGGACTTCAACCAAATGTCCGGCCCAGACCTGTTCGAGGATATGGACGGGTCACAGGAAAGACCTACTTTTAAGGAAGATAATAGCAAAGGGGAAAGTCTGGCCGCCCTATGGGATGGGGCCGATCTTTTCGAGGAAGAACCCTATTCCTCCTACCCCGTTCAAAATTTATAGACATGAAGGATATCGACGAACTTAAGAACGCGAAAGCGGAGGATTTTTATTACATCGGAAAAAGGCTCAGGGAGATCCGGGACGATCTGGTCGAAGCGGACGATACCACGGACAAGCGCAATTCCCATTATTCAAGAAAAAATGTGTGTGAGCGATTGGGTGTCGATTATTCGACCTTGACCAATGTGGAACGCGGTACGATCTCCCCTACCACCTTCAAACTGATCCTGTACTATTATTCCTTGGGCTACAATCCCATGTGGATCATCGCCACGGACAATGAGTTCATCCCGAAGCGCAATATCGGGGAAAACCTCGTCTATCAGGAAGGGATCCAAGAAAATTTCAAGGCCTTGGAGTCCAATATACTGGAAGCCCTTTCGGGGTTCAAATCAAAAATTTAAGCAACGATGGAAAACTGACACGGACCATCATTGGACATCTATATTGAAATATTCATTTATTCATTTATTCATTTATTCATTTATTCATTTATTCATTTATACAAATAAACATTTCACCAAATGAGCAATCATCCAACTGTATGATTATACAAATACTTATATCAACAAATATCCAAACCATTGAACAAATGCCTATGTAATTGACCCTATATACAAATATTCCTTTACTCACTTAAATACATATCAATATGAAAACAAAGATCATTTCAGTCGCCGGAGAAAAAGGCGGCGTGGGCAAAACGACCCTCAACATCATGTTGGCCACCAACCTGTTCCATACCTATGGAAAGAAGGTCGTCCTTTTGGATGTGGACGACCCCCAGTTCTCCATTTTCAAAAAAAGACAGCGCGAACTGGACCTTATCGGCGAAAACGAAGAAGACAATATCCCGATATATCCGATAATCCGGGTGACGGTAAGGACCATTAAGGAGAAGATCCTGCAGCATTATGGAAAAGTGGACTACATCATCATCGACTTTCCGGGAAGCCTGAGCCTCGAAATGGTACAGGGCCTTATGTTCGTCGAACATATCTTCATACCCTTCGACCATGACGAGCTGGAAATCGACAGTACCTTCAATTTCTACAGGACATTGAAGAAAAACTTCTTGGACAATGGGGACCGGGTACTGCGATCGGTCCATCTTTTCTTCAACAAATATCGGGAAGTCCAGAAGAACAAGTTCGCGAACTTAAAGGGCGATGTCCTGACGGCAGGCCTTCCCTTCATGCAGCATGTGGTCAAGGAGAAGACCATATACCGGGAACAGTACAGGAGCACCCTCCATCCCATCCCGGAACAAATGGAGACGGGACCACGGGATATCAGGAACTTTTTTGAGGAAGTCCTTAAATTATCCAATAATTGATATGGCCATGAAACCCTCAATGAGGGATTTTTTAGGACGGACCAAATATGGCTACAAAAGACAATGACCAAAAATCAAGCAATGAACAAATGAAAAAAAGTAAAGATACGGGCCAACTGATAAAGGCCATAACGATGGACATGGACAAAACGGATGGCATGTTGGACAGGTTAAAAAAGGAAAGATCCTCCGGAATGGAGACCGATCAAACTGGGGAAACGGCCGATCTTACCAACGATGCCATAACGGGAACTCCTGAGAAGAAAGTACCGTTGGGCAAAGATCCGGATGGTGCCGAAACCCCGAAGGCTGAAACCGTTGCACGGCCCATGGAAAACGCGAACCGTCCAGCCAAACGGAAAAAAATGACAAAATCCGAGGAAAGAATTTGGCAGGAATTCAATAAAACCGTTGAATCTGAGTTTTATAGGGACAAAAAAGATGTGTTCCAGATGTCCTTGAGCGGGGAATGCCTCGCCGGTTATGAAAGGCTGGCCCTTGGATTGGGCTATAAAATGGGAAAAAAGATCAACCGGAACGAGATCTTGAGGAAGGTCCTGGAAGAATTCGTCCATAAGAACGGGGCCAAATTGGAGAAACTGATAGAAAAACTATAATAAACTGTATTTGAACCTTTTCTGGAAAATAACATTGGGCATTACGGCCATGTATTACATATATGTGGGCTGGGTCCTGTTGGTAAAAAAGAAAGGGGAAACCAAAAAAATCAAAGAAAATGATGATTATTTGTATTTAAATAATAAATTTGTAAATAATTCACAAGAAGGACAAGCCGATTTGGAAACCATACTCAGCCAGGTGGATGAAGTCGAGAACAACTCCAAACTCCTGGAGGCTTTCAAAAACAAAGGCTCTTCAAGTGAAGCATTGAACAATTCCTTAACTCGCACAGAAAATGAAAAATTCAAGATCATCCGTAACAGGGATGTTACGGACAAAGAGGGTCCCGACCCGAAAACTTAAAATCTTGCTCCTTATCGGGCTGGGCCTTTGCCTGCCACATGATTCCTTTGGGCAATTGAACGAACTGACCCAAGAACTCCAACAAGGGGAACGTGACCTCTCCAGGATCGCTGACATCGTCATCAGTGCCGTCAAGACCATTGCCGGGACATCCACCATTTTGGGTGGATTGGTATTCCTTTACTTAAGGGACCAACAGAGCGACCTGACCAAAAAGGTGGGACAGGTCATACTTGGCCTTGCCATTTTCTGGATCCTTTTGTCCGTTGGGGACAGCATGCGTTCCTAAAAAAGGCCCTCATGGAAGACAAGTTTATCCTTATACGGAAAGGACTCCAGAAGGAGGTCCTGTTCCTCGGCCTCAAGGCCAGGTACATCAATCATTGCATCTATATAGGCCTTGGCGTACTCTCACTTGGGTTCATCTTATCGATGGTCATCCCCACGTTCATGGCCCTAGTGGTAACCACCTGTACCCTATTTTCCATGTTCGCCATCCTCTTGTTCCATTCCAGGACCTACGGGGCCAGGGGGTTCATCAAAAAGATGGCCGATACCTCCAGACCGGACAAGATCAAGATTTCCCGACCGTACAAAAATATGCCCCTATGGAAAGGATAGCCGATATGATGGACGTGTTCCCCATTTATGGGTATGAAAGGAAATCCCTCATTTCAAAGGAAAAGGGTTGTTTGACCATTCCCTTGAGATTGGAGCTACCAGAGGTGTTCACTTTGGACCAAAGGGATTACAATACCTTGAACGGACTCTTCTTCAATATCGTCGACATATTGGGTCCCAACATGATCCTGCACCGACAGGACCATTTCTTTGAGGAACGGTACGGCCCCATCCCGCAACGGTTGAACGGTGATTTTATGGAGATCGGCAATGAGCGGCATTTTGAGGAGCGTCCTTTTCTAAGGGCCGAGCATTACCTGTTTATCAGTTTGGTGCCAACGGGATACTTCAAATACGGCCCCACCAAGGTCAATTCCTTTCTCTCGAAAAAAAGGGATTTCTTTTTGGACAGGACAATTCCCAAAGAATTCCTTGACCGGGATCTTTTGTTGGATTTCGAGGCGAAGGTGGAAAGTGTCTCGAACCTATTGAACGGATCGGGCCTTATCCGTTCGGAAATAATGGAGTATGATGGACTTTTTAACGATGATGGGCTCTATTCCAAATATTTTAGCCTCTCCGCATCCAACAAAAACCTGCCAGATATCGACTTTTCCAACAATTCCATCAGGATCGGGGAGAAACAGGCCCGGTTCTTTACCGTGGAGAACCTGGACCAGTTCACCAAGGAATATCTGGGGCCCTATGAACTGTACGGAAAATTCACGACACGGCACAACCGGTTCCCGATTGGCAATCTGTTTTCGATCGGGTTCAAGATACCCCATGAACACATCATCAACCAGTACATCTATATCCCGGAACAGGAAAGGGCCCTTAAGGGGTTGAGGAAAAAGGCCAAGCGCTTCGATCAGTTCGGCAATGGAAAGAAAGATGACAGCAATGGGATCTATGCCGATCAGATCCGGGAGTTCAATACCGACATCTTGGAGAACCATAAGGAGATCGTCTTTTACCATTTGAACGTTTTGGGGTTCAACAGCGCAGATGGGAACCATGGAAAAATGTGCAGTGCCGTGGCGGACGGTTTCAAAAAGCTCAAGATCAACGCCAAGGAAAACAACATTGACCGAAAGAACCTGTTCTTCGCAGGGGTCCCGGGGAATGCCGTGGGCCTCCCATCGGATATGTACATGCCCATGTCCAGCGATATGGCCGCCTCATTGGTATACTTTGAGGGCGAATATCGTGACGGTTCGCAAGGAATCGATGGTCTACGGTTGATCGACAGGGTCAGTGGAAGGCCCCTTTCCGTCAGTGTCTACCGGGAACCCGAGAGAAACCATTGGATATTCAATCGCGGCATGTTGATCGCCTCTGGATCCGGCGGTGGCAAGTCCTATGTGGCCAACCATTTCATTGCCTCGGAACTCCGTCAAGGGGCGGAGGCCATCATCATGGAGGACGGCAATTCCTATGAACGGATTACAATGGTGTTCGGCGGGACCATCATCGAACATGACGACAAGCGCCCCTTTACCTTCAACCCCTTCAAGTTGGACGCATATGACACCATTGAAAAGGACAATGGATCAAGGGCATTGAGCGAAGCCAAGGTCATCAACCTGGTCACCCTATTGAAATTGATAACGGGTGACGACCGTGGCGTTTCTAGGGATACAATATCCCACGAGGTCAAGAATACCGTTCTTGAAAACCTGTTGCCCGGATATTATTCCCATATGTGGGAGACCGGGAACACCGATTTCCGGTTCGATACCTTTTATGAATACTGCCAAGGACATCTCAAGGTCCTTGTCGGTGCAAAAAGGATTTCCAAGGAAGTGTTCGACCCCGATGTCTTTCTGTTCCTTTTGGAGAAATACTATAAGGGCGGACCAAGGGAAAGGTTGTTGAACCGAGAAGATGAAAGGATCGCCCGTTTGGGCGGGGAAAGGTTGGTCTATTTCAAACTGGGGAAACTCATCGACAATGAACTGTTGTTCCCCATTACCGCCCTGATGGTCATGGAAATTTTTGACAAAAAACTCCTCGATAGGGACAAACTGGCCATCAACAAGATGATGGTGGTCGATGAGGCATGGAAGGCCCTTTCCAGAAAAGAGTTCGAGGATTATTTCAACAGCCAGTCCAGAATGGCCAGAAAATATGGTGGCCAGCCCATCTTCATTTCCCAAAAAGTGGATGACTTTATCGCCTCCGAGGTCATCAAGAATGCCATTGTGGTCAATTCCCATATCAAGGTCTTCCTGGACATGGGGGATTTTGAGAACGCCTTCGAGAACATCCAGGAAATGATGGGTCTCAGTGATAAACAGAGGCAATCCATCCTTTCCCTGAACAGGGATCTGCCGCTCGATCGGAAATATCGGGAAGTGGCCTTTTGTTGGAAGGACAGGGTGAAGGTCTACGGAGTGGAAACCTCATTGGTGGAAAAATGCATTTATGAGACCAACCCGATGGAATCGCACAGAATCAATGAACTGCATAAAAAGAACCATAACAATTGGGAACTGACGGCCAAAGATTATTCCCTAGGTCCTTCTCATAAAACACAGAAAAAATGAAAAAACTCATCTACCTATTCAATTTGGTCCCCTTGGTCGCCCTGGGCCAGATTCCCGTAACCGATGCAGCGACCAATGGTTCCCTCGGGATCGCGAACAACCAATTGGCCCAGATCCATATTCAGATTCGATCATTGGGAAACCGATTGGCCACCACCAACCGGAAATTGGACCGGTTAATCGACCTGATGGAGAAGAACAACGATCAGACCACTAGGTCAAGGGAAATCCTAAAAGAGGAACTCGATGCCATGAAGACCGCTCCGGACTATGTACTGGAATCCACGGAACTCTCCAACATCACAGAATTAAAGGATAAGATCTTGGAAGCCTATAGGACATCTCAGGAAACCATCGGGAACCTTAAGAATTTGGAGTCCGAGGAGTCCAAGGAATTCCTGGCCATTGCCACTGATGCGCTGTTGAGGACAAAGGACCTTTTCCAGCAGAGCAGGACCATCCTGAACACGAGATCCCTCATGCACCCCGAGGAACGTCTCAAGAAGATCAACGACATCACCGTTAAGTTGAACGGGGTATTGGACGGTCTGATCGCACACAACAAGCGAATAAAACAGCTCGATGCCAGCAGGGAAATACGAAGAACATTGATAGACCTGAACCGATGACCTTTCTGGCCCTGACACAAAATATGACGGATGCGGGCATCCGGGAAGAGGTGAACGAACTTTTTGACCAATATATCCTGGATGCCTTTGACGCGGTGGATCCCATCATGGACATTGGCCAGGAATTCGCCTATATCGGGATAGGCATCATCGCATTGAAGGTGTTCATGAACGAACAGACCCGGGCCGATTTTTTCGCCTACCTCAAATGGGTTCCATTGGCGTTCATCCTGTTAAAGTACAAGGTGTTCGCCCGGTCGATATTCCAATTCTATGAAGGTATCGGAAAATCGTTGAAAGGGAACGATGTCTCATGGGATATCCTGCAATTGAAGATATACCATGCCCAGACAAGGGCCATGGGGGACATCGGTTCCTCATGGAGCCTGTTCGATATGGACTGGTCGGCGCTGGAATCCCTGATCTTGAGCGGGATGACCTCCGGGATCACCACCTTCGCCTCCATTGTTTCCACCGTGGTCTTCATCGGGATAAAGGCCATGTCCGTGATCTATCTGTTCGTCCTCATCGTTTTCGGCCCCCTAAACATCGGGCTGTCCTTCATCCCTGCCCTATCGGGCATGTGGAAGGCCTGGTTGCAGAAATTCATGTCCGTCTGCCTTTGGATCCCCATGTTGCACCTTATCGACAATTTTATGCTCAAGATCATGGAAAAGCTCATCGACTCCCTTTTGTTGCGTACGGAGGCCAATCTGGGACTGGTCCTGACCAGTGCTCTTTTGATGCTGATGAACCTGTTCGTCTATCTCAAGGCCCCCACCCTTTCCAATTTTATCGTACAGGGAATGAACGTGAATGCCGGGCAATTGAAGGAAAAGACCAAGCACTATGCCAAAAAAGCCGCGCAAACTGCCATTGATATAAAAACAGGTGGGACTACAAAAGGTGTAAGAACTTTGATCCAATGAGAAATATGGAATTCAACGAAGGTTATAGGGTTTTCAACGATATTACAAGGGCAGAGAAAAGATCCAACCGCTTGGTTGTCCTATCTTTAACTTTCATGCTCTTTAGTTTTTTGTGCTGTACCTATGTTGTCCATAGGGTCAATGAAAGTGCAAAGAACAACTTTTACCTTTTGGACAGCGGCCAGAAATTGGCCACTGTCAGGGTCAAGGACTACAAAAGGGCCATCGATATACTGTGCGAGGGACATGTGGGGATTTTTCATGAACTTTTCTTTGGCCTGGAGCCGGACCTGGGGTTCATAAAAAGGAATATCGAGGGAAAGGCGCTTTTCATGGTCGATCGTTCGGGCATGCGGCTCTATAACCGTTTGGTGGACCAGGACTATTACGAGGATATCGCCAAAAGTGGCTATTCCATTGAACTGGAGAAGGACAGTATCATCATTGACTATTCTTCCTATCCGTTCAGGTTCAGGTTCATCGGAAAGCAAAAAATTGAAAGGGACGGCGAGACCGAATATCGGAACCTGGTCACGACCGGCTATTTGATGGAGACCAAATCAACCCCCAATAATCTGAACGGCCTTAAGATCGTCCGTTTCGATGTATTGGACAACAGGGACCTACGCAAATGATATTTGATGACAACATAACCCGGTACGTTCAGATCTCGATTATCGGGTAAAGAAATTTTACTATGGCATTGAACACCCATAAATTGAACGACTGGATCAGGGACCATAAAGGGTTCGCCCTCGCCCTTCCCATTGCCATCCTGCTCCTTATATATTTTTTGTCCACCAGTTTCAATGGATTGAAGGGTGCCATCCAAGATGGAGGAATGACCGATGGCTATAATGATTCCCTGCCGGATAGGTCAAGTGGGATGGAAATAAAAGATCCCAACACCTACTATAAGGAGTCGATCAAGGATTCATTGGACAGATCCCAAAAAAAAGATGGGCCTGCAAACATAGTGGACAGGGAGAAAGAGAACGATTCCCTTGAAAAGATCCTGAAAGACCTTGAAAATTTCTCATTGGTCGATGGCAATTCCTTATCCAAACCTGAAACGGGGCGATTGGAGGGCACTGTCCCGAACAACACGGATGTTTCCGGCACAAACGGGCCTTCGGAGACCGAAAAGCGCATCGAATACCGAAAAATGTTACAGCGCGCAAGGGAGGAACGCAGATCGGGAAGCCAGGATTTCTCGGCCCCGAACGAAAGCGTTTCACAACATAGTGCCCTTTTGGCCGATATAAGGGCGAAGGCCACGGTATATAGGGACCAATTCGTCGTTCCCGGCAGTAGGGTGACCCTGATCTTACGGGAAGAACTCAGGGTTGCCGATCGGATTTTCCCCAAGAACACCTTTGTCTATGCCACCGTGAACATCCAAGGGTCCAGATTGTTGATGGATATTTCGAACATAGGGAATTTTCCAATTGCACTGAAGGCATATGACCAGGAGGATGGCGGTCTCGGTATCTACAATGAAAGGGCGGGGAAACTGCTCACAGAATTCTACGCCGATGTGGAAGAGGGTGCCTTGGGGGACATCTCAAGGGACCTGTCCAATGGAATGGACCTCCCCATGACGGAAAACGCGATACGGGCATTCGGCAAGTTCTTCTCCAATAAAAAAAGGAAGGACCGCGACGAAATATTGTTGATCAACGGGTACAAGGTTTTCCTGAAAACGTAAACGGCACTCTATGGGTAAAAAACTACTATTGTTTCTTTTCTTTTTATTGATGGACCATGGGCTTTCCGCGCAGGGAATCCGTGATACCATCGAGGTTTCCAGAAAGTTCAAGACCATCTTGATCTTTCCGGAAGATATCGCCGAAAGTATCATTGGGAGCGATATCGGATTTGCAGTGGACTTCCCAAAGGAGATCGGGAGCCGGTTCAACCCTCGTATCCTAAAAGTATACTATGATGATCTGGCCACCGAAAAGGAAAACTATACCAACCTGACGGTCATCACCAGATCCGGGAACCTCTTTGATTTTATCCTGAAACTGGATGCCCGCCCCAAAAAATTGACTTGGACCATTGGGCCCGAAATGGCGGTGACCAATATTGATGATAGGGCCATTTCCTATCAGGGACCAAAGTCCATTCAAGTTCCAGAACCTAATTCCAGTATAGGTTCTCCCCTAAAATCGGAGGAATCCCGTTCGTTGACCATGCAAGAGATCGAGAAAATACCGAAGGACTCGGTGTTGGAATTGGCCACCACGGACCTTTATGCCCACGACCCCATCGAGTACTATCGGTTGAGGAGTTATTACATGCAGTTCGATAAGGCGTGGATCCCGCGTTATTTTGCACGGAAAGGCGATGTCTTCCTGTGGCTCAAAGGGGTTTACTATAACAACGACGAGCTCTATATCCAGTTCAGGCTGGAAAATAAGGAGGGGGTCGACCTCGATATCAACTTTATCAAATGCTTCATCAAAAGTTCGTACAGGAACGCTTCCGAACAGAAAATCCCGATTGATAAAAATAACGGTCTTCTGTTCGAGTACAAGGTCCCCAGGATCGTAAAGGGGGGAACCGAGAACCACTTTGTCATCGTACTCAAGAAATTCTCCCTGGACAACAAAAAGGAACTTTTGGTGGAACTCGATGAAGAGGGAGGAAACCGTAACCTGTCCATGTCCATTGGCAGGGACATTATAAACAATCCTAAACGATTTTGATTATGGGAAGATCATTGGTGCTTTTTTCGTTCTTGTTTATGGCCATATCCCTTTCCGCGCAGCAGGGCGGGAACTATGCCTCTTCCGTGGGTCTCAGCGGTGGATATGCAGAGGACGGTTTCGGGATCATGGCAACGTACAATTACCATCTGGACAGGAGTACCTATGCCCAGTTGAGCATATTTGCCGCCATTGCGGAGGACAAGGGGGATTATGATATCCCCTATAATATTTTCACGGTCCAGCCTGGCTGTTTCTTCAAGGTCTGGGAACAACCCAATTTCAGGAGATATGCATTGAATATAGGTGGGGGCGGGGTCATTGGATATGAAGTGATCAACAACGGGAACAATACCCTGGAGACCGGGGCCGTGATAGATGGCAAGAGCAGGTTCATCTATGGAATATATGCAGGTGTCGAATGGGAGATGATCCTAGGGAACGACCTTTCCCTATTGATAAAGGCCAATGAATATTACCATATCAATTCGGATGTCGGCAATTTTTATCCCTATGTGGGGATCGGCCTGCGTTACTTTTTATTCTGAACATAACTGGACACTATGAAAAAAATTACTCCACTACACCTTGTTTCCATAATTCTGTTGAGCCTTTTGTTTGTTCTGGCATGCAGTAAGGATTTTGACGGCATCGTCCAGGATTCCTTTGATTTTACCCTTACGGAAGACCACAACAACGATGGTTTTGTCTTTGAGGCGGTCAAGACGGATTTTTCCGTGGAACCGGAAAAAGTGGTCACCACGACCTCCTATTATATGAAGTACCGTATCGAAAACGGTAAGGGATACTACCTGTCCATAGGGAATGATACGATATACCAGAACGATACCATTCCCATCGGGGATTTTGATGTGTCGTTCCGTTATATGCCAATCGATACCGGTGCACATAAGGTCAAGTTCCTTGCTTGGGACTCCAACAAGATCGAAAAGGAACTGGATCTGGTCTATAATACCACATATGCAAGTTTTGGCTTTTTATTGGGCAAAGGGACCGACCAATTTATCATCAACAGCAAAAATCCCGTAAGTGTGACCCTTTTAAGGGACAAGGACACCGAAGATCCCGCAAACAACGGAAACCAGGAATTTGAGGTTTCCTACCAATTGGAAAACGGGACCGGCAAGGTCTATTTTGGTGATGCCGCCTATGATCCCGGGGATATCTTTGCGCTCCCCAAAGGGGTCAGCGACCTCGAATACCTTCCTGAGACCTTGGGCGAACACAAGTTGACCATGGTGGCGAAGGCCCCCGATGGCGCTACGATTACAAGGGAACTTGTCCTCGATGTGGGAAACCTGAACTTTACCTTTCGGGCCACGGGCGCTTCCACCCAAGTGGAACTCGACACCAACATCGCCATCAACATCGACCTCCAAACACAGGACGGGGAAAGTGAAGTCACCTACAATATCGGACATTCCTTTTCCCCGGGCAGTGAGGGTGGTGGGACCGTTAGGGACCAAAATGGGGGCGTAATGGACGCCGGGGCCTTTAGATCCATATTCCCGGGCAATTACAATTTTACCTTTAAGGACAATGTGCTCGGACAACGGAAGATCTACTTTGATGTTCGCGACAGCAACGGCCAGATGAAAAGGGACAGTGTGGAAATCGAGATCGCCAATATTCCGTTCACTTTTAGTGGCAATGCGGAGAGCAACCAGGTATTTGTCAACCAAAGGACACAGCTCAATTTCAACATCAGATCCGGCGGAAATACCTCCAATATCGATTATTTCATTTCCTACAACATAACCGAGGGCAATGGCAAGGTCATGGGGACGGGCGGGAACAATATCCAGAACAATACGGACTACCCTGTCGACCTTGGAAACTTTTCCCTTTTCTATACCCCGGAAAGCCTTGGGAGCCATCAGATCAGTTTTCTTGTGACCGACAATTTTGGGCAAGAGGTCGGCCCCGTCGAAATAGATCTGGATGCAAAACAGTTGGAACTTGATTTCAGTGCCTCTGCCAACAACAGTGAGGTATTGGTGGACCAACGAGGGGCCATATCGCTGAGCCTTATCGAAAAAAGGGATTATGATGGGGTTTCCTACGAGCTGAACTATTTCATTACGGGTGGGGATGGCCAACTCTATAATGGGAATTCCCCGATAACGCCCAGTCAATATTTTACCGTTACACCGGGAAGTTTTGCCTATGATTTTATAGGGCAGCAGGCAGGAACCTATGAAATCTCCTTTTTATTGCGCGACAGTAATGGTCAGCTTTTGGAAGAACAGGTCACTGTAGTGGTGGGCAACAATGATTTCAGTATTGTCATGACCCCTTCAAAGGCAACCGAATTTTCAAACAATCCCGTTGGTATCATCGTTAACATCGATGAAGTCCCGGATGGAGCGAACGACACCTATACCGCCTTTTATTCATCGAGCCAGAACGGAGCCATGTTGGTCAATGGGGTTTCCTATGGACCAGGGGAGAATTTCCCAATGGGCCCTGGATCAAACAATATCACCTATACAGGCCTTGAACCAGGGCAGCACAGTATTGTACTGAGTGTCAAATCAGGTTCTGACGTTACCCGTACATCCAATGCGACCATTACCTTTGACCAGGTCGACTTCACCTTTACGGGGGGCATTCAAAGCTCGGATATTACCGTAGAGGAAACCACTTCCCTGAACTTCAATATTTCCGAGAGCGTGGGATCCTCCGACTATACCATGCGCTTCAGCATGAACGGAAATGCCACCATCAAGGACAGTAATGGCAATGTGGTGAGTCCCGGGAACCTCTATGGGGTACCAAAGGGCAATTTCAATTGGAGCTTTGAGGGAACCGATGATGGGACGGTAAGCATGACTTTTTATGCGAAGAACGACACTGGGCTTGAAAAATCGGTGAACATCGCCGTGGACGTTTCGGCCAAGGACTATAATTTCACAGCTTCCGGAACTGCCCAACAGGCATACACAGGGGAGGAAATCGATGTGAATTTCAATATTTCCGAAATCGGTATTGGTGGGGACACCTATGAAATGTATTTCTCCGTCAGCGGCAATAACGGTTCTTTTCAGTATAATGGCAACACTTATTCGGCTGGGGAAAGTTTCACCGTGCCCGTGGGCACATTTTCCGGAAAATATACCGGGAACAGTGAAGGGAACCATAATCTGACCTTTACGGTGCGTTCCTCTTCCGATGTGGAGAAGACTGCCAACGTCAACGTGAATTATGAGATATACCAGGAACCGTTCACACTCAACATCAGCCAATCGGCCCAAGATAAGTACATCAACGACCCATTCGATATCACCGCCATAACCAACGCTACTTCGGGCCATGACCAGAGTGTTGGCTACACATTGGTATTCACTTTTACCGGGGCAAGTGCAGGAACCATACATTACAAGGGGATTACCTACAATGAGGGAGAGATTGTTCCTCTGGATTATGGAAGTGCACCAATGCAGTTCTTTCCCGAAACGGATCAAAGTTTTGTGATCAATTTCTTGGTGCAGAATTCCACCGGTCAGTCTCAGACCGAGAGTGAATCCATCGAAATGTTGAAATTGCCGACCGTTGCGGCCAAGGGTGAAAAGCACAACATCAATTGCGGTGGCCTTAATGGTTGTGACTATCAAGTGAGGATATACACTTGCTTTAGCATAAATTGTTCGGAGGCCTATAACCGGGCAAGCCTGGAACAGGTCGAGGTCCGTATTTTCAACAGACAGGACAACCGATGGGATACTAAGCTGTTGAACTATAATGAAGCCAAGGGAAGTGGTGTCGACAGGTATTTTGAAATGGAGACCGAACCCCGTGAAAGTAGATTGAAATATCTGGACCAGCCTTATGAAGCAAGGGTACGGGACAGTGATGGGCAATGGAGCGATTGGACTTCTGGCTCCGTGGTAAGGGTATAAAATTCATTAATGGTCTATGCCCCACTTATTCAATATCCGTATCAACTACGTTTGAAAGTATATGTGATAACGACATCCTGATCATCCAAAAAATCATCCTGTTCCAATACAAGTCGGTTTTTGGTAAACTCCATGATCCTCATATCATTTCTGTTCTCAAAGTGTAGAATTTCATTGTTGAGCAATTCATATTTGTCCGATTCCACCGTACTATATGGGTCAACTTCACCACAAGAAAGACCATTTTCATTAAGCCTAAACTCGTTTTTTTCTCCGATTGGTCCTTCCGTAAAAAAAGTCAGGTTGTCCTTTAAACACTGGTGGATTTCGTTTGTGTTGTACAGGTCAATGTTCACGGTTCCATCCCCGTTGATGTCCACTGCAGTATCAGAATCAATGCCCTCATATTCCCATTGGCCGAAAAGAGCTTCGTCCCTGTCATCAACAAAGACATTATCATCATAGCTACAAGAAAAAAGAATGATTGTTGATCCAATTATTACTAAGTAATTCCGCATGGTTATAAATGTTTATGATTATCAAAGTTACAATAATCAATGGTCGATATAAAAGCGTGCTTAAATAATCCACCTAATTCCATACGCTATGTGTGTTTTCCCGAAAGGACGGCCCAGAGGCCCATTACCCTGTATTAGAGGCGGTCGATCAAGTTCCTGCTCACCTTGTACCCTCTTTGTCACCAGATGTGCATGCGCCTCGCCCCCCTTGAAGGGATGGTGGAATTAGTGCCGTCAATCTCGCGCATGAGCCTCAGGTTCATTTCCCTCTCGCCCCTTGGCCTGTAATACAGCCCCGGGCGATAGACCGACAATGTTCTGCATTGCCTTGCAATGGTCATCTTGGAATGCCCCTTGCGTATCATTTTCCTGCGTTTGGAGAGCGGTCTCAGCGCAAGGCGTCCTTCTTTCCCGATTCAAACACCTGATTGGCCCCATCGAGGAAATCGCGCTTCCATGCGATTATCCGGATAGGGTGCATCTTGTAATACTGAGCAAGTTAGGCAAGGCTATATCGCTATTTCAAGGCTTCCAGAACCACTTTGGTCTTGAACCTCGAGGTAAATTTTCTTCGTGTCATATTCACTAAATTGAATGATTAAACTTAATGACCTAGTTTTTGGGGTATCTACAGAGGATTATGTTATCAATATCAGAGTACATAAAAAGTTATTAATTAAAATCATTTTAACCGTTAACATTCCTCTACAACGGGGAAGATTTTGGCTATTTTCCACAATAATTATTCTTATCTGCACTCCTTAGCCGCTCACAACAAATAAATTTTTAATCTTAAATTTGTAGTTGTATAATCATTGAATAAAATGAATTGTGATTTAGCGAAATATGAGTACATTATTTATCAAAAATATGGTCTGCAACCGTTGCATCCTCGTAGTTCAGAACGAACTCGACAAGCTCGGCATAACGGCTAACAATATAAAACTGGGCGAAATAACCCTTAAAAAAGATTTAACCACGGCAGAGCGTGAAGCATTGGAAACTACTTTAGACCCTTTGGGCTTTCAGGTCATCGACGACAAGAAGAGCCGGATGATAGAGAAAATAAAGAACGTTATCATTGACCTGGTGCATCATCAGGACAACGATGGGAAAACCAATCTTTCGGACGTGTTGAGCGATGCGCTTCACCACGATTACAATTACCTTTCCAACCTGTTTTCCGATATTGAGGGTACGACTATCGAAAAGTATTTTATCGCACAGAAAGTTGAAAAGATAAAAGAACTGTTGGTGTACGATGAGCTGTCGTTGAGCGAGATTGCCGACCGTATGAATTATTCGAGCGTGGCATATTTGAGCAACCAGTTTAAGAAAGTAACGGGGCTTACACCGAGCCATTTCAAGCAGATACGGGAAGACAAACGCAAGCCACTGGATAAGGTTTAAGTAAATCTTACAAATCAAACCCAGAATTTCACAATAACAGTCCTCTTTATTGTTGCCACCTTTGCATTATGAAAATAAAGCAATCGAAATATGGCAACAAATAATGAAACAATATACATTCCTTTAGAGGATGTAGAAAGCGAGCACTGTGCATTAATCGTTGAAAAAGGACTTGCACAGGTAAAAGGCATAGAAACCTATCAGGTAGAGCTAAATAACCGCAGAGCGGCTATTACCGTAAATGATAATGAGGTAGTAGGCGAAGCTGTAAAAGCAATCAAAGATTTAGGCTACGGCGTTCCGACCGTTAAACAATCCTATCCCGTTTTAGGTATGACCTGTGCATCCTGTGCAGGCAGTGCCGAAAGTATGGTTAAATACGCTCCGGGTGTGGTAAATGCCGAAGTGAATTACGGTACAGGCAATCTTACCGTCGAGTTCCTGCCAAATATGACCAATTCCGAGCAAATCAGAAAAGCGGTGCAGGACGGCGGTTATGACCTTTTACTTGAAGACGAGAACAAGCAGCAGGAAACCTTAGAAGCTATCCACGCCGAAAAATTCAGAAAACTTAAAAACAAAACCATTTGGGCGGTAATCTTATCGCTCCCGGTAGTCATTATCGGTATGTTCTTTATGGATATGCCCTATGGTAATGAAATAATGTGGGCATTCTCCACTCCGGTAGTGCTTTGGTTAGGCAAAGACTTTTTTATCAATGCGTGGAAGCAGGCGAAACATCGTTCTGCCAATATGGACACGCTTGTAGCATTGAGTACAGGTATTGCTTACATATTCAGCGTGTTCAATATGCTGTTTATGGACTTTTGGCATCAAAGGGGTTTACACGCTCACGTCTATTTTGAAGCAGCAGCCGTTATTATCGCATTCATCCTGTTAGGTAAGCTATTGGAAGAAAAAGCCAAAGGCAACACCTCATCAGCTATTAAAAAGCTGATGGGCTTACAGCCGAAAACGGTTATAGTGATAGAAGCTGACGGAACCGAAAGACAAAAAGCTATCGAAGATGTAAACGCAGGCGACATTATTTTGGTTAAGCCGGGCGAAAAAATCGCAGTGGACGGAATGGTCGTATCGGGCAACTCGTATGTAGATGAAAGTATGCTAAGCGGCGAGCCTATTCCGGTACTGAAAAAAGAGAACGAAAAAGTATTTGCAGGAACCATCAACCAAAAAGGCAGCTTCCAATTTAAGGCGGTAAAAGTGGGTAAAGAAACAATGCTTGCCCACATCATCAAAATGGTACAGGATGCACAGGGGAGTAAAGCTCCGGTACAAAAACTGGTAGATAAAATCGCAGGGATTTTCGTTCCCGTAGTAATCAGCATTGCCATTCTTACATTTATTCTTTGGTACTTCTTAGGAGGCGACAACGGCGTAGTGCAAGGTCTTTTAGCAGCCGTTACCGTACTGGTTATCGCTTGTCCTTGTGCTTTAGGCTTAGCTACACCGACCGCTATTATGGTAGGCGTGGGTAAAGGTGCTGAAAACGGCATCCTGATTAAAGATGCCGAAAGTCTTGAATTAGCGAAAAAAATAAATGCTATCGTACTGGATAAAACCGGAACAATTACCGAGGGAAGACCACAGGTAACTGGCATACAATGGCTGAACAATGATGATACAACTAAAGATGTTTTATTGAGTATTGAAAAGCAATCGGAGCACCCATTAGCTGAAGCCGTTGTGAAACATTTGGAAGGCGTTTCCGCCACTGCATTATCCAACTTCGATAGTATCACAGGTAAAGGCGCAAAAGCCGATTACAACAACGATACCTACTATGTAGGTAATAAAAAGCTGTTAGCCGAAAACAATATTACCATTGCCGACCAACTGCAACAGCAGGCGGACGAATGGGGCACACAGTCTAAAACCGTTATTTGGTTTGCGAACAGCAAACAAGCTCTTTCGGTAGTGGCTATTGCCGATAAAATCAAAGAAACATCGGTAGCAGCTATCAAAGAAATGCAGGAAATGGGCATAGACCTTTATATGCTGACCGGAGATAATGAAGCTACCGCAAAAGCGATTGCATTACAAACAGGCATCAAGCATTATAAGGCAGAAGTATTGCCACAGCACAAAGCAGACTTTGTAAAAGAACTGCAAGCACAAGGCAAAATGGTAGCGATGGTTGGGGATGGTATCAATGACAGTACCGCACTGGCAACAGCCGACGTAAGTATAGCAATGGGCAAAGGTTCGGATATCGCAATGGACGTGGCTAAAATGACCATCATTTCATCAGACCTGACCAAAATACCACAGTCGATTAGATTGTCAAAGCAGACAGTAGCCACCATTAAGCAAAACCTGTTTTGGGCGTTCATCTATAACCTTATTGGTATTCCGATTGCCGCAGGTATTCTTTACCCCATTAATGGCTTTTTATTAAACCCGATGATTGCAGGTGCAGCGATGGCTCTAAGTAGTGTTAGCGTGGTAAGTAACAGTTTACGTTTGAAATGGAAGAAGTAAACCTTACAAATGGAACAAGGAATAACGAACTAATTACAAATGTTTTGCTGTGAAATTTGCTACAGCAAATCAAAAATTAAATATAACAATGGAAAAGAAAGCACATTTTACAGCAGAAGAAGCTAAATCTATCGGCGACCAGTTGAAAATTGATTGGAACAAAATACCGTTAAGTGAATTTCGCATTGGTCTTGAAGTAGAACTTGAACATGGATTACATGATGAGGCAACCAATGTTACAGGTAACGACCCTATTCTTACGGCAAAAATCGCCTTGGCACATTTAAACGCTTTTTCAGATTACTATACAAGACTGTACAAAGGTTTTGGAATGGAAGTGCCTCAATTAGACAAACAATAATTCAAGAAAATATGGGACATGACCACGGGCACAGCCACTCGCACAGTGCAAATAAAAAGACACTGACCATTAGCTTAATTATCATCACTGCTTATATGGCAATAGAGGTAATCGGCGGATTACTGACCAATAGCCTTGCTCTATTAGCCGATGCCGGGCATATGTTGAGCGATGCAGTATCATTATTCATTGCATTGATGGCATTTAAGTTCAGCAGTAAAGTAGCTGACTACGGGAAGACGTATGGCTACAAACGATTTGAAATACTTGCAGCAGTTATCAACGGCGCAACGCTGATACTGATTTCAGGCTATATTATTTACGAAGCGATAGAACGCTTTCAGAACCCACCGGAAATACAATCAAGCGGTATGCTCATTGTGGCATTCATCGGCTTACTGGTTAATGTACTTGTAGCCTGGATAATGATACGTGGTGCTGATGTAAAAGAAAACCTCAATATGCGTGGAGCCTACCTTCACGTTATCAGCGATATGCTGGGTTCGGTAGGTGCTATCATTGCAGCTTTACTGATTATGTTCTTCGGTTGGGGATGGGCAGACCCATTGGCAAGTATTATCGTTTCCATACTGGTATTGCGAAGCGGTTACTATGTTACCAAATCATCGGTACATATACTGATGGAGGGAACACCGGAAAATGTGGAGGTCGAAAAGGTAACAGAAAAAATCCTGAAAACGGATGGTGTTATCGGTATGCACGACCTACATATATGGACGATTACAAGCGGCTTGAATGCACTTACTTGCCACTTGGTTGTGGATGGGAAAATGACGATTGGGGAAAGTGAAACATTGCTCCGCAAAGTCGAACACACACTGGAACACCTGAACATCCATCACGTCACTATACAATTAGAAACGCCTGAACACAAGCACGACAATTCGATGTTGTGTACTGTAAAGGCAGACCCGTCAGGACACGACCACCATCATCATCATTAATCTAATTGAATACTGTTTATAATTAAGTTTTAATCTCTAAAAAAATAAAAATGAACAAATTATTGATAGGTGCATTCGCCTCTTTAGCCATCTTCTTAGCCTCTTGTGGTGGCGATACCAAAACTGCAAAGGACGGACACGCACACACCGAGGGCGATGGACACGACCACGCAACTGAACAAGTGGTTGATAAGCCTGCCGAAAAAATTGCAGCCAAAAATAGGAATGAAAAAGGCGAACTGATTGATGCCCACGGACACCTGATTACAGGTTGCCCAGGTCATAAAGAAATGGTAGGTTCAGAGGGCGATATGTGCCCAAAATGTGAGTATATGACAATGATACCTATCACTTGGGATATTACAGGGGTTGATACCGTAAAAGTAACGAAATTGGCTGATTATAACCCGCCTGCTGACAAACTGAAAAAATAATGTAGAACTTAGCTTTATTGCGTTTGCTAAGACGGTGGTTCCTTAATTGGGACTGCCGTTTTTTTTTACCCTACACCCGTAAAAATTACAAATCTTAGCAGTCATATCGCACTTTCAAGCCCTTAGCTTATAGGTAGATTTGTTTATGGTCTAACGATACAGAGGGAATTTCCTAATGATGAACAATGATATAAAGAATGCGAGCCTTGTCCGCAAATCCATTAAAAACGTAAGGACAGTCTTAATGAGCAAGAGCTTAAAGGACTTGAAAATATTTGACATTATATCGGCTGCGGAAATATCAAGAAGCAGGTTCTTTAGCTTTTTTGGAAGCATTAATACGATATTAGAGTTGGTAATTTCAGAAGAACTTATAAAATGTTACCAACTCATCTCGCAAAATGTTATTGCAATTGATAGCAAAGAACTGATTACAGTTGAACTGAAGCAATTGAGGACAATTTATTTTAGAAATAATCCAATACTTTTCGACTATTATAGTAATGTAAATAAGTTACCAGACAGGTATAATGTCCTAAAAGAAGCCGTAGCACTAAAAGAACGTGAATTGTATGCTACAACTTTAGCAAGTAACATTATTAATCTTGGCTCTTATCAGAGAGCCGATAAGTCCACTAAGTATGAATAGCAATCAAAAAGTGATATTCACCTTTGTAAAATAATACCTTAAATATCACGTAATCCCAAATCAGTAAATCTTACAAATTAAACAAGGAATTTTACACGAAATCATTTGTGTTAAGGTCTAACATTTATGTGATATCGCTTAATTTATTCACATTTTTTAAATTTTAAGATTATGATACAAACAAAATTCCAATCTTGCATCGAAGCCTGCCTTAATTGTATAGCTCTATGTAATCAGTGTGCCGTAGCGTGTTTAAACGAGAAAGATGTAGCACATCTTAAAAAGTGTATTCAGCTTAATCTTGAATGCGTAGCTATATGCCAGGCAGCAGCAAATGTTCTGAGCCTTGATGGTAAATTCAGCAAAGAAATTTGTAAACTGTGCATCGAAATTTGCAATGCTTGCGCCGATGAGTGCGAAGCACACGCAAATATGGGAATGGAGCACTGTAAAGAATGCGCTGAAGCGTGTAGAAAATGTGCACAGGCTTGTGAAGAAATGATTAAAGCTGCTTAATCTGTTATTATCATTGTAAAAAAAGAGGGTTTGTTTAAACACTCTTTTTTTGTGCCTTGCCAAATCAGTAAATATCACAAATCAAACACGGAAAAGCGTAATAAGGAACTAACCTGTTGTACTGAAATTTGCACTATCAGATAACAAATAAAATCTCAAATAGAAATGAAAAAGTTAGTGTTAGCATTGTCGGTAATTGCATTTACTGCCTGTAACAACAATCAGCAAAAAGAACAGAACACACAGGAGAGTAATAAGCCTGTAACAGAAGAAACTGTTGCCCCGGCAGAAACAGGGAACGAAAACGTAATTACCATAAATGGCGGCGATGATATGAAGTTCGACAAAACCGAACTGAAAACCAAAGCAGGCGAAACCGTAAAGCTCATCCTAAAGCACGTGGGTAAAGTGCCGATTGAGGCAATGGGACACAATGTTGTCATTCTTGCCCAGGGCACGGACTTTAATGCCTTTGCTAATGCTGCAATAGATGCTAAAGACAACGGCTACATACCTAAAGGAATGGAAAACGCCGTAATCGCTAAAACAGAAATGATTGGCGGCGGGCAAACCACAGAAATTACTTTTACGGCTCCGACTAAAGGTTCATATGATTTCTTATGCTCGTTTCCCGGTCATTACATCTATATGAAAGGCAAACTAATCGTGGAATAACACGGCGATTTCCAAATCAGTAAAAATCACAAATCTTACAAGGAATACCATAATAGTAACACCCCGTTTAATACGGAAATTTGTATAACAATAAAAAATAAGTTCAAAATGAAAAATGTAGAATTAAGCATACCAGATATGCAAAGTGCACATTGCCAGTCAAGAGTAAACGGAGCAATCAAAGACATTGACGGCATTAAAGTAGAAAAATTGGAAGCAGGAAAATTATCTGTTTCGGTTGAAAGCGATGAAGTGAAAGAAGAGTTGGTTGAGGCTATTGAAAAAGCAGGCTACAAAGTTGGCGGCGACGACAGCGAAAAGGCTTCAAGTTGTTCAACAGGATGCTGCGGATAAGTTTTGGGCAGTCCCGGAGAGTGTACGCAGGTACATCTTCGGGATTTTTACCAAAGCTACACCAAAGTATGAAACAGTTAAAAACCTCGTTCCATAAATGAAAAGCTATGTTACAGAAACAAAATTCAGGCGACTGTTCGGACATAATGACGAAAGTTTGCAATGTAGCAGACCGGATAATTCAGACCCGATTGGATACAGGTATATCTGCACCGTTTGCCGTGCAGGTTACTAACGAACTTAAAACGGATTATCAACAGTTGAACAATCTGTTTCTCGTTAAATGCGATATAAGCCTTGAAATTATCTATATCAGGCGTATTATCGAAAAGGTAAAAGAGTTACTGGTGTACACCGAGCAATCGTTGTCACAAATCGCTAAAGCGTTGGGCTATCAGAAGCCAACTGAACTATCCGAGCAATTAATGACTTACACAGGATTAACATCTGCCCATTTTAAGCAGATACGAAAAAACAAGCTCGAAATCATCAAAAGACAACAGGAAAAGCAAAACGGACTATAATTGTCAGAACAGCAAACTTTTAAATAGAAGTCTTGATGAAACCTCGCTTTGTGTACAGAAGCAGAGGTTTTCTTTTTATCAGCAATGCAAGACAGGAAACTACCCAGGAATGAAGAAATACACGTGGCGAACACATAAAATTACAAAGGAAACAGAAGATACCATTACCCTATACTTTGACACGGAGCAGCAGGCATTTACTTACTTGCCCGGTCAGTATCTCAACATCAGGCTTACCATAAATGGCGAACTACTTATACGTTCGTATTCGTTCAGTTCGGTGCCTTCTGACGAATTTCCTGCCATTACTATCAAAAGGGTTACTGGTGGCAAGATGAGCAATTACATACTGGATAATGCATACCATATCGAAGCCTGGGAAATAGAAGCCCCCTTTGGCAGCTTTGTCTTGGAAGAGCAGATAGCAACCCAATCCCAAATCGTACTGTTGGCAGGTGGTAGCGGCATTTCGCCTTTGTTCTCAATGCTAAAAAGTATTGAAAGCAGCAGCCAAATTCCCTTACTGGTGTACAGTAACAAAACACCGGAAGATACCATATTTTGGAATGAATTGGAAGCGATGCAGGCAGCGCAAGAACTGAATATTTGTTATTCCTTTACCGCACCCGATTTTATTTCCACCAAAATCAACCACGTTGCAGGCAGGTTTAATCTGCTTGTTTTACGTTCGGTTATTAAAAGACTTGTTGGCGAGGTTCAGGCAGCCCATTACTTCATCTGTGGACCAAATGGGCTGATGGATTTGTACCGGGATGCTTTAATTGGTTTGAACATTCCCAAAGACCATATCCATTTGGAATACTTTGACCCGGTTCCGTTGGATCCGGGCGATTTGGAAACGAACGGTATTGCCAAAGATGTGATTGTAAACTATTACGAGGATTATTACGAAAATGATGAAAAACAAACCTATGAATGCACTTCACTCATTGAGGTGCAGCCGAAGCAGTCGCTTTTGGATGCGATGAAAGAGCATCATATCAAAGTGTCAAGTTCCTGTAAGAACGGAACCTGCGGGGCTTGTTGGGCATTAAAAACAGATGGAGAAGTTAGGATGCTCCATAACGGCGCATTAACAGAACAGGATATGGCAGAGGGAATAATTTTGCTATGCCAAAGCTATCCAATGAATGCAGATGTTTGTGTTACGATACAATAACAACCTTATCATACATAGGGCAAAACGATTGCTTTGCCCTTATTTTAAATAATAATGGGAGTTGTCAATCTTTCTTTAGTGCCAGTTTGCGGAGCATTGCCGTACTCATACTATCCGTGTAAGCTCCGTAAGCCGTAACCAAAATGCCTTTTAATCCGTCTTTCGATACAATCCCATACACCGTAGCCTCATCGCTTGGATTGCTTTCTCCCTCATAGCGATAGACCTGCTCAATTTCAAAATCATCAACAGTATATTTGTTGGCTCCACAGATTAAACAGTTCTCTTCGAGATTGAAATCCACATTATAACCTTCCTGCGTAGGTTTTGTATCGCTACCAAAACCGTAGCATATTTGTACGTTACATTTGTCATAGTAATAGTATTTTATATTGTTGCTTATCGTTTCCGACTGTCCTGTCAGAAATCTTCTTTCAACAGGTCTTTGAGCTTCCGGTGCTGTATGCACAATTCGGCATACATTGTTTTCAGCCTGCTGTTTTCTTCGTTTAAATTTACCAGTTCTACAAGAATATCCATCCCCAAATCCTTGTATTTGTGTTTCAGTTCAAAAATGTTAGTGCCGTAAACGCCGTATTTCTCAAAAAGCTCCAGTCCGCTTTTGCCTGTGTTGTAATCTTTAAGCACCTTTAAAACCTGATGTTCGTTAATCTTTTTATTCTTCATTTTATACGGATGTTGTCTGTTACAAAATTCCGTAAGATTAGCGGGAGCTGCTATGTACTTTTCCTTGTTTAGTTTATGATATTTAATGTTGCAGCACTCGATTTCATAAAATTTCACAAAACAAAGCCGGAATATCATAATAGTTTGTCGGTGGCAAATGCAGAATTTTGACTATTGAATAAAGGAACTTATACACTTTAAAAGCTATGACACTATTAATAAAAGGAATGGTGTGCAATAGATGTACGTATGTTCTTGAACAGGAATTAACAGCTTTGGGTTTTGAGGTCTTGGATATAAAACTGGGGCAAGTCATCATAAAAGATACGGCAGACTTTTCGCAAAAGTTGGGAGCCATAAAAACGATGCTGAAAAGCATCGGCTTAGAACTGATGTACGACAAGAACCAAAAGACGATAAACAGGATAAAAGAGTTGGTGGAGAAAGGTATCACGTTGCAACTGCAAAGCGGCACTCCTACCAAATTTACAACCTTAATCAGTGGTAAGCTGCACAAGAACTACGATACATTGAGTGCCTTATTTTCTTCGGTGGAGGGAATAACACTCGAAAAGTACATCATTCATCGGAAGATTGAAAAGGTAAAAGACCTTTTGGTACATACCGAAATGTCGCTGACCGATATTGCCCACGTGCTGGGTTACAGCAGTCAGGCATACCTTTCCAACCAGTTGAAAAAACACACCGGCTTTACATCAAGCTATTTCAAGCAGTTAAAGCAGGAACAGGGGCAAAACGTTACTATGCAGATGGACGAAGAGCATACCCCGCATTGAGGCTTTTTCAATCCATTCGCGGGCATTTTGCTATTTTTTTAATGCGAGCATCAGAGCTACTGAAACATCAGTAGCTCTATTTGTTTCAGGTAGATACCACCAAATCAAAAAAGTAAATTTCACAACTTTTACCCGTCATTTCGTATAGCTGCGCCTTAGCTGTAACCCGACCTTTGCCATTATTAATAATTGATGTTTTGTATTTGCAACCAAGTTCCCAAAACCTGTTGGCAATTTTGCAATGAAGAAGCATTATCACTAAAAATTAAAGTTGTTATTATAATGAGAACAAGTAAAATTGGTTTGTTATCCATCTTCCTTATCGGAGCAGGATTGATACAGAGTTGCAAACAAAAAGAAGAAAAACAGTTAAAAGATGAGCCTCCGGTAGTCACCGTGGCCACTATCAGCAGTTCGGAAACCGAGCAATCCGTTTCCTATTCGGGTTCTATTGTACCCGACAATATGACCACCGTAAGTTTTGCCGTTCCCGGAACGATAAACAGCGTGGGCGTGAATGAGGGGCAACGTGTCAGCAAAGGACAGTTCCTTGCAAGCATTGATGCCACTGAGTACGAAGCTGCATTGCAGATTGCCAATGCCAGCTTAGACCAGAGCCAGGATGCGTTCAGAAGATTTGATGAATTGTATAAAAAAGGAAGTTTCCCCGAAAAGGACTATATCGACATCAAAACTAAAGTAGCGCAGGCGGAAGCCAATAAAAAAATCAACCGCAAGCGTATTACCGACAGCCGTTTGCATTCACCGACCAATGGTATTATAACCGTTAAAACTGCCGAGGTTGGCGGTATGGCAGCACCGGGCGTTCCTGCCTTTACCATTGTAAAAACAGATATGGTATATGCACAGTTTGCCGTACCCGAAAGCGAAATCGGGAGCTTCAAACAAGGAATGCAGGTAGCCGTAAACATTCCTACACTGCAACGCAATTTCACTGGCAAAATCACTATAATCAATCCCGTAGCTGATGAAATTTCAAAAGCCTACACGCTGAAAGTTCGCTTGGACAATCCGGGTGGTGTGCTAATGCCGGGAATGATTACAGAAGTACTTGCAGGAGTTCCGGTAAAGGTTAGGCAGGTGCGTGTACCGCTTACTGCTATCATCAATAATGTAGATAAAATCCCACACGTGTATGTGGTGGATAAAAACAACACCGCTAAACTGACAAGGGTTACAGTGGGCAAAATCATGGGCGATGAGGTTATTATTACCGATGGTCTTAACGAGAGCCAGAAAATTATCCTTGCCGGACAAAACAACGTGAACGACGGGCAGAAAGTAAAAACGCAAACAGCATCCGTAACCGCATCAGCCCCAAAATCTGAATAATTTATGAAAAGAAAGATAAACCTCATTGAAGCGGCAATGAAATTTCCGCAAGTACCAATAGCGATTACTATTATTATGGTACTTGCCGGATTAATTTCACTAATGAAGATGCCAAGAAGTGAAGACCCCCGTGTAACAGTTAGACAGGGCCTTGTCGTGGCTTTCTATCCCGGAGCCGACGAAGAACAGATAGAAAAAGAAGTAACCGACAAACTGGAACAATACCTATTTGGTTTCGAGGAAATCAAAAAAGAAAAAACACATTCAGAGAGTAAGCCCGGGCAGGTGGTGGTAACGGTCGAATTGCAGGATTATGTAAAAGACACTAAAAAATTCTGGAATACTTTACAGCACGGTTTGGATACAAATATGCCTTTGGCTTTGCCACGGGGCGTACAGGGACCGTATGTGAACAGCGACTTCGGCGATGTGGTCGTTCAGATGATTGCCGTATCTGCTCCTGGTCGTTCTTACGCCCAGTTGGAAAACTATCTGGACGAACTGGAAGACGGTATTAAGACCATTCCGCAGGTTTCCAAAATCAAGCGATACGGAGGTCAGAAGCAGCAAATATTCATTACCCTGCGTGAAGACGTATTAAAACAGTATGGTTTCGGTATCAACAAAATCGCAAACACATTAAGTCAACAGAATGTTACCATACCGAGTGGCGATATTGAGATTGGCAAAAACCGTTTCCTCATTTTCACAGATTCACAGTATCAGAATGAAAATGAAATCGGGAACCTGATTGTCTATAGTTCTCCACAGGGCGGCAATATCCGCTTGCGTGATATAGCCAACATTGATAGAAAATACGAAGATCTCAAAAGTAAAATTACAGTTTCGGGAAACGATGTAATGATGCTGACGGTAGAAATGCAGCCCGGACAGAACATTGTCGATTTGGGTAATGCCTTAGCACAAAAGGTTGCTGAAGTAAAAGAAATCCTGCCATCAGATGTACAGGTCAACACTATTGTTGACCAACCCGAAGTGGTCAAAATGAACTTAGGGCATTTCTTTATTGAGTTCGGTATTGCAATTGCCGCCGTTATCTTGGTTGTGATGCTTTTGCTGCCGTTCAGGGTTGCCACCATTTCAGCCATTGCAGCACCCGTTACTATTGCCGTAACATTCGCTATCCTCAATTTGCTTGGTATTGAAATGCACCAGGTTAGTTTGGCGGCAATGATTATTGTACTGGGGATGGTAGTAGATGATGCCATTATCGTAGTGGATAACTACATTGAGAAAGTGGACGAAAAAATACCATCTTGGACTGCCGCTTGGCAGAGTGCCACACAGTTAATGGTTCCCATTTTTACGGCTACGCTAACCATTGTCCTATCGTTCCTGCCGTTGGCATTTACACTTACTGGGCTAACAAGGGAGTTTGTGCAATGGATACCGATTACCGTTAGCATCGCTTTGGCAGTTTCGTTCTTGGTAGCCTTATTCCTTACGCCGTATATGTGTTACCACTTCCTGAAAAAAGGATTGAAAAAGCACGATGATAAACCGAAAAAACGCAATTTCTTAGACAGGATGCAGGACGGTTTCGACCGGGCAATCGAGTTCTGTATGAAATGGCAGAAAACTACTTTGGTAGCAGGTTTGGTTATCTTCTTATTGTCTTTCGTAGTAGGCAGTCAGGTTAAAACCGAGTTTTTCCCTATCGTGGAAAGAAACCAGTTCAACCTTGAATTGTGGATGGACAACGGTACGAATATCCACGAAACCGAAGCAGCCGTTAGGAAGATAGAAAAAGAAATTGCAGGCGATAAACGCATTGTAAACACCGCAAGTTTTATAGGTACAAGCTCGCCACGTTTCTACTCCACCTACGCACCGGAGCATCCTCGGGAAAACTTTGCACAGATATTCATCAATACCACAAGCAAAGATGCTACGGCAGAAATGATAGACGAATTTGTGCAGAAGTTCAACAACTACCTGCCGAACGGTTATGTAAGGGTAAGGCAGCTAAGCAAGAAGCAACAGCCCGCACCGATTGAAATCCGAGTGATTGGCAAAGATATGACCGAGCAGAAAAAAGTAGCTAAACAGGTTGCTGCAATATTGGAAAATACCAAAGGCTCTAACTGGGTGCGCACCGATTATCAGAATGATTATGTAGGGCTGAAAGCCGTTGTTAAAGAAGATGTAGCCTTGCGTTTGGGAGTTACCAAAGCGCAGATAGCACAGGCATTGGGAGCTAAGATAAAAGGCTATCCAGTATCGCAGATGTGGGAGGGCAATAAAGCCATCGACATTGTATTGCGTACAGACGAAAGCGACAGGGAAAATTTGGATGCTTTAGGCAATATGTATATCAACTCAACATTCGGTGCTAAAGTGCCTTTAAAGCAGGTGGTAGATTTACAACCGTCTTGGCATACTGGGGCTATTGTACACCGTAACGGGCTACGAACCTTAACCGTTTCTTCCGAAGCGCAGTTGGGCAGAAAACCCGCAGAAGTATTTGCAGAGGTACAGCCGAAAATCGACAGCCTGAAGTTACCAAAAGGCGTTAAGATTGCATACGGCGGCGAATATGAAGACGGACTGGAAAGCGGTCCTAAAATGGGAAAGGCTTTTATGATAAGTTTCGTGCTCATCTTCCTTGTCCTTTTATTCCAGTTCAAGCGTGTGGGTAAAGTATTCATTGTCCTGGCTTCATTCCCGTTGAGCTTGCTTGGTGCAATGTTAGGCTTGTTCCTTACAGGTTACGAGTTCGGGTTTATGGCAATCATTGGTATTACCGCCTTACTGGGTATCGTAGTCCGCAATGGGATTATCCTCGTGGACTATGCAGATGAACTGGTAAGAGAACACGGTCACAGCATCAGAGAAGCGGCTTTATTTGCAGCTAAACGTAGAATGCGCCCCATCTTCCTTACCTCTATGGCGGCGGCTATCGGTTTGATACCGTTAATGGCGAGTGGCTCTCCTGAATGGGGACCGATTTCGAGCACCATTTCAATCGGTATTCTGGTATCAATGATTACTACTTTGTTTATCGTTCCGGTATTGTATTACAGGTTCGTAAAACCCTCAAAAAACAAACAGCTGGATGAGCAGCAAGAATTGAATGCTGATGCTCACAACCAAAAATACTTATCATAAAAAGGGATTATGTTACAGAAAAGATATAAAACAGTCATAAAGGTTTTTGTATGCGGTTTCGCTCTTTTGCAGGGGACAAACAACCTCTTTGCACAACAGCAGTTAACCCTTGCGGAAAGTAAAGAACTGGCATTAAAAAACAACAACAGGATAGGCAAAGCCAAAGAAGACGTAATTGCCACCCAATCCGACAAACTGATTACAGATGTGGCAGGCAGACCAAAACTGGATGCATCGGCAACAGCCTTTTACTTTGGAGAGCCATTGAATACGATGCTGCCCGAATATGGGTTTGCACCAATGTTCAGCGTTACACAGCCGATTTATACTGGCGGTAAGATTAAGTACGGTAAGCAGATGGCAGAAACCAATATACAGATGAGCAACGCTCAACAACGATTGGTAGAGGATGAAGTATTACTGGCTACCGAAACCGCTTACTGGCTTGTGGTTCAGGCTAAGGAAGAAATCAAAATGGAACAGCAGGTTAAAAAGCAACTGGCTTCGCATTATACATTCCTGAATAACCAGTTTGAGGCAGGATTGATTTACAAAAACGATGTGTTACGGGCAAAGGTGCTCCAGAACGAAAACGAAGCCCGTTTGCAGGCTGCGGATAATAAGCTCATCTTGGCAAAAAGAAGATTGACCCAGTTAATCGGGATGGAAGACCCCACAGGTATAGACGTAGCCGATACATTGAGTACGAGGGAATTTTTAAAGCAGGGTATTTTGGAGGCTGCCGATGCGAACCGTCCGGAAATTGAGTTGGCAACCAATGGCATTAAAATGAGCGAGCTTACAAAAAGTATGCTCAAAGCCAACCTGAAACCATCGGTAGGTTTATCACTTAACGGAATGGCAGCTTTTGGAAAAGACGGCATCAACTTTGGCGACCCGACCAAAAACCATATGCTGACCTACTTCGGTATGTTAAGCGTTAAAATTGCGGTTTTCGACTGGGGCAGCAGAAAAGAAAAAGCAAAGCAGCAGGAAGCCAACATTCGTTCGGCTGAATATGGTCTGAAAGAACTGAAAAGCCAAATCACTGTGGAGATTGAGCAAGCTACGCTTAACCTGCAATTGCAGGCGAACAACATTGATTTAATGCAGGCATCGTTAATTGAAGCAGACGAGAACCTGAAACTAAGTAATGACCGCTTTAAAGCCGGAACCATTACCGGGGAAGATGTATTGATAGCAGAAACGCTTTGGCAAAGAGCATATAGCAATATGTTGGATGCAAAAGTACGGTACAAGATTGCCGAGGCTGTGTACCACAAAGCTACCGGACAGATAAAATAGTTTTATCAGAGTTTAGATATACTCAATTTGCGGGGGCGGTAACAAGTCCCTGCATTTTAATTGAAAATACAATAAGATAAATGCAAAACGATACAGCCAATAGAAATGGTATGTTAATGATACCCGATATTTCAGGCTTTACGGATTTCGTTATCAAATCAAATATGTTTGTTGGCAAATACATAACAGAAAGCCTGCTCAAATCAGTAATGGATAGCAATATCCTCTGCCTTGAAATTTCCGAGATTGAGGGCGATGCGATACTTTTTTACAAGTACCATAATCTTCCCACGTTTGAAGAAACATTAATACAAATTGAACAGATGTACAATGATTTTAAAAATGAACTCAATCGCTTAGTAAAACAACTTGGAATCGAAATTCCTTTATCCTTGAAGATAATTGTACACTACGGCGAGTTTACTAGATACAAAATAGGGAAATTCGAGAAACTCTACGGCGCACCAGTGGTAGAAGCTCACAAAATGTTGAAAAACCATATTGCAGAATACCCGCCATATGCCTTGTTTTCAGATGCTTTTTTAAAAGCCAACTTCGACTATCCCGAAAAATCTACTTTAGAATACGATAAGTGCGAAGATTGTAAGTATCTGCCCGCAATAGGTTATATACATTACCTGTAAAACCCAATCAGTAAAAATCACAAATCTAACAAAGAAAATTATAATACTTGTGCGCAGCAGCTTCTATAATTTTACATAGATTTTAAATACGGCTCTAAAACCGACAATGACAAAATGAAAGATTTAGAAGAAAAACTATTGCGCAGGAATATAAAACCAACTTCGGTTAGGCTGTTAATCTTTAGAACAATGTCTGACTTTAAAAAGGCTTTCAGCCTGACTGATTTGGAAACCAAACTTGAAACAGTCAATAAATCGACCATATTCAGAACGTTGAGCCTCTTCCAAGAAAACCTGCTTATCCATAGCATTGACGACGGTTCAGGTTCTATCAAATATGCTATTTGCAACGATGGTTGTATGTGTGTCATTGATGAGCTGCACGTACATTTCAATTGCATCAGGTGTAAGAATACATTTTGCATGGAAAGCATTTCGATACCCTCGATACAGCTACCCGATAAGTTCCTTTTGGAAAGCGTGAACTTCGTAATGAAAGGAATGTGCGGGCAATGCGCAAGGTTCCACAAGTCAAAATAATTCCTTTAAAACCCAATCCTTTTTTTAAGCCGCCATACCAAAATATGTCGGCTTTGCATTTGCAACCATGTTCCCAAAACCGACTGATAATTTTGCCTTGTAAATTAAAATAATATGACAATGGCAATAAAAAATCATTATTCAGCAGATACAGATACAGCCTACAAAAGCAACCGCCTGTTTGATATAATTTCCTTTGAATGTGCAGTGCCCGAAAAAGAAACCGTGATTGCTTACACGGCGGCACTGCAATCCCATTCCACGCACCCGATAGCAAGCAGTGTGCTCAAATTTCTTCCGGCTATCAGGCTACCCGATTACAAGGTCGAAAAGTTTGAAGAAATACCCGGTTACGGTATCAAAGGATTTGTGAACGGGCACGAAGTCATCATTGGCAATTTAGCCCTGATGAAATCTTACGACTTCTACTACGATGAAAGCCTCGACGAACTGCGGGAGCCTGTAATCCTCATTATGATTGACGACCGATATTCTGGATGCTTTATAATGATGGAATATCCACAATAAACACCAATCACAAAACATTTCAGGCTTAATACAAATTCAAATGTTAGATAGTATAATAAAGTTCAGCATTAAGAACAAAATCGTCATTGGTATAATGACATTGGTTCTTATCATTTGGGGCGTATGGAGTGCTACCAAATTGCCGATAGATGCCGTACCGGATATTACCAATAATCAGGTACAGATTATTACTGCCTGTCCTACACTGGCGGGGCAGGAAGTTGAACAGTTGGTTACGTTCCCCATTGAGCAGAGCATCGCTAACATTCCCGATTTAGAAGAAACAAGAAGTATATCCCGGTTCGGGCTTTCCGTAGTTACGGTAGTGTTCAAAGAAAATGCGGACATCTACTTTGCAAGGCAGTTGGTCAATGAAAAACTGAAAGAAGCTGAAGAAAAAATCCCGAAAGGTATCGGTACACCCGAACTGGCTCCGGTAAGTACAGGGCTTGGAGAAGTCTATCAGTACATCATCCACCCCAAAAAAGGCAGCGAGCATAAATACAATGGCAAAGACCTGCGTACAATGCAGGATTGGATTGTTGCCCGCCAGTTGTACGGTACGCCGGGCATTGCCGAAGTAAACAGCTTTGGCGGGGAATTGAAGCAATACGAGGTTGCGGTAAACCCCGACCGATTAAGAGCAATGAGCGTAAGCATTCCCGATATTTTCAACGCACTGGAACAAAACAATCAGAATACGGGCGGTGCGTATATCGACAAGAAACCCAACGCTTATTTTATCCGTGGTGTGGGCTTGGCTACATCGTTGGAAGACATTAAAAACATTCCCGTAAAAATCACAGGGCATACCCCCGTTTTTATTAAAGACGTGGCAGATGTACGCTATGGTAGTGCAGTACGTTACGGAGCACTGACATACAATGGCGAAGTGGATGCTGTAGGCGGCGTGGTAATGATGCTCAAAGGCGAGAACAGTAACGAGGTCGTAAAAAGGATTAAAGAAAAAATACCCACCATTCAGAAATCATTACCGGAAGATGTAACCATCGAACCGTATTTAGACCGTACCGAATTAGTAGGCAGGGCCATGAGCACAGTGGAAAAGAATTTGATTGAGGGGGCTTTGATTGTGATTTTTGTCCTTGTGCTGTTCCTGGGCAACCTAAGAGCCGGGCTAATCGTAGCATCTGCCATTCCGTTAGCGATGCTGTTTGCATTGGGAATGATGAACGTGTTTGGCGTGAGTGCCAACCTGATGAGCTTGGGAGCGATTGACTTCGGTTTGATTGTGGACGGAGCAGTTATTGTGGTGGAAGCCACCCTGCACCATTTGGGATTGCGGAAATCCACCAATAAACTGACACAGAGCGAAATGGACGAAGAAGTATTTTTGTCCGCTTCCAAAATCAGGACAAGTGCCGCATTCGGCGAAATCATTATCCTTATCGTATATATACCCATCCTAACGTTGGTAGGTGTTGAGGGTAAAATGTTCACGCCCATGGCGCAAACCGTAGGCTTTGCCATTTTCGGCGCATTGATTTTATCCCTGACCTATATCCCGATGATGTGTGCGTTGTTCCTGCCGAAAAAAGGGCACGACAAGCCGAATTTCAGCGATAAGTTTATGGATAAACTGCAAGGCTTCTACCAACCTTTATTGCAGAAAGCTATTAGGGTTAAATATTGGTTGGTGGGCGTTACCACTGCCGTGTTTATAGTTAGTGTTGTTTTGTTCAGCAGAATGGGCGGCGAGTTCATCCCGCAGTTGCAGGAGGGAGATTTTGCCTTTCACTGTATTTTACCACAAGGTAGCTCACTCAACCAGAGTATAGAAACGTCGATGCAGGCGTCCCGCATCCTGAAAGAATTTGATGAGGTTAAAATGGTGGTCGGCAAGACCGGAGCCGCCGAAGTACCCACCGACCCGATGCCGCCTGAAGCTACGGATATGATGATTATCCTGAAACCGCAGGACGAATGGAAAACCCAAAAAAGCTACAGCGAGTTAGGCGATGAAATGATGGAAAAGCTGTCTGTTATTCCAGGTGTCTTCTTTGAAAAGAACCAACCGATACAGATGCGTTTCAACGAGCTGATGACAGGTATTCGTCAGGACGTTGCTGTTAAGATATTCGGGGAAAATATGGACACGTTAAGCCTGTATGCCAATAAGGTTAGCGAAGTAGTACAGCAGGTAAAAGGAGCCACACCGCCACAGGTAGAAAAGGTAGGCGGTCTGCCACAGATTAACATCGACTACGACCGTACCCGAATGGCGAATTACGGGCTGACGATACAGCAGGTAAACGATATTGTGAGTACCGCCTTTGCAGGCAAAGCCGCAGGAGTTATTTACGAGAATGAAAGGCAGTTTGAGCTTGTGGTAAGGTTGGACAGCATACACCGCAGCAGCATCGAGGACGTCCGAAACCTAATGATGCCGACAAACACAGGATATCAGATACCTTTATCGCAGGTTGCCGATGTCGATTACAAGTTAGATGCGGCGCAAATCACCCGCGAAGCGGGAAAACGTCGTATTGTGATTGGCTTTAACGTAGCAGGGCGTGATGTGCAAAGCGTTGTTACCGATATTCAGCAGCAGCTTTCGGAAAAAGTGAAATTACCCACGGGCTATTACTTTACTTACGGTGGTCAGTTTGAAAACCTGAAAGAAGCCAGTAACCGCCTGATGATTGCCGTACCTGTATCGCTGTTATTGATTTTCGCATTGCTTTATTTCACATTCCGTTCATTCAAGCAGGCAGGTTTGATATTTACCGCCATCCCGATGAGTGCCATCGGTGGGGTGTTTGCTTTGATGCTTCGGGGAATGCCTTTCAGTATCAGCGCAGGTATCGGCTTTATTGCCCTCTTTGGTGTAGCCGTATTGAACGGCATCGTATTGATAGGCACATTTAACCAACTGAAAAAAGACGGTTGGGATGATGTGATAAAACGGACAATCGAGGGTACAAAAATCCGTTTGCGCCCTGTATTAATGACAGCAACGGTAGCATCACTGGGCTTCCTGCCGATGGCAATCAGCACAAGTGCCGGGGCAGAAGTACAAAAGCCATTAGCTACGGTAGTGATTGGCGGATTGATAACCGCTACATTCCTTACCCTGTTTGTACTGCCATTGCTCTACATCATATTCAATTCAAAATTTAATTTCAAAAGCAGTAAAGGTGTGAAGACAACCGTAATCGCTCTTTTACTGGGTATCGGTGGTGTGACCACTGCCACTGCCCAGGAAAGGGTAAGCATAGATAATGTTATCAATACCGCATTGCAAAGCAATGGGCAGGTCAACGTCAATAAATCGGAGATTGATGCGGCTAAATACAATGTAAAGACCGCTAACGATATACCAATGACACAGGTATTTGTAGAAAATGAGGATTTAAGACCATCGGACAAAACGGGTATATGGAAAATTGGGCTTACACAAAGTATTGCGTGGCCGGGCTTATATGCTGCCCGCAGGGACTATTTAAAAGCACAGCTAAAATATTCCAAATTGAATACAGAGGTTATGAATGCCAATATCCGAAAAGACGTTAGAACCGCTTATTACCAGTTGTGGTTTTTACAGGATAAAAACCTGTTACTGAAAAGCCTTGACAGCATTTATACCAACCTCTTGAATACAACGCAGGTTCGGGTTAGAACGGGCGACGTTGCAAAGCTCGACCAGATTGCGGCTGATGCACAACTCAAACAGTTAAAAGCCTACGTGGAGCAGAATAATAAGGAAATCGTAATACAGCAACAGCAATTAATGGTATTGCTCAATCGTAACGAATGGATGCTCCCGGTAGATGAGCCATTGCAGAAATTGGAAACGGGCTTGTATGATGAAAACAATCTGCACCCGCTATTGCAGTTGCAGCAGCAAAATGTAAGCGTTGCGGTAGCCAATATCAAGGTACAGAAGAACAGCAATTTGCCCGAATTTGCGGCAAGGGTATTCAGCCAGAGATTGTATGGCATTTCAGACCCATTTACAGGCTTTTCGGTTTCGGTAGGCTTCCCCTTGTTTGGCGCAGCTTCGTATAAGAACAAGGTGAATGTAGCAAAAAAGGAAAAAGAAGTACAGGATAACCTATTGTCTTACCAAACGCAGGTAATGGCAACGGACAAGAAATCTGCCATTGTCGAAATGGAAAAGAATATGGCTTTGTTGAATTTTTACGAAACATCAGGACTGCAACAGGCAAAGGATATTACCGAAGCTGCATCACAAAGCTACCGTTCGGGAGAAATCAGCTTTGCGGAACTAAGCCAGTTCATAACACAAGCAATTAATATCCGCCAAAATTACCTGGAAGTTCTGAACAGTTACAATCAATCAGCAATTCAATACAATTACCTTAATAACAAATAAGATGAACAATATATCGAAAATGCTTTTGGCAGCACTCTTCGCAGTTTCACTGACCGCCTGCGGAGATAGTCAGAAAAAGGAAAACGAAGACGGTCATAACCACGAGCACAAAACGAAAGTAAAAGCCGATGCAGGACACGGGGACAAGCACGGAGCCGAAGAGGGTTCCGCCACGGTTGTGGCACTTACGCCCCAACAGATTGAAGCTGTAGGCATCAAATACGGTGTGGTTGAAATGAAAGAACTTACCGCCACCATTAAAGCGAACGGTATTTTGAGCTTACCCAACAGCAGCAAGGCAAACGCTACCTCTTTATACGGTGGCGTGATAAAATCCATTAATGTGCAGATTGGGGATTATGTGAGCAAAGGACAGGTTATTGCCACCATTGCCAACCCGCAGTTTATCCAGTTGCAGGAAGAATACCTGACCATCAACAGCAAAATAGCTTTTGCCGAACAGGAAATGCAAAGACAAAAGCAACTGAACACAGGCAATGCCGGAGCATTGAAAAACCTGCAAAACGCCACTGCTGAACTCAATGCGTTGACAACCCGAAAAGCCTCTTTGCATCAGCAGATACAGCTAATGGGCATCAATCCCAATTCAGTCAGCAACAATTCCCTGAAATCTTCTTTGCTGGTAACAAGCCCCATAAGCGGAGCCATCAGCAATATGTACGGCAAAATCGGCAGCTATGTAGATGTTTCTTCGCCTGTGGCTGAAATTGTAGATAACAGTTCCCTGCATTTGCATTTGAACGTATTTGAAAAAGATTTGCCCTTACTTAAAGCCGGGCAGACCATACATTTTACCCTGACCAATAACCCAGTAAATGAGTACGATGCGGTTATTTACGGTATTGGTTCCGCATTTGAAAACGAGAGTAAGACCATTCCGGTACACGCCCGTGTAAAAGGCAATGTTAAGGGGCTGATTGACGGGATGAACATTACTGCGATTGTGAGCCTCAACAATTTGCTTTCCCCATCAGTTCCCAATGATGCGTTGGTAGATGCGGACGGCAAGAAATACATCTTTGTCATTACCAAAAAAGAGCCGCAGGCAGCCGAAGAAGAAGACGGGCACGGTCACGGCGGTCACGACCACGGCGATGAAAAGACAGCACATAAACAGGAGACGGCAGGCACAGTAAATTTTCAAAAAATCGAAGTGATTACAGGTGTTACCGAACTGGGATATACAACCATTACTCCAGTGACGGAAATTCCTAAAGAGGCAAGAATAGTTATCAAAGGGGCATTTTTTATCAATGCGAAATTATCAGGCGGCGGCGGGCACGCTCATGCACATTAAAGCTAAAATAGAGCACCTCCCAGTAGTTGCTTAAATAAACAGTACAAAAGAATTTCGCCAAAAAGTTTATCGGAATGTTTTTGCAACCTAGTTCCCAAAACTGCTCGGTAATTTTGTTAAAGAAAATAAAAAAAAGTTTTTAAATATGTCAAAAATATGTTGTAGCACAGACAATGGTCTGACCCTAGTAAAGAAAAAAGAACATAAGCATAATGATGATAATCATCAAAAACAACTTTGCTGTTCAGAAAAAAATAACCTCAGTAGTAATACAAATTCAGTGCATTTCTCGAAGAATGCTAATCATTATAATGATGGACATGGGCATTCAGATGGAACTAGCTGCAATGAAAAAGATACAGGAAATTGTGAAGATGACGTAGACCATAGTCATCATAATCATAGTCATGGTCACCACCACGACCATGACCACGACCACAGTCACGAAATAGAGGGCAAATCAGCATTTCAATTGTTTACACCAGCGGCAATATCATTGATTTTATTGCTTATCGCAATCGGTTTTGACAACTACTTTCCACAGAATTGGTTTTCAGGTTGGGTAAGAATTGCCTGGTACATCATAGCATACATTCCTGTTGGGTTGCCAGTTATCAAAGAAGCCATAGAAAGTATCCGTTACAAAGATTTCTATTCAGAGTTTTTTCTAATGGGCATTGCTACGATTGGGGCTTTTGCTATTGGTGAATATCCTGAAGCCGTGGCTGTTATGTTATTCTATTCAGTAGGTGAAGTATTCCAGACCCTTGCCGTATCAAGGGCAAAAGGAAGTATCAAAGCTTTATTAGACCAGCGTCCCGATGAGGTTACGGTTGTTAAAGACGGTAAATCTGTTATCATTAAAGCTGAAGATGCAAACATTGGCGATATTATTCAGCTAAAACCAGGAGAAAAATTAGGTCTAGATGGAGAACTTCTTTCAGAAAGTGCTGCATTCAATACGGCAGCTCTTACTGGAGAAAGTAAACCTGACACTAAAAGCAAAGGCGAAATCGTACTGGCAGGGATGATTAATCTCAACACTGTAAGTCAAATAAAAGTAACAACTGACTATTCTAATAGTAAGTTAAGTAAGATACTAGAACTGGTACAGGATGCTACATCGCAAAAAGCGCCTACGGAATTGTTTATTCGTAAATTTTCTAAGGTCTATACCCCAATAGTTGTGTATTTATCAATTGCCATTACATTGTTGCCGATACTTTTTGTAGAAAACTATGTATTTAGCGAATGGCTTTATAGAGCATTGGTATTCCTGGTTATCTCTTGTCCCTGTGCATTGGTAATTTCTATTCCACTGGGATACTTCGGAGGTATTGGGGCAGCAAGCCGTAACGGTATATTGTTCAAGGGTTCTAATTTTTTAGATATTCTTGCCAAAGTACAAAACGTTGTAATGGATAAAACTGGGACACTGACAAAGGGAGTGTTTAAAGTACAGGAAGTTTTCATAAAACCAAACTTCAATAAAGATAAAATTCTAAATCTTGTAAACTCGTTGGAAAGTCAAAGTACACACCCTGTAGCAACGGCAATCCATAACTATTGTGGAGAGGTAGATAACAATGTTCATTTTGAAAATATCGAAGAAATTGCTGGGTATGGATTAAAAGGTACTTTAAGCGGCAAACAGCTTTTGGCAGGTAATTTCAAGTTACTTGATAAATTTAATATCAGCCACGACGCAGATACGGCAAACATTGTTTACACAGTTATTGCCATAGCTTATGATGGTCAGTTTGTAGGTTACTTAACTATTTCCGATAGCATTAAAGTGGATGCAAAAATAGCAGTTGATAAGCTGCACAAAATGGGGGTCAGAGCTACTATGCTAAGTGGAGATAAAAGTGCCGTCGTACAATACGTTGCAGGACAATTGGGGATTGATAGTGCGTATGGGGATTTGTTACCGGAAGATAAAGTAAATAAAGTAAAAGAAATCAAAGCTCATAACGGAAGTGTAGCTTTTGTTGGCGACGGTGTAAACGATGCCCCTGTAATTGCTCTAAGCGATGCTGGCATTGCAATGGGTGGTTTAGGAAGCGATGCGGCTATTGAAACAGCAGATGTTGTTATACAGGATGATATGCCATCAAAAATACCTATGGCAATCAACATTGGTAAACAGACAAAGAAAATTGTTTATCAGAATATTTTACTTGCTTTCGGAGTAAAAGCTGTCGTATTAATTCTTGGTGCAGGCGGATTAGCAACAATGTGGGAAGCCGTATTTGCAGATGTAGGTGTTGCTTTATTAGCTATTCTTAATGCTGTACGCATACAGAGAATGAAATTTTAAATGCCATTTTAACTGCCGAAGGATTTATTTTTCGGCAGTTTTTGTAATAAAAAGATTTTTTCAATGGTGAAACAACAATCCCAAGCTTCGCTTAGCGACGTGCATAATTCCGTGGACACAAACATGCCTGGTAAGTCCCGTTGGCGGCGGGTACTGGCTTTTTTCGGCCCCGCCTACCTTGTAAGTGTTGGCTATATGGACCCCGGCAACTGGGCAACAGGCTTAGCTGGTGGTAGCCAATTTGGATATTCTTTATTGTGGGTTTTAGTGACGAGCAGCATTATGGGGCTGTTACTCCAGAGCCTGTCGGCAAGGTTAGGCATTGTCCGCAACAGAGATTTGGCTCAGGCAAACCGGGAAACCTATCCGAAGAAAGTAAATTTTGTATTATATATTCTCGCGGAAGTTTCCATTGTAGCAACTGACCTTGCCGAAATATTAGGTATGGCAATCGGTTTACAACTACTTACTGGAATGCCTTTGATATGGGGCGTTGCCATTACAGCATTAGATACATTCCTGCTCATGACCCTGCAAAAATGGGGAATGCGCAAACTCGAAGCCTTTATTATCGGGTTAATATTCGTTATTGGTATGTCGTTTCTGGTGCAGATATTGGTTGCCGACCCCTACGCCGGGGAAATTGCATCGGGGCTAATACCGCATATTCAGAACGATAAGGCATTGTACATTGCTATCGGTATCATCGGGGCAACGGTAATGCCTCACAATTTGTACCTGCATTCCGCATTGGTACAGACAAGGAAATTTAACAGAGATGATGCGAGCACCAAAAAAGCCATTAAGCTGAATTTTTGGGATAGTGCCATTGCCCTGAATATCGCATTGCTTGTAAATGCTGCAATATTAATCCTTGCGGCTACGGTTTTCTACAAAACGGGACGTTCAGATGTAGCGGAGCTAAAGCAGGCTTACGAATTATTGCCGCAGCATTTGGGTAGCGATTTTACCGCCAAACTCTTTGCCGTGGCTTTGATAGCCTCCGGGCAAAGCAGCACCATTACTGGAACGCTTGCCGGACAGATTGTAATGGAGGGTTATTTGCGGTTCCGAATGAACCCATTATTGCGTAGGCTCATCACAAGGTTGCTTGCCATCGTTCCGGCAGCGTTGGTAATATTCATCAAGGGCGAGGGCAATGTAGATAGCCTGCTTATATTTAGTCAGGTCGTGTTGAGTATGCAGTTAGGCTTTGCGGTTATCCCGCTTATTCATTTTGTGAGCGATAAAAAGACAATGGGCAAGTTTGCCATTAAGCCCCAGATAAAAATTGCAGCTTGGGTTATTACAATCGTACTGGTTTGCCTCAATTCTAAATTATTGATGGAGGAAGCTTTAAATTTCTTCGGCACTCCGGGCAATATCATTTGGAAAGGGCTGATTATTTTAGGTGGAATTGGCTTTGTAATCTTGATGGTTTATACCATGTTTTACCCTTTGTTCAGCAGAAAGGCATTTTGCGAAATTACACCGCACGACAAGCCGGAACCTTTGCAGCTACAACCATTCGTACCGTACCGAAATATTGCGCTTACGGTGGATTTTAAAACCCTTGACCACAAGGTTATCAACCACGCTATTACGCAGGGGGGTAAAGACAGCAGGTACACACTCATTCATATCGTGGAGAGTGTTGCATCTGCTTCTCACTTTCACGACAGTACAGACGAGGAAACGGTAAAGGACAGGGAGTTCTTGGACGAATACGCAAAGCAGTTACAGAACAACGGATATTTAGCTGAAGCAAAACTGGGTTTTGGAAAAACCGCCGATGCCATTGCCGAAATCGTCAATCAGTCTGGTGCTGAACTAGTGATAATGGGTGCGCACGGACATAATGGATTGAAAGATTTGTTGTACGGCACCACCATAAATCAGGTAAGGCATTTAGTAAAATGCCCTGTTTTAGTAATCCCATAAAAATAAAAGGCTATTTCATTCTTGAAACAGCCTTTTGTGATAAAAGTGATTTATCTTACATTACTTAATTTGATTGTCGCTTAAGTGGGCATACAAAGAAATTTCCAAATTATAAGCTTTTCCAACTGGGCACATTTCTTTTGCCTGTTCCACGTAATTTTTGAAATCCTCCTCACTAATATCAGGAATTATTGCTGTTAATTCTAAATTGGAATTGGTAATCTCAAAACTCGTAGCCGTAATTGTACATGAAGTTTCCAATTGGATTACTTCGACACCCTTACTCGTGAGAATATAGTTAAGTGTCATAGTGTAGCACGCAGCGTGGGCTGCTGCCATGAGTTCTTCAGGATTTGTAGCTGTATTTTCTCCTTCTACTTTATTGTGCTTAAATATGTTGGTTCCAATTGTCGAATGCGGAGCGTAAAAATTTCCATTTCCGTTTTTAAAATTATATCAGTGTGATTTTGCAATAAAGATTGTTGCACAAATGGGATTAGTGCAACCGTGTATGGGTTGGGGAACCAGAGCTACAACATAGCCCGATGCAAAACCGAGAGAAAGGTTTTGATAGCCATTTTATAAACAGTTAGCGTTATTCGGTAGTAAATGTATTCCGCTTATTCTGAATGGGCACTATAATCAGTAAAAGTCACAAAACAAAACCGAAATATTACAAGTTGAAGCTGTTTTGAAGTACAATCAGTAAATATCATAAATCAAACAAGGAATTTCACAAACAGTATAGCGCATTCTGTCCCGAAATTTGTACTAACAAAAACAATATAAAAGTTCAAGACAATGGAAAGCAAAAATCTTCAATTCAAGACAAACCTTAATTGCAGTAACTGTGTATCAAAAGTGCAGGCAGATTTAGATAACGCAGGCGGTATCTGCGAATGGAACGTTGATACTACGAACGCCGAAAAAATACTTACTGTAAAAGCAGAGGGTATTACCGAAGACGAGATTGTCGCCATCATCAAGAAAAAAGGGTTTAAAGCTGAACCCATTTCACAATAATATAATCAGCCATTCACTAATCATTAAAAAGGATAAAAATGAAAAATCTAATAGTAGTAATGACCGTAATGTTGTTTGGAGTTTCTGCTTATGCACAGAATACAGGCAACCTGTTGAAAAACTACATCAGCGTAAAAAATGCTTTAGTAAGCAGCGATAGCAAAGCGGCAAGCACCGCCATTACCGCACTGAATGAAGCCGTAAAAAGTGAGGGCAATTTTGCACAGAAAGCAGAATTGCAGAAAGCCACAGACAAGTTAAGCAAAGCAGGTAATAACCTTGAAAAGCAAAGAGCCGCTTTCAACGATGTATCTACCGTACTGTGGAAATTGGTAAAAGGCTCTGACAAAGTCACCCAACCTGTTTACCACCAATATTGCCCGATGAAAAAAGCATATTGGTTGAGCAAAGAAAAGGAAATTAAAAATCCTTACTACGGTTCCTCTATGCTTACCTGTGGCAAAGTTGCCGAAACTAAATAATAACCCAGTAAGGCATTGCTCATTGGGCAATGCCTTTTAACTTTTATAACCAATGCGATTTTTAAAATGGATAATCAAAAAAATTTTTACAAAAAGCTGTTGCCGCTAACCCTGTTGGCACTCTTTATATCACAAGTCAGCATTGCCCAAAAGGTAGTTCATTACGACCTGTATGTAAAAGATACGGTGGTAAACTTTGCAGGCAAGGAGAAGAGGGCCATCGCTATAAACGGGCAAATCCCGATGCCCACACTTGAATTTACAGAGGGCGACACGGCGGAAATCGTAGTGCATAACCAGTTAAAAGAAAGTACATCCCTGCACTGGCACGGCTTGTTCCTGCCCAACAAAGAAGACGGCGTACCCTTCTTAACACAAATGCCGATTGAGCCGGGCACAACCTATACTTACCGTTTCCCGATTATCCAGACAGGAACGCATTGGTATCATTCCCATTCAGGTTTACAGGAGCAAATTGGTATGTACGGCAGCTTTATAATGCACAAAAGGGCTAATGATAAAACATTCAGAAAAGGAATTGACGATTTGCCGGAAATCCCCATTATGCTAAGCGAATGGACGAACCTCAATCCCAACAATGTACACCGTATGTTGCACGCTGCAAGTGATTGGTTTGCGATAAGGAAAGGCGCAACACAAAGCTACGCCGAAGCCATTAGAAGCGGTAAATTCAAAACCAAGCTGACCAACGAATGGAAGCGTATGTTGGCAATGGACGTGAGCGATGTGTATTACGACCGTGTAATGATGAATGGTAATCATCATACCGATTTAAAAAGCATTGACGGCAAGCCCTTAAAAGCAGGTGATAAAGTACGCTTGCGCATTTCCAATGGCGGTGCATCGTCTTACTTTTGGCTACGCTACGCAGGCGGTAAAATTACCGTAGTGGCAAGTGATGGTAACGATGTGGAGCCTGTTGAGGTGGACAGACTGATAATTGCTGTATCTGAAACTTACGATGTGGTCGTTACCATTCCCGAAGACGGTAAAGCGTTTGAGTTTATGGCAACCACTGAAGACCGCACCCAATCCACAAGTTATTTTATTGGAAACGGTAAAAAACAGTTAGTAGGGGAAATGCCACGCCTGAAATATTTTGAGGGTATGCAGATGATGAACGATATGATGAAGATGAACGGCGACCTTGACGATATGGGAATGAATATGAGCCTGAACCAAATGGATATGAACGTAGTAATGTACCCGGAGATTACAGGCGAAGAAAAAAGTAAGAAAAGTAAGGATAAAGAGCCAGCTATGGAGCATCACGGCGACCATAATATGAGCAAGGACGAAGACCCCAACCGCTATAATGCCAATGCGTTGAGCGATATTAAAACACTGAATTACTCAATGTTGAAATCGCCGCATAATACCACGCTTCCGGCAGATGCCCCGGTCAAGGAACTGAAATTTACTTTAACGGGAAATATGAACCGTTACGTTTGGAGTATGGATAATAAGGTTTTGACAGAAACGGATAAGATACCTGTTAAAAAAGGCGAAGTATTAAGGATTACGATTTACAATAACTCAATGATGCGCCACCCGATACACCTGCACGGTTTTGATTTCAGGGTACTTAATGAGCACGGCGAAAATGCACCGATGAAAAACATCATTGATATTATGCCGATGGAAACCGATACCATAGAGTTCCTTGCCAATACCGAGGGCGATTGGTTTTTTCATTGTCATATCCTGTATCATATGATGGCGGGAATGAACAGGGTGTTTGCAGTGGACGATTATAAAAATCCCGAATTGCCCAACAAGGCTAAAGCCTACAAGATGTTACAGCGTGAAAGCAATATGCCGCACCTGATGGCGCAGAGCGATTTTGCTACCAACGGTATAGACGGGGAAGCAATGCTGATGAATGCCCGTTACAGCTTAGGCACAGAGTGGCGTTTGGGTTACAACGATATGCACGGTTACGAAGTGGAAACCCATTTAGGGCGTTACATCGGTAAAATGCAATGGCTGATGCCTTTTGTCGGCTTCGACTGGCGATACCGCAGAATGGGAATGGACGAGCACGAGAAAAACCTCTTCGGACAGGTTAATAAAAAGGACAACAGGGCTGCTGTGAGCTTAGGAGTAATGTACACCTTACCGATGTTGGTTAATGTACAGGCAGAAGTTTACCACGATGGTATTTTCAGGGTTTCATTGATGCGGGAGGATATACCTATCTCCAGACGGTTAAGAGCCGGGTTTATGGTCAATACCGATTTGGAGTATATGGCAGACCTGCGGTACATCCTGACAAGGCATATCGGTATCAGGGCGCACTATGATAGTGATATGGGCTTTGGTGCAGGGCTTTCGCTCAATTACTAAAAGAACTATTCAAAGAACAAGTAAAGGTTGTAGCGATTATGCTATGACCTTTTTGCATTTACAATACCGGGCTAAATCAGTAAACCTCACAAATCAAACAAGAAATATCACAATAGACAGCCCGAAGCAAATTGCCAATTTTGTATCATAAATTTTAAGATTATGACAGCAAAAATAAAATGGAACAACGTGTATCTTCTGTTTACCTCGCAGGCGCTGTTTCAGACTGCATCCATATTGGTAATTACGCTTTCGGGTGTGGTAGGCTTACGAATGGCTCCCGATAAAAACCTGGCGACCTTGCCATTGGCAATGATTACCGTAGGTACGGCAGGTATGATGATACCCGCATCCCTCATCATTAGAAAATTAGGTCAGCGCAATGCCTTTATGATAGGTACGCTGATAGGCGTTTTGTCGGGTTTGGTTTCGTGGTACGCCATTATCCAAAATTCCTTTTGGCTGTTTTCAGTAGGTAATATGCTCATTGGTGCTTATCAGGGCTTTTCGCAATACTACCGTTTTGCGGCGGCAGATGCCGTTCCCGACAATGCGAAAAGCAAGGCAATTTCTTTCGTTATTGCGGGTGGCGTTGTTGCGGCTTTCGCCGGACCCAACTTAGCGAGGTTTACACAACATTTAGGGGCGGTTCCTTACGCTTATTCCTACTTTTCCATTATCCTGTTAAGTGTGTTCGCTTTGTGCGTTGTTTCCTTTCTAAAGCTGCAAAGAACATCTGCGGTACAAACCAAGGAAGCAGTTAAGAAAGGTCGCCCGTTAAAAGAAATCATTAAGAATAAAGATACCATCCTTGCAATACTGGCATCATCTACCGCATTTGCCGTAATGGGAATGTCAATGACCGTTACACCGATAGCGATGCATAGTGTAGGACATTCGTCAGATAGTTCAGCAACGGTTATCCAATGGCACGTATTAGGTATGTTCCTGCCTTCGTTCTTTACAGGTATGCTCATTCAGAAATTCGGTGTTTACCGTATCATTATTTCAGGCTTGGCGATTTTGTCCCTGTACATCGTTATTGCCCTGATGGGAACAGGCTTTGTACATTTCGTTTCTGCATTGTTTATTGTGGGTTTAGGTTGGAACTTCCTGTTTATCGGTGGTTCATCCTTGCTAACCAAAGTGTACAGACCTGAAGAGAAAGAAAAAACGCAGGCTTTCCACGATTTCACGGTCTTTGCAGTAATCAGTATAGCGAGCTTCTTCGCAGGCAGCTTGTTTAATTACTGGGGTTGGAACGGCGTAAACATTGCATTGATACCGATGCTTATCATCACATTGATAGTCGTTACCAGGATTGTTATGAGCCAAAAGAACAGCGTTAGCAATCAGTAAAAATCGTAAATCAAACAAAGAATATCACAATAGATACAACCTATTTAATGCGGAAATTTGTATTGTAGTAAGAGAGATAGATAAGTGAATAATTTAAAAACCATATTGCTAAGCACGTTTGTTTCACTGGCAGCCTTATCTGCCTGTAACAATTCGGAAAGTAATAATAAAAAATCAGAGGATATGAATGCACATCAGCACGCAAATCACGACAGCGCATACGCTTGTCCGATGCACCCGGAAGTAACAGGAAACAAAGGCGATAAATGCCCTAAATGTGGCATGGCTTTGACCCCTGTCAAAAAAGAGAAAAGCCAGTATAAAGTAAAAGTGGCTGCCGACCCGCAAAATGTGGAAGCAGGTAAAATGACAAATCTATCCATCGCCATTACAGAACATGGTAAAAATGTACCGTTGGAAGTAGTGCACGAAATGAAAATGCACCTTTTGGCAGTGAATGAGGAGCTGACCTGGTTTGACCATATCCACCCCGAAGAACAGGCAGACGGTTCTTATAAGGTTTCAGAAACATTCCCGGCTGCAGGCAAATACCTGTTATTTACGGACTACAAACCGAACGGAGCCGAGGGAGAGGTCAATAAGCAAACCATTGAGGTAAAAGGTACGGCATCAGCCCAAACCACCGAGTTAAAAACAAAGTTGGTTTCAACCGTAGATGGTTTTACGGTAACGCTGCTTAACGGCGAGGATTTCAAAACAAACAGAAATCAGGGCTTGCAATTTTCAGTAGAAAAGGACGATAAGAAGTTAACGGAAAATGATATGCAAAATTTTCTTGGAGCAACTGCCCATATCGTAATGATAAGCAAAGCCGATAAGGATTTTCTACATATACACCCGGTATCTAAAGAGAATTTCCCAATCTATGCCGAAACGCTTATCAAAAAGGCAGGGCTTTATAGAGTGTGGGTACAGTTCAAAATAGACAACGTGGTGCATACGGCAGATTTCACGATTACCGTATCAGAGGGAGAAAAATCGGCAGAAGACCACAGCCACCACGCACACAAACATTAATAATCTGCAACAGGAAACAGTAAATTTCACAAATTAAACACGAAATATCACAATAGCAGGCTTAGGGATTATGTTGAATTTTGTGGCAGTTCAAGAAAAATTAGATAAAGTTCAAAAAATATGGAAAATACTGAATTTCAGTTCAAGACCAATCTTAATTGTGGCGGGTGTGTATCAAAGGTAAAAGCGGATTTGGATAGTGCGGATGGTATCTGCGATTGGAATGTAGATACAGCTAATAATGACAAAATTTTAACCGTAAAATCAGAGGGTATAACACAAGATGAAATAGTTGCCATCGTTAAGAAAAAAGGCTTTAAAGCAGAACCATTAACGGTTTAATCTCTTAGCCCTATCCAGTTTCTAATAAAGGATAGGGCTTTTTCATACCCTTCCAATACATATAAAATGAGGTAATTTATTGTGGGATATCTGCAATTGCTGCCTCATTTTATACTTTTTAATTGGTTTCAAACTTTAAATTCCGGTCTCGATAATAGATTATTGCCAAACCATAATAAGCGAATTAGACGACAGAATAAATGAATTGACGTATGAACAAAGTAATTCATTGTGTAGCCTTACCCCTTTTGTAGCCCTCCCTAAAAATAGGACAGTTTAAAATTCAGATTTTCTAACTTTAAATTTTAACTGTCACATGAAAAAAAGCAAATTTACCGAGAGCCAGATCATCAAGGCACTGAAAGAGAACGAACAGGGCCGCAAGGTGGGTGATATATCCCGTGAGATGGGCATTGACACCAGCACTTTCTATTATTGGCGGAAAAGAAGTACGGGGGCATGGAAGTGGCCCATATGAAGCGCTTGAAGGAACTCGAGGAGGAGAACCGCAAGCTAAAGCAGATGTACGCCGATGCCAGCCTTGATATCCGTATGCTCAAGGACGTACTGTCAAAAAAGTTCTAGGGCCTTCCGACAAGAAGCAGCGCGCCAAATACCTCCAGGAGGCCTATTCGGTATGTGTATCGCGTTCCTGCGGGGTACTGGACCTTGCCCGTTCGATGTGGTACTACCATAGCAAAAGGGACGACACTGAGGTGATCGATGCCCTTTCTAGGCTGGCCGCAGAGCTGCCGACAAGGGGATTCGAGGTATATTACAAGCGTCTGCGTCGCGAAGGCCGCAACTGGAACAGGAAACGGGTGTTGAGGGTCTACAGGTCCATGAACCTAAAGCTCAGGAGGAAGCACAAGAAGAGGCTTCCCACAAGGACAAAGAACCCATTGGAGGCCCCTATGGAGCTCAACGAGGTGTGGAGCATGGACTTTATGGCGGATGTGCTGTCAGATGGGAGGAAGATAAGGGTGTTCAATGTCATGGATGACTGCAACCGGGAGGCACTGGCCATGGACGTGGGGCTCAACTATCCGGCGATAAGGGTCGTGGAGACCTTGTCACAATTGGAGGAAGAGATAGGCCTGCCAAAGTCCATACGCTGCGATAACGGTCCGGAGTTCATATCCAAGGCCCTATCACAATGGTGCAAGAGCAGACGGGTGGAGCTGCAGTTCATCCAGCCCGGCAAGCCCATGCAGAAAGGATATATGGAACACCTCAACAGGTTTTACAGGGAAGATGTGCTAGATGCCTATTGGTTCAACGACCTGCACCAAGTAAGGACGCTGACCCAAAAATGGATGGAGGATTACAATACAAGGCATCCCCATTCATCCATCGGGGATATGCCGCCCAGGGAATACAAGAACCGTTTCGGGGAAGAATTCTTCCCCGAAACGGACGACATTAATGATAATTTTATGAATTTATCGATGTCCTAAAAGGGGTAAGGCTACACAACGGTAAAAACCACATCAGGCTCCTGAATAAACATACCAATCCTGTGAAATTACATTTATTTATGATACTTTTGTTTTTCTCTTCCGAATACGGAAACGCATACGGAATGGGTATTACATGAAATTCATACAAAATTTAACTAACTGTCAGTCATAAAGTTACAAAACCGCAGGGTAGAGCAGTAGGTAGCTCGTCGGGCTCATAACCCGACTAATCTCTTTGAAATTTTGATTATTATTAGTGAGAATAACGCAATTACTCATTAGAATTATCTCTTAAAATCGAACTAATATCGAACTAATCAAAATAAAATTACACTCAATAAATTCAATATCAATTATTTAATTGTAAATATACGATACACAGAACGTTTTCCACAGCATGAAAGAGTAGACTATTCAAAACTATACTCAGGGATCTTTCCCTTGACCCCTTTATAAAAGTTGTGGATTTTTTGAAAATCATTTTCTTGATTTTCTGTGGGGAGAAAGGGTTCTGCTATTTTGATTTCTTTTTTACCAAAATCAAAGGCCACCATAACAATGGGAACTTTGGCTTTTTTTGCAATATGATAAAATCCGGTTCTTAAAGCCTCTACTTTTTTACGGGTTCCTTCGGGGGCAAGGGCAAATCGAAATACTTTTCTTTCATTGAAAATCTGCACGATACTATCTACCGTGTTGGAGTTTTTAGATCGGTCCACAGGAGCACCGCCCGTCCATCTAAAAAACCATCCAAAAGGCGGTTTAAAAAGACTCTTTTTTCCGATGTAATTGATTTCTTGGTCAATTACTTTCCGAATCAACAGTCCCAGAAAAAAGTCCAACCAATGTGTATGGGGCACAACGATAACAACACATTTATCCACTTCGGGAAAAGAACCTTTCAGTTTCCATCCCAAAATTTTAAAATAGATAAATTTAGCCAGCCTTTGCATGTAGTGGTAGTTATCTGCTTTTTAGTAAGCGGACCTTTAAATTTTTTGATATAGGGCCTGAAGCCGTTCAGGTGTCATAATAGTTTTCCAATCCTTTCCCAAAGCATTTTCCCAAAGTGGTCGAAGGCTCAAGGAAATATTTATCATTACATCAAAATCGTTTTGAGTAAGTTCTGCACAAATGCCCTTCGGTAATTTTATATGATGTTTTTCCATCATTTTATTGAAAAGTGCCACTCCTTCGGGATAAAACTCTTCCAAATGCTGGAATACCAAACAATTGCCAATTCCATGTTTAACTCCTAAAAGATAGGAAAGTCCATAACTCATGGCATGTGCCACACCTACTTGAGAGTAGGCGATGCTCATTCCACCATGCCAAGACGCCATCATGAGTTTATCCCTGGATTCCTCTGGAGCTATATCTTCGAGAAAGACTTGCTTACAAAGTTCCATTGCCTTTTCGCCATAACTCTGGCTAAAGGCGTTTAAATAAGTTCCTGTCAACGACTCCACGCAATGGATAAAACAATCCATTCCGGTGTAAAACCATTGTTCCTTGGGCACCGTTTTACTAAAATCTGGATCCAACAATACTTGGTCAAATGGAGTAAAGTCCGAATTGATTCCCAGTTTTTTTTCCGGCCCCAATAATACGGTGGTACGGGAAACCTCTGCTCCAGTCCCACTGATCGTGGGAATACCCACATGGTACAAGGCAGGTTTGTTCACCAAGTCCCAACCTTGATAATCCTTGGCCGATCCATTATTGTTCAATAGAATAGAAACAGCCTTTGCCAAATCCAGCAATGTTCCGCCGCCAATACCTATCACCCCAGAAGGAAGTTCGTTGTATTTTTCCCTTATCCGGGCCACCAAGGCATCTACTTGGGCTGTTTTGGGTTCTTCATCTGCCGATATAAAAATGACCTCATCGTTGAACATCAATGGAACTTTCGCCAAAAACTCCTCATTTTCGAAGAAATCGTCCACCAAAAATATAAATGGTGTTTCCGAACTCTTTCGCATGTGTAACAAAATATCCCCCAATTGCGTAAAACATCCCGCCCCAAAAATTACCCTGGGCACCATAGGGAAGTTCTTGAACGCAGTTTTATGGGTCGGTGTAGTTCCTTGGTTCTTCAAATTATCTTCTGTCTTCATTAGTTGTCCAAATACTTCAAAATATCTTTGAGGCTATTCAATTTTAGGTGATTGTTCACCATTTCGTCTTCGGCCACCATTTCATGGGCCCAAGTGGTATGAAAAGGCACATGTACTGCCTTTGCCCCAATATTCAATATGGGCAATACATCCGACTTTAGGGAATTGCCTATCATCAAAAATTCGTTGACATCTATATTCAAATGGTCCAACAAATTCTTGTAATTAATTTCTTTTTTATCGCTCAACACCTCAACATGGTGGAAATATTTTGATAATCCCGATTTTTCCAGTTTCCGCTCTTGATCTAAAAGGTCTCCCTTGGTAAGTATGATCAATCTATACTTGCCCATCAATTTGGACAGGACTTCCTCTACTCCATCGAGCAATTCCACAGGATGCGATATCATCCTTTTTCCGAGCTTTACTATTTCTCCAATGGTTTCTTGTGACACTTTGTTATTGGAGAGGTCCAAGGCCGATTCTATCATGGAAAGCATGAATCCTTTTATACCATATCCATATATATCCAAGTTGTCCATTTCCATTTTAAACAGCTCCTGGTCTATCTTATTTTTGGTCTCATAGTTTTCCAATAATTCCGCAAATTTTTCTTCCGTATCCCTAAAATAGGTCTCGTTTACCCAAAGGGTATCGTCCGCATCAAAGCCAATGGTCTTTATGTTGGAGAAATCTACTTCCATACTTTTCTTGCACGTTCCAAATCTTCAGGAGTATCTATCTCGATGCCCGTGACGTGGGTTTCCACCATTTTTATTTTTTTGCCATACTCCAAAAAACGTATGGCCTCAATTTTCTCTTTTGCCTCCAAAGGTAGCATGGGCAATTTTTGAAAATCCATCAATGCCCGTTTTCTAAAAACATAGACCCCTTTATGCTTGTAATAGGTTGCTTTCACCTCCTTGTCCCTCGGGTAGGGAATCGGGGAACGTGAAAAATAGAGCGCAAAACCCTGGTTATCCACAACTACTTTTACCGTATTAGGGTTGGATATTTCTTCCCAATCGGTTATTGGGGTCATCAAGGACCCAAGGTCGATCTCTTTTTCTGTGTCGTTTTTGAAGACTTTGATGATCTTACCCAAGCTTTCGGCATCAATAAAGGGTTCGTCACCCTGCACATTGATCACTATATCAACATCCATGTCCTCCACTGCTTCGGCAATTCTATCGCTGCCGCTCTCATGTGCCCTTTTGCTCATGATCACCTTTCCTCCTATTCCCTGGATCACATCGGAAATTATGGGGCTATCTGTCACTACGTATACCTCATCAAAAAGCCCCGTGTTCACCGCCGCTTCATACGTTCGTACAATTACAGGCTTACCGCTAAGGTCCTGCATTAGTTTGGCAGGAAACCTGGAGGCTTGATAGCGAGCGGGGATCATGGAAATTATTTTCACTTTTAGGTTTTTGGATGATTAGGTTATTTCGCTTTTGGTCTTATTTTTCGATAGATCCTGAATATGATCAATAATATGATAATAACCAGGATGGCAGCTATGGGTGGCACCAAAATCGACGCTGTACTCACGGCAACGGCCGCACCGGTTTCCACTGTGGATACCAGAGGGTTGGCCAAACCACCTGTTGTTCCTGTGGAAGTGAGCCTTCCTGCGGCATTGGCCCCTTTAATGGCTGTTGCCGTTCCACCTCCGGCTATAATGGCCAAAGACCAAGTAACTACTGGATCCAAATTCGCAGCAGTGGATACGACTACGGCCGTGCCTGCTATTCCCGCTAAAGGAATAGCAAGACTGTCCAAAGCATTGTCTACCCATGGGATGAAATAGGCAAAAATCTCAACAATGGTCGCAACACCCAAGGTAATGAGCGCTGTTAAACTTCCAATCCATTGCCAGTTCTCGTTTAGGTCCCATACTCCCAAGTACGCCGCAAAACTAAGGGCAAAAAGGGGTAGAAAAACACGAAAACCAACAGAAGCGGCCAATCCGATTCCGAGGAACAAACTTATTATGGTATCCGGTTCAATATTCATGTCGATGTCTAAAATAGGTTTTTCCTAGTCAAGAAAAAAATCATCCTTGAAACCTATCAAATAGAGTTGTCGCTCCGCCCTTGTTACCGCTGTATAAAGCCATCTGAGGTAATCTTTGTCCACACCGTTGGGCAAATAGGGCTGTTCCACAAAAACCGTATCCCATTGCCCTCCCTGGGATTTGTGACACGTTATCGCATAGGAAAACTTTACTTGTAGGGCATTAAAGAACCTATTGTTCTTTACGCCCAAGAATTTTCTGTATTTGGATTTTTCATGTGCATAGTCCTTCATCACTTCTTGATAAAGTTTGTTTCCATCTTCATAGGATAGCGAAGGGGTCTCAGCAGTTATTGTGTCCAATAACAGGACCGTCTCAAATGGTTTTTGATTGGGATAATCCACCATTTTCACCTTTACTTCGGCAAACTTGAAACCATAAAGTTCCTTAATGGCAAAAAGTTCCAGTACCTCGATAATATCTCCATTGGCAATAAAGCCAGCTTCGGAATTGGGCTTTAACCAGAAGTAATTGTTCTTTACGACCATCATATAGTCGCCCACGGAAATTTCGTTGTCCAAAAAAAGGATGCGCTCCCTTATATTTTGGTTGTAAAGGTTGGCCCTTTTGTTAGATCGAACAATAATAGCGGTTTGTTCTTTCCCATTTTGACTGTATGAAGAATCGATGGCTTCCTGAATCTCGTTGCCATCGATCAAACGGACAATATCCTTATATTTATGTACATCAAATCTAAAATCATCAAAAAACTCCGATTGCAATTGCTCCCGAAGGTTCGTTGCATTGTGAAGAATACCGGAATCGTCCGATTGGCGCATAACTTCATCCAGCTCCAAACATTCCACTTCCTTATCATAATTTAAGGATAAACGGTTTTCATCAAGGGCTGGACTAAGTTCCAATTTTACCGGGGGCAATTGTGCAGTATCTCCAATCAATACTAGTTTACAATTATGGCCAGAGTGTACATAATACATTAAATCGTCCAGAAGGGAACCATTTTCAAACAGTTTCGAATCAGCCGGCGTGTCCGGGATCATAGATGCTTCGTCTACAATGAATACCGTATTGCGGTGCTTGTTGGGAGCCAAAACAAACTGAATGCCTCCACCCGATTGTTTCTTTGGAAAATATATTTTTTTATGAATGGTAAAGGCCTTGTTCCCCGAATACACAGACATAACTTTTGCCGCCCTTCCTGTGGGAGCCATTAGTACGGAACTCATTTTTACTTTCCACAAACTGCTGACCAAAGTAGCTACAAGTGTTGTTTTCCCAGTTCCGGCAAAACCCTTTAAAAGGAATACTTCATCCTTTTTGCCCTCTAAAACAAAGTTAGCCAGCTTATTAAGGGCAATACCTTGTTTTCGGGTAGGTGTGTGGGGGAATTTTTCGTTTAAAATCTTTAAAAATCCAGGTGCGTTAAAATCCTTCATGAGTGCTAAATATAGTGGTCTTTTTTAAAGCAAAAAGTTTCCCAATAAAAAAAATATTGTAGATTTGTCAGTAACCACTAAATTAACTTTGAAAGACAGTATCAGATATGTTAAACTTAATTCTTATTGTTGTTTTAATATGCCTTGTGACCATAGGGCTTGTTTTCTTGATCGATAGATTTTTACCTCAAAAAGTAAAGCCTGTATTAGTAATCCTATTTGGAATTCTAAGTATTTACCTTGGGTTTAAAATATACGATTCCATCAACGCCCCCATTGAGTTCAATAAGGTAAGAAACGAAAGGTTCACCCAGGTCATCAACAAACTAAAGGATATCAGGGATTCACAAGAAGCCTATAAAACTGTAAACGGCAAGTACGCTGGTGATTTTGAAAGCTTGATCAAATTCATCGATACCGGAAACTATACCATCACCACACAGCGTGATTCCTCTTTTATGAGGTATGACCGAGTGTATCAGATCGAAATGCAACAGGATACAATAATTATTGACACCTTGGGCACAGTTCAGGTAAAAGATTCCCTTTTTGGCGCTGACGACCGTTACAAAACCATGATGAATGTTCCTTACGCTCAAAACAATGAAAAGTTTGAAATGAAGGCGGACATTATCGAAAAAAGTGGATACAACGCTCCTGTTTTTGAAGCAAAGGTGAAAAAAGAAGTTGTTCTTTACGATCAACCGGCAGATTTGCTTGAAAAAGAAAAATCATACCAAAGCGTAGAGGAGGTCAATGGTACTGAAATAAAAGTAGGTTCTTTGACCGAAGTTAGTACAAATGGTAACTGGCCACCTATCTACGATAGGAAAAAGAAGAACTAGCTATAGCACAGAACGAATCAAATAGCACTTATAGAAAACTGTCCATTCAAGCTGGCTTGAATGGACTTTCTTTTTGTGTAGTGGATACCATTACAAATAAGATTCTCGCATTTGAGCGTATGAGCTTCAAAACACAGCTCACCCCCTACCTGATGCTCAAGGAGTTAAAGCAGAAACTCAGCAAACAAGGCGATGTGGGAACAAACTTTTCAGAGGTAATGGTAATCCATAAGAACAACATGTTCGGTTTGGTTCCCAAACCATTGTTCAATAAGGAGGAGCTACCAAATTACCTAAAGTTCAACGCTAAGATCATGCCAAATGACCTGATAGCGTATGACGAGATTCCAAATCAAGAAATCATCAATGTTTACGTCCCATATACCAATGTAAACAATTATATATTTGAACTTTTTGGTGAATTTGAATTTAAACACAGTGGAACTGTTCTTCTCAATACACTATTAAACCAAAACAGGACGGTATCGGAACCGGTCTGCTATGTTCAGGTTTCAGAACGAGAGATGGAAATGATGATAATCTCCGACAAGAAATTAAAATTCTACAATCAGTTCGAGTACGGGAGCAAAGAAGACTTTCTATATTACTTACTATTCAGTTTGGAGCAAATGCAACTAGACCTTGAAAAGGTCAACCTAAAACTTTTTGGTGCGGTTGAAGAGGGAGATCCCATTTATGACCTCTGCTACCAATACATAAAAAACGTATCTGTTTTTGTTCCCAACAATCCATCTTTTCCAATGGAGCAATTGGAAAACGAGAGCATAGATTTTTCGATTTTAAGCTCCCTCTAAATGCGTATCATATCGGGAAAATATAAGGGCAAAAGACTAACTGCCCCAAAAAAGTTACCAGTTCGTCCAACTACGGATATGGCCAAAGAGGCACTGTTCAATATTCTGAACAATCGATTCTATTTTGATGAACTCAAAGTTCTTGACCTATTCTCGGGTACGGGCAACATTAGTTTTGAGTTCGCATCCAGAGGAACAGAAAAGATAACTGCGGTAGATGGGTTTCAGGGTTGCGTTCGCTATATTTCAAAAACTGCCGAAGCATTGGAATTTTCCATAAATACCGTAAAATCCGATGTCTTTAAGTTTTTACAGCGAACTACCGAAAAATACGACCTTATTTTCGCTGACCCGCCCTACGATTTTGATACCGAACAATTTCTCAACATTGCCGATTTGGTTTTTGAAAAAGAACTTTTACTGGAAGATGGTCTACTAATCATTGAACATTCCGACCAAACCGATCTTTCCGAACATCCAAAATTTTCGGAGCAAAGAAAATATGGTGGAAGTATTTTCAGTTTTTTTGAAGTGGAATAAAAGCAGGCCATAAGCCGGATTCTGTATACTCTTATCATTTATCTAGACACATGGTTGCCCAAGTGTTCCAACCGCCTACCCTCCAACTCGGACGTGCCGCCCTCAAACATTGGTTTACATGGCGTTTCACCGCATAGAGTTTGCCGATTTCACTACAGCCGAACTGTACTTGCTTTCTGTTGCACTGGTCCTCGCCTTACGGCGGACGGGCGTTACCCGCTATGCCGCACTGTGGTGTCCGGACTTTCCTCTTCAAGCATGGTTATCCATACTTGCAGCGATAAGGTGGCCTGCTGTTTGCAAAGATAATCCAATTGTTAATAAAAAACAGCTTAACTATCCTCTTGCAGGTAACTTTACATAATCCTATTTTTATATTTGTAGTAATTCTATTATTTCCCAGCATTGGAACCTTTTATAGTATCAGCTAGAAAATATAGACCCCAAACATTCAAGGATGTTGTGGGCCAATCCTCCATTACAAATACCTTAACCAATGCAATTGACAACAACCATTTGGCCCAAGCGCTGTTGTTCTGTGGTCCAAGAGGTGTTGGAAAGACCACTTGTGCCCGTATTCTGGCCAAAAAAATAAACCAAGATGGTACGGAAAGGGAAGATGAAGATTTTGCCTTCAACATTTTTGAGCTGGATGCTGCATCCAACAACTCCGTAGACGATATTCGCAGCTTAATAGATCAAGTTCGAATCCCACCTCAAACGGGTAAGTACAAGGTGTACATTATTGATGAGGTTCATATGCTATCCCAATCGGCATTTAATGCCTTTTTAAAAACATTGGAAGAACCTCCAAAACACGCCATATTTATTTTGGCAACCACGGAGAAGCACAAAATAATTCCGACGATACTTTCCCGGTGCCAAATATTTGATTTTAAGCGCATCACCGTAAAGGATGCTGCGGAATACCTAAAGTATATCGCTGAGCAGCAAGGTATCGAAGCGGAGGAAAGCGCACTGAACATCATTGCCCAAAAGGCAGATGGTGCCATGCGGGATGCCCTATCCATTTTTGATCGTGTGGTAAGTTTTTCGGGTAAAGAATTGACCCGAAAAGCGGTAACCGAAAACCTAAACGTTCTGGATTACGACATTTATTTCTCTGCCACGGATTTGATTCTGGAGAACAACATACCAGAACTTTTGATTCTTTTCAACAAAACCCTGTCCCTCGGTTTTGATGGCCATCACTTTATTTCAGGTTTGGCATCACACTTTAGGGATTTGATGGTATGTCAACACCCAGATACCTTAAATTTATTGGAGGTGGGTGAAGATGTAACCCAACAATACAAAGATCAAGCAAAAAAGAGTTCAAAAGAGTTCCTTTTAAAAGCCATAGATCTGGCAAACGATTGTGACCTGCAATACAAAACCAGTAAAAACCAGCGATTGTTGGTTGAACTAACGCTTATGAAATTGGCATCCATCACTTTCGATGGAGAAAAAAAAAACTCTAATTTCATAATTCCGGCCTCTTATTTTTCCGGGAAAACAACATCATCAAACGGCACATCCACATCGCCTCAAACCAATGGTGCCACTCCACCACCAAAAGTAGAAAAACCGATACCTTCCAATACTTTAAAAGAAGCCCCTGAGCCCAAGGAAGCGGTAAAAGAACAAGTCGACGAGCCAAAAGAACCCTATCAATCCAAAAAAATCAATATCAAGACTTCGGAAAAAAGAGTCTCAGGGCTCTCCCTTTCCAGCATTAAGGTTAAAAAGGCTCACGAGAACACGAAATCCCCAAGCATAGAGGAAAAGGATCTACCCAAAGATCCCTTTGAGGAAAAAGACATGCAGCAGCATTGGACCGACTTTGTGAACATATTGGAAAAGCAGGGCAGAAAGATTTTGGCCAGCAATTTGCAAACCGATGTTCCCAAGCTAAAAAATGAGAATACCATCTGGATAGAGCTCCCCAATGGCACCATGAAAAAAGAAATTGAGCGGGAACAAAGTCTAATGCTAGATTACTTGAAACAAAAATTGAACAACTATTCCATTACTCTTTACATTACAGTAAACGAGGAAGTTGCCAAAAAGTTTGCCTTTACTCCAGAAGAAAAATATGAAAAGTTGAGAGAGAAAAATCCAAATTTGGATTTGCTCAGAAAAGAGTTTGACCTCGATTTTTAAACTTACCGCACAATACTTTTATCTTTGCACCTGTAACATTCAAAAAGCATAGTCATGTTAGGCCTAAAACTACCTACGGACCCAAGATGGGTAAACATTGTTGAAAAGAATATCGAAGAAATATTGACCGATCATGCCTATTGCGAGCAAAAGGCAGCAAGTACAGCGATTTCTTTGATTATCGGTTTTCCTGAAAAATCGGAATTGGTAAAGGAAATGACCGCTCTTGCCCGTGAGGAAATGGGACACTTCAACATGGTCCATGATAAAATTACAAATCGCGGTTGGGTCTTGGGTCGCGAACGAAAGGATGAATATGTTGTTGAATTGATGAAATTCTTCCCTAAAGGTGGTAGCCGAGAAACCCATTTGGTACACAAGCTATTGTATGCCGCCCTAATTGAAGCGCGCAGCTGTGAACGCTTTAGATTACTTTCTGAAGAAATAGATGACGAAGAATTATCCGAATTCTACCGAAACCTTATGGTCAGTGAAGCGAACCATTACACCATGTTCCTAAAATTTGCCCGAAAATATGGCAACAAAGAGGAAGTGGACCAAAAATGGAACGATCTTTTGGAGTACGAAGCCCAACTAATGAAAGACTTGGGAAAAAAGGAAACCATGCACGGCTAGGCCTCCAATTTTCTTTTATAGTAATCGTACATCTCAAATTGGGAACGTAGTTCAGGTTCCCCTTTGGCTCGCTTTCTATAGGCGTTGTCCTGTTTTTCCGAAAACACCCTCGCCTTGGAGTTATCTTTCCAGGATATCTCAAAAGTATCCAGAAGTTCTTGCCTAATGTCAGGGTCGTAAATAGGGCAACCCACTTCTACCCTAAAGTCAAGGTTACGCGTCATCCAATCAGCTGAGGAAATATAGATTTTTGGATCACCATTGTTACCAAAAATGAACAATCTTGGATGTTCCAAAAACTTATCCACCACACTAATGGCCTCAATATTCTCGCTCATTCCCTCAACACCCGGTATAAGACAGCAAATACCCCTTACTATCATTTGTATTTTAACCCCTGCCCTGCTGGCTTCGTAGAGCTTGTCCACCATCTTATAAGAAGTTAGGCTATTAATCTTTATTTTGATGTAAGCCTCTTTACCTGCTTTGGCATATTCGATTTCCTTATCTATCAACTTCATAAAAGTTGCTTTGGTGTAATGCGGAGACACAACCAAGTGTTTGTACTTATTGATTTTGTAATTGGTCTCAAAGAAGGCGAACACTTTGCTCATATCCTTTAAAATACCTTGATGGGCCGTAAACAAGGTGTAATCCGTATAAATTTTCGCTGTTGATTCATTAAAGTTTCCGGTACTGATAAAGCCATACCTTTTGATGCCCTCATCCTCCTCGCGTTCCACCAAGCAAACCTTACTGTGTACTTTTAATCCGGGAACACCAAAAATCAGATTTACCCCTTCATCCTGTAAATGATTGGCATATTCAATATTGTTCTGCTCATCAAATCTCGCCTGCAATTCAATCTGTACCGTTACCTGCTTTCCATTTTTAACCGCATTGACCAAAGCCGAGGCTATTTGGCTATCACTTGCCAATCGATATATCGTAATCATGATACTTCGTACTTGGGGGTCCAGTGCAGCTTCACGTAAAAACTTCGTTACATAACTAAATGTATGGTAAGGGGCATAGATCATATAATCTTTATGGGCGATCATATCCAGCAAACTACCCTTCATACTTAATCCCTTTACCGGTAAAGGCTCTATTTTATCGTACATAAGGTCATGTCTTCCTAAACTGGGAAAGCCCATGTAATCCCTTCTATTATGGTAACGGCCACCAGGGATAACGCTATCGGTATCCATGATATCCATTTTTTCCTTTAGGAATTGAAGGGTGTCCTTATCAATGCTCTTATCATAAACAAAACGAACCGGATCACTAATTTTTCTGTGTTCAACACTTGAGGAAATCTTTTCAATAAAACTCTTGCTCAAATCATTGTCGATATCCAATTCAGCATCCCGAGTTATCTTGATCATATGGGCAGAAATGGATTCAAACTCGAACATGGTGAACACACTATCCAAGCAAAAACGAATCAAATCGTCCAACATGATAACATAGTCCTTGTCCCCCTCTTTGGGCAATACCACAAAACGGTCGATGCCTTTTGGAATCTCAATCAAAGCATATCGGTTGTGCTTCCCTTTTGACGAACCATTCTTCATTACGATTTTAACGGCCAAATAAGCCGCAGTATCCTTTAAAAGAGGAAATTCTGTAAGGTCGTTCAAGATGATGGTCATCAACTCTTGGTTTACCTTTTTAAAGAAATAGTCCCGAATAAATTCAGCTTGGCTTTCGTTGACTTCGGTTTCCCTGATAATGAAAATATTTTCTTGACGAAGTTCCTTGTCAATTTGCTTAAAAACCTCCAGACTGCGGGCCTGCTGATCTATCACAATTTTGGTGATTTCCTCCAAAAGGTCTTTCGCCCTTTCGCCGCCCAAAACACTTTTACCGGTTTTTCCAGCATCAACTATTCGTTTTACGGTAGCATATCTAACCTTAAAAAATTCATCCAGGTTATTACTGAAAATGCCCAAAAATCGTAATCTGTCGATGAGTGGAACCCTATGGTCCTTACTCTCTTGCAATACCCTGGCATTAAATTGCAGCCAGCTGATTTCCCTATTTATATATTCGTTCTTTGCTTTTACCATTTATTTTTTCAAGTGTTTTGGAAAGACCATTTGCTTGGTGGTTCCCTCTGATATCTTGGACCAATCGTCCACACCAAATGTAATGTGGACAAGACCTGCCGTGGGAACGTTCTCAATATACTGATCTCCCCAAGTATTTGCAAGTGAAGTGAAGGCATAGTTATGTCCAAAGATCGCTATGGTTTCCAAATCATTGTCCAGGGAATGTATAAATTGCTCCACACTGTTGCCGGAAAAATCATAAAGCGCATCGACCACGCCGAATTTTGATAAATCAAAATCCAAATTTCTCGTAAAGATCATACTGGTGTGCAAGGCACGGTTGGCGGGGCTGGAATATATAAAATCAATGGAGGGCGCATGCAAACCGAAGGTTTTGGCAACCAAATGAGCATCGTTTATCCCTCTTTTTTTTAGTGGTCTATCCTTGTCGGAGACATCGTATTCCCATGAGGATTTCCCATGTCTCATTAATATAAGTTGTTTCATTTTTTTGGATTTATGGCGCCAAACGTTCTATTTTCCAATCCAGATCATCCTGTAGGGAATACCGTATCCGATCGTGCAATCTATTAGGGCGTCCCTGCCAAAATTCAATGGAAATGGGGCGCACCAAATATCCCCCCCAATATTCCGGTCTGGGCACTTCCTTATCTTCGTATTGCTGTTCGAGTTCCTTTAATTTCTCCTCCAGATAGTCTCGGGAAGGGACCACTTCACTCTGATCGGAAACAACGGCACCTAATTGACTGCCGTGCGGACGAGATTCAAAATAACCGTCTGAAAGGTTTTCTGCAATTTTTTCAGCTTTTCCCTTTATGATCACCTGACGCTCCATATTCGGCCAAAAAAAGGATAGGCAAACCGATGGATTGGCTTCAATGGCTTTACCTTTTTCACTTTGGTAATTGGTATAGAAAATAAAGCCTTCATAGGTGAATTTTTTCATCAATACCACACGGCTTTTGGGAAAACCGTCCAAACCAATGGTAGAGACCGTCATGGCATTGGGCTCATCCACGCCGTTGGCCGCTTCTACTTCATGAAACCATTTTTGAAATTGTTCCAATGGATTTTCCTTTACCGATGCTTCGGTCAGCTCACTTTTCTCGTAAGATTTTCTGTAATCGCCAAGGTCTTTTTGCATGACGTGAAGTTCGGTAAAATTCAAATGTCAACAAAAGATAGATGAGCAAAAAAGAGGGTTTTTATCCAGTGGGCAAGAATCTATTCCGGTACATCAATCCTATTGTATTTCATTTGTGTAAGGACTGGGGCGTCTGCAGGGTAAGTTATATATTCCAAGTAAAGAACATCTTCCTTGATCCAATATCTACTGCTAAATGATCCCAAAAAAAGACTGTCCCTTTCTACTTCAAAAGCTCCTGAGTTTTCCGAAAACTCCGTAAGTTTTGTCTTAGGTTCTCCGTTAAAACCAAACCAATCTGTCCTGAACAAATAAGTCGAATTATCGTTGAATGTATAAGTAGATACTATTTTGCCTTCTACTTGGTCATTACTTGAACTCCAACTTCCAATAAGATCTACTGCAATGTTTTCTGCTTTCGAAGAATCCTTTGAACAAGATGATATAGATAACAATAGGACCAAAAGACCTACAACTATTTTCCCCATGCGACAACGCTTTTATTTCAAGATACGGAGACCATCCGTTGGTTGCTTTAAAATGGAAGGTCAAAACTCAATCACTTTGCCATCATCGGCCAACTCTACAACCGGAAAAACCTCTTCGGCCTCCTTTTTAAATAGTTCGATGGATTTATAGCGTGTGGAATAATGCCCCAAAATCAACAGGCTAGCATTGGCCTTTTTAGCGATTTGAGCAGCTTGTTTGGAGGTAGAGTGCTTTGTTTTTTTACATAGATGTTCCTCTGAATCCAAGAAAGTGGATTCGTGATACAGTACGGTAACATCCTTTATTGTTGGTAAGATAGCTTCATTATAAACCGTATCGCTACAAAAAGCATAGCTTTTGGGCTCAGGTGGGTCAATGGTGAGTTTTTTATTGGGTATTGTTTTTCCTGATGCATCAACTCCATCCACTCCCTTTTTTATATGGTTGAATTGGCTCTTATCAACACCATATTTTCGGGCAGCCGTAATGTCCAATGTCCGGGGAGCTTTCTTTTCTTTAAATAGATACCCGTTGGTATACACCCTATGGATCAAGGGAACCGTTCTAACGGTAACTTTTTCGTCTTCAAAAACGAGTTCGGATTCCTTGGATTCCAGCTCATGGAATATTAAGGGGTAATTGGTCCATGAATCACCTAATTTTAAAAATAAGGTAATGGCCTCTTTGATGCCCTTTGGACCATAAATGTGCAGTTCCTTGTCCCTGCCCAATAACCTAAAGGTGGATATGAGTCCGGGCAAACCAAAAAAATGGTCTCCATGTAGATGCGATATAAAAATGTGGTTGATCCTGGAAAACTTGACCTTGTATTTTCTGAGCTGTACTTGGGTTCCCTCACCACAATCGATCAAAAAAAGGTGGTTCTTTATCTCGAGTACCTGTGAAGTAGGATTGGTGAATGTTCGTGGTGTAGCTGCATAACAACCAAGTACAGTGAGTTTCATATATCCAGGTCACGTTCAATTTCTTCCATCTCGATTAGGTCCTTGGCCTCCTGCAAGGTGGGCACAACACTTATCTCTTCCGGAATTTCATCATAGCTTAGCTTATCGGTGACTAAAACAAATGATTGTCCTCCTGCTTTATGTGTGTTGGATAGGTCCAAAAACTCCAAGATGTCATTGATACCCAGTTTATCAAAAGAAAAAAGATTGACCACAATGTTATCGTGCTTGAGTTTTGGATACGCTTTATTGAGGTTTTCCAAAAAACCGGAAAGTGTGGTTTTTTCCTGGAAAACAATCGTTGTTGTTCCGTCTTTGTCGAAAATCATCTTTTACTTAATTTTTGATGCCAATAGATAGAGTACGGCCATACGTACAGCTACTCCATTTTCTACCTGGTGTAAAATAATGGACTGATCGGAATCGGCCACATCACTGGTGATTTCCACCCCTCGGTTTATAGGACCGGGGTGCATGATTACAATTTGTTTGTCCAAACTGTTCAAAAGTTCTTTGTTGACCCCAAATTGTTGGGTGTACTCCCTTGTGGACGGGAAATAGCTGATATCCATCCGTTCGTTCTGTACACGGAGCATATTGGCCACGTCGCACCACTCCAAGGCTTTTCTTAAATTGGTCTCTACCCCAACTCCCAATGATTCAATATGCTTGGGGATAAGGGTTTTTGGACCGCAGACCTTTACATTGGCGCCCTGTAATTTTAAGGCGAAAATATTGGACAGTGCCACTCGAGAATGTAAAATATCCCCCACGATCACAACATTTTTTCCGCCCACATCACCTAATTTTTCACGAATGGAAAAGGAATCCAACAGCGCTTGCGTTGGGTGTTCATGGGCACCGTCACCTGCATTTACAATGGACGCATTAACATGCTGGGACAAGAAAATCCCAGCTCCCGGATTGGGATGACGCATCACTACCATGTCCACTTTCATGGACAGGATATTGTTCACGGTATCTATCAGGGTCTCTCCCTTTTTAACAGAGGATTGCCCCGCCGAAAAGTTCACCACATCGGCAGAAAGCCGTTTTTCGGCCAGTTCAAAAGATAGTTTTGTACGGGTGCTGTTCTCAAAAAAGATATTGGCAATGGTAATATCTCGAAGGGTAGGCACTTTTTTGATAGATCGGTTGATCACTTCCTTAAAATGATCGGCCGTTTCAAAAATGAGCGATATATCCTTTTTGTTCAGATACTTTATTCCCAACAAGTGATTTACACTTAACTCGCTCATTATCTTTTATTTGCTTACTAAATAAACTTTATCTTCTCCATCGTTCTCTTCCCACATTACCTTAACCTTTTCCTCGTTTATGGCATCCACTTGTCTACCGCGGTAAGTAGGCTGTATGGGCAAATGTCTACTGAAACGCCTATCGATCAATGTCAAGAGTTCTATATTGCTAGGTCTTCCAAAGGATTGGATGGCCGTTAGGGCCGCCCTGATACTTCTTCCCGTGTAAAGTACATCATCTATGAACACCACTTTTTTGTCTTCCACCAAAAAATTCATTTGCGTGGAATTGGCCTTCAGGATTTCCCCTCTTCCAAAATCGTCCCTAAAAAATGTGATGTCCAAGAAACCAAGGTCAATATGTTTGATCTTGTATTCCTTTTTGAGAATCTTTACTAACCTTTCTGCCAAAAAAACGCCTCTGGGCTGGATACCGATCAATGCGGTATCCTTAAAATCCAAATGATTCTCCATTAGCTGACAGGCCAACCGGTGCAGTATGATGTTGATTTCCTTTGAAGTAAGCAGAACTTTTTGACTCATATGCTATGTGCGACCAACTCGGTTGAGTACAAAAGTAAGCAATTCTTTAAAATGTTCGAGACATAAAAAAGCCCCGACTGTTTCCAGCGGGGCTTCGTATCATTGAAAAGTCCGATTACTTTTTCTTATCGGCTTCCATTTTGTCCTTCAATGCTTGCAACTGTGAGTTGGCATCTCCAAGGGTTGGAGCGGCTTCGTCTTTAGATGCAGCTCTTTTCTTGGCAGCAGCCTTCACATTTCTATCTTCTTGCTCTCTAAAGATCGCAGTGTGGCTGGCCACAACTCTTTTGAAATCTTTGTTGAACTCGATGATCTTGAATTCGGCCTCTTCACCTTTAACAAGTTTCTTGCCGTCTTCTTTTTCCATGTGACGTTGTGGAACAAATCCAACGATGTCCTCGTTGAAGTTGATAGTTGCTCCTTTATCAACAACCTCGGCAATGGCAGCTTTGTGAATTGTTCCTTCAGCAAACTCTTCGGAGTACTTGTCCCAAGGATTCTCTGTGGTCTGTTTGTGACCAAGGCTCAATTTGCGACCTTCCACGTCCAATTCCAACACTTCCACTTCCAAGGTGTCACCTACGGTTACAAACTCGGATGGGTGCTTGATTTTCTTGGTCCAAGAAAGATCGGAGATATAGATCAAACCGTCGATTCCTTCTTCCAACTCTACGAATACACCAAAGTTGGTAAAGTTTCTAACGATTCCTTTGTGTCTTGATCCAACAGGGTATTTTGAAGTGATATCGGTCCATGGGTCTGGAGTCAATTGCTTGATACCCAACGACATTTTACGATCTTCTCTATCCAAGGTCAATACAACGGCTTCAACTTCATCACCTACATTTACAAAGTCCTGAGCAGACCTTAAGTGCGTAGACCATGACATTTCTGAAACGTGGATCAAACCTTCAACACCTTCGGCAACTTCGATAAAGGCACCGTAATCAGCGATTACCACTACTTTACCTTTTACTTTGTCACCTACTTTGATCTCATCACCTAGGGCATCCCATGGGTGTTTCTCCAATTGCTTAAGACCCAACTGAATTCTAGACTTGTTATCATCAAAATCCAAGATAACAACGTTCAATTTCTGGTCTAACTCCACCACCTCGTTCGGGTGATTGATTCGGCTCCATGAAAGGTCGGTAATGTGTACCAATCCATCCACACCTCCAAGGTCGATAAATACCCCGTAAGATGTAATGTTCTTGACCACACCTTCCAATACTTGACCTTTTTCCAGTTGGCCGATGATTTCTTTTTTCTGCTCTTCGATGTCCGCTTCGATCAAAGCTTTGTGCGATACCACAACGTTCTTGAACTCGTGGTTGATCTTCACTACTTTGAACTCCATGGTCTTACCTACATACTGATCGTAATCGCGGATAGGCTTCACATCGATTTGAGAACCTGGCAAGAACGCCTCGATTCCGAATACGTCAACGATCATACCACCTTTGGTACGACATTTAACGAATCCAGTAACGATTTCTTCCTTGTCGTGTGCATTGTTTACACGCTCCCACGCCTTGATGGTTCTTGCTTTTCTGTGGGACAATACCAACTGACCGGTTTTGTCTTCACGGATATCTATAAGTACCTCAACTTTATCTCCAACTTTTAAATCGGGATTGTAGCGGAACTCATTCAAGGAAATTACACCTTCGGACTTGGCATTGATGTCAATGATGGCCTCACGGTCCGTCATGTGAACAACTTCTCCTTCCACTACTTCCTCATCGGCAGTGTCCACAAAGTTTTCCTCTACAAGTGTTTCGAATTCTTTAAGCTTGCTATCGTCAACGCGCTCAATTCCTTCTTCATACTTTTCCCAGTCAAAATTTTCAAGAAATTCCTGAGGATCTTGTTTGGGTTCTGTTTCTTTTACTTCTGGTGCTGCGGCAGTTTCTTCTACCTCAACGTTTTGTTTTTCTTCAGCCATGCTTGCTGATTAAAATTTGTATTCCACGTTTTACAAGAGTTGAACAATTACCGCGGAAGTGGTTTTAAATTGATTTTCTAAATTCCCTTTTTCTCTTGCCTCCTTGCCAAAAGGGGTGCAAAAATACAATTAAATTATTGATATACAAAGCCTACAAGCAAGGTTTACACAAAAAAAGTATTGCTGTTATTTAATGGCAAAATGTTCGCGGATTGATTATCTTGAATGTTCTAATTATTAACTATAAAAAAGAACCCTTATGAATGTAAAAGCAAAGTATCAACCTGTACTCGACTTAGGTGAAAAGTTGGAGGTAAAAAACGGCGATGTAAATGTTGAAGGCGACATTTTGAAGATAAAGGGAATGACCAAGACCCAGTATGAAAAGAACCTGTTATGGGACAAGATCAAAGAAATTGGTGGAGAGCACCCTTCGGATATTAAAGCGAACATTACGGTGGAGGATGATTCCGTGTATCACAGACATACGGTAAAAAGCGGAGAATCGTTGAGCAAGATTGCGAAGCATTATTATGGCGACCCGATGAAGTACACCAAAATTTTTGAAGCGAACACCAATATTTTAAAGGACCCCAACGTAATCCACCCCGATCAGGTATTGGTAATTCCTAATTTGCAATAACAGTTTGGGACAAAATGTCGTTATAAAATAAAAAAACGCCCGATGGGCGTTTTTTGGTTTAATTAAGTTTAGAATTAAAATTGTTACATTCACTTAATAAGTTGAACTGGTTTCAACAAACCTCCAATAACAATCATTAAAACCATAATTGGCAATAGTTGTGTTTCACAGTTGCCAATCACTAACCAATGATAAAATTCTTTAGAAAAACTAGACAGATTTTACTTTCAGAGGGTAGAACCGGAAAGTATTTGAAATATGCAATTGGTGAAATTATTCTGGTTGTTATAGGAATTTTAATTGCTATACAAATCAATAGCTGGAATGAGTCAAAAAAGAATTCGAAAAAGGAATATTATTTATTGGAACAACTTCAAAAAGAGTTCAAAAAGGACAGTAGTACAATCGCCACACAGGCTTGGCTGACAAATTTGAAAGTACATGATGGCAAGATGATAAAATCATTTTTACGAGGGAAGAATGATTTACGCTCAGATTCTTTAGTGAGTTTTTTGTTTTTTAACGGGAAAACCTTGTTGTTTCAAAGCCATACCCCCACTTATGATGAAATCATATCTTCGGGAAATTTGAGTTTAATCACCAGTGAAAATTTAAAAACCAAAATCTCCAACTATAAGAGCAATATTAGTTCTGCAAATTCCTTTCTGTTCATGGAAGCCCATGAACTCAAGAAGAAGTACAATTCACATCTCTATCAATATTTTGATTCAGAGATCATGACATATTTATGGAAAAACCATAACAGAAGGGAAGATAGGATAATTACTCAAAAAGCCATGGAGGACTTTAAAATCGATATCGAAAGCTTTAAAAACGATTCAAATTCACTATATCATGTGAGTACTTTGATTGGAGTGGATGCTGAACTAAATTTTCAATATACCCAAAGAATAAATATGCAGATCTATGAAATTTTGGAAGAACTTAGTAAGGAGTTGGGGAGATTCAATCAATGATTTTTTTTAATTGAAGTACAACATTGATTATTACTCGCTACGCTTTATTACCTGACCAAAATTCATCGCTCCTGATCAACTATTTTTAAAACAAAACAAATGATTTGCGAACACCTACAACCGATTGAAAAAATAATACAAGAAAAAAGGATAAAAGAAAAGTATCGTGGGCCAGCATGGTCCAATAATTGTCGGGAGTGGGTGTATTACGAGTGCTTTATAGATGCTGTTTCGCTCTCCCAAAGACTTGATTTGGATGAATGCGTAGAAATCCATAAACATTTGGGAACCCATGACGGCAGCGAGTATGGATTTTACTGTAATGAACATCATGACGGAATAATGGGATATCCACCTGAAATGATGAAGGGTAAAATCATAGTAAAATAACCCACTCACCTATTTCGCAATCACCCTTTTGGCAAACTCATGGATTCGTTCAAACTGCTCCTCCAAGCCCATGTCACTGTTATCAAACTCAATGGCATCTTTGGCCCTGGTAAGGGGGGATATGGTTCGGGTGGAGTCGATACGGTCCCTTTCCTCCACGTTTTTCAATACTTCAGGATAGGTAACTTCCTCGCCTTTCTCCAACAATTCCTTATAACGCCTTGCCGCTCGCTTATCGGGAGACGCCGTCATAAACAGTTTTAGCTCCGCTTCTGGAAAAACAACGGTGCCAATATCACGGCCATCCATTACAATACCTTTGTCCTTGCCCATTTCTTGCTGGATTTTCACCAATTTCCCCCTAACTTCTTTAATAGCGGAAACTTTACTGACCAGACGAGACACCTGCATCGTACGGATTTCCTTCTCTACGTTCACATCGTTTAGGAACATATCGGACTTCCCTGTTTCTTGATTGGGCACAAATTTGAGATGCACCTCGGATAATTTATCAATTAAAGTGGCCTCATCCACCTCTCCCCTTTCACTTATAATGCCTTGTTGCAGCGCAAAAAGAGTTACGGCGCGGTACATGGCACCTGTGTCCACATAAATATAGTTTAAGGTAGAGGCCAACCTTTTGGCGATCGTACTTTTTCCCGTGGAGGAATATCCATCAATTGCTATCGTTATTTTTCCCATATACCAAAAATAGGCAGAAAAGGTCTTATGCTGTTATGACCAAAGTCATTTAAAGTGTCTTGGCGTTTTTCACTTTCTGTTTGGTAATGGCAATATCGATAACCTCGCTCATATCGGTAACATAGTGGAATGTAAGCCCTTTCAGGTATTCCGGTTTGATTTCCTCAATATCCTTTTTATTGTCCGTACAAAGAATAATCTCCTTGATTCGAGCTCTTTTCGCCGCCAAGATTTTTTCCTTGATTCCACCTACCGGCAAAACTTTACCACGAAGGGTGATCTCACCGGTCATGGCCAAGCTCTTTTTCACTTTGCGCTGCGTAAAAAGGGACACTAATGAGGTCAACATGGTGATACCTGCACTTGGGCCATCTTTTGGCGTAGCTCCTTCCGGAACGTGAATATGCACATTGTACTTTTCAAATACGCTGGAATCAATACCATATTCATGCGCATTGGATTTGATGTATTCCATGGCAATGGTGGCGGACTCCTTCATTACTTTACCAAGGTTACCCGTAATGTTCATAGTCCCTTTTCCTTGAGAAAGAATGGATTCAATGAACAAAATATCGCCTCCTACGCTGGTCCACGCCAAACCTGTGACAACGCCTGCCACATCATTGTTTTCGTACTTGTCGCGTTCCAATCGGGCAGGGCCTAAGATTTCCTCAATATTCTCGTTGGTCAAGGTAACGTTGTACTCTTCTTCCATCGCGATGGACTTTGCAGCGTAACGCACTACCTTGGCTATCTGTTTTTCCAAGCTTCGCACCCCGGATTCACGAGTATAGCCCTCGACGATTTTTTCCAATTGGCGCTTGCCGATTTTCAAATCTTTTTTGGACAACCCATGCTCCTCCAACTGCTTGGGCAACAAGTGACGCTTGGCAATCTCCACCTTCTCCTCGATGGTGTACCCGGTCACGTTGATAATTTCCATACGATCACGTAAAGCTGGCTGTATGGTGGACAGGTTGTTCGCTGTTGCGATGAACATGACCTTGGATAGATCATAGCCCATTTCCAAGAAATTATCGTGGAAATCGCTGTTTTGCTCGGGATCCAAAACCTCCAACATGGCCGAAGATGGATCCCCTTGGTGGCTACTGGCCAACTTATCTATCTCGTCCAAGATAAATACAGGGTTGGACGTTCCAGCTTTCTTCAAGCTCTGGATAATCCTACCCGGCATGGCTCCGATATATGTTTTTCGGTGTCCGCGGATTTCCGCTTCATCACGGAGACCACCCAAGGACATGCGCACATATTCCCTGCCCAAGGCCTCTGCCACGGATTTCCCCAAAGAGGTTTTACCCACACCGGGAGGACCGTACAAACAAAGGATCGGCGACTTCATATCGTTTCGCAATTTCAGAACTGCCAAATATTCAATAATTCTGCGCTTTACATCTTCCAGACCATAATGATCTCTGTCCAGAATCTTTTGGGCCCTTTTCAAATCAAACTTGTCCTTGGAATACTCGTTCCATGGCAAATCCAACAACAGGTCCAAATAGTTCCGTTGGATGGAGTATTCGGCTACCTGTGGGTTCATGCGCTGCATTTTGGAGAGTTCCTTCTCAAAATGCTCTTGCACTTTTTTGCTCCACTTTTTCTTTTTGGCCTTTTCGGCCATTTCGTCCACCTCTTCCTCATAAGAAAGTCCACCAAGTTCCTCTTGGATGGTCTTCATTTGTTGGTGAAGGAAATATTCACGTTGCTGTTGGTCCATATCGCTACGGACCTTGCTTTGTATATCGTTGCGCAACTCTAACTTTTGAAGTTCCATGTTCATGTACTTCAAGGTGGCCAAAGCCCTTTCCTGAAGATTTGGCATTTCCAAAAGTTGCTGCTTTTCCTTTACGGCAAGATTCAAGTTGGATGACACAAAATTGATCAAGAACGAATTGCTCTGAATATTCTTGATGGCAAAAGTAGCCTCGCTCGGAATATTCGGATTGTCCTTGATAATCTTAAAGGCCAATTCTTTGATAGAATCTATTATCGCCTCAAATTCACTGCTTTTTTCATCGGGACGCTCTTCCTTGGCCTCGCTGACCTTGGCGGTCATGTAAGGCTTCTCGGTAAGCACGGCGTCTATTTTAAACCGTTTCTTTCCCTGAATGATCACGGTAGTGTTCCCATCTGGCATTTGAAGCACCCTTAAAATACGTGCGACCGTTCCCATGGTATTAATGTCCTCCGGGCCTGGGTTTTCGACACTTTCGTCTTTTTGGGACACTACACCAATGGTCTTGGAACCATTATTGGCATCCTTGATCAAGTTGATGGATTTATCCCTTCCAGCTGTAATCGGAATAACAACGCCAGGGAACAAAACCGTATTTCTAAGCGGCAGTACCGGTAAAGTTTCCGGCAAGCTCTCCCTGTTCATCTGTTCTTCGTCTTCAGGGGTCAACAACGGAATCAATTCCGCATCTTCATCAAGCCCTTGCAAATCTATATTGTCAAATTTGGTAATTTTCATCTCTCCCATATCATCTTTTCGGTCATTTTGTCAGAATAGACGATCGACCAACATTTTTATTCAACATTCGAGTCTTCGCAAACCCCTCAAAATCAATGTTTATAGCGAATCGAAGACGTATTATCACCCATTAATTGGCAATTCCTGTGCCATTAAAAATCAAATTTTAAGAAAAAAGTGTAACAAATGGTAAATTGGGTAATCTATAAGACAAACCATTCATTTTTTGAGCCAACAAAATGAACATATTGACACACTGCTCAAATTGTGCATGCAGGGGCAACAAAGTGCGCAGCTAGAGGTTTACAACCGCTATTACAAAGCAATGTACAACACTGCTTTTAGGATTGTAAAACACACTGCCGAAGCCGAGGATGTGATGCAGGAATCGTTCCTGAGCGCATTTACCAAACTGCACACCTTTAAAGGAGACGTCACTTTTGGGGCATGGTTAAAGCGGATCGTGATCAATAACAGTATTTATCATTACAAAAAACAGCAAAAAAAACGTGCTGCAGATTTGGATGATGTAATGTACAAGGTCGAAGATAATGATGGAGTTGCTTCGGATCAAAATGGTTATACAGAACTGAAGGCTCAAAAAGTGATGGAAACCATGAAAAGTTTGAAAGACAATTACAGAGTTTCTTTGACCTTACATTTAATTGAAGGGTACGATTACGAAGAAATAAGTGAAATAATGAACATTAGCTATGCTAATTGTAGAACCATGATTTCGAGGGCCAAACAGAGCCTTAGAAAAAAGTTGACCGTAAATGTTTAGTTATGAGCAAGGATAGTTTAGATAGTTTGTTTGAGAGACTCCAAGGGGAGTTCGATGTAGCCGAGCCACAAAGCGGACACCAAGAACGGTTTTTGGAAAAATTAAACCAAAACCAGGGCACCATTGCCCTAAATAAAAAGAAGACACCTTGGTGGAAAACTTTGTCCATTGCCGCATCCATAGCCTTGGTAGCCATTTTGGGGTACCAAGCTTTCGGACCTCAACCGAACATTAAACAACAGGTGGTGAAAATTGCCCCGGAAGTTTCCGAAACGGAGTTCTACTTTGCCAATCTTATAGAGCAGCAGGTAGAAGTACTGAAGGAAGAAGAAACACCGGAGACCGCCCAATTGGTGGATGACACCTTGGCACAACTACAACGGTTGGACAAAGATTACCAATCCCTTGAGCAAGATCTGGTAGACGGTGGTGACAGCAAGATCATCTTGAGCGCGATGATCACCAATTTCCAAACACGAATCGACCTTTTGAAAGAAGTTTTGAGCCAAATAGAAAATATTAAGAATTTAAAAACACAAAATGATGAAAGCTTTACAATTTAAACACATCTTTTTCGCCTTGGCTTTGATTCCCCTTGTCGCGAGTGCCCATATGGACAACGATAAGCTGAATGGCAGGTATACCAAGGAAAAAACCATTAAAAAGGAATACAACGTTAATTCCGATGCTTTATTAAAGGTTGACAATAGCTACGGTAACCTCAACATAACTTCTTGGAACGAAAACCGCGTTGTGATCGAGGTGCACATTAAAACCAACGGCAACGATGAAGACCGTGTAAAGGAACGATTGGACGAAATCAATGTGGATTTTGAGAACAGCTCCAGCATGGTTTCGGCAAAAACAGATTTCGGAAACCGCAGCAATAGTTGGGGATGGAGCTGGGGAAAACGCAAAAAAGTCAGTGTACAGGTGAACTATACGATCAAATTGCCCGTAAAAAACAGTGTTAACCTAAGCAACGACTATGGAAGCATTATCTTGGACCGTATTGATGGCCATGCCAAAATTAGCTGCGATTATGGTAAATTGGAAATAGGCGAACTTCGCGGACGCAACAACGAACTCAGGTTCGACTATACCTCTCGCTCCACTTTTGATTATATAAACAGTGCGGAAATTGCAGCAGATTACTCTGGTTTTACCATTGAAAAAGCAGGTAACCTTGACATTAGGGCCGACTACACCAATGCCACCATAGAAGAAATGGAAAATCTTCAATATTCCAGTGACTACGGTTCCATTGATGTGAAAAATGTAAAAAATGTAGACGGTAAAGGAGACTATATCGGTGTAAAACTGGGCAATGTCCACGGCAATGTATCCCTTACCAGTGACTATGGGTCCATAAGAATAGACCGTATGGCAGCCGATGCCGGTAATTTGGAAATACGTTCGGATTACACAGGAATAAAAATTGGTTATGATACCGATTATCATTTTGATTTTGAGATCTCAACAGAATATGCCGGAGTAAGTGGCAAGGACGATTTTGAAATCAATATCAGCAAGGAAAAATCCAATGAAAAATATTACAGTGGTTACTACGGACAAGCGAATTCCGGAAACAGAGTGAGCATTACCAGTGACTACGGCGGCATATCATTTTATCAAAATTAACATCAAATCAAAAACAATTTAAACACAAGATCATGAAAAAATTTATCACGCTTACACTGGCATTGGGAATGTTGGCCTGTACCAATGCCCAGTGGGGAAAAAGAGTTAAGGGCAACGGGGATGTAGTTACCATTGAACGTTCGGTGGGCGACTATGACGAGATCGCCATGGCCGGCTGGTTTGATGTGGAACTGGTATCGGGTACCGAAGGAGAAATTACCTTAACAGGAGAATCCAACTTGTTGGAATACATTATAACTGAAGTGAAAAACGGAAAATTGGTCATTAAAAAAGAAAAAGGTGTTAATTTGAAGTCTTCCAACTGGAAAAATGGTATTCATGTAACAGTACCTGTGGAATCAGTGCATTCGGTAAGCCTTTCGGGCTCTGGTGACTTGGTCGGAAAAACAACCATTAAAGCTGACCACTTTAGCACCGCAATGTCGGGATCCGGCGATGTTACACTTATGGTAGATGCCGATGAATTGGACGCTACACTATCGGGTTCGGGCGACATCAACCTATCCGGTAGGGCAACCGACTTTACCGTTACGGTTTCTGGTTCTGGAGATATTAAAGCCTACGATTTGGAAGCCGACTTTGTAAAAGCAACAGTTTCGGGTTCCGCCGACATCAAGGTTACGGCCAACCAATCCCTTGAAGCGAGGGTATCCGGTTCTGGAGACATCCATTACCGTGGAAATCCTAAAAAAATAAACTCCAAAACCTCTGGTTCTGGAGACATAACCAAAGGATAATGTAGAGTTTATCATCAATCAAAGACTGAAAAAGCCCTGATATTCTCAGGGCTTTTTTATGTGTTAATTTGATGTTTGCACCTTATTTACACGGAGCAATAAAAATATTCCCATCAAAAAAAACAGTCCTAAAAAGATGGTACTGTTACGCATGCTACCCGTAAGTTGGGAAACAATTCCATACATAAAGGTACCGATAATGATCCCTATTTTTTCTGCCACGTCATAAAAACTGAAAAACGATGTGGTATCCGTTGTCTCCGGCAAAAACTTGGAGTATGTGGAACGTGATAAGGCTTGAATTCCCCCCATCACAATACCGACCAGTCCGGCCGCAACATAAAAATCCATTGGGGTTTGTAGAAAATAGGCATACACACAGAGACATGCCCAAATTACGTTGATCACCACCAAGGTTCTGATGTTCCCAAAAGCTTTGGAAGCCCATGCGGTGACAGTTGCACCCAAAATAGCAACAATTTGAATCAACAGAATACTTACAATCAACCCAGTAGTGCGTTCTGTATCGGAACCCCATATTATTTCTTCCTCTCCAAAATAGGTGGCAATCAGCATAATGGTCTGAACTGCCATGCTATAGGTAAAAAAAGCACCTAAATACCGTTTCAGTTTTCTATTCTCGCCAAGTTGGTGCCAGACCAGTTTTAATTCATTAAAGCCATTCAGGATGATATGGTCCCGTTTTCCTTCACGTTTGTACCCTTTGGGCAAATGCTTAAAGGTGTATTGACTAAATAGTGCCCACCATATACCTACGGAAATAAAAGAATACTTCATAGCCTTCATTTCTGCGATTTCCCCTCCATTGTCGGTAATGCCAAAAACATCTGGTTTCATTACCATGGCCAAATTGAAAACCAATAAAATCACGCTACCAATATACCCAAGCGAAAAACCTTTGGCACTAATACGGTCCTGTTGCTCTGGATATGCTATATCGGGCAAATAGGAATTGTTTATGGCAAAACTCACCCAAAACCCCACAAGCCCAAAGAAATAGCATGCGAGGCCAAAATAAATATGTTCCAAAGAGAACCAATATAATCCAATACAGGAAGCTGCACCCAAATAACAAAAGAACTTGAGGAATACTTTTTTGTTCCCTAGATAATCCGCGACACCAGAAACAAGTGGGGTCACAATGGCGATAAAAACAAAGGCCAAAGAGGTAACATAACTGATCAAGGGGGCCCTAGCTATTTCTCCGCCAAAAATCGTGACCTGCTCAATTCCAGCAGTTCGGAACAACAAACCATAAAAAAGGGGAAATATGGCAGATGAAATCACCAAACTGTACACCGAATTGGCCCAATCGTAAAATGCCCAGGCGTTCAACAGTTTCTTACTTCCTTTTAATGCCAGTGTTTGCGCCATGCTATTTATTAAGAAAAAATGTCACTTTGCAGGCCATTGAAAAACCCTTTCGTATTCATAGGATTTCTCGTTTGGCTCAAAGTGACATTCTTACGTTGTTGTTCTTTTATCTATTTAAACGATGTTACCCCAAATTTTCGTGCCTCTTGTTTTGCAGCAGGGGCCCATGCGGTCAAGTTACTGATTCTTGTATCGTTGGATGGGTGTGTGCTCAAAAACTCAGGAGGTGCCTGCCCTCCAGACTTAGCTTTCATTCGTTGCCAAAGTTTAGCCGCTTCATCAGGGTTATACCCAGCAATCGCCATAATCTGAAGTCCAATTCTATCGGCTTCGGTTTCATGGTTTCGGCTAAAGGGCAACATTACCCCAACCGTTGAACCAACACCATAAGCTTGGTTAAACAAGTTTCTTGTCTTGTCATCCTTAATGGCCACATTTCCTGCTACGGCCCCAATCTGTTGCAAGGTACTTGCACTCATGCGCTGGGCTCCATGGTCCGCCAAAGCATGTGCTACCTCGTGCCCCATAACAACAGCTATGCCGGCCTCGTTTTGTGCTATCGGCAAAATACCTGTGTAAAAAACAATCTTACCCCCAGGCATACACCATGCATTTACCGCCTCATCCTCAACCAAATTATATTCCCATTGATAATCCTTTAAGTATCCTGGGTAGCCATTGGCATCCAACCAACGTTCCGCAGCTGAAGCTATCCGCTGCCCTACCCTCGTGATCGTTTGTGCATCAGAAGTCCCGGTAACCACCTTGTTTTCTTTCAAAAACTGATCGTATTGGGAAAACGCCATCGGAAACATCTGACTGTTATCATAAAAGTTCAACGTACTTTTGCCTGTAAACGGATTGGTTTTGCAGGCCATTACTGCCATAAACACCAACAAAGTAAGACTAAGCTTTTTCATATGGTAAATCGTGTTTTTGTCCTACGAAAATTACAAAATTTTATTTTCCGAAAATATGGAGCTCCGTGAAATCCTTGCTTACTTCAATGGAGTTATTGCCATTTAGTTTGATATCCTTTAAATCAACTTCTTCGTTGTCAAGTTCCACGGTTTCTATGGTAAACGGAAGCCCATGGAATGTCATTTTAAAATTATCGTAAGGGGTAATAAAGTTACCATCCTTGAACTGTTGGATGATAAGTTCGTTTTCTTTTCCCGTTAATTTGAAACGGCGAAGACTATACCTTCCTTTTTTATAATCATAGCCCTCTTGCTGGTCTTCGTAGACTTTCGAATTTTCTGTGCCCTCTTTGAAGTAAACATCAATGGCCAGCTTTTCTATCTCTTTTTCTCCAATATATTGCTGTACGGGATATTTAGGAATCATGGCTCCTTCTTTAACAAACAATGGCACCCGATGGATTTCGGCAGACACCCATCGTTCTACTCCTCCCTCGGTCAGTTCATCTGTCCAATAGTTGTACCAGTTCCCTTTGGGAAAATACATTCTTCTACCCTGGGCATTGGGCTCTTGCACGGGGCACACCAACATTTGTTTTCCAAATATGAATTCATCTGTTCGGAAATGTGTCTGGGGATCTTCTTGGTCATAAAAAACCAATGATTGGAGCATTGGAAAGCCTTCCTTAATGTAATTATAGAACATGGTATATAGGTAAGGCATGAGTTGGTACCTTAGTTCAATAAAATCTCTAACAATATCCGTGATCTCATCTCCGAAAGACCAGGGTTCTTGGTCACCGTGGTCACCGCTGGAATGCACTCGACAAAATGGATGAAAAACAGCCAATTGCATCCAACGGGCAAACAATTCACCATTCGGTTGTTCCGCAAATCCACCAATATCGGAACCTACAAAGGAATATCCACTCATGCACATACGTTGCATCTGTACATTGGCAATCCACAAATGCTCCCATGTGGCCACGTTATCTCCCGTCCATGTGGCACAATAGCGCTGGGTTCCCGCATATGCTGCCCGTGTGAGGACAAAGGGTCTACGCGGAAACATAAACTTTTTAACGCCCTCGTAGGTGGCCCGTACCATTTGCATCCCATAAACATTGTGTGCTTTTCTATGACTGCAAGGATGACCGTCATAATCGTGCCTAACATCTAAATTTGCCGTTTTTGTGGGAACTTCCATAATGGCGGGTTCGTTCATATCGTTCCAAACACCGCTTACGCCCATATCGGCAATCATTTCTTTATATAGTTCGGCCCACCACTCCCTAACTTCAGGATTGGTAAAATCCGGGAACTTACATTCACCGGGCCATACTTTTCCTTTAAAATGGGGTCCATCGGCCCTTCGGCAAAAGAATCCATTGTCCATGGCCTGTTGATACACCCAATAATCACGATCTATCTTAATACCGGGATCGATCATGGTAATGGTCTTAAAGCCATCTTCCTCGAGTTCCTTGATCATTTTTTTAGGATTGGGGAACTTTTTGTTATCCCATGTAAAGCATCTAAACCCTTCCATGTAATCAATATCCAAATAAATGGCATCACAAGGAATGTTCAATTTTCTAAAGGTATTGGCTATATCCTTTACTTTTTTCTCGGGGTAGTAGCTCCATTTGGATTGATGAAAGCCCAGAGCCCAAAGGGGCGGAAGTTCCGGAACACCGGTCAAATCGGTATAAGACTCCACTACTTCCTTCATTTCGGGGCCGTAAAAGAAATAATAGTTCATTTCGCCCCCATCTGCCCAAAAGCTTGTGACATTTCTTTTTTCCGCAGCAAAATCGAAATAAGTGCTGAACGAATTATCGAAAAATATTCCGTAAGCTATGCTTTCTTTCAGTCCAATATAAAATGGAATGGATTTATACAGCGGCTCTTGGTCTTTCCCGTATGCATAGGAGTCGGTCACCCAATTGTTGACCCTTTTCCCTTTCAGGTTTGTATGCGAGGCCTTATCCCCCATTCCGTAATAACTCTCTCCTGAATGGGAAATCTTGCTCATTTTAACCACATTGCCCCCGTAATCAAAATTCTCCTCCCAATGAAATCCCAGTTCATCCTCTGCCAGAATCACATCGTCCATATCAACAATCTGCACCTTCAGGTTGGTCTTATTGATATAAATCTTGATTTTCGATGTCGTAATCACATATTCCGGTATCTCATCTTCCACAGTAAGCTCATTGTACCCGAGATTAACATCTTCGCTTACGGCATAAGAGAAATCCGGTTCAAAAACATATTCGGTGGCATACCTGAAACGGACAACACTATCCCTTAAAATGGTTACTTGTAAAATAACACCGTTCTGGCTGGTAAAATATAATTTGTCGTTTTCTTGCTTAAAATCGACTATATGGTTTGGGAACTGATTCCCCGTTTTTGCAATTTCAGTATTGGTTATCATCTATAATTGATTGAGGCTCACAAAAGAAACACAAAAGCCCGAATAAATAAAAATATGTTTTTAAAAGCAATCAACTACAACGTTTTAGCTGTGCGTTTATTTATACACGACAACACCCAAAGGCGGAAGGTTCATTAAAACTGACTGCTTATACCCATTCCATGATGTTTTGGATGGTTTCATCGTTTTTTTGCCCATCCCGCTACCTGAGTATTTTTTATCGTCGCTATTAAATACCAATTTTAAGGTACTCGTTTTTGGAACTCCCAGCCTATAGTTTTCGCGTGGTACAGGAGTGAAATTGCAAACAATGATCAAATCATCCTTGGGGTCGTTGCCTTTTCTGATATACGATATCACCGTATTTTCTTGGTCGTTGTATTCAATCCACTGGAACCCATCAGGGTTAAACTGTTTTTCATATAGTGCAGGATTGGTCTTGTACATCTTGTTCAGGTCCTTGATTGCCTCCTGTATTCCAGAATGAAAATCATATTGTGTTAGATGCCAATCCAAACTTTCCTGAAAATTCCATTCGGAAGACTGGCCAAACTCTCCTCCCATAAATAAAAGGTTACCTCCGGGATGCGTGAACATATAGCCGAATAGCAACCGTAGATTGGCAAATCGTTGCCATTCATCACCCGGCATTCGGTAAAGCAAAGATTGTTTACCATATACTACCTCATCATGCGAAAAAGGCAGCATAAAGTTTTCGGTAAAGGCATAGGTGAGACTAAAACTGATCGTATTCAAATCGTACGAACGGTGTATGGGGTCTTTTTTAAAGAACTCCAAGGTATCGTGCATCCATCCCATCATCCATTTCATACCAAAACCCAGTCCTCCATAATGCACAGGTTTGGTAACGCCTGTAAATGCAGTGGATTCCTCGGCTATGGTCTGTATTCCTTTAAAACTGGCATAAACTTCTTGGTTCATTTCCCGTAAAAAGGACATGGCCTCCAAATTTTCGTTGTTGCCATACATGTTCGGCTCCCATTCGCCATCTTCCCGTGAATAATCCAGATAAAGCATAGATGCAACGGCATCTACCCGTAAGCCATCCACATGGTATTGATCTAGCCAAAAAATAGCATTGCTGATCAAAAATGCCCGTACTTCATTTCTTCCGTAGTTAAAAATGAGACTTTTCCAATCAGGATGGTAACCTCTTCTTCTATCGGGATGTTCATATAAATTCGATCCATCAAAAAACCCAAGTCCATGGGCATCTTCGGGAAAGTGGGAAGGCACCCAATCCAAAATGACCCCGATACCACGCTGGTGCAAGGCATCCACCAGAACTTTAAAGTCTTCCGGTTTTCCAAAGCGTGAGGTAGGAGCAAAATATCCCGTAATTTGATATCCCCAAGAGGGATCGTAAGGATATTCCATAACCGGCATAAACTCTACATGTGTAAAGCCCATCTCCTCGACATAGTCCGCCAACTGTTCCGCCAGCTCGAGGTAACTTAAGGACTCCCAGCCATTTTTTTTCTTCCAAGAACCTAAATGGACCTCGTACACCGAATAAGGCCTATCCAGACCATTTTTCTCCTCTCGGGTATCCATCCAAGTATCGTCTTTCCATTTATGATCATCCTCCCAAACCAAAGAGGCGGTTTGTGGGGGCTGCTCACAAAAACGAGCAAATGGGTCTGCTTTTTCGGTCCAGACATCGTTGTTGTTGGAGTGTATCTTATACTTGTATTTGGTTCCTTTGTCCACTCCGGGAATAAATCCTTCCCAAATTCCGCTGCTGTCCCAACGAACGTTCAATTCATGTTCACCGGCGGTCCAATAATTAAAATCACCAATAACACTGACCGACTTTGCACTTGGGGCCCAAACGGCAAAGTAGGTTCCCTTAACACCGTCTACCTCGGTAAGGTGCGACCCCAATTTGTTGTAAAGGCGAAAGTGCTTACCCCCTTTAAAAAGATTGATATCGAACTCCGTAAAAAAACTGTGTGGAACTACCTTGGACATATTTGTTGGTTTAGTCATATACAATAATAAGCATCTTTGAGCAAGAATACGATTATAACAACAGGTTTGGTGTTTTAAACAACATTTTTTTAAAAAATGGAACGCTTTTTGATTTTATTGCATCAACAGATGAAATGAACACAAATCAAAATCCAAAAATCATGAATAAATTTAGTACAATTTTAGGAGCAGTTATCGTTTTTGTATTCGCGGCATGCGAAGGGCCCCAAGGACCTCCGGGGTTTGATGGACTCGATGGACTGGACGGACTGGATGGTGCAGATGGCATTCAAGGCCAGGTTGTTGAAGTCGAAGGCGTAAACTTTGGCTACGATGCCGAGGCCAATCTTTTTAGTACCCTGATTACATTTTCCGATGTCACCGACTTCGAAGTATTTGAATCGGACGCTGTTTTGGTATACAGGCACGACGGTATAATTGACCTCAATGATGGGACCACTGCAGATGCTTGGACACAAATACCCCAAAATTATTTTTTGAACGAAGGTACCATCCAATATGTTTTTGCCCACACCTTTGTGGATGTGGAACTGTTTATTGACGGTAACTTCGACCTTTCTACATTGAGCACCGATTTCACCGATAATCAGCTGTTCAGGATTGTATTTGTGCCAAGTGAATATGCCGAATCTCCCGACTTTGATGCTTCAAACATTGAAAGTGTAATGTCCCATCTTAATATTGATGAAGAGCACATTACAACTTTGGATATCAACTAAATCTATTGAAATAGCGTATTTTAAGTCCCATTGGTCATCAATGGGACTTTTTTTATTACATTATAGTGAAAGGATTTCAATAGAAATACGTCCAAACAGATAAAAGACAAAAGAATGGGAAAAAGATTGTTATTGCTTGCCTTGGTAATATTTGCCGGATGCAAGGGAACTTCGCAAGAAGAGAAAAAAGAAACTGCAAAGGAAACTTTTAAAGTAAACAAAACAGATGCCGAGTGGAAAGCGGAACTGACCGATATGGAGTATTATGTACTTCGAAAAGCCGCAACTGAAAATGCATTTTCCAGCGATTTGTTGGATAATAAGGAAAAAGGAACCTACGTGTGCGCAGGTTGTGGAACCCCTCTTTTTAAAAGTGAGCACAAATTTAAATCCGGAACAGGATGGCCCAGTTTTGACAGGGAAATCGAAGGAAATGTTGCTTTTGACACAGACTACAAAATAGGCGTGGCACGAACCGAGGAACATTGTGCCGTTTGCGGAGGTCATTTAGGACATGTTTTTAATGATGGACCGAGCAATACCACGGGGAAAAGACATTGTATTAATGGCGCCGCCCTTGATTTTATCCCTGGCAACAAATAAATTACCATAAAACTTACATGGACAAAAAATACAGCGTAAACAAATCCGAAGAAGAGTGGAAAAAAGAACTTTCCACTGAAGAATACTATGTTTTACGACAAAAAGGGACCGAACGACCCTACACAGGCAAATTCGACCTTCATTTTGAAGATGGGGACTACCATTGCAAGGCTTGTAATGCAAAATTGTTCGAAAGTGAGCACAAATTTGAAAGTGGTTGTGGTTGGCCTTCGTTCGATCAAGCAGTTGAGGGAGCCATTGAATATATACGCGATACCAGCCATGGTATGATTCGTACCGAGACAGTCTGTGCAAATTGTGGTAGTCATTTAGGGCATGTTTTTAACGATGGCCCCAAAGAGACTACGGGACAACGTTATTGCATTAATTCTGTGAGCATTGATTTTGACCCTGAAACATAACCCTTACCCCATATTTTTTTATTGCTAGTACCCGTTTTTACCTATTTCACAAACTAATCCACATTTGAATTTTTTCAACTTGGGAAATGGAGATTGATTTACGTACTTTTGCACCTGCCAATCAATGGCGGATTTTCAATTTAACAACTAAAATCAAAATCTAATGAGCAAGTTCGATATAATTGTTTTGGGAAGTGGTCCAGGTGGATATGTTACTGCCATAAGGGCATCACAATTAGGTTTCAAAACAGCCATTATAGAAAAAGAAAGTTTGGGAGGTGTATGTCTTAACTGGGGATGTATCCCAACAAAGGCCCTTCTTAAATCTGCTCAAGTTTTCGAATATTTGAAGCATGCTGAGGATTACGGTTTGAGTGCCAAAGACGTGGACCATGATTTTGATGCTGTTGTTAAAAGAAGCCGTGGTGTTGCAGAGGGGATGAGCAAAGGTGTTCAATTCTTGATGAAGAAGAACAAAATCGAGGTCATCAATGGATATGGAAAGGTAAAACCAGGCAAAAAAGTTGAAGTAAAAGCGGAAAACGGAGAAACCACCGAGTATTCGGCCGATAATATCATCATCGCAACTGGAGCGCGTAGCCGAGAGCTGCCCAGCCTTCCTCAAGATGGAGAAAAGGTGATTGGGTACCGCGAGGCCATGTCCTTGAAAAAACAACCCAAGAAAATGATCGTGGTAGGTAGTGGCGCCATTGGAATGGAGTTTGCTTATTTCTACCATTCCATGGGAACCGAGGTAACAGTTGTTGAGTACATGCCCAATATAGTTCCTGTGGAGGACGAGGATATTTCAAAACAATTGGAGCGTAGCTTTAAAAAGTCTGGCGTAAAAATCAAGACTTCTGCCGAGGTCACCAAAGTTGACACTTCGGGTGATGGGGTAAAAGCTACGGTAAAGACCAAAAAAGGCGAAGAGGTATTGGAAGCCGATATCGTACTATCCGCCGTGGGCATCAAAACCAACATTGAAAATATTGGTTTGGAAGATGTTGGAATCGCAACGGACAGGGACAAAATATTGGTGAACGATTACTATCAGACCAACATTCCAGGGTACTTTGCCATTGGTGACGTAACCCCCGGACAGGCATTGGCGCACGTAGCTTCTGCCGAGGGAATACTTTGTGTCGAAAAATTGGCAGGCATGCATGTTGAGGCACTAGACTACGGCAACATTCCAGGATGTACGTACTGTATCCCCGAGGTAGCCTCTGTTGGTTTGACCGAAAAGCAAGCTAAAGAACAAGGGTACGACCTTAAAATTGGTAAGTTTCCTTTCTCCGCGAGTGGTAAGGCAAAAGCTGCTGGAACTCCCGATGGTTTTGTAAAAGTAATTTTTGATGCCAAGTACGGTGAGTGGTTAGGCTGCCATATGATCGGTGTTGGTGTGACCGATATGATCGCCGAAGCTGTTGTTGCCAGAAAGTTGGAGACCACAGGTCACGAAGTACTAAAAGCGGTACACCCTCACCCAACCATGAGCGAAGCGGTTATGGAAGCCGTTGCCGATGCTTATGATGAAGTAATCCACCTATAAGGTATGTTGAAACTTTTTAGGGCCACTGCTATTTTAGAAGGTATTTCCTATCTACTCCTTTTCGGGATGACCATGCCGTTAAAGCATTGGGCAGATATTCCCGAACCTAACCAGACCGTGGGTATGGCACATGGAATATTGTTTATTCTGTATGTAGTGGTGGCCGTAATTTTTTGTTGGGAAAGAAAATGGAAGCTCAAAAGATTTATTGTTCTTTTTATAGCATCACTTCTTCCCTTTGGAACGTTCTACGCCGATAAAAAATACTTGAGGAATTTAGCCTAAAAAACTCTGGATGGCGAGATCATAGCTTTGGAGGCCAAACCCTAGGATAACTCCTTTGGCCCCGGGAGATATGTAAGAAACATGTCGGTAATCCTCTCTTTGGTGCGTATTGGAAATGTGCACTTCAATAACCGGGGTTTCCACAGCTTTTACGGCATCACCAATACCAACAGAAGTATGGGTATAGGCCGCTGCATTTAGAATGATGCCATCATAATCAAAACCTACTTCTTGTATTTTTCCAATAAGTTCACCCTCGATATTGGATTGATAATATTCCAGTTCCGTGTCGGGAAACTTTTTTTGAAGTTGTTCAAAATAGTGTTCAAAAGTGGTACTCCCGTATACTTCGGGCTCACGCTTTCCCAAAAGGTTCAAATTGGGTCCGTTAATGATCATTAGTTTCATACAATCAAAAATACAATAAAAAGAAAAGGGCGGGAAAACCCGCCCTCATTTCATATTTTATACATATCAATTATTGATAGCGAACTGCAGACCAAAGCCAAAAGCGGCGACTTGGTTGTCCCCAACATCGCTGAGTACCACAGAAGGTCTCCAATCAAAATTAAGCACCAGTGGAACTCCGTCTATCTTAAAGTCGAGTCCCAAATGCGGACGCAGCGCAAAAATGTTGTCTGTATTTTTAATAAAAATAATACTCGGCCCCACCCCAGCGTACCATCGTAATCCCGGCGCTCTAAAAAAACCTTTGTGAAAAGAATATAGAAAAGTGGCAATTGTTGCATTATCTTCAAATCCTAAATCGGCTTGACCAACATGGTTGTCGGAAAAGAAGTATTTTCCCGTAGCACCAAAAAAGGTCGCTTCATCATAAAGGTCAATGCCCAACCCCAGGGCTGCCCTATAATTGGTTTGTGCTTTAACAGCCAAATTGCCTAGCATAATAAATGCAAAAACTAAAAGTAATTTTTTCATTTTCTTAAAAAGTGTAATTAATGGTTAATATTCATGATTTTAACTGTAAGATTTGGGGTTAAAACAGTTACTTCTTCTTTTTTAAAATAAAAATAAGATTCCCAAAGCTGCCATTGAGAAATCGTAATCATCACTTACTTTCACATACGAAATATTTATTTCAGTGTTAGTACTAACATTGGCTCCAACCATAGGTCTAACATAAAAACCTCCAGAATTTCCATCATTTATTCCAACAGCGTAACCTATATCCGCTCCCAATTTAAAATCGTAGGTCGGATAAAGTCGGAATGCTCCAGCTACGGGGACATATTGGATGTTGGGAAAATCGCCTTGCACTTCCACAGGACCAAAATCCACTGTGTCGTTATTTATGAAGGCATTCATAAATCCAGTTGCGATACCTGCATCTATGAGTTCCGAAACCCCCCAATGATATCCTAAGTCGAGACCTAATTCAAAATTTGAAAAATCTGAAATATCACCAAATGGTACACCAAAATGAACTCCCGCCTTAAAATTTGTTCGGTCCACTCGTTGGGCCATTGACGAAAAACTAACGGCAACCATCGCTATGATCACCAACACAAATGTCTTTTTTTTCATTGTTAAAATTTTATTAACAACAGAACGACCGCATCGTAAAAAAAGTACCCAAAGTCTTGAATTTCCGACCAAAGACACGAATCCATCTCATTTAAAGACATCTATGGTTTCGGAAAATTATACAAACCATTAATTTCCATACCATCTCGTTTGATAAAAGGCTGTTCTGAGTTGACCAATGCACACTTATGGTGAATTTTAAAAATGTTATCTCACTATATTTGAACATATGAACTGGCAACAAGCAATAAAAGATTATCAAGATTATTTGAAAATAGAGCGTGGGCTTTCCCAAAATTCTATTTTAAATTATTCCATGGATATCCAAAAACTTGTGAGTTATCTCGATGAGCAATCCCTTGATGAAAAGCCCATTGAAATCGATCGGGAAACGGTTCAACAGTTCATATATGACATAGCCAAAATCGTTAACCCAAGGACACAGGCACGTATTATTTCCGGTTTAAAGGGATTTTTCAATTATTTGGTGTTTGAGGATTATAGGGAGAACAACCCCATGGACCTGATAGAAACCCCAAAAATTGGAAGAAAGCTCCCGGATACACTTTCTGAAAAAGAAATCAACCGATTAATCGCTGCGATTGACCTATCCAAACCCGAAGGCGAACGTAACAGAGCGATTTTGGAAACCTTGTACGGTTGTGGCCTTCGTGTATCCGAACTCATTAATCTAAAACTATCGGACCTATATTTTGACGAGGATTTTATAAAAGTGACCGGTAAAGGAAACAAACAGCGCTTTGTTCCCATCAGTAACGTCAACCAGAAATACATTACTATTTATTGGAAAGAGGTACGGGTACATTTGCCCATAAAAAAGGAGCACGAGGATTTTGTTTTTCTGAATCGCAGGGGCAAACAATTGACACGTGCCATGATTTTTACCATTGTTAAAGGTTTGGCCGAAGCAATTGGGCTGGACAAAAATATTAGTCCGCATACCTTTCGGCATTCCTTTGCCACTCATCTTCTGGAGAATGGTGCCGACCTTAGGGCCATACAACAAATGTTGGGGCACGAAAGTATTACCACTACCGAGGTGTATATGCACGTGGACCGCAAGCATTTAACCCAGGTGCTTCAAGAATTTCACCCTAGAAAACAACAAGAACGCTAATCTTGCATCAAAGTGTCCCGCTCTACCCTATTTTGCTTTTTGAACGGACGAATAATTAATCGGGCCTCGCGATCAAATCTAATATAGTTATAAACCCAATTGATAAATACTACGACCCTGTCCCTAAAACCAATAAGGAAATATAAATGCACAAACATCCACACAAACCAAGCAAACACCCCTTGGAACTTAAACTTTGGCAAATCCACAACGGCTTTGTTCCTTCCCACGGTGGCCATGCTACCCTTATCTTTATAAACAAAAGGCTTCATGGACTTTCCTTCCATCAAGCGCACCAGATTATCCCCTAAATTTTTACCTTGTTGAATGGCTGGCTGTGCCATCATAGGGTGGCCGTGTGGGAACTCCTCAGTTTCCATTTGGGCCACATCACCTATGGCAAAAACATCTTCCAGTCCGGCTACTTGATGAAACTCATTTACTCTTAACCTTTTTCCCCTACAAAGAAACTCCTCCGAGTCCAACCCCTTTATTTCTACCGCTTTTACCCCTGCGGCCCATACCAAGGTCTCTGCTTGGAACATGGTATTCGTATTGGTCGACACCTTTTTACCATCATAATCGGTTACTCGGATGTTTTTCCAAACGTTCACACCGAGTTCCTCCAAGAAACTTTCTGCTTTCTCTGATGCCTTTTCGCTCATTGCAGGTAATATTCTGTCCCCGCTCTGCACCAAATTTATCTGTGCTCTACGTGTATCCAGATCTGGATAGTCCTTGGGAAGTATTCCTTTTTTCATTTCCGCCAATGCTCCTGCAAGTTCAACCCCCGTTGGTCCCCCGCCAACAATCACAAAATTCATTAAGGCATCTCGCTCATGTAGATCGTCCGTTAAAAGTGCTTGTTCAAAGTTTTCCAGAATCAAGCTTCGTAAATTCAAGGATTGCGGAATGGTTTTCATGGCCATACCTTTGGTCGCAATCCCTTTGTTGCCAAAAAAATTGGTCTCGGAACCAGCAGCAATTACCAGATAATCGTAAAAAATCTCACCTATATTGGTTTTGATTCTTTTGGTATCGGTCTTGACTTCCTGTACCTGTGCAAGTCTAAAATAGAAATTGGGGTATCCCTGCAGTACTTTTCTAATAGGGTATGCTATAGAATCGGGTTCGAGTCCCCCAGTGGATACTTGATAAAGCAATGGCTGAAAGTTGTGGTAGTTGTGCTTATCCAACAAAACCACTTGAGCTTCCTTTTTACCTAATTTCTTTGCTAACGCAATACCTCCAAAACCACCGCCCACGATAACGATTCTTGGATAACTGGACTGGGGAATATTCATTTTAGACATATCAACAAATTTAAGTATTCCCATGTAGTAAGGGCCAACTCAGGCTTGGTTTTTTTGTATCTTTAGCGCCTAACTCAAAAAAACTTCAACCAATGAAAAAATTTCTCCCGTTAGGTGTACTTTTCCTTTTGTGCACCATGGGTGTTCATGCCCAAAAAAAGAAAAATGATGTCATCAAGGATTTAGATTCCAAATCTGAAAAATACAGTGAAATTGCCCACGAAATCTGGGATCTTGCTGAAATGGGCTATTTGGAAGAACAAAGCTCTGCGCTATTGCAAGAAACCCTATCAGATGCCGGTTTCAGCATTGACAAGGGTATTGCTGGTATCCCAACGGCTTTTAAAGCAGAATACGGTTCCGGTTACCCGGTAATTGCAATTTTGGGGGAATACGATGCCCTACCAGGCCTGTCTCAAGAAGCTGTTCCAGAGAAAAAATCAGCTGGAGGAGCTGCTGGCCATGCCTGTGGCCACCATTTGTTCGGGACCGCATCCACAGCAGCGGCAATTTCTGTAAAAAACTGGATGGAAACCAATAACATTAAAGGAACCATTCGTTTTTATGGATGTCCAGCAGAAGAAGGTGGTTCAGGAAAAGTCTACATGGTTCGAGAAGGGGTCTTTGACGATGTGGATGTTGCGCTACACTGGCACCCTGGTTCCGCAAATGCTGCCAGCGCGGGTGCCGCACTCGCCAATAAATCTGCTAAATTCCGATTTTACGGAGTTTCTGCCCACGCTGCAGGAGCACCGGAAAAAGGACGTTCCGCGCTTGACGGTGTAGAGGCCATGAACGTTATGGTAAATATGATGCGGGAACATGTCCCAGAAGACGCAAGAATTCACTACGTGATTACCAATGGTGGCAAAGCTCCCAATGTAGTACCCGACTTTGCAGAGGTCTACTATTATGCCCGACACAATACACGTGACGTAGTTGTAGATATGTTCGACCGCATGGTAAAGGCCGCCGAAGGCGCTGCCATGGGTACCGGAACTACCATGGAATACGAAATGATAGGGGGAACACACGAATTACTGCCCAACCTCACCGTTCAAAAAATCATGTACGACAATTTGGTTAAAGTTGGAGGTGTTACCTACAATGATGAGGAAAAGGCTTTTGCCGAAAAAATATCCGAAACCTTGGGCAAAGGTGCTCCGGATATCGCTACTGCTGAAACCATTCAACCATACAAAGAGACTGCCCAAGCTTATGGATCTACCGATGTGGGCGATGTGAGCTATACGGTTCCAACCGCTGGTTTGGGAACTGCAACCTGGGTTCCTGGAACACCTGCACACAGCTGGCAAGCCGTAGCTGCCGGTGGAATGACTATTGGTTCCAAGGGAATGATGGTCGCGGCCAAAACCCTTGCTCTTACCGCAATGGATATTTTTGAAAGCCCCAAAACGGTAGAGGCAGCGAAAAAGGAATTGGAAGAAAGAAGAGGCAAAGACTTCAAGTATGTTCCCATGTTGGGCAACAGACCACCTGCCTTGGACTATCGCAATTAGTTTTTTACCTAACACTGTAACAAAAGTTGTTTTATATACACTGATATATAAAGCAAATTACCAACCGTTTAGTGAACAAAGAACTGGAACATCGTTTTGTGACGGAACTTGAGGACAATCAAAACATTGTCCATAAGGTGTGTAGTCTATATACCAATGACAAGGACTCCCATAACGATCTGTTCCAAGAAATCACTATACAGTTGTGGAAAGCTTACCCAAAGTTTCGGGGAGATGCCAAGTTTAGTACATGGATGTACCGTGTTGCTTTGAATACGGCCATAACGCTGTACAGAAAATCTAAGAAAAGGGTGAAAACCCAGGATTTTGATTCGGTCCTCTATAAAATCAAGGCCACAGATTATGATGATACCGAGGAGCGCCAATTAAAATTAATGTACGATGCCATAAAACAACTTGGTGATATTGAAAAAGCCTTGGTCTTTCTATACCTGGAAGACAAGGATTATTCCGAAATAGCCGAAACTTTGGGTATTTCCGAAGTAAATGCGAGAGTGAAGATGAGCAGGGTAAAAACTAAATTAAGAACCATATTAAATCCGTGATTATGTTGGATGAACTGGAGCTCTTGAAAAAAGATTGGCAGAAGCGGGAAGCAGACCTTCCCAAGCTGTCCTATGAGCAAATCTATCCGATGACCAAGAAAAAGTCATCGTCCATAGTAAAATGGATTTTTTATATCAGTATTATAGAATTTGTTTTCTGGGCAGGTATCAATGTTATTTTTAGTGGCCCCGAAACCATGGAGGAGCTTAAGGCCATGCACATCCATAAAGTGATCATGGTTCTCAATGTCATCAATTACGCCATTATCCTTTACTTTATTTACAAGTTTTACACCAACTACAAAAAAATATCCTTCACAGATTCCTCCAGGAATTTGATGAAAACCATTTTAAAGGTAAAACGTACCGTTACACAGTACGTATGGTTCAATCTCATCATCTTCACCACCTACCTGATCATTAACATGTACGGGGTATTGCTCTACGGCCCTGAAGGTCAGAAAATCGTAGAAGCTGCTTCTCAAGATGGGAACAGTATGGCTTTTTGGGCCATGGTAATCGGGATATCCATAGTTTTCACAGCGGTGATCTTATTTTTGATCTGGCTGTTCTACAAACTACTTTATGGTATCCTTCTGAAAAGACTTAGAAAAAACTACAACGAGCTCAAAAGGTTAGAAGTTTAATCATCTAATTTGCCCTTGTAACTGTACCGCCTTTTCTGATTCTCCTCTTCGTAGGCAAGAAGTTCTTTCTGAGGAATTACTTTTAAGAAAGATGGATGTTGCTCGATGGCGTACTCCAATTTTTCCAATATGGCCTCAATGGATTCATTGCCATAATCGATTTCCAAAGGCTCCTTTATTTGCATGGATTGAAGAATTCCTTTCTTTTTCACCCTTAATCCCTTCTTATCAAAAGAACGGCGGAACCCATCAATAACAACAGGCACTACCACCGGCTTATACTTTTTTATAATGTGTGCCGTCCCCTTTCGTAACGGTTTCCAAGGTGTAGTGGTTCCCTGTGGAAACGTTATTACCCAACCGTCGTCCAGTGCCTTTCCAATATTGGAGATATCACTGAATTTAACTTGTCGGTTCACATTTTTACCATCGGCCCTCCACGTCCTTTCGATACTAATGGACCCGGCATAAGCCAAAATTTTGGTCAACAGGCTCTTCTTCATGGTCTCCTTCGCCGCCACATAATAAATGTTCAATTTAGGATTCCACAGATAGCCCAAATTTTTAATACTATCCTCTCTTCCGCTTAAACTGGCATTAAAAACATGGAACATCGCAACCACATCGGCAAAGTAAGTTTGATGATTACTAACAAAAAGTACATTGTTTTCGGGAAGATCACGGATAATTTGCGAACCTTCGATCTCTAAAGTATTAAATCCTTTATACCGTTGGTGCGTCATCATACCAGCTATACGAATCAGCCATCGTTTTAAAAATAAAATATGACCAAAAGGATTTTTCTTAAAAAGGCCCATATATAGTGTTGGTTGTTAACTGCAAATTTACAAAATAGCCATTAAAGCACTTGCCGTAAAAGCTCCTTGATCTCGCTCAACATCATGGCTGTGGCACCCCAAACAGTGTAACCATTTAATTTAAAGGCGGGTACATTAATGTTTTTCGCATAAGAAGTACTCAAAATTTCTTCAATATGGTTGGAATCATCCAAAAAATCCCTCAGATACACCTCTACCAAACTTTCAACCTCGCCGTCTTCCTTTATAAAAGGTTTCGGATTTGGATAAATTCCAATGTATGGGCGAACTAAAAAATTGCTCGGGGGTATATAAACCTCACTCAATTCTTTGATTACCTCTACCGCTTTGGGCGGCACACCGACTTCTTCATGGGTTTCCCTTAAAGCTGTTTCCATCAAGTCCCTGTCCTCATTTTCCACTTTACCCCCGGGAAATCCAATTTGGTTGGAGTGGACACCTTGATACACTTTTCTTAGGATCAAAAGTAATCGGGTTTCCTGCTCAACATCCGGATAAAAAAGTGCCATTACCCCTGCCCTTCTTGGATTTGCATCTTGTACCCTATTGTTCTTCAACCATTGAATACGAAGTTGCGGAGACATTTTATGATGGGAATCCTCTCCAGGTAGTGGGAGATTTTTTAATTTTAAAGCTAGTTCACAAAATTCATTAAAATTCATGCTGTTGAGACAATCGGCTTTAACTACAAGTATATTATTTCTTTTATTCGTTTCCTGTGGAGAATCCCCTAAAAAGGATAAAGACAAAGTTCAGGAAAATATTGCAAACACCGACACCATACCGGAAATCGAAGTGGATTCAACCGCCATAGCAGAAGAGGAGGAAGAGGAAGAACCTTTTCAACTTACGGAAGAAAATGCCATCGACTTCTTTTTTGATTATTCCAAAAAACTTAAAAAGGACAAGGTTAAAATTACCACGACGATGGGAAGTTTTACCGTTCAGTTATATGATGATGTTCCATATCACAAGGCAAATTTCATTTATTTGGCGCGACAAAAATATTTTGACAGCACCCAATTTCACCGTGTCGTTAAAGATTTTATAATTCAAGGTGGAAACTCCGACGACCGAAAAACCGCACGAAAAAGGGGTAAAATAGGACGATACCTGCTCCCCCCAGATGCTAAAAAAGGACATAAACACCACAGGGGAACCATTTCCATGCCCAGTAGTGAAAGGGACAATCCGCACAAGTTGGCCTCTCCTTACGAGTTTTTCATCGTAGTAACGAATCCTGGCTCATATCACCTTGATGGCTCCTATACTCCTTTTGGTCGAGTTGTGGAAGGGATGGACGTTGTGGATGCCATAAACAATGTTCCCGTGGGCGACGGCGATTGGCCTTGGCAAAATATTTACATCCTTAAGACTGAAGTTTTATAAACTTAGTTCTTGGACTTTTATCCCTTTTGAAAAATTAAAAAAGCCATCATTCTTAAAGGACATTAAGCCTTTTTAAAGAGATTTTTCCCGATGATGAACCGGTAAGGAAAGCTCTCCTTTTTATTTTCAGACGGCACCTCTTGCCCTGTTGGAGCAGTTTTGCTTTCATAAATAGAAATTAGAACGGCTATGATTATGAGGTTTTTCATGATATATTGCCCAACTAAAGTCAATGATAGTGGTTCTTCTCCAAAAACATCGTTAGGGAAAAACAAAAGTGGTGTAAATGTACATACCATATGTATTAGTGCAAGAATCACTGCTTGCCTGCGGAAAAGCCCTAGAACGAATAAAAATCCCAATCCTACTTCCCAAATGGCAAGTAGGATAATGGAAACCTCATCGGGAATAAGCCCAAAAGTGAGATGATGAATGGTATTTTTTGCCAAATCTTCGGCCGGACTTAGGTTAGGGACAAATTTCAGTGCTCCAAACCAAAAATAAACTACGCCCATGGAAATGGACAACATTCGCTCTTTTATAGACTTTCCCATTTTATAACTATTTAATTATTGAATTCGTTCATGAGTTCTGGATCAACTTTTACCTTACTTCTTGCAAATCGATAGGATACCCCAACATTGATCAAATAGTCGGCGAATGCCGCATCTCCCATTCTTGGCTCCCCCGTCATCTGTTGTGTTTCCAAATCGGTAACACTTTGCGGACGTTCCCTTCTTACCGCAAACGGCACGTTCAGGTTCAACGAAAAGTTATCTTTCATAAAAGCGATTCCCGGGTCAATGGAAAGCACATTTCCAGGTCGTCTAAAACCTTGGTTCCCCCCTATCAAATCTTTAACGGGAACTCCCTCGTAGCGTGCGCCCAAAGAAGCGGAAATGGTATTGCTCAAACTATGGCTAAATCCAGCCCTGACCGAGAACTGATCAGGAACGGCCATAATAGCCTCATTTTGTAGAATCGGGCTTAAGGTCTCCCTAAAGGTGCGCGTACCGTTGGTCTCTCTCGGATTGATCAAATAAAATCCACCACCATAGGCAAAGAAGCGTTCAGCGATTTTTTGGTAAAACTGGAAATCCAAAGTAATTCCAAAACCACCATCGCCAGGTTGGATGCTTTGATCTACAGGTCTAACTTGTGGCCCACCTTCCGGTCCAACATTGTAAAAAATGTCAGAGGCATTGTAACTGCCCGTTGGCAACTTAAGTCCCAACCCCACAGCTAAGTTTCCGTTTTGGTGTTTTTCCAAATCAAACAACCAATACCCGACACCCACACGAATATCGGCCAAGCCTCTTGAAAATGTGGTGTTTCGTTCATCCCTACCGTGCTCGTATAAAGAGGAGCGCGTATTGATGACAGTTGGGATAGTGATACTGGCATACCATCTATCCGAAATTCCATAGGTCAGGAAAAAATCCCAGGAATGGGAATGGTTGATTACTTCCGACCCATTGGATACCCTGTCCGGTTCTTCTTCCGTTCCCCTAAAATGGCGAAAGGATTTAAAGTATCTGTAATTACTTCCTATTTGAATGTCCCCCGGACCTAATAAATTGTTTTCCAAAGTATTCCCCACACAAGAGGAAAAGTGTCTGATAGCGACACATCCCTGCGCAGTGGCTTGATGGATTCCTAAAAATAGGATAAGCCCAAAAAATGGAATCATTGATGATCGTGATGTTTTCATACCTGAAATTCGATTGGTTTTGCAAGGAGACCGGTTACCTGTTTATGCTCCTTGCTTGGTTAACACATATTGCTCGAGGGCCAAAATAGAGTTATACCTAAAGGGTCAAGGTTAATGAAAAAGTAAAAATGATTAACGAAGGGTTAATTCCACTAAACAACGATTAACCACTATTGAAGAAAAGTTAGCGAAGTAGTTATTGAACTTGCTTTTTATAAATGTTGGGCAAACTTATTTTAAAACGAACTGCCAATAACCTTAAGAGTATTACCACTAATATACCTGCTATGTAGGCGTATTCGTCCTTTACAGGGAACTGTATCATCAAAAAATAGCTCAGTGCCCCTAAAATACATGCTGTTGCATAAATTTCCTTTCGGAAAATGACAGGAATCTCATTACACAGGATATCCCGTATTACACCGCCAAAGCAAGCTGTCATGGTACCCAAAAAGATGCACATAACGGGCAAGAGCTCAGCTTCCAGACCTTTTTCCACACCCACCATGGTATAAAGTCCGATGCCTATGGTATCGAACAAGAACAACGACTTGCGAAGGTATTTGAGTTTGTTCACAAAAATAATGGCAAAAACCACTGAAATAAATATGGTAATCACATAGGTAAGGTCCTGCATCCAGCCGACGGGTGTGTTCCCGATCAACAAATCACGTAAAGTACCTCCACCAATTGCTGTCACAAAAGCAATGATAAATACCCCGAAAAGATCCAAACGCTTTTCCATAGCGACCAAAACCCCCGAAATGGCAAAGGCTATGGTGCCCAAAATGTCTATGGTCAAATACAGCATAACTACATTTTTTGGGTGTAGTAATTATAGTCCTTGATAATGACGTCCACAAAATCAATAGGCTGAAGTGAAGTCTGCACACCCAACACCTCTTTGATACGTTTGTCCAAAGAAACAATAATATTATGATTGGCATTGCGCTTGGCCTTGTCGTACAGTTCTTTTATGGTCTGCATTTCCTTATCCTTAAAAACGGTCACCTGTGGAAAGGTTGGCTGATAATCGTCCGGTAATTCGCGAAGCAATGTATCGCTCAAAGATACTCGTTTTTTTTCGCTGATTACCGTAGTACCTGCAGCAATGTCGCCCAATCGCTGGCCCTTACCACGAATCAAAATAGTGAGTACGGCGCCACCTCCCGATGTAAGGCTGACATCTATGATCCGTAAGGCCCATCGAACAAAATAATTGCCGAAATTTGGTTTGGAACCATCAAGTTTGACCACTCTAAGGTTCATGGCTCCCTTTCCGATTGTCCTGCCATTCATCAACGTTTCAAACAGCAAATAATAAAAAAAAGCGGGGAGGGACAATATCAAATAAAAAGCCCACTGGTCGTCAATATCAACCTCAAGGGAAGCCAAAAAAACGAAAATCAAAATGGTGTAGACCACAATAATGAAGGTATCGATTATGTAAGCCAGCATACGTTCACCTAAATGAGAGGTGTTTTGGTTGATGGTGATATTTTGGGCCGTTTCTATTTGAAATTGTTCCATATTTTAGTTTCTTTACTTACAAACCACCGGATTAAATGCGTGAGGCCGCTTTTGTTAGGCAAAATAAGGATAAATGGGCCGCTTTTGAAAATGCCCTGCTCAATAAAGGGCGACTTCATCCTGATGAGCTTTCGGATCTTTACATTGAGATTACCGATCACCTCGGTTACGCCAAGACCTTTTACCCAGGAAGCAATACCCAAATTTACCTGAATACCCTTGCCTCACAAGCGCATCAAAAAATATATAAGACCAAACGGGAATCCAGAAATCGTATTGTCCATTTTTGGAAAACGGAATTCCCCACCATGTTCAAACAACATCACCGAGAATTGTTCATTTCTTTTTTGGTTTTTGCCTTTTTTGCGGCCGTAGGTGCATTTTCTTCCACCAACGAAGGTGATTTTGTTCGGTCCATATTGGGCAATGGTTATGTAAACATGACCTTGGAGAACATAGAAAAGGGCGACCCCATGGCAGTCTACAAAGAACAAGGCGCTTTCAATATGTTCTTGGGCATTACCATAAACAATGTTAAAGTAGCTATTTATGCTTTTGCATTCGGTATTTTTTTGGGAGTCGGAACACTCTATATTATGCTGCAAAACGGTATCATGCTGGGAAGTTTTCAATACTTTTTTTACGAAAAGGGACTGCTTTGGGAATCGGCACGCACTATTTGGATCCATGGAACTATCGAAATATCCGTTATCATCATAGCTGGTTGTGCAGGTCTGGTTTTAGCCAACGGAATCCTTTTTCCGGGCACTTATACCCGATTGGAATCTTTTAAACGGGGTATTAAAAACGGACTTAAAATTATGGTGAGCACGGTACCTTTCTTTATCATCGCAGGGTTTTTGGAAGGTTTTGTGACCAGACATACCGAAATGCCCGATTGGCTTGCAATTTTCATCATACTGGCCTCGTTGTCATTGATCATATACTACTACATTATTTATCCAAACCAAATCCATCGAAAAACCGTTCATGCAAACAACCAATAAATATATAGAGTTTAAAAAGCAGCGCGAATTGGGAGAAATACTTTCCGATTCCTTCGGCTTTATCCGCAATGAATTCAAACCCTTTTTCGGAACCATTTTAAAAATTGTAGGGCCTTACATTTTGGCAATGTTGATTTCCATGGGGTTTTACATGTACACTATAGGCGATGTTTTTAACCTGACAGCCATTGGGGGAAATCAATTTTCCGCATTCTCGCCAGTTATCATGGTCATATCGGTATTGGCTCTGATGTTAAGCTCAATCGCGGCTTATGTATTGGCACAGGGCACGGTACTTTACTATATCAAATCGTATATTGACCATAAAGGAACCACTGATTTTGATGAAATTCGACAAGGTGTGTACGGTTCTTTCTGGTCGTTGATCGGTTTAGGTATTTTGGTAGGTCTATCGGTATTTATCGGGGCCATGTTCTGTCTTTTACCTGGTATTTATTTGGCCGTACCCTTATCCATTTCATTTGCCATTTTGGTTTTTCTGAAAAAGGACACCATGGATTCCTACCAGTACAGCTTTTCCTTGATCAAGGAAAACTGGTGGATTACCTTCGCCACACTCTTTATCATATACATTATTGTGATGGTCGCCACGTATGCCTTTAGTTTACCGGGAGCCATATACACTTGGATAAAAATGGGCGTATTTTCGGGCGAGATGGATGCCGAAAACATGAGTTTGTTCAACGACCCCATATATCTTTTCCTGAACATTCTGAGTAGCTTAGTACAATTTTTGATGAACATTATTCTACTAGTGGCCACTGCCCTTATCTTTTTTAACCTCAACGAAAAGAAAAATTTTACGGGTACTTTTGAGCGTATTGAAAGCCTCGGAAAATCCTCAGAGGAATAGATGCATAGATTGCTGATCTTATCATACCTGTTTTTTTCCTGGTCAATTCTTTTGGCCCAGAACGACTCGATTGTCAGGTATGACACATCGGATATCGACCCCATCGAATTCAGTGAGGAAGACTTTGAAACCTTTAAGCAGGATAGCACCTTCAATTATGAGGAGGTAGAACCTGAAAACACGTGGTGGTCCGATATTACCAATTGGTTCTACAATATTCTGCGGAGCTTTTTTGAATGGATCTTTGGTGTTGGAAATGCCGAAGGCTATTTGGCCGTGTTTTTGCAAATTCTCCCCTATCTGCTCTTGGCCTTGTTCCTTTATTTAGTGATTCGCTTCTTCGTAAAATCCAATATGCAGGGAATGGGGAAAAACAGGAAAAACCCTAACGTGGTGTCTCTATCCGAAGATGAACACATCATCAAAAATGAGGATATCCAGCAATTGATCAAAAATGCACTGGCAGATCAAAATTACAGGCTTGCCATCCGGTATTATTACCTCTACATCCTTCAATTGTTATCGGAACGGGAGATGATAGATTGGCAGCAACAGAAAACCAATGACGATTATTTGGAGGAGCTTTCCGAAACTGTATTGAAAAATGAGTTTGGAAAGGCCACCTTGCTCTACGATTATGTTTGGTACGGAGAATTTGAACTGGACCAATCACGTTATGAGAAAGCTGAAATTGTATTCACCTCCTTAAAAAATTCAATTGCCGATGTCTAGAAAGGGTTGGATATATTTAATAATCGGCGTTTTGACCCTTGCGGCCATATTTGCCATGGAATACAACAAGCCCAAAAAAGTGAATTGGTTCCCCTCCTATGTGTCGCACCATAAAATACCTTATGGGACCTACGTGCTCAACAACTTGATGGAAAAATACTTTCCAGACCACGTGCAACAAGTCCAAAAACCACCCTTTGAATTATTGACCCGCACAGACTCCATTAGGGGCACTTACTTTTTTGTGAATGAAACGGTCTCTTTTGGAGAGGCCGAACTAAATGCGTTATTGGATTGGGTCGACCAAGGAAATACGCTTTTTGTAGCCTCGGACCGTTTTGAACAAAAATTATTGGACACCCTTCATTTGGAACAGACCAACGTGTATAACGATGGACAATTGGAGCCTCTTTTTTATTTGGAACTTTCCAATCCAAAATTGACGAGTTCCACCTACAAATTCACCAAAGATTACTACACCATTGGTTTTGATCAGTTGGATACCTTACAGACTACCGTTTTGGCCCAGGTATATACTCGGTCGGACAGTACGGATAACATCAAAAAACATGTCAATACCATCAAACAACCCTTTGGAAACGGGGAGATCCTGTTGACCAGTTTCCCGAAGGCCTTTACCAATTACTTTATCCTAAAGGATACTAATCAAGAGTATACCGCAGGGCTGTTATCTTATTTGGATACCGATAAACAGATTTACATGGACAACTTCCATAAATCAGGGAAATCCTTTTATACCTCTCCCATGTATCTCTTTTTAAACACCAAAGAATTTAAATGGGCCTACTATCTTGTGCTGATCGGGGCGCTTGTCTACATCATTTTTGAAGGAAAAAGAAAACAACGGGCCATTCCAGTGGTACAGCCCTTAAAGAACCAAACATTGGCCTTTACCCGGACCATAGCGGACATGTATTTCGAAAAAGGGGAACTACACTTGATCACCAAACATAAAATTGATTACTTTTTGGAATATCTAAGGTCTAAACTACATATCTCTACCCAAGATTTGCAGGACGAAATGTTTTTGAGAAATCTGTCCATGCGGAGCAATACCGATTTAAAAGACGTGAAAATATTGATGGGTACCATCTCCAAACTAAGAGAGAAGCAATACGTGACCGAAACCGAATTGAAGAATCTGAATCAAAAAATACAAGCATTTAAAGCAAACGTTGATGGAAAATAACGACAATAACGACTTGAATTTTGACAATAGAGTCCCCTTGGAAGAATTAAGGGATACTGTGGAACAAATAAAAAAGGAGCTATCCAGCATAATCGTGGGCCAAAAGGATTTTATCGAACTTTTGATTATTTCCATATTGGCCGATGGACACGCCCTGATCGAAGGAGTACCCGGAATAGCCAAAACGGTAACGGCCAAGTTGTTTGCAAAAACGCTCAAAACCGAATTCAACCGTATCCAGTTCACACCTGATCTGATGCCGAGCGATATTTTGGGGACCTCCGTTTTCAATACCAAAACCAATGAATTTGAATTCAAAAAAGGTCCTATCTTTTCCAACATCATTCTAATTGACGAAATCAACCGGGCCCCGGCCAAAACACAGGCAGCCCTTTTTGAGACCATGGAAGAACGCCAGGCCACTGTGGATGGAAATACCTACCAAATGGGACAGCCTTTTATGGTATTGGCCACACAAAACCCCATCGAACAGGAAGGAACATACGCGCTGCCCGAGGCACAACTGGACCGTTTCCTGTTCAAGATCAAAGTGGATTATCCCTCCGTAGAGGAAGAGGTCGTAATTCTACAAAACCATCACGAACGCAAGGGCGAAAAGCCGCAGGACCAGATCAAGGCGGTGCTGACTCCCAAAAAGCTATTGGAATTCAAAAAGAACATTCACGAAGTGGTCGTGGAGCAAAAAATTTTGGATTATATCGCCAACATTATAACACAGACCCGAAACCACCCACATTTATACCTAGGTGCCTCACCTAGGGCTTCCATTGCTACATTAACAGCTGCCAAGGCCTTTGCTGCCATATCGGGGCGCGATTTTGTGATACCCGAAGATGTAAAAAAAGCTTTGATACCCGTACTCAACCACAGGGTAATATTGACACCTGAACGGGAAATGGAAGGCATGACCACCGAAAATGTGGTCACTATGATCATAGAGTCTGTTGAAATTCCAAGGTAAACATGGCATTGCTCAGGTCGTTGTACATACATAATGTTTTCTTTCGGTATATCGCCGTACTGGCTGCATGCTTTGTGATTTCCTATTGGTTACCGATACTTTATCCCATTGCATGGATATTGGTATTTCTGTTGCTTTCGCTGTTCTTTTTGGACCTGTATTTAATGTATGCGACCAAAAATGCCATAAAAGCACATCGCAACCTTCCTCAAAAATTATCCAATAGCGACGAAAATATTCTATCAGTCCACCTGAGTTCCAAATATCCTTTTAAAACAGGGATTTCGGTAATCGATGAATTGCCCGTACAGTTCCAAAAAAGGGATTTTGAACATAAAACACAGCTACAAAAAGGTGAGCCCCATTTTTTTGAATACTCAGTCCGTCCTGTGGAACGTGGGGAATATGTTTTTGGTAACTTGAATGTATTTGCCTCCTCTCCCTTACACATTGTCAAAAGAAAATATGTGTTCCAAAAAGACCAAATGGTGCCTGTGTATCCATCCATCATACAAATGCAACAATATGACTTTTTGGCCACGAGCAATCGCTTGACCGAGTTCGGACTCAAAAAAATAAGGAGGATCGGACATACGCAAGAGTTTGAACAGATCAAGGAATATATAAAAGGTGATGATGTAAGAACCATTAATTGGAAAGCCACTGCCAAAAAGAACCAGCTGATGGTGAACCAGTACCAAGATGAGAGGTCACAGCCCATTTATTCCATTATTGACACCGGGAGGGTGATGAAAATGCCTTTCAATGGATTGAGCCTGTTGGACTACGCCATTAATTCGACCTTGGCCTTTTCCAATGTCGCCCTAAAAAGAAATGATAAGACAGGATTGCTCACTTTCTCCAAAAAGATTGAAACTTTTATACCAGCCGTCCAGAAAATCACACACCTCAACACCATCATGGAGAGCCTGTACAATATCTCCACAGATTATTCCGATTCTGATTTCGGCCTGCTGTATGCCCATGTCAAACGTAAAGTGAACCAACGTAGTCTTTTATTGCTCTATACCAATTTTGAACACATATCGGGACTCAAAAGGCAGTTGCCCTATATTTTGGCCATGGCCAAAAAGCACGTATTGGTCATTATTTTCTTTGAAAACACGGAATTGGACTCTTTAGTAGCTGAAGATGTTGAAGATTTACAAGCCATTTACCACAAGACCATTGCCGAGAAATTTTCATTGGAAAAACGATTGATGCAGAAAGAACTTCAAAAATATGGCATCCAGACCATTTTGACCAAGCCGGAAGAACTGACCGTAAATACCATTAATAAATATTTGGAAATAAAAGCGAGAGGAATTATTTAGTTGTAAGCTCTTGGTTGGAAAGTCCCAAAGTATTCAATGATGGTGGTCTATCTTCCAGCAAAACAAATTTCGATTTTGGCTGTAGAAATAGTTTCTTCCTTTTTAAATCAAGATTGGAGTAACGGCCCCGCAAACGTCCTTGTTCATCCTTTTTAGAAAAAAGTTCTATGGCAATCCCCACCGTAACACCTCCTAAAATAGTTGCCACTAAATCTTCATTGTCCCATCCATTATCCGTTTGTCCAGCATCAATTGCTTCTTTGGCCACACCAGCAATGGCACTTGCGGTAACTGCACCAACAAATGCCCAAACCCGATTACCTTTGGTAACTTGTTTGGCAATTCCTGCCCCTGCAAGACCCGTAAGACTGCCCCCTACAAAATGGAGTGCTTTATCGTGCTCTATTTGCCCATGACTCTGGGATGCAAGTACAAAAAAAAGTAAAATAGAAATCAGTGTTCTCATCGATCGACTAAATATATCAAAAGTTTATTAATACTCTTGATTTCCGATTAATAACACTTTATTTCTGCTTTTGCTCGATAAAATTCAGCCATTAATCCTTCAACAATTTCCGCTGCTGGAGTTATGCTATGGATCAATCCTGAAACTTGACCTATTTCCAGTTCACCTTCTTCCATATCGCCTTCGAACATCCCTTTTTTTGCCCTCGCCCTGCCCAATAGCTTCTTTAATTCCTCTTTGCTGGCACCTTTGGCATAAGCCTCTTGTACATCCCGGAAAAATTTATTTTTGAGCAAGCGCACAGGTGCAAGTTCCTTCAAAGTCAATTGGGTGTCGCCTTCTTTGGCATCTACTACATATTTTTTAAAAAGCTCGTGCGACGATGCTTCTGGTGAGGCCACAAACCTACTCCCTACCTGAACGGCATCAGCTCCCAAGACCATAGCGGCCAACATAGCTCTTCCGGTAGCAATACCTCCAGCGGCAATTAGGGGAATATGTATTTTTTCCTTTACAGAAGGAATAAGTACCATGGTCGTGGTTTCATCCCGTCCGTTGTGCCCGCCCGCCTCAAAACCTTCGGCCACCACGGCATCGACTCCTGCTTCCTGAGCCTTGAGAGCAAACTTTACACTACTGACCACATGCACAACGGTTATTCCCTTCTCTTGAAGAAACTTGGTCCAGGTCTTGGGGTTACCAGCCGAAGTGAACACAATCTTCACTTTTTGCTTTACGATAATATCCATCAATTTTTCAATGTCAGGGTACAGCATGGGTACATTCACCCCAAAAGGTTTGTCCGTAGCATTTTTACATTTGATAATATGTTCCTCCAATATTTCGGGATACATACTTCCTGCACCCAACAAGCCCAATCCACCAGCGTTTGAAACCGCAGAGGCTAAACGCCAACCGCTTGCCCAGACCATTCCTGCCTGAATGATGGGATATTCAATTCCGAAAAGTTGTGTGATTTTATTTTGCATGGAAATTTGTATTCAATTTTCCACCAAAATAATTAAAATAAAGAATCTATTTAGGAGATTACCCCAGAACCGATTAACTCCTCATTAATATACCATGCAGCAAACTGCCCTTCGGTAATGGCGGATTGTTTCTCTTTAAAGTCCACGAACAATCCATTCTCTACTTTGTAAAGCTTAGCAGATTGCAAAGGTTGACGGTATCGGATGCGGGCCATCACCTCCATGGTCTCATCCACCTTCAAGGCTAAATCCGGGCGTACCCAATGGAGCTCATCTTCTTTTATGAACAATGTATTTCTGAGCAGACCAGGATGTGTTTTGCCTTGTCCCGTGTAAATGATGTTCTTATCTACATCGGTATCAATTACGAACAGAGGTTCTTTGGTTCCGCCTACGTTCAGCCCCTTACGTTGCCCAATGGTGAAATAGTGTGCACCTTGATGCTCCCCTACCACCTTTCCGTCAGATTCGGAATAGACTGGCTTCTCCGCTTGGAAGAATAACTTTTCTCTTTCGTTTTGGAACTCTGGAACTGCAACGGAGAATTGCACTGCATCGCTAGGCACTTCCACAATTACGCCTTTTTTAGGCTTTAATTTTTGTTGTAAAAATTCTGGCAAGTGTACCTTTCCCACAAAACACAATCCTTGGGAATCCTTTTTATCAGCTGTGATCAAGTTGTTTTCTGCGGCTATTTTCCTTACTTCTGGTTTTAACAACTCACCAATTGGGAATAAAGTCTTGGCCAACTGCTCTTGCGACAGTTGACAAAGGAAATAAGACTGGTCTTTATTTGGGTCTTTTCCGGACAACAACTGATAGGTTTCGGTGCCATCTTCATTTTGAATAGTTCCTCTTCTACAATAATGACCTGTGGCCACATAATCGGCTCCCAATTGCAGGGCGATTTTCATGAACACATCAAACTTGATTTCACGATTGCAAAGTACATCTGGATTGGGTGTTCTTCCCCTTTCGTATTCATTGAACATATAATCCACGATACGTTCTTTGTACTCGGTGCTTAAATCCACTGTCTGGAATGGAATCCCCAGTTTTTCGGCAACAATCAAAGCATCATTGCTGTCCTCCAGCCATGGACACTCCTCGGATATGGTCACAGAATCATCATGCCAGTTTTTCATAAACAAGCCAATGACATCGTACCCCTGTTCCTTAAGCAGATAAGCAGCTACGCTTGAATCCACTCCTCCCGAAAGTCCAACAACAACCTTTTTCATTGCAATGATTTAAGAGCACAAAAATACAAATTGACGCTCACTTATTATGATAATAATGTCTTAAACCAACCGTATCCAATTTGTAAACTACAAGGTAGCAGATTATTACTTTTGTTAAAGTTTTCAATGAAAATGTTAAACATTATTGTTTTTATTTTGTTTAACCATAGTTTTAAATAGTTAAACAAATATCTATCATCAAATGAAGACTCTTAAACATTTATCCCGACTGACCTTATTATTACTACTTATCGGATTCACCTCGTGCTCCGATGATGACAATGGAACAACCCCACCTCCCGAAGAAGGTGTGAACATTGTTGAAGCAGCACAGGCCACTGCAGAATTGAGTACTTTGGTCGCTGCCCTTCAAAAGGCTGACGAAAGTGCCAATAACGATTTGGTAACTGCTTTAAGTGGTGACGGACCTTTCACGGTTTTTGCACCAACCAACCAGGCCTTCAACGACCTATTGGCCCAATTGGATGGTTTTGATTCACTGGAAGACTTTAGTTCCCAACAACTACAAGACTTGTTGGCCGTGATTCTGACCTACCATGTAGTAGCCGATGCTGCTCTTTCCACAGATTTGAGCGATGGGATGAGTCTAACCACCCTGCAAGGTTCTTCTTTACAAGTATCTACCCAAGGAGGAGTGTTTATACAAGATGCCACCGATGTTGCTGCAGAGGTAACTACTGCAGACATAGAAGTTTCTAATGGAGTTGTTCATATAATCGATAAAGTTTTATTGCCCCAAGCCATTATAGATGAATTGGCCGATATTATTTTGGTACCTATCACCGATTTGGCCATTGGTAACGAAAACCTTCAAAATTTGGTTGCAGCACTGACCGAAGCTGATGGGGATTTGCCAACCGTATTGCGCGGTGACGGACCATTTACCGTATTGGCACCGACCGATGCAGCATTTGAAGCTTTCCTTGATGGTGCAGCGTTGACAGATATTCCAGTGGACGTTTTGACCAACGTTTTACTCAACCACGTAATCAGTGGCGAGGTTACTTCGGAAGATTTAGTTGGACTTGGTTCTGGTTATACTAGTACTTTGGCCACTGGAGCTGGCGACCAAAACGTAAGTCTGTTCTTCGATACTTCTGATGGTGTGACTTTTAACGGAGGTTCTACTGTAGTAACTCCAGATGTAAAAGCTCTTAACGGTGTTGTACATGTAGTTGATGCCGTAATCGATATTCCTAATATCGTGGACCATGCCATTGCTAACCCAGGACTTACTTCTTTGGTAGGTGCTTTGACCGATGGTGGAAACACAACTTTCACCGACTTGCTATCCAATGAAGAGGAAACGTTTACCGTATTTGCGCCAGGCAACGATGCTTTTAGTGCTTTTACCAATCCAAATTCCAATGATTTAAATGCAATTCTGTCCAACCATGTTGTAGTGGGTGCAGCTGCCTTCTCTTCAGATTTGACAAATTCCTATGTGAATACTGCTGCGGAGTTTGATGTAGACGAAAACTTGAGCCTATATATCAATACGGATGACGGTGTTACCTTAAATGGAACCAGTAATGTTGTAATGGCCGATATTGTGGCAAGCAACGGGGTAATCCATACTGTAGATGCTGTAATCGATTTGCCTACGGTAGTAACATTTGCTGCTGCCGATCCTAACTTCTCCACTTTGGTTCAAGCCTTGACCGAATTGACCCCAAGTACCGATTTTGTAAGTGTACTGTCCGCCCAAGACGGAGCCGGAAGCGATCCATTTACAGTATTTGCACCAACGAATGCCGCATTCGATGCGCTTGCCAGTATTCCAGCCGAAGCTGACTTGGTTCCAATATTGCAACACCATGTTGTAGCCGGTGCCAATGTTCGCTCTGGTGACTTGAGCGATGGTGCGACCGCAACAACTTTGGAAGGTGACATGATTACCATTAACCTACCAGGTACAGGTGATAACATTGCCGACATTACCGATGGAGCAGGAAATCCTGGCATTGGAATAGACGCTGTGGATGTACAAGCCGTAAACGGTGTGATTCACGTAGTGGATACTGTACTTATTCCAGACACTTCAAACTAAGCTAACCAGTTTTTGATTACATTGATAGTGCTTAGTAGCCCCCTCAATTTGAATTGAGGGGGCTTTTTATCGTCTGGGGTTTACCGTTCGTCGATGACACATCAACTAGTGAATATTTTCCCACAAAAAAAAGGTGTTTTACAACTTTTAATTTTTTGAACGTCGGTAATCCCGCATCTTTGGAGTCCCAAATCTTTCCAAACTATACCTATAAATGGAAACTCCCCCAAGAAATCTTGAGGGAGTTTTTTTATGTTGATCAAAAAGCAATCTGCTTCTGGATTATCTTTTTCCAGATTTCTTTTGCTCCTCGGCCTGTTCCATCATCTCGCGCATCTTACGCTGGAACTTGTTCTCTTTTTTAGGCTTTTTCTTGTTCTCCTGAATCTGGGCATGGATTTTATCCTCATCCAAAATGTAGTTCTTGATGGCCAACATAATAAAGATGGTAATCAAGTTGGAGATAAAGTAGTACAAACTCAACCCACTCGCATAGTTGTTAAAGAAGAACAACATCATAATTGGCGATAGGTACATAATAAATTTCATGTTCGGCATACCTGGCTGTTGCTGCATCTGCATACTCTGACCCGTTGTCATCTGCATATAGAAGAAGATGGCTATGGATGCCAAAATCGGGAACAACGATACGTGGTCTCCATAAAATGGTATGGTAAACGGCAACTCAAAAATGGTGTCGTAAGAGGATAGGTCCTCCGCCCATAAAAATGATTTCTGACGCAGTGCAAAGGATGTTGGGAAGAACATAAATAGTGCGTAGAAAATCGGCAATTGCAACAATGCGGGCACACAACCACTCATGGGGCTCACCCCTGCCTTATTGTAAACCTTCATGGTTTCCTGCTGTTTTTTCATGGCATTGTCCTTGTATTTTTCGCTGATTTCCGAAATTTCAGGTTTTAACACCTTCATTTTGGCCTGCGACAAATAAGATTTGTACGTTACTGGCGAAAGTGCCAATCGTACCATAATAGTCATGATGATAATGGCGATTCCATAAGGCAAGAACGAACTCAAGAAGGTGTAGAACGGAGTAAAGACATAGCGGTTGATCCAACCAAAGATTCCCCATCCAAAAGGAATGGACTCGACCAGACCCAAATCTTCATAATCATCCAACACTTTAACATCGGTAGGTCCGTAGTACCAATACATATTTTGGGCCAATTCGCCTCCCTTCAACTCCAGTGGAGCCCTAGTGGTATATTCTTTTGTAAAACGCAGTTCCTTGCTTTCTTCCTCGACCAAGTTTGTTGAGGTTACATCAGCTGTTTTAAAATGGTCGTCGGTAGCTAAAATTGAACTAAAAAAGTGTTGCCTGTACGACAACCACTTTACATCCACTTCGGTTTCCTCATCAAAATCGCTACTCTCGGAAAGCTTGCTGATATTCCCCTCGTCATGGTTGTAGGTTAAACGGGTATATCGATTCTCATATCTCACACTCTGATCGTGTCGAATACCTTTTAAATCCCATTCCAAAGTAACTGGATTGCTACTGTTGAAAACACCGCTCAACCCTTGGGACCGGACGGTGAAGTCCACCAAATATTCATTTGGCTTCATTTCGTAACGATACTCCAAGTACTGATCATTGGCCACTTTGGCCTTCATGGAAAGCACCTTATTATCACCACTTTGGCTCAGTGAAGGCTCAAAATACAGGTCGGCCGTACTTAAAACTCTATTGTCCGAAGTAGTGAAGTTCAAGGCAAAATTGGCGTTGCCATCTTTCACCAAATAGATGGGTACAGAATCGTGAGTGACAAAATTCTTCATTTTTGCCTCAACAATTTGTCCTCCTTTATTGGAGACCTCAAGTTTCAGCACCTCATTTTCCAGAATGGTATTACCGTCCGATGTTTGTGTAAAACCAAATGCCCCAACGGTGCTTTTATATTGGGCAACCGCCGTAGAATCGGACAAGTCGATGGTTTTTGTTTCCTTAACAGGAGCGGTTTTGGCTTCTTCCTCAGCTTTGGCTTCTTCTTCCTCGACCTGCGCTTGCTGTGCTTGTTCAGCTTTTTGTGCCTCTAACTCTTCTGGCGTAGGCTGATTTTGGTAAAACATATAAATGAGTATCCCAAAAATCAGTACAAATCCAATAATGGATTTAATATCCAGCTTCTTTTCTTCCATGAATATTATTTAGTAGAAATATTTTATTGGTATTTCAAGTGGCAAATATATGCCCAAAACCCCATTTTATGCCAAACTGGCATTGTTTTGTTTCTGTTTATGGGTCAATACCGCTTTTACAAACCCAACAAATAAGGGGTGAGGGCTGGCAACGGTACTTTTATACTCCGGGTGATATTGCACACCAACGAACCATGGATGCGAGGGTATTTCCACAACTTCCACCAGGCCTGTTTCCGGGTTTAAACCGGAAGCCAACAAACCTGCTTTCTCCATTTGCTCCTTATACTTATTGTTGAATTCATAACGGTGGCGGTGGCGCTCCTCAATATCGGAAGAACCGTATACTTTTTCCACCAGACTATCTTCTTTTAGGTGGCAATCCCAACTACCCAACCTCATGGTACCACCTTTATTGGTGATGGATTTTTGTTCTTCCATTAAACTGATGACAGGATCTGGTGTTTCGCTGTCCATTTCGGTAGAATTGGCTTTTTCCAGACCAAGAACGGTTCTTGCAAATTCGATTACGGCCATTTGCATACCCAAACAAATACCTAAGAAAGGAATATTGTTCTCACGGGCATATTTTACGGCTGTCACCTTTCCTTCAATCCCACGTTCACCAAAACCGGGGGCTACCAGAATACCGTCCAGGCCCTTCAGTTTTTTATCTATATTCTTTGCTGACAAATGTTCGGAATGAATCGATTTCACCTCAACATCCACCTCATTGGCAGCGCCTGCATGAATAAAGGCCTCCTGAATGGATTTATAGGAATCGGGAAGTTCAACGTACTTTCCAATCAAGCCAATTACAACTTTATCCTTTGGGTTTTTGTGCCTTTGCAGAAACTCTTTCCATTGATCTAGGTTAGGCTCGGTATCATTGGGTAAGGCCAATTTTTCCAAGGTAACCGTATCCAAACCTTCTTCTTGCATTAATAAGGGAACATCGTAAATGGTCGATGCATCTATAGATTGGATTACCGCTTCTTTCTTCACATTACAGAAAAGCGCTAATTTTTCCTTGATATCCTCCGAAATTTGATGCTCGGTACGGCATACCAAGATATCGGCCTTTATCCCACTCTCCATTAAGGTTTTGACAGAGTGTTGTGTAGGCTTGGTCTTTAATTCTCCGGCTGCAGATAAAAATGGGACCAAAGTAAGGTGCACCACAATTCCATTGTGCTCACCAAGTTCCCAAAGCAATTGCCTTACAGCTTCAATGTAGGGCAATGATTCGATATCTCCCACTGTACCACCAATCTCGGTAATAACAATATCATAGTCCCCATTATTGCCCAAAATTTGGATACGTTCCTTTATCTCGTTGGTAATATGGGGGACTACCTGCACGGTTTTGCCCAAAAATTCACCTCTACGTTCCTTTTCGATTACACTTTGGTATATTCTACCTGTGGTAACATTGTTGGCCTGTGAGGTGCGAACATTCAAAAAACGTTCGTAGTGGCCAAGGTCCAAGTCGGTCTCCGCACCATCATCGGTTACATAGCATTCGCCATGCTCGTATGGATTCAGTGTTCCCGGGTCAACATTTATGTATGGATCTAACTTTTGGATGGTGGTTCGGTATCCCCTGGCCTGCAGTAGTTTGGCCAAGGATGCGGCTATAATTCCTTTACCCAATGAAGAAGTAACGCCTCCCGTAACGAAAATGTACTTGGTCTCTGACATATTGATCATTCTATTACGGGGCGTAAAGTTACTAATTGCCGGACAAAAATCAGGAAGATTCTTTAGGAAAATCTTTTTGCAGTTTTCTAATGATGGGTTCCAGGTTATTATCCTTAATGGTAAGCATGGTATTTAAATAGTCTCCCAATTTCCCTTTGGGAAAACCTTTTTGCCGAAACCAGACCAGATATGGCAGTGGCAGATCCACCAGATATCGTCCTTTAAACTTACCAAAAGGCATTTTGTAATGGGCCAGTTCCAAAAGCTGTTTTGTATCGGGACGTATTTCCATATGTAGGTCTAAAATACTATCTTTCCATTAACAAATCCTCAAAATGAAACGTAGAAATTTTATAGCCACTGCTGCCGTAGGGTCTGCAGGACTGGCTTCGGCTTCTGCCATGGCCCCCAACAACTATGGACAATCCAAAGAATTTAATTTAAAGCACAATATCAATCATAGTGTGTGCGAATGGTGTTTTAATGATATCCCCCTGGAAGATTTTTTAAAGACCCTTAACGAATTAGGGGTCAAGGCGATTGATTTGGTCGGACCAAAGGATTGGCCCACTTTAAAAAAATACGATATTCATTGCTCCATGTGCAATGGTGCCGAGATCAGCCTTACCGAAGGATGGAACAATCCAAAGTATCACGAGCAACTCATTAAAAACTATACCGAAATGATTCCCAAGGTTGCCGAGGCAGGATATACCAACCTGATCTGTTTTAGCGGCAATAGAGATGGGATGAACGATTATGTTGGCCTTCAAAATTGTGTGGACGGTCTTTCACAGATCATACCCTTGGCAGAAGAGCATGGCGTTGTCATTCAAATGGAACTTTTTAACCAAGTAAACCATCCAGATTATATGTGCGATAATTCCCTTTGGGGAGTAGAGCTCTGCAAACACTTGGGAAGTGATAATTTTAAGTTGCTGTTCGATATCTACCACATGCAAATCCAAGAAGGGGACATCATCCGAAGCATACAGAATTATCACCCTTATTTTGGCCACTATCATACTGCAGGCGTACCAGGAAGACATGAAATTGATGAAACTCAGGAATTGTACTATCCTGCCATAATAAAAGCTATACACAACACTGGGTTTAAAGGATATGTGGCGCAAGAGTTTATTGCTACCTGGGACGATAAAATCGAGGCATTAAAAGATGGGTTCATGAGATGTGATATTTGATCAGCCCCCTTAACAACATAACCAAACTAAACAAACATGAAACGAAGAGAGTTTATTCAAAACACGGCTTTGGCTTCCAGTGCAACTATGCTTTTGGGCCTTGGAGCCTGTTCACCCACAAAAAAAGGTCTGGAGAATATCGGAATCCAACTGTTCTCACTCCCAAAAATGTTGGAAAATGATTTGTCCGGTACTTTGAACATGTTGTCCCAAATGGGATATAAAGAGATTGAGATTTACGGTCCCTACCCATTTAGTTCCGTTGCCGCACACGAGCGTTGGAAGGCCGTAACACCAAGTCTGGGTTTTACCGGCAGTGGTTTTTATGGGCATTCGGCAAAAGAGTTTCAAGGATTGTTACAAGACAATGGTTTAAAAGCTACTTCGGGACACATCGATTTGGTCTCACTGCAGACAAAAATGCCAGAGGTGGGCGAAGCAGTTCGAACGCTGGGGTTGGATTGTATGGGTATTTCTGCCATACCAGGGGAACTACGAACCTCATTAGATGACTATAAACGTATGGCGGATACCTTTAATGCCATCGGAGAAAATGCCAAAAATGAAGGGTTCAGATTTATTTATCATAATCACGGTTACGGTTTGCACGAAATGGATGGACAGATTCCTTTGAACATTATTTTGGACAACACGGACCCTGAGCTTGTATTTTTTGAAATGGATATTTACTGGACCATGGCCGGAGGTGCAGACCCGGTCGAATATCTTCAAAAATATAAGGACCGTTATATTGCAATGCACTTAAAGGACATGAAGGAAATTACAACCTTTAAGGGAGATGGTGGAACAGCCGACCAGTGGATAGAACTTTTTCCGTTGATGACCTCCGTTGGAAAAGGTGCCATGGATATTCCTGCCATTGTTGATGCAGCCCAAAAATCTGGCGTAAAACACTTTTTTGTGGAACAAGATGTTGTAGAAAACCCAAGGGTTGCCCTTAAAGAGAGTATTGATTATCTAAAATCCGTTTAATGAAAACCTTATGATACTTCAAATAATACGATTAAAAAGTAATCTGGATGAAGTTACGTTGCTGGAAAAGGCACGAGAAAGAGAACCTCAGTTCAAGGCTATTCCAGGCCTTTTACAGAAATACTACGTCAAATTGAATGGGCCCAATGAATATGGAGGGGTATATGTATGGGATTCCAAAGAGTCAGCACAAGCCTTTAGGGAGTCCGAACTGGCTAAAGGCATCCCTAAGGCCTATGAAATTGTGGAAGCACCCAACATTGAAGTGATGGATATTCTCTTTCAATTGAGGGACTAGAGCCAAACCTTGCTTTCTTGGTACCACTATCAATCAAACAATGATGTTTATTTTGGAATGACCAATATTTTAAACCAGCTTGATTTTTGACCATCCAATGCTATGATCAAATTATTTAGAAAGATTAGACAACGATTGCTATCGGAAAACAAACTCAGCAAATATTTGCTTTATGCATTAGGTGAAATCATCTTGGTGGTCATAGGGATTCTTATTGCCCTACAGATCAATACTTGGAACGAGGAACGAAAAAATACCAACCTGGAGCAAGATTATCTTTTATCCATCTCGGCAGATCTGGAAAATTTAACTTTTAATACGCAACGTATTTATGTTGACCAATTTGACGCAAAAATTGAAAACTTAAACTTTGCCAAACAATATATAGAGGCACCCTTTGCCATTACAGATACTTTAAATTTTATAAATACCATAGCAAAAGGAGCGGCATCGTTTAGTGGTTTTTATCTGGTCGATGATGAGGCATATCGAGAACTCGTAAGCACTGGCAATTTGCGTTTGATAAGTAATGATAGCTTACGAAAAGATTTATCAGAGTTCTATACCGATATGAAAGTACAAGGTGAATTATCCAAAAGGTATAATACGGATTATGGTAATTACATTAATGCAATTCGGCCATTCGACAATGAGAATCCAAGCTATGTTAACGATTATGATACCAATGAATTTTTGGAGGAATTGAAAACCAAAAAGTTTCGCCAACTGATCGACCACGAACTTACCTATGCTTACAGAACGCAACGTATGGCTAAAAATGTTGTTGAAAATGCGTTAAGAATGAAAGAGAGGGTTGACGAAGAAATTAAATAATTATTTGAAGGGTTGACATCAAATACAATATTACCCTTCTCCGTTTAATGCATCGGCAATTTTACGGTTCCATTCCTTTTGTTTTTCCCTATTTCGAGAAAAGTTGGTTTCCCAGTCGTATTGCTCCTGATATTGTTGCAACTCTTTTAAAATATCCCGATAAATCTTACGGACCTCTGCCTTAACATCATCGGAAAAGGAAGTACGCCTCAGTTTTTCGCGCATTTTTCTGGCAAAAAGCTCTGTGATATCAAAATGAAGCTGCTCGTGCGCCAGGGTGTTTTCATCACATAATTGTGGTTTGTACCAAGATTCATTAGGATAAAAATAGGCGCCGACCTCAAAATCCAGTTTTACTTCATGGTGCAGAAGGTTTGCAGAATAGGAATAACTGATACCACTGGCAGTAGTTGCTGCCGACTCATCGGCAGGAGGCACCTTACCCTTATAATCAGCCCAGGTAAGCCGCATGTTCTTGCTCCATGCAACTCCCTCCTCGATTTCTTGTGAAAAGCCTAAAAAACCAAGCAGAAGAATACCTATTATGCCAATTAATTTACCCAATTAAATTCAATTACTCTTTCAATATCGGGATGTAGACTGTAGTGTACGGGACAGGTTTGGGCGGTATGCACCAAAATCTTCCGGTGTTTTTCGGAAACCGATGCAGGCAGCTCCAATTTCACCTCAATCTTGGAAATTCTTCTTGGGTTTGCCGCCATGTGCTTGGTCACTTCGGCTGTGGAACCTGTTAAATCCACCTCTAAGTCGCGTGCTTTTATGCCCATCATGGTCATCATGCAATTGGCCAATCCGGTTGCCACGGTATCGGTTGGTGAAAAAGCCTCGCCTTTACCATTGTTATCAATTGGGGCGTCGGTGATGTATTCGTTCCCAGAGCGTATGTGAACGCAAGTGGTACGAAGGTTTCCGTTATAGGTTACTTTTGATGTCATCTTTTGGCTCTACTTCTTTAATTTCAAGATTATCATACTCCATGATAAAGCACGCCCTATTGAAATAACCAGAGGTCCAATCATTATAGTAGTCAAATCCATTTCCAGCATATTCGGTCAGACCAATATACTTGGACGTTTCGAATAGATTGTTCTTGTACGCTAGCTTTAGCAATACATCCATAGTTACATCGAATCCTCTTACGGCGTACCTATCGGGAAGCACCCCATTATATTTTTGGCTATACGCCCTAGTGAAAGAATCGTTTACGGATTCTCTATAAAAAGATGGATATGTAAACTTAAGGTTGGAAAGATGGGTCTTGGAGACCGCATCATCCTCAAAAGCAGCATTAAAACTTGTGGTAAACATCCGCACATTGATTTCCACCGTTTCTTCATCGCTGATTGCCGCTGTGTTTGCAGAGTTCAGGATAGAAGTAACACTGGCCACCATATTGGGTTGGTCTGTTTCCAAAAACACCCAGTTCTCTTTTTCTTCAGAAAGTTGAACCAAAAACTCGTCCAGGTGAAGTGATTTATTATCGATCACCTTTGCAATTTGGGCTGCCGGGAATTTGCTCAAGATGGAGTCGTGTGCCACTTGGTGAGTGGAATCTGCAATGATAATGATATTTTCATCCTTATAAATCTTCTCCATGTAGGACAACATCTTCTCGCGGAGCACCACATCCCTAGGCACAGAGAAAAACACATTACTGTGGCTCAATTTACTGTCCGAAGATATCGGAGCGATGACAGGAATATCTTTTGCAGAAGCCTGAACTGCTACCTCGTCCAAAGGTCCCGCAGCCAATGGGCCGATAATGGCACTAACGCCATTTAGGTTTTCCCTGAAGAGAATTTCCTTTACTTTGGCCTGGTCCAATTGGGTATCATAGGTTTTCACATCTACCGAAACCCCCATTTTTTTTATGGAGTCCAATGCTACCAAGGCACCGGTATAAAAACCAAGGCTCAAGGCCAAATCCCTTCTGTTTTTGATCAGCTCTTCGGCTTTTTCGGCGTCGGCCACATTGACCTTGTCCAATCTAAAGGGCAACATAAATACCAACTTTGGTCTATTCTCAAAGTTTATGCTGTCCACCAAGTTGATTTTATCCAGTACCAGGGCATTCTTGACCTCTAGGTCTTTCGCCTTTTCTTTGGGTAATTTTAGCACCATTCCGGCTTTTAGCCCGTTTTCCAAAGTAGGATTTAAACGGAACAGTTCGTCCCTTGTAATTTTAAGGTTTTGGGTAATTCTAAAAATATTTTGTTTTGGCTTTACCTCGTAAAAAATAAAGTTTTCCGTGTTTACCTCCCCTTCATCATCTTTCTTTTTGGGAAGTCTTACCACCATACCTTCTTTAAGGCCTCCTTCCTTTACGATCTCAGGATTCAATCGAACAATCGAGTCCGTTGGGATGCCGTACTCCCTTCCCAAACTGTAAAGGGTCATTTTTGGTGGCACTGTGTAGGAGGTAAATATTTCTGTTTTCTGTTCTTTTAGACTATCCCCTTTTGGTCTTGGCAATTTCAGTTCCTCACCTGCTGCCAAGTAATTGTTGTTCTTGTCCAAATCTGGGTTCAACACCAAAAGACTGTCCACACTAATGCCGTACTTATGGGCAATGCTCCAACGGGTCTCTTTAGGTTGCACGGTGTAGACCTCAAAATCCAGGTCTTTATCCTCATCGGGGTCAACTTCTGGGAACACAGGAATTTGAAGCACCATTCTACGCTCGAGTGGTTCAGAATATAATCTGGTATTATACCTTTTTAGTTGATCTTCGGTAATGTTGTATTTCTGTGTAAGACCAAAGATAGTTTCCCTCCTTTTTACCCTATGACGCATAAAACGGATTGGTTTTACCTCTTCTTCCTCCTGCTCTTCTTTTTTGGTCTCTTCTTTATCCTTTATAGGTTGCCCATTCAAAGGAATGATCAAGATGGTGTTCTCCTTTACATCAGAGGCACTCTTGATTTCTTTGTTGGCCTGCAATATACTGTAGGGCGTTACCCTGTATTTCTGAGAAATACTCTTCAGGGTTTCTCCTTCCTTTACAGCGTGCGTTGCATAATTTTGTGCAGAAACCGGTGCCATTGCCAACAAAAGGACAATGGTAAAAACCAGTTGTAAAATATGTTTTCTCATTCCCATTCTATAGTTGCCGGTGGTTTTGAGCTAATGTCATACACCACTCTATTAACGCCTTTAACCTTGTTTATTATATCATTAGAGGTCTTTTGTAGGAATTCGTAGGGTAAATTCACCCAATCGGCCGTCATACCATCGGTACTTTCAACCGCTCTCAGCGCCACACATTTTTCGTAGGTACGCTCATCGCCCATAACTCCTACACTATCTACGGGCAAAAGCATGGCTCCGGCCTGCCAAACCTTGTCATAAAGCCCCCATTTTTTCAATCCATCAATAAAAATGGCATCCACTTCCTGTAAAATTGCCACTTTTTCTGCCGTAATATCACCCAAGATACGAATTCCAAGACCAGGTCCCGGGAATGGATGTCTTCCCAAAATCTCAGCTGGCATGTCCATGCTCGCCCCCACTCTTCGCACCTCATCTTTGAACAACATTTTCAGGGGTTCCACTACTTTCAACTTCATATAATCGGGTAAGCCCCCAACGTTATGGTGACTTTTTATCACTGCTGATGGTCCTCCACTGGCCGAAACGGATTCGATCCTATCCGGGTAAATCGTGCCCTGGGCCAACCATTTTGCGTTTTCCACTTTGTGTGACTCATCATCAAAAACCTCGATGAAGACCCTCCCGATAATCTTTCTTTTTCCTTCGGGGTCGGATTCTCCCTTCAAGGCATCCAAAAAACGTGCCGAAGCATCAACACCTTTCACATTAAGCCCCATGTGCTTGTACTGGTCCAAAACACTTTCGAACTCATTTTTACGCAAAAGTCCGTTGTTTACGAATATACAATACAGGTGATCTCCAATTGCTTTGTGCAACAACATGGCGGCCACACTGGAATCCACTCCACCGGACAGTCCCAGAATCACCTTCTCGTCACCAATCTCTTTCTGTAATTCCTCAACGGTGGTTTCCACAAAAGCATCAGGCGTCCAATCCTGTTCCAATCCTGCAATATTTACCAAAAAGTTTTCCAACAGCTTTTTGCCATCCGTGGTGTGGTATACTTCTGGGTGAAATTGAATCCCGTAGGTTGTTTCGCCCTCGATTTTGTATGCGGCATTTTCCACATCGTGTGTGCTGGCCAAACAAACCGCTCCCTCGGGAAGTTCCTTGATCGTATCACTATGGCTCATCCAAACTTGGCTGCCTTCCCCAATTCCGCTCAGGAAATCCTCATTTTGCTTCACATAGGACAAATTGGCCCTACCATATTCACGGGTTGCCGATGGTGCCACGTTGCCTCCATGAAAATGGGACAAGTATTGCGCCCCGTAGCAGATACCCAACAAAGGTTTCTTGCCTTTTATCTCCGATAAATCGGGATGGGGGGCCTGCTCAGATCGCACCGAAGAAGGCGAACCGGAAAGGATAACCGCCTTGTAATCCGATAAATCCTCGGGCAATTTGTTGTATGGCTTGATTTCTGAGTAAATGTTGAGTTCCCTTACGCGTCTTGCGATCAGTTGTGTGTACTGGGAACCAAAGTCTAGGATGAGTACGTTGTTATGCATGGGCAAAAATAGCAATTTGCTTTAGTTGCAAAAATATCTTTTAAAGGATATTTATGACAAGTTTTTCCATGAAGTAATTCCAACGGGTTATTAACAAGTGAATCAATCTTAATTGATAATACATTTTCCTTTTAAAAATCTAACCCTTAAATAGTTTTTTTCTTAACTATTTTCCTTTTTTCTTTGCCCTCTAAACAACTACAACCATGATCAAGGGTTTCATTTTTGATTTGGACGGGGTCATTACCGATACTGCTGAACTTCACTATGCTGCATGGAAAAAACTGTCGGACGATATGGGCTGGCAGTTTGATCGTGAACTCAATGAAAAGCTCAGGGGAATTTCCAGAATGGACTCGATTAAGGTAATCATGGACCACAATGGGGTGTCTTTGGATGAAGACACTGTAGTTGAACTGGCTACCAAAAAGAACGATATCTACGTGGAAAGCTTGGACGATATGACACCTGAAGATTATTTACCCGGTGCCAGAGAGCTCCTAACACATTTACGGTCAGAAGGTTTTAGTGTTGCTTTGGGAAGTGCCAGCAAAAATGCCAACAAGGTATTGAAACAACTCAACGCCATACATTTTTTTGACGTTGTTGGAGATGGCAATAGCGTTTCCAGGAGCAAGCCAGCTCCCGATATTTTTCTATATGCTGCTGAAAAATTGGGATTACCCCCTGAAAACTGTATCGTTTTTGAAGATGCCGAAAAAGGAATTGATGCCGCCAAAGCTGGAAAATTCCACAGTGTGGGCATTGGTCCGGAAGAACGGGTAGGTCATGCAGATATTCGATTCGATACCATGAAGGAGGCTACTTTGTTTGAAGTAAAAACACATTTCAAGGATTTGTTCTAAGCTTTGGTTTATACTAAAAAACAAAAAGCCCCGGGAACCACTCCGGGGCTTTTCAATAAAATCAAAACCAACCTAAACATATGAGTTAACCAACTCAAAATATTTACTTTTTCATAGCAATTTTCAACTATAGAACAACCAAGTAAATAAATACCCTACCTTGGTTTTAAATAATTTTGAAAAATTTTTTGGTTTTTCAGGGTGCTCAGAACCTGGCCACACCCATTATTTATGTTTAAGAATGGTAAAATCCTGTGAGAACGGGTCTAAGGTTTCCAGCAATAGGGGAGTCAGGTCCTCGCCCATTTCCAAATAGATTTCCGAAAAATTCAACTGCCTTTCTTGAAGCGATTGGTTGGGGAACAATTCATTTTGAAGTTCGGTCAACCGTACCACATGATCCTTTAGTTTACGTTTCTGCGCCCGCAGCAAACGTTTTTCCAGCTTATCCAATCCTTTCTTTTGCTTAACCTCCTGCGCTTTAACCGCACCCAAGAAACTCTTGTCCGTCTTTTCAGCGAGTTCGTACATATGCTGAAATTGCTCTTCCAACAACTTTTTCTGGGGCGACAAATCAATGTCGATATTGGAGATGTCCCGTATTTTTTTGTTGATGAGCGAATGTTGCTTCATGAACAAATGGGAAACCTTGAGCCCCATTTTCCCCACTTTTTCGGACTGCTTTTCGGTAATCAGCAAAGCTGAGTTACGCAACATCAGCATAGGGAAGGTAACTCCCACCTCATCAAAATAAGATTTAAGCTCCAACCAATAAGCCAGCTCTCCTCCCCCACCTATATAACACAGATTGGGTAAGATCACTTCTTGGTACAACGGACGTGCGACCACATTGGGTGAAAAACGTTCGGGATAAGATTCCAACTCTTGCAGAAGTTCTTCTTTGGAAAAATCGACATGTGTATTGATCACGTGGTATTTTCCCTTTTTCAAAATAATTCGTTCCCGTAAATCATCCTTCAAATAAAAATAATTGATTTCCCTCGGATTGACCTGAATCGTATAATCTGAGGAAACCTCCCCCAACCTTTGAATACTATCGGATATTTTTTGGTACGGAGTATGATCAACAATATCTGTTTTGGCATAGGGAACCAACAATTTTTTAAGTTCCTTATCATCACCGTCCACGATTACCAAACCTTCTTCCCCAAATAGGGCATTCGCCAGATAGCGGGTTGCCTCGGTTAAATTGGAATGCTCCAGATAGGCTTTTTTAAAAAGTTCCTTTAATCTGTCAGCGAGTCCCAAATTACCCAGTTCCGAAACAAATATCCCATAAACCTCGTCCAGCCCTTCGGTAGATAACCTACCTACTGCACCCGATGCCTTTTTATTCCAGTGAATTTTTTTTCCATGCAGATTAAAGTAGTTGATCTCGTCAAAATCATGGTCTTCCGTGGCCATCCAATAAACCGGCACAACATGATGATTTGGATGTTCCCTGTTGAGTTTTTTGGCCAGGTTGATCGTGGAAACAATTTTATACAGAAAATATAATGGTCCTGTAAACAAGTTCAATTGATGCCCCGTGACCACAGTGAAGGAGGTGTCCTTTTCAAGGGAATCGATATTTTTTTGTGTTGCCTTGGAAACCTCAAATCCTTTGTATTGATTCTTTAACGAATTCACCAATACAGCCCTGTGCTCCTTTGGATAATTAGCTGTCTTCTCTTTAATTTGATCACCAAAGTTTTCTGGCAAGGGATACCTATTAAAAAAGGGGGATAAACCTTTTTTTTGATCAAGATAGTCACAAATTAGTTGGGAAAAATAACCGGTTTCCTTAAAGGGTATACATTCTACTTCCATTCAAAATTGTAATGAGGTGTCCAAAGATAAGCCTCTTCTTTTTTTCTGTTCCTAAAAATACGTTAATTGAATTTTATGCAATTTTAGAGGGCGAGCCTCGATAAAATTAGGTTTCTGCCTCAATTTATTAGTAGATTTGGTAGAACTAATTAACCCAAGCATGACCAAATTTTTATTTTCCCTCGTTTTTTTAATGTCCATTTCTTTATCTGCCCAACAATTAAAGTCCCCATCGGAGTTTTTGGGGTATGAGCTTGGATCACAGTTTACACGCCACCACGAAGTAGTGGATTACTACGAATATTTGGCTGAAGCTGCCTCGGATAGGGTACAACTAACGGTTTATGGTCAGACCAACGAACGTAGGCCTTTGATTTTGGCGTACGTTTCCTCTGCAGAAAACCTTGCCAATTTGGAAACCATCAGGCAAGAGCATTTAAAGGATACCGAAGGAACGGGAAATTCCTCAAAAGCCATTGTTTGGTTGAGCTATAACGTACATGGCAACGAAAGTGTTAGTACCGAAGCCTCGATGAAGACCATTTATGAACTTTTGACCAAAAAGAGTTCTTATCTGGAGAACACTGTTGTGATCATGGATCCCTGCATTAACCCTGATGGTCGTGATCGATACAGTAACTGGTACAACCAATACAAGAATACACCATATCAAGTGGATCCTAACAGCAAGGAACATCACGAAGGCTGGTGGAGCGGGCGCAGCAACCACTATATGTTCGACTTAAACCGTGATTGGGCTTGGCTTACACAGGTCGAGAGCCAACAACGTTTAAAAATGTTCAACCAATGGTTGCCGCACATCCATGTGGATTTTCATGAACAAGGCGTAAACAATCCTTACTATTTTGCTCCTGCCGCAGAACCCTATCACGAGGTGATAACAGACTTCCAACGCGATTTTCAAGTAACACTGGGTAGAAACCATGCCAAATATTTTGATGCCAACGGCTGGTTTTACTTTACCAAAGAAGTTTTTGACCTATTATACCCAAGTTATGGTGACACCTACCCCATTTACAATGGTTCCATTGGAATGACGTATGAACAAGGAGGTAGTGGAAGGGCTGGACTAGGAGTTATCACGGCCATTGGTGACACCTTGACCTTAAAGGATAGAATTGCGCATCACTTTACAACGGGACTTTCTACCGTGGAAGTATCCTCCCAAAATGCCGAAAAATTAAACGAGGAATTCAGAAAGTTCCATCAGAACAAAGAATTCAAGTACCAAAGCTATGTACTCAAAGGCGATAAGGACAAACTGGATGCCCTTAAATCCCTTCTGGACAAACACAATATTGAATATGGGGATTTGGCCAGTGGTTCTTACCGGGGACACAACTATGGAACAGGAAGCAGTGGCAGCCTATCCATCAATAAAAATGGTATGGTGGTTTCTACAGACCAACCCAAAGGAACTTTGGTAAAGGTCTTGTTCGAGCCAAGCGCAAAGCTTTCGGATTCTCTGACGTACGACATTACTGCGTGGTCGCTGCCCTATGCCTATGGATTGGACGCTGTTGCCTCCACATCCTCGGTTTCCGTTCAAAATGTTCAGGAAACAATGCCTTCATCAAACATTAGCAACGGAAGCTATGCTTATATAACCGATTGGAACAGCATGGACGATGCACGCTTTTTGGCTGCATTGCTCAAAGAAGGAATTCGAGTTCGAAAAGCAGACCACCCCTTTACCATTGAGGGCAAATCCTTTGAACGCGGTACATTGATCATTACCAAAGGTGACAACGAAAACAAGGAAGGCTTTATATCCACCCTTCAAACTATAGCAACCAAATTCCAAAAAGATATTACTCCGACCACTACCGGTTTTGTGGATTCCGGAAAAGATTTCGGCTCTTCATCCATTCAAATGATAACCAAACCCAAAATTGCAGTGCTATCGGGAGGACCAACTTCCACCCTTAGGTTTGGGGAGATTTGGCACTTTTTTGAGCAGCAATTGCAGTATCCCCTCACCGTAATCGGCGATGACTATGCCAATAGGGTCAACCTTAACGAGTACAATATTCTTGTTCTGCCAGGGGGCCGATATGGCAATCATTTCAATGAGGGTGAACTTTCCAAACTTAAAGACTGGGTTAGGCAAGGCGGGAAAATTATTGCCATGGGAGGCTCTATAGATGCACTTGATGGTGAAAAAGGTTTTGGTATCGAGAAAAAGAAAATGGAGAAGGATTCCGGCGACAACAAACCACAGCCCTATAAGGATTGGGAAAGAGAACGCATCAAAGGCGCCATTACAGGTGCTATCTTCAAAACCAAGGTGGATAATTCCAACCCCTTGGCCTATGGTTACGGCCCGGATTATTTCTCTCTAAAATTGGGAAGCAGCGCATTCAACTATCTCGACAGTGGAAATGCCGTATACTTGGAGCAGAACTCCAAACCATTTTCCGGTTTCGCCGGTACCGAAGCGCAAAAAAGGATTTCAGAAACATTAGTGTTTGGAGTGGAAAACTACGGTCGCGGCCAAGTAATTTATATGGTGGACAACCCTTTGTTCCGAGGGTTTTGGGAAAATGGAAAATTGTTCTTCGCCAATGCACTTTTTATGGTAGATTAAAAAAACAGCTGGTTATGAGTTGATTGTTCGGTTTTTAACAAGAACTGCCTTGATGCATATCTTCAAAATTTCGTATTTTTAGTAAAAAGAAAAATTGCAGATATGTCATCACAAACCTCATTATCAATTTTAAATAAAAAATCTTCAGCACTGTTGTTGTTTGGATTATGCACCTTGGCAATGCTAATTCCAATAAACGCATCAGCGTTCCAGCAAAATGATACAGCAGTCGATTTCAATCAATACAGTGGCGAAGTAACCGAAGAATCGAGCAACAAACCTTTGGTTTTTGCTACGCTTACCGTTGAGGGCACTAACATAAGCACCATCACCAATACTGAAGGTAACTTTCTTTTAAAGGTACCAAGGGAGCATATCAACAAGAATGTGGTGGTATCCTTTTTGGGATACAAAACAAAAATGATTCCTATTGCCAGTCTTGAACCGGAAAAGAACGAGATTTCGCTGGAGGTGTCGGTAACCCAACTTTCAGAAATAAATATAAACGCACCTAAAGATGCTTTGGCCTTGGTGAAGGAAACCTTAAAGAACAGGGATGAAAATTATTTTGAAGACCCAACACTTATGACCGCATTTTACCGGGAAACCATAAAAAGGAGAAGACGAAATGTCTCCTTGGCAGAGGCGGTGGTAAATATTTACAAAACACCTTATAGTTCGTTTCGAGAGGATGCCGTTGAACTCTACAAAGCACGTAAAAGTACAGATTACAGTAAATTGGATACGGTTGCCCTAAAACTTCAGGGTGGACCTTACAATACATTATATGTGGACATGATGAAATATCCTGAATATATATTTTCCGAAGAGGCACTATCCAATTACAAATTCACATTCGACCGCTCCACTAGGACCAATGATAGATTGATCTATGTGATTAAGTTCAACCAATATCCAGGAATTTATGAACCTTTGTACCAAGGGGAATTGTATATAGATGTCGAGAACAAAGTATTGACCAGTGCCATCTTTTCCTTGAACATTACAGATAGAAAAAAAGCGGCCCAACTATTTGTTCGTAAAAAACCCGCAAGAGTTGATGTATGGCCTACCGAGGTATCCTATCGCGTTGATTATCGTGAAAAGGACGGCAAATGGCATTATGGTTATAGCAGCGTTTTTATGGAGTTTAAAGTGGATTGGGATGATAAATGGTTCAACTCACAGTATAGCATGACCGCTGAAATGGCCATCACAGACTGGGAGAAAAACATAAATGGTGATAGACCTAGGTACAGGGAAAGAATCAAAAAGTCAATAATTTTAAGTGATGAGGCTTCAGGTTTTTCCGATCCCAATTTTTGGGGCGAATACAATATTATAGAACCTGAAAAATCCATAGAATCAGCTATTAGGAAAATTCAAAGGCAGTTAAGAAGAGACGAAAGAAACAGTGATTAGATAACGTTTTTCTTCTAAATTTTGTGCATTTTTACCTTTGCTTTGCATAATCCAAGTTAAATGTCCAAAAGAAGAAGCTTTTTAAAATCTGCCGCTGCCCTTGGTGCCACAACCCTCTTGCATCAAACAAGTTGGGGAAATCAATCACCATCTAAACCCCAAAAAAAAATAAAGCCCAATAAGCTGAATCCAGGCGACACAATCGGTTTGGTTGCCCCTGGGTTTGCCGTAGCGGAGGAAGCACTCTTTCTAGCTGTTGATACCTTACAGAAAATGGGATTCAAAACCCATTACACAAATCGTATAAAAGGTAATTTTGGCTATTTCAGCAATACCGATGAAGAACGGGCAAAGGATTTGAATGAAATGTTCTCCAACCCCGATATAGATGCCATTTTGTGTGCCAGGGGCGGATACGGGTGTACCCGAATTTTGGACATGTTGGATTATGAGGCAATAGCAAACAATCCAAAAGCTTTGATTGGTTTTAGCGATATTACGGCATTGATCAATACCATTTATAAAAAAACCGGTCTTGTCGGATTTCATGGTCCGGTTGGCAAAACCTTGGATAATGAGTACAGCCAAGAATACTTTAAAAAAGTATTGATGGAACCCCATGAGTCCCTGCCCATCAACAATGCGATACTAAAAGACCCAAAACAATACCGCAACAGCGAATACTATCGCTATACCATTACCCCCGGTGTGGGGCAGGGAGAACTTGTTGGAGGTAGCTTGACCCTGGTCGCTGCTTTGATAGGCACTCCTTACGAAATTGACTTTACGGACAAACTAGTTCTATTGGAAGATGTCGAGGAAGCTCCCTATCGCATAGACCGCATGCTTACCCAACTGGCCGATGTGGAAAGTTTTACCAAGGCCAAGGGAATTATTTTTGGAGTTTGTAAAGGCTGCGACCGAAAACGAACCACCGAAAATTTTACATTAAGGGAAGTGATCATGGATAGGATCGCACCTTTGAACATACCTGCAGTTTATGGTATGAGCTTTGGGCATATTCCCCAAAACTCAACTCTTCCCATTGGTATTGAAGCGAGCTTCAATGCCCATAAAAAACAGCTTAGGTTAGTAGAGGCTGCAGTTTGTTAGCGCCTCAACATACTGATTATTTACAGTATAGAAGAAAGGTAATGTTGTACATTATCAAAAACAGACTATATTAGTAGCATAATTTTCTTCAACCTCACTTGGAAAACAAATCAACCTCACCCAAATCTGATTTGTAATTTCTTAACCTATAAATAATGAAACATGTACTCCCTAGGTTCACAAGACCTATTAAAAGTGAGAGCGACCCTATTATGGACGTTTCTTACTGGAACAAAGCAATGGCAGCTTACGATGCCAAAAACCATAGAACGGCATTGATCGAAACCATCAATTACATCAATCCCAATGTACTTAAAGGCCTTTCTACGGATAATGAGATTCAAATTATTCAAGGGCAGGGTTCCGCAGAGATCCGTATTTCTATTACAAAGGAAATCTTTTCCATTAAGGCACCTTTTGTAAAAATCACTGAAAAAACAAACAAAGTCGCCCTGTTAAGAAGAGTGGCAGAAATCAATTTCAATCCGTTGACATTGGCACAGATTCACCTCAGGGGCAATGTTCTATGGTTTGAATATGAAACCACAATAGAACTTTGTCAGCCCCACAAAGTATATGATCTATTAAGGGAAATAAGCGTTTATGCCGATAATTACGATGATGAATTCATAGAGAAATACAACGCCGAGTTCTATAAGGAATCAAGGATCACTGCATTGTCCGAAGAGGAAAAAGAGATCGTTTGGCAACAAATCAGTGATATTTTGGAGGACTACAACAATTACAGCCAACTCTTCAAAGAAAAAAGATGGGATGACTTTCAATGGGACATTATCGTGATTTCTTTGTTGAAAATTGTCAACATTCCCTGTGTCCATGGAACATTAAGAACCAAACTGGAAGAATATGTGGGCTATCTATTCAATGGCCAAATCGATTTTAACCATCGAATTGACAAAGGGACAAACTTTATGCAAACGCTTCAGGCAAAATCCAAAGAAGAGTTGATGCAGGATATTTATCATGCTGAAGCCTTGATATCGCTCAAATGGCGTAGTTCCAATGAATTCTTACAGGACTATGCCAAGAATATGGAGAACTATGTCAACTCCTATATACAAAAGGACAACAATTTGATGCTCTGTTACTATTTACAATATTCCTTCTTAAAAATGATATACAATTATAATTTGGAGGAGCATCACCAAAACTCCATTTACGATGTCCTGGAAAACGTTTCAGGTAAAGAATTGCATGAGGCCAGGCCCATATTGCTCAACACCTACAATGCCTTTTTAAACGGCACAGCAGGCACCGCCAATGGTAAAAAAGAAGCAAAGAGCTTCTTTACAAGATTATTCAGCTAACCAGAAACAAATTAAAGTGGAAAACATAAGAAAATCAGTATTTAAAATTGTAACAGCTTCTGGAACAGGGAGCGGTTTTACAGTAAGCGGCCATGACCACATCATCACCAATTACCATGTGATCGAAGGAGAAAAAACAGTTGCCGTTGAAGACCATAAAAAAGATAGGTATGTCGCCAAGGTAGTTATGGTAAATCCAGAAGTGGACCTTGCCTTTTTGAGCATTGATGGATTTAAAAACTTACAGACGGATATTTCTTTGCAAGAAGAAATTACGATTGCGAACACCCAACGAATCTTTATAAACGGTTATCCTTTTGGCATGCCCTATACCATTACAGAAGGAATTGTTTCCGCCACAAACCAGCCCATGGGCGGTAGAAATTACATACAGACGGACGCCGCGGTAAACCCAGGGAATTCCGGAGGTCCCATGCTTAATGAAGCAGGCGTATTGCTAGGGGTGACCACATCAAAATTTAACAATGCGGACAATGTGGGGTTTGGGATCAAACATTTGGATTTGATAAAGGAAATCAATGATTTCGCGCTACTTCAAAACAAATCAATCTATAATGTAAAATGTAATTCGTGCGATAGTTACATCGATCAGAAATCAGAATTTTGTGCCAATTGTGGGAACCATATGGATGTTTCTATTTGGGAAGAATTTGAAAAAAGCCATTTTGCCCAATTTGTAGAAAGTGCGCTGGAAGATTTGGGAATCAATCCAGTCCTGGGCCGTGCAGGTAGGGATTTTTGGGAATTCCATCAAGGAAGTGCCCTTATCAGGATTTTTGTCTTTAAAAAAGATTATTTGGTAGCCACATCACCGATAAACCACCTTCCAAAGCAAAATATACAAGAACTGTTGAACCATTTATTAGAAGGCAATACAGCACCTTATTATTTGGGCATACATGACAACCAAATCTATCTATCGTACAGGGTGCACCTATCCGATATATTTACAGATCATGCAGAAAAAATTAAAGAAAATCTGAAAAACCTAGCTATAAAAGCAGATGATTTGGATAACTACTTTGTAGACAATTTTGGTTGTGAAATGTCGATAGAATCCAAAGGAAATTTTTAATTGAAAACCGGGGCAGTTGCCCCGGTCTTTATTTAAGCTTTTACTTCAAAATCTTTCAAAGTTCTTACAATTATGGACACACAATCCATCAGTTGTTCGCGGTTCATTACCAAAGGTGGTGCAAATCGTATGATATTGCCGTGAGTAGGCTTGGCCAACAAACCGTTTTCCTTAAGCGCTATACATATATCCCATGCAGTGGAACTTTCCTCCGTATCGTTTATCACGATCGCATTCAATAGCCCCTTGCCCCTCACCTTCACGACCAAATCGCAAGTAGGGATAAACTTGTTCAGTTCTTCACGGAACAGTTCGCCCAATTCCTCGGCATTCTGGGCCAGGTTTTCTTCTTTGATCACCTCCAAAGCCGCTGTACTTACCGCAGCAGCGACAGGATTTCCTCCAAAAGTACTCCCGTGGCTACCAGGGGTGATCACCTCCATAATATCGTCGTTGGCCAAAACGCCCGATACAGGATATACCCCTCCCGATAGGGCCTTGCCCAGTATCAAGATATCGGGTTTCACATCCGGTGTACCGCTACAGTTTTTATCCTCACAACTACAATTGCCACAAGTGGCGAGTAACCTTCCCGTTCTGGCAATACCCGTCTGTACCTCGTCAGCGATAAAAAGCACATTGTATTTTTCACAAAGGGCCTTCGCCCCTTTCAAATAACCTTCGGATGGCACATAAACACCTGCTTCACCCTGAATCGGTTCCACCAAGAAACCGGCAACGTGTGGATTGCTCTTAAGGGCATTCTCCAACGCTGTCAAATTATCATATTCGATTTTTACAAATCCCTCGGTGTATGGGCCATAGTTTTCCCTTGCCACTTCGTCATTGGAAAAGGAAATAATAGTGGTTGTCCTGCCGTGAAAGTTGTTCTCGCATACAATCACTTTGGCTTGGTTCTCTGGAATGCCTTTCTTCTGGTAAGCCCATCTTCTACATACTTTCAGGGCGGTCTCTACAGCTTCAGCCCCTGTGTTCATGGGCAACAACTTGTCAAAACCAAAGGTTTCAGTGGCATATTTTTCATACTTCCCCAACATATCATTGTAAAAAGCGCGTGAAGTCAAGGTCAGTGTTTTTGCCTGCTCTACCATGGCCCCAACAATTTTTGGGTGACAATGTCCTTGGTTCACGGCAGAATACGCAGAGAGAAAATCATAGTATTTTTTTCCTTCCACATCCCACACATAAACACCTTCACCTTTGCTCAAAACCACAGGAAGTGGGTGGTAGTTATGTGCTCCGTACTTGTTTTCCAAATCTATCGCTTGCTGCGATGTTAAATGCTCTAAAACAGCCATTTCATTAAATGATTAAAATTGATAAAATAACCATTCCTACTGTACCTTTATTCTTTCGAAGTCTCGAAAAAGCAGCGTGGGAGAGAAATCATCCCTTGGAGTGCCCGCAAATTACAAATTAATTGATGAAAACGTAATTTTTCCAAAGACGATTCCCCCAGTATTCAATTAAAGTTTACATGCAATTTAAGAGCCTGCGTTCTGTGAAATACCAAAAAGAACTTACTTTTGCGGCATGCGTAAAAACAGAAGGAGAAAAACGTTTGAAAACGTAGAAGTGGTCGATGCCGGAGCAAAAGGAAAATCCGTAGGGAAAGCCCCGGACGGACGAGTAATTTTTTTGACCAATGCAGTGCCCGGTGATGTGGTGGACGTGATGACCACCAAAAAACGAAAAGCCTATTTTGAAGGGGTTGCTACCAAATTCCACACCCTTTCCGATAAAAGAACGGAACCTGTTTGCCAGCACTTTGGCACTTGCGGTGGATGCAAATGGCAACATATGGGCTACGAACACCAACTTTATTTTAAACAAAAAGAGGTGGAGAACAACCTCAAACGCATAGGCAATTTGGAATTGCCCGAGACCACTCCGATAATAGGGTCCGAAGAACAATATTTCTATAGGAACAAAATGGAGTTCTCTTTTTCGGATAGTCGGTGGTTAACGCAGGAAGAAATAAATTCGGACGAGGAGATTGAGGACAGAAATGCCCTGGGTTTCCATATTCCGGGCATGTGGGACAAAATTCTGGATATTAAAAAATGTCATCTGCAGCAGGACCCGTCCAACGCCATACGATTGGAGGTTAAAAACTTTGCCAACGAAAATGGATTGTCCTTTTTTAACCCAAGAAAGCAAGAAGGGCTGTTAAGAACTTTGATGATTCGTACATCCTCCACTGGAGAAATAATGGTACTTATCCAATTCTTTGAAGATGATGAAGAAACTAGGGCACTTCTGCTGAACCATGTAAAGGAAAAATTCCCAGAGATCACTTCCTTGTTATATGTCATCAATTCCAAAGGAAACGATACCATTTACGACCAAGAAGTAATCTGTTTTGCAGGTCGCGACCATATTTTCGAGGAAATGGAAGGGCTACAGTTCAAAATCAATGCAAAATCTTTTTATCAGACCAATTCGGCCCAAGCCTACGAGCTTTATAAAGTAGCTAGGGATTTTGCAGGACTAACAGGTGATGAACTGGTTTACGATCTTTACACAGGAACAGGAACCATTGCGCAATTTGTGGCCAAAAACGCCAAAAAAGTGGTCGGGGTGGAATCTGTTCCCGAAGCCATTGAAGACGCCAAAGCAAATGCCTTGCACAACCATATCTCCAATGTGGATTTTTATGTCGGCGACATGAAAAATGTGTTCAATGATGATTTTATTTCGGAACACGGTCAACCCGATGTAATCATTACCGACCCTCCACGCGATGGGATGCACAAACAGGTTGTTGAGCAATTGTTGCAGGTAGCGGCACCAAAAATTGTGTACGTAAGCTGCAATAGTGCAACCCAAGCACGCGATTTAGCACTAATGAAAGAACAGTATGCCGTGACAAAGGTGCAACCTGTAGATATGTTTCCTCAAACGCACCACGTTGAAAATGTTGTACTTTTGGAAAAACGGGTGTAGTTTTTCGAATTAAAACCCTTAGGCAACCATAATGAAAAAGATAATCCCCATCCTACTTATTGCATTTATACTTTTTTATGTGTCATCCTGCGAAAAGGATGATATTTGTGTTGATGGCGATACCCCGCTATTGGTCATCGGTTTTTATGATATTGAGGATACAACGGCCTTCAAAAGAGTTCCATCCGTACGCATAAAGAGTATCGATATAGATAGTGTTTTAACCAATGAATCATTTGGTGATAGATCAAACTCCCCAGATTCACTTCAAGTACCTTTAAGAAGCAATGCCATAGCCACAACGTATCAAATCATTTCCAGTTCCCAGGATGATGCCGATACTGGGGAGGAAACTGGTAACATAGACACCTTGACCATTTCTTATGATCTGGGCGAAGCTTTTGTTTCACGAGCGTGCGGATTTGTGGCCAATTACAACAATATATCCGTTTCCGTCTCCGAAAGTGCTGAAAACTGGATCCAAGATATTACAGTTGTCGAACCCAACGTAGAAAATACCAATAACATCCATGTCAAAATATTTCATTAGCATTCTTATAACTATGCTTCCCTTTGTTGTTCAGGCACAAAGCGAACCTATCGATCTACAACAAAAGGATACGATAGAGTACAAAGATGAATATGGTCTACGTGTTGGTGCGGATATTAGTAAACTAGTGCTCTCTTTTATTGATGAGGATTATACCGGACTCGAATTAGTGGGTGACTATAGGCTTACCCACAAATTATATCTGGCTGCAGAAATTGGGAATGAGACCAAAAGACAGGATGAGACCTTAAACAATACCCTTTTGTATGATTATGAAACCTCTGGCAGCTACATTAAAGCTGGAGTTGATTTAAATACATACGACAATTGGTTCGGTATGAACAACGCAATCACGATTGGCGGACGATATGCCGTAGCCAGTTTCAACCACACTTTGTACGATTACAGCCTTTATGAAACAGGTCGGTTTTTTAATTCGGATTTTTTGCCCGGTTCGAACCCCAATAGGGAGTTTAGCGGACTTTCCGCTTCATGGCTTGAATTTGTTGTAGGCGCCAAAGTGGAATTGTTTGCTAATATTTTTGTGGGCATGAGTGCAAGATTGGGCTTTTTGATCACCAATTCAGAAGATGAACAATTCCCCAACCTATGGATTCCTGGATTCAATAAGGTTACCGACGGTAGTAATTTTGGTGTTAATTATAACTATTCCATTTCTTACTTTATCCCACTGTACAAAAAATCAAAAAAGATGAAAGAAGAAAACGGACAATAATATGAAGACTGCTCCCATCGATTACATCGAGTTTAGGACCACGGATATTGAGAAAACGAAAGCGTTCTACTCCAATGCCTTTGGCTGGTCGTTTACCGATTACGGTCCAAACTACACATCATTTTCCAAAATAGGTGTTGCCGGGGGGTTTGAATTGACCAAAGGTCCCATCGTCAATGGCGTACTTGTTGTACTCTATTACGAAGACCTGGAAGAAATCCAGGAAAAAGTAATAACTGCTGGAGGTATTATTAGCAAAGAAATTTTTGAATTCCCAGGTGGAAAAAGATTCCATTTTAAGGATCCATCCGGCAACGAGCTGGCCATTTGGTCAGAAAAATAAAAGGAGCCTCAAAGGACTCCTTTTGTAAATTTGGTTGAGTTAGTTAGTCGTGTTTTAAACACATCTTCAAATCTAAACATTTCTTTTAGCTTCATCCAACTCTATTTTAAGACAAACCTTTGTTTTTTTGTTGCATACACAACTAATTGCGGTCTAGTTTTTTAGCTTTTTTAGTACCTTCATAAATATCGTACTTCACCAACCTTGCCTCCAACTTTCCATTAAAGGTCTTTATTTTTTTGGAAGGCTTTAAACCAACATGTTTTAACGCCTCCAAATTAGACGTAATCAACCACGCCTCAGTGCCTGGATAAACTTGTTTAAGGGTATCCCCAATTTTTCCATAGAAAATCTCCATATCAATGGGCAATCGCTCCCCGTATGGTGGGTTGAACACCATGTGAAGCTTTCCCTCAACAGGCTTGTCCGCCCTAAAAAAGTCTTTACGTTCCACGGTTATATAATCCGACAAGTTCGCATGGTCCACGTTTTCTTGGGTTTTTCGTACAGCCGAAGGAGCCTTGTCATACCCAATAATTTTATGATGGAATTCCCTGACCTTTTTTAAACTTGCATCAACAATTTTATCGTGCAGCTCAGCGTCGTAGTCGTTCCAATGCATAAATGCATACGACTCCCTGTTAATGTTTACCGGAATGTTGCAGGCAATCATGGCCGCTTCGATCAAAAAGGTTCCGCTACCGCACATGGGATCAAAAAAATCCGTTTGACCATCCCAACCGCTTTTAAGTAAGAGACCGGCGGCCAACACTTCATTTATCGGTGCAATATTGGTCAAAATACGGTAGCCTCTCTGATGAAGCGAATTCCCAGAACTGTCCAATGATACCGTACAAGTGTTTTTATAAATATGGATATTGATTCGGATGTCTGGATCTTGGGTCTTTACGTTGGGACGATCACGAACCACTGCCCTAAACTTGTCCACAATGGCATCTTTTGCTTTTAAGGAAACAAACATGGAGTTATCAAAAACCTCTGTATTGGCTATACTGTCAATGGCAAAAGTTTTTTCCACATCAAACATATCGGGCCAATCCAAATCATAAATATGCCTGTACAAGTCTTTTTCATTAAAAACCCTAAATGTTTTAATGGGCTTAAACACCTTCAATGCCGTCCTAAGACAAAGATTGGCCTTATACATAAACCCCGTATCCCCTTCAAAAGTCACATTCCGTACTCCTTCTTCCACATGCCCAGCACCCAAATTACGTAGTTCCTTCGCCAAAATCGGTTCAAATCCGTAAAGGGTTTTCGCCATCATTTTAAAATTTCCTGCCATACTATCTTAAAAACTTTCCGCAAAAATAGGCTATTTTTGCTCCTTTAATCCCTACTATGGATTTTCCTGCCGCTATCATCTATATAATCCCCATCGTGGCCGTTTGGGCCGGGTTTGCGTTTGTTTGGTTTACCAGACCAAAGAACACTGACAACATTAAACTTTTACTGGCTTTTAGTGGTGCATTTCTGTTATCACTTACGTTTTTTGAGCTATTGCCCGATGTATATAATGGCCATGACCCAAAAATAATCGCCCTTTATATTTTAGGTGGGATATTGCTACAGGTATTCTTGGAATTTTTCTCCAAAGGAGCGGAGCATGGGCACATGCATGTACATTTAAAGGAAAACAAATTTCCAACATTGTTGTTTCTAAGCCTTTCCATACATGCATTGGTTGAAGGAGTTCCGATACATGACAACGATTCCATTCTTTATGGCATCATCATCCACAAGATTCCGATAGCCATCATTTTGAGCATCTTTTTGATCAATTCAAAAATGAAATTCCCCACCGTCTTATTGTTCGTCGGTGCCTTTTCCTTGATGACTCCTTTGGGAAGCTATATTTCAACATCACCTTTAGTAGCCAATTACGGACATCTACTTACTGCGTTGGCCATTGGGGTATTCTTTCATATATCCACCATTATTTTGTTCGAAAGTGCACAAGGGCATGCCTTCAACCTTCGAAAACTGGTGGTGATCATATTGGGAATCGGTATTGCCTATTTGGTGTAAAATAGTTTAAAAAGATTATCCGTGACATCTCCGATAATCGTACCTTAAATCAAGGTTTGAATCAAGGCCCAATGACTTATCGCACCACCTAACACAAAAAAATGCCATATCAAATGATTGTATGGTATTTTTTTTACCGCATAGAAAAGTATTCCAATGGTGTAAAAAGCACCTCCTAAAGCTAGATATAAAAGTCCCATGGATGACATATGATCCAAAAGGTAAGACAAATCAATTACAATAAGCCACCCCATTACCCCATAAAGTACTAGCGAGAACGCCTCAAACCTACCGGTGAAGAATATTTTAAGGATAGTGCCAAAAAGTGCGGTTCCCCAAACTAAATAAAACAACAGCCAGCCTTTGGATGGTAACAGCACTGATAAACAAACTGGGGTATACGTTCCAGCAATCAAATAATAAATACTAATGTGATCCAGGATTCTGAGTTTCTTCTTGATTTTAGGATTTTCTACTGCATGATAAATGGTAGAAGCTAAAAACAATACTATCAAAGAGATTACATAGGCGATGATACTTCCTTTCATATAAGGATTGCCTTCTACATCATTTTGAAAAAGAAATATTCCTCCTATTGCTGCCAGTACTATTCCCAATGCATGGGAATAGGCATTGAGTTTTTCTTCAATTAGAATAGGGTCGGATTTGGTGCTCAATTGAATTGGTTAAGGTAACATTCTCGTGGTGCAAAGATAACCTATAAAAACAAAAAAGCCCGATACGCAATGTATCGGGCTTTGAGGAAGGCGGCGACCTACTCTCCCACCTGGTGTGGCAGTACCATCGGCGCAAACGGGCTTAACTTCCCTGTTCGGAATGGAAAGGGGTGGGCCCCGTCGCCATGGCCACCTAGATCTTCAATATTTTATTGTCGGTCACTGAGCGTGGCCGAAGTATGACATATGTTGGGACGGATGCGTGCATCCGTAAAGAAGAATCAACGAAGCGAATGGTGTTCATAAGGAACCACCGAGTGGGCGGTGCGCAAGCTTACGGGCAATTAGTACCGCTCGGCTGCATGCATCGCTGCACTTCCACCTACGGCCTATCAACGTGGTCATCTCCCACG
>NZ_JAFLNM010000011.1 GCF_017313275.1 Flagellimonas profundi | reverse complement strand
CGTAACTCATCATTTATTATATCCGACCTATGATTACAATGATTAGTTAGGGAGGTGAGCCGTGTATTGCTCAGAACCCTCGCTTGATCATCCCTCCAAGCTATGCACCAATTGAAACCCCCCCTGTCGTTCATCAAAGTCCAGTCGCGTTTATCTCATAATCGTAAGGTTGCAGCACCGCAAGTGGTTTAGAAAGAAAAGAAGAGACAAGTGTGCGCCATCGATAGGCTAAGGCATGGGCTGTTCATTCCATGTTTGGCGTGTTTGGGTCCCGGTGGGAAGGTGGCGAGGTTCCCATTTTACGAGACCGAGATGCGCTTGGACTCGTGCTTCTTGGCCTTGGGGACGGTGACGGTCAAGATGCCGTTGTTGAGCGAGGCGCTGACGGCGTCCGAGTCGACGCGCGAGGGGAAGGAGAAGGTGCGGGAGAACTCGCCGATGGAACGCTCGCTCACCCAGTACTTGGCGGCGGGCTTCTGCGGCTGCTGCTTGTGCTGCTGCACCTGCTGCTGGTCCTTGTCGTTTTGGCGGCTGTTCGTCTTGGCCACGGTGCCGTCGTCGGCGGCGTCCTCGACCGTGACGGGGTGGGGCTTGGGCGAGCCCTTGTCGCCCGACTCGATGGCGCCGCTGTGCGCCGGGGACTCCTCGAGCAGGCCGGCCGGGGGCTCGCCCGCGCTGTAGCTGCGCTCGACCTTGCCGCGGACCGTCAGGCTCTGCGGCTCTGTGAACTCGAGGTGGACGTTCTCGCGGTCGATGCCGGGCAGCTCGCCGTGCAGCTCGTACGCGTTCTCCGTCTCCTTGACGTCGAACTTGGGCGTGAAGGTCGGGATGTGGCGGCCCTGGCGCGCGCCCGGCTGGCCCGACTGCTGCGAGTACTTGTCAAAGTCGTCGATGAGGCGGAAGAGGCCCGAGAAGTTGGGCTCGGGGGCGGAGTAGAATCGAGGACCGAACAGAGACATTGTGCGGATGTTGCGTGTGTTGATGGGTTTTGGGAGGGTTGAGCGTCGAAGAGACTTGAGAGTGTTTCGTGAGATTGGTGAGCGCGAAAGAGTAGTGTTAATTGGAAGTGTTCTGCTGGTTTGCATGTAGTGCTTGATGTGCTTTGTTGGTG